>NZ_JGYG01000009.1 GCF_000740795.1 Haematobacter massiliensis
GGTTCCGACACCGAACGTCTCTGTCGTGGACTTGGTGTTCGAGGCGGCACGGGACACGACGGCGGAGGAGATCAACGCCGCGATCCGCTAGGCGGCGGCGGGGCGGCTGGCGGGGATCCTCGGCTTCACGGAGGAGGCGAACGTCTCCTCCGACTTCAACCACGACCCCCGCTCCTCGGTGTTTCACATGGACCAGACCAGAGTGATGGAGGGCCGGCTCTGCCGCATCCTCTCCTGGTACGACAACGAATGGGGCTTCTCCAACCGAATGGCAGATACCGCCGCCGCTATCGGACGGCTCGGCGATCCCGCCTGAGGCACCCGGGCTTTCCGCCGGGGGTCGCGGGGGGCGTCCCCCGCGCTGCCGAAGGCAGCCTCCCTGCCGGATTGCGCGCCATGCCCTGCCGGAGGGCAGCCTCTGACCCCCAGCGGCTTCAGCACGGTCACTCTGACCCCCACCGGCGCGCGGGCCGGCGGAAGCGGATAGACCAACCTGGCCGTCACGCGCTCACAGGCGATGGCGCAGCCGGCCAAGGCTCCTTGACGCCATCCCGGCCCTCCACACGCGCTGGGGCGATAGTAATCAAGAATCTCGTGCTGGCGTTCACAAAGCCAGCCCTCCACACGCGCGGGAGTGATAGGAACTCAGTCCCATTCCTCGGCGCGCCCTCAAACGGCCCTCCGCACACGCGGGGGCGATTGGTTTGTGGAAAATATGAACAATGCCTCTATCATCGGCTCTCCGCACGCGCGGGGGCGATTGCCAGAGCGCCCGGCCCTCTTGATCGCACCAGGGGCGGCCCGCCCGAAGCACGCCGGCGATAGGTTCTTGTCGCCACGCGCCAGCATGCCGAGGACCAGACCCTCCCTGCGCGCGCTGTCGATAGGCTCGTTCGATCCTTAAAGCCTCGGCAGCAGCCTGACCTCCCAGCCGGCGAGCGATGTCGGCAGCCCGAGAGCGTATTGAGCACACAGTCGCTGACCTCCACGCGCGGACGAGCAATATCCCGGCCAAGTCTCTGTCTTTCTGCGCTCCTGTGCGACCTCTATGCGCGTGGGCGATTGCGCTTCGCCGGTTCCGGGGGCAGGCAAACCCGGGCTACCTCTAGGCGCGCGTGGGCGATTAGTTCTGGAATTAACTGGTTCTAGAATTAACGGCCTCTAGCTTGGGGTCACTGACCTCCACGCGCGCACGAGCGATCACGAGCGATTGTGTCCATGCCCTTGCCGTCCATGCGGCGTGGGCTGACCTCCACTCGCACGGGCTATTGGTTTATCCCTAAGCGCCTTGCATGGCTTGCAAGCTGACCTCCACGCGCGCGGGCGATTGCTAGACGCAGCCATGAATGCGCCCATCCGTGACCTGACCTCCACGCGCGCGCGGGCGATTGGGTACTTATGCGGCGGTTCCAGTGGCAGGGCTCCTGAGCTCCACACGCGCCCGGGCGATTGGGGTGGTCACGCCAGTTGGCTTGCATAGTGTGGCTGATCTCCGCGGGCGCGGGCGATTGTCTAGCAGGAGAAGCACACGAGTGACGTCTGGGCGTCATGAATGCGCGCGCGAGATCCTTCGGGAACCCTCCGCCGACGGGCAGTGGAGCCTTTGACGCCGCCCATGCGCGGGCTATGCTTTTGCGGGAAGCCAAGGAGCCTGTGATGAACAAGCCATCCCCCATCGATCCCTCTGCCGGCCCTGTGAGCGAGGAGCTGCTCGACCGGCTCGCGGAAGTTGCCGTGAAGGTCGGTCTGAACCTTCAGCCCGGGCAGGATCTCGTGCTGACCGCGCCGGTCGCCGCCCTGCCCCTCGTCCGCCGGATCGCCGCGCGGGCCTATGCCGCCGGTGCGGGCGTGGTAACGCCGATCCTGTCGGACGAAGGCGTGACGCTCGCCCGGTTCCAGCATGGTCAGGATGCCTCCTTCGACCGTGCGCCGGACTGGCTTTATCGCGGCATGGCCGCCGCCTATGAGGGGAATGCCGCACGGCTTGCCGTTTCAGGCGACAATCCCATGCTGCTGGCCGAACAGGATCCCGCCAAAGTGGCCCGCGCCAACCGGGCCAACTCCGCTGCCTACAAACCCGCGCTGGAGAAGATCTCCAATTTCGATATCAACTGGAACATCGTCTCCTATCCCAACCCGTCCTGGGCGCGGCTCGTCTTTCCCGACCTGCCGGAGGATTCGGCGGTGGCGCGGCTGGCAGACGCGATCTTCGCCGCCTCCCGCGTTGACGGGCCGGACCCGGTCGCCGCCTGGGCTTCACATAACGCTGCGCTGAAGACGCGCGCGGGCTGGCTGAACGAGCATCGGTTCGCCGCGCTCCATTTCACCGGACCCGGTACCGATCTGACGGTGGGCCTTGCCGACGGGCATGAGTGGATGGGCGGGGCGTCACCCGCCAAGAACGGCATCACCTGCAACCCCAACATCCCGACGGAAGAGGTCTTCACCACGCCCCATTCCCAGCGCGTTGAAGGCTATGTCCGCTCCACCAAGCCGCTCGCCCATCAGGGCACGCTGATCGACAATATCCAAGTGCGGTTCGAGGGCGGGCGCATCACGGAGGCGCGCGCCACCAAGGGGGAAGCCGTGCTGCTCAAGGTGCTGGATACGGACGAGGGCGCGCGGCGGCTGGGAGAGGTGGCGCTGGTGCCCCATTCCTCTCCCATCTCGCAATCGGGGTTGCTGTTCTACAACACACTGTTCGACGAGAACGCCGCCTGCCACATCGCGCTCGGCCAGTGCTACTCCAAATGCTTCGTCGACGGGGCGAGCCTCACGCCGGAAGAGATCGCCGCGCAGGGGGGCAACTCCAGCCTCATCCATGTGGACTGGATGATCGGCTCCGGCGAGATAGACATCGACGGGATCGGCGCCGACGGCGCCCGGGTGCCAGTGTTCCGCAAGGGGGAATGGGCCACCCGCTGAGCCATAGGGGTGGGGCGCGGGCACCCCTCCCCGTCTCCCCCGTCAGTCCTCATCCGCGGCGAGCTGGCTCAACACCTTGCCGCGGCCCCGGATACGCAGGATCATCGGCACCACGAAGGCGAGGACCGCCACCGTCATCAAGCCTGCCGAAACCGGCGAGGAGACAAGCACCGTCCAGTCCCCCTGGCTGATCGCCAGCGCCCGGCGCAGCTGCTGCTCCGCCAGCGGGCCGAGGATCAGCCCCACGACGATCGGTGCGATCGGGTAGCCGAAGAGCCGCATCACGAAGCCCAAGAGGCCAAAGGCCAGCAGCATCGCCAGTTCGAACACCGAGGGATTGGCCCCGATGGTGCCCAGCGTCGCGAACAGCAGGATGCCTGCGTAAAGCCATGGCCGCGGGATGGTGAGCAGCTTCACCCACAGCCCGATCAGCGGCAGGTTCAGCACGAGCAGCATGGCGTTTGCGATCAGCAGCGAGGCCACCAGCCCCCAGACAAGCGTGGGATTCGTGGCGAAGAGCAGCGGCCCGGGCTGCAGGCCGAACTGCTGGAACCCGGCCAGCATGATCGCCGCCGTCGCCGTCGTCGGCAGGCCGAGCGTGAGCAGCGGCACCAGCGTTCCGGCAGCAGAGGCATTGTTCGCGGCTTCCGGCCCGGCGACGCCTTCGATGGCCCCCTCTCCGAATTCCTCGGGATGTTTGGTCATCTTCTTTTCGACGGCATAGGACAGGAAGGTGCCGATCTCCGCCCCGCCTGCCGGCATGGCGCCGATGGGAAAGCCGATGGCGGTGCCGCGGAGCCAGGGCCGCCATGACCGTTTCCAGTCCTGCCGGTTCATCCAGAGCGATCCCTTGACCGCGATCACCTCATCCTTGCCCGACCACCGCTGCGAGGCGAGGTAGAGCGCCTCCCCGATGGCGAACATCGCGACGGCCAGTGTCGTCACCTCCACCCCGTCGAGCAGTTCGGGCATACCGAACGAGAGGCGCGCCTGCCCCGAAAGCTGGTCGATCCCGATGACGGCCAGCCCCAGCCCCAGAAACAGCGATGTCAGCCCCCGCAGCGCCGATTCCCCGAAAGCGGAGGAGACGGTCACGAAGGCCAGCACCATCAGCGCAAAGTACTCCCGCGGGCCGAACACCAGCGCGAGCTTCACGATGATCGGCGCGACGAAGGCGAGCAGCAGCGTCGCGATCAGCCCCGCCACGAAGGAGCCGATGGCCGCGGTGGCGAGCGCGGGGCCGCCCCGACCCTTGCGCGCCATCCGGTTGCCCTCCAGCGCGGTGATGATCGAGGCGCTTTCCCCTGGCGTATTCAGCAGGATGGAGGTTGTCGACCCGCCGTACATCCCCCCGTAATAGATGCCCGCGAACATGATGAGAGATCCGGCCGGGTCGAGCTTGTAGGTCACCGGCAGCAGGAGCGCCACGGTCAGCGCGGGGCCGATCCCCGGCAGCACACCGACCGCCGTGCCAAGCGTCACGCCGATCAGCGCATAGAGCAGGTTCATCGGCTGCATGGCTATGGCGAGGCCCTGCAGCAGGAAATCGAATGTCGTCACCGGACCGCCCTCAGAAAGAGGTTCTCAAGCACGCCTTCCGGCAGGTGCAGTTGCAGCAGTTGCGAAAACAGCAGCCAGACCGCGAAGGACAGGACGATCCCCACGATCACGGCGAAGATCAGGTTGCGATAGCCGAAGCCACGCGCCGTCGCGCCGAACATCACGCCCGTGGCGATGGAGAAACCCGCAGGTATCAGCAGCAGGATCTGTGCGACCAGTCCGCCTATCACCCACAGAAGCGGCGGAACCTCCACCCGCTCCCGTTCGGGGAAATCGTGGCGAAAGGCCGCCACGACCGTCCAGACCGCCAGAAGGATCAGCACTCCGCCGACGATTTCCGGCACCGTCCCCGGCCCGACCTGCGAATAGCCGCCGAGATCGGCGAGCTGCAGCGCATCGGCAATAATGACGGCACCGAAGCCGAACAGCCCCGCCGCGATGACGAGCGCGCCGGTATCGGCGCGCCGCCCGTCCCGCCCGCCATGGCCGCTTGGTCCATGGTCCGGGCCATCGTGGCGCTGCCCGCTCACCGGGCGGTCGCTCATTTCACCAGACCGATGTCTTTGAGCACAGCGTTCGTCGCGGCGATATCTTCCTGCAACTGCGTATCGAAGGCGTCGCCCGCGAGATAGGTATCCGCCCAGCCCTTGTCGGAAAGCTGCTTCTGCCACTCCGCCGACTTCACCATCTTCTCGATATCGGCCGAAACGGCGGCCTTCTGCTCCGGCGTCAGCCCCGGCGCGGCGGCGACCATGCGCCAGTTCTCCAGGACGACATCGAGCCCTGATTCCTTGAGCGTCGGCGCATCGAAGCCCTCTACCCGCTCACCGGAGGAAACCGCGAGAAGCCGCAGCGTACCGGCCTTGATCTGCCCCTCGAACTCGCCCAGCGAAGACACCCCCGCCGAAACCTGCGCGCCAAGGATCGCGGCCAGCGCCTCGCCGCCGCCGGAATAGGCGATGTAGTTGATCTTCGTCGGATCCACGCCCGCCGCCTTGGCGATGAGGCCGACAGCGATATGGTCGGTGCCGCCCGCCGATCCGCCCGCCCAGCTCACCGCGCCGGGGTTCTCCTTCAGCGCCGCGATCAGGTCGTTGATCGACTGGAACGGAGAGGAGGCGGGAACGACCACGGCCTCATACTCTCCGGTCAGCCGGGCAATGGGCGTCACGTCGTCGAGCCCGACGGGCGACTTGTTGGTCAGGATCGCACCGACCATGACGTAGCCGCCCACGATCAGCGCGGATGGATCGCCCTTCTTCTGGCTGACGAATTGCGCAAGCCCGATGGTTCCCCCCGCACCCGGCACGTTCTGAACCTGCACGCTGCGCGAGATGCCTGCCTCCTGCAGCACCGTCTGCATGGTGCGGGCCGTCTGGTCCCATCCGCCACCGGGATTGGCGGGCGCGATGATCGTGTAATCCGCGGCCATGGCAGGTAGCGAAAGCGCGCCAGCAATCAGCGACGCCAATGCGAAGTTTTTCATGATTGATCCTCCTCCAACGGCGCTTCTTTGGAAAGCGCCTCCTTCTCCCGGGGAATGTCCTTCCCCGACCCTCCCCTTGGCCGGGGCCGCTCGCGCGGTCGGGTTCAGGATAGAAAGAGGTTTGCCATCTGACAACTGTGTGATCGCAGTGACAGGCGCTTGGCGGGCGGCCCTGCTTTCAGAGCACCTCGTCCCAGCTCCTGGACAGGCGGGCCGCCGCATTGATGAGCCCGACCATCGAATAGGTCTGCGGGAAATTACCCCACAGCTCCCCGCTCTCCACATGCACCCCTTCGGACAACAGCCCCATCGGATTGCGGTGCGACAGGATGTCGAGGAAGATTTCCCGCGCTTCCTCCCGCCGGCCTACCCGGATCAGCGCATCTATGAGCCAGAAGGTGCAGGCCGTGAAGGCTGTCTCCGGCTCACCGAAATCGTCCGGCGCGCGGTAGCGATAGAGGTGGTTGCCGAAGCGGAGCCACTTCTCGCAGGCCGCGAGGGTGGAGAGGAAGCGTGGGTCGGATGCCTCCAGAATGCCGATTTCCGGCATGAGCAGCAGGCTCGCATCCAGATCGCCGCCTCCGAAGGTCGCCACGAAGCTCCCCAGCTCGGCGTTCCATGCCCGGCTCAGCACCCCCTCCCGGATGTGGTCAGCCACCTTGCGCCAGTAGGTGGCCCGCTCCGTCAGGCCGAGCCGCGCCGCGATCCGCGCCAGCCGGTCGCACGCCGCCCAGCACATCATGGAAGAATGGGTATGCACCCCGTTCCGCGTGCGGAATTCCCAGATGCCGGCGTCGGGCTGGTTCCAGCGGCTCTCCGCCTGCGCGCCCAGAACCTCCAGCTGGCGGAACAGCGCCTCTCCCCCCATCACGGGGAGGCGTTCGTCGAAGAAGCACTGGATGATCGACAGGATGACGGAACCGTAGCCGTCGTTCTGGATCTGGGTATAGGCGGCATTGCCCCGCCGCACCGGGCCATGCCCGCGATAGCCGGGAAGCGAGGGCACGATATGCTCGTCCACCTCCCGCTCCAGCCCGAGACCGAAGAGCGGCTGAAGGTACCCGCCCTCGGATCCCATCGCGATGTTGGAGACGTAGGAGAGATAGTCCTCCATCGTGCGGGTGGCCGACAGGCTGTTCAGCGCCTTGACGGTGAAATAGGAATCCCTCAGCCAGCAGAAGCGGTAATCCCAGTTCCGCCCGCTGTCGCCATATTCCGGGATGGAGGTGGTCAGCGCCGCGACGATCGCCCCCGTTTCCTCCGTCGAGCAGAGTTTCAGCGTGATGGCGGATCGGATGACGACATCCTGATAATCCGGGGGGATCGAAAGGCTGCGCACCCATTCCAGCCAATATCGCTCCGTCTCCCGCAGGAAGGAGCGCGCGATGGAACGCGGCGAATCCGTCAGCCGCTCGTCCGGGCCGAGCAGGAAGGCATAGGGCCTGTCCACGATGAACGGCGTCTCATGCGCGATGTATTCCACCGGCGCATCGGTGGTCAGCCGCAGCACCTGCTCCCCCAAGAGGAAGCGGAGATGGTTCGTGCCCCGCGTGGTCTCCGGCCGGGCATTGCCATAGTCGTGACGGGGCCGGACCAGCATCTGCATCCGGGGCGACCCCGCAACCGGCTCCACCAGCCGCACAACCGTCTGCCCGCGGAACATCCGGCCATGCGCCTGAAAGCGGGGACAGAAATCCGTGACGCGAAGGCGGTTGCCCTGGCCATCGACCAGTTCGGTCTCGATGATCGCGGTGTTGCGTCGGTAGCGCTGGGTGGAGCCTGCCTGATCCACCAGACGGATCGACCAGTCTCCTCCTTCTGCCTCCTCCCGGTCCAGCAGGCGGCAGAATACCGGATCTCCGTCGAGGCGCGGGGCGCACATCCAGACGATGGACGCCTCTCTGTCGACAAGCGCTGCCGAGGAGCAGTTTCCGATGACACCAAGGTCGAGCGAAGGGGAGGCGGGTCGCGACATGCGCTGTCCTTTCTGTCTTGTCTGGCCCCTCGGCGGGTGTGGGATGGTGGCTCCTGAGGGAAGCGGTGGCTCCCTGCCTAACCTATTGGCGCCGGACGCGGCAGACGCAAATTGTCAAACCGGCGTGTCCTGCAGCGCAAGAACACAGCTGGGCTCCCCTGTCCCCGAGAGTGGCATCGGGGCGGTTGCCGGGAGGCACACTGCCATGCCGCAACATCCAGTTCCGCGCGCCGGACACTTGTGAAATCGCCAGCCGCATCGCGACGAAGTCCCGTACCACGCGGTTGAGGTGGAAGGAGATGCTGACCAGAGAGGAACTTCCTCGCCCCGGGATACACCACGCGCAGGGGAGGCGCTGGCGCCATCGAAGCCGCCGACCTCCTCCCTGTCCCGATACCGCGCGTCGGGGTAGCAGAACGGCGGTCTGTCTGGAGGGTACCCCGATACCGCGCGCGTAGCGATGGCAGTCATGACGAAATCCACGCTGGACAGCCGCTCGCCACATGTCGTGCGCGAGGGGAGTTACCGGCCGCGTCGTGCGCCCGATCAGCGATGCGCGCTCGCCATACGTCCCGCGCGGGGGACTGACCTCGTTCATCCAGCGGGGAGGCATTTCTAGCGACCACATGTCACGCGCGCGGGGAGTGTCCGCGATCCAACTGGTCGTGACATGCGGCACAGGCCCACATGTCGCGCGCGCGGGGAGCGCCCATCATCACCGCCCGGGGTGTTATAAGCTATGTCCCACATGTCGCGCGCGCGGGGAGCGCCCGCTTGTGCTTGCGGTGTTTATTATCCCATGTCCCACATGTCGCGCGCGCGGGGAGGGCCCCCATCCAGAGACTTGAGGCTGTCCTCCAACTGCCCACATGTCGCGCGCGGGGGAATGCCCCCGTCCTCGCGCCCGGGCGAAGCTATATGCCACGTGCCGCGTGTGTAGGGTGGGGTGACAAGGCCCATCGGTCTCTCCCGCCAGCCTCAATTGCAGGGGTGGCGTAACTGTATCCCCGCGGGTCACGCTATCCGCCGCGGGCCGCGCGTGGGCTGGGCGGCGTGAGGTTGATTGTTTCATCCATGTCTGAGCGGCCCGGTTCCCCGGTTTGCCCTGTCATTGGGGCCAGTTCTCCCTCCGGTGGCGCCAGGACCGGCTCGCCCTGCAAAGCGGAGTCAGAAGATGCTTCCGCAATGGAAGCTGCGACGGAAGTGCCGGTTCCCGCCGCGATCCAGCCTTCCCCGCCTTTCCGAAAGACATGGGGCGGCGTGTAGGCGAAGCGGCCCGCCTCGTCCACGGCAAGGGCGGCGATCTCCACCCGGTCGCGGTCGATGTCGATCAGGTTGAAGCTGTTCTTCTCCCCGCGCAGGCGGGTGGACAGGACTGTCCCCGCCTGGACGAAAAGCACATGCGGATAATTGGTGAACGGAGCGATGTGGGTATTGTGGATATGCCCCGACAGCACGATATCCGCCCCTGCTTCGGCAAAGCCCTCGACGGCTTTTGACGCCCCCCGCATCACCGGTTTACGCGCCCCCGGAAGCTGTTCGAGCGGGTGGTGGAGCACAACGATACGCGCTGCATCGCCCGCCTCGACAAAGGCCTTTTTCGCGCGGCTCAACGCGTGTTTGGGCATTCTGCCCTGCTGCCACGCGAAACGGTTCACCGTGTTGACGCCCACCACCGCCATATCGTCGCTGCGGAACTCCGGCTCCAGCTCCCGGCTGATGAAACGGCGGTAGCGCTTCCACGGCATCAGGAACCGCATGAAGGGATTGTCGAGCGGCGTGTCATGGTTGCCGGGAACCGAGAGCACCGGCCCGGACAAGCGGTTCAGGAAGGCACGCGCCTCCTCGAACTGCCACACGCGGGCGCGCTGGGTGAAATCGCCGGAGATTACCGTAAGGTCGGGTTTCAGGCCATTCACCGCTTCCACCAGCGGGGCGAACAGGGCGGGGTCTGTCCGGCCGAAATGCAGGTCGGAGAGATGGACTATGCGGCTCATGCGGACACCTGATCTTCCGGGCTGGGTGTGACCACGCTGATCGCATCCTTCAGGATCTCGAAGCGCAGGGGGGCGCGCATCCTTGCCTTCTCACCGTCGAAGGCGACGAGAGGATTCTTCTGCGGCAGCTCCACCTCTATCTCCGCCGCGTCGATGAGCGTCACATCCCGACCAACCTGCAGCCGCTTGCTCACCAGCCGCCAGGCCAGACGGAACAATCCGGCGCGCCCCTCCGCCTTGGCCACATACATGGCGAAGCGGTCGCCGTTGATCGCCTCCGTCCCTTCCAGACCATAGCGCTCTATCTGATAAGCGGAGCGGGCGACGAACAGCAGCGGCGTACGGAAGTCCCTCCGCTCCCCATCCGCGAGAATGGACAGTCGCATGGGCCGCTGAAAGCCCAGAAAGGTCTTGATGACCGACCAGTGGGCCAGCAGCCGGTATCTCCCCCAACGCTCGTATACATCCTCGCGCTGCTTCAAGATGGATGGATAAATGCCAAGGCTCGCATTGTTCAGGAACACCTGTCCGTTCACAGTGGCGAGCGACATCTTTTCCGCCCGGCCGGCAAGTATCGCCTCCGCCGCCTCCTGCGGCTCCTGCGGCAATCCCAGCCCGCGCGCGAAGAAGTTGAACGTGCCGAGCGGCAATACCCCCATCGCGGCCTTGCGGTCCCGCATCTCGGAGGCGACGGCCATGATCGTGCCATCGCCGCCAGCGGCCACGATCAGATCGCGCCCCTCGCCCTCCAGCTCATCAATGAGATCGGCCATGCGGTCGGTTTCCGGGTCCCAATAGACCAAGCGCGCGGTGGGGCCGAAGACCTCCATCGCGTGCTCTACCGCCTCCTTCTCGCGCGAGTTCCGTCCCGATCCCGCATTCGCCACGACGCCGATGGCCTTCGCCTGCATTCCGTTTCCGTCCTCTTTAGCCATGAGCCAACGCAGAGCAGGCGCGCCGGTTGCATCCCCGGTGGAACTCTAGCCCAGAAGCACCCGCGCGACAGGAACGGGCAGCACGGGCACGGTCATGTCGAAGAGCCGCGCTCTCTGGCCTGCGACGCGGGCCACCGTCTCGAGAAGGGGGGCAGGGCCCATCAGGGGCAGCGGCGCTGCCCGCCCCTCTCCGCTCCTTGCAGTCAGCGCGTCGAGCCAGCCGGGAGCCGGGACTGCCCCCCGGTAAAGCCGCGCCGCCTCACCGGCCGGGCCAGGGGGCACCGGTGCGCCGCGCCGCTCCATCTCCACCATGTTGCGCCAGAGAAACATTGCCTCCTCCACCGCACGGATGGCCGTCTGGCATGGCTCCTGTCCAGCGGCGGAACCGATGGTGGGGCGGCCGTTGTTGCGGTCCGCTGTGCAGGCGATTGCCACGACGTGCTGCGGCCCTCCCGCCATCCAGAGCGACAGGCCGCGAAGCTGCCCATCGAGGTAGCTGCGGTAGCGCGCCAGTTCCGGCAGATCGACGCGATGAAACGCGGAGCCGTCCCCTTCGGCCAGCCGCGCGAGGGCGAGGTGCTCCAGCGTCTCCAGGCAGGCGCGATCACCGGCATCCCCAAGACCGTCGCCCGCCGCCGCCCCGCGGGAGGTAACGCCCCCACCCCCCGGTGCGCCGAGCGTCAACCGCGTGATCGGTTCATCCACCATAACGCCGCCGGCTGTGGCGAAGGGCATGAGACGGGTGGGCCTTGCGCCGGAATATTGCAGCGCATATCGCTCCGCCCCCTCCATCAGCGCCCGGAACGCCGCCTCCGCGCGAGTCGCCCCCGCGCCGGACGCCACGCGAGCCGCCAGCCCTTCAGGGGGCGCGCAACCTGCGGGTAACGCCAAGGCAACCACCGCAATGTGGAACGGCCAGTCGGGCGGCAGAGCGGGAAAATGCGGCGCCGAAAGCAAATCGCCCGAACAGGCGCGAGCAAGGTGTTTTTCCATCATGCTTCCGGTTGCAAACCGTCGTTCTTCACAGGATTATCGCGAGACTGTGATTCAATCCATATGCATTGCCCCGGGGAGGGTATGGAATGGCACGTCTCAAACTGAAAACCGGTGAAAGCTACAGATCGGTCGGCGCGGCTCTGCTTGAGATGGCCGAGGCCGTCCGTCGAGACACGCCGGAACAGCGTTTTTCGCCCGACCGGGGCGTAGAGCTGTCGGAAAGGTTCAAGGCTCTTTTCGACGAACGTTTCGTCGATGGCCCGCCCACCCTGCTCAAGACCGGGGATGACGGGCCTGTCGAGGATGGTGTCCACCTCGTGCTGCATTTCGACCGGACGGTGTCGGAGGGCGGCAAGACGATGCGGATCGTCAATGTCGCCGTTCCAGACTTCACCGGCAAGGGGCGGATCGACCGCGACACAGGGCTTTCCGGCATCGCGGAGGAGGCGATCGGCTTCGTCACGATCTGTGGCTGCGCGGGATAGAGCGCCGCCCGGATGCTGCCCGCGAGCCACACTGTCGGCCCCCGCAGCCGTATCGCCATCGGGATGGCTGGCATCAGTGTCTTTGGTGCCTTCCGACTGACCGCACCGGACGGACAGGATGCGACCCCGCCAGGGAAGAGAGCGAAGGCGCTTCTCGCGATGCTGGCGCTCGCCCCCGGCGGGCGGCGGACCCGCGGGTGGTTGCAGGATCGGCTCTGGAGTGACCGCGATCCGGCGAAGGGCCGTGCCAGCCTGCGGCAGGAGTTGAGCGCACTCCGCCATCACCTTGTCCGTTACGGGCTGGAGATCATCTCCACCCCCGGTGATGATGTCGTCCTCCATCTGGAGGCGCTGCGGGTGGATGCCTTCGTCTCTGTTCCCGCGCCGCATCTCGATCTGCTGGAAGGGATGGATCTCCCCGATCCGGAGTTCGAGACATGGCTGAGCGAGGAGCGGGCCCATTGGTACGGCAAGCTCGACGGGCACGCTGTACTGACCGCCCCGCCGCAGGCAGTGCCGCAAGGGCCCGAGCCGCCGCAGTTGGCGGCGCGGACCTTGTTTCCGCATCTTGCCATCGAACCTTTCGCGGTGATCGGGGGGGATGCGCAGCTTTCCTATCTCGCCAGCGGCCTGCGCGAGGAGCTGTCCACGGTCATCGGCGCGGTGGTGGGAACTTATCGGATCATCGACCCAAGCCTTGCCGGAGAGGATGTCGACTATCTCCTTCAGGGCAGCTTGCGCATGGAGGGGGAGCTCATCCGCCTCAACGCACGTATCGTGGCCGCGCATGGTGGATCAATCGTCTGGAATGACCGCTTCGACCTTCGCGCCCTGAGTTTCGGCGCACAGGAGCGCCTGTCGCGACGCATCGTGGAAGCGATTCAGACGGCTCTGTCGGATGGTCGCTGGGCAGAGTACTGGGCCGGGTCCGAAACCGATATCCGCGCCTGGGAGCTGTTTCAGAAGGGCCGGGTGCAGGAAAACTCCGTCAGCCGGACAGCGCTGGCGCGGGCAATGGAATTCTACCGTCAGGCCATCGCCATCGACCCCTCGTTCCTGCAGGCACGCGTGTCGCTGGGCTTTTGTCTGCTCGATGGCCTGCGACTTGGCTGGCATGATAACCCGCGTGATGCCGAAGAGGGTGTCGCCCGCATCGTGGCCGAGATCTTCGTCCTGTCGCCGAGCCATTTGCACGGACGTGCGCTTCACGCCTTCTGGCTCTGTTCGCAGGGTCATTTCGAGGATGCGCTTGCGCGGATGACCGCCGTTGTCGCGGAATCGCCGGAAAGCCCGGAGATGCTCTCCTACCTCGCCGCGATCTTCGGCTATTGCGGCGATCTTGCGCATTCCATCGACCTCTACCGCCACGCCCTCACCCTCACCCCGCATCCGCCCGTCTGGATCCGCACCAATCTGATCCTTGACTGTCTGATGCTCGGGCGGAACGGCGTCGGCCCGCAGATCGATGAGGTTCTGGAAGGCGATCCCGGCAATATCCGCGCCCATATCTGCAAGACTGTGCATCTTATCCGGGCTGACAGGATGGGGGAGGCCCGTCAGGTGGCGGAGCGGATCCGCAGCCTGCAGCCGGGGTTTACCGCCGCGAACTGGCGGTCGCGGGCCTTCTTTCGAGACCCGTCCAACCATGACACCATCGCGGCGGATCTGGCCCGCGCCGGATTGTAGCGGCTCAGGCGGCAAACCGGCGGGCCCGTTCGGTAAGCGCGAGGAAGGTATCCACATCCTCCGCGCTGTGATCGGCCATCGGGTGCAGTATCCAGCGGGCCCCGCCCTGCGGAACGATGGGATATTCCAGAAGGTTCACAACCGCGCCATTATACAACACCTCCGCCGTCATCCGGCGCGCCACGGCGGCGGCACCGAGCAGGACGGGAATGGCGCTCCCCGGCTCGCCCAGCACGTTGTAGCCCTGTTTGGTGAGCCCCTGCCGGAAAGCCCGGCAGTTCCGCAGCAGGCAGCGCCGCCGCCAGTCTCCCTCCATACCGTCGATAAGGTCCAATGCGGCGAGGATCGCTGCCGCCTGAAGCGGTGAGATCGCCGAACTGCTCCAGTGGATAAGGCTGCTCTGGACGATCGCGGCCCGTAGCGCTGGATGGTTGCAGGCAAGGAAACCGCCATTTGAGGCGAAGGCGCGCGCAAAGGTTCCGCTGACCAGGTCAACCTCGCCCAGCACCCCCTGCCGGCCCAGCACCCCACGCCCGCCCGGGCCGGTGGAGCCGAGATCGAGCGCCGTATCGACGAGCAATGTCGCTTCATGCAGGCGGCACATCTCGCGCAGGGTGACAAGATCCGGCGACTGGCAGTCCGCATAGGACATGGCCTCCATCATCACCAGGATACCCGCATCAGGTTCCTGCGCCCGGATCTTCTCAAGATGCTCGAGGACCGAGGCAGGGGAGAGGTGATGCGCCAGATGCACCTTGCGGGTCGCGATCTCCGCCAGGTCGCGGAGGCCGGGAGCCGCAAGGCTGTCGAGGATGATATGGTCTCCCGGCTGCACGAGGGTACGGAAGAGCGCATGAAGCGCATCCGCCCCCGTCGGGAACACCACCGCATCCCGCATGGACAGAAAGGTCGCCATCCGCTGCTCCAACGTGACGACGAGCGATGTGAGACCCATCATGGCCGCAGACCCGCCGGAATGAATGCCGAAGCGCGCCGCAGCGTCCTGCGTCGCCGCCAGCACCCTGGGATGGGTGGAGATGTTCAGAGGGTCGAGCGAAGCGAGATTGACCCCCGAAAGCATCCGCCCCCGCCGGTCATGCGCGAGCGCCCGCGCACCAATCCGCACAGCATTCACCTTGCAGGCCGGATCGAAGCCGTCGCGGAGCCGTGTATCTAGCCAGTCGCACAGCGGTTGCCACCGCTCCAGCAGGTTCCGGTTGGTCGCATCGTGAAAATCGCTGGCAATGCCTGTCAGACTGTCGGGTAGAAAGGGCGACATGATCTCACTCACCTCATCGTCTGGCCCGGGCGGGCGCGAGAGCAGTCCATGCAGTTCATTCTACACCTTTTTATTGGCGACGCGACAACTCAACCCGTAAACCGCGCGCGCGTCTCGATGAAGCGATCGGCCCTGTACCGGGCATCATCTGCGGCACCCCCGCCGCCCAACCCGCCGGAGGAGGATGCAAGCTCTCCCCGCGCGGCCCAGAGGCGGACGAGCTGTTCGGAAGCTTCGAAATGCATCGCCTCTTCCATCTGAAAGGCCGCGCCCCAGTAGAACATGTGACGGGCAAAGATGGGCGCGATCTCCAGCAGTCCGCGCTGAACACAATCGTCGCCGCGCGTGTCTCCGATACCGTCGATCTTCAGGTCGATGGCGATACCCCAGCTATGGTTGGACACCCCCCTGTCCCCGCGCGCCATCCGGCAGCAGAGCATCGCGGATGTGGAGAGGCGGCGATGCAGGTCGGCGTTGTGGAAGGCGACCTCCTCCATCACGCGGGTGAGCACCTTGAGGGCCGGGCGGAGACCCGTGGCCCGAAACGGCCCGAAATCCGCCGTGGCGATCAGCGACAAGAAGGCCGGGTCGTCGGGCTCCTGCCCATGCTCTGAGAAGGACCGGCGCGGTGTGCCGATGAGCGCGAAATTGAGATCGTTGCCCGGCGGCCGCAAGCGACCGTTGACGGCAAAGCGATTTCCCCCCGCAACACATGAAAAAGGCACTGGTTCTGAAAAATATCCCATCGTCAAACCGCACCGACCCCCGCCGCCATCAGCGACAGGAACAGCTTTGGCACGCAGGCGTAAAACCAACGTAAAAGATACGACAGCTTTCATGCGCGGGTGGCCGGAACGGCGCCTCACACTACCTGTCACGCAAGACAATATGGAGAGCACCATGCAGAAAATCCTTTGCGCAGCAACGCTGTCGCTCCTCCTTCCCGCCCAGGGGATGGCGGCCGGCGATACGACAATCACTCTCCCCGGCGTCAGCAGCACCCAGACGAAGCAGCAGTACAGCTGCGCGAACGGCACGACGCGGACGGTCCAGTATGTCAATGCGGGGCCGAATTCGCTCGCCATCATGACGATAGACGGTGAGCCCTTCATCTTGGTGAGCGTCGTTTCCGGATCGGGTGTGAGGTACACCGGAAACCGCTACCAATGGTTCACCAAGGGCGACGAGGCGGTGTTCAGCGATACGCTGGACGACAGCAAACCCTCCGTCGCCTGCACGGCAGGGTGAAACGCCATTCTCCCACAGAGGTGTAAAACGCATATCTCCTTGTCTGACTGACGCTTGAGAACGCGCGGCAGGGGAGTATTGTCGGGCCTGTCCAGTCCCGGAGGCCGAGAATGCCCTTCCTGCCCACCCGCCGCGTCGTGCTTCAGGGGATCGCCCTGCTTCTGGCCTCCACCGCGCTTCCGCGCCTGTCATGGGCGGCGGAGGGCGGGCGCCTGACCGTGGCGGCGGATTCGGAGCCGAGGAACCTCAACCCCGCCATCGTCGCCTCGAACGGTGTTTTCTTCGTCGCAAGCAAAGTCGTGGAGGCGCTGGCGGAGGCGGATTATTCCGCCCCCGACGGCCTCCGCCCGCTGCTGGCGACGGGCTGGGAAGGGTCGGACGACGGCCTGACCGTCACGTTCCGGCTGAGGGAGGGTGTGAAATGGCATGACGGCGCGCCGTTCACCTCTGCCGATGTCGCCTTCTCCGCCATGCAGATCTGGAAGCCGCTCCAGAACCTCGGACGATCGGTTTTCGCCAATCTTGCCGCCGTGGATACGCCGGACGCCCATACAGCGATTTTCCGGTTCTCGGCGCCCACCCCGCTTCAGCTTATCCGCAATGCCCTGCCGGTGGTTTCGAGCGTCGTGCCCAGACATATCTACGAAGACGGGCCGATCCCGGACAATACGGCGAATGTGCGACCGGTCGGAACCGGGCCCTTCGTCTTCGCGGATCACCGTCCGGGGCAATACTACCTGCTCAGGAAGAACCCCGACTACTGGGACAGGGGCAAGCCGCTGCTGGACGAGATCGTGTTTCAGGTGCTGCCCGACCGCGCCTCTGCCGCCGCCGCGCTGGAGGCGGGGGATATCCAGCTTGCCGCTTTCTCCGCCGTGCCGCTCGCCGATCTTTCACGGATCGGCAAGGTGCCGGGGCTTCGTGTCATCACCCAGGGCTATGAGGCACTGACGTATCAGCTGGTCGTGGAGATCAACCATCGCCGCAAGGAGCTGGCGGATCTGAGGGTCAGGCAGGCCATCGCCCATGCGATCGACAAATCCTTCGTGGTGAACACGATCTTCCTTGGCTACGCCACAGCCGCCACCGGGCCGGTGCCGCAGAACGCGACGGAGTTCTATACGCCGGACGTGCCCGCCTACGACTTCGATCCGGCAAGGGCGGAAGCACTGCTGGACGAGGCGGGCTATCCCAGGGCCGCCGATGGCGCCCGGTTCAGCCTGAACCTGCTGCCCGCGCCCTATTTCAACGAAACCCGGCAGTTCGGCGACTATCTGCGGCAGGCGCTGGCCGTGGTCGGGATCGCCGCGCGGGTGGTGAACAATGATTCCGCCGCGCATCAGAAGGCGGTCTATACCGACCATGCCTTCGACCTTGCCATCGCGCCGCCGGTCTTCCGCGGGGATCCGGCGATCTCCACCACCATCCTCGTGCGGTCGGGCGTGCCGGACGGCGTGCCCTTCTCCAACCAGGGGGGCTACGCGAACCCGTCGCTCGACGCGCTCATCGACGAGGCGGCCGTGACGCTCGACACGGCGAAGCGGGTCGCACTCTACAAGGCGTTCCAGCGCGACGTCGCCGCGGACCTGCCGCTCATCAACGTGGCGGAGTGGAGCTTCACCAGCGTTGCGAGCGACCGGCTGGAGAATATCGCCAACACGCCCCGCTGGGCCGTCTCCGGCTGGGCGGATACCGCGCTCATGCCCTGACGGCAAATGGCCCGCCTCCTCCGCCTCCTGCGTCGTCGGGCGCTGACCGCGATTCCGGTGCTGCTCATCGTGGTGCTGGGCACCTTCGTGATGCTGGAGGCCGCGCCCGGCGATGCGGTGGACGCCTATCTGGCGGGCATCGGCGGCGGTGATGCGGCACTCGGGGCAGAGATGCGCGCACGCTACGGGCTGAACATCTCGGGGGCAGAGCGTCTCGGCGCCTATCTCGCTGCGCTTGCCCACGGGGATATGGGGCACTCGGTGGCTTTCGACCGGCCCATCGCCGCGCTGATCGGAGAGCGGCTCCCGACCACGCTTCTTCTGATGGGGAGCGCTACGGCACTGGCCTTCACACTGGGTTCCCTCCTGGGCATCGTCGCGGGGGCGCGGCCCGGCTCGCTGGCCGACAGGCTTCTGTCGTCCGGCTCGCTCGCGCTTTATGCCGTCCCGGGGTTCTGGCTGGGGCTGGTGCTGGTCACGGTGTTCGCCGTCAATCTGCGCTGGTTGCCGGTCTCGGGGCTGGAGACGATCGCCTCGGGGCGGACGGGGCTGTCGCGGGCGGCGGATATCGCAGAGCATCTGGTGCTGCCGGTGACGGCGCTCGGGGTCATATATCTGGCCCTTTTCCTGCGCCTCATGCGCGCGGGAATGGCCGAGGTCTGGCGACAGGATTTCGTCACCGCGCTCCGCGCCCGCGGGCTTCCGAGGCAGAGCATCGTCGTGGGTCATGTCGCACGGAACGCCCTCCTGCCGCTCATCACCATGCTGGGCTATCAGGCGGGGGCGATGCTGGGCGGCTCGGTCGTGATCGAGAGCGTCTTTGCCATCCCTGGCTTCGGGCGACTGGCGCAGGAGGCGGTCGCGGGTCGTGATGCACCGCTTCTGGCGGGGGTCATCCTGACCTCGGCTGTGGCGGTGTTGCTGGCCAACCTGCTGGTGGACATGGCCTATGCCTGGCTCGATCCGCGTATCGGGAGCGGTGAATGAGGCGGTTTCTTTTGGCGTCGGGCGGGCGGGCCGGGCTGATCCTGCTCGGGACAGTGATCGTGCTCGCCCTGCTGGCGCCGGTGCTCTATCCCGGCGATCCGCTGCGCATTGCCGGGGCGCCGCTGCTGCCTCCCTTCACCGACGCAACACACCCCCTCGGCACCGACAGGCTGGGGCGGGACATCGCGGCAGGGCTGGCGCATGGGGCGCGGACATCGCTGCTCGTCGGTGTGACTGCGGCTGCGGTCGCCGTCACGCTGGGCGCCTTGGTGGGCACGCTCGCCGGTTTCGCGGGCGGGATCGGCGACGAGGTGCTGATGCGCGTCGTCGATGCCTTTCAGATCGTGCCGGGATTCCTGCTGGCGCTGGCCTTCGTCTCCGTCGCGGGGCCTTCGGTCGCCGTCGTGGTTCTGGCCATCGCGCTTGGCGCATGGACGGCCCCCGCGCGGGTTGCGCGGGCGGAAGTGCTGTCCATCCGCTCCCGCGATTTCGTTTCGGCCGCGCGGGTTCTGGGGATGCATCCACTGGAGATCGCCTTCAGGGAGGTGCTGCCGCTCGCCCTCCCGCCGGTTCTGGCCCTGTCCTCCGTCATCACCGCGGGCGCGATCCTGACCGAAGCGGCGCTGTCATTTCTCGGCCTCGGCGATCCGAATGTGGTGACATGGGGCGGGATGATCGCGGAAGGGCGGGCCGTGCTCCGCTCCGCCCCCTGGCTTTCCATCCTGCCGGGGGTCGCGCTCATGCTGACTGTCGTCGGGGTGTATCTGCTGTCCGAGGCGCTGGTGGAGACGCTCTCCCGCCGGGAGCGGCAGGGTTGAGCGTGCTCGCTTCGCTTCAGGGGCTGAGCGTCGCCTATGACGGGATGCCGGTGCTGCATGGGGTGGACCTTGACCTGCGGACGGGGGAGCGGCTGGCGCTGATCGGGGAAAGTGGCTCAGGGAAATCCACGCTGGCGCTGGCGCTCGCAGGATTGCTGCCCGTTTCTGCGCGGGTGACGGGGCAGATCCGCTGGACCTCCGGCCCGGTCCGACCGGGGCGGGATTACGGGTTCGTCTTTCAACAGCCAGCTGCGAGCTTCGATCCCGTGCTCTCCATTGGAAACCAGATGGTGGAAGTGCTTCGCCATCACCTGAAACTGTCACCCGAAGCCGCGCGCCTCCAGGCGGCGGCACTGCTCGCCCGCGTGGGCATACCGGAGCCATCGGCCGCGCTCCGTCGGTTTCCCCATCAGTTCTCGGGCGGCCAGTTGCAGCGGATCGCGATCGCCACCGCCATTGCGGCTGACCCCCATGTGCTCATCGCGGACGAGGCGACAAGCGCGCTGGATACCATCGTTCAGGCGCGGATCGTGGCGCTGCTGCGGTCGTTGACTGCGCCCGACTCCGGAATGACGCTGCTCTTCATCACCCATGACATCGCCCTTGCCGCCGGGCTTGCCGACCGGATCGCGGTACTGGAGGCCGGCCGTCTGATACAGGTGGGACCGGCGGCGGAGGTGATGGCCGCGCCGTTGCCCTATACCGCCCGCCTGCTGGCCGCGCATCTGGGCCTCGATAGCCCCCGGCTGGTATCGGCGCGGCCATGACGCCATCCGTCCTGACCATGCCACCGGTGCTGCTTGCGGCGGAGGGGCTGTCGCTCACCTATCCGGGCCGGAGCACGCCCGCGTTGAAGGACGTGTCGTTGACCGTTGCTGCGGGGGAGACGCTGGGCCTTGTCGGCCCCTCCGGCTGCGGCAAGACCACGCTCGGGCGGGTGCTTCTAAGGCTCGTCAGGCCCGATACGGGCCGCATCGCGCTGCTCGGGGAGGACTGGCTGGCGCTGAGAGGCAAGGCGCTCCGTCAGCGGCGCGGGTGGATGCAGCTTGTCTTTCAGGATCCGCTCGCCGCCTTCAACCCTCGCGCCACGGCAGGCTCGGCGATTGCCGATGCCCTGCGGCTTCAGACAGCGCTTCCCGCGGTGGAGCGTCCCGCCCGCGTTGCTGCGCTTCTGGCGCGGACGGGGCTTTCTCCCGATCTGGCGGCGCGGCCCATCCATGCGCTGTCCGGCGGGCAACGGCAGCGCGTGGCCATCGCCCGCGCCATCGCGACGGAGCCGCGTCTCATCGTGCTGGACGAGGCGGTATCGGCGCTCGACATCTCCATCCGGGGGCGAATCCTGCGGCTTCTGGTCGATCTGCAGCGGGAAACGGGGGTTTCATACCTTTTCATCTCGCATGACATCGCGGTTGTGCGGGCGATATCCCACAGGCTTGCGGTCATGGACCAAGGCCGGATCGTCGAGATGGGAGAGACGGAGGAAGTGCTGGCCACCCCGACCTCTGACACGCTGCGCGCCCTGATCGCCGCGGTGCCCCTGTTAAACGCTGGTGGTTGACGCGCCCCGATCCTGCTTCACATTGCCTTTTACAGCACCCGTCGGATCAGGATGACATCATGCCTGCGAATGAGGACAAACCCGCCGAAACGACCCATCTGGGAGATGAGAGCTTCATGACGGCGGAAGATCTCCAATCCTATATGGATCGCCGCCGCGCCGCCTTGAATGCGGATGACAGCGCCACCCGGACAGAGGCGAACAAGGCCCGCGACGAGTTGATCGCCCAGCTTTCAGAGCCGTTGAAGCTTGATCGCCAGACGGTCCATGACGTTGTGGACAATCTCAAGATGCGTCTGACGACCGCCGCCGAGCGGGGAGAGACGGAAGTGCTCATGCTGCGCTTCCCGAACGCGCTCTGCACGGATCACGGCCGCGCCATCAACAACGAGGAGCCGGACTGGCCCGATACCCTGACCGGCCGCCCGCGCCAATTCTACGAAATCTGGCGCGATCATCTGAAGGAAGCGGATTTTCAGCTCAAGACGATGGTCATCGACTGGCCCGACGGGATGCCGGGAGATATCGGCATGTATTTGAGCTGGAAACGGCTGGAGTAGCCGTCACCATCCGGCAAAGGGGTCATGCGCGAGTTTTGTGATGGCCTCTTTATATTCCTGGGCCAGCCGGTCGCAGAGTTCGGCGGCGCCGGGAATGTCACCTAGCGAACCGACGCCCTGACCGGCGGACCAGACGTCGCGCCAGACCTTCGCCTCATTGCCCATGTCGAGCTCGCCATGGCCTTGCAGGTTTGCTGGGTCCATGCCTGCCGCCACGACGCTCTGCGCCAGAAAATTCGCCCCCACCCCGGAAATCGCCGGCGTATAGAGGATATCCGCGGCGCGCGCCGCGACAGTCATCTCCTTCTGCGCGCGGCTCACCATAGCCTCGCGCGTGGCAAGGAAACGGGTGCCGAGATAGGCGAGGTCCGCCCCCATCGCCCGCGCGGCGGCGATATGCGCACCGGTGGACATAGCCCCGGAAAGCGCGATGGCGCCACCAAAGACGGAGCGGATCTCCGACACCAGCGCAAAGGGGCTGATCTGGCCCGCATGTCCCCCGGCCCCTGCGGCGACGGCGATGATTCCGTCCACACCCGCCTCCGCCGCCTTTTCGGCATGGCGGCGGCTGATGACATCGTGAAACACCAGCCCGCCATAGGAATGCACCGCGTCCACCACATCCGCGACCGCGCCGAGAGAGGTGATGACCAGCGGGACACGATGCCGGACGACCTCCTCCAGATCGGCACGCAGGCGGGGGTTGGAGCGATGGACGATCAGGTTCACCCCATAGGGAGCCGGGCTGTCAAAGGCTTCGAGACGCGTCGCTATCTCCTCAAGCCAGGCCACGAAACCGTCGGTGCTGCGCTGGTTCAGCGCCGGAAAGGTGCCCACGACGCCCGAGCGACACACTTCCACCACCAGATCGGGGCCGGAGGTCAGAAACATCGGCGCGGCTATGGCGGGCAGGCGCAATCCCTCGAATGCTTTCGGCAGTGTCATTGCACGACTTCCTTCCCGGGCATGACGCCCCGCATGAGACTATCGACGGTCCGCGTCGCGACCTCCTCTGCGGTTATCGGCCCCGCCGGGTCGAACCAGGCGCCAAGACCGTTCAGCGCCCCCGCGAAAGCAAAGGTGGCAAGGCGCGGATCGGGTGTGCTGAGGCTCCCCTCCGCCGCGCCCTCCGCCACCACGGCACGAATGAGCAGGTCGATCTCCCGCTTCAACGCTCGAAAAGAGGCGCGGCTTTCGGGGGAGAGCAGGTGATCCTGTGTCCGTGCGACGCAGATGCCGAAATCGTCCAGCATGATCCGCGCATAGGCCATCAGCATGGCGCGAAGCCGCTCCGGCGCGGGATCGCCCGCCACCGCCGCATCCCGGGCGGAGGCCGCGATGGCGTTCAGCCCGCGCCGGGTGCATTCGAACAAAATCTCGTCCTTGTTGGCGAAGTAGCGATAGATCGTGGGCTTCGTCACGCCCAACGCCTCCGCCACGTCGTCGAGCGAGGTCGCATGGTAGCCGCGTTCGTTGAAGAACCGCGCGGCGGTCCGGAGCACGGCATCCTGCTTGCGGCTCCGCTCCCCCGAGCGCTGGCGGGAGTGGCTCCAGGGGGAGAGGGCTGGTTTCGACATGGGACCGCGCATTTACTTATCGGTAACAGAATAGAGCCATGCCCCTCCCTTCTGGTCAAGCTTCCAGCGCCGGCACTTCCCCGTGGTTAGGCCGTCCCTATGGCACGCACTCGATTTTCATAATTTACAGCCGTCGCCCCTCACGCGGAGAGTAATCCCAGGCCCGCAAAGGACAGCGCAGGAGCCGGGGGGCGGCCCGTCGGGATGCCGCAGGCCCGGCTTGACGCTCGCGGCGGGCATCTGCTCCCACCATCCGGCATGTCACGCCGGCTGGTCTACATTCCGCGATCCGGTATCGCCGCGAAAGGAATCGATATGACGAAGAAACCGATGGTTCTGGGCGGGCTTTTTGAAGCGAACGGCTACCATTCCTCCGCCTGGCTTGTGCCGGGAGCGACGGACGGGGCCTCCACCGATGTCGATTACTTCAAGGACATCGTGCGGAAGGCCGAGGACGGCAAGCTCGACTTCTTCTTCCTGGCCGATACGCCCGCCGCACGGACGGAAAAGCTCGACGCATGGACGCGGGGGCCGCTCTACATGAACATGCTGGAGCCGATCACGCTCCTGACCGCGCTGGCGGGCTGTACCTCGCATATCGGCCTCGGCGCGACGGCCTCCACCAGCTTCTACGAACCCTACAACGTGGCGCGGCTCTTCGCCTCGCTCGACCATATCAGCCATGGGCGCGCGGCCTGGAACGTGGTGACCTCCGCCAATGATTTCGCGGCGCGCAACTTCGGTCTGGACAAGCTGCCGCCGCATGACCGCCGCTATGAGAAGGCGCAGGAATTCTTCAAGGTCGTCACCTCCCTCTGGGACACCTGGGAGGACGACGCCTTCATCTACGACCGCGACGGCGTGCGGATGTTCGATCCGGCGAAGTTCCATGTCACCGATCACGAGGGCCCGTTCTTCAAGGTGCATGGCGGGCTCAACATGGCGCGTCCGCCGCAGGGCCATCCGGTGATCTTCCAGGCAGGCGCTTCGGAAGCAGGCAAGGAGCTTGCCGCCGAAACGGCGGAGGTGGTGTTCGGCACCGGAGCCAACAAGGCGCAGGCCATCCAGTTCTACGAAGACCTGAAGGGCCGGATGGCGAAGTTCGGCCGCGACCGGGACGAGCTCAAGGTGCTCTCGGGCGTTTCCATCGTCCCTGGAGAGGACGAGGAGGATGCCCGCCGCAAGTGGGACTACTGGCAAAGCCTCGTCCACACCGACATCAGCCTGATGTACATGAAGACCGATCTGGAGACCGACCTGTCGGACCTACCGCTGGACGAGCCCGTTCCAGAGCATCGTATCCCGGAGAAATCGAACTTCCATCAGGTCTATTTTGACGAGATCGTCGGCCTCATCCGTCAGGGGCTGACGCTCCGCGAGGTGATGCGGAAGTACAACCGATCCAAGGCGATCTTCTTCGGCACCTGCGCCGACGTGGCCGACCAGATGGAGGACTGGGTCGCCTCCGGCGCCTCCGACGGCTTCATGATCGCCTTCCCGGTGCTGCCGGAATCCCTGACGGACTTCACGACGAAAGTCGTGCCTGAGCTTCAGCGTCGTGGGCTTTTCCGTACCGACTACACCGGCACCACGCTGCGTGAGAACCTTGGGCTGAAACGCCCGCCGAACCGCCATGCGACGGCCGGCGCCAGCCTCGCTGCGGAATAAACTCCTCTCCCTCAGGCGGGCCGTCAGATGCCCGCCGTCTCCAACAGGACCTCCCCCATGAAAGACAACATCACATCGGCCGATGAACGGCAGCTCCGCATCGACCTTGCGGCGACCTTCCGCATCATTGCACGCTTGGGAATGCACGAAGCCGTCGCGAACCACTTCAGCGCCGCCGTTTCTCCCGACGGCCGCCAGTTCCTGCTGAACCCGAAATGGAAGCATTTCTCCACCATCAGGGCCAGCGACCTGCTCCTGCTCGATGCCGACGACCCCGCAACGGCAGAAGGCGGCCTTGTGGACCCGACGGCCTGGGCGATCCACGGCCAGATCCACAAGTCCAACCCTTCGGCGCGGGTGGTGCTGCATCTCCATCCGATCCACGCCACCACCATCGCCTGCCTGCAAAATCCCGCGATCCTGCCCATCGACCAGAACACCGCCCGCTACTTCAACCGGGTGGCCGTCGATCTGCACTACGGCGGCATGGCCGACTCGGTGGAGGAAGGCGCGCGGCTCGCGGGGCTGCTCGGCAATCATTCGCGGCTGATGATGGGCAACCACGGGATCCTCGTCGCCTCCGACACTATCGGCGTGGCCTTTGACGATATCTACACGATGGAGCGGGCCTGTCAGATCCTCACCACCGCCTATGCCACCGGTCAGCCGCTTTCGGTGCTGTCGGACGAGGTGGCGGAGGCCACGGCGCTGGACTGGGAAGGCATCCGCGATTTCTCCATCGCGCATTTCGAGGAGATGAAGCGGATCCTCGACCGCGAAGAGCCGGACTACGCAGACTGATGACCATTCTCATCAGCGCGGATGCCGAGCGCGTGGCCACGCTCTCGGAAATCCTCCGCCGCGAATTTCCCGGCCGTCGCGTGCTGGCCGCGCCGGAAGGCGTGATGCCCGGAGACATGGCGGCCGAGGATGTCCGCTACCTCGTCACCTATCGTGCGCCCGCCGGCCTGCGGCGCTTGCTGCCGGCATTGCGCTGCGTCTTTTCGCTTTCCGCCGGGATCGACCAGTTCCGGCAGGACGACTTCCCCGAGCAGACGGAGCTCGTCCGTCTCGTGGATCCTGCGGTGGCGGCATCGGTGGCGGATTATGTGACCCTCTCGGTGCTGCTCATCCATCGCGACCTTCTTGCCTACATGGTGCAGAAGGCGCGGCGGCAGTGGCGGCAACTCCCGAACCCGCTGCCCTCCGAACGCCAGGTGGGTATCCTCGGCCTTGGAGAGCTGGGAAGCGCGGCTGCGGAACGGCTTCGGCCCTTCGGCTTCCGCCTGGCAGGATGGAGCAGGACACCGCGGGACGTGCCGGGCGTTGCCTCCTTCACCGGGGTGGCAGGCCTGAAGCAGATGGTGAGCAAAAGCGACATTCTCGTCTGTCTCCTGCCGCTGACAGAGGAAACCCGCGGCATCATCGACGCGGAGCTTCTGGCAGCCCTTCCCGAAGGCGCCGGCCTTGTCCACGCCGGACGCGGACCCCAGCTCGACCAGCGCGCGCTTCTCGCTGCGCTGAACGAGGGGCATCTGTCGGCGGCCGTGCTCGACGTGACGGACCCGGAGCCGCTTCCCCCGGACGACCCGCTCTGGACACATCCCCGCGTCATCCTCACACCGCATGTCGCCAGCCAGACCCGCGCAGGCAGCGCCGCGCGCACGATCGCGGAAAACATCCGCCGCGCGGAGCGCGGAGAGGCGATGATCGGAAGCGTACCGCGCGGGGTGGCGTGTTGATCGCCACCCAGGATTAGGTAAACCCTAAGCAGGGGTGTAGAAGTTGATAATTCTTCGCTCCCCCCAGGCGGCGTAGGCTTTGCATCAAGGCAGGCCCTTTTGTGAAAGGCGGACACCCATGACGCAGCACGATCCCGCGCTCCGACCCATCGAGGAGCTGGCCCAGAACGTGAGCCAGCCTTTTGAAAGCGCCCGCGCGATGCCGAAATCCGTCTATACGTCGGAGGCGTTCGTCGCGCGGGAACTGGAAACGATCTTCGCCCGCGACTGGCTCTGCGCCGGGCGGGCGGACGCGTTGAAGGAGCCGGGCGACTACCTGACCATGGATATCGCGGGCGAGCCGATCATCGTGCTGCGCGACCGGGAGGGAACGCTCCGCGCGATGTCCAACGTCTGCCGCCACCGGATGTCCACGCTGCTGGAGGGGCGCGGTCGGACCCGTGCCATCGTCTGCCCCTATCACGCCTGGACCTACAACCTTGACGGCTCGCTGCGCGGCGCGCCTGCGATGGAACTGAACGAGAGCTTCTGCAAGACCGATGTCGCGCTTCCGCAGATCCGGTGTGAGGAATGGCTGGGCTGGATCCTCGTCACACTCAACCCGGAAGCGCCCGCCCCGGCCGAGCGGCTTGCGGATGTGGAGAAGCTTGTCGGCTATCTCGACATGGGATCCTATGTGGAGACCTTTCGGGAGGAGCACCGCTGGAACACCAACTGGAAGGTGCTGGCGGAGAACTTCATGGAAAGCTACCATCTCCCGGTCTGCCATTCCGACACGATCGGCGGCTCGGTAAACCTGATGAAGATGACTTGCCCTGAGGGGACGGACGCCTTCAACCACCATTTCATCCTCAAGAATGATTCGGTGCCGCTGGCGCTTGCCCATCCGTCGGACACACGGCTGCAGGGAGATGAGCGGCGGATCACCTGGCTGCTCGCCATCTATCCCGCGCTGCTCATCACGCTGACGCCGGGATATTTCTGGTATCTCTGCCTGCACCCCGACGGGCCGGATCATGTGAAGATCCTCTATGGCGGCGGCCTTTCCCCCGCATTCATGGCCGACCCGGAGGCGGAGGCGCATTTCGCAGCGTTGAAGACCCTGCTTGACGAGGTGAACGAGGAAGACCGGGGCTGCACCGAACGCGTGTTCCGCGGCGTCTCCTCCCGCTTCGGCGCGCCGGGCTATCTGTCGCATCTGGAGCGGCCGAATTTCGAGTTCGCCCGATACATCGCTCGCCGCGTCGGCGCGTTGCCTGCCGAAAGCTGATTTTTCGACCCGCCTATTCTCGTCCCGCCGAGCCCCGGCGGACCGCCTGAAAGGCCCTAAAGGCCGGTGCACAAGCGCATCCGCACGTTCAACATCAGGGACACCTATCCCGAGCAGACCCCCAGCAACGATCTGTGGCCTTCGTTCCCTGGGAACAGAGGGTGTTCGTTCGCGGCCATATCGGCAAGAATCGCCTGGATATGCGCAACCCGCGCGTTCACCTGGCGGCGTGGCACCGCCCTCCGCCACCTGCGCCCCCTCAGTGCGTGAGCAGGCCCTTGGCGCTTGCGACGCCGCAGCCAAGCGCAGTCATCGCTCCCGGCCATTATCCTTCCACGCGACCGTGTTGCAGTGCCACCGCTGGCATGAATTTCCACCGGCAATCGTAACCTTATCGAGCCGCTTCTCCGAGGAGGCCCCTGCCATTGTCCCGTGCGGGCAGACCCATTCAACTTGCCTATTGCGTACCTGGCGGAAAGCGAGGCGGCACCTTCGGCGCTGCCTTCCGCAGGCGCTCCGCGCAGCTTCGACGGGAAAGGGGCGCAAGGGCTAGTGAAACGCAGGGGCAATGGGAAAAACGAGCCGCGTGGGGACGGGAGTGGTGCAGAGGCGCCCCTGCTGGCGTTACGGAAGGCTTTTCCGTGGCCGTCATCGTCGACAGCCGCAGAACCGGGCCGTCTCCGCCTTCACCCCGGCTTCCGACGCGCGCTGTTGCGCTTGCCGGTACGAGGGCGATAATTCCCCATGCGTTACACTCTTCGCCAGATCGAATATTTCATCGCCACCGCCGAGACCGGGTCGATCACCCTTGCCTCGGAGCGGGTGAACATCTCGCAGCCCTCCATTTCCACCGCCATCGCGCATCTGGAGGAGGAGCTGGGCGCCCAGCTTTTCATCCGCCGCCATGCGCAGGGCCTTTCGCTCACCCCGGCCGGGAGGGCGGTGCTGGCGGAGGCGAAGCGGCTTGTCGAGCAGGCCCAGCAACTCTACGCCGCCGCGTCCGAGGCGACAGACATGGTGCGCGGCCAGCTGAGCCTTGGCTGCATGGCGACGCTTGCCTCCATGGTGCTGCCCGAACTCAGCCATTCCTTCACGCGCGCCTTTCCGACGACCGCCATCGCACCGCTGATCGGCGATCACGACCAGCTTCTCCGCGCGCTCGTGGACGGGGAATCGGACATAGCCATCACCTATGACCTTCTGGTTCCCGATGGTTTCGAGTTCACGCCCCTCGCCTCCCTGCCGCTGCATGCGGTGGTGGGGGAGGTGCATCCCTTCGCCACCCTGCCCGCGATCACGGTGCGCGAACTGGCAAGCGAGCCGCTTCTGCTGCTGGACCTGCCCTCCAGCCGGGAATATTTCCTGTCGATCTTCCTGCAGGCGGGACTTGACCCGGTGATCGGTGGCCGCTCCCCCTATCCGGAGATCCTGCGGACGATGGTCGCGAACGGCTATGGCTACACGCTCGCCAATGTCCTTCCCCGGTCGGATCTCGCGATGGACGGGCGGAAGGTGGTCCGCGTCCGCATCGCGGGGGAGCCGCGGCCGATGATCCTCGGCCTTGCCACGCTCAAGGGCCGGCGGAAATCTCGGCTGGTCGAAGCTTTCGCGGAACATTGCCGCACGCATATCTCCGATTCCTATATTCCCGGAATGGTCGCGCCGCTGATGGAACGGCGGGTCCGCGCCTGAAGGCTTCCCTTGCGGAAGTGCCGCGAAAACGGGCAGGTGCGCTCATTTCGCGGCAGCGCAGCATTTGGCGCTGTCGCGAGCGGTGAGCCGTTGCTCCCCTTGCGGGCCCTATCGCCGCTTTCTCCGCCAAAAACGCCGGATGGATAGGACTTCCCTAACCAAACCCGCCGGTTTTCTTAATTTACGCCGTCGCCCCCCGCGCCCATCACCAGAGGACAGCCACGACGGGAGCGAGAGATGACCAGCGAATCCCCGATCCGCGCCACCCAGATCACGCCAAAGCTGCAGGCCCGCGGGCTGGGCAAGAGCTACGGAGATGTGCAGGCGCTCCGTCCCGTGGATCTGAAGGTGCAGGCGGGGGAGCTTCTGACCCTGCTCGGCCCTTCCGGCTCCGGCAAGACGACGCTCCTTCAGCTCATCGCGGGGCTGGTGGAACCGACGGATGGCCATCTCCTGATCGACGGGCGCGACATGACCCACGCCCCCGCCAGCAAACGCGACATCGGCGTGGTCTTCCAGAGCTATTCGCTTTTTCCCCATCTCACGGTGGCGGAGAACGTGTCCTTCCCGCTGCAGATGCGCAGGCTGCAGGCCGCCGAGGTCCGCCGGAAGGTCTCGGCAGCGCTGGAGATGGTCGGCCTCTCCGGCTTCGACCGCCGTTTCCCTTCCGACCTGTCGGGCGGCCAGCAGCAGCGTGTGGCGCTGGCACGGTGTCTTGTTTATGAACCCTCGCTGATCCTGATGGACGAGTCGCTTTCCGCGCTCGACCGCAAGCTGCGCGAACAGATGCAGATCGAGATCAAGCGCATCCACCGCGAAACCGGCTCCACAATCATCTTCGTCACCCACGATCAGGAGGAGGCGCTGGCGCTCTCCGACCGCATCTGCCTGATGCGCGAGGGGCAGATCGAGCAACTGGGGACGCCGATGGACATCTACGACGCCCCCCGTACCGAGTTCGTGGCCGACTTTATCGGCATCTCCAACATCCTGCGCGGCGAGCGGACCGGGGCCGACCGTCTGCTCACCCCCGACGGCGAGTTGCCCCTGCCCAATTCCACCGGGCGGGAGGAGCACATATCGCTCGCCGTGCGGCCCGAGTACCTCTCCGTTGTCCCTGCCGGGCAAGGGTTCCTCACCGCACGGGTGGAGGAGCGGATTTACGCAGGATCGGAAACCCGGCTCATCGTTCGCACGGCCGGGAACGCGGTGCTCACGGTGCGCAGACCGGCGGGAGCCGACCCCATCCCGCCGGGCGAGGTGCTCTCCCTCACCTGGGATCCGGCCAATTCCCGCGTTCTCAAGGCTTAAGACCCATAATATTGACCCAACAGGAGTTCTCCATGACCACACTGATGAGGCCGACCCGTCGCGGGCTTCTCAAGACAGCGGCCATTGGCGCGGTGGGCCTTGCCGCCCCGGCGATCCTGCCGCGCGGCGCCCTGGCCCAGGCCAAGCGGATCACCGTCGCCGATGTCGGAGGCGCTCCCGCAGCTGCGATCAAGACGGCGTTCTGCGATCCCTTCCAGCAGGAAACCGGGATCGAGGTCATCAACGTCGCCCATGACGCAGACCCGGTCAGCCAGTTCAAGATGCTGGTCGATACCAAGACCTTTCTGTGGGACGCCTGCATGGTGACGCCCGATCACGTCGCCCGTCTGCACGAGGCGGGGGACTATATCGAGACGTTGGGTTTTGCCCCCGAAAGCGTTGACGGCATGATCCCCGGTACGCTTACTGCCGACTGGGCCGGCTTTTCCGTCTACGGCATCATAATGGCCTACCGGAACGACAAGTTCGGCGAAAACGGGCCCAAGACCTGGGCGGATTTCTGGAATGTGGAGAAATATCCGGGGCGGCGCGGTCTTTATCGCGGGGCTTCGGGGATGCTGGAGCTGGCGCTGCTGGCGGATGGCGTGGCGCCGCAGGATCTCTATCCGATCGACGTGGACCGGGCCTTCGCCAAGCTTGACCAGATCAAGGAACATGTCTCCGTCTGGTGGGCGAGCGGCGCCCAGAACACCCAGATCCTCCAGAACGGTGAGGTGGACATGTCCGACTCCTGGGCCGGACGCACCTTCGCCGCCATCGATGCAGGCGCGCCCGTCACCCCGGTCTGGAACGGACTTTACAACGTGGACGGCTGGTCAGTGGTGAAGGGCACGCCGCATCTGGAAGAGGTGCGCGAATTCTGCCGCTTCTGTCTCCGCCCGGATCGGCAGGGGCACTATTCCAGCATCGTGGCGAACGGACCGACCAACAACGCGGCTTTCGAACACATGGATCCGGCCCGCGCCCACCGGATGCCGACCTTCCCCGACAATATCAGGAACCTGACCATGCTGGACTCCGAATGGTGGACGGCGAACAACGACAAGGTGGTTGAGCGGATGGAGGAGTGGCTGCTTCTCTGAGAGGCAGGCACAGCGACATGGCTTCGCTCACCACGGCTCTCGGGGTGAGCGAAGCTCAATCCAGACTGCCCAATCCAGACTGCTCAATCCAGGAAGCCCGATCCAGACTAAGACATTCACGGCCTGCCGCCGGAGCCGAACATATCGGCAGCACGCAGGGACATGGCGATTGCCGCCCCCGGCGCGACAGGAGGCCGGAGCGAAGACCGAAGGAAGCCGAGAGATGACCGACCAGACCCTCGCGCCCGCAATGACATCGCCGCCCCCGCCCGTCCGGCGGCAGCGTCGGCTGCCGCTTCTCTGGCTGGCCCTGCCGGCTCTGGTGTTTCTGGCCGTATGGTTCCTCTGGCCGGTGGGCCAGATGATGACGGTGGCGTTTCAGGACAAGCAGGGGGCGTTCAGCCTGGAGGGCTTCCAGAAGCTCGTCTCCTCCCCGCTGTATCAGCGGGTGCTTCAGACCACCTTCACCATCGCCTTTCAGGTGACGGTGATCTGCATCCTGCTGGGCTATCCGCTGGCCTACTGGCTGGCGAAGCAGCCGCCGCGACGGCAGCGGATATTGCTGATGCTGGTGCTTCTGGCGTTCTGGACGAGTGCGCTGGTCAAGAACTTCTCCTGGCTGGTGCTGCTGGGCCGGAACGGCGTGGTCGCCGCTGCGATGAATGCGCTCGGCCTGCCGGGAGGCGATGGGCTGCTGTTCTCCCGCCCGACAGTCGTGCTGGGGATGGCGCATACGATGCTGCCGCTCGGCGTCGTGACGATGATGCCGGTGCTCAATCAGATCGACAAGCGCCTGACGCCCGCCGCCGCCACGCTGGGTGCGACGGGGGCGCAGGCGTTCTGGCGCATCTACCTGCCGCTGTCCATGCGGGGGGTTGCAACGGCGGCCTTGCTGATTTTCGTCATGTCGCTGGGCTTCTTCATCACCCCCGCCCTCATCGGCTCACCCAAGGAAACACTGATCGGCCAGATGATCATCTCGCAGATCAACCAGCTTCAGAACTGGCAGTTCGGCGCGGTGCTGGCGCTCGTGCTGATGGGAAGCACCCTGCTCGCCATCCTGCTGTTCGACCGGGTGTTCGGCATTTCCTCCATCGCCGGGGGCGGGGCGCGCCCACGGCCGCCGGAGAGCCTGTTCCGCCGTCTGGGACTGGGGTTGGCCACAGGGCTGGGGGAGGGTTTTGCGAAGGTGGAGCATCTCTGGGCAAGGCATCTTCGGGGTCTGCCGGGCGGAAGGCTGCTCGATGTCTATGCCTGGGGGCTGATCTTCGTGCTGCTGTTCCCGGTCGTGGGCTTCTTCCCGATGGCCTTCACGGCGGGCGAATTCATGACCTTCCCGCCCGAAGGCTTCAGCCTGCGCTGGTTCGAGACCTTCTTCAACTCCCCCCTCTGGCTTGCGGCGATGACGCGCTCCTTCGCCGTGGGCCTTGCGACCGCGGTGGTCACCGTGGTGCTGGCGGGCCTTGCCGCGCTCGCGGTGGTGCGGGGCGGAAGCCGCCTGGCGGGGCCGCTGTTCCTGCTGTTCATGGCGCCGATGGTCGTGCCCACGATCGTTATCGCCATGTCGCTTTTCTACGTTTTCGCGCAGTTCCAGATGGTCGCCACCAATGCCGCGCTGATCGTCGGGCATTCGGTCATCGCGCTGCCCATCGTGTTCGTCGTCCTTCTCGGCACGTTCAAGGGCCATGACTGGCGGCTGGATCAGGCGGCGGCGACACTGGGCGCGCCCCCGCTTGCCATCGCGCGGCGCATCACCCTGCCGCTGGTCGCGAGCGGGCTTGTCGTCGGGTTCATCACCGGCTTCCTGCAGTCCTTCGAGGAACTGACCATCGCCATGTTCGTCGGCGGCGGCCTCGTCACCACTCTGCCCAAGCAGATGTGGGATGACATTCTCTTCCAGGTGAACCCGACGCTGGCCGCGGCCTCCGTCGTGGTGACGGTGATCGTGGCGCTTCTGTTTCTGGCAATGGAGCTCATGCAGGGGCGAGTCCGACGCTGATCGGGCCACCCGAACCGCCATTGGAGAGGTCGCCCCCGAGCCGGAAGAAGTCCATGTCCTGTTCCAACCCGTCTGCGGCGGCCCGGAGCAGCCGGACATCCGCCGATGGTTGTGCGGCAAGTGCCTCTGCGCCCTTCCTCAGCGCCCGGGCGGCCTTGCCGGGGTCCCGGTCCAGCCGGGACAAACGCTCCAGCAGAGCGCGCACAAGGCGGGCCTGATGCGGGGCAAGCGGCAAGGCAGCGAGGTCGTGCAGATGCAGGATCGCCCGCCCGAGCGTCAGGACCGCCAGACCTCCATCCGCCTCCCGGACAGACGCGCGCTCAAGCTTCTCCGACCAGCGGACAAGCCGCAGAACCCGGTGATGAAGCCGTGCCCGCCAGACGGACGCCCGGCGTGCCGCCTGCGGATCCCGTGCGAGATGCGTCAACTCCCTCACCATCGTCTCGCGCAGCATTGTCAGCCGCCGAACACCGTCCACCGGATAGATCAGCCGGAACGCCACCAGCCCGGCGAGCGGACCCAGCACCACGGCCACCGCGGCGGTGAGGGAGCCGGGAAGGCTCATCGCGAGCGGCCAGACGGGTTGCAGCATCAGCAAGACGACCATGTTGTAGTCATAGGCGGCCTGCCCCATCCGCCGCTGCGCCATCAGCAGCGCACCGATGAGGATCGCCGGCATCATGAGCAGGATGAGACCGAACTCCCCCGAGGCGAAGGGCCAGAGCAGCCATCGGACAGCCAGCGCCCCCAAGGCGCCCAGCGCCTGCCCGAGCAACACGGTGCGGAGCGTCACAGCGGGATTGTCAAAGGTCGAAAAGACCGAGGTCATGATGGAGGCACCCAGCATCATGTAAGCGCCAAAGGACCAGCCGGTGACGATCCAGATGCCGCCCACAACCAGCATGGTCACCACGGCGCGGATCGCGGCCTCACGCCCGCCCCGCCAGTCGCGGTGGACAGGCGCGGGATCGGCGCGCGCTGCCTCCTGCCACGGCGCGTCGGCCAGGGCCGTCAGGGCACGCGCCAGCGAAGGCCCTGCCGCGGCCGCGGCCGCGCGTAGGGCGGGCGAGATATCTTCCCCCCGGTCGATGGCGGCGGCAGCGGTGTCCAGCGCCGCCGCCGTTTGCGCATCCCCCGCGCGCGGAGCGCGCCCCGCCCGTTCGGACCTGAGCCAGAGCATAAGTCCCACCTGCCCCGACAGGAGCCAGCGGGTCGCCCGCGCACTCCTGCGGGAGCGTGGGGAGCCGGCGGTGGCGGTGTCCAGCGTATCCTCGATCGACGCCATTTCGGAGAGGAGGGCCGTCGCCTCCCGGGCATCTGCAGGCGCACCGCGGAGCGTGGCGGCTGCCGCCGTCAGCAGACGACGGGTGAGCGCCCTGACGCGGGCATATGGTTCCGAAGGGTCGGCGGCGCGCCCGAAGAGCCAACCGACGGCCAGCGCGATGGCGACGCCGACCAGCACCGTCGCCATCCTGTCCAGCCCGAGATGCAGGACAGTCTCGGGATGTCCGGTATCCAGCAGCGCGACCATTGCCGCGGAATAGCCCGCCAGCATGGCCCCGTAACCCGCGAACCCCCGGATGACATTTCCGAGCCCCGCACAAAGCCCGAGCCAGAGGGCGATTCCCACGACGAGAACCACCATATCTCCACCGGAGACCACCATCAGCCCCATGCCGAACAGCGCGCCGACAACGGTTCCCAGAAACCGGTTGGCGGCCTTTTCAAGAAGCTGTCCCCGCACCGGCAGCGTCGCCGCCCAAACCGACATGGCCGACCACTGCGGATGCTCCAGCCCCAATGCCCAGGCCACGATCAGCGACAGGCACGCCGCCAACGCCGTCAGCCCGGTGAAGCGGAGCCGCGCCGCGTCGATGCCCAGACGGGAAAGAATGAGAGCCGTCACCGCTCATCCTCCTGCATGCAAGCGATGCGGCGTTCGATACGCTCCATCGCTTCCAGAAGACGTCCGAGATCATCTGGGTCGAGATCCTCCAGCATCTCCCGCTCCGTCCGCTCCAGAACGGCCTCGATCTGCCGGACTGCGTCCTCCCCCGCGGGTGTGAGATAGAGCTGGCGGGAGCGGCGGTCAGCCGGGTCGGGCCGGCGTTCGAGCAGACCCCGCTCCGACAGGATATCGAGCAGCCGCACCAGGCTTGATCCGTCTATACCCACACGCTCCGCGAGATCCTTCTGGCTGATCCCGCCCCCCGAGAGGCTGAGGTGCACAAGAGGCGGCCAGGTGGCATCCGCCATCCCGATCTCCGCCAGTCGAAGGTCAAGCTCACGCCGCCATCGGCGCGCGGTTCGGGAAAAGACGAAGCCGAAACGGGAAAGAGGAGTATCGTCACGCATGCCAGAAATATGGCATACAATTAATTTGAATGCAATCTATCTGGTCGCCGCTATCCCAGCAGCCAGACGAAGACAGAGATGATGGCCGCATTCGCAAGGTCGATGAAGAACCCGCAGACGAGCGGCACGATGACAAAAGCCGCATGCGCAGCCCCGTATTGCCGCGCCACCGCCGTCATGTTGGCGATCGCCGTGGCGGTGGAGCCGAGCGTGATGCCGCTGAAGCCCGATGAAATCACCACGCTCTCATAGTCTCGTCCCATCACGCGGAAGACGACAAAGACGGTATAGACCAGCGTCAACGCGATCTGCACCGCCAGTGCGACCGTCACGAAGCCCAGAACATCCGCCAGCGCCCAGGGCTTCAGCCCCATCAGCGCCATGACAAGAAACAGCCCCAGCGCCAGTTCCGACAGAAGCGCCATCGCGCGCCTCATCCCCGGCCACTGGCGGCTCACCCGGCCCCGCAGCCCGCGCGGAAGCAGCGCACGAATAAGTATGCCGGCGACAAGACAACTGACAAAGGCGGGAAGCGTGATTCCGGTGAGCGAGATCACGCCATGCAACGCCTGTCCTGCCATGACCGTCACATCCAGCAGCAGCACCGCCCATAGCACCGACATGTAATCCAGCGGCGGCGGATTCTCGTGCGCGGCGCCGATTTCCAGCCGCTTGTCCTCCGACGGTCGCACCCGGTAGCGGGCCATCAGAAAGGCCGCCATCGGCCCGCCGATGAGGCAGGCCGCAACCAGCCCAACCGTATTGGAGGCGACACCAAGTTCCAGAGCCGTGCCGATGCCGTGTTGCGTCTCCAGAATCGGCGCCCAGGCGAGTGTGGTTCCGACACCGCCCGTCAGCGGGATGGAGCCGACCAGCAGCCCCTCCAGTGCCGGGCGCCCGAAAATCAGCGCGATCAGCACCCCGGCAACGTTCTGAATGACCATGAAAGCTACCGAAATGCCTGTCAGCACCAGAAGGGGCCGCCCGCCCTCCCGCAGCGCCCGGATATCTGCGTTCAGTCCGATCCCGGCAAAGAACACGAGCAAAAGGAAATCCCGCGCCCCAAGCTGCATCTCGAGGTCGATCCCCCAGACCATGTGGAGGATCGTGACGACGGCGATGAAGGCCAGCCCTCCCGCAACCGCCTCCGGGATGGAATACCGGCGCAGCAGCGACCAGCGCAGGGTGAGTATCTTGCCCACGATGAGCAGGAACACCGCCAGGGTGAAAGAGAGATGCGCATCGACCTGCAACACCTGGAGCGGCATGAAGGGATCTCCGCTGACGGCCGTTCAGGAAAGCCTAGGGCCCGGACCTGAAGCATGCAAGGGAACCCGAGCCTCCAGCTGGCGACGGCGGATGCCCGGTGGAGGAGCCCGCCATGAAGAGCCATCCCATCGGTTGACGACCATGGGGTACCGGCGGCAGAAACGCGAGTCTGCGACGCAAGTCTGCGGGTCATCCCCCCAATAAGCGTCTCGCCCCCACGGACAACACCGGCGGCAGAGGGGCAAGGGGGACCTCTACCGGGCATCGCCCAAGGGCATCCCGCCTTGATCACGACGGCGCGCCGCGCCGCGCGCAGGTCTGCGTCGGAGGGCAAGTCTAACGGACGTCTCTCAGGAGGCATCCCGCCTTGACCGCCACAGGCGCGGGTGGCGGCAGCAGGTCCGCGACGAAGGGACATCTGCCGCGCCTCCTCCCCTCCAGCAGACATCCCGCCCTTGACCCTGAGAGGGAGCGGGGCCAAGACTGCGCGGGCCGCGGCCAGCCGCGCATCTGCTGACCTGCATCCGGATGAGAGGAACCATCATGACTGCCTATACAGACGTCCAGCTCCACATCGACGGCGACTGGTGCGATGGAACGGGCGGGTGGATCCCCGTCGTCGATCCCGCAACGGAAGAAGAGATCGGCCGCGTCGCCTGGGCCAAGCAGGCCGACCTGGACCGCGCGCTTGCCGCCGCCGAGAAGGGTTTCGAGATCTGGAAGAATACCGGGGTCATGGACCGGGTGAAGGTCATGCGCAAGGCGGCGGCGCTGCTCAGGGAGCGGGCCGACGACATCGCCTGGAAGATGACCCGGGAACAGGGCAAACCGCTCGCCCAGTCCAAGGGCGAGATCCTTGCTGGCGCGGAAACCATCGAATGGTTCGCCGAGGAAGGCCGCCGCACCTATGGCCAGGTCATCCCCTCCCGCCAGCCCGGGGTGATGCAGATCACCATGAAGCTTCCCGTGGGGCCGGTCGCCGCCTTCACGCCTTGGAACTTCCCGATCAACCAGGTGGTGCGCAAGCTCTCCGCCGCAGTGGCGACGGGCTGCTCCATCATCGTGAAGGCCCCGGAGGAGACGCCCTCCTCCCCCGCCGAACTGATCCGCTGCTTCATCGATGCCGGCGCGCCTGCGGGCGTCATCAACCTTGTCTATGGGGTGCCTGCGGAGATCTCCGAATATCTCATTCCGCATCCGACCATCCGCAAGGTGACCTTCACCGGCTCAACCCCCGTCGGGAAACAGCTCGCGGCACTTTCCGGGCAGAGCATGAAACGCGCGACCATGGAGCTTGGCGGCCATGCGCCGGTCATCGTGGCGGAGGATGCGGATATCGAGAAGGCGATCTCGCTGATGTCCGTGCACAAGTTCCGCAATGCCGGGCAGGTCTGCGTCTCTCCGACCCGTTTCCTTGTTCAGGAAAAGGTGGCCGATGCGTTCATCGACGGCTTTACCGAAGCAGCGAAGGCCGTGAAGGTCGGCAACGGGCTCGAAAAGGGCATGGATATGGGTCCGCTCGCCAATGAGCGCCGCATTCCGGCCCTTCAGGCGCTGATCGGCGATGCCGTGGAGCATGGCGCGCGGCTGACTACGGGTGGCCAGCGGATCGGCAACAAGGGCTATTTCTTCGAGCCGACCGTGCTGGCCGATGTGCCGACCGAGGCACGGATCATGAACGAGGAGCCTTTCGGCCCCGTCGCCGTCGTGAACCGCTTCGGCGATCTGGATGAGGCGATCGCGGAAGCCAACCGCCTGCCCTACGGTCTTGCCGCCTATGCCTTCACCCGCACCTCCGCCACGGCAGACCGGCTGTCGCGCGAAGTGGAATCGGGAATGCTGGCGATCAACCATCTCGGCCTTGCCCTGCCGGAAGTGCCGTTCGGCGGCATCAAGGATTCGGGCTATGGCACGGAAGGCGGCTCCGAAGCGCTGGAAGCCTATGTCGAAACCCGTTTCATCACGCGCCTGGGGTAACACAGGCGGTAAACAAGGCGCGGGGGTCGCCCCCCGCGTCCTCTGCGGCGCGAGAGGACGGGTGCCGCAGAGGCCTCTGCTCCCAGGCGTCGACAGGCCGCGCGGCCCTCAACGCAGTCGCGGACCAAGGCCGCTCACTTTCCCAGAAGTTCCATTCGCTGGGCGAGACCTTCGCGGCAACGCTGAACCATGAAGTCCACGAACAGGCGGATCTTCGGATCCCGGAGCCGCCGATGCGGCGTCAGGCAGGAGAGATGGATGGCGAGCGGCGGCGTTGCCTCCGCCACCGCGACGAGCGCGCCCGAGGCAAGGTGCCGCGCCACTTCGAACACCGGCTTCATCACGATACCACGCCCGGCCAGCGCCCAGCCCGTCAGCACGTCGCCGTCATCGCTCTCATAGGGGCCGGAGACCTGGAACCGCTCCGGTCCCTCCGGTGTCATCAGCGTCCACCGAAACTCCCGCGCGCCCGGAAAGCGCAGGTTGAGGCAGGCATGGCGATCCCGGACCAGCGCGAGTCCGTCCGCCGGATTTCCCCGCGCCGCGATGTAAGCAGGCGCGGCACAGAGAAGCCTCGGGCATTCCGCGATCACCCGCACCTTCAATTCGCTGTCCTCCAGCCGGCCAAGGTGGAAGGCCACGTCCAGCCCCTCCCCCGCCATGTCCACACCGCGGTCGCTCAGCCGCATACGGATGTCAACGCGGGGGTGCATGTCGTGGAATTCGGGCACGAAAGGCGCGATGAGCCGCCGCCCCACCCCCAGCGGTGCCGCGACGAATACCGTGCCCTGTGGCGTGTTGGCGGCGTCCCTCACCTCCGCCTCTGCCGCCTCCATCGCTTCCAGCAGCCGAAGCGCGCCTTCATAGAAGATCCGGCCCGATTCCGTCGGTGTCAGGGTCCGGGTGGTGCGATTGAACAACCGGGTATCGAGATGCCGCTCCAGATCGGAAATCCGCGCCGATGCGACGGCGGGAGAGGTGCGCTGATCCCGCGCGGCCGCACTCATGCTGCCCAATTCATAGACACGGACGAACATGCGGACGTTCTCGACATAGGCCATGGGTTATTTTGCGCCGGATTTTGAAGGTGCTGGGAGATTTATCGAATTAACAGGAAGGTCGCCCCCGGTATAGCCTGCCCGGCGCATAGCCGGGAGTTTGCCAATGTTCGATCTAACCGTCCTCGGGGAATGGCTGGAATTTGCCATCCGCTGGCTTCACGTGGTGACGGCGATCGCATGGATCGGATCGTCCTTCTATTTCATCGCTCTCGACCTCGGCCTGCAGAAGGCGCCGGGCATGCCGGAAGGCGCGCATGGGGAGGAATGGCAGGTCCATGGCGGCGGATTCTACCATATCCAGAAATATCTCGTGGCGCCGGAGCGGCTGCCCGAGCACCTCACCTGGTTCAAGTGGGAGAGTTACTTCACCTGGATGTCGGGGTTCGCGCTGCTGGCAGTGGTCTATTATCACGGCGCGTCGCTGTTTCTCGTCGATCCGTCGGTGGCGGATATCCCGGCCTGGGGGGCGATCCTGATCTCGCTCGGCTCTCTCGGCTTCGGGTGGCTGGCCTATGACCTGATCTGCAAATCCAAGTTCGGCGATGATAACACGCGCCTGATGGTCCTGCTCTATGTGCTGCTGGTCTGCATGGCCTGGGGTTACACGCAGGTCTTCTCAGGCCGCGCGGCGCTGCTGCATCTGGGCGCTTTCACCGCGACGATCATGTCCGCCAACGTGTTCATGACCATCATTCCCAATCAGAAGATCGTGGTGGCAGACCTGAAGGCCGGACGCACGCCCGATCCGAAATACGGCAAGATCGCCAAGCAGCGCTCGACCCATAACAACTACCTGACGCTGCCGGTCATCTTCCTGATGCTGTCGAACCACTATCCGCTCGCCTTCGCCACCGAATACAACTGGCTGATCGCGAGCCTCGTGTTCCTCATGGGGGTGACGATCCGTCACTATTTCAACACGATGCACGCCCGGAAGGGCCAACCCAACTGGACCTGGGCGGTAACGGCGGTGATCTTCCTCGTGATCGCCTGGCTTTCCACCGCGCCGATGTTCCGTACCGATCCGCCGGATGAGGTGCTGCTGCAGGGCGGGGCCGCGAAATTCGCGCAGGCGGAGGGGTTTCAGCAGGTCTCCGACATCGTGATGGGGCGCTGCTCCATGTGCCACGCGGCAGAGCCGGGCTATGAGGGTATCCTGTGGGCACCGCGCGGCGTGCGGCTGGATACCCCCGGCCATATCGCGCGGCAGGCCAAGGACATATACCTGCAGTCGGGCGTCACCCATGCGATGCCGCCCGCCAACGTCTCCTTCATGGAGCCGGAGGAGCGTGCCCGGATCATCGCCTGGTATCGCGCCGCCAACGGATCCTGACTTCGGGCCGACTTATTTCAGGCCGAACTGTTACAGGCCGGACTATTCAGGCAGCCCTTACTTCAGGCAGGCCGAAACCGTATCCGCCAGACCCGTCATCAGGGTGGCGTAAAGCGCGGCTCCCGGCTCCAGCCGGCTGCCTTCCGGGTCCAGCGCGCCGCCTATCTTCACCGTCGTCCCTTCGGTCAGCAGCCTGAGATAGGCCGGGTCATGGTTGGCCTCCGGGAAGATGCAGGCCGCATCCGCGATCTCTCCGCGCAGCGCGCTCAACCGCTGGGCGCCGGGCGTCGCCGCCTCTCCATCCGACACGGTAGCGAGAATCTGCAGCCCGTAATGGGCCGCGAAATAGCCGTAAGCGTCATGGAACAGCACGATGGGCCGATCCTTCACCTGCGCCAGTTCCGCCTTCAGCCGCGTATCCAGCATTGAGACGCGCTCCTGCGCGGCGGCGGCATTGCGCGCATAGATTGCCGCATGTTCCGGGTCGAGGCGCGACAGTTCCACCGCGATCGCCTCCAGCCAATGCGCCGCATTCGCGGGGTCGAGCCAGGCGTGGGGGTCAAGGCCCTCATGATGATGCCCCGCGTGACCGTCGTCCGCATGATCCGCGTTATCGCCTTCATCATCATGATCGTGGCCCTCGTGGCCATGGTCGTGCCCGTCGCCATGGTCGTGGCCATGGTCGTGATCGTCGGCGTGATCCTTCTCTCCGAAGTTCCGAACTTCGGTTCCGGGCGTGTGCAGAAGCGCAAGGGCGGGCGTCTTGCCGATCCCCCGCTCCATCCACGGCGACATCTCAGGGCCGATCCAGACCACGAGATCCGCCGACCCAAGCGCCCGCGCCTGCGAGGGGCGAAGCTGGAAGTCGTGCGCATCCGCGCCGCGGTCCAAAAGCAGCACCGGTTCCGCCACGCCCGCCATCACCTGCGCAGCCAGCGAATGCACAGGCGGGATATCCGTCACCACGGTGGGTGCGGCGGCGGCGGGCGCTGCAAGCGCGGTCAGCAAAGGGAGGAGGTAGCGCATCAGGTTTCTCCTTGCGGTCTCTCGGCAAGTACATATGTTATTCTGTAACGCTTCGTAGTGAGTTATAATATAACATGTCAAGCACTGAAACGGACGGACCGCGCGCCTTTGCGGATCATGACCATTCCCACTGCACCGGCGATCTGCTTGCGCGGGCAGAGTTGCTTGCGCAGGAACATGGCGTGCGGCTTACCCCGGTGCGCCGCAGAACGCTCGAAATCCTGCTCGAGGCGCATCGCGCCATGGGCGCCTATGATGTGCTGGAGCGGCTGGCGGCAGAGGGTTTCGGCAAGCAGCCGCCGGTGGCCTATCGCGCGCTGGAATTCCTTGTAGAGAACGGGCTTGCCCACCGTGTCCGCCGCCTGAACGCCTTCACTGCCTGCATGAGCCCGGGCAAGGAGCACGCACCGGTGTTCCTGATCTGCGAGGGCTGCGGAACGGTGGCGGAAACACCGGGTGAAACGGTGCGCGCCGCGCTCGAAGCCGCCGCCGGGGATTTCGTCGTCCAGCGCTCCAGCATCGAGGCGGTCGGTCTCTGCCCCAGTTGCCGGAGCGCGGCATGAGTCTCCTCACCGCACGATCTCTCGGCGTAACCTACGGCGGCGCGCCCGTGTTGACCGGGGTGGATTTCGCCATCGAGCCGGGCGAGATCGTGACTGTCATCGGCCCGAACGGTTCGGGCAAATCCACGCTGCTCAAGGCGCTGCTCGGCGCCATCCCCTCCACCGGGCAGATCACCCGCGTGCCGGACCTCAGCATCGGCTATGTGCCGCAGAAGCTCCATGTCGATACCGGGATGCCCATGACAGTGCGGCGGTTTCTGTCGCTTCCCCACCCCGTCAGCGACACGAAGGCCGTGGCGATGCTCGACCGGGTGGGCGTGCCCGCCCTCGGCTCCCGGCAGCTCGCCGGACTTTCGGGCGGGCAGTTTCAGCGTGTGCTGCTCGCCCGCGCCCTCCTCTCCCGACCGAACCTGCTGATGCTCGACGAGCCGACACAGGGCCTGGACCAGCCGGGAACCGGCGCCTTCTACCGGCTGATCGAAACCGTGCGACAGGAAACCGGCGCGGCGGTGCTCATGGTCAGCCACGATCTGCATGTCGTCATGGCGGCCTCCGACCGGGTGATCTGCCTCAACGGGCATGTCTGCTGCGAGGGCGCACCCCGGCATGTCTCCACCGCGCCGGAATACCGGGCGCTGTTCGGTGATGGCACGGGCGGCACCATGGCGCTCTATCGTCACCATCATGACCACGATCACGACCCCGGCGGCGATGACGGGCATGGTCACGATCACCCGCACGATCACGACCATCATGATGGCGAGAGGAAACATGCCTGATCCCTTCCTGATCCGTGCGGCCCTTGCAGGACTGGGCGTTGCGGCCGCGGCGGGGCCGCTGGGCTGTTTCGTCGTCTGGCGGCGGATGGCCTATTTCGGCGATGCGACCTCCCATGCCGCGATTCTGGGCGTTGCATTGTCGCTGGCGCTGACCCTGCCGGTGCAGGCGGGGATCATGCTGGTGGCGCTGGTCGTCGCACTTGCCGTCTCCACCCTCGCGGCGCGGGGCTGGGCGCTGGACACGACGCTCGGCGTCATCGCGCATTCGGCATTGGCCTTCGGGCTGGTGGCCGTGTCATTCCTGCCGGTGCGCGTCAGCCTCGACGCCTATCTGTTCGGCGATATCCTCGCGGTAAGCTGGGGGGATGTGGCGACGATCTGGATCGGCGCCGCACTGACGCTGGCACTGCTCGGCCTGCGCTGGAATGCGCTCGTGCTGTCCACGCTGTCCAGCGATCTGGCGGTCGCTTCGGGTGTCCGCCCGGACAGGGAGCGGCTGGTGCTGACCGTCGCGCTCGCGCTGGTGGTGGCGCTGGCGATCAAGGTGGTGGGCGCCCTGCTGATTGCGGCCATGCTGCTCATCCCGGCTGCTACCGCCCGCGGCATCGCCAGAACGCCCGAATCTGCGGCGCTGGCCGCCGTCGCGGCGGGCAGCGTGGCGACACTGGCAGGGCTTTGGGCCTCCTTCCGGCTCGACACGCCCGCCGGACCCTCCATCGTGACCGCCGCGACGCTGATCTTCGCCGCGACGGCCCTTATCCGCAGGAAGACCTAGGCGACCTGCCCAAGCAGCACATCGCCGTAAAGCTCCCGCAACTTCGCTTTCACGACCTTTCCTGTCGCGCCGAGCGGAAGGCTCTCGACAAAGATCACACGGTCGGGAACCTGCCACTTCGCCACCTTGCCATCGAAGAAGGCCAGCAACTCGGCCTCGGTCACCTCAACGGCGGGTCGCTTCTGCACGATGAGCACGGGGCGTTCATCCCATTTCTCATGACGCGCCGCGATCGCCGCGGCATTGGCCACGAGCGGATGGGCAATGGCGATGTTTTCAAGCTCCACCGTGGAGATCCACTCCCCCCCGGACTTGATGATGTCCTTCGCCCGGTCGCGGATGATCATGTAGCCGTCCTCGTCCAGCGTGGCGATGTCACCCGTATCGAACCAGCCGTCGAAGGTCAGCGCGGATTTCTCCTGCCCGAAGTAGTTCTGGATGATCCAGTGCCCCCGGATCTGAAGCTGGCCCTGCTCCTCCCCGTCGTTTGGAAGGATATGCCCCTCCGCATCCACGACGCGCAGATCCACGCCAAAGGGCGGGCGCCCCTGCCCCTGCCGGATCTCCTCCTTCTCTGCATCGGTCAGGTGCTGGTGCTTCTGCTTCAGCTGGTTGAGCGAGCCGATCGGACTGGTTTCCGTCATTCCCCAGGCGTGGATCAGCTCCACCCCGTAGCGGTCGCGGAATATCTTGATCATCGAGGGGGGCAGGGCCGACCCGCCGACGATAGTGCGCTGGAGACTGATGGAGGTCTCGCCCGCCTTTTCCAATGCGCCGAGCAGCCCCATCCAGATCGTCGGAACCCCGAGCGCGACGGTCACCCCCTCCGCGTTGATGAGCTTGACCAGGCTTTCGCCGTCCAGCCCCGGCCCAGGCAGCGCCACCTTGCAACCTATCGCCGCCGCAACATAGGGCACGCCCCAGGCGTTGACGTGGAACATCGGCACCACCGGCATCACGGTGTCGGACCCCTTGAGCGCCAGCCCGTCCGGCTGGTTCGCCCCGTAGGAGTGCAGCACGGTGGAGCGATGTGTATAGAGCACGCCCTTAGGATTGCCCGTCGTGCCGGACGTGTAGCACAGGGAGGACGGGGTGAGTTCGTCCAGTTCCGGCCATGTGTAACCGGCATCCCCTTCCGCCACCAGTTCGTCGTGGAAGAGCAGCCCCTCGACCATTGCCGCCGCTTCTTCATCCCGCGGGCCCATCAGGACGACGCCGCGAAGCGTCTGCAACTCGGGCAGCACCTTGGCGATCAGCGGAAGGAAGGTCCGGTCCACGAAGATCAGCCGGTCGCTGGCGTGGTTCATGATATAGATGAGCTGCTCTGGCGGCAGACGCGGGTTCAGCGTGTGGCAGACCATCCCCGCCCCCGCTATGCCGTAGTAGAGTTCCAGATGCCTGCGGTTGTTCCAGGCCAATGTCGCGATACGGTCGCCGCGCTCAAACCCCCGGCCTTCCAGCGCCGAGGCGAGCTGCCGTGCATGACGCTCCACCGTTGCCCAGTCGGAACGGTCTATCCCGCCCGCCGTCTCCACCGAGACGATCTCCGTATCCCCGTGCCAGCGTGCCGCATGTTCGATCAGGCTGCTGATCAAGAGCGGCTTGTACATCATTCCGCCGAGCATCCAGTAATCCTCCCCCTTGGATCGTATACGCCCCTTCGGGCGCCTCATTCGCCATTTTGTGGCACGAATGCTGGCAAAACTACCAGAACTTCATTGCCATGGCGCGCAAGGTTCGGCGTGTTCCGTTGGGTCACGGCGGGCAGGTTCAGTCGTGCTTGGCCGCATCGAAGGCGGCCTTTTGCGCGGCATTGGCTTCCTGCTGATGCTCCGTCTTCCATTGCTCGTAAGGCATTCCGTAGAAGGCGGTGCGCGCCTCCTCCTTGTCCATCGGGATGCCCTGCGCTTCGGCGGCCTCCTGATACCAGCGCGACAGGCAGTTGCGGCAGAACCCGGCGAGATTCATCAGGTCGATGTTCTGCACCTCGGGATGCGCCGCAAGATGGTCGCGAAGCGCGCGAAAGGCCGCAGCCTCCAGTTCGATGCGGGTCCGGTCGTCCATGCTCATCCTCCAGTTTCCAGGTTGTTGTATCGGCTGCATGAAGATGGGGGTTCGGCGCGGCACTTTCAGCAGACAAGGTGCTGCTTACGCCGCGCCCCTTCAGACGGAAGAGGCCGCGAGCGCATCGACGAGCAGCGGCGCCAGCCGCTCCGCCCAACCGCGTTGCCCCTCCGCCTCACGGATAAGATCGTTGCGCACCTCGATCAGCGTATTGGCCCGCCCCTGCGCAAGCGCGTGGCGGTCGATCGAATCTCCCGGAAGATGCCCCGCATAGGGTTCGTTGTCGCCGATGCAGAGATCGGCTTCGCGCCGGAACCGTGCCAGAACCGCCTGCGAGAACGCATCCTCCCCCGCGTGGAGCACCCCCAGATGCCACGGCCGCGGCTCCCGCCCCTGAAGTCTGGGGGTGAAGCTGTGCACGGCGAGGATCACGGTATCTTCCCGCCGCGCCGCCAGTTCCTCCAGCGCCGCGTGGTAGGGCCGGTGATAGGCGGTGAGCCGACGCTCCACCTCCGCTGCGTCGGCGTGGCGATTCGCCAGAATGATCGTACCGTCGTAGAGCTTCATGAGCAGGGTCGGATCATCCTCCCCCCGGTTGGGGTCGATGACGAGGCGGGAAAAGTTCGACAGGATCACCGGGGCGTCCAGAAGCTCTCCCAACCGCGCGCCGATGCCCGCCGCCCCCACGTCATAGGCGATGTGGCGCTGCATATCGGCGGGCGCGATGCCCAGATCACCACCGTTGACGGCGTCCGGCACGGTATTGGCCGCGTGGTCCACGGTGACGAGCCATCGGGACGGGCGTTCCGCGCCGATGATGTGATAGGGCTGGTATGTCATTCGGGCCTCCGCGAGCGGACCATAGATCCGCCTCCGCCAAACGACCAGTTGCCGCAGCGCCGCAATGGGGCAATAGTGCGCCCGAACAAACCCCGTTAGCGCGAACGAGGACAGATGAGACGCCAACGCAACGTTAAAATCGTGGCCACTCTTGGCCCCTCTTCCAGCGATTACGAGACGATCCGCGCGCTCTTCGAAGCAGGCGCGGACGTGTTCCGCCTGAACATGAGCCATGGCAGCCAGGCAGAACAGGCCGCGCGCCATGCCATCATCCGGCAGGTGGAGGCGGATATCGGCCGTCCGATCGGCATTCTCGCCGATCTTCAGGGCCCCAAACTGCGCTGTGGGGTATTCGCAAACGCCTCCGAGGTGCTGGAGGAGGGAGCCGCATTCCGCTTCGACCTCGACCCCGCGCCGGGCAATCAGCAGCGCGTCTGCCTGCCGCACCCGGAGATTTTCGCGGCGCTCGAACCCGGCGCTACCCTGCTGGTCAATGACGGCAAGATACGGCTCTCCGTCACCGCCTGCGGCGTGGATTACGCCGATTGCACGGTGATCGCGGGGGGCGTCATCTCCAACCGCAAGGGTGTGAACGTGCCGGATGTGGTGCTTCCGCTCGCCGCCCTGTCGGAGAAGGACCGGGCCGATCTGGAATTCGCCTGCGAGCTTGGCGTGGACTGGCTCGCACTCTCCTTCGTGCAACGGCCCGCCGATGTGACGGAGGCGCGGGAGCTGGCGAGAGGCAGGGCGCTGATCCTGTCGAAGATCGAAAAGCCCGCCGCCGTGAAGGCGCTGAACGAGATTCTCGAAGTGTCGGATGGCATCATGGTCGCCCGCGGCGATCTTGGCGTGGAACTGCCCGTCCAGAACGTGCCGCCGATCCAGAAGCGCATCGGGCGAAAGTGCCGGGCCGCGGCGAAGCCCGTCATCATCGCCACCCAGATGCTGGAAAGCATGATCGAATCGCCCGTGCCGACGCGGGCCGAAGTGTCCGACGTCGCGACCGCGATCTATGAAGGCGCGGATGCCGTCATGCTCTCCGCCGAAAGCGCCGCAGGCAGATATCCGGTGGAGGCGGTCCGCACCATGAACGCCGTGGCGGAGGAGGTGGAGACCGATCCCACCTATCGCGAGATCATCGAAAGCTCCCGGAAGGTGCCCTATCCCGGCCGCGCCGAAAGCATCGTCGCCGCTGCGCGCCAGGTGGCGGAATCCACCGAGCTTCAGGCGATCTGCTGCTTCACGCAGACGGGGCGGTCGGCACGGCTGGTTGCGCGGGAACGGTCGCGCGTGCCCCAGATCTCCATGACCATGACGCCGCAGGTCGCGCGGCAGCTCTGCCTCACCTGGGGCACCTATTGCGTGATGACGGGGGAGCTTGACCGCTTCCGGACCGCAGTGCTGAACGGCGTGGGCGCGGCCATCAACCATGGTTTCGCCAGTCCGCAGGACAATATCATCGTCATCGCAGGCGTGCCCTTCAACACGCAGGGCACCACCAACATCCTGCGCATCGCCCCTTGCGAAGTGCGCCAGATCATGAAGATGGAGGAGGACGCCGAATAGGCACCCTCCCCCCGCCCGGTTCACCGCACCCGGTTCACCCCTACCGGGCGCCCCGCGGCCGACCGTCGCGCCCTCCGCTCTGAACGGGAGGCGCGCGGGAAGCCGGTTCTCCCGTCGTCACGGGGGCCTGCCGCGAAAGGTGCGGCGGATTCGCGGGAAAGTGTCGCATCAACCCTTGTCTCCTCCGCCGGTCCCGTGTATGCGGCCCCTTCCGAAATCGTGCGGCCGGCCAGTGTGGCATGCCGAGTCGCGCGGAAGACCACTCGAAAGAGGAGATGGAAATGCCCAAGATGAAGACCAAATCGGCCGCCAAGAAGCGGTTCTCGATGACGGCGACCGGCAAAGTGAAAGCTGGTCCCGCCGGGAAGCGCCACGGCATGATCAAACGCTCGACGAAATTCATCCGCGACGTGACGGGAACGATGATCCTGTCCGAGCCGGATGCGAAGATCGTCAAGAAATACATGCCGTACGATCGCTGAGGGAGGCTGACACATGGCACGCGTCAAATCCGGCAAGGTCACCCACGCCGCTCACAAGAAAATCCTGAAGGCCGCGAAGGGCTACTACTCCGCCCGCTCGCGCAACTTCCGCACCGCCACGCAGGCGGTGGACAAGGCGAACCAGTATGCGACGCGCGACCGCAAGGTCCGCAAGCGGAACTTCCGCGCGCTCTGGATCCAGCGCATCAACGCTGCCGTGCGGCTGGCCGATGCCGACATGACCTATTCGGTCTTCATCAACGGCCTCGCCAAATCGGGGATCGAGGTGGACCGCAAGGTCCTCGCCGATCTCGCCGTGCATGAGCCGGAAGCCTTTGGGGCGATCGTGGAAAAGGCCAAGGCCGCTCTGGCCGCCTAATCCCGCTCGTACGATCTGGCAATCCTGGAACACCCGGAGCCTCGCTCCGGGGGTTTTTTCACGTCTGGCAGACTTGGCCTCACGCATTCCTTGACTCTCCAAAACGTTTTGGAGAAACTTTTCGCGGGAGGAGCCATGACGAACCTTCGCGAACTCGCCGAATCTCTGAACCTGTCGATCACCACGGTGTCGCGGGCACTGGACGGCTATTCCGATGTGGCGGAGGCGACGCGGAACCGCGTGCGGCAGGCGGCCGATGCGGCGGGTTACCGCCCTAATGCCTCCGCGCGGCGGCTCCGGCGCCAGCGGGCGGAAGTCGTGGCGGTGCCCCTCCCCATCGCTGCGGGCCGGATCGGAACGCCGCATCTGCTCGACCTGCTGTCCGGCTGTGCGGAGCGGCTGGCGCAGGAGCAGTTCAACCTCATGATCGCGCCGGTCCCGAAGGGGGAGAGCGAGATCGACATCTGCCGCCGCTTCGTTGACGGGCGGCGGGTGGATGCGATCCTGCTGGTCCGCACCCGCAGGCAGGATGAGCGCGTGGCCTTCCTGCAATCCCGCGGCGTGCCTTTCGTGACGGACGGTCGCACGGAGAACCCGCAGCCGCACCCATGGCTCGACGGCGATGGGGAGGACGGCTTTCGCCGCGCGACGGAGCGGTTCATCGCGGACGGGCATGGCCGGATCGGCCATGTCGCCGGCAATCAGGATTTCTTCTTCGCCCATGCCCGCGCGGCAGGCTGGCGCGGAGCCATGGCGGCGGCGGGCCTTCCCGCCGATCTGCTGGCGGTGGGGGATCTGTCGGAACAGGGCGGCTTCGACGCGACGCAGGCGCTACTCGCCGCGCAGGATCCGCCCACGGCGCTGCTCTGCACGACGGATGAAATGGCCATCGGCGCGCTTGGCGCGCTGCGTGCGGCGGGACGTTCCGCGGCCGTGGTGGGCCATGACAATCTGCCGCTCGGCGCTTTCACCCATCCGTCGCTCTCCACCATGAGCATGCAGGGGGAGGCGCTGGGACATCGTGTCGCGGAACTCATCATCGGCGCGATGGCGGGGCGCCCTGCGGCGGAACTTCAGGATCTGCGCCCCGTCCGCTTCGTGGACCGGGAAAGCCATCTTTGGCCCGGCAAGACCAATCAAGGGAGGGAGACATCATGACCACTGCAACCCGCAAGGGGATGGCGCTTGCCATCCTCGCCGCGACAACGGCAAGCGCCGCTCCGGCGGAGACCATATTCCTGTCCACCCAGCTCCGCCCGATAGAGGAGGCGACGGCCGTCCGGCAGGAATTGCTGAAGGGCCTCGACGGTGTGGACTACGTGGTGGAGGAGCCGCCGCAATTCGCCGTCCGGATGGCCGCGGAGGCAGAGGCCGGAAAACATACGATCAGCCTCGTGGGCGCGACGCATGGCGAGCTTGCCCCGCTGGCGGACCGCAACATGCTCACCCCGCTCGATGACATCGCCGCCGCGCTGAAGGACAAGGGCATCACCCCCGCGCTGATGGATCTGGGCAAGCTCGGGCATGACCACCAGCAGTATATCCCGTGGATGCAGGCGACCTATGTCATGGTGGCCAAGCAGGAGGCGCTGGAATTCCTGCCCGAAGGCGCGGATCTGAACGCCCTGACCTATGAACAGCTCATCGCCTGGGGCAAGGCGATGCAGGAGGAGACGGGCCAGGCGCGTATCGGTTTCCCGGCCGGGCCGAAGGGTCTCTTCTCGCGCTTCTTCCAAGGCTATCTCTACCCCTCCTATACCGGCGGCGTGGTGCGGACCTTCAAGTCACCGGAGGCCGTGGCGGGCTGGGAGATGATGAAGTCGCTCTGGGCCGTGACCAATCCCTCCTCCACCAACTATGGCTTCATGCAGGAGCCGCTGCTCGCCGACGAGGTATGGGTCGCATGGGATCACGTCGCGCGGCTGAAGGAGGCCGTCATCTCCATGCCCGATCAGGTGAAGGTCTTCCCTGCCCCCGCAGGGCCGAAGGGCAGGGGTTACATGCCGGTCGTCGCGGGGCTGGCCATACCGCAAGGCGCGCCCGATGTGGCCGGAGCGGAGAAGGTCATAGCGCATCTTGTCACGCCCGAGGTGCAGCTCATGACGGCGGAGAAGGTCGGCTTCTTCCCGACCCTGTCCGTACCGCTGCCCGAAGGCGGCGACCCCGGCATCGCTGCGATGGCCGCAGCCGTCACCGCCACACAGACGGCGAGCGACGGGGTGGTCTCGCTCCTGCCGGTCGGGCTGGGTGACAAGGGGGGTGAGTTCAACAAGATCTACACCGACACCTTCCAGCGCATCGTCCTGAACGGAGAGGATATCCAGACCGTGCTGGAGGCGGAGGCCAAGGTGCTGAGCGGCCTCATGGAGACGACAAAGGCACCCTGCTGGGCGCCGGATGCGAAAAGCGACGGACCCTGTCCGGTGGAGTGAGGGATGACATAGTGCTTCCGAACACGACGGCATCGGCGGATCGCGCCGCCCCTCCCGGCGCGCCGCTGTCCCGACGGATCACCCCTCCCCCCTGATCCGTCAGAGACGGACGGCGGGCGGTTCGCCGCCCGCCGGACCCCGGGGTCGCAAGCCCCCGGCCCCCGCATCAGGCCCCCTACCGGCCCCGCATAAGCTCCCTCCCCGCAACCCGGAGACCCCAGACCCCTTCCCGGAACCCCTCCCGGTCGAGACCCCCGCTTCGCTGGCCGGTGTTCATTCCCGCCACTGTCGCTGGCCCCTTCTGACCTGAAACGTCGCCCGGGAAGCCCATTCACGCAGGATACCATGCCCGAAAGACGCTGGACCCCCTATCTGCTAATCCTGCCCGCCAGCGTCTTTCTGGTGGTGCTGTTCCTCATCCCGCTGGGGCAGACGGTCTGGCTGGCCTTCTCCGACGGCGGGAGGCCGACGCTCGACTATGTCCGGCGGATGGCGGGCGATCTGAACTTCGCCCCGGCGCTCCGCAACACGCTGCTGCTGACGGCGATCGTGGTTCCCGTTCAGGTGGCGCTGTCGCTGCTGATGGGCACGATGGTGGCCAAGATCGGGCGGGGGCGGGAAACGATCCTTTGGATCTGGACGATCCCCCTTGCGATATCCGATCTGGCAGCGGGGCTGGTCTGGCTCTCCATCCTGCAGAATTCGGGGTATCTCAACAGCCTGCTCTACAGCCTCGGTATAATCCCGCGGCAAACGGCCTGGCTCACCTATCAGACCCCGGTCGCGCTGTTCTTCGGTGTGGTCGCAGCAGAGATCTGGCGTTCCACCGCCATCGTGCTCATCGTGATCGTCGCGGGGCTGAATCAGGTGCCGAAGGACTTCGGCGAGGCGGCGGCAGTCTTCGGCGCATCGCGCTGGACGCGGTTCACCAAGATCACCCTGCCGCTCATCCGCCCGGCGCTGCAATCCGCGCTCATCCTGCGGACGGTGCTGGCGTTCGAGGTGTTTGCCGTCGTCTATGCGCTCGGCGGGCGGAACTTCCCCGTGCTGATGGGTGAAACCTACATCTGGCAGCATGAGAACCAGAACTACGCCGTGGCGGGGGCCTATGCCGTGCTCATCATGGTGATCTCGCTCGCCGCGACATTCGTCTATCTGAAAGCCATCAAGGTCGATCCGGAGCGGCTGCCATGAGCGATACATCCGTGGCCACCGCCGCCCCCAGTGTCCCTGCCGCGCGCCGCCTGCTGTTCTGGGCCGGGATTGCCGTGCTCTGTGCCTGGGTTCTGGTGCCGATCTATCTGCTGGCTCTCGGTGCCTTCGGGGGCAGGCAAGGGGTCTATCAATGGCCCAAGACCATTCTCCCCACCAATGTCTCGCTGGATGCCTTTCTGGTCTTTCTTCAGACGGAAGGGTTGATAGCGGCCCTGCTGAACTCGCTCTGGGCGGCAGGGATCACGGTGCTGCTGTCGCTGCTGCTGGGCGCGCCGGCCGGCTATGCGCTGGCCCGCTACGACTTTCGCGGCAAGAACCTGTTCCGGGTGATGGTTCTGCTGACCCGTGCCTTCCCGCTGGCGGTTCTGGCCCTGCCGCTTACCGTGTCCTACATCCGGCTCGGGCTTTACGATACGGTGCTCGGAGTCGGACTGATCCACACCATTCTCGCGCTGCCCTTTGCGGCGCTGGTGACGCAGGGCATCTTCATGGGCGTCCCGCGGGAGCTGGAGGAGGCCGCATGGGTCTTCGGCTGCTCGCGGCTCAAGGCGTTCTTCCGTATCGTCGTGCCGCTGGCCCTGCCCGGCTTCGCCGCGACGGCTGTCTTTGCCTTCGTCATCTCGTGGAACGAGGTGTTCGCGGCCTCCGTGCTGACCGTCCGCAACCGGACGCTCACCGCCTATCTGCTCACCGTCCTGTCGGAAAGTCCGCTGCACTACCGCTTTGCGGGCGGGCTGCTGCTCATCGTGCCCTCCGTCGCGTTCATCTTCGCCGTCCGGCGTTACCTGTTCGCGATCTGGGGCGTTTCGTCGAAATGACCGGAAGACCCATTCATGGCTGATATCGTCATCGACCGCATACGGAAGCGTTTCGGCGCCACCGACGCGCTGAAGGAAGTGTCCCTCACCGTTCGGGACGGAGAATTCGTCTCGCTCCTCGGCCCCTCCGGCTGCGGCAAGACCACGCTGCTCCGCATCGTCGCGGGCCTGGAGACGGCGTCCTCCGGCGATGTCCGCATCGGCGGCCGTTCCGTTCTCGGGCTGGAACCGAAGGACCGGGGGCTGGCCATGGTGTTCCAGAATTACGCGGTGTTTCCCCATATGACCGTGCGGGAGAATGTGGCCTTCGGTCTCAGGATGCAGAAGGCGGAGGAGGCCCGTGTGACCGCACAGGTCGCCAAGGCCGCGGCGCTTCTGCATATCGAGCCCTATCTGGACCGCTATCCGAACAAGCTCTCGGGCGGTCAGCGGCAGCGGGTGGCCGTGGCGCGGGCGCTTGCGGTCGAACCGGCGGTGCTGTTGATGGACGAGCCGCTTTCCAACCTCGACGCGCTGCTGCGGCTGGAGATGCGGACGGAGCTGAAGCAGGTGCTGGCGGAAGCGGGCACGACCACGCTCTATGTCACCCATGACCAGACGGAGGCGATGGGCCTGTCCGACAGGATCGCGGTGATGCACGACGGGGTGGTCGAACAGATCGGCTCGCCCATAGATATCTATGACCGGCCGGCGACGCGCTTCGTTGGCGGCTTCATCGGCAATCCGCCCATGAATTTCCTGACGCTGCCGGTGACCGGCGGTGCGGTGACGCTGGGCGGTTTCCACACTGCTGCCCCGCCCGGATCGGGCGCGACCGTGACGCTCGGCCTTCGCGGCGAAGCCGTCCAGCGGGCGCCGGCGGGCGAGGGGTTGCCGATGACCGTCCGCGTGGCGGAACCCATGGGCTCCCATCTGCTCCTGACCGGCACCATCGCCGGAGAACCGGTCCGCGTGAGCCTGCCGCCGGGGGAGCTGGTCCGACCGGGGGAGGAGATCGCCCTTGCCCCAGACCCCGCCCGCCTTGTCTGGCTCTCGCCCGAGAGCGGACGCAGCCTTCCCGCCTGACGGACATTCCCATGACCACCGATTACATCGCCGCCGCCAAGGCCGTCCTCGCCCGGAATGACAGGGGCGGATATACACTGCCGACCGACCGGCTCTATCCCTTCCAGTGGAACTGGGATTCGGCCTTCGTCGCCATGGGCTTTGCCACCTATGACGTCGACCGGGGCTGCCGCGAGCTGGAACGGCTCGCCGAGGGTCAATGGCCGGACGGCATGATCCCGCACATCGTGTTCCACCAGCCAAGCGACAGCTACTACCCCGGCCCCGAGGTCTGGCGCACCCACAATGCCGTGGCCACCTCCGGGATCACCCAGCCGCCGGTTTTCGGCATGGCGGTCCGGGTGCTCCATGAGCGGGGGGCCCCGCACGCCCGCATCCGCCCGCTGTTCGAGGCGGCGCTCCGCTGGCATCGCTGGTGGTATTCCGCCCGCGACCCGGAGGGCACTGGCCTCGTGGCGCTGCTCCACCCTTGGGAAAGCGGATCGGACAATTCGCCCGCTTGGGATGAGGCGCTCTCCCGCGTGCCGACGACCACGCGGGAGCCGGTGCGCCGCAAGGACACCGGCCATGTGGATCCCTCCATGCGGCCGCGGGATGAGGATTACCAGCGGTTCATCCACCTCGTGGACACCTATGCCGATTGCGACTGGGAACCGGCGCGGCAATGGGCGGCCGCGCCCTTCCGCATGGGCTGCGTGCAGACGACCGCGATCCTGCTGAAAGCCGGAGAGGATCTGCTGACGGTGGCGGAGGCGCTGGCGCTGCCGGAGGCCGCAGAAGAGCTTCGCGCGATGACAGCCCGCTCCCGCGCGGCGCTCCTGTCCCGCTGGTCGCCCGGCCATCGCCGCTTCCTCATCCGCGACCTGATCGCCGAAGCCGACGTGATCACCCCCACGCAGGCGGGGTTCCTCCCGCTCCTCGCGCTTGATCTGCCCGCCGACATCCGCGATGCGGCGGTGGCGGAGATGCGGCGGTGGATGCAGGGCCTCCGCGTCGCCTTCCCGACCACGCCCGCCGACTGCCCGGCCTATGAGCCGCGCCGCTACTGGCGGGGGCCGGTCTGGCCGGTCATCGACTGGCTGCTCGCCGCCGGGCTTGACCGCAATGGAGTGCCCGAACTGGCCGACGCGCTCCGTAGCTCCGTCAGCCGGGCGATGGAGACGGCGGGCTTCGTCGAATATTTCCACCCCGGCACGGGAGAGGGTCTGGGCGGGCAGGGCTTTTCGTGGAGTGCGGCCGCCTATCTGCATTTCCGCTCCCTGTCAGCCTGATCCCTCTCCGTTTGCGCACGCCTTTCGGCCCGACGGGCTGGAACCGCGCGGCTACCCGGTGCAAACAGGGGAAAACCGAACGGAGGCCGGACATGCAGACACCCGAACGGATCGATGTGGTCGCGGATGTGGGCGGCACCAATACCCGTGTCGCCCTCTCGCGGGATGGCAGGGTCGATGCGGCCACCATCCGCCGCTTCGCCAATGCCCGGCATGGCTCGCTGGCCGAAGTGCTGCGCCAGTTCGGCACGGATATGGGCCTGCGCCGCTGTGACAGCGCCTGTGCGGCCATTGCCGGACCGGTGCGCGACCATGTCGGCCGGCTGACCAATCTCGACTGGTCCGCCGATCCCGAGTTGCTTCGCGGGGCGACGGGGGCAAGCCGGGCTGCCGTGCTCAACGATCTCGTGGCACAGGGCTATGCGCTCGACGCGATACCGGAGGGGGAGATCACTCAGGTCTTTGCCGGCGGCGACCCGGCGCCAGACGCGACACGGCTGGTGATCGGGGTCGGCACCGGCTTCAACGCCGCCGCCGTCCACGAAACCGCCGCGGGCCGGGTCGTTCTGCCGTCGGAGGCGGGCCATGTGACCCTGCCCGTCCGCACGGAAAAGGCGCTGTCGCTGGTTCGTGCGCTGGAAGGCGTGCATGGGTTCGTGGGGGTGGAAGACGTCCTGTCCGGCCGGGGCGTGGCGCGGATCGACGCGTGGCTCGGCCAGGGCGAGCCCGCCCGCGACACCGCCGCGATCATGGCAGCCCTGGAAGCAGGTGAGCCGCGCGCGGTGGAGGCAGGGCGGATCTTCGTTCGCTTGCTGGGGGCCGTGGCCGGTGATCTGGCTCTGATCCACCTGCCCTTTGGCGGCATCTACCTGATCGGCGGCGTGGCGCGTGCCTTCCTGCCGTGGTTCGACAGCTTCGGCCTGCACGAAGCCTTCCGGGAGAAGGGGCGCTTCGGCCCCTTCATGGGCGATTTCGGCCTGTCGGTGATCGAGGACGACTTCGCAGCCCTTACGGGCTGCGCCGCCTATCTCACCGCCTCCGCGCGCTGATCGTCAGGAGACCGCCGCGACTGCGCGAACCGGCCGCAGGGAGCGGAAGGCCCCGCTGGCCAGACGACCGTTGGAATAGACCATCTTCCCGCCGCAGAGCGTGGCGACCACATGGCCCAGACCCTCATCCGTGGCGGCGACCAGGTCGGCGCGCCGGCCGATGGCGATGGCACCGCGATCCTCCAGCCCCAGCGCCTCCGCCACGTTTCCGGCCGAAAGCCGTGCGGCACCCGCCAGCCCCCTCGGGTCGCTCTTCGCCAGTTCCAGAACGGCGGGCAGCATGGCGGAGGGGTGGTAGTCGGACGCAAGGATATCCAGCAGGCCCGCTGCATGCGCCGCGCGCGCCGAAAGGTTGCCCGAATAGCTCTGACCGCGAAGCGCATTCGGTGCACCCATGACGGTGGCTAGCCCCCGGCTGCGCGCCTCCACCGCCGCTTCCTCCGTCACCGGGAATTCGCTGATGCAGACGCCGAGCGCCGCCATGATGCCGACCTTTGCCACCGTGTCGTCATCGTGGCTCGCCAGCGCGACGCCATTCGCATGGCAGGCGGTGGAGATGCGGGAGAGCGTGGCTGCCAGTTCCTCCTCCGGGCGGGTCCGTTCGGCGATGCGCTGCGCCACGGCCGCGGCCGCCTCCTCTGCCGAGAGGCCCTTTTCCGCCATGGTCCGCTCCACCACGCGCTCGATGTCGCGATACTGGCCCTGCCCCGGCGTATGGTCGGTAAGGGAGATAAGCTCCACGCTGCCCTCGGAGATCAGTTCATGCACCACGTCGAGCGCCTTGGGAAAGGTGATCTCGAAGCGGGCATGAACACGATGCTCGATGAGCAGATCGCCCCGCATCCGGCGGAGCGCACGGATGACCTCCGTGGTGTGGTCGTAGCTCCTGAGATGCCCGTAGGTGGAGGCCGGGCTGAAGGACAGGGCGGCATAGGCTGTGGTGAAGCCGGAGCCGGCCAGCTTCCTGTCCAGATCGCGGATGCCCAGCTCCAGCGGCATGTGGACAGAAGGGCGCGGCTCCACCTCCCGCTCGATCATGTCGCCATGCATGTCGATGAAGCCCGGCAGGAGCAGAAGCCCGTCCCCCGCCACCGCGGCGCCCGCGACAGGGCCTTCCACGATATCGGCAATCCGACCGTCTTCCACACGGACGGAGCCGCTCTCCAGCACGTCGTCCGGCAGGACGACCCGGAAATCACTGAGCCACATGTTCCAACTCCTTCGTGGACAGGTCGAGTTCTGCATCGATCAGCCCGGCCACGTCGCCGGGATGGTGAAACACGCCGATCATGGCGACGCCTTCGGTTTTCAGTTGCCGCAGCCGGCGCACCAGCGCCTCCCGCGCGCCCGCGTCGAGCGAGGCCGTCGGCTCGTCGAGCATCAGCAGCCGCTGCGGCAGGATGAGCGCGCGGGCGAGGTTCACCTTCTGCTGTTCTCCGCCCGAGAAGGTGGAGGGATATGCCGCCCAAAGCTCGCGCTTCACCCCGAACTCCGCCAAAGCCGCGCGCGCGGCTTCCAGCGCCTCCGCCGCCGGGCGCCCGGCAAGGCGCAGCGGTTCGGCCACGATCTCCTCCGCCGCGACACGGGGGCGGGCGATGAGAAACTGGGTGACGAAGCCGATCTCCCGCCGCCTGAGCAGCGCCACATCGACATCCGCCGCGGTGGCGAGGTCGATCCGCCCTTCCGCCGTGTTGAGCCAGATATGGCCACCCTTCGGCAGATAGGTCCGGTAGAGCGTGCGCAGCAGCGTGGATTTACCGGCGCCGTTATGCCCGCGCAGCAGTAGGAACCGCCCGGGATACAGACGGAAGCTCACCCCCTCGAATGCCGGGAGGCGCTGGTGGAGATGGTGCATGTCGAAATGCTTGGCCAGCCCTTCGACTTCGAGCACGGGGAGGGACATAGGGAGGGAGCGGTGCATCATGGTCGCCTCACAGTTTGGCATGGACGAGGGACTGGGTGTAGTCATGCTGCGGGTCCTGAAAGATCTGGTCGGCAAGTCCCTGCTCGACCACGCGGCCCCGGCGCATCACCATGACCCGGTCCGCCATGGTGCGGATGACGCCAAGGTCATGGCTGACGAGCACCATGGTGATCGCCCGGTCGCGCTGCAGTCGTTTCAAGGTATCCAGCACCAGCGCCTGCACGGAGACGTCCAGCCCCGTGGTCGGCTCGTCCAGCAGCAGCAGCGCCGGCTCCAGCGCGATGGCCTTGGCAAGCTGCACGCGTTGCTGCATCCCGCCCGACAGCTCGATCGGCCGCGCATCCATCCGCTCCAGCGGAAATTCGGATGCCGCCAGCGCCTCCCCGGCTTTCTCGCGCAGCGTGGCGAAGCGACGTTCCCCTGCGATCAGCAGCCGTTCGGCGACGTTGCCGGAGGAGGAGTTGCGCATCAGAAGCCCCAGATGCGGGTTCTGATAGACGATCCCCACATGGCGCGCGCAGAGCATCCGCCGCGCGTAACGATCCAGCTCGAAGAGGTTCCCCTCCGCCCCTGGAATCGCCAGCCTGTAATCTCCGCTATCGGGGGTGTCTTCCAGGTTCATCATGCGCAGCAGCGTGGATTTCCCCGAGCCGCTCTCTCCCACGATGCCCAGAACCTCGCCGGGATAGACCGTCACATCCACATCATCGAGCGCCGTCACCTTGCCGAAGCGCCGGGAGATACCGGCCATCGTCATGATCGGCGGTGTCGTCATCAGCCGCGGCGCGTCCCGGCGCGCCCATTCCGCAGTCCGGGTCATTTCATCACCCCGTTCACATACCATGTCTCTCCGGGAGCGACGCCCTCGCCTTCCGCTGCCCGGATGTGTTTGACGGCATAGCCAGAGTCTGACAGCTCGTGGACCGAGCCGCCATCGGCCTGCGGAATCTCGTTCATGAAGAAGCCTTTGACGCCCGTGCGATCGCAGGTGAGTCCGGCGTGATCCTCCACCCGGTAGGGCATGTCGGAAAACGCCAGCGGCTCCACCGGGGTAAAGGGCGGCACCGCGAAGATGCGCTTTTCCCGCCCCGCCGACAGAAGCGTCAGGTGCCGCGCCATGTTGAGCTTCGGCACGTCCCAGCGCGGTATGGGCGATGGTGTCATGACATGCCGCCCATTGACCAGCGCCGGGTAGGAGGCACCCTGCATGATGCGCCCCGACCGCACGATCTGCTCGTAGAGCACCAGCCACAGCCGCCCGTAATCGGCGTCGGCATGCATCTGGCGCGCGACGGAGATGTTCGGCTCCACCGGGCGGAGAGGCTCCGGGTTCGGCACCTGAAGGACGAGCACCTGATCCTCTCGCATCACCTCCTCCGGGATGCGGTGGCGGGATTGCAGGATGGTGGCCTCCGCCGTGTCCTCCGTGCCCCGCGCACCCGCCACGCGGGCCACGAACTGGCGGATGGAAACGGCATTCACACTGTCATCCGCGCCCTGATCGATCACCTTGACCACGGAGGCCGGGTTCACGAGCGTCAGCGTTACCTGAAGCCCGCCGGTGCCCCAGCCGCGCGCCATGGGCACTTCGCGGCTCGCATAGGGGATCTGGCAGCCGGGCACGGCGATGGCCTTCAGCATCGCGCGGCGCATCTCGCGCTTGGCGGAGGGGTCGAGGAAGCCGTAGCTCATCGCCTCCCATGGGCGGGTGAGGTCGCTCAGGGCGGTCATAGGGTCGGCTCCTCGATTTTCGCATCGGCCAGCTCGGCCTGCGGGCCGGGTTCAGGGGCAGCCACCGCCGTCCGCGCCCGCGCGTCCCGCATCGCGTCGAGCGAGGACTGGAAGGTCACATAATGCGGCAGCTTGAAGTGGATGCAGAAGCCGGAGGCCTCCACGGGTTCGGTGTGGTAAAGGAAGAACTCTTCCTCCGTCGGCGATCCCTTTGCCGCGCCCGGCGCATTCAGGTCGAGCGTCGCGGCCGAGATCACCTTCACCTCGTTCCAACCCAGCGTGGCGGAGAAACCCAGCCGGATCTGGCTGGAGGTATCCTTCGCCGCGACCTCCGCCTGCGAGACCCTGACACGGCCCGCCGAGAATACCGTTCCGCGCGGATGGCACACGCGCAGCTCTGCCTCCGCCAGCCGAAGCTCATTCACCGTGGGATGAGCGTTGCCGTAGCCCCGCATGGCCGAATAGCCCAGCGCGAGAACCCCGCCAGTATCAGCTCTGGCAAGGCTTTGGAGCGTATGTGCTCTTTTTGCAGGGAAAAGGAGCGGCTCCCGTGTGAGATCGGGAATGTTCTGAGGCGCCACATTTTCGCGCGGCGGGTCCGCAACGAGGCCCTCGGCCTTCTGCCAGGCGGCAAGCGAGGGCTGAGAGGCCGGAGCAGGCTTGGCCGCGCGCTCCACCAGCTCTGGAACGAGCGGCACGCCATCCAGGACGCCCGTCGCCAGAAGCCGATGCGCGTAATCGAGCGTCGGTCCAAGGATCTGACCGCCGGGAATGTCCTTGAAAGCTGCGGAAATGCGACGATGCGTGAACAGCGCCTCCTGCGTCACCGGCTCCGCCACCGTCAGGCGGGGCTGCGTCGTGCGCCAGGCACGGAGCAGAAGCACCGTCTCATAGAGATCGCCGCCCGTCTGGGAGAGGGCGAGCGCAGCCAGTTCCGGCTCATACAATGACGCCTCCCCCATCACCCGATCGACGAGCCAAGGCAGCGCCGCCGCGACAGCCGCCACGCGCCCCTGATCGATGGTGCCCAGCCCCTCCCTGTAAAGCCGCTCCGCCTGCGCGATGGCTCGTTCTCCGCCGCGCGTTGCAACATAAGCCATCAAAGCACCTCGATGTGGGTGGAGCGTGGCAGACCGATGACCCGGTCCCCGTCCACGATGAAGAGGTCAAAGCCGAGGGGGTAGGTCACCCGTTCGGCGCGTATGCCCCAAAGCTCCGGCGACAGCGCAGGGGAGATGGTGATGGAACCGTCGATCCCCGGCCCGGCAAGCCGCACCCGGCCCCCAGCCCGCAGCGGTGCGGCAAGCACCAGTGTCGCCCCGGCCTCCGGGTGGATCGCGGAGCCGGTCCGAGCCTGCCGGAACGCCTCTTCCGCGCCCCCGGAAAGAAACAGGTAGTCGGCGGTAGTCGGGCAGGCAGGCCGCGCGCCCGTCCGGTCGATGAGGGGCCGAAGACCCTCGTCATCCGTGAAGGCCGTGACCTCGAGATCCACCAGCGCCCGCACCACAGGGGCGAGCCCCGGCTCCGGCAGACGCCGCTCCACGCCGGGGCGGGACAGCGCCCACATCAGCGCCTCGAACGTGGCATTGTCACGGGCTTCTTCGATATTCGGCAGGGGAGCAGCCATCAGAACGTCTCCATCTCGACCCGCGTCGCCTCAACGGCGCGGAGCGTGTCATGGTCTTCGGCGGCCTGACGTGCGGCCTCGTCCATCACGAAACGCTCGATCTGCGGTCGCCCGACGGCTTCGGCATGGGCGGCATCCGTCAGCGCCATCGCCATCGCCCGCTCAAGATCGCGGCCGATCACCATGCCATAGCCCTCGATACCGGAGGCGAGGCGGACATGAGCCTCCGCCACCAGAACCTCGCCCAGATGGAAATCCGTGCCCTTCACCGTGTCGCGCATCGGCAGCATGACAAGACCTGTGCGGCTCGCCAGCACTTCCACCTCCCCCAGGCTGGGAAGCAACCCCTCCGCCAGCGCTTTCAGCGGCGCTGCATCCGCCCGCGCGAGCGTGGCGAGCAGGCGCGCATGATCGTCTCTCCCCTCGGGGGGGAGGCTGTTCTGATCGAACATCTTGTCCTCTTTCTGTTGCCGGTCAGGACCGGCGGTCGTCAGTCCGCTCCGCGCCCGGCGGATCGGTGTCGAAGGTGAACTGCACCCGGTCCGCAGACCAAACCGCTTCGGAATGGCCAATGGGTCGGCCCGCCTCGTCCACGTCGGTTTTCTGGACGACAAGGACGGGCAGCAACGGATGCTGGGCAAGCAGGCGTGCCTCCTCCTCCTCCGCCCGGCGGGCAAAGATGGTGGTGGAGCGCCGGAAATAATCAGTCACGCCATGAGCGGCATAGATGTCGCTGACAGCCTCTCCCGCCGCGCGGCGCTCCGCGAAATCGGGAAACCGCGCCGCACAGTACCACGAAAGACCGATGCTGATCGGCACGTCATCGGCCAGCCCGCGGTTCAGCAGCCGGTGAACGGCCGCCCCTTCTTCCAGCGCCAAAGCAAGGGCGATCCGGGCGGGCGCAGGCACTATTTCCGCCGCAATCTGATCGCCCCCCGGTGCCAGTCCCTGCTCCTGCAGGTTCTGCCGGAAACGGGTTCGGCGACCGATGTGATAGTTGATGAGCGGGGCCGATTCCACGAAAGTCCCGCGCCCCTGCTCCACGCGCAGCTTGCCCTCCACCGCGAGCGCGGCGACCGCGCGACGGATGGAGTGCCGCCCCGCGCCGAAAAGCTGGCACAATTCCGGCTCGGTCGGCAGCCTGTCGCCCGGCGAAAAGCTGCCCGAGGCGATCTTCTCCGAGAGTCGGTCCCGGATCATCTGCCAGTTCTCGCGCCCCATATGAGCCTCCGAGTCATTCGAATGAATTATGGATAGCTGCAGACTATGACGGCAAGATGAAATAGAAAGTCGTCGCGGAAAAAATTCCGCCGTTCTGGGAATTTCTTATGCCTTTGATATGTCGTAAAATATTCATGAAATAATCATTGCAGAATGCCGTGTGTGCGCCGTAACCGTTTGACACTCCTCGCCGGTAAAGCGCTGCGAAGGGTTCAGGAGGATGAGATGAGGACAGCGATCTTCGCCGTGGTTGGCCCCTCGGGCGCCGGCAAGGACACGGTCATCGCCGCGGCGCTGGCGCGCAGGCCAGATATCCACCGTGTCCGACGCGTCATCACCCGGCCCACCGAAGCCGGTGGGGAAGACTTTGAGGGTGTAAGCGAAACGCTTTTCCAGAAGCGGCTGGCAGCGGGTGATTTCGTGTTGCACTGGCAGGCACATGGCCTGTCCTACGGTATTCCCCGGTCTGAGGTGATCTTGGGTCGCGATGTGCTGTTCAACGCTTCGCGAGCGGTGCTGGAAAGGGCTGCCCAGGTCTTTCCAGAGTTGCGAATCCTTCAGATCAGCGCTCCGCCAGAGGTGCTCGCCCTCCGTCTTGCACAACGGGGGCGGGAAACTGCGGCGGATATTGCGCAACGCCTTGTCCGCGATACCGCCCCCTTCCCGCGAGATATTCCCGTCAGCATCATCGACAATGGCGGAGCGCTGGATATCGCCGTCGCGCAGTTTCTCCATGAACTCGACCACCGGGCAACGCGTCCCGTGATGGGCTAGCTCAATCGAAATCACCGCATACCGGCCCCGTGAGGGCGCCAATAGCGGCACCCAGAACAGGCTCGGGCAATTCACATGTGTTCCCGGCTGAACCGGTTTTCAGTTTCAAAATTGGGCGCCAAGACCTCCCCCATGAGCGAGAGCCGCGAAAGCAGGGCTGGCTTTTCACTTTGCAGACCATACCGCCGACCAATCGCAGGAGTGCGTAGCTCACGGGTTGGGGGCAAGGGCGAGAATTTTCTCGTCGCACTGCGGGGCGGTGAACACTGTCCGTTGAAACGCATCGGGCCGGACCGGAGGCTTGGTTTCGCAAATTACCCAGCCGCGGATTCAGCGTCCAGCGGGGCGTGAGCTGCGCCCAGCCGGAGAGAATTGTCCCTCAGAACACTCCAGTCACATACTGGCCCGCGGTGACGTGCGATAGGCCGCGACGTTAAGACCCCATCGCCCATCCGCCCAAAAGGCGCGGAACACCCCTGCTCCTTCCACGTTGGGGCGTAGCGAAGCGTCACGGTCAGGAGGCTCAGGCATGACCCGGCAAGGTTACGATAGCGAGCGTGGGAACGCGGGTGAAACTCAGCAGATGGCCACCGGGGGCAGCCCCGTTCTGACGACCAATCACGGCACCCCGATCTCGGACAACCAGAACAGCCTCCGTGCGGGGGATCGGGGGCCGACCCTGCTGGAAGATTTCATTCTCCGGGAAAAGATCTTCCACTTCGACCATGAGCGCATCCCGGAACGGATCGTCCATGCCCGTGGCTCTGCCGCCCATGGCTATTTCGAGTGCATCGATCCCATCCCCGACCTGAGCCGGGCGAGCCTCTTTGCGCAGAAGGGTAACCGAATCCCGGTGTTTGCCCGATTTTCGACCGTGGCCGGTGGAGCGGGTTCCGTAGACACGCCGCGTGATGTCCGTGGCTTTGCGGTCAAATTCTATACCGAAGACGGTAACTGGGATCTGGTTGGCAACAATATTCCCGTTTTCTTCATTCAGGACGCGATCAAGTTTCCTGACCTCATTCATTCCGTGAAGATGGAGGCCGACCGCGGCTTCCCGCAGGCCGCCAGCGCACATGACACCTTTTGGGATTTCGTCTCCCTGATGCCCGAAAGCATGCATATGGTGCTCTGGGCCATGTCGGACCGTGCCATCCCGCGCAGCCTGCGGATGATGCAGGGGTTCGGGGTGCATACCTTCAAGCTGGTGAACGCAGAGGGTGAGGAGACTTTCGTCAAGTTCCACTGGCGACCGAAGCTGGGCACTCAGTCGCTTGTCTGGGATGAATCGGCCAAGTTGCAGGGGGCCGACAACGACTATCACCGGCGCGATCTGTGGAATTCCATTGCCACGGGCGATTTCCCGGAATGGGAATTCGGCATTCAGACCTTTGACGCCGCGACTGCCGACAAGTTGCCCTTCGATGTACTGGATCCCACCAAGATCATCCCGGAGGAAGTTATCCCGCTGAGGATCATCGGGCGCATGGTGCTCGACCGCAATCCCGACAACCATTTCGCGGAGAATGAGCAGGTGGCCTTTCTGCCCTCCAACGTGGTGCCGGGGATAGATTTCACCGATGACCCATTGTTGCAGGGGCGGCTTTTCTCCTATCTGGATACCCAGAAATCCCGGCTTGGCACGACGAATTTTCATCAGATTCCGATCAACGCGCCGAAATGTCCCTTCGCCAATATGCAACGGGACGGGATGATGCAGACGATGGTTCCGAAGGGGCGCTCCAACTACGAACCGAACAGTCTGGACGAGGCGGGAGAAGATCCCGGGCCGCGGGCGATTGAGTCCGGGTTCAGGACGTCACCGCAGCAGGTGGAAGGGCCTAAGCTCCGTATCCGCGCCGAAAGCTTCAGTGACCATTTCAGCCAGGCGCGATTGTTCTTCCGCTCTCAGACAGAGAGTGAACAGGCCCATATCGTGTCCGCCTTCACTTTTGAGCTCTCGAAAGTGGAACTGGATCATGTGCGGAAGCGGGTCCTGTCCTTGTTGCGGAACGTTGATGAGGATCTGGCGGCACAAGTGGCGGAGGGCTTGGCGCTGGAACTTCCCGATCGCGCAGCACCTGCGCAGGAGCCGGTCGATCTCGATATCTCCGATGCGCTTTCGATCCAGAAAAACTGGACCGCGACCCTCGAGGGCCGGACCGTCGGGGTGCTGTTCGATGAAGGCTCCGACAAGGCTGAGCTGGATCAGGTCATCAAGTCGGTTGAGAGCGCTGGCGGCAAGGCCTTTACCGTCGCGCCAAAAGTGGGCGGCCTGTCCCTGAAGGGTGGCAAGATGAAGGCGGATGGGCAGCTGGCCGGCTCCCCCTCGGTCTTGTTCGATGCGGTCGCGCTCGTCCTTGCCCCGGAAGCGGCGAAGAAGCTTTCGCGCAATGGAGCGGCGGTCGCCTTCGTCATGGACGCCTTTTCCCACCTCAAGGCGATTGGCGTGAACGAGGGCGCGAAAACCCTTCTGGATCGGGCCGGGGTGGAACCGGGCCCGGGCATTACGGGACTGGATGAACTGGCAGATGCGGCGACCCGGCGCTATTGGGCGCGTGAAGCCGAAATGGAGTGATCAAGAGGGCGGCGTTAAGGATATTTTTACCATTCCAGCCCTAGCTTTCCCGCGGACCATTGGGAGTAGGAAGGTGTGGTGGATCGGACGCCGCCGTCGCGAGAATCGTCCCGACGGTATTCCTGCTCTCGCGCAAGCTGATCGGCAGAAAGTACGTTTTTCTGAGGAAGCGCTTCGGGGTCTGGCAGAGCTGGACGCCCGGAGCGCTCCACCCGATGCCTGGGCGCAGCCGCACGCTCCTGCTTACCGCAAGTCAGATCGCCTGAAACCTGACGTTGCCGCGGGAGGGGGGCTTGTCAGGGATGAGTCCGGCGCGCAGCGTCCTCATTACTGGGGACATCGCGAACGGCTCCGGACGCGCTTCCTCGACGGCGGGCCGATAGGAATGCCGGAATATGAACTGTTGGAGCTGCTGCTTTTCAACGCCATCCCGCGCATTGATGTAAAACCGCTCGCAAAACGCCTTCTTGCCGCTTTCGGTGATCTAAACGGTGTTATCGCCGCTTCGGAGCACCGCATAATGCAGGTGGAGGGGGCCGATCGCTGGGTCTGGCTGCAACTCCGTCTTGTTGATGCCTTCGCGCAGCGCATGGCGCAAACGCGCGTCCTGCAGAGGGAGGTCGTCTCCTCATGGGATGCCCTGGTGACCTACTGCCGGACCTGTATGGCGCACCGGGAGACAGAGCAGTTCCGCGTGTTGTTTCTTGATCGCAAGAATGCGGTGATCGCCGATGAAGCGCTTGGACAGGGTACTATCGGACATGTGCCCGTCTATCCGCGTGAAGTGGCAAAGCGCGCGCTCGAACTCGCGGCGAGCGCCGTCATTCTGGTTCATAACCATCCCTCGGGCGACCCAACGCCAAGCGACGATGACGTTCTGATGACGGAACGTGTCATCGCGGCCTGCGAGGCAATCGACGTCTCCGTGCATGACCACCTCATCGTCGGTAAACATGCGGAGACGTCCTTCAGGACAATGGGATTGATCTGAGGGGGTGTGGCCTCGGGTGCGAGCTTTCCGGGAGAACGCATCAAGCTTTGCTCCCGTGGGATAATCCACGGGTCAAACTCGCTGATGCTATTAGTGCCGGCTGACGTTCAGCGCCGCCGGCGCTTCCATCGGGCGTCCTTGATCTGCACAGCATGGCGTTGTGGGAAGGGCCCCTCGTCGAAAAGGAGTTGAATCCTTGTTTGGCTTGACCCTGATCAGCTTCGCGCGACCACGGGCCTGACAAGAAGCCGACCGAAATGGATCACCGCGCGCGTCTAGGCTTCAAGACGGATATCGCCGCGGTAGCCAGCGACCTGGATCAAGCCATTCAAGCCGTTGAGCATTTCAGCATGCTGGCGGTCCAGGTTAGTCAAACCTGAGATTTACTACGGAAATTCACTGGCTTCGCCTCAATTAGCATCGGTAGCCGCCGACCCGCCACGACCATGCCCGGCGCCACAGCGCGCGTCAGGCCCATCCTCGCGGCATTGCAACACCTCACCGGTGCCGATCTGCCAGGACCATCACCGCTGGCGCAGCGTCTTCAGCCGGAAGACAAGAGGGAACAATCGCCAATGGCCCATGTCCGGAATGGGGCACGTTGTCGGCCATATCCTGACGGGAAGCCCGGCCAGCAGCGCCGCGGTAGTAGTTCATTCTGAAATGTCGTGGGGTTTGCTTGTCGTCACGCCGAACGGGCTTGCGGACTCTCGGACAAGATCCGTGCTTTACGTCGTCAGGGTAACGCCCTTTTCCGGTCAGCTTTCCCCATTGTGCAGCGGCTGACAATCTGATCCCGATGATCTGCTGCCACCGCTCCCGCCCGCTGGCAGGGGTCATCCTCTCGATCAGCGCGGTTTTCACAGAAAATCATTCATATCAGCTAGATATAGAATTGGCTGGCGCTGTCAGCGGATAGCCCTTGAGGACTTCAAATTTTCCATCTGGTCTTTGACCAAAGAGATAGATGTGATCAATGATCAGCGGCTCCGGCAGAAGGGGCGCAATGTATGGTTCGAGTTCCTCGATCACCGCTCTCGCAGCAGTCTCCGGCAATCTTCCGGTGAGCGTGAGATGAAATCGAAAGTCATCGCCGACATAAGGGTAACCCCAGTCAACGAGTTTCCGACGCTGCTGCGGTGAGAGCGTTTCGGGTTTACGACGCGCGATTTCGGCCTCGGTCAGCGGCGCCCTGAAATCGTCAAAATACTCGACAACCGTCATGGCGAATCTGTTGAGCTCGGCAACATCTCCCTTCGGTCTGAGTGCAACAAATCCCGACAGCTGACTAAAATCCAGACCCTCCAGCCTGACGGCTGCCTGCCCTTGCGCAAACCTTTGTAATTCCGCCTCGAGCTCCGCGCGATTTCGCCCTTCGGCCATACGAAAGGGCGCTTTCAACGTAGCGTGGAACCCATAACGCCGGGGTTCCTCCGTGATCTGCGGCCATCCAAGCGGCCGGCCCGCCAGAGCGGGTGGCAGGGCTTCTAGGGATGTCCAAGGATTCCATCCCAGCCACGCTGCCGCAAAGTCGGTGAGGGGACCGGGTGGTGATGTCCAATAAAGGGCGTATCGCGTATGTTCTGTCATAGTCTTTGAGTATAGCACCGAGTTTTCGGCAGTCCGCATCCTCTAAGGTCTTGGCGTATCACTTTCATGACCCGCTCGCTGGGTCATTCAGGATCAGAACGAGATCGCGGCGGAAAGCCCTGCTTTCTTCGAGCAATGCCCCGGCCCGCGAAAGGCTGAGGGCGGGCTGGGCCGCGGGGGGCTCTGCTGGCGCGGGAACCATGGCCGGCGTCCCTGCCCTGCCCGGCGCTATCTCGCTCCGGCCGAAACCAAGCGCAGCCACCCGCTCCTCCACCCCGGCCTGCACCGAAATCGGCAGATCGGGCGCGGCGAGCCGGGGGCCGAGCGCAAAGCGCAGAAAGGTCACGTCATCGGCGATCCGCAGCAGAAGCATTGCCAGCGTCTCTTCCGTGTCGCGCCGCAACGAGGCCGGCAAGCGGTCGAAAGCGCCATATGCCCCGTCGAAATCGCCCGTGGACGCGAGCGCAAGGACCTCCGCACGCGCCAATCTATCTCCCAGCTCGGCACCGCGAAGCTCCATCGCAAGGGCAGCGGCCTGGACGGCGCGCTCATGTTCCACCGGCTCTCCGCGCCCGACGCGTCCTTCAATAAGCAGGGCAAGGGCTTCTGCCCCAAGCACCCCCGAAGTGCGTGAGGTCGGGGAGAGGGTGGGGGACTCCCTTCCCTCTCGGGCGATCAGCCCGTCTGCAAGCGCAACGGACGGCCCCTCTTCGTTTCGGGCCATGGCGGCACGCACCGAAAGCGCCGCCTCATCGTCATCCCGGGCAAGAAACCGTTCAACCAGCCTGGGGCCAAGCAGGTCGCGTTGAAACGGGGCGAGCCGCGAAAAACTGCGCAGCACGGCACCCCTGTTCACCTCCCGGCCCGGCCCAAGGCCAGGGTCCGCAAGAAGGGCCCAAAGCGATGTCCACCCGTCACAGACCGCCATTCCCGCAAGCGGGCCGGTCTCTCGCGGGATCTCGCCATCGACGAGCGCGGCAAGCGGTGAAAGCCACTCCCGGTCGGTTATGAGATCGGGGTTGAGCTGCATTTCCGCCAGCGCTTCGTGTCCAAAGCCCATGGCAAGGTAGTACCGCACGAGAGCATTCAGCGCCTCTATGCTGGGCCGATCGAACTCCCCAACCAGTTCTGAGCGCAATTTGCCCAGCGTCTCAGCAAACGGTTTCTCCTTGGCCCAGGTCGTAGGATCAAGGAGTTCAGGGGCAGGACATGCGGACAGCCCGATAGGCGCGGGCCCATCGTCACGAACATCCCTGTCAAATGCAGTGATAACGGCGAGGCCGGGGGCTTCACTGTCTGCCGTCGAGGTTTCGGCTGTGGCAGGAGTGCCATCAAGCTCCACCAAGCCCTGATCCACCGCCCTCATCAGCTCTGCGCCGATCAGCGAACGCATGTTCGCCAGTGGCTGATCTGGCGCGAGCGGCAGCGGCAGCGCAGGCGGTGGGCGGAGCGGAAGCGGAAGGCGCGGCGGAACGACCGCCACGGGCATTTCCGGCGGGGGACCATCCGACACGTCGAGCACGATGAGCCCGGGTCGCATCTCCGTCGCGACAGCATGGCAGTCGCAGCCGAGCGACAGATGGAGCCCTTCGGGCGTCTTGCGGATATCGGCGATCCTGCGTCGCGGAATCAGATCGAACACACGGCTGATGTCGAGCGCGGGCTTCGCCGCCATGTCGAGCCGGTACCCCTCCTCGTCCCGCATGAGCGACCATGCAGAGGGTTGCCGGAGGGCGATGACGATCCTGCTGAATGTCTCGTGCTCCCCGGAGCGCACACGGATCGACTGGGCGGAGGCAAGGCAAGGCAGCAAAAGCAGGACGGCAAGCAGTATGCGCATCACGCCACCTCCGGCTTCAGTTCGCGCAGCGCCCCCTCCAGCATGGCGAAGGACGGGCGAACCGCATGTGGCGCATTCTGCCGCCCGACCTCGACGCATATGTTGGCCGCATGATTGTGAAGGTTGGCGACCAGAACCTCCCGAATCAGACGGTGGAACTGGGCATCCTCCTCCGTCACTGCCTTCAGCCGTGCAGCGAGCGGCCCGACGATGCCGTAAGCAAGGAATACGCCAAGGAACGTGCCGACAAGCGCGCCCCCGATCAGCTTGCCCAGCACCTCCGGCGGCTGGTCGATCGAGGCCATCGTCTTGATGACGCCCAGCACCGCCGCGACGATGCCCAGCGCAGGCAGCCCATCGGCCATCGTCTGGAGGGCATGGCTGGTGTGAAGGGCGTGATGCAGGCTCGCCTCCATCCGCTTTTCCAGAATCTCCTCCACCTGGTGGGGGTCGTCATAATTCATGGCGGCGGAGCGGAGCGTGTCGCAGATCAGGTCCACCGCTTCATGATCGGCGACGATCCGGGGATAGCGTGCGAAGATGGAAGAGCTTTCCGGCGCCTCCACATGCTCTTCGAGCGCGACCGGATTCTGACGCCCCAGGCGCACGAGTTCGAACAGCAGGCAAAGAAGATCCTGATAGTCGCTCTGACGCCATTTCGGGCCCTTGAAGGCGCGGGCGATATCCCGGACCGTTGCCTTCACCAGCGCCATGTCGCTCGACAGCAGGAAGGCGCCGCAGGCCGCGCCGAGTATCATTGCCATCTCATAGGGAAGCGAATGAAGGATGATCGACATCTTGCCGCCTGCGAGGATGTAGCCGCCAAATACCATGACGAAGATCACAGCGATCCCGATGATGCCGAGCATTCCAGAAGCCTCCATTCCAGCGTCATTCCCACCTTAGAGCACGCAGGTTAATATTCGCTTTCGACGTCACTCGACCGGCGCAAGCGCGTTGCGGCCTGCGAGCAGGACGCTGAACGAATAGGCCGTGCGGGGGCTCAGTCCCGCCATGAGGGCGGCGGCTGCCTCCGGGCGCATGCGGGCGATGAATCCGGCTGCGAAATCAGGTTCCATTTCCTCAAAGAGCAGCGCGGCCTCCTTGGGCTTCATGGCCTCGTAGACAGCGGTCAACCTTGCAAGGTCCGTCTCGCTCGCCTGGCGTGAGGCGGCGATTCGTGCATCGAGGCTTTGTTCTGCCGCCTCAAGCCGGGCGAGTTGCTGGCGAACTTCCGTCTCCGCACGGTCGAGCGCCTCCTTGCGAGCGGCAAGCCCGCGCTCGGTCTCCACGACGCGGGCTTCGCGATCGCGGAGATTTGCCAGAAGCTCTGCTGCACCGGGCAGTGAGGTGCAGGATGTTTCCATCATCGCGGGCGAAGCCTCCAGCGCCAGCGCGCTGCCACCCCAGCCAGCAAGGCGGATCACCGCGGAAGCGAGGAGCATCGCCGCGGCGAGGGAAAGCGGGCCGGGGCGTTTCATTCCGCAGCCATGAGGATGTCGTCCCTCCGTTGGCGGAGGCGAAGGCGGCGGCGCTGCGGCTTCGGCGCGGGCAGATCGTGCATCGCGGCCAGAACGACCTCCAGCCGCCGGGTTGCCGCCTCCGCGCGCCCCGTCACCTCCTCCAGCGAACGCTCCGAGGCTCCCGCCGTCTCGCGCGCGGTCGCGACGGCTTTCGTCAGCTCATCGACTTGCGCGGACAGAAGGGCGACGGCGCCCCCCATTCCGCCCTCCAGCTGAGAAAAGCGCTTCAGACGGCGGGAGAGCACGAAACAATAGAGGCCAGCGCCAAAAGCGCCTGTCGCCAGCAACAGATCGGCGATGAAATCCATGCCCGTCTCCTCAGTTTATGACAAATTCCGAAACGAGCAGGTCCCTTACACGACCTTCGCCCGCGACGATCTGAACACGGCGCAGCATCTGGGCGCGCAGCGTCATCAGCATGGCGGGCTGCTCCAGCCGCTCCGGCTCCACCGCGCGGAGATAGCCGTTCAGCACGTCGCGAATGCGCGGCATCACCAGCGCGACCTCCCCCGCATCTGCGCGTCTCACCTCCAGATCGGCGGCGAATCGCAGATGGCGGCCCGCCATTCCCGGCCCGAGCGACAGGACGAGCGGGGGAATGGTCACATAGGCGATATCGCCCAAGCCGCTCTCCGGCGTCTTGGGAGAGAATGCCGGTATCAACCCAGTCCGTGCAGCCATGAACCCGCCGCCTGCCAAAGCGATCGCCAGCACCCCGGCGAGAATCAGCCCTCGCTTGCCCCCCTTCCGGGTTGCATCTTCCGTCCCTTGCTCGGCCGCGTCCGACATATTGCCTCCGAATCTGCACCACATCGTCTTAGCGGAAGCCGACTAACGCTTTCTTAAGGCTGCGAATGCAAAACCAGAGTCACGCAGACCGGATGAGGGAGAATCGCCGTGCAGCAGATCGTGGCCATCTGGAATGGGCTGACACTGGTGCGTCGTGTCGCAGTGGGAGCAGCCACGCTCGCCATGTTCGCGGCCATACTCCTGATGGCGCGCGGGGTGGCCAGCCCGCGAATGACCCTGCTCTATTCCGGGCTGGAGCCGGCAGCGGCGGGACAGGTTGTGAATGCGCTGGCCCAGCGCGGGATCACCCATGACGTGCGGGGCGACGCGATCTATGTGCCCGAGCAGGCCCGCGACCAGCTTCGCATGGCCCTCGCCGCCGAGGGGATGCCCGCGAACAGTGGCGGAGGCTATGAAATACTTGATTCGCTCTCCGGCTTCGGGACGACATCGCAGATGTTCGACGCGGCCTACTGGCGCGCCCGGGAGGGGGAGCTGGCCCGGACCATTCTGTCAAGCAACGGCATCCGGGCGGCACGTGTGCATATTGCCACCGCCCGCGCCCAGCCCTTCCGGCAGGACATGCCGCCTACGGCCTCCGTCACGGTCACTACCTCAGGGAAGCCGCTCGCCGCGGATCAGGCGCGGGCCATGCGGTTTCTGGTGTCCTCCGCAGTGCCGGGAATGCTCCCCGAGGCGGTCTCGGTCATCGACAGCCAGCGCGGGTTGATCCTCTCCGGCGTGGAGCCTCCCGGAGCGGGACCGATGGCGGAGCGGACAGAGACTTTGCGCCATAACATCCTGAGGCTTCTGGAAGCCCGGCTGGGTCCGGGCCGGGCCGTTGCGGAAGTCAGCCTCGACATCGCCAATGAGCGTGAAACCATCACCGAACGGCGGATCGACCCCGCCTCCCGCATCGCGGTCAGCCATGATGCCGAAGAAACGACGGCGAGTTCCTCCGAGAGTCCCGGCGCGCCTGTGGGCGTGGCCAGCAACCTGCCCGACGGCGAGGCCAAGGCGGAAGGCGGCAGTTCCCGCAATCAGGACAGCCGATCACGAGAGCGCACGAATTTCGACTTCTCCCAGACAGAACGCGCGGTCGAGCGCGCGCCGGGAGCGCTACGCCGGCTGACAGTCGCGGTTCTGGTCGACGGCGTTCAGGTTCCAGGGGCCGACGGCACGACGACATGGCAGCCGCTGCCAGAGACCGAGATCGCCGCCCTTCGCGATCTGGTCGCATCCACGGTCGGATATGATGAGGCGAGAGGCGATGTGATCACGCTGAAATCCATGCCGTTTCAGCCGGTCGACACGCCGGAGATGGCTGATGAGAAGGGACTTCTCTCAGGGCTCGATGCCGCCACACTGGTGAAACCTGCGCTCCTTGGCCTCTTCGCCCTTCTCATCGGGCTGTTCGTCATCCGACCGATTTTCACCGGCGCGAGAAAGGCCGGCCGTGAGCTGGACGACAGTCGGCCCGTGCGCATACTCCCGGCGGGAGAGACGCTGGATGGCACTGGTCTCCCTGCCCCCGCCGAGATTTCACAGCCCGAAGAACCCGTTCACCGCCTGCGACGGCTCATCGCAGAGCGTCAGGACGAAACGGTCGAGATTCTCAGAGGCTGGCTTGAAGACCGCAAGGAGCGCGTATGAAACCCCTCGCCCTCACATTGGAGAACTTCGCCACATTCCCGCAACTGGCCGAGGAAGACGCCTTGAAGGCCCAGGCCTGCGCCTATGACGAGGGCTTCGCCGCGGGATGGGAGGAAGCCGTGGCGGCGGAGGTGTCGGAGCGCGCGCGGCTCCGCACGGATCTGGATGCACGACTCCAGGATCTGTCCCTCACTTGGCAGGAGGCGCGGGATCACGCCCTCAGCGCGCTCTCTCCGGTGCTGGAGGCGCTGGTCGCAAAAGTCCTGCCCACGGTGGCGCAGACAATGGTTGCGGAGCTGATCCTCGAACATTTCGCGCCGATCGCCAGACAGGCCACACAGAAGCCGGTGGCGCTTGCCGTTTGCCCCGAGGATGTCGCAGCGCTTCAGGCGCGGCTGCAGGATCACGACGACCTGCCCTTCCAGATCGTCGCCGACGACACCCTCCTGCCCGGCCAGTGCGTCCTGCGCTCCGCGGCGGAGACGCTCTTCGATCTCGACGGCCTGACCCAGAGGCTGACCGAGGAAATCCGCAATCATTACCCCCAAAGCCCGGAGCTTCGCGCCCATGGATGACAAGATTTTTCCCGAGCAGCGCCTGTTTGGACAGATCCCCATCGAGATCACCGTTTCGGTCGGAAAGGCGCGTCCGCTGGTGCGCGACCTGCTCCGGCTCCAGCAGGATACCGTGCTGCCGCTGGACCGGCGCGTCGACGACCTCGTGGAGCTTTACGTGGGCGAGCGGCTGATCGCGCGCGGTGAGCTTCAGGAGCTTGAAGGCGATCAGGCCGGTCAACTCGCCGTCAAGCTGACGGAGGTCATCGATGTGGCGGGGGGCGCCTGATCCGGGACGACTGATAATCTGGACAACGGGACTTACCCTGTTCGCGGGGGCGGCCTTCGCGCAAGAGGGCCTGATTCCGGCGGACGGAGCCTCGCTCGCCGGGCGAGCGGTGCAGCTCATCGCGGTCATCACGCTTCTGGGACTGGTGCCAGGCCTGGCGGTCACGGTGACCTGCTTTCCCTTCATCGTCACGGTGCTTTCCATCCTTCGGCAGGCCATCGGCCTGCAGCAGGCGCCACCAAACATGCTCATGGTGACGCTGGCGCTTTTCCTGAGCTGGTTTGTCATGGACCCTGTCCTGACGCAGGCATGGGAAACCGGAATCGGCCCGCTCTCCCGCGGGGAAACGACAGTGGAGGCAGCACTTCCCCATATCATTGGTCCGTTTCAGGGTTTCATGGCCCAGCGCGTGAACCCGTCCACCCTGGCGGAGCTGGCGGCGATCCGCGCTCCGGGACTGCCGCCTCCCGCCGCGATGGAAGCGCCCCTGTCCTTGCTTGTGCCGAGCTTTCTGCTGAGCGAGATCGCCCGCGCCTTCCAGATCGGCTTCGTGATCTTTCTGCCGTTCCTGATCATCGACCTCGTCGTTTCGGCGGTGCTCATGTCGATGGGGATGATGATGGTTCCGCCCGCAATCGTTTCCCTGCCATTCAAGCTGGCGTTCTTCGTGGTCGCTGACGGGTGGACTCTCATCTCCGGCGCCCTGGTGCGCAGTTACATGTAGCGGTTTGATGCTCAGGGCTGGAAAAATCGTCCGACAATCGCGATGATGGGAGGAGAACCGCGAAAGGGATAAGGGATGTTCGAGGATCTGAAGGGCAAAACCGCACTGGTCACAGGTGCGTCGGGCGGGCTTGGCGCACATTTCGCCGAGCTTCTTGCAGGTGCCGGAGCGCATGTCATCGTTGCAGCCCGCCGCGCGGCAGCACTGGAGGCGCTGTGCGAGCGTATCGCTGCCGCCGGGGGCAAGGCTGAGGCCGTCTCCCTCGATGTCACCGAACCGGAGGCCATAACGGAATGCTTCACCAACCTCTCCCTCGCACCGCACATCGTCGTCAATAACGCTGGCATCAGCCTGCCCGGCCCTGCGCTGGACATCACCGCAGAGGACTGGGACCGTGTCGTCGACACCAATCTGCGTGGCGTGTTTCTCGTGGCGCAGGCCGCGGCGCGGCGGATGCGGCAGGCGAAGCAGGGGGGATCCATCATAAACGTAGCCTCGATTCTGGGTGTCCGCGTTGCGGGGGCTGTCGCCTCCTATGCCGCATCCAAAGCCGGGGTGGTTCAGCTCTCCTCGGCGCTCGCACTCGAATGGGCGCGTTACGGTATCCGGGTGAACGCGCTTTGCCCGGGATATTTTGAAACCGAAATGAATCGGGACTTCTTCGCCTCTCCGCCCGGAGAGGCGTTGATCAAGCGGATACCACAGCGCAGGCTGGGCCGGATGGAGGATCTGGACGGACCGCTGCTGCTGCTGGCCTCGGACGCGGGAGCCTATGTTACGGGTGCCGCCATTCCGGTGGACGGCGGGCATCTCGTTTCATCGCTGTGAGCGGCTGAGCGCAGCCTCAGCACGCTCGAAATCGGCGAGCGTGTCGATATCCATCGACCGCTCCGCCGGCATCGGTACCATTCCGATCCGATCCGTCGCCAGACCGCCATTCTCCCGCAACCAGTCGGCGGAAAAGACATAGACGGCCCCATTGGGCCGCCAGACCAGCGGAAGCTGCTGGCGGTTCATGAAGCAATATTCCGGCCGGGCGACAGGCACGAAGCGATCACCGTCGGCAAGACCGTATTTCAGGATGGTCGAAGGCGCCTCCGTCACCGACATGACGAGGTCGAACCCCCCCTGCCTCCAGACGTCCACACCGCGCCTGATGTCCTCCACCTGCCGGAGGGGCGAGGTGGCCTGCAGCAGTACCACAAGCGCAGAGCCCATATCGCCCAGCGCGTGAAGCAATACCGGATCCATCGGCACACCATCGCCCGCAAGCACTTCGGGCCGGGCGATCACGCGCATCCCGGGCTGTGGCTGCGCCAGAATCTCCGCAATATCGGTGGAGACGATGACCTCCTCCGCGCCCGCTGCGAGACCCTGATCCACCGCGCGACGGTAGAGCGGCACCCCCCCGAGCGGCCGGACGTTCTTGCCCGGCAGCCCCTTGGAACCGCCCCGGACGGGCACGATGGCGATAAGCGGCAAATCGGTCATGGTGTGGTGTCCAGCAGAGGTTCGAGGATGGCCATGCTGCGCGCCGTCGCGCCGCTGTGGTCGGCGAAGAAGCTTTCTGTCCGGCCCGATATGGCGGCAAGCGCGGCGGGGTCCAGCAGCAGATCGCCCATGACCTGTGCCAGATCGGGGATCGTCGGGCAGATGCGCAGCACGCCTGCTGCCTCCGCCTCCCGGCCCGGATATTCGATCGTCCAGACATGCGGCCCGACGAGCACCGGCTTGCGCAGGGCGAGCGGTTCGATCACGTTATGCGCCCCCTTCTCCACATAGCCACCGCCCACCACGGCCAGATCGGAAAGCGCGAGGTAGAAATACATCTCCCCCAGCGAGTCACCGAGCAGGATATCGGCCTCCGCCAATCGCGGATCGGCAAGGGCAAGGTCCGCGTCAAAGGCATGCGAGCGGCGCAGGACGCGCTGGCCGGATGCTTCCAGCATATCGCCCACCTGCCCGAACCGCTCCGGCGCGCGAGGGATATGGATGAAAAGCGGCGGGACCCGCCCTGCTGCGCGGAACCGCTCCTGCACCAGACGATAGGCGGCGAGATACTGCTCATCCTCCCCCTCCACCACGCTGGCCAGCGCCACGACATGCCGCCCGCGAAGCACCGCGCCCTCCGGCGTGGCGAGAAGCCGGGCGGCAGCCTCGGTCAGACGCGCGGGAATGGGTTGATCGAAGCGCAGCTCCCCCACGACATGCACGTTGGGCGCACCGAGGGCACGGAACCGCTCTGCCATGATCCGCGACTTGGCCAGAACACCGGCCACGCCGCGAACGGGATGGCCGATCCAGGGCAGCCAGCGACGGGCGCGCGCGAAGCTCCGCTCCGGTATCTGGCTGTTGGCGAGCCAGAGCGGAACGCCTGCCAGACGGGCCTCATCGATCATCACGGGCCAGATCTCGATCTCCATCGCGAGACCGAGGCGCGGGCGATAGTTGCCGAAGAAGCGGCGCCATGCGCCCGCAAGCTCCAGCGGCAGATAGCGCACGGCGACATCGCCCGCGGCGATTTCCGGGCCGAAGGCGGCCTCGCTGCCCCGCCGGCCCGCCGGGGTCAGATGGGTGATGAGGACCCTCTCTCCCCGGTCGAGAAAGGCGCGGATCAGCGGAACCGCGGAGCGGAGTTCGCCGAGCGATACCGCATGGACCCAGACCGTTGCCCCAAACGGCGCGCCCTGACCGAAGCGCTCCTCCATATGCTCCAGATAGGCCGGATCCTTGCGCCCCCGCCGCCGGAAGTAGTCCCGCACGAACGGGAGGGCAGGATACCACACCGCCCGGTAGAGGCGGAGGGCGAGGCGCTGGCGCAGGGTCATGGCGCCCCCATCATCGCGATGAGTTGCTGGGCTGTCCGGTCAAGCTGCGCCTCTCCCCGTTCCGCCAGTGCAGCGGCGCGGGGCCGCATCGCAAGCGTCGCGGGATCGGAAAGCGCCGCAGCCATCGCTTCGGCATGAACGGTCAGCCGCGCCGCCCCCGCCCGTTCGAAGGCCTCGTAGTCCTCCTCAAAGTTCCACACGTTGGGCCCGTGCAGGATCGCGCAGTCCAGCCGCGCCGCCTCATAGGGGTTGTGACCGCCGACCGCCGCGATGGAGCCGCCAATGAAGGCCGTATCGGCCACCCGATACCACAGGCCAAGCTGACCGATCCGCTGCACCACATAGACCTCCGCCCGGCCGGGCAAGCGGTTGTCCGCGGGAAGCAGCTCCGCCGGCAGACCGGCTGCCCGGCATGTGGCGATCACCTCCGGCGCCCGCTCCGGGGCGCGGGGCGCGACGACCAGAACCGCGCCGGTGTCGCGCTGAAGAAGCCTCTGGTGCGCTTCGATCACCGCGCCTTCGTCGCCGGAATGTGTGGAGGCTGCCAGCCAGACGCGCCGACCGGCAAGGTCGTTTTCCACCGCATGACGGTTTTCCGGCTGATCCCCGAGCGGTGGCGCCGCCGATTTCAGCGAGCCGGTGACCTGAATGCGCGACGGCTCCCCGCCAAAGGCGGCGAAATGGCGAGCGCTCTCCTCCTCCTGCGCCCCGATGAAGGCGAAGCGGGTGTAGAGATCAGAGAACAGCGCCCGCGCCCGCGCCTTCTGCCGAAAGGAGGCCGCGCTCATCTTGCCGTTGACGATGGCCAGCGGAATATCCCGCCGCGCGATCTCCCAGATGAAAGCCGGCCAGACGTCACGCTCCGCCCAGACGGAGAGGTCGGGCCGCCAGTGATCCAGGAATGCGCGTACGAAAGGCAGAGCGTCGAGAGGCAAATATTGGTGGATCGCCCCAGCGGGCAGGTTTCTTTCGATCGCCTCCGCCGATGTGCGGGAGGAGGAGGTGAGCAGCACCGTCACATCGGGCCGGAGCGCTCGGACGCGGTTGACCAGCCCCGGCAGCGCCAGAAGCTCCCCGACGCCCACGGCGTGCATCCATACGAGCGCGCCCTCCGGGCGGAGCACGTCGGTCTCTCCCAGCTTCTCGCGCCAGCGGGCCGCATCCTCCTTACCACGGGCAAGGCGCTTCTTCAGATGGCGCCGCGCCAGCGGGGCCACGAGCGCGGAGGCGGCGAGATAGCCCCGCAGGGCAAGGCCGGTGTGATGCGCCACGCCCTTCCCCCGATCAGCCAAGGTCGCGGAAGGCCTTCTGGAAGCCGCGCGCCCAGAAGCTCTCGTCATTCAGGATGGCCACGAAGCGATCCGCCGCGCGGCCTTCCCCGAAGGCCGTATCCGGCGGAAACCGGCGCCCCCATTCGGTGGTGAGAAAGCCGAGAATGGCCGCCCGATCCGCAGGCGTATGGACGATGGAGGGCGCTTCCGACCGGTTGGTCTGCCGCGTGCCGATATCGAGCGACGGAATGCCGAGAAACGGCGCCTCCCGCACGCCCGCCGATGAATTGCCCACCAGACAGGCCGCATTCTTCATGAGTTCGGAGAAATAGGCGAAGCGCATGGAGGGGATGCGCCGGAAGCGCTCCGCCGGAAGCCGGTCGATGGCGCGGAAGATATCCTCCGACCCCGGATCGTTATTGGGCAGGATGACCACGAAATTGCGCTGCGACTCCGCCAATGCTCCGAACAGCGTCTCGGCCTGCAGGCCGATCGTCGCGGCTTCGGAGGTGACGGGATGGAACACCGCGATCCCGTAATCGGCGAAGTGAATGTCGTATCGCGCCTTCACCTCCGCCAATGTCACGCCGGAGGGCGCGCCGTGCTTGTCGAGTTCGGGCGAGCCGATGACATAGATCGCCTCCGGCGCCTCCCCCAGCGCCATGACCCGCGCCTTTGCCTGCTCCGAGGAGACGAAATGGCACCAGGCGAGCTTGGTATTGCAGTGGCGAAAGATCTCGTCGATCGTCCCAGACACCTCTCCGCCTTCGATATGGGCGCAGCGGACGTAATTCGTGGCACAGACCAGCGCGCAGGCCAGCGCCTCCACCCGGTCACCGTGGACGATGACCAGATCGGGCCGGTGCTCCGCCAGGAAATCGGAAAAGCCGACAACGGTCTTGGCAAGGATCATGTCCTGTGGGTCGCTCTCCCGCTGGTTCAGGAACTCGAACACCTCGACACCGGCGAGACGATGCACCTCGATCTTCGTGCGCCCGTAGCGGTCCATCATATGCATACCGGTCACGAAGAAGGAGACGCGGAAGCCCGCATCCTGCGCCGCGACGGCGAGGGGTTCGAGCTTGCCGAAATCGGCGCGCGTGCCGGTGACGAAGAGGAGTGAGCGGGTCATGGTCTGCCCTCTGGCACGGAAGCCCGGATCTCGGCAAGCATGACCGGCAACGGCGGGGCCAGATCCCCCGCCGCGACCGCGCGGAGATACTGCCGCCGCATCTCCACCGTCTGCGCCCGGTTGCGTTTCTTCATGAACGACAGCCCGAAAAGCACCGCGGCCCCCCAATGGAACGTGTCGTGATAGGTGCCGCCCGCAGAAGCGCGCCGGATATGGTCCCGCGCCCTGTCACGAAAGGCATCTCCATCAGGCAGCGCGAGAATCGCATCCCGCTCCTGCGCGAGCGCATCTTCCGAATAGGCGGCGTAATCGAGCGTCTTTCGGAGCCATCCGTCATCCGCCGTCGCGACATGGTCCAGGAAGGCCTGCCGCGAGGCAAGCCCGGAGGGGGCAAAGCCGCCTGCGAACATCGCCTGAGAAAAACCCTTCTCGCCCCGCTGGAGCACCTTCCGCTTGGTGGACGACATCAGGTAATCACGCCAGTAGTCCCGGAAGGCCGCACTCCGCCGCGCCGCGCGCGAGACGAGGAAGAAGTAGCTTTCGTAATGGGAGCGATGGACGCGATTTCCCTTCAACTCATACATCGCGCCCAGAAAGGGGCTGCCGGACGCCTCCATCCGCGCGATCATCGTCTCATCCTCGCGTAGCGGGAACCAGATACTGTCGTTGAGGATGAGCAGCCATTCCGGGTCCAGCCCCTGTTCTTCCAGCACTCTCAGCCCGTCGCGATAGCCGCCGAAATCATACCCGAAGTTCGGGCGCTCCATGACGAAGGCCGAACGGGCGAGAACATCCGCCGCATCCGCCTGCAGGGCGGCATTGGAGATCACCAGCGGCACATAGCCCCGTCCGAGCAGGTGATCGAGCATCGCGAGGGTCGAAGGCGCGATCCCCGCAGGCTGATAGAGCAGCACCAGCGCCACCCGGTCGCCGGCCCTCTGTGCGCCCTCCCGGAGCAGTACCGCCTTCGAGAACCGCGCGTCATATCGACGGGTCGCTGAGCGATCGGGCAGGACGCTCAACGCATCGGTCACCTGATGACGCAGCCGGTTGATCTCCCGCAGCGCCTTGCCGCGCCAGCCCAGTCCCGATTTCAAAGCCATGCGTTCCCTCAAACGGACGCGCTCCGGTACATTTATTATCTGGCGTACAATGGGGAGCGCATTGATCCTTTTAATTCACACCGCCTGGGATGAACTTCCGTTTCCAGGTGTGGTATGTGTTGCCAAGCAACACGCTTAAAGCTGCCGCCCGCATCGGGGCCACAGATACCCCTTTTTCAGCAACCACCAGCCGCGACGAAAGTAATTGGCGGCTTTCAGTCGATAATAGGGAAGGCGCTGATACCATTTCAGCCGTGTCACATCCGCGAAACCGGAGCCGGTGATAAGGCTTTGCCCACCATCGTCCACATGGCTCGGGAAAGGTTCCAGCCCAAACAGCCGATAGTCGTGAACGAAGAAGCGGTTGATCTCATGATCCGTGGCCCGCGTGATCGGGATCATTTCCGGGCGAAGGCGCTCGATCACCTCCCGCTTCACCAGATATGCTCCAGTGCCGGTCGCGGGACCGAGATAGGCGTTGACGTGATAAGGCCCGATCTTGCCTTGGCAGATAGGCATCTTGGCACGGATCCGGTTGAGCTTCAGGATGTCCCACGCACCGTCATGCGCCAGCGCCAGATCAACGGCGGAAAGGAAATCGTCGTGGAACACGACGTCATCCTCAAGGATCAGCGCGACCTTCTTGTCCGAGGCGAGAAACTCCCCCCAGACACCCAGATGCGAATGATAGCAGCCGATCCCGCCCATCAGAATCCTGCGCCCGAGGTTGCGCTCGAACTGCTCCAGATCGACGGTCTTCAGAAGCTCCTCCGCCCGCGCCTTGCCATCTACACCGTCGAAAACGGTATAGGGCAGGTCCATCCGGGCAAGCTGCGCCTCCATCTTCCGCCGCCGCTCCACCGCGCGAGGCAGGTTGATGAGCCAGCAGCCCATATCGGCGCGGGTCAGGCTCATGCGAGGTCCGTCCGTTTCAGTTGCGTATTGCGGGTGACAGCGCGGGTCAGCCGCTTGCCAACCACGCTGTCGAATTCATAGGCCGGAATTTCTCCGGAGCCGGGGCGGCGGGCCCAGATGTCAGCCTCCGCGATGACATGGCCTTCTGGAAGGTCGCGATCTGCCACGACGCTGCCACGCGCGAAGGCGTAGACGGATTCCTCCGCCTGCGTACGCTCCTTCGGGTTGTTGGCAGCGATCCAGATTTCGCGGGACCGGTCGATGAGGAAGCGCAGTTCCGCCGGATCCATGGAGTTGATGATGTCCGGCCCGATGCGATAGCGCGTATCGGTATAGTGCCGCTCCAGGATGCAGGCACCGAGGGCGACGGAGGCCAGGGCCATTTCCGGCCCGATGGAATGGTCGGAAAAACCGACCACCGCCTTCGGAAAGGCCGTGCGCAACTCCGTCACGCCCTTCAGGGACACGATCTCCGCCGGGGAGGGATAGAGGTTTGTGCATTCGAGGAGCGCGTAGTCGATCCCCGCGTCGTCAAGTATCCGCACAGAGGCGCTGACGGATTGGATCGTCTGCATGCCGGTGGACATGATGACCGGCTTGCCGAAACGGGCGATGTGGCGGATGAGCGGCAGGTTGTCTGCCTCGCCGGAGCCGATCTTGAAGGCGGGTACGCCGATATCATGCAGGAAATCGGCGGCCGCGCGGGAGAAGGGCGTGGAGAGATAGATCATCCCCAGCCCCTCGGTATAGTCCTTGAGCGCGATCTCGTCCTCACGGCTCAGGGCATTGCGCTCCATCACCTCCCAGATCGAGACATCGGCATTGGGCGGGAAGATGGACTTAGCCTCCTCCGTCATCTCGTCTTCGATGATGTGCGTCTGATGCTTGATGCATTCGCAGCCCGAAGCGGCGGCGAGGCGCACCATCTCCCTGGCGACGGCGAGACTGCCGCCGTGGTTGATCCCGATCTCCGCGATCACCAGCGGCGGTTGGTCGGGTCCGATCTCACGGTGGGCGATTTTCATTGCATCATCCGGGCTTGTTGCACGGGTCAGATGTGCGTCATCCCACGCCGGTCTTCAAGGCTGCGCGGCATCCCGGCCCGTCTTGTGGGCCGGAATGCCGCCGTGTCCCGCCCCTTCCGCATGGCGAGGGGCGGCAGTTTCAGCTGCGAAGCGCGCCGCCGGTGGCCTTGGCCACCTTTTCGACGATCTTGGCGGAAACGGCGGAGATTTCCTCCTCCGTCAGGGTGCGGTCCCTGGGCTGGAGACGGACGGTGATGGCAAGGCTTTTCTTGCCCGCCCCCATCTGCGCCTCCGCCTTCTCGCCGGAGAATTCATCGAAGACGCGCACCTCCTCGATCAGCGCCTTGTCCGCGCCCTGGGCGGCGTTGACGAGTGTCAGAGCCTCCACCGTGCTGTCGATCACGAAGGCGAAGTCGCGCTCCACCGCCTGAAGGTCCGACAGGATCAGCGCCGGGCGCGTCGTGCCCTTGCCGCGCGGCAGCGGAATGGCGTCCAGATGAACGGTGAAGGCGACTGCCGGACCCTTCACGTCGAAAGCGCGCAGGATCCGGGGATGCACCTCGCCGAAGGTGGCGATGGCGTTCTTGCCAAGCCCGATCCGGCCCGACCGGCCAGGGTGGAAGGCATCGCCCGCGTCGCGGCTGATCTGCACCCGCTGCGGCGCGCCAGCGGCCGAGAGGATCGCCTCCGCGTCCGCCTTGGCGTCATAGACGTCGAAACCGCGCCGGGCGCCGTGCACATCGCGCCCGACAGCCTCACCCACCAGAAGCCCGGTGATCTCCGTCGCCTGTTCGCCCGGCTCGCCCCCCGTGAACACAGGTCCGACCTCGAAGAACGCCAGATCGGCAAAGCCGCGCGCCTGATTGCGGGCCGCAGCCTCCAAAAGACCGGGAAGGAGCGACGGGCGCAGATGCGTCATGGCCGAGGAGATCGGATTGTCCACCCGCGTCGCCGGAGCCGCGCCGCCGAACAGCTTCGCCGCCGCTTCGGAGATGAAGCTGTAGGTCACGCATTCATTGTAGCCAAGCGTCGCCGCCGTGCGCCGCGCCGCACCTTCACGCCGCTGCCGGGGGGAGAGGATCGGCTTCGGCACACCGGCGGATGCCCGCGGCAGGGGTTGGCCCCGCAGCTTGGTGAGGGAGGCGACACGCGCCACTTCCTCCACCAGATCGGCCTCTCCCAGCACATCGGGACGCCAGGAGGGCGGGCTGGCCATGTCGCCTGAGAAGGTGAAGCCGAGCGCCTCCAGCGTGTGCTTCTGCTCCGGCGCCGGGATATCCATACCGACGAGGCTGATGATCCGCTCCGGCTGCCAGCGATAGGCGCGGGCGGTATCCGGAACCGCGCCCGCGACCTGCACCTCCGACGCCTCGCCCCCGCAAAGGTCGAGGATCATGCGCGTCGCAAGCTCCATCCCCTCGATCGTGAAGGCGGGATCGATGCCGCGCTCGAACCGGTAGCGCGCATCCGATATGATCTTGAGCGCACGGCCCGTCGTCGCCGTGCGGATCGGATCGAAATACGCGGCCTCCAGATAAACGGTGACGGTCTCCTCCGTGCAGCCCGAGGCCTCGCCTCCCATGATGCCGCCCAGGCTCTCCACGCCGGCGTCATCGGCGATCACCGTCATGCCGGGCGTCAGGGTGTAGCTCTTACCATCCAGCGCCAGCAGTTCCTCCCCCTCGCGGGCAGAACGCACCGTGAGCATGCCCTTCACCTTGTCCGCGTCGAAGACATGCAGCGGGCGGTTCAGGTCGAAGGTGAAGTAATTGGTTATGTCCACCAGCGCGGAAATGGGCCGCAGACCGATGGCCTTCAATCGCGCCTGCATCCATGCGGGCGAGGGGCCGTTCTTCACCCCCCGGATCACCCGCCCGGCAAAGAGCGGGCAGAAAGGCAGCGTGTTGCTGTCGATGGTGACAGTGATCGGATTCGGAAACGCGCCGGGCACCTTTTCGACGGCCAGCGGCTTCAGCGTTCCGAGGCCGCGCGCGGCAAGGTCGCGCGCCACGCCCCGCACGCCGAGCGCATCGGGGCGGTTCGGGGTGATCTTGATGTGGAACATCGGATCGACCGCACCGGGACGGTTTTCCGCCAGCCAGTCGACGAATTTCTCGCCGACCTCGCCCGAGGGAAGCTCGATGATCCCGTCATGCTCATCCGACAGTTCCAGCTCGCGCTCGGAAGCCATCATACCGTGCGATTCGACGCCGCGGATCTTGCCCACGCCCAGCGTCGTATCGAGCCCCGGCACGTAGTCGCCCGGCTTCACCAGCACGACTGTGATCCCCGCCCGTGCATTCGGCGCGCCGCAGACGATCTGCTTCTCGCCCTCGTCCGTCATCACGCGGCAGACCCGGAGCCGGTCGGCATCGGGATGCTGCTCGGCATGAAGCACCTTCGCCAGCGTGAAGGTTTGCAGCTTGGCGGCGGGGTTCGAAACCTCCTCCACCTCAAGCCCGAGGTCAGTCAACGTCTCGGCGATCTCCTCGACGGTGGCCGTGGTGTCGAGATGGTCTTTCAGCCAGGAGAGGGTGAATTTCATTTTTCTAGTCCTGTAAGTCTAAGCAGCCATGCAGACAACAACGCGGCGACAACGGAAACAAAGATGGTGAGTACGTTTGCGGTGAGTCCATTGATCTGCGCCTGCCACCACGACTTGCTCTTCTCTTCCAAATATTTGACCCCTAGGGGAGTGAGGCTCACGAATCCTCCAAAGAAGTCTTCGCTTCTCCCTATTCTCATCACCTCAAGGGTCAGAAGATTTTGTTGCTTAGCATAGATGATATGGCGATCCCGCTCGCGAAGCTCTGGTCGGTTCTCTCGTTGCCCAATTCCGAATACGCCATCACCTTCCCACGGTTCCAAAGCATAGCGCGAACAGTAGGTTTTTCCGCCGATCTCATCGGAAGCGGCGACCTCTTTGAGCAATCCAAGAAGTGTCTTGGAGTTTATGCTCACCTGCTCAACCCGCCCACAATCCCCGGCACGTCCAGCGCCGCGAAGCCGTAGTGCTTGAGCCAGCGCAGGTCGCTCTCGAAGAACGCGCGCAGGTCGGGGATACCGTATTTCAGCATGGCGATCCGGTCGATGCCCATACCGAAGGCAAAGCCCTGCCATTCGTTCGGGTCGATGCCGCCGGCAGCCAGAACCTTCGGATGGACCATGCCGCTGCCCAGGATTTCGAGCCACGAGTCGCCTTCGCCGATCTTCAACTGACCGCCTTCCCAGGAGCAGCGGATATCGACCTCGGCCGAGGGTTCGGTGAAGGGGAAGTGCGAGGCGCGGAAGCGCAATTCCACGCTGTCCACCTCGAAGAAGGCGCGGCAGAACTCCTCCAGCACCCATTTGAGGTTGGCCATGTTGATGTCGCGGCCGAGCGCCAGCCCTTCGACCTGATGGAACATCGGCGTATGCGTCTGGTCCATGTCCATGCGGTAGACACGGCCGGGGCAAATGACGCGGAGCGGCGCGCCCCGTTCCTGCATCGCGCGGATCTGTACGGGGGAGGTATGAGTGCGCAACACGTTCGGCGGGCGGTTGTCGCCCGGAGCGCGTGCCATGAAGAACGTATCATGCTCCTGCCGGGCGGGGTGTTCCGGGGCGATGTTCAGTGCGTCAAAGTTGTACCAGTCGCTCTCCACCTGCGGGCCTTCCGCCACGGCGAAGCCCATGTCGGCGAAGATGGCGGTGACTTCCTCCGTCACCTGACTGACCGGATGGATCGTGCCCTGCCGGCGCGGGCGTGCGGGCAAGGTGACATCCAGCCACTCTGCCTTCAGCCGGGCATCAAGCGCCGCATCGCCGAGGGCGGTCTTGCGGGCACGAAGCGCGGCGTCGATCTCATCCTTCAGGCGGTTCAGCGCGGCGCCGGTGGTCTGACGCTCCTCCGGGGTCATCCTGCCCAGTTCGCGCATCTTCAGGCTGATCTCGCCTTTCTTGCCCAGCGCGGCAAGGCGGATATCCTCCAGCGACGATTCATCCGACGCTCCGGCGATGCCGTCGAGATACCTGCCCCTCAGTGCGTCCAAACCGTCCATGTCATCTCTCCGGGAAAATCCGGGCCCGTGCTAACACAGGCCCGGCCCCGGGGAAAAGACCCAAGCCCGAAGCGGGCCCGGATCGGGCTCAGTCCTCCACGAACACCTCTTCGCGCTTGCGGCGGATATTGGGCAGGAACAGCACCACCAGCACCGCCAGCGTCAGGAGCAGAAGCGTCAGGCTGATCGGCCGGCTGACGAAGGTCATGGGATCGCCCCGCGACAGGATCATCGCCCGGCGCAGGTTCTCCTCCATCATCGGGCCGAGCACGAAGCCCAGCAGCAGCGGCGCGGGCTCAAACCCCAGCTTGGCCATCACATAGCCGAGCAGACCGAAGGCCGCGACGGCGTAGAGGTCGAAGGTGTTGGAGGCCACGCTGTAGACGCCGATGGAGCAGAAAGCCATGATGATGGGAAAGAGCACGTAATAAGGCACCGTCAACAGCTTCACCCACAGCCCGATCAGCGGCAGGTTCAGGACGACGAGCATCAGATTGCCGATCCACATGGAGGCGATGATGCCCCAGAACAGCGCAGGCTGCTCCGTCGCCACGTTGGGGCCGGGAACGATGCCCTGAATGATCATCGCGCCGATCATCAGCGCCATGACAGGGTTTGCGGGAATCCCCAGTGTAAGCAAGGGGATGAAGGAGGTCTGCGCCCCCGCGTTGTTGGCGGATTCCGGCCCCGCCACACCTTCCAGCGCCCCGTGGCCGAACTCCTCGGGGTTCTTCGCCAGACGTTTTTCCATCGTGTAGGAGGCGAAGGACGCAAGGATCGCGCCGCCCCCCGGGAGAATGCCCAGGACGGAGCCGAGCGCCGTGCCGCGCAACACCGGCGCCACCATGCGCCGGAACTCCTCCCGATTGGGCAGGAGCCTGTCCACGGCCGCGCGCAGGATGGAGCGGCTCCCCTCCGACTCGAGGTTACGCAGGATCTCTGCAATCCCGAAAACGCCCACGGCAAGCGCAACGAAGTTCAGTCCGTCGGCATATTCGCGGACGCCCAGCGTGAAGCGTGGTGTGCCGGTATAGATATCGGTACCCACCAGGCCCAGCAGCAACCCGAGCACCACCATGGCCAGCGCCTTCAGCACAGAGCCATGCGCAAGCGCGATGGACATGACGAGGCCGAGGAGCATCAGCGAAAAATACTCCGCCGCGCCGAAGCGCAGGGCCACGGCGGTAAGCGGCGGTGCAAAGATCGCCACCAGCAGGGTAGAGACGGACCCCGCAAAGAAGGAGCCCAGAGCGGCAATGGCAAGGGCGGTGCCCGCCTTCCCTTTCCGCGCCATCTGATAGCCGTCGATCGCCGTGACGGCAGAGGACGATTCGCCCGGCATGTTGATGAGGATGGCCGTGGTCGAGCCACCGTATTGCGCACCGTAGTAAATGCCCGCCAGCATGATGAGCGAGGAGACGGGTTCCAGCTGGAACGTGATCGGCAGCAGCATGGCGATGGTCGCCGTGGCACCGATTCCCGGCAGCACGCCCACCAGCGTTCCGAGAAGCGCCCCGATCAGGCAGAACAGCAGGTTGGCAGGCGACGATGCTGTGGCAAAGCCCAGGGCGAGGTTTGAGAGCAGATCCATCGTCGGGCCTCAGAACGGGAGCCAGGGGCCGAAGCGCCGGAACGGCAGGCCAAGGGCATAGCTGAACACAAGGGTCGAAAACACGGTGACGGCGACGGCGAGCGCCACGGCACCCAGAGGCCGCATCCGTGTCGAGGCGAAAGACGCGATAAGCGCGGTGAAGAACAAGGCGGGCACGAAGCCCAGCCCCCGCACCGTCAACCCAAAGAAGATCGGCGCAGGCAGGATGAATAACATGCCTCTCCACGCGATCTCACCTATCGGCGCGCCTTTGCTGCGAAAGCCGTCAAAGAAGATGATGAGCCCCAGCAGGCCAAGGACGAGCGACAGAACGAATGGAAAATAACCCGGCCCCATGCGCCGCGATGTTCCAAGCTCCAGGTCGAGCGATTCCAGCGCGAAGAACAAGGCGGTGAGGACCAGCAGTCCGCCGCCGATCAGACTGCTGGCGTTCAGATTACGTGACATTCAGCTCTCCGAATGGGTTGCGCCCGATAGGCTCGGGCGCGGGAGATCGACCACCGAGGGTCAGTCGGCATAGACGCCTGCAGCCTCGATCACCGGCTTCCAGCGGGCGATCTCCGTCTCCAGTTTCTGCTTCAGCGCCGCCGGGGTCGCTTCCTCGGCAGAGGAGGGTGTCGTGCCCAGTTCCCCGAAACGGGCGATCACGTTCGGATCGACCAGCGCCTTCTGCAGCGAGGCGGAGAGGCGCTCGTTGACCTCAGCGGGCGTGCCCTTCGGCGAATAGATGCCGTGCCAGATGCCCACGGTGAAATCCTCAAGGCCCGCCTCGGACGCAGTGGGCAGATCCGGGAAGATCGCCAGCCGCTCAGGCGAGGTCACGGCATAGGCCTTGATCGTGCCGCCCTTGATCTGCTGAGTGGTATTGGTGGTCTGGTCGCACATCAGATCCACCTGTCCGCCCAACAGATCCGTCATCGCCGGGCCCGTCCCCTTGTAGGGCACCGTCACCAGCGGGGTGTCGATGGCCGACATGAACATCATTCCGCAAAGATGCGAAGCCGCGCCGATGCCGGCATTGGCGAGCGTCACCTCATCGGCATGTTCCTTGACATAGGAGACCAGCCCCTTGAGGTCGGCGGCTTCCATGTCTTTTCTGGAAACGATGGTCATCGGCACTTCGGTGACGAGTCCCACATAGTCGAAGTCGCCCAGCGTGTCGTAGGCCAGCTTGCGATACAGCGTGGCCGAGGTCGCCATGCCAATATGGTGGAGCAGCAGCGTATAACCGTCGGCATCCGCCGTCGCGACACGGCCCGCGCCAAGCGTTCCCCCTGCGCCGCCCACGTTCTCGATAATCACCTGCTGACCCAGATCGCGGGACATGGACTCTGCCACCAGGCGCGCGACGGTATCGGTCGGGCCGCCCGCCGAGAACGGTACGATCATCGTGATCTGCCGCGTGGGATAGTCCTGCGCCATTGCCGTGCTGGCAAGCATCGCAAATCCGGCAGCCACGCCGCCGATGAGTTTCCTCGTCATATTATCCTCCCTCAGGGGCACTGATTGGCCGCACCCTCCGGGAAAGGATGGCATTTCCAGAACGACAGGTCACCAAAATGTTAGAGGCGTACCGAAAATTCGTGGTCTGTTTCTGTGACTTCCGCCGTTTCCGACAGAAGCCTCCTGTCCAGGCCGTATTTCTGCATCTTCTCATAAAGCGTTTTGCGTGAAATTCCGAGCGCTTCGTAGACGGGTTTCAGACGGCCGCCGTGGGCGCTGATTGCGCCGGAGATCAAGCTCCGCTCGAACTCTGCAACCCGATCCGACAGCCGCGAGCCTTCGCCCGCCGTCACCTCCACACCGTCGATGCCAAGTACGAAACGTTCAGCAGCGTTGCGCAATTCGCGCATATTTCCCGGCCAGTCACGGGTGGAAAGCGTCGCCAGCAGGCCGGCAGGAGCCTCCCGCTCCGCGACACCATGCCGCGCCGCCGCCTCGCGACAGAGATGGAGAAAGAGCAGCGGTATATCCTCCCGATGCTCCGCCAACGAGGGCAGCCGGATCGTCGCGACGTTCAGTCGGTAATAGAGATCCTCCCGGAAGCGGCCCGCGGCCACCTCCTCCGCCAGATCGACTTTGCTGGTGGCCATGAAGCGCACATCGAGCGGGATGGCATCGTGGGAGCCCAGCCGGGTGATGACCCGGGCCTCCAGCACCCGCAACAGCTTGGCCTGAAGATCAAAGGGCATGGACCCGATCTCATCCAGCAGGATCGTCCCGCTGCGGGCATGTTCGAACTTGCCGTAGCGCGATCGCATCGCTCCCGGAAAAGCGCCGACCTCATGTCCGAACAGCTCACTCTCGATCAGCGTCACGGGCAAAGCGGCGCAATCAATGGCAATAAAGGGCCGCTGCGCGCGGGAGGACAGATCGTGCATCGCCCGCGCGACGACTTCCTTTCCCGCCCCCGTCGGCCCGATGATGAGCGCATCGGCATCAGAGGCGCCAATGGCGCGCAGCCGGTAGCGCAGGTCCAGCATCACCTGAGAGCGGCCCGGCACGCGCGTTTCAATGTCGTCCCGCTTGCCGGCCGCTGCACGCAGCCGCCGGTTCTCCAGCACCAGCCCGCGATGGTCGAGGGCGCGGCGCAGCACCGCCACCAGCGCCTGCATGGTGAAGGGCTTCTCGATGAAGTCGTAGGCGCCCCGCCGCATGGCTTCCACGGCGAGTTGGACCTCCGCATGACCGGTGATGAGGATCACCGGGATTTCCGCGTCGATCTCCCGCACCCGATCCAGCAGGGTCATGCCATCCATGCCGGGCATGCGGATGTCGCTGGCGATGACACCGTTGAATCCGGGGGCAGCAAGGGCCAGAACCTCCTCAGCGGAGGAAAATGCCTCCACCCGGAAACCCGCGAGATCCAGTCCTTCGGCCGTGGAATGACGCATTTCCGCATCATCATCGGCCAGCAATATCCGTACAGCGCTCACGCCGCCGCTCCCCGTCGCTCCGCCACGTTCAGAATGACCACGAATTCCGCGCCGTGGCCGGTGTTGGTCACCCGAAGCTCCCCGCCAAAATCCTTGATGATGTTATAGGAGATGGAAAGCCCCAGCCCAAGACCCGCCCCGACCCGCTTGGTCGTGAAGAAAGGATCGAAGATCCGGTCGATGATCGCCGCGGGCACACCGGGCCCATGATCGCGCACCCGGATGACCGCGAGCCCCTCCTCCAGTCGCGCGGTCAGATGAATGCGGCGGTCCTGCGACTCTGCAGCCGCATCGGCGGCATTGCCGATGAGGTTGACCAGTACCTGCTGAAGGCGCGTCGCCCCGGCGCGGAGCGGAGGAAGGTCGGGCGCAATCTCCACATCCAGCGCCGCGCCTGCCGCTTCCAGCCGGGGGGCGACGATGGCGCGGGTTTCATCCATGAGGGAGGCAAGATCGACCGGGCCGAGCTTTTCCTCCGGGTTGCGCGCAACGTTGCGCAGATGCTGACTGATGGAGGTCATCCGATCCACAAGCGCGTGGATACGGCCCACATTGTCGCGCGCCCGGGGAATATCCTGCCTGTCGATCAGGGTCATCGCATTATCGGCATAGTTGCGCGCCGCAGCCAGGGGCTGGTTGAGTTCGTGCGACAGGGCTGCGGCCATCTGGCCAAGCGCGGCGAGCTTCCCCGCCTGAACAAGGCTCGCCTGCGTGCGCCGAAGTTCGCTCTCCGTCTCGCGGCGCTCCGCGATCTCCGCCTCGAGCCGAAGGTTCGCGGCATTGAGCGCGGATGTCCGGCGGGCGACGCGCTGTTCCAGATGTGCGCGGGCGCGTTCCTGCAGGGCCAGCCGTTCCCGTTGACCAGCACTGCGCTGCCAGATGACCACGGTCGCGGAAAGCAGCAGACAGAGCAGAAGCCCTGTCGCCAGCGCCGCCAGCGCCGCCTGTGCCCGCGCTGTGGCGGTGTCGAGCAGGACATGAACCTGCCAGCCGGCCTCGGTGGAGACCTGCGCCACGGCGGTATAGTCTTCGCCCCGCCGCCCGGCTTCGCGCAAGGTCTCCACACCTGCCAGCGAATGCCGTGTGAGCGGGAGGGGAAACAGTCGTTCCTCCGCATAGCGGCGCGAGGCTTCCTCCCGCGCGATCCGGTCCGGCGTCAGCGGCATCAGTCCGCCATAGAGCCATTCCGCCACGGAGGACATGAACACGACCCCCTCCGGGTCGGTGACGAAGATTCGGTATTCGCTGCCGGACCAGCTCTCCTCCAGCATGTCGAGGCCGATCTTCACCGTCACCACGCCGAGAATATCACCATCCCGGCGAATGGGGGCGGAGAAGTAATACCCCCGTAGGCCCGAGGTTGTGCCGATGCCGTAAAAGCGTGCGAACCGCCCCAGGATCGCATCCTGAAAATAGGGCCGGTAGCTGAAATTCTGTCCCACGAAACTGTCGGGCCGGTCATGATTGCTCGCGGCCAGCGTCACGCCGTCACTGCCTATGACATAGATGTCGGAGGCCTGAAGCGCGGCATTCCGCTCCGCAAGCATCCGGTTGATCTCCGCGACGCGGACGGGGTTCGCGGGATCGGCCGCCAGCGCTCGTACCTGATCCAGAGCGGCAAGCAGTTCCGGGGCCACCTCGTAGCGCGCGAGATAGCCGGTCATCGCCCCGGTGGTCAGGCGTAGCGCGGTCTCCGCCCGCAGCCGGTCCGCTTCCAGATAATGTCGAAGGGCGACCCGCCCCGCCTGCCAGACCGACAGCAGGATGAGGAGCAGACAGGTTCCGGCGATGAGGATGCGGCGCGACATGGACGGCTCCCGGAAACGAAAGGGGCGCCCGGTTCCCCCGGGCGCCCTATGGAGTATGGGGCCGGCCGCGCTGCCGGCCAAGCACTCAGACCGTGGCGGGCACCTTCTTGCGCCGCTCGAAGAGCGCCATGACCACCACGAAGAACACCGGCACGAAGAACACGGCCAGCACGGTCGCCGCGACCATGCCCCCGATCACCGCCGTACCGATGGCGTTCTGGCTGGCGGCCGAAGGCCCGGTGGCGATGGCGAGCGGAACCACGCCCAGCGTGAAGGCAAGCGAAGTCATCAGGATCGGCCGGAAGCGCAGCTTCGCCGCCTCCACCGCCGCCTCCAGCGCGGTCTTGCCTTCCTCCCGCAGCGCCTTCGCGAATTCCACGATGAGAATCGCGTTCTTGGCCGAGAGACCGATGATCGCGATGAGACCCACCTTGAAATACACGTCGTTCGGCATGTCCCGCAACATGACCGCGATGACGCAGCCGATAACCCCCAATGGCACGACCAGCATCACCGAGATCGGGATCGACCAGCTTTCGTAAAGCGCGGCAAGCAGCAGGAACACGAACAGGATCGACATGCCGAACAGAAGGGTGGAGGCGTTGCCCGAGGAGATCTCCTCCAGCGATTGCCCCGTCCATTCGTAGCCGAACCCTTCCGGAAGCTCGGCCGCCAGCCGCTCCATCTCCGCGATGGCGGCGCCGGAGGAGTGGCCGGGCGCGGCCTGGCCGGCGATGCGGATGGAGGGATAGGCGTTGTAGCCCACCACCTGCGCCGGACCCCGCTCCCAATGCAGCGTCGCAAAGGAGGAGAAGGGCACCATGCCGCCATGGCTGTTGCGCACCGTCAGGTTCAGAAGCCCCTCCGCCTGCATTCGGGCGGATTCGCCCGCCTGCACGACCACGCGCTGCATCCGACCGTTGTTCGGGAAGTCGTTGACATAGAGCGACCCCAGATACTGCGAGATGGTGGAGGAGATATCGGCGAAGGTCACACCGAAGGTATTCGCCTTCTCCCGGTCGATCGTCACCTGAACCTGCGCGGCATCCGGCAGGCCCTCCGTGCGCAACCCGGCAAGGATCGGACTCTCGCCCGCCATGCTCATCAGCTGGTTCGCCGCCGCCTGCAGCGCCTGCTGGCCGTGGCCCACCCGGTCCTGAAGCCGGAAGCTGAAGCCGGAGGAGGTACCAAAGCCCTGAATTGCTGGCGGCGACAGGGCAAAGGCGCGGGCATCCTGGACACCGAAGAGCTGCGCGTTGGCGGCGTTGGCGATCTCCTGTGCCGAGCGATCCCGTTCCGACCAGTCCTTGAAGGTGATGAACATCAGACCCGCGTTCGCCCCGGATCCTGAGAAGGAGAAGCCACGAAGGCTCACCACATTCTCCACCTCCGGCATCTCGGTGAAGATGCCCTCTGCCGTCTCCAGAACCGCGCTCGTGCGGTTGGCGGAGGCTGCGGGAGGAGCCTGCACGTCGGCGATGATGAAGCCCTGATCCTCATTCGGCAGGAAGGAGGTCGGCAGTTGCATGAAACCGTAGCCGACAGCCGCACAGAGGATCACATACACCAGCATCATCGGCCAGGGCCGGTTCACCACCCGCCGCACGCCGCCGGTATAGCCTTCGGTCGTCCGGTCGAAGCCCCGGTTGAACCAGCCAAAGAACCCCTTCTTGGCATGATGATCATGCGTAACGGGCTTCAGGAAGGTTGCGCAGAGCGCCGGAGTCAGGGTCAGGGCGAGAAAGGCGGAGAACAGGATCGACACGACCATCGTCAGGGCGAACTGGCGATAGATGATGCCTGTCGAACCGGGGAAGAAGGCCATCGGGATGAACACAGCCGACAGCACGAGCGTAATGCCGATGATGGCCCCGGTGATCTGGTGCATGGCCTTCTCGGTCGCCTCGCGGGGAGGCAGGCCCTCGGAGACCATTATTCGCTCCACGTTCTCGATCACGACGATCGCGTCGTCGACCAGAATCCCGATGGCCAGCACCATTGCGAACATGGTCAGCACGTTCACCGAAAAGCCTGTGGCCCACATCACCGCCAGCGTTCCCGAGAGCGCAATCGGCACGACGATGGTCGGAATGACGGTGTAGCGGATGTTCTGCAGGAACAGGAACATCACGAGGAACACCAGAATGACCGCCTCGATCAGCGTGTGGATCACCTTTTCGATGGACGCCTGAACGAAGGGAGACGTGTCATAGGGGATCGAGTATTCGATGCCGGCCGGGAAGAAGCCGGAAAGCTCCGCCATCTTGGCGTGGATGGCCTCTGACGTCGCCAGCGCATTGCCGGTGGTGGAAAGCTGAATACCCACGGCCGCCGAAGGCTGACCGTTCAGACGCGAAGCAAAGGTGTAGCTTTCGCCCCCCTCCTCCACCCGCGCGACATCGCGGAGCCGCACAGCGGAACCGTCGGGATTGGCGCGCAGGATGATCTCTCCGAACTCCTCGGGGGTGGAAAGCTGTCCCTTGACCAGAACAGTCGCGGTGAGTTGCTGGTTGATCGGGTTCGGCGCGGCGCCAACGGAGCCTGCCGCCACCTGCGCGTTCTGCGCCCGGATCGCGGCCACGACATCTGCGGAGGAGAGATTGAGACCGGTCATCTTGTCCGGGTCGAGCCAGACCCGCATGGCGCGCTGCGCGGCAAAGACCTGCGCTTCACCCACGCCGTTGATGCGCCGCAGCTCCCCTACGATGTTGCGGTTAATGTAATCGCCCAGTCCGACCACGTCATAGCTGTTGTCGGTGGAGGTCAGCGACACCATGAGAAGAAAGCCTGCGCCGGCCTCCCGCACGGTGATCCCCTGGTTCACGACCTGTGACGGAAGACGCGGCTGCACGCGGGCGACCGCGTTCTGCACATCGACCTGAGCGCTGCCCACATCCGTTTCCGGAGTAAAGGTGGCGGTGATCGCAACCCGGCCGGACGTATCCGAGGTGGACTCGAAATACATGATTCCGCTGATGCCGTTCAGCTCTTCCTCGATGGGGCGAGCGACGGACTGATAGATCTCCTCAGGCGAGGCGCCGGTATAGCTGGTGGAAATCTGGATCTGCGGTGGGGCAACCCGCGGATACTGCGAGATCGGAATGGAGGGCAGCGCCAACACGCCGGCGAGCACGATGAAGATCGCGATCACCCAGGCGAAGACGGGCCTCTTGATGAAGAAATGCGGCATCTGATGTCCTCAGTTCGCGCCGTTTTCGGCCTGCGACCACTGCTGCGGCACGACCTTGGCATCCGGGAAAAGCTTCTGGGAACCGACCGCCACGACGCGTTCGCCGACCTGCAAACCGCTATCCACGATCCAGCGATTGCCGACCGTCGGGCCAAGCTGAAGAGTGCGAAGCTCTACCGTATCGTCATCGCGGACAACGTAGACCTGCGCATTCCCTTGCGCATCGCGAAGAACGGCCATCTGCGGGATGGCGAGCGCATTGTCACGGATCGCCTGCTCGATACGGACGCGGACGTAAAGCCCGGGGAGAAGCTCTCCGTTGGGGTTCGGGAACTCGCCCCGCAGAAGCACTTGGCCGGTGGTCGTATCGACCGTCGCTTCGGAGAACAGCAGCTTTCCGGGGTGTTCGTATTGCGTCCCATCATCAAAGAACAGCGAGACTTGCGCCTCGTTCGGGGCGGTCGCGACCAGCTGACCCGCTGCCATTGCCTGCCGGAGCCGACGGAGATCGGAGGAGGACTGAGTGAAGTCGGCATAGACGGGGTCGAGCTGCTGGATCAGCGCCATGACTTCGCTCTGCGATGTGACAAGCGCGCCTTCCGTTACCAGGGCACGGCCGATTGTGCCCGCGATAGGTGCCCTGACCTGCGTATAGTCGAGATTGAGTTTCGCCTCCTGCAACGTCGCCTCCGCAGCGGCGACATCGGCGCGGGCCTGCGCCAGAACCGTTTCAGCAGTATCGAGATCGGCGCGGGCAGAAACGTTCCGCTCCCGGAGCTGCTGCTGACGGCGATATTCGATTTCGGCATTCATTTCGGTGGCTTCGGCGCGAGCGCGTTGCGCCTCGGCGGCGCGGACGCGCACCTCGAACTGGGCCGGGTCGATCTTGTAGAGGACATCGCCCTCCTTCACTATGCTCCCCTGCTCGAACACGCGCTCCACCACGATGCCGGAAACTCGCGGGCGCACTTCGGCAATGCGTGTGGCGGAGACGCGTCCCGGCAGTTCGTTGATCACGGGGAGCGCCTCCGGCGCCATGGTGATGACGCTGACGGAAGTCGGGGGCATCTGTCCTTGCTGTGCCGCTGCGGGGAGGGGCAGGCAGAGCATCGCGACGAGAGCAAATCCGCGCCAGGCGCGGTCGAGGGATGAACGGATCATTCGGTGCCTGTGTTTGCCGATGGGAGGAGGGAGGGGATCGAGAGAGAGGGAAGGCTGCGAAGGAGGGTCACGACCCTGTCCCGCAAGGCGGGATCGCATCCCGACACACCCTGAAACTCAAGCGATTTGAGCCCCCAGAGCGCGAGATAGGCGATGAGCGCGGGAGCCGGGTCTCCGGCGTCCTGCACGGCTTCGGAGATGATGGTCTGAATGTCATCTTCATGGGCGCTGCGCACGATGTTCCGACACCCGTGGCTCGCCACCATCGCCGCCGAAATGGCAAGCGCGATCTGGGAATCGTCTGCTCCCGCGCATGCCTGATACTTGTCGAGGATGCTGTTCAGCCGCGGGTTCGCCTCACCCGCGCGGGCGATCTCACGATCGCGGACCTCCTCCCGCCAGCCGTCGATCCGGCTTTCGGTATAGGCAAGGATCAGCCCTTCCTTCGACCCGAAATCATAAAGGACACCAGCCTTGCTGATGCCCATCTCCGCGGCGACGGCGCCAATGGTCAATCCCGCCGCGCCATCCCTGGCAACGACGGTTTCCACGGCACGAAGAATTTCCGCCCGGTCTATGGTCTGCTTGCGGCCCATAGGTTTCCAGATTTTTAAAAGACGACCGTTCGTAAATAAAACTTGGACGTGAAAGTCAACTGCTCTTTCCATCTTTCACCATCAGAGGGAACGCAGGCGCCAAGCGGCGGTTATTGGACGCCGGAGTGGTTTGGCCTAAGAGGCGGCAGGGGCAATAACAGGAGTTGCGACGTGAACGAGGAGAGACAGTTCGACATCGGGGCGCGGCTGCTGGCAATGCGTCGCGCAGCAGGGCTGTCGCAGCGTCAGTTGGCCGAGCGCGCGGGAGTGCCGCATGCGCAGATTTCCGTGATCGAGCAGAACCGCTCCAGCCCTTCCGTGTCCACTTTGCGCAAAGTGCTGAGCGGATTGAACCTCAGCATGGCGGATTTCTTTGAAGCGGAGCGGCAGGAGGCGGAAGGCCCCTTCTTCACGGATGCGGAGCTTGTGGATCTGACCTCCAAACTGCCTGTATCGGGCGGGGCCGCGTTCACGGGGCGGATGTCCCTGCGCCAGATCGGCAACGCGCAGCGGCACAACCTCCAGATTCTGCATGAGATCTATGAGCAGGGTGCCGATACCGGAAAGACAATGCTGGAGCATTTTTCAAACGAAGGCGGCTATGTGATCGAGGGGGCGATCGAACTCACTGTGGGGGAGGACGTGCGCGTTCTTCATGCCGGCGATTCCTACCTGTTCGACAGCCGCCTTCCCCACCGCTTCCGCAACGTCCATCCCGGCAGGACGGTCGTGATCTCTGCCTGCACCCCCCCATACTTGTGACCGGCAACAAAGAACTGCGCTCAGATTTTTAAGTGGTATTTCCATCGCCATATGCAGGTCAGCGGGACAGACGACATAACTCCTTTCCTTTGGGGGCACGGTTGACCGCAGCGCTGATCCCCGAGCATCGCAGGGATGCGCTCGGACGGCACGGCACGCTGCAATCCGATCGGAGCGCCCAGGCACCAGCTTCGAGGTTGCTGTCAGAGAAAATGGTCGCCGGCATCAGGGGATCATGGCCACAGCAGCGAAGGCGCAGTCATCCCAGCATCTCTTCCCCGTCGTACCTTATATCGTTCCTCTCGGGTTTTTCGGACGGCTGAACAGGGCCGCAGGCGGCAATCTTCCCTGCTCTCACCCGCCTGTGCGGCAGGTCGGATGTCGTTGCTTTTCCAATACAGGCGAATGGAGCCCGCATGGCATGGGTGGACGATCGCGATCGTTCCCTGCAGGAAGGCTTTGGCGGCGGAGCTTGTCCAATGCCCTTTCCCAATGAGGACCGCGGCGTCCGCAAGCTGTGCCGATCGGGAGCGACTTCTGCCTGCCCTGTCGATCCGCAACGAGTGCCACGGAGGCGGCAGTCTGATCCACGGAGATATGACGAAAGCCGCCCGGTGCCTAAGCCCGGTTGCGTCGCAGATAGACGTAATAGGCCCCTGCCCCGCCATGTCGAAGATGTGCCTGGGTCACCTGCAGAACCAGCCCGCCCAATGGCGGCAGGGCCAGCCACTGTGGCACTTGATGGCGAAGCGCGCCCATACGGACCGGAATCGGCCCCTCATCGCTCGGGTTTCGGCCCTTTCCCGTAATCACCAGCAACAGCCGACGCTGCCGACGCTGCCCCTCCACCACGAAGCGGATAAGCGCGCCATGCGCCTCTGACAGCGTCATGCCGTGCAGGTCGAGACGCCCTTCAGGTGCAAGCTTGCCGCGATTCATCTGCTCGAAGGTGCGCCGGTCCATCCTTACGCCACCTGCCGCCAACCGCTCGGGCAAGGAGCCAAGCAAGACATGCGGACGTCTGGCCTCCGCCCGCTCCCCGACCCGGAAGGCCTGAATATCTGCCGGAGGAAGCTCCTCGACACGAGGGACAACAGGCCGCAGGGGATGCTCCTCAGGCTCGGGCGGGGGGGCGCTCCGGTGCATCGGCAGGGCGGAGCGCGCTACGCTCTGCCAGAGTTTCGTCTCCTCCGGGGTAATAGTCCGCCCTTTGCGCGCCATTTCACCCCTCCCGAGGAAGAAGCAGGAAGGCCCGACCGGAGTGCCGTAGCCGCCCGGCACGCCGCCCCGCCTCGACACCCGAGCCAAAGAAGATGTCCCCCCGCGGCCCCTTGATCGCGCTACCGGTATCCTGAGCGACCATCAGGCGGGCCATCTCCTCCACCATCACCCAGACTGCCGCGCCGAGCGGCACGACGGTAGGATCGACCGCAAGGCTTCTACCGGCCGTCAGCGGCTGCTCCATCGCACCCAGCGGACCGGTCTCCGGGGGAAGGTTCAGCACGCGGAAGAAGACATAGGATGGGTTGGCATTCAGCAGGGCCGTCAGCCGGTCAGGATTCCGGCGCGCCCAATCGCGAATGGCCTCGGTCGACATCGCCTCAAGCGGGATCTCTCCCCTGAGCACGAGCTGGCGACCAATGGAAACATAGGGATGACCGTTGCGCCCACCGTAGCCGAGGCGCAGGACGCGGCCATCTTCCAACACCAACCGCCCCGACCCCTGCACCTGCAGCAGGAATGCCTCGAGCGGATCGTCCAGCCACGCGATCTCCTGCCCCCGAAGCATGTCGCCTGCGGTGATCTCCGCACGGCTGAACCACGGTCTGCTTTGGGGCAGACCTTCCGGCAGGCGGTAAACAGGATGGCGGAAGCGGGCATCAGGCTGACTGCGAGCGGGAAGTTCCGGCTCATAGTAGCCTGTGAACATCCAGTCTCCGGCAAGCTCCACGGCCTGGAACCCCTGTTCCCAGAAGGCGCGCGCGGGACCTGCTGCCACATCCGAAGTGACCAAAAAGGCGGCCTGGGCCGCCTGATGATCATCCTCATTCCATCCCGGCAGGGCGCCCGGTGACAATCCCGCCCCTGCCCCAGCCAGTCGCTCCGTCATTCCCCGGTCGCGACAAGCTGCCAGTTGGGGTCATTCGATCCCATGATCCGCGCGAAGGTCCAGACATCGCGCTGACGTCGAATCTCGTTCGGATTACCCTCGACGATCTGGCCGGCCGCATCGCGGACGACCGACGTCAACTCGCCGGTGAAGCGAACGGTGACCGCGCCCTCCCTGCTCGTCTGGTCAAAGGTCGCGTCCGCCAGCGAAAGCTCGCGAATGCCGACGAAAGTGGACTGAACCGTCAGCCCCTCGCGCTTACGGCTTTCGATCACATCCGCGAAAGTGGCGTAGACCTGCTCCGACACATAGGGTTTCACGGTCTCGATCTCACCGCGCTCAAAGGCCATGAGGATCATCTCATAGGCAGCACGGGCGCCATGAAGGAACTCGCCGACATTGAAGGAAGGGTCGGCCTTCTTCATGCTGGCAAGCGCGATGGCAGCAGGCGAGCCTTCAGGCACGTGATCGGTAATATCCTGATCGGGGCCACCGTCGATGACCTCGAAATTCCGGCGCGGCGTCGGGCGGGCCTCGTCGCCCACGGGAAGCGGCGGCTTTTCAAATCCTTCGCGGCTGCCCAGAACGCTCCGCAGTCTCAGGATCAGGAACACGGCGATCCCGGCGAGAACGATGAGTTGGATAACGGCGGAGCTCATTTATACCTCGGGGTGCGTCAAAAGAGGTCGGAACATGGCATTCGGTGGCTGTTCTACCTATGTAGGGGAGCAGGGGGCCTGAGTCCACCGCAGCGCCCCGGATCAAATGCCGCAACCCCATCTTAAAGGCCTCGAACCGGTTATGTATCTGCTCCTCGCCCTTGTCCTTCTTCCGTTGGTCGAGATCGCGCTGTTCATTCTTGTCGGCGGCTGGATCGGCGTCTGGCCCACGCTCGGCCTGATCGTTCTGTCGGCGCTTGCAGGCATGGCCATTGTCCGGCGGCAAGGCCAAGGGGCGCTCAACGATATGCGGCGGCGTTTGGAGACGCTGGGAGATCCGTCTGCGCCCATGGCGCATGGCGCAATGATCATGATGGCGGGCTTCCTGCTGATGCTTCCGGGATTCTTCACCGATGCCCTGGGTGTCCTGTTGCTCATTCCGCCGGTCAGGCGCTTCATTCTCAGAGAGGCGTCGCGTCGCATCCAGGTGCGCACCTATGGGATGCGCACGCCAGGGGATCCCCGCCGTCCGAATGAGCACAATCCCCGAGATGTCGTCATCGACGCCGAATTCGAAGAGATTCCCCCCGGCAAGAATCCCACGCATGGTAATTCCGGCTGGACGCGGCATTGAGGCAGGCTCCGCGACCTGATAGTCACAAACCCAAACGACCTTGAGGAGGTTCTGATGGCTGAAGTGGCGAATGGCGGGGCACCCGAGGCGCCGCAAGTCAGGATGCAGGTGCTCGCGCAATATACGCGCGATCTGTCGTTCGAGAATGTCGTGGCCCAGAAGGGCGCGCAGAACGGCGAGATGCAACCCGACATCCAGGTGCAGGTGAGCCTTGATGGCCGCAAGCGGGGTGCGACCAACCAGTACGAGGTGGTGACCAAGTTCAAGATCACCTCGCGCAACAAATCCAACAACGAACCGCTGTTCCTGCTGGAGCTTGATTACGCCGGGGTCTTCGCGATCGAGGGCGTGCCGGAAGATCAGATGCACCCGTTCCTGCTCATCGAATGCCCGCGCATGCTGTTCCCGTTCGTGCGCCGTATCGTCTCCGATGTGACACGGGACGGAGGATTCCCTCCGCTGTCACTCGACAATATCGACTTCCTTGCCCTCTACCGGCAGGAACTGGCACGGCGGGCGACGCAAACGCCGGCGATGACCCCGAACTGAAGTTACATCCAGCGGCGCCAGAGCGCGGCCTCGCCCATGCCCGCCACAAAGGCGGCATGGGCTTCCCTTTCTTCAGCGGTCAGTCGCGACGGAAGGGCTGCAGGACGCGGGCCGGGACGCCAGACGAGGATCTCGGTTTTCTGCCGGGATTCCTGAACGGCGCCGAGGGCGAAGTCAGGCTGGCGCCCGCCGATCAGCTCCAGATAGACCTCGGCAAGTATCTCGCTGTCGAGCAGGGCGCCGTGTTTTTCCCGGGCTGAATTGTCCACCCCGAACCGGCGACAAAGCGCGTCCAGCGAGGCGGGCGAACCCGGAAACCGCCGCCGTGCGATGGCCAGCGTATCCACCGCCTGTTCGAACGGTATCCTCGGCAGACCGAGCCACCCGAGTTCCGCGTTGAGAAACTTCATGTCAAAGGCGGCATTGTGAATCACAAGCCGCGCGTCACCCACAAAGTTCAGAAAGTCCTGCGCCACTTGCCCGAAAACCGGCTTGTCGCGGAGAAAGTCGTCGCCCAGCCCATGAACCTCGAAGGCATCCGGCGGCATGGAGCGTTCGGGATTGATGTAGACATGAAACGTTCGACCGGTGGGCATGTGATTGAACAGCTCAACCGCACCGATTTCGACGATACGGTCCCCCTGCTCCGGTTCAAAACCCGTGGTTTCTGTATCGAGAACGATCTCACGCATGTTGGCTTTTCCTGATCTGCTCGATCAGGGAAAGCACAGCATCACGGGCTTCTTCAAGAGTATTGGTTTCGATCACGTAATCCGCGCGACCACGTTTCTGTGCGTCCGGCATCTGTTTTTCGAGAATTGCGTCGAACTGAGCGGGCGTCATGGTGCCCCGCGCCAGCACCCGATGCCGTTGAGTGGCAGGATCGACCGTCACGACCGCAACCGCGTCCATCCAGATATCTTGGCCGGTCTCGAAAAGCAGGGGAATGTCCAGCACGACCATATCCGCGCCCTCTGCCTCCGCCTGCTCCATGAACCGCGCGCGATCAACCGCGACCAGCGGATGGATGACGGCTTCGATCTGGACCAGGGCATGCGGCTCTTCGGCGATCCACTCCTTCAGGCGATCCCGGTCCACTGCGCCATCCACCAGCGCTGCCGGGTGGAGCGACCGAATTGCCTCGGCCCCCTGCCCTCCAGCCGCATAGAGACGGTGCACCGCAGCGTCGGCATCCCAGACGGGAATCCCCGCTTCTGCAAAAAATGCGGCAGTGGTGGACTTTCCCATCCCGATGGAGCCCGTCAGGCCGAGAACGAAAGGCGTTGTCATGATGCCAGCACTGCCTCCCGCGTTTCCTCATCCACCTCGGGCCGCCGGCCGAACCAGCGCTCAAAGCCCGGAACGGCCTGATGAAGAAGCATGCCCAGTCCATCCACCACCGTACACCCCCGCGCCTCCGCTTCCAGCAGAAACCCTGTCCGAAGCGGCGTATAGACGATATCCGTCGCCAGCGCGCGGGGCGAGAGCGCATCCAGCGGCACCCGCAACTCCGGCTTTCCGACCATCCCCAGCGAACTCGTGTTGACCACGGTCAGGCAGTCCTCAAGCATCGCGCCCGCCTGCACCCAGTCGTGAACGACGATCCGTGTGCCGAAATCGTGCCTGAGCGCCTCTGCACGCGGCTTGGAGCGGTTGGAGAGCCGTATTTCCGGCACGCCAACCTCAATCAAGGAGGCAATGACGGCGCGGGCAGCCCCGCCGGCACCAAAGACCGCTGCCGGCCCGGCCTTCGGATCCCAAAGCGGCGCATTCTGACGGAGGTTGGCGATGAAGCCATAACCATCGGTATTATCCGCATGGATTTTACCATCGCGACGAAAGATCAACGTATTCGCGGCGCCGATCAGGGCTGCCCGATCTGTCACGAGATCCGCGAGCTTCAACGCGCTTTCCTTATGCGGGATCGTCACGTTCACGCCTACGAAGCCCGCCTTCGGAAGGCTGCGGATTACCTCGACGAGATCGGCCTGAGCGACATTCATGGGAATGTAGAAGCCCCGAATACCGTAGGTCTTGAGCCAGTGGCCGTGCAGAACCGGTGATTTGCTGTGCTCCACCGGTGATCCGATCACCCCTGCAAGGGGAATCCCTCCCTCCGTCATGACGGAATGACCTTTCGCGCCGCGAGATAGTTCAGAAGTTCGACAAGTGGCAGACCAAGCACAGAAAAGTAATCTCCCTCGATCCGCGAGAAGAGGCGGACACCCTCTTCCTCCAGCTTGTAGGCTCCGACTGCATGCCGGATGCTCTCCCAGTTCCGCGCGACATATCCGTCCAGCCAGTCATCAGAGAATGTCCGCATTGTCAGCCTGACCTCTCCGATCTGTCGCCAGACGGGCGCAGCGGCTTCATATACCACGGCTGCCGAAAGAAGCCGGTGCCGCCTTCCCCGAAGCTCCAGCAACTGTGCTTTCGCTGCATCACGCGTTTCTGGCTTGCCATAGATCCGCCCTTCGCATTCCAGCACCTGATCACATCCGATGACCAGCGCATCGGGCCGCTTCTCGGCTATCTTGCGCGCCTTGAACTCCGCCAAGGCGTCGGCGACGTCGCGCGGCTTCGCGCCTTCTGCCTCCAGTGCAGCCCGGATGGTCTCTTCGTCGATCCGCGCGGGAACCGTTTCAAAGGCCACGCCTGCGTTGCGCAGCAGTGTCGCGCGAATTTCCGAAACAGAGGCAAGGACAAGAGGCATCATCGTGTATTATCCTGTGGACAAACGCGTTATAGTTCTGTGGAAGGCATGCAGCTAAACCAAACCGGTCGAGGAAATCCAGATCCGTCGCCATGTGCCAGCCTGCTTTCCCACAATGGGACGGATCCGTCACGAGGCAGTGGACGACTCGCGGGATCCGTGCGATTCGCCGGGGCTTGCCGCAACTATCCACAAAAAAATCACAAGTCATCCCTTTGATCTTGTGGTTTGATTTATGGTTATCCACAATCGTGTTCCGGGATCCGTGACTCTTATCGACAGATCCGTCGTCCTGTGGAACGGATCCGGGGCAATCTCCCGGATTCAGTTATCCCGAGGCCCTACATCATCTTCATCTTTTCTTTATTCTCTTATTTAAGAGTAGAAGTATGAGAGCGAGGTTCCGATGGGCGAGCTGCTGGCCACTCTTTATCCGTGGACACTGTCGTTTCACGTCATCAGCGTGATCGCCTGGATGGCCGGGCTGTTCTATCTGCCCCGGCTCTATGTCTATCATACCGAGAGCGTTCAGCGGGGCAGCGAGACGGATCTGCTATTCCAGACAATGGAACGGCGCCTGCTGCGAGCCATCATCAACCCGGCAATGATCGCGGCGTGGCTGTTCGGCCTCTGCCTCGTGATGACGCCAGGGATCGTGAGCTGGTCAATGGGCTGGCCCTGGGTGAAGGCGGCGGCTGTGCTGGCCATGAGTGCCTTTCACGGCTGGCTGGCAGCGCGTCGGAAGGATTTCGTGCAGGGCACCAACAGCGTCAGCGGGCGCAGCTATCGCATCATGAACGAGGTGCCGACGCTGCTGATGATCATCATCGTCATTTCGGTCATCGTGAAATACTGAAAACGTTGACTCGACCGCGACGGATCTCTATATGCCGGCTTGCGTGGCCGTCCGGTCTTTCGCGTTTTCCGCAGACAGTTTTGTCAAACGTGCCGTCCGGCGCCTTCGAGAACCTATTCCCATGACCCAAGAACGCCTTAGCCTCGCCGATCTCAAGGCAAAGAGCCCCGCTGACCTCCTTTCCATGGCGGAAGAGTGGGAGATCGAGAACGCCTCTTCCATGCGGAAGGGGGAGATGATGTTCCAGATCCTCAAGGAACATGCCGAGGAAGGCTGGGAGATCGGGGGAGACGGCGTTCTGGAGGTGCTTCAGGACGGCTTCGGATTCCTGCGCTCGCCGGAAGCGAATTACCTCTCCGGGCCGGATGACATCTATGTTTCGCCCGAAATGATCCGCCAGTATTCCCTCCGCACGGGCGATACGGTCGAGGGTGTGATTCAGGCTCCCCGCGAGAACGAACGTTACTTCGGCTTGGTTGCCGTCAACCGGATCAACTTCGACGACCCGGAGAAAGCGCGCCACAAGGTGCATTTCGACAACCTGACGCCCCTTTATCCCGACGAGCGCTTGAAGATGGAGATCGAGGATCCGACCATCCGTGACCGTTCGGCGCGGATCATCGATCTTGTCGCGCCGATCGGGAAGGGGCAGCGGAGCCTCATCGTGGCCCCTCCGCGTACCGGCAAGACCGTTCTGCTTCAGAACATCGCCCATTCGATTGAGCGTAATCACCCCGAATGCTATCTGATCGTCCTGCTGATCGATGAGCGGCCGGAAGAAGTCACCGACATGCAGCGGAGTGTGCGGGGGGAAGTCATCTCATCGACCTTTGACGAGCCTGCGACGCGTCACGTGGCCGTTGCTGAAATGGTCATCGAAAAGGCCAAGCGACTGGTCGAGCACAAGCGGGACGTCGTGATCCTGCTGGACTCGATCACACGCCTGGGCAGGGCCTTCAACACCGTGGTTCCCAGCTCTGGCAAGGTGCTGACGGGCGGTGTGGACGCCAACGCGCTCCAGCGGCCGAAGAGGTTCTTCGGTGCTGCAAGGAACATCGAGGAGGGCGGCTCGCTGACCATCATCGCGACCGCGCTCATCGATACGGGCAGCCGGATGGACGAAGTGATCTTCGAAGAATTCAAGGGGACGGGGAACTCCGAGATCGTGCTTGACCGGAAGGTCGCCGACAAGCGCGTATTCCCGGCGATGGACATCCTCAAATCCGGTACCCGTAAGGAAGATCTGCTGGTTGAAAAGTCGGACTTGCAGAAAACCTATGTTCTTCGCCGCATTCTGAATCCCATGGGCACAACGGACGCGATCGAATTCCTGATTTCGAAGCTGAAGCAAACCAAGTCGAATTCGGAATTCTTCGAGTCCATGAACGCGTGATTTTAAATTTAGAATCAATGAGTTATGGATACGATCTATGCCTTGGCGACGGCACGGGGACGTGCAGGTGTCGCGGTTATACGCGTCTCCGGCCCCCGGGCTTGGGATGCGTCGGCCGCGCTTGCGGGGGTTTTGCCTGAACCACGGCACAGCGCACTTCGGCGACTGACTTGGGAAGGCGATTTGATCGACGAAGCTCTTGTCCTGGTATTTGACGCAGGAAAGAGCTTTACCGGTGAGCGTGTTGTGGAATTCCACTTGCATGGCAGCATCGCCGTGGTTTCCGCAGTCCTATCCGCTTTAGGTCAGCAGACTGGACTGCGTCCCGCAGAGGCGGGCGAGTTCACAAGGCGTGCGCTTGAGAACGGCAGGCTGGATCTGTCCCAGGTCGAAGGGCTTGCGGATTTGATAGATGCTGAAACAGAAATACAAAGAAAACAAGCAGTTAAGATATTTTCCGGCGCCATATCGGCCAGAATGGAAGCATGGCGCTCTCAGCTCGTCCGAGCAGCAGCTCTGATCGAAGCAACAATAGACTTCGCGGATGAGGAAGTTCCGGTAGATGTAAGCCCGGAAGTCACACATCTACTCGATAAGGTCATATCCGATATCAGAGATGATCTCAAAGGCGCGTCAGCTTCCGAGCGAATTCGCGAAGGCTTCGAAGTTGCGATCGTGGGGGTGCCGAACGCCGGCAAATCCACACTGCTGAACGCGCTGGCGGGCCGAGAGGCAGCTATCACGTCCGAAGTCGCCGGTACCACTCGCGATGTTATTGAGGTCCGTATGGATCTCAGAGGGTTGCCCGTTACGCTTTTGGATACCGCAGGCCTGCGGGATACAAGCGATGTGGTCGAAACCATTGGTATTGCGCGTGCTCAGAGCCGCGCCAAGGCAGCAGACCTTCGCGTTTTTCTAACCGACGATGACGCTCTCCCTCCAGGTGTCGATCGGGCGGAGGACGATATTGTCGTCCGGGGGAAGGCAGATCTCCGGACCGGTACCGGTTGCGCCGTATCGGGTTTGACAGGGGAGGGTGTCGATCAACTTGTGGATCGAATTACTGCTCTCCTTGAGAAGAGGGCTGCTGGTGCTTCGCTTATGGTAAGAGAGAGACATCGTGAAGCGTTAAGAAGCGCGGAGCAATCCCTGGCCGCCGCCGTGGCCGAAGTGGACTATGGACAGGCAGAAATCGTGGCGGAACACATCCGCTTTGCAACGCTAAGACTTGAATCTCTGGTTGGACGTGTCGATGTTGAAGATCTCCTTGGGGAGATTTTTTCGAGTTTCTGCATCGGTAAGTAGGAGTGTTTCACGTGAAACAATTCGATGTCATTGTCGTTGGTGGCGGGCATGCTGGTGCGGAGGCCGCACATGTGGCTGCCCGGATGGGGGCAAAAACGGTCCTTATAACTATCCGCGCGGATGATCTGGGGGTTATGTCCTGCAATCCGGCCATCGGCGGTCTAGGCAAAGGTCACTTGGTGCGCGAGATTGACGCGTTTGACGGCGTGATGGCGCGTGTCGCAGATAAAGCGGGTATACAATTTCGTCTTCTCAATCGCCGGAAGGGCCCCGCGGTTCAGGGTCCACGGGCTCAGATTGACAGAGCGATCTATCGCGCGGAAATGACCGCCGAACTGACGCAGCAGGAAAATCTGACCGTTCTCGCGGGTGAAGTTGTAGATATCGAGGTAGCATCGGGCGCCGTTCGCGGCGTAAAACTCGCCGACGGAACGACGATACTCTCTGACTCAGTAGTACTGACGACCGGGACCTTTCTCCGTGGCGTTATACATATCGGAGATAAGCGTCAGTCGGGTGGGCGGATGGGCGCACAGCCATCTGTTGCGCTTGCTGAGCGAATTATTGATCTTGGTGTTAGTTTAGGGCGATTGAAAACCGGTACTCCTCCAAGGCTTGATGGTAGGACTATAGATTGGAATATCCTTGAACGTCAGCTCGGGGACGAAGACCCCACGATGTTCTCTTTTGACTCATCGCATCCTGCAGCTCATCAAGTTTCCTGCGGTATTACTCATACAAATGAGAAAACGCACGATATCATCCGCGAAAACCTGAATCGCTCGGCCATGTACGGCGGCATGATCGAGGGTGTTGGACCGAGGTACTGTCCATCCATTGAGGATAAGGTGGTCCGCTTCGCGGAGAAGACCTCCCATCAGATCTTTCTTGAGCCGGAAGGGCTCTCTGATCACACGGTTTACCCAAATGGTATATCTTCCTCGCTGCCGATTGAGGTTCAGGAAGATTACGTTCGTTCTATCAAGGGGTTGGAGAAATCAACCATACTTCAGCCAGCCTATGCGATAGAATATGATTACGTCGACCCTCGCGCGTTGAGAGCGAGTCTTGAAATTCGCGCGCTTGAGGGTCTTTATCTCGCGGGACAAATTAATGGGACGACGGGATACGAGGAAGCAGCGGCACAAGGCCTTGTGGCAGGTATGAATGCAGCGCTTAAGGCTTTTGGCCGAGATCCGGCGCTATTCAGTCGGACCGAAAGCTATATCGGCGTGATGATAGACGATCTTATTACAAGGGGCGTAAGTGAACCCTACCGGATGTTCACGTCTCGATCTGAGTTCCGTCTGTCACTTCGCGCAGACAATGCCGACCAGCGCTTGACCCCGCTAGGGATCGCTGTTGGAAGCGTGCGGAGCATAAGGCAAGCCGCGTTCGAGAAAAAGATGCAGGAACTTCAGCGAGGCAGGGCGCTTCTGTCGTCAATGCGGATAACGCCTCGCCAGGCTCGGTCAGCGGGTATAGACATCAGCCAAGATGGCGTGCACCGCACGGGCGGTGATCTGCTGGCATTCCCGAATGTTGATTTCGGCGATCTTCTAGCGCTCTCCCCTGAATTGGACACCTTGGCTCCTCCGATTCAAGCGCAACTTAAGAAGGATGCGCTCTATGCAAAGTACTTGGATCGTCAAGTTTCTGTCGCAGACGCTTTGAAAAGAGACGAGGCATGGGAGATACCTGCTGATTTCGACTATACGCTCGATGGCCTGTCCAATGAACTGAGGGTAAAGCTTCGCGCAGCGCAACCGGCGACCCTCGCTCAGGCAGGGCGGCTTGAGGGTATGACCCCGGCGGCTCTTGCGCTCATCCTTCTTCGCTTGAAGCGCGGCCAGCGGCAAAGGACTTCCGCATGACGGTAGGGTCTGAGATCGAGAATGTTTCACGTGAAACACTTGAGCGCTTGAATATCTATGAGTCTTTGCTCAGAAAGTGGAATCCTAAAATCAACTTGGTGTCGGGTAACACGCTCGATGATCTTTGGAGCCGCCACTTCCAGGATTCTGCGCAACTTCTCTCATTTGCGGGAGAATTCTCAACTTGGGCTGACCTAGGATCTGGCGGTGGCTTTCCAGGGATGGTCGTCGCCATATTAGGAATGGAACGTAACCGTTCTTTTACGCTCGTAGAAAGCGATCAGCGAAAGGCAGCATTCCTGGCGACTGTCGCTAGAGAGGCATCGGTAAGTGTGAATATCATACCGGCCCGATCGGAAGCCGTGACCCCTCTGGGAGCAGAGGTCATCTCCGCGCGTGCTCTCGCCCCTTTGCCTCGATTGCTTTCCATGGTTGAGCGGCATTTGGCCGAAGACGGTATTGCCCTTCTTCCGAAGGGAAGGGGGGTGGATCAGGAAATACAAGAAGCCCTTGAAACATTCCGGTTTGAAGTGCAAAAGTTTCAGAGTAAAACCGATCCAAGCGGTGTGATCCTGGAAATCAAGGGGCTTTCCCGTGTCTGACGCTGGCCAAGCGCACATTATTGCCATTGCGAACCAGAAAGGTGGAGTCGGAAAGACGACGACAGCCATCAATCTCGCTGCTGCCTTGACCGAGCAGGGCAAGAAAGTGCTAGTGATTGACTTGGATCCGCAGGGCAACGCGTCCACAGGTCTTGGGGTATCCCCGGAAGCGCGCGACTTCACAACGTATGACCTTCTCATCGAAGCCATGCCCTTGGATGATATCGTCATGCCTACTCGTATAGACGGATTATCCATATGCTGTGCGACGCAGGACCTGGCATCGGCAGATATCCAGCTTGTGGCAAATGAGAAGCGAAGCTTGCTTTTGCGGGAAGCCCTTCACGCTGGTCTACCTCAGTTCGATTTTGATTACGTTCTTATCGACTGCCCGCCCTCGCTTAGCTTGCTGACCGTCAATGCAATGATTGCAGCCGATTCCGTGCTCGTTCCGTTGCAAAGCGAGTTTTACGCGCTTGAGGGGCTTTCTCAGCTTATGCTGACGATCCGGCAGGTGCGGCAGACTGCCAACCCAGATCTTCGTATCGAGGGCGTGCTCCTCACCATGTATGACGGACGCAATAACCTTTCGCAGCAAGTCGAAGCTGATGCGCGGGAAAATCTTGGAGAGCTGGTGTTCAGAACCATCATTCCGCGCAATGTGCGGGTGAGTGAGGCGCCGTCTTTTGCGATGCCTGTACTGTCATATGACAGTAATTCGCGGGGTAGTTTGGCTTATCGGTCATTGGCGCAAGAAATGGCTGATCGTCATGCGCGGGTCTGAAGGGGGCGTCATGAAGGAAAACAAGCGCAGTCTTGGTCGTGGGCTTTCGGCTCTGATGGCGGATGTTCAGATCGAGCCGCAATCGGTGAAGCGTCGAGCGGAGCAGTTGATCCCCGTCGAGAAAATCGTTCCGAACCCTGACCAACCGCGGCGAGATTTCTCAAACGAAGCGCTGGAGGATCTGGCCAACTCGATACGCGAGAAGGGTATCATTCAACCGCTTATTGTGCGGGAACGGCTTGGCGGTACATATGAGATCGTCGCGGGTGAACGTCGCTGGCGCGCCGCGCAGATCGCGCAGCTTCACGAAATTCCCGTTATAATACGGGACTTTAGCGACACAGAGGTTCTCGAAGTTGCGATCATCGAGAATATTCAGCGTGCTGATCTGAATGCCGTGGAAGAGGCTCTCGGTTATCGGCAGCTGATGGACCGCTTCGGTCACACCCAGGAACGCTTGGCGGAGGCTTTGGGCAAGAGCCGCAGCTACATCGCGAACCTGCTGCGCCTTCTTCAACTTCCGGAGGAGGTTCTTAAGTGGGTGAGGGAGGGGTTGCTCAGTGCTGGTCATGCCCGCGCACTGATTACTGTGGCGGATCCGGTGGCCATGGGGCGTCGGGTGATCGCGGAAGGGCTGTCAGTTCGCGAGACGGAGAGGCTTGCACAAAAGCAGGCTGCTCCCAAGGAGGCTCGCCCGCGCTCCGAGAAGGATGCTGACACCAGGGCGCTGGAAATGGATCTCGGCGCGACCTTGGGAATGAGGGTCGAAATCGCTCATCGTGCAGGGCAGGGGGACGGGCATCTTACCATCCGCTATGCATCGCTTGAGCAATTGGACGATCTGTGCCGGATTCTTACGTCTTCGGCTCCGGTCGAGTCCATATGAATATACTGACAAGTGTCAGGATTACCCCTTGGGCTGCGAGCGCCCAGGCGGGTAACCCGACAAACATGCTGACGAAGGCGAAACCAACTGCCATGGACAATACGGCGATCCATTTCGTCTGACGTCGGATCGCCCGGTTCGCCTCCCAGTCCTTCAGCGGCGGACCGAAGATGGGATGGCTCATCAGCCATAGATGCATCCGCTCCGACGACCGGCCAAAACAGAAGGCAGCCACGATCAGAAAGGGCACCGTTGGCATGATTGGCAGGATGGCGCCCACGAAACCCAGCAGAACAAACAAGCCGCCCAGTAACAGCCACAGAATGCGCATGTTCAGCCCGGCAGCAAATCGCGGATGACGCCGTTCAGCACCATGCGGCCCTGTACCGTAGCCCGCAGACGGCCATCCCGTCGTTCGAGCAACCCCAGTTCCTCCAGCGGGAGGATTGCGGCTTCATCGAGCGGCTGGCCCAAGAGCTTTTCATAGCGCAGGGGATCCATCCCCTCCGCCAGACGCAAGCTCATCATCAGGTATTCGGCCGCCTGTTCCTCTGTGGGCAAGGGGGTGCGGGAGGCCTCACCGTTTCCATGTCTTTCCACCTTCTCCAGCCATGCGCCGGGCTGGAGGGGCGTGTCAGTGGCGAAGCGACCTGCAGCGTTGCTCAATCTGCCATGGGCGCCCGGCCCGATGCCGGCATAATCACCATACCGCCAGTAGATCAGATTGTGCTGGGACTGCGCGTCCTCCGCCGCGTGATTGGAGATCTCATAGCCCGGAAGACCGGCTGAGGCGCAGATATCCTGCGTCGCGGCGTAGAGGTCGGCGGAAAGATCGTCATCTGGCAGGCCGCGCAGGCCGCCTGCAGCATGGCGTGCTCCGAAAGCCGTGCCATCCTCGATCGTGAGCTGATAAAGCGACAGGTGATCAATCGCCATGGAGAGCGCCTCGCCAAGTTCCGCCTGCCATTCCGACAGGGTCTGATCCTGACGGGCATAGATAAGGTCAAAACTGACCTTGTCGAAGGTCTCCCGCGCAATGGTGAACGCTCTGCGCGCCTCGCCGGCGGAATGCAGGCGGCCGAGACGACGCAGATGATCGTCGTTCAGTGACTGGATACCCATGGAGAGCCGGTTCACGCCAGCATCCCGGTAGCCGCGAAAACGATCAGCCTCCACCGAGGTCGGGTTCGCCTCCAGCGTGATCTCTATGTCATTGGCAAAGGGCCAGACGCGCCGGGCCGCTTCCAGAACGCCGGCGACCGTCTCGGGCGCCATCAGCGAGGGCGTGCCACCGCCGAAGAACACGGTGTTGAGGACGCGACCAGGTATATCTTCCGACAAGCGCCGGATTTCGCTTTCATAAGCGGCGAGCCACCTCGTCTGATCAACCTCCCTCGCCACGTGGGAGTTGAAGTCGCAGTAGGGGCACTTCGCCTGGCAGAACGGCCAATGGACATACAGCCCGAAGCCCGCGTTTCGCCAGTCTTCCGATGCGGTGACAGTCATCCGCGCAGCGCCGTGACCTCAATCTCCACGAGCATTTCGGGGTGGATGAGGTCTGCAAAGACCATCGTCGCCGCAGGACGGATCTCTCCAAACGCCGCAGCCAGCACCGGGGCGAGATCATCCACCAGCCCCCGGTTGGTCACGGTATATTGAACCCGAACGACATCTGAGAGGTCAAATCCAGCTTCGGCAAGCGCGCCCTGGATAACGTTGAGGGCATTTTTTGCCTGCCGGGCGATATCCGGCAGAAGGCGCCCGTCGCTCTCCGCCCCCGTGCAGCCGGAAACAAAGCACCAGTCACCGGCGACGACGGCGCGGGAATATCCGATCACCGCCTCATAGGGCGAGCCGCTGCTGATACGCTTTTTCATGTGAAGCACTCCTCCACCAGTTTGCGGAACGCTTCAGCGCGATGGCTGATGCGATTCTTCTCCGAGGTCTCCATCTCGGCGAATGTGGTGTCGCGGCCTGTCGGTTGAAAGATGGGGTCATAGCCATGGCCGTTTTCACCCCGTGGGGGCCAGACGATCTGCCCCGGCATTATCCCCTCGAATGCCTCGTCATGCCCATCCGGCCAGGCAATGACGAGCGTCGAGACAAAACGGGCCGTCCAGGGCTGTGGGGCGTTGCTCTCCCGCAGCATGTCGTGGACCTTCTGCATCGCCATCGGGAAATCCCGTCCGCTTTCCGTCTCCGCCCAGTCTGCCGTATGCACGCCGGGTGCGCCGCCGAGACCGTCAACCTGAACGCCGGAATCGTCTGCAAGGGCCGGAAGGCCGGTTGCCTTTGCCGCTGCATGGGCCTTGATCCGCGCGTTGCCGACGAAAGTCTCCTCCGTTTCTTCGGGCACAGGCAGGGCCATCTGCGCAGCGCCGGTGACCGCCACGCCATAGGGGCGCAGCAGTTCCGCAATTTCCTCCAGCTTGCCGGAATTATGCGTGGCAACCAGAAGCCGATCGGAGGTGAACTTCCTCATGCGACCGCGACTTTCTGCGCTTCTATGAGAGTTTTGACACCGGACTCCGCGAGGTCGAGCAGCCCGAACATTTCCTCTCTGGAGAAGGTGGCGCCTTCTGCCGACATCTGAACCTCGACGAGACGGCCTTTTCCGGTGATGACGAAGTTTCCGTCGGTGCCGGCTTCGCTGTCCTCCGCATAGTCGAGATCCAGAAGGGCCTGGCCCGCATAGATGCCACAGCTTACGGCAGCCACATGGTCCATGATCGGATCGCTTGTGACCACACCCGCCTTGAGGAGCTTGTTGACCGCGAGGCGGAGCGCGACCCAGCCGCCGGTGATCGCGGCGCAACGGGTGCCACCGTCCGCCTGAAGCACGTCGCAGTCCACGGTGATCTGCCGCTCGCCCAGAGCCACCCGGTCAACCGCTGCGCGGAGCGAACGGCCGATCAGCCGTTGGATCTCCTGCGTACGCCCGGACTGTTTGCCCTGAGCGGCTTCGCGGCGGGAGCGGGTGTGGGTGGAACGGGGGAGCATGCCGTATTCCGCCGTCACCCAGCCAAGCCCGGTGTTGCGCAGGAAGGGTGGCGGCTTGTCCTCCACAGAGGCGGTGCAGAGAACATGGGTGTTCCCGACCTTGATGAGGCAGGAGCCTTCCGCATGTCGCGTGAAACCCGGTTCGATTGAAATCGGGCGCAATTCGCTTACCTGTCTGCCGGAGGGGCGCATGGAAAATCCTCTCGTCGTCTCATGTCGGGCTGGTTTCCGCGCCAGTTACAGGGCGCCCCCCTTACTATGCAACCCTGATCGACGTATCGCCGATTGACGATCCGCCGCGTCGATTCTTAAATCGTCTGCAGGAGCACCATGCAGGACGGATCGAAAATTCTCTCTCAACTCAATGATCGCTCGCGGGAGGTGTTCCGGCGGGTGGTGGAATCGTATCTGCAGAACGGCGAGCCGATCGGATCGCGCACGCTGACACGCGCGATGAGTGAGCCGATCTCTGCCGCGACCATTCGCAATGTGATGCAGGATTTGGAGCTGCTTGGGCTTCTCGACAGCCCGCACGTCTCCGCAGGCCGCATTCCCACGCAGCTGGGACTTCGGATGTTCGTGGACGGTTTCATGGAAATCGGCACGGTGGAGACGGCGGACCGTCAACGGATCGAAGCGAATTTCGCCGCCGGCTCCGGCGAGGTCAGCAGCGTGCTTGACCGGGTCGGTTTTGCCCTTTCCGGGATCACTCAAGGGGCAAGCCTTGTGCTGATGCCGAAGCATGAGGCTCCGGTGCGTCACATCGATTTCGTCAGCCTCGCCCCGGATCGGGCGCTGGTCGTGCTGGTGTTCTCGGATGGCCAGGTAGAAAATCGCATCTTCACCCCGCCCGCCGGTCAGACTCCTTCCTCGATGCGGGAGGCGGCCAATTTCCTGAATGCGCTGCTGGAGGGCCGGACGCTGTCGGAACTGCGGGTGAGTATCCGGCAGCAGATGGAGGCGCGGCGGCAGGAACTCGACACGCTTTCGCGTGAGCTGGTGGAAAGCGGCGTCGCGCTATGGGACGATCATGGCGAGAGCTATGAGCGGTTGATCGTGCGGGGTCAGTCCAATCTGCTGTCGAATTCGGACGACCTTGACCGGATTCGCAGCCTGTTTGACGATCTGGAGCGGAAACGCGATCTGGCCGAGTTTCTGGAGCTCGCCGAGCAAGGGGAGGGCGTGCGCATCTTTATCGGATCGGAGAACAAGCTTTTCTCACTTTCGGGTTCCTCTCTCGTCGTGTCTCCCTATATGAACGCTGACCGTAAGATCATCGGCGCCGTGGGTGTGATCGGCCCGACGCGGTTGAATTATGGCCGGATCGTCCCAATCGTGGACTATACGGCGCAGCTCGTCGGCAAGCTCATGTCCGACCGGGCGAAAGGATAGGGAATGGCAGAAGAAAAGATCGATGGTGCGACGGACGGCGTGGATGACGCGCTGGAAGCCAACTTCGAGGCAGAGCTTGAGCAGGTGAAAGCCGAGCGCGACGAATTACGCGACCGCTTCATGCGGGCGCTGGCGGATGCGGAAAATGCCCGCAAACGCTCTGAACGTGATCGCCGGGAGGCGGAGCATTACGGCGGCACCAAGCTGGCCCGTGACATGCTGCCGGTCTATGACAGCCTGAAGCGAGCGCTCGACCATGTAACCGATGAACAGCGCGCGACATCCGCCGCCTTCATCGAAGGGGTGGAGCTGACGCTGCGGGAGCTGCGCAACATTTTCTCCAAACACGGTATCACCGTGATCTCTCCCGCTGTGGGCGACACCTTCGACCCGCAAATCCATCAGGCGATGTTTGAGGCACCGGTTCCGAACGTCGCCGCAGGCGGGATCATCCAGGTCATGGGAGAAGGCTTCATGATCCATGACCGTCTGCTGAGGCCGGCTCAGGTAGGTGTCTCCTCCACGCCCGCTGGCAAGGTTCAGTAAGTCAAAGCCCCCGGAAGAACGGGGGCTTTTTCATGCTTTCCACTCAGTTGGACGCCGAAGCCTCGCCCGTCCGGCTTTTCCGAAGGGGCGCCACTGTGGCAGCGGTCACCGGGTCTGCATCATTCGTCCAAGCTTGACGCAGGAAGGTCGCGAGTTCCGCCACTTCCTCATCCGACAGACGGTGGCCGAAATCGGGCATCCGCAGGCGATACGGCCTGATTTCGGTGGAGGGCGCCGTGGAGCCGTGCAGGATCACCTCGATCAGCCCGGTAGGAGAGGGCGCGTTGACGAGGAAATTGCCGTCGAGTTCTGGAAAGACTTCATCCGCTCCCTTGCCGCTGACGAAATGGCAAGCGCCGCAGTTGTCGAGATAGAGCCGCGCGCCAAGCGGCATGTCTTGTGTGGGATGGGTCAGCAGGGCGACGGTCGGAGCGGGATCCCGCACCGGTCTGGGATCGGCCGGGTCTGCGATGGATTTCAGATAGGCGACCATCGCGTCGAGATCGCTTTCCGTCCAGTGTTGGGTAGATTCCTCCACCACCAGCGACATTTCCCCCGTCACGGCGGCATGAGCGCTCCGGCCGCTGGCAAAAAGCATCTTCAACTGTTCCGCACTCCAGAGTGCTCCAGGGCTTTTTGGCCCCCGCAGGTCGGGTGCTGTCCAGCCGTCGATCTCTCCGCCTCGCAGGAAGGCCTGGCTCGAAGCATCTGTGCCGTCCTGCGCCATGACCAGGTTTCGGGGTGTGTGACAGGCGCCGCAATGGCCCGGCCCCTCCACAAGATAAGCCCCGCGGGCGATTTGCGGATCCTCCGTATTGGGGCGGAAACCGGGTTGTTCCAGCGCCACCCAGTTCCATGCCCGGATGCCCCACCGCTGGTTGAAGGGGAAGGGCAGGCTCGTCTCTGTCCCCTGATGCCGCACGGGGGCCACTTCCTCGGTGAAGTAATGATAGAGGGCGCGGACATCCTCTTCCGTCAGCTTGCGATAATTCTCATAGGGCATGGCCGGATAGAGATGCGCGCCATCAGCGCGGATGCCATCGTAGAGCGCTGCGCGAAACTGATCGAGCGTATAGCGCCCGATACCGGTCTCAGGGTCGGGCGTGATGTTCGTCGAGTAGATCGTGCCGAGCGGGCTTTCTATCGGCCGCCCTCCCGCGAACCGCTCACCTCCTTCGGCGGTGTGGCAAGCAGCACAATCGCCGAGATACATCGCATATTCGCCGGCGCCGGACGGCACCTCGTAGTCTGCGGGCAGAACGGCAAGCGGCGGAGTAGGGCGATGCGGCACCAGGATCATCGCCAGCGCGACCACGACGCCAACCAGTGCAAGGCCGAGGAGCAAGCGCAGAAACGTCAGCATGGCGCGACCTCCTCAGACCAGGGGGCGGGGATTGGAAAGATACTCGGTGCGGATCGCATGAGCCGCCCAGTAGGCCAGGGCGCCCACAAGGCCGGTGGGGTTGTACTGGATGTTCTGGGGAAAGGCCGATGCCCCCATGACGAAGACATTGTGCTTGTCCCACGTCTGAAGATAGCGGTTCACCGCAGAAACTGATGGATCCGCTCCCATGATTGCCCCGCCCACGTTATGCGTGGTCTGGTAGGGCCGCACATCGTAACGGCTGGCATGTGTCATGTAGGAGGAGGATTGGAAATCGGGAGCCATCGACGCGGCGATCGGCTCTATCTTTGACTTCATGAACTGCGTCATGCGGATATCGTTCGGCTTCCAGTCGAAGGTCATCCTGAGGAGCGGGCGCCCGAACCGATCCTTGTAGGTCGGATCGAGGTCGAGATAGGTATCCCGGTAGGCCATGTTGGATCCGTGGGATCCGATGGACATGGAGTGCCCGTACCATTCCTTCACGCCGCTCTTCCAGCCGCTGCCCCATTTCGGCGCATCGGGCGGCAGGCTCATGGAGCGTATCGGCTGGCCATTGGTGATCCCTGCGGAAATGTAGCTTCCGCCGATGAAGCCTTCCCGCCCGAAGTCGATCTGATTGATGGCGAAATCGTCGATGCACATGCCGTTCGACCCGGCTCCGACGAAGGGGTTGAAGTTGCGCTCCCGGAAAAAGAGCGAGGTGCTCCCCATCACCTGATACGCGTAGTTTCGCCCGGTAACGCCCTCCCCGCTGGCCGGATCATACGGCCTGCCGATGCCGGACAGCAGCATGAGATGCACGTTGTGAAATTGGTAAGCGCACAGGACGACCAGATCGGCGGGCTGAAACACCTCCTCCTGCGTCGCCTCGTCGAAATAGGTCACGCCGGTTGCGGTCTTGCCATCGGGGGCAAGTTCCACGCGCATCACCTCTGCTTCCGTTCGATAGGAGAAGTTGGGCTTCCGCCGCAGCGCATCCAGAATGCAGGTCTGCGGTGCGGACTTGGAGTAGTTGAGGCAGCCGTAGCGCTCGCAGAAACCGCAGAAGTTGCAGGGGCCCAGCTGCATGCCGTATTCGTTCACATAGGAGCGGGAGGCATTGCCCGCCGGGCGCGGAAACGGGTGATACCCCATGGCGCGCGCGGCTTCTGCAAACATGGTCGCGTCCAGCGTCTGCGGCAGGGCGGGCATGGGATAATCACGCGATCGTGGGGCCTCAAACGGGTTGCCGCCCGCGATGATCTGCCCGCGTATGTTGCCCGCTTTGCCCGAAATGCCCGCCATGTATTCGAACCGGTCGAAGAACGGTTCCAGTTCCGCATGGCTGAGAGGATAGTCATAGAGCTCCATGCCGGCGGGAATGATCCCCTCGCCCCAGTTCTCACGGACATAGGAGCGCAGGCGCAATTCATTCTCCATAGGCCGCCAGTTCTGGCCGTTCCAGTGGACCCCGGCCCCTCCGACGCCGTCGCCGGGCAGGAAGGAGCCGAGCTGCCGATAGGGTAGCGCCTGCTCCGTCAGCGTGCGGCGGATAGTCAAGGTGGAGCGCGCGGGCTTCTGCATGAGTTCGAGCCGCACGCCGTAACGCAACTCGTCGATGATGTTCGGATACTGGAAATCCGGGACGGTGGCGCGGTCCTTGCCGCGCTCGAGTGCGACAACCTCCAGCCCTTCGGTCGCGAGCTCCATGCCCAGGATAGCGCCCGTCCACCCAAGACCGACGATGACCGCGTCTTTCTTCTTTTCGGTGCGCGCCATCGCTCAGGCCCTGTCGCCGGAGATCGACACAGGCCCGAGGGGATAGGGCACATCCCTTTGATCTATCCACTCCAGAAAGCTGCCCCGCGCGCCCGGAAAGCCGATATGCACCCAGGCCTGCATGCCATGGTTGCCGCCGTACTTCGGGTCCGCGAAGTAGCCTTCCTTGGTATTTTCCAGGAGAAGGTCGCCGAAATCGCGCATCTCGGGCGGTAGGGGAACTTCTCCCGCCATCAGCGCCGTGATCGCCTCGTCCTGCTGCGCAGCGGCCAGGCTGGAAAAGGCAGAGCCCTTCTGGCGAATGCACCAGTCGTTGAAGATCGGGATCGCACCCCGATAGATCTGCGCGGGCGACAGCGGGCTTTGATAGCCGAGATGGGGATCGGCATCCGGCACATGGGGCCCCTGCATGTAGAGGGCCGAAGCCTTCCCGAAGTCACCCGAAAGCTGCAGGTCGATGAACACCGGCACCCGCGCTTCTATCGCCCCTGGCCCCTCGCCCTCAGAGGGGATGAGCCGCGCGACCGCGGCCAGGATAAAGACCCATTCCGCATCGCTGAAGAAAGCGCGCTGATACCGGTCAAGCGGGGGGACATCCTCCGTCCGCGCCAGCGCCGGCCGGGCAAAAGCCGCAACCGTGACGCCGACCGCCCCTCCCTGCAGAAAGCCGCGTCGTGTGGCGGAGAGGTTGCGCGTCGAGCGTGGGGGCATGGGCTGTCCTTTTTGGCTGGGCGAGGAGCCTCTGGCGATATGCGGAGAGGGCTGCCGCTCGGAGGCAGACCCACGCCCTTAACGCCGGAACGCGGGGCGGGTTCCGCGCGCAGGCCGCCCGATCTGGAACATTCCGGTCCGCGTACCTATCTGGCAGGAAACCATTGAGGAATTCCCATGGCACAGGCTCTGGAACTCGGCCTCGACACGTTCGGGGACGTCATGAATACCGCCGCCGGCGGGCCGGAAACCCATGCGCAGACCATCCGCAACGTGGTGGAAGAAGGTGTTCTGGCAGATAGTCTCGGTCTCGACTTCTTCGGGGTGGGGGAGCATCACCGCGCGGATTTCGCAGTCTCTGCGCCGGAGGTGGTTCTGGCGGCCATTGCCGCACGAACGGAACGGATCCGTCTTGGCTCTGCGGTCACGGTGTTGTCCTCGGACGAGCCGGTGCGGGTGTTTCAGCGGTTCTCCACGCTCGACGCCATCTCCGGCGGGCGGGCGGAGGTGATCGTGGGACGCGGCTCCTTCACCGAAAGCTTTCCGCTCTTCGGCTATCCGATGGACCAGTACGAACGGCTTTTCGAGGAGAAGCTCGCGCTCTTTGCCGAACTGGCCAAGGGCGGGCCGGTCACATGGCAGGGCAGCGTCCGGGCGCCGCTGAAGAATACCGAGGTGTTTCCGACCTTGGAGCAGGGGCCGCTGCGCACCTGGGTCGGGGTCGGCGGCAGCCCGGAATCGGTCGTGCGTGCGGCGAGCCATGATCTGCCGATGATGCTCGCGGTCATCGGAGGGGATCCGACACGCTTCCGCCCCTATGTGGACCTTTACCACAAGGTGTTTGCCCAGACCGGCGCGCCGGTGCAGCCGGTGGGGATGCATTCGCCGGGTTATGTCGCGGTGGATGACGACACCGCCAAGGCGGAATTCTTCGGCCCCTATGCAGAGATGCACGACCGTATCGGCGCCGGCCGGGGCTGGCCGCCGCTTCGGCGCGAGGATTTCGAGCGGGAAGTGGAGCATGGCGCCCTCTGCGTCGGCGGTCCGGAGACCGTAGCGCGCAAGATCGCCCGCTCGGTAAAGGCTCTGGGTCTCGTGCGGTTTGACCTGAAATACTCTGCCGGGCCGCTGCCGCATGACAATCTGATGCGGTGCATCGAGCTCTATGGAACCCGTGTCGCGCCGATGGTGCGGGACATGCTGGCCTAGGTGCCAGCGGCCAAACCCCGGATCGGGCGATGTTTTTCGGGAACCATCCCGGGCCTCGCCCGTTCATGACCCGACAGTGATCTCCCCGCAGGGCGGGGAGATCACTGCCTTTGTCCGGAGGTTTCATGGTTAAGATGCTTATCGTTCCCGGTCTGGGAGGCGCCCCTGCGCCGCATTGGCAACATTGGTTGGCGAGCACTGTTCCCGGTGCGCTGCTGGTGGAGCAGATGGATTGGCATCGTCCCTGTCCCCGGCAATGGGAGGTGGAACTGGCCGGTATCCTGCTTCAGCATCCCGGAGCGACGCTGGTGGGCCATGGTCTGGGCGCCTCGTTGATCGCGCGCGTGATCGCCTCCTGGCCGCAGATCAAGGCAGGGGGCGCGTTGCTGGTCGCCCCCCGGGGGCTGGAGATTTTCGCGCCGCCGAAATTGCCGCTGAACGTTCCCGCCGTGCTCGTCGCCAGCCGCAATGATCCCGCTCTGCCGTGGTTGACGGCCCGGCGGCTGGCGGAGATCTGGCAGGCCGATATGCTCGATCTCGGCCATGCAGGCGGGATCGACAGCGAGAGCGGATACGGCCCCTGGCCGCTCGCCCGCCACCTTGCCCAGCAGTTGGTGACGGACGGGGGCGGTCTGCGCACGCTTCCCTGAGCGGCGATGCATGAGGGCTGCATGGGGGCTGGCAATTCGCCCGCCCCTCTGCTCTCTTGTCCGACAGGCGGGGAGCAAGGATTGACGACGTGAAGGTTATCGGCCTCAGGCTGCTGTTTCTCGCGCTGATCCTTCTCGCATGGCAGATCACGGCGCAGAGGCTGCCGCCTGGCTTGTTCGCGACCCCCCTTGCCACGCTGTCTGCCGCTTCCCGGCTGCTCGCCGATGGCGAGCTCACGACCGCGCTTCTGGCGAGCCTGCGGGTCTACCTGCTGGGCACGATCAGCGCGGGGATCGTAGGTATCGCCGTGGGAGTGCTGATGGGCGTGGTGCGGCCTCTCGGGCATATGCTTGACGTCTTTGTCTATGCGCTGGCCGCGACGCCGCGCGTGGCATTCGTTCCCCTCATCATCGTGTTGCTCGGGCTGGGGGTGGAGGCGAAGGCCTTCATCGTGTTCATGGGGGCGGTGATGCCGGTGGTCCTCAACACCTATGCCGGCGTCTCCGATGCGGATCCTGATCTCGTGGAAATGGCCCGCGCAACCGGCGCTTCGCCGGGGCGGATCTTTCTGCATGTCATACTTCCGGGGGCCTTGCCGATCCTGATGGTCGGGCTCAGGCTGGGCGCGACGATCGGTTTGATAAACACCGTCGTGGCGGAACTTTACACGGCGGTGACGGGGCTTGGCGGGCTGCTGGCGATCTATGGCAATTCCTTCCGGATGGCCGAGTACTTCGTCGTTGTGCTCACACTCTCTCTGGTGGGCGTTGCAGTCACGGAGACGCTCCGTCATCTGGAGAACCGGCTGACGCGGTGGAGAGATGCATCGTCGCGCTGAGGCAAGGGAAGATGGGGAGAGGAAAAAGATGACTGTCAGAGCTTTGTTCACGGCGGGCGCCGTCGCTATCCTGCTTGCAATGCCCGCAAGCGCCGCACCCTTCCGGGTGATCGTGACCGACATGGAAACACCGCTGGTTCCCAATTCCGTCATGGAGCTGGCGGAGAGGGAGGGATACTTCGACCGCGCCGGCGTGGAGGTGGAGTTCGTGCGTGTGCAGCAGACCCCGCTCGCCATCGCCGCGCTGCGCTCAGGGGAGGGGGAGATGGCGAATGTCGGGGTGGAGGCGCTGCTCCAGCTCCGCCTTCAGGGAGTGAGCGACATCCGCGCCGTGACCTCGCCCAACAAGGCGCTCCCCTACATGATCGTCGCTTCCGGTCTGAACACCGTGCCGGAGCTTGCTGGCAAGGCCTTCGGGATCGGACGTATCGGCAGCGTGGATCACCTTCTCTCAGTCCGGGTTCTGGCGGCGAACGGAGTGAATCCCGCCACCGTGGAACTTGTGCCGCTCGGCCAGCCGAATGTGCGGGCGCAGGCACTCGTGGCAGGGCGGATCGCGGCGACAACCATGTCGATCGGTACCTTCCTATCCATACCGGAGGCGGATCGCCTTTCCGTGCTGGTCGGGGTTGAGGATTTCTACGCCGCCGCGCCCGTCGTCTCCAAGGTCAATGCCGTCACGACAGCAGTGCTGGAGCAGCGTGGAGAGGAGGTCGAGGCCGTCATTGAAGCGCTGACCCTCGCCGCGCGGGATTTTGCCGCGGATCCCTCGGCATGGGTCGCGGCGATGGAGAAGGCCCGCCCCGACGTGTCCCATGAAACACTCGTCAAGCTTGGTCAGGCTTTCGCGCAGAGCTGGAGCGTGAACGGCGGGCTGGAGAAGGCGGAACTGGACAGCACGGTCGACTGGCTCTGGGAGACCGAGGATTTCGCCGGAAAGCCCCGGCCAGCGATGGAAAGCTGGGTGGATTTCGGCCCTGAAGATGCCGTGCTGAGCAGGATCGGGGTGGCAGAAGGTCAGGACAGACCCAGCAGATAATGGCCTGCCTGTGACAGATACCGATCCCTATCTTGCTCTTGAGCACGTTTCCCACGCTTTCGCGGGTGGGGCAGCCGCGCTGTCTGACATCAGCCTCGATGCGCGGCGGGGCGAGAAGGTCGTGCTGCTTGGCCCCTCTGGCTGCGGCAAGACCACCCTGCTTCGCATTGCTGCCGGATTGGTGCAGCCTACGGGCGGGACAGTGATGGTCCGCGGGAAACCTCCGCGACCAGGCGGCGAAAGCGCGATCGTCTTTCAGTCCTTCCGCCTCCTGCCATGGAAGACCGTCGCGGGAAACGTGGCCTTCGCCCTCCCGGACCTGCCCGCAGCAGAGCGGGCCGAGCGCGTTCGGCGCTATGTCGATCTTGTGGGGCTGACCAGATTCGCCGACGCCTATCCGGCGCAGCTCTCGGGCGGCATGCGCCAGCGCACGGCGCTGGCACGGGCTTTGGCGCGGGAGCCGGGGCTTTTGCTCATGGACGAACCTTTCGCCAGCCTCGACGCGCAGTCGCGCGAACTCATGCAGGCAGAGACGATGCGCCTGACCGAAAGCGCAGCTCATGGCCCCGCCATTCTCTTCGTCACGCATAGCGTGGATGAGGCGCTCATGGTGGGCGACAGGGTCGTTCTGCTGTCGCCGCGACCGGGGCGGGTGGCAGAGGTGATCGAGGTTCCGTTTCCCCGCCCGCGCTGGCGGCGCGATCCACGCGGAGAGCCGGAATTCGCACGGCTTCGCCGTCATCTCTGGGACAGGCTGCGCAGCATGGTGCTGACGGATCCGGCGTCGGATTTCTATGGCCGCCTTGCGGAGTGAAGGGCCCAGGTCGCATCGCGCGACCGCCCCATGCCGCCAAGGTTTGATTGGGAGGGCCTTCAGAATTCGATGCGCTGCGCCTCTCCCAGCACCTCCGCCAGAACCGATGCGGCCAATGTCCTCGGATCGCGAGCGGAGGGGATGAGACCTACCGGACCCCGCGCCCGGGCAATATCCGCCTCGCTCACACCCAGATCGCGCATCCTTGCAGAGCGCAGGCGGCGCGCCCGCTGGCTGCCGAGAGCGCCGATATAGAAGGCATCCGTGGCCAGCGCACCCTTCAGGATCTCCGGCTCCCAGTCGTGATCGTGGAAGAACAGGACGATTGCCGTCCATGGATCGACCGCAACATCAGGCATCGTCGGGCGTGCAAGGGTGGTCACGACGGCGCCGGACCCGAGGAGGCTCTCCGGGTCTGGAGAGAATGCCTCGATGGACCAGCCCGCGCTCCGCACGAAGGCTGCGAAAGTGGCAGCTTCCGGGCCGCGCCCGAATACCAGAAACCGCAGATCGGGCGTCAGGCAAAGGTGGAACCGGTCGCCCTCCTGCCCGGTTGAGGCCCCGCCCGTGGGCGCTTCCATGAGCCGCCCGTCAGGCTCCACCACGAGAGAGATCGTCTTGCGCGCCTCCCGTGCTGCAACGGCCCTCGCAAGCACTGCCCGGTCAGGACGGGGCAGGATCAGGATGTCCAGCCCGCCTCCGCAGGGCAGTTCTATATCCCTGAAGGGCGAGCCTGCGCCGTAACGCAACCTGCGCGGCTGGTTGTCTGTCATGGCTTCGGCGGCATGAAGCGCGACATCACCGTCTATGCAGCCAGAGGACAGCATTCCGATGCGCGCCCCATCAGGCGACACGGCCATCATCGCGCCGACAGGCCGATAGGACGGCCCCTCCACGTGAGTGATGATCGCAAGCGCGCCCTCCGGCACTCTCGAAAGCGCGGCCAGCGGGTCTTCTGCTCGGGCGCTGGCAAAGATCGCATCTGCCATGGCTTGCTCCTTCATCAGCGGGCGGCTCGGTGGCGCGTCTATCGGCAAATATGGGGGTACCACAGAACTTCGCCAACACTTTCTCCTTCCCCGGTTGGGATAGGGGGTTGCACCTCGAAACCCCGGAGATAAGGCTTCGGCCCAGAAAAGGAGATGACCATGACCTCTGCCCCCGATTTCGATGAGGTGATCGACCGCCGCGGCACGCATTCCTCAAAATGGGACATGATGAGCCGGAACTACGGGGTATCCGCCGATACCGGCATCGCGATGTGGGTGGCGGATATGGACTTCCGACCCCCGGAAGCGGTGCAGCGGGCGGTCGAAGACATGGCGCGGCACGGTATCTATGGCTATTTCGGCGATGACGGGGCCTATCTCGACGCCATACGCTGGTGGATGGCCGAGCGGCATCGCTGGGAGGTGGAGCCGGAGGCCATCATGACCGTGCACGGGCTGGTGAACGGCACGGGTCTCTGTGTGCAGACATGGACGGAGCCGGGGGATGGTGTCGTGCTGTTCACGCCGGTGTACCACGCCTTTGCCCGTGTCATCCGCGCCGCCGGGCGGGAGGTCGTGGAATGCCCGCTGGCGCTGGACGAAGGCCGTTACGTGCCGGATTTCGCCGCTGCGGATGCCCAGATGACCGGGCGGGAGAAGATGGTGATCCTCTGCTCGCCACACAATCCGGGCGGTCGTGTCTGGACAGTGGAGGAGCTGCGTGGCTTTGCCGATTTCGCCAAGCGGCACGACCTGATCCTCGTCTCGGACGAAATTCACCACGACCTGATTTATCCGGGGCAGAAGCATACCGCCATGCCGCTGGCCGCGCCGGATATCCTCGACCGTCTGGTGATGATGACCGCGACCACCAAGACCTTCAACATCGCCGGCTCCCACACCGGCAATGTGATTATCCCGGACCCGCATCTGCGCAAGCGGTTTCAGGCGACGCTGGGCGCGGTGGGCATCTCCCCCAACAGCTTCGGGCTGCATATGGCCACGGCTGCCTATTCGCCGGAGGGCGCGGCCTGGGTGGATGGCTTGATGACCTATCTGGAGGGCAACCGCGAAGTTTTCGATGACGGCCTTTCGGCTATCCCGGGAATATTCTCCATGCCGCTGGAGGCGACCTATCTTGCCTGGGTGGATTTCACCGGCCTCGGCATGAGCGAGGCCGAAGTCCTGCGGCGGGTGGAGGGAGAGGCGGGCATCGCGGCCAACCACGGCACCACCTTCGGGCGGGGCGGGGACGGTTTCCTTCGCTTCAACCTTGCCACGCCGCGCAGCCGGGTGGAGGAGGCCGTGGATCGCCTCCGCCGCGCTTTTTCCGATATCCAGTAACTACAACCCGATCCTGTCGAGGGCCGCATCCAGCGGCCCCCAGTCCTCCAGGACAAGACGGACGGGCAGGGTAAGCACGCTGGAGCGGAAGGAGGCGGGCAATCGCGCCGCGTCCTTTTCCGTCGTGACGAGCTGCAATCCCCCTGTTCGCGCATCGGCCGCCAGCCGGTTCAGCAGCGGGGCAGAGAAGGCCGCATGATCCGGTAGAGCCTCCGCCCGCACGATCTCTGCGCCAAGCGAGCGCAGGGTGGCAAAGAACTTTTCGGGGCGTCCGATCCCCGCAAAGGCCAGAACGCGAAGCCCGTCCCAGTCCATCCCGGTCTGAAGCGGGATCAGCGCCCCGCGCAGCCGGGGCACAGGGATGTCCGCCCCCCATTGCCCATCGAATTGGGCCTGCGCCGCGGCATCGCCGATCGTCAGCAGCAGGTCTGCCCGCTTCAGCCCCGCCGCTACAGGTTCCCGCAGCGGTCCGGCGGGCAGGACGCGGCCATTGCCAAACCCCGTTCCCGCATCGGCGACCACGAGGGAGAGGGATTTGGCAACGGCAGGGTTCTGCAATCCGTCGTCCAGCAGCACGGCTTTCATCCCGCTCGCAATGGCGGCTCTTACCCCTGCCGCCCTGTCGCGTGCGACCCAGACGGGACCGAAGGCAGCGAGCAGCAAAGGTTCGTCGCCCACCTCCTCAGCCCGGTGGCGGACAGGATCAACCCGCACCGGTCCGGGAAGCCTGCCCCCATAACCGCGGGAGACCACCCCCGCCGTCACACCCCGATCAGCGAGCCGTTGGAGAAGCGCAATGACGGTTGGCGTCTTTCCCGTGCCGCCTGCATTGATATTGCCCACGCAGATCACGGGCACTTCCGGTTGAAGCTCCGGCGCGCGCGCGACACGCCGTGCCGTGGCGGAGGCATAGATGCAGCCCAATGGGCCAAGGAGCCTTGCGCGCCAATCCGGCCGCTCCGGTGAGGTAAACCAGAACCTTGGTGCCTGCATCAGACCGCCCCGCCGAGCTTTGCCGCCGCGGCCTCATCAAGCGCGCGGAGCAGAAGCTCGACGACCCCGTCGGTGACTTCCGCGCCGCTGGAGGTCACTTCCCAGGCATTGTGAGCCATCTGCGCCGCCCGGTCGGGAGCCAGCAGTTCGCTGAGCGCGCTGCCGAATTCCGGCGCGCCCCGCAGGACACGCGATGCGCCCCCGCGCCCCAGCCGGGCATAGGCAGCCGAATGGGGATCGGTCTTCGGGCCATGCAGGATGGCGGAGCCGAGTGCAGCGGCCTCATAGGGATGTCGCGGCGTACCCTTGCCCGAAAGTGTGCCGCCGAAATAGGTCACCGGGGCAAGGCGATACCACAGGCCAAGCTCGCCCTCCGTATCGGCGATATAGATCTGCTCGGCTTCCACCGGCTCCTCCTCCCGCGAGCGGAGCGCCACTTCCCAGCCTTCCTCCTGAAGACGGCGGGCAAGGGCGGGGCCGTTTTCCGGGTCTTCGGGAACGACAATCATCAAAAGCCGATGACGGAGCCCCAGAGCAGCATTATGAGCGGCGATGGCGACCGTCTCCTCCGCCTCGGGCAGCCCCACGGCGAGCCAGACCGGACGTGTGCGGAGCATATGAGCGAGATCGTCACGCTCCGCTTCGGTGCAGGGGAGCGCCCCATGACCCTCTTCCAGACGGCCCGAGATCTCCACCTGCTCCGGGCGCGCCCCCATCCGCCGCCAGTTCCGGAGCGCAGTTTCGTCCTGCACCAGTATCCGGGAGATCCGGCGCAGCATCGCTCGGGAGACACCGGGCCACCAGCGCCAGCCGCCCCGTGCGGGCGCACTCACGCCGTCGATCACGATGATCGGGGTGCCGCGACGATAACCGGCATCGATCACCGCTGGCAGGAGCTCTCCGCCGACGAGAACGATCAGCCCCGGTCGCCAGTGCTCCAGAAACCGGGCGGCTGCGGCCTCCGTCTGGGGGCTGTCCGTGCCAGTTTCCTCCCCCGTCATCACCACCTGCGCGCTGGGTCGAACGCGGCGCAGGCGGCGGACAAGCTCATCGGCTGCGGCACGGTGCCCTGCGGAAGCCAGGTGGAACCACAGGACGGTCCCCTCAGGTCGCGCGGCAAGGGTTGCTTCCGCGTCGGAAGCGCCGGGGGGAGGGGCTGCGCCGATCCGCAGATAAGTGCGCAGGGCAAAGGATCCGCCGGTTTTCCCGGCGGCTTTCGGTGTGGTATCCGCTGTCGCGGCGGGCAGATCTTCTGCCTGCGAAGCTTGGGCGCCTAGGTCAGCCACCGAGCTCCTCGGTCGTGCTCGTCTCCCGCTCCTCATCGCGCAGGCGATGGAGATGCGCGATGAAATAACGGGTCTGGGCCTCGTCCACCGTGCGCTGCGCTGCCGATTTCCACGCGGAATAGGCGGAAGCGTAGTCCGGGAAGATGCCGACGATATCAATGGCCTTCACGTCGCTGAAAACGGTTGAGGAGACATCTTTCAGCTCTCCCCCGAACACGAGATGCAGGCGTTGCATTTGCCGTCCTTCCAGCCTTGTTGAGGATGGCGGAAGTTACGACATGTGCCCGCGCGCCTCAAGGGAGGCTGGTTCACGGATCGGGCAGCAGCCCGTCCAGCAGCTTTCCCTGCAATTCGGGCGAGGCGGCGACGATTCCTGGGACCAGGGGTATGCGCCGGTTGAACAGCGGCTGCTCTCCACGCCGATCCGTCACCACTGCCCCCGCCCGTGCGGCGATCAGTCCCCCGGCCGCCATATCCCATTCCCAGGTGTCACGAAGCACGACCAGCGCATCGAACCGCCCCTCTGCGATCAGGCAAAGCCGGAAGGCGATGGAGGCGCGGAATACCTGCCGCATCGGCGGGATCACTCCGCCCCGCCATATGCCGGATTGAAGCACCGGTCTTGTCGCGAGGATCGTTCCCCCCGACGGATCCGTCCGTCCGCTGGCCCCTATGGGCACGCCATTCAGGGCCGCCGGGCCGTCCGCCGTTGCCGTATAGAGCGCGGCCATCTGCGGAAGATACACGACACCCGCAATCACGCGCCCTTCCTCCGCTACCGCGATGGAATGCGCAAAGCTCGGCTCTCCCGCCATGAAGGAACGCGTGCCGTCTATGGGATCGACGATGAAGACCCGCCGCGCGCCAAGGCGTGCCTCGTTATCGTTGCTTTCCTCTGACAGCCAGCCGTAATCCGGCCGTGCCGTGGCCAGCATCTCTCGCAGCATCTGGTTGACGGCAAGATCGGCCTCCGTCACAGGCCCCGCGCCGTCCGGTTTTTCCCATGCCTCCGGCTTCCGGCGCCAGTAGCGGGACGAGATCTCCCCCGCCCGCCGGGCCGCGTCAATCAGGAGTGCGAGGTCATCATGATCCGGCAACCGTCATTTCCCCGACGAAAAGGCTCGGCACCACACGGGACAGATGAGTGCGCGCGTCATTGGCCGGAACGATCCGCGCCAGCATGTCGCGCAGGTTGCCCGCGATCGTGCATTCGTTCACCGGATAGGAGATCTGCCCGCCCTCTACCCAGAATCCCGACGCGCCGCGCGAATAATCCCCTGTATTGGGATTGATCGTCGCCCCGATGAAGGAGGTGACCAGAAGCCCGGTTCCCATGGCGGAAAGCAGATCATCGCGCGTGGCCTGACCTTGGCTCAGCGTGACATTGGTAATACCGGGCGACGGGGGTGCGCTGGTGCCGCGCACCGCATTCCCCGTGCTCTCCATGCCGAGCTGCCGCCCCGTGGCGAGATCCAGCGTCCAACCCGTCAGCACCCCGTCGCGCACAATATGGCGGGGGCGGGCGGGCAGACCCTCCGCATCGAAGGGGCGGGAGCCGAAAACGCCGGCGCGGAGCGGGTCTTCGGTAAGGCTCATCGCTTCCGGCAGCACGACCTCTCCCAACGCGTTCCGCAGCCAGGAGGAACCGCGCGCGATGGCGCTGCCGTTCACCGCCTCCAGCAGATGCCCGATGAGCGAGCTGGAGATCCGCTCGTCAAACAGCACGGGAAACATGCCCGTGGCTGGCTTGCGCGCGCCGGCGCGCTCCAGCGTCCGCTCCGCCGCAATGCGGCCGATGGTTTCGGCAGTATCCATATCGGCAAGGCGGACGCGGCTGTCGGCATAGTAATCCCGCTCCATGCCGGTGCCCGTCCCGGTGATGGCAAGGCAGGAGAGGGAATGCCAGGACCGCGCATAGCCCCCCGAGAACCCGTTGCTCGTGGCCAGATGGATGCGGCGGACCCCTGCCGTAGCGGAGCTTTCCGCCTGTTCGATACCCTTGTGGGAGAGCGCGGCGGCTTCCGCCTCCCGCGCGCGGCCCTCGAGATCGGCGGGAAGGGGCGCTTCCTCCTCCGCCGAAAGCTCCAGCACCGCCGTGTTCCAGTCCCGCGCCAGTTGCTCAGGGTCTGCAAGCCCGATCCAGCGATCCTCTGGGGCGGCGCGTGCCATGGCGACGGCGCGTTCGGCGATCTCGTCCAGCGTGCGTGCGCTGATGTCGGAGGCGGAGACACAGGCCTGCCGCTTGCCGATCAGCACGCGGAGACCGATCTCCACCCCGTCGGAGCGCGAAGCCTGTTCCAGCCGCCCGTGACGGACGTCGACCTCCACGCTGGAGCCGTCCACGGCAAGGGCATCCGCCGCTTCCGCCCCTGCACGGCGGGCCGCTTCCAGCACCGCCACGGTCAGTTTCTCAAGATCCGCCATTCTTTCGGGCCTCCATTACCATTCCGAGGTAGGCCACCCCCGGCGTAAGGGCAAGCGCGCTCAGGGCAGCATGCCCTTGCCATTGGCGCGGATCGAGCCGCTCTGGGTAAGTTCAATACGTGTCGTCAGCGTGCCAGGCTCTGGCCCGGGGCGGGAAAATCCCTGCAGCATCATCTTGGCGACCATCGCTTGCTGCGGGGCGAGCAGGCCAAGCTGCACGAGCCTGTCCACCGCCTGATCGCTGCCACGGATCGTCAGGTCCACCCCGCCAACGGGTTTAGGCAGGCCGTCCCAGGTCGTCAGGTCGGTGTTGTCGATGGTAAAGGCGCCACGCCCCTTTACCCCCGCGCCGATGGCGGAAATGTCCAGATCGTCGATGTTCACCGTCTCGAACTGATAGGGCGCCTCGCCCATGGCCGAGGGGTCGGACGGGTCGGCCAGCCACCGCATCGCGCCGGAGAGGGCGAGCGAGATCAGCGCCGGGTCGCGCGGCAGGATTCCGGTGGGATCGACCTGCTGCCACAGAAGGTCATCGGCGCGTACCCCCTCCAGCCTGCTCATGAAGCGGAAAGGCTCCGCGGTCTCCGCGATCCGCGCAGGGAAGGCCGCGTCGAAATTTGCACGATCCGCAGTGAGCGACATCGGGGGCGCTTCCGGCCCGCCGCTGACGCTCAGCCGTCCGGCCTCCGTCTCTCCCTTGTAGGCGACCTGCCCCTGGGTGAGGGCGTAATCCGCGCTGCCGCGTTCGGCCGTCGCCTCCACGATCCGCAGCTCCCCCTCGGGGTCGGTTTCGGTGAGGGTCAGGCTTACCGGTCCGTGACTTAGCGTTCCGCTGGCGGAAAGGCGGATCAGGTCTGCAAAGGTCGCGCCACCGGCGATCACGGGCAGCGCCCCGGTGGACAGGGTTTCGACCGACTGGGCGGAAAGCACCATCTGGTAGCTGCCGCCGGGGCCATCGGTCATCGCCTCCTCCCCCTCCGGCCCGCTCTGGGAGAGGGTGAGGCCCGCGGCCTCCACCTGCGTGCGGGTATCGACCTTGCGGTCCGCGTCCGCAGCCCCCGTGAAGCGGTAGGTGCCGGTGACACCGCTCGCCGTCATCTGAAGGGCGAGCGATCCGTCCACGGTTTCGCCGGTCTCCATCTCCTTCAGCGTGGCGGTAAGGGTCGGCATGGTCATCTGATAGGTGACATCCTCCGGCTCGCCCGTCGCGTGGAGGGCGAGGCCGGGATGGCTGATGAGGAGCGTCATCCGTGTCGGCACGGCCTCCTCCTCCTCTCCGTCGGCGAGCGCTTCGGGATCGGGAGGCAGGGTGCTCTCCACCACCAGGGGATATTCCGGGCTGAACGTCACATCGACGGCGCCGCCCGCTCCGGTCAGTGCGACCTGCGGGATGGTGCCGCTGATCCGGTCGGAGCCGTGCATCGCGCTGAAGGCCACATCCGTAAGCGTGAGCGTGCCGCCGGCGTCCGCCGCGTTTCCGGCCGAGAGTTCCTGCCCCGCGGCGCTCGCCTGTGCCTGCCAGTCCTGCCATAGCCCTGAGGGCGTCAGATCGGCCCGTGCGGCGAGCGTGGTTGCCATGAGGATCGCCGCCGCGCTAAGCACGGGGCGGGCGAGCTGCGGCATGAACTTCCGATACGGCATCGTCGAACCCTTCGCGTCTGGAGGCCGGGGGCCACCATCTGGTGCGCCGGAAGGCAGGTCAAGCCCTTCGCCCGATCCCGGACGCGTGCTGACGGAGAGGTGACAGGATGGCGGAACTAGAGGGGCGGATCGCGCTGATAACCGGTGCAGGGCGTGGCATCGGCGCGGCGACGGCACGGCTTTTCGTGGCCGAGGGTGCGCGCGTGGGGCTGGTCGGCCGAAATGCGGCGCAGCTTGTCGAGCTGGCAGCGGAACTTGGGCCAAACGCCCATGCATTGCCCTGCGATGTCGCGGAATTCGGGCAGGTGAGCGCCGCGGTGGATCGGCTGGCCGCGGTGTTTGGCGCCCCCGATATTCTCATCAACAATGCAGGTGTCGTCGATCCTATCGCCCCCTTGGCGGACAGCGATCCGGCAGACTGGGCGGCCTCCGTCACCATCAACCTGACCGGCGTCTATAACGGCATGCGGGCGGTTCTGCCGGAAATGCTGGCGCGGGGCGCGGGCACCATTCTCACTGTCTCCTCCGGCGCGGCGCATAATCCGCTGGAAGGATGGAGCGCCTACTGCTCCGGCAAGGCGGGCGCGGCGATGCTGACGCGGGCCTGCGATCTGGAGAACCGCCAGAAGGGTATCCGCGTCATGGGCCTGTCGCCCGGGACAGTGCGGACGGAGATGCAGGTCCGCATCCGGGCCTCCGGCATCAACCGGGTCAGTCAGCTCGACCCCTCCGTCCATGTGCCGCCGGAATGGCCTGCACGGGCGCTTCTATGGATGTGCGGACCAGAGGCGCACGTCCACCTCGGGGAGGAGCTCGCGCTCCGCGACGAGGGTCTCCGCGCTCGGCTGGGTCTGACGGGATGATCTCCCTGACGGAAACGCCGGAAGGGGCGTGGCTCGTCACGCTCAACCGCCCGGAGAAGGCGAATGCGCTGACCCGGGCCATGCTTGTACGGCTGGTGGAAATCATGGTGGAGGCCCGCCGGGCGGAGGCCCGCGCTGTGATCCTGACGGGCAACGGCAAGGTGTTTTCCGCGGGCGCCGATCTCGACGAGGCGCGGGCGGGGCTTGCGACCGACCCGATCTGGGTGGAGCTTTCCGCCGCCGTGGCAGGGGTGCAGGGGCTGACCATCGCCGCGCTGAACGGCACCCTCGCAGGGGGCGCACATGGCATGGTGCTGGCTTGCGACCTGCGGATCGCGGTGCCGCAGGCCACTTTCTTCTATCCGGCCATCCGTTTGGGCTTCGTTCCGCCTGCACCGGATCCGGGGCGCCTGGCGGCGCTCGTCGGCCCGTCGCGGGCACGGATGATCTTCCTCGCCGGTCAGCGGATCGGCGCGGAGGAGGCGCTGCGCTGGGGACTGGTCGACCGGCTCGTTCCGGGCGAGGCGCTCATCGAAACGGCGCTCGACCTTTCCGCCGCCGCGCTCGCCGCGCAGGAGGGGGTGACGGCGGGGATCAAGGCACTCCTTGTCTGAGCGCGCGGAGCCCGTCGATGCGCTGGTGATCGGCGCGGGGCCAGCCGGCCTGATGGCGGCGGAGGTTCTGGCCGAAGCCGGCCACCGCGTCGTGGTGGCGGAGGGCAAGCCCTCACCCGCGCGCAAGCTGCTGATGGCGGGGAAATCCGGGCTGAACCTGACCAGGAACGAACCGCTCGACGCGTTTCTTGCCCATTACGGCGGAGCGGAGGCCGAGTTGCGCCCGATGCTCGCCGCTTTCGGGCCGGAGCAGGTCATGCACTGGGCGGAGGGGCTGGGCCAGGGGGTATTCACCGGCAGCACGGGGCGGGTCTTTCCGGAGGCGATGAAGGCCTCGCCGCTGCTGCGCGCCTGGCTTCTGCGGCTCGGACAGGCGGGCGTGGAGATACGCACCCGGTGGCGCTGGACAGGCTGGGAGGAGGGGGCGGTCGCCTTCGACACGCCCGCGGGACGGCGGCTGATCGCCTCTCCGGCGACCGTGCTGGCGCTCGGGGGGGCAAGCTGGGCTCGGCTTGGCTCGGACGGCACATGGGCGGCACAGCTGGCGGCGCAGGGGGTGCCGCTTGCGCCCTTCCGGCCAGCGAATGTCGGATTGATCGTCCCCTGGTCCCCGATGATGGAGCGCCATCACGGCGCGCCGCTTAAAGGGATAGCCCTCTCGGCAGGCGCGCTTCGCAGCCGGGGGGAGGTGGTGATTTCCGCGCGCGGGCTGGAAGGCGGTGGCCTCTACTCCGTGGTTGCGGCAGTCCGGGACGGAGCGCCCCTGCTGATGGACCTGCTCCCCGACATCACGCAAGCGCAGGTGGCGGAACGCCTTGGCGCAGCGCGGAAGGGAGAGAGCCTTGCCAATCGCTTGCGGAAGGCGTTCCGGCTCTCCCCCGCAGCCATCGCGCTGATCCAGGAATTCGGCCGGCCGCTGCCGGCGGATCCCTTGGCGCTCGCGGGACTGCTGAAGCATCTGCCGATCCGGCACGACGGCCTCCGCCCGCTGGACGAGGCGATATCCACGGCGGGCGGCGTGCGCTGGGACGGGGTGGATGCGGATCTCATGCTCCACGCCCTGCCCGGAACCTATGTCGCGGGAGAAATGCTCGACTGGGAGGCACCTACCGGGGGCTACCTCCTCACCGCCTGTTTCGCTACCGGTCGCCATGCGGGGCACGCCGCGGCGCGCCGGCTTTGAGCCTCACAGGCAGCGCGCTTCGCTCACCAGCATTATCGGAATGCCGCTGCGGATCGGGAATGCCAGCTTTGCCGCGCGCGAGACCAGTTCCTGCCGCTCGGCATCGTAGGACAGCGCCTGATGGGTGACAGGACAGACAAGCGATTCCAGCATCCGACGGTCGAACAACGGAGCATCCGGCGTCTCGACGGGGGCAAGGTCGGTGGTCATTGCATGATCTCCTCTTTCGATCCGCCGTGCAGCCCGTATTCGAGCAGGGTCGTCAGCACTTCGCGCCGTTCGGTAAGGGTCGGCGCTTCCAGAAGTGCCTGCCGGTCTTCCACCTCGAGCGGCAGAAGTTGCGAGAGGGCGTTGATAAGCATCTCGTCTTCCGCCTCCTTCAGGCTGCCCCAGTCGGTGGACAGGCTGTGCGATTCCATGAAGCGGTGGAGCAGGTCCAGAAACTCCTCCCGGTCAAGGGACGGATCCGTTTCGGCATGTCCGATATCACGGGGGTAATCAGACCAATCCACCCGTGCACGCAGATAGGGAGTGAAGCCCGGTACCTCTTCCAGCAGGCGGAACCGGGCGATACCCGTCAGGGTGATGAGATAGCGCCCGTCCTCCGTCTCCGAGAAGGAGGAGATCCGCCCTGCGCAGCCGATGGCGAACACGCCATCCTCCTGCGGCTGGATCATGCCGATCAGCCGCTGACGGGTCCGCAGGCAATCCTCCATCATCGCGAGGTAGCGCGGCTCGAAGATATGCAGCGGCAGCTTCGACCGGGGCAGGAGAAGTGCCCCGGGCAGCGGAAAGAGCGGCAGGGTATCGGGGAGGTCGGCTTCCTTGATCATCGCCATGGCGGGCACCGCCCGTCAGGAGAAGATCATGGAGCTGAGACGGCGCCGCCCCTTCAGCACGATCGGATCTTGCGGTTTCAACGCATCGAAGATGGTGAAGAGCTGCGCCTTCGCGGCACCGTCGTTCCATTCCCGGTCACGGCGGAACAGGTCGAGAAGCTCGTTGACCCCGCCCTCGACATCGCCGCTGGCGTGAAGGGCCTGCGCCAGATCGAACCGTGCCTGAAGATCGGCCGGATCGGCCTCAACGCGTGCCCGGAGCTCCGCCACGGGGCCTGCTTTCGCGGCCTGACGGGCAAGCTCGATCTGCGCGCGGGCGGCGTCGATCTCCGGGGCCGTGGCAAGCTCAGGCGGGAGAGTGTCGAGAAGGGCGGCTGCCTCGTCGACCTGTCCAAGCGCGAGCCGCGCCCGTACAAGTCCACCAAGGGCAGCGGCGCTGGCCGGGTCTTCGCCCAGAATGGCCGCGAAGGTTTCTGCAGCATCCTCCGCCGCGCCCTCCGCCAGCATCTGCTCCGCAGCGGTGATTGCCTCACCCAGGCCGCCGTCACCGGCCAGCGCAGCGACGCGTTCCACGAAAGCGCTCACTTCGGAATTGGGCAGGGCGCCCTGAAAGCCGTCAACCGGCTGGCCCTGCCAGAAGGCATAGACCGTGGGGATCGACTGAATCCTGAGCTGGGACGAGATCATCTGGGCCTCGTCAACGTTCAGCTTCACCATTCGGACGCGCCCGCCGGCAGCCGTAACCGCCGCCTCCAATGCCGGGCCAAGCTGGCGGCAGGGGCCGCACCACGGTGCCCAGAAGTCCACGATCACCGGTATATCGCGACTCGCCTCCACCACGTCGGCCATGAAGGTCGCTTCGGTCGTGTCCTTGATCAGCCCGGCGTCTGCCTGCGGTGCTGCGCTCTTTTCGCTCAGTCCCAGCATGGATGTGCCCCCTTGGAAAATTGCTGCTCCCTATATGAGGTGACCGGTCCGAAACACCAAGAGCGAAAGCGAGGCGCGATATCTTTGCCGCAACTTATGCGCGCTCGCCGGGAACCGTTACAAACCCTTTGCGGTTTCAGGGTTATCTAGGTGACAACCGTCAAGCGATTCCGAGAAAGGTCTCTCGTCATGAAGATGCAGCAGATGCCCCTCGCCTTCGTGGTTCTTGCTGGCGCCGCAGCGGCTCCGGCTCTGGCGCAGTATATGGGGTCGTCCGGGCGAAACACGATCTCCTCCGTCGCGGAGGTGCGATCCGCTGGAGAAGCATCCCGTGTCAGCCTGAATGGCGCGCTCGTTGCCCATCATGCGGAGGATGTCTTCATCTTCCGCGATGCTTCGGGCGATATTCCGGTACGGATCGACACCGCGCTCTGGCACGGTGCGGCCCTTGACCCCGGAACGGAGGTGCGCCTGACGGGTGCCACCGCCGGGCGCGGGGAGCGCCGCCGGGTAGAGGTCAATGCCTTCGACCTGCGATAGAACTACAGGTCGAAAGTAGCGAAAACCGGCGCGTGGTCGGAGGGTTGCTGCCAGCCGCGTGCCGCCCGCAACACCCGGCTTTCGTGGCCCGCTGAAACGATATCCGGCGTGGCCCAGATGTGATCCAGGCGGCGCCCCTTGTCTGCCGCGTCCCAATCCGGGGAACGATAGGACCACCAGCTGTAAAGCCGGCCGTCCGGTATGTCCTGCCGGGTGACATCCACCCAGCGCCCTGACTCCCGCACCTGCTCCAGATGCTCGACCTCAACGGGCGTATGGCTGACGATGCGCATCATTTGCTTGTGGTTCCAGACATCGTCTTCACGCGGTGCGATATTCAGGTCACCGACCAGAATGGCCTTGTGCGGACGTTCGACCTGAAAGAATCGCGTCATGTCGGTCAGGAAGTCGAGCTTCTGGCCGAATTTCACATTTGCCTCGCGGTCGGGAATGTCGCCGCCGGCGGGAACGTAGAAGTTGTGGATCGTCACGCCGTTCTCAAGCTCTGCCGCAACATGGCGGGCATGGCCCAGCGTGGCAAAGTCGCGGTCGCCTGCATCGCGGAGCGGCAGTTTCGACAGGATTGCGACACCGTTGTAGCCCTTCTGGCCCCGGGCAACCATGTGGGTATAGCCGAGGGCACGAAACTGCTCGACCGGTATTTTCTCAACAGGGGATTTGCATTCCTGCAGACACAGGATGTCAGGCGCTTCCTCTGCCAGCAAGCGCTGAACGAGTCCTTCGCGAAGACGAACGGAATTGATGTTCCAGGTGGCGATGGTGAAGGTCATGGGCGTCTCCGGCTGGCGGCGGGACCATGCCAACCGGGCGCGGGAAGGGCAAGGGAGCGGCATAAAAAAGGGCCCGGCGCAGGGCCGGGCCTTTGAGGTGCCAACAGGGAGTTTCCGTATCCTGACCCCGATACGGGAGGGCTTCGCGGACCTAATGCGCCGGGGGACACATTGGTTCCGCCAAGTTCTGCGAAATCAGGCCACCAGCCGATATCCGCCCGACTCGGTGACCAGAAGGCGCGCATTGGAGGGATCAGGCTCGATCTTCTGGCGGAGGCGGTAGATATGCGTCTCGAGCGTATGGGTGGTGACACCCGCATTGTACCCCCAGACCTCATGCAGCAGCACGTCGCGCGGCACCACGCCCTCGGAAGCGCGGTAGAGGAACTTCAGGATGTTCGTCTCCTTCTCCGTCAGGCGGATCTTCCGCTCCCGCTCGTCGATGAGCATCTTCATCGAGGGTTTGAACGTATACGGGCCAAGCTGGAACACCGCGTCCTCTGACTGTTCATGCTGGCGGAGCTGTGCGCGGATGCGTGCGAGCAGGACTGGAAACTTGAACGGCTTCGTGACGTAATCGTTCGCGCCCGCGTCCAGCCCCAGAATGGTGTCGCTGTCGCTGTCATGGCCGGTCAGCATGAGAACCGGGCACTTCACCCCCTGCTTACGCATCCGGCGGCAGAGTTCGCGGCCGTCGGTATCCGGCAGACCCACGTCGAGGATCACCAGATCGAAAATGCCGCCCTTGACCTTTTCCATCGCGTCCTGACCGTTCTCGGCTTCGAACACGTCGAAATCCTCGGTCATGACGAGCTGTTCGGAGAGCGCTTCGCGGAGATCATCGTCATCGTCGACGAGCAGGATTTTCTTAAGGTTCGGCACGGCTCTCTCCTCTCGGTATCGTGTGCAGGGGACATTGGCATCCCGTCGCTGTCCGGCAAGGGAAGCGGGCGAATTGCTACAAAGACTCACGCCGACGTGTCGCGGGACGGGGAAATGTTTCAATTTCCTGCAGCAGCGCCTAGATGGAGGATGTCTTGAAAGGGGCAGGTTCATGAGTCTCATTCCCGGTATCGTCGAGCGGATCGCGCGGGCGCGTGCGGACCTTCGGATGGGTCTGCCTGTCGTCCTGATGACCGATACGGAAGGTGCGCTGGCGCTGGCCGTGGAAACTCTGGATGAGGAAAGGCTTCGCGATCTGCGCGCGATTGGACGCCCCGTTCTCGCGATCACCGGCTGGCGGGCGGAGACGCTGAAGGCGCGGGCCTATGACAATGATCTTGCCCGTATCACCGTGCCCGGTGATGTGGACGCCCGCTGGCTCCGGTCCGTGGCTGACCCCGCGGATGATCTGCGTGTCCCTATGAAGGGGCCTCTGCTGGCAGAGCGGGCGGGCGGGGCGGAGTTGCATCGCGTGGCGCTTCAGCTTGCCAAATCCGCGCAGTTGCTGCCCTCCGCCGTGCTGGTGCCGCTTGATCATCCCGCAACTTTTGCAGCGGAGAATGACCTGACAATTCTCTCTGCCACGCTCGCGGCAGAGGAGCTTCGGCGCGCTGTACCTCTGCTGCCGATCGTGTCGGCACGCGTGCCGATGGCAGCAGCGGAAGCGGGGCGCCTGCATGTCTTTCGGCCGGAGGATGGCGGAGAGGAACATTACGCCGTCGAAATAGGACACCCGCCACGGGCGGAGCCGGTTCTCGCACGCTTGCATTCCGCGTGTTTCACGGGGGATGTGCTGGGCAGTCTGAAATGCGATTGCGGCCCGCAGCTTCACGCCGCGCTGGAGCGGATGGGAGAGGAGGGGGCGGGCGTGCTCCTTTACCTCAATCAGGAGGGTCGGGGGATCGGCCTCGCCAACAAGATGCGCGCCTATTCGCTTCAGGATCAGGGATTCGACACGGTGGAAGCCAACCACAGATTGGGCTTTGAGGATGACGAACGCGACTTCCGCATCGGCGCTGCCCTGCTGAGACGGCTTGGATTTTCGGAGGTTCGGCTGCTGACCAACAACCCCGCGAAGGTACGGATGATGGAGGCCAACGGCATCCGCGTTGTCGATCGTGTGCCGCTGAAAGTCGGCAGGACCGCATTCAATGAGGGCTATCTCGCCACCAAGGCGCGGAAGTCGGGCCATCTGCTTTGACGGGCGATCTTGTCCTGACGCCAACCGGCTTGCGCTATGGGCGCCGGTTGATGCCCTGTACCATCGGGCGTGGCGGTATCGTGGCCGACAAGCGCGAAGGCGACGGGGGAACCCCGGTCGGGCGGCATGAGATCGTCGCCATGCTCTACCGACCCGACAGGATCGACCGGCGGCAGCTCCCTCGCTGGGCCGTGCCGATCCGCCCGGGCGATCTGTGGTCGGATGATGTGGCGGACCCGGACTACAATCAGCTCGTCGCGGCACCGCATGGCTGGAGTCATGAGAGCCTCCGCCGGCCTGATCCGCTCTACGATCTCGTCTTGGTTACCGACTGGAACTGGCCCGATGCCGTTCCGGGCCGGGGTTCTGCGATTTTTCTTCATTCCTGGCGGCGGCCGGGCGCGCCGACGGCGGGTTGCATCGGATTGTCGCGCCACAACCTGTTGTGGCTGGCCAGGCGCCTGAAGCCCCGGACAGCGCTGCGGGTGCCAGATCAGCCCTGGGGGCTGCGGGCGCCGAAGAGAGCGGAGCCGACCCGCACATAGGTGGCGCCGAGGGCGATCGCGGTCTCGAAATCGTCACTCATGCCCATGGAAAGCTCCGGAAGGCCATTCCGGGCGGCGATCTTTGCCAGAAGTGCAAAGTGAAGCGCGGGCTCCTCCTCAACCGGCGGTATGCACATCAGCCCGACGACGGGCAGGTCCAGTTTCCGGCAGTCGGCGACAAAGGCATCCGCCTCGGCGGGCAGGCAGCCGGCCTTCTGCGATTCCTCCCCGGTGTTGACCTGAATGAACAGCCGGGGCGATTGGCCACGCTTTTGTGCGAGGTCGGCAAGCACATGGGCGAGCTTGGGGCGGTCGAGCGAGTGGATCGCCTCGAACAGCTCCACGGCCTGCTTTGCCTTGTTTGTCTGCAACGGGCCGATCAGGTGAACCTCGGTCTCGGGAAAACGGCTGCGGAAATCCGGCCATTTGGTCGCAGCCTCCTGCACCTTGTTCTCTCCAAACAGGCGCTGGCCTTCCTCCAGAACAGCTTCAACCCGCGCGTTCGGCTGAACCTTCGATACCGCTATGAGGTGGACCGACCCCGGTGCGCGGCCGGCCTCTGCTTCGGCCCTGGCTATACGGTTCCTGATATCGATAAGCGGCATCGCGGGTTCCTTCCTTTGCGGTGAAAGGATCACAGAGGCACAGGAATGAACAGATCCCACCATCGGCCATACCAAATGAAAAGAGCGGGCCGAGGCCCGCTCTCTCCGTCGATGGATAGTCGGATCAGAACTTGAACACGACGCCGAAGTCGGCGACGGTTTCGTCCTGCGCGATGATCGAGCCGGACTGGTTGTCCTGGATGTAGGCACCATCCGGACGGTCCATCTTCATCACGCCGCCTTTGAGGGTAGCGCCACCGCCGAGGTTGTAGGCCGCGCCGAGACCGTAGTATTTCGCGTCGCCCGTCGTATCGAGGCTCAGCTCACGGTAGAACGCGGTGACCGTCGTCGGGCCCATCGTGTAGTCGAAGGACACGCCGTACTGGTCAAACTTCTGGAACTCGGACGGAGCGACCAGGAAGCCGGTGTCGATGTCGATGTCGTTGCCAGCGTAGTTGTAGGCTTTACCTTTGCCGTAGAAGCCTTTCAGAGCCGCATCGCCGAAGGCGGCGTCAGCGCTGACGATCCACTGGTATTCACGCTCGTAGTTTTCAGCCTTGCGGGATTCGTAGCCGCCAGCGATGCCGAAATCACCGAAGTCGTAGGTGGCGCCGACCGAGTATTGCTCGAAGCGCGGGGTGTCTTTGTCGGTGTTGCCATGCATGCCGCCGGCAGTGCCGTCGCTCATACCAGCGTAGAACCCGAAGTCACCGAAGCTGTAGGAGTACAGCAGGTAGGGGTCCTGATTGTTGGTCGTGTTCAGGTATTCGGTTTCGTACCATTCCATGATGGAGTTGGCGTTCGAGTAACCGATCCCGGAGAGATCGCCCACGGCGTTCTCAAGAGCGCCATCGACGTCGCCCATGGCGATCTTGCCGAATTCGCCCGAGATGAAGATGTTGCCGTTGGCGCCGACGGCACCGCCGGTCGAGTTGTCGGCACGGATGGAGCCGCCGAAGGTCAGACCGCCGTCCGTTTCACCGGCCATGGTGAAGATGGCGCGGATACGGCTGTTGAAGTTGGCGTTCTCACCATCGTAGACGATACCCATGCGGCCGTCGCCGGTGACCGCAACTTCGGCAGCGGCGACACCAGCGGTCATCACCAGCGCGGTCGTCGCGAACAGGATCTTTTTCATCGTTTTCCCTCGTGGTTCAAGGTGCAGCCCAATCCAGGGAAATCCGAACTGGGAATGAGACTGTATTTCCCGCCCGGACCCCATATTGCAAGCGAGCCGCGTACTCTGCCTGACAAGGGATGATGCATGGTGCAGCTTTGCCACACCGGGTTTTCCGCTCCCCGGCAATGCAAAAGGCTTAGGGACTTGTCCGCTTCGGGACCGTCGGATAGACAACGGAGAAGGCAGACTGCGCAGAACGGATCGGATGGATGGCCCTTGGCACTCTCTCGCAAGTCACCCTGGGCGGAAGCCGGGCGGCTGTCGGACTTCTCTGTGGCGCGCTGCTCCTTGCGGGTTGCGCCAATAACACTACCGATCAGAACATCCCGGTCGGTTCGCTGGAAAAGGAGCTTGCCGCAGGGCGGGCCGAGGGCGGCACGATCTGGGATCTGTTTTCAGAGCGGGACAACCCGAACACCACCGTCAACGTCAACAAGTATATCTGGAACGCAGCGCTGGACGTGCTGAACTTCCTGCCGATCCAGACGGTCGATCCGTTCGGCGGGGTGATCGTGACGGGTTATGGCACCCCGCCCGGCGGCGGCCGCGCCTATCGCGCCACGGTCTATGTCCGCGATCCTGCGCTTGACGCCCGGTCGCTGAAGGTTTCGCTCCAGACCCAGGGCGGCCGCGCGGTGAGCGCGGAGACGGTGCGCCAGGTGGAGGATGCGATCCTGACGCGCGCCCGGCAGCTCCGCATTCAGGACGGCCGCCTCTGACGTCCGGTCGGCGGATTCGGTCTCGGGCAGGCTGCGGGCGAATGGCCTAGACCTCGGCGGCGTGGCCGGTGTATTCCGGCCCGGATCCCGAGCCGCCTGAGGAAGCCCATATGTCCCGCTACGATCCCTCCACCAGCGAAGCGAAATGGCAAGCCGCCTGGGCGGAAGCGGATGTGTTTACCGCCAGACACGATCCCGCCCGGCCAAAATATTACGTGCTGGAGATGTTCCCCTATCCCTCGGGGCGCATCCACATGGGGCATGTGCGCAACTACACCATGGGCGACGTGGTGGCGCGCTACAAAAGTTCCTCCGGCTTCTCTGTGCTGCATCCCATGGGATGGGACGCGTTCGGCATGCCAGCGGAGAATGCGGCGATGGAGCGGGGCGGCCATCCGAAGGAATGGACCTATTCCAACATCGCCGACATGAAGGCGCAGATGAAGCCGCTCGGCCTCTCCATCGACTGGAGCCGGGAATTCGCCACTTGTGATCCTGAGTATTACGGCCAGCAGCAGGCGCTGTTCCTCGACATGCTGGAAGCGGGGCTGGTCTACCGCAAGTCCGCGCAGGTCAACTGGGACCCGGTGGATATGACCGTGCTCGCCAACGAGCAGGTCATCGACGGTCGCGGCTGGCGCTCCGGCGCGTTGGTGGAGCGGCGGGAGCTGACGCAGTGGTTCTTCCGCATCTCCGATTTCGCGGGCGAGCTGTCGCAGGCGCTGGACGGGCTTGAGAAGTGGCCGGAAAAGGTCCGGCTGATGCAGCGGAACTGGATCGGCGAATCGAAGGGGCTGCGGTTCGCCTTCTCCACCGTCGATGCGCCGGAGGGGCACGACCGGATCGAGGTCTACACCACCCGGCCCGATACGCTGATGGGGGCGAGCTTTGCCGCCATCTCGCCGGATCACCCGCTCGCCAAGGCGCTTGAACGGCATGACCCTGACGTTGCCGCCTTCGTGGAGGACTGCCGTCGGACCGGCACATCCGAGGAGGCGCTGGAGAAGGCCGAGAAGAAGGGCTTCGACACCGGCATCCGTGTGCGGCATCCCTTCGATACATCCTGGGAACTGCCAGTCTATATCGCGAACTTCGTGCTGATGGACTACGGCAGCGGAGCGATCTTCGGCTGCCCTGCCCATGATGCGCGCGATTTCGAATTCGCCACCAAATACGGGCTGCCGATCGAGCCGGTGTTCGAGCCGCTGGACGCTGCCGCCGAACTGCCCTTCGTGCCGCCGAAGTCAGAGCCTGTCCGCTACATCCGTGGTTTCTCGGGCGATGAGGTGCAGACCGGGGAAGCCGCCGTCGCTGCCGCCGTGGCCTTCTGCGAATCGAACGGGGTGGGGCAGGGCGTCACCAACTATCGCCTGCGCGACTGGGGCCTGTCGCGGCAGCGCTACTGGGGCTGTCCGATCCCGGTGGTGCATTGTGCCGCCTGCGGTGTCGTGCCGGAGCGGAAGGAAAACCTGCCTGTCCGGCTTCCCGATGATGTCACCTTCGACCAGCCGGGCAACCCGCTCGACCGGCATCCCACCTGGCGGGACGTCTCCTGTCCCTCCTGCGGAAGCCCGGCGAGGCGCGAGACGGACACGATGGATACCTTCGTCGATTCGTCCTGGTACTACGCCCGCTTCACCGCGCCTCACGCTCCTACGCCGACCGACAAGGCCGAAGCCGATTACTGGATGAATGTGGACCAGTATATCGGCGGTATCGAGCACGCGATCCTGCACCTGCTCTATTCGCGGTTCTTCGCGCGGGCGATGAACATTACCGGCCATCTGCCGGCGAAGGCGGCGGAGCCGTTCGACGCGCTGTTCACTCAAGGCATGGTCACCCACGAAATCTACATGACCCGCGATGAGCGGGATCGCCCGGTCTATCACCTGCCCGAAGAGGTGGAGAACGGCCGCGTGAAGACCACGGGCGAGGCGGTGCACATCATCCCCTCCGCCAAGATGTCGAAATCCAAGAAGAACGTCGTCGATCCGCTGAGCATCATCGCGGAATTCGGCGCGGATACCGCGCGATGGTTCATCCTGTCCGACAGTCCGCCCGAGCGGGATGTGGAATGGACGGCAGCAGGGGCGGAAGCCGCCTTCAAGCACCTGTCGCGGGTCTGGCGTCTGGCTGTGGAAACGGCCTCGTCGGAGGCAGCACCCACGGCGGAGGATGAAGCGCTGATTCGCGCCACCCATCGTGCGATAGACGAGGTGACGCGGACGATCGACGGTTTCGCCTTCAACAAGGCGGTGGCCAAGCTCTACGAACTGACCAACACCCTGGCCCGCTCCACCGCGGGGGCGGAGACGAAGCGGCAGACGATGCGCGTGATGGCGCAACTCATGTCGCCCATGGTTCCGCATCTGGCGGAAGAGGTCTGGACGCTGCTCGACGGGGAAGGGATGGTCGTCTCCGCCCCCTGGCCCAAGGCCGATCCCGCCCTGCTGGTAGAGGACAGCATGACCCTGCCCATCCAGATCAACGGCAAACGGCGGAGCGAGATCACTGTGCCCAGGGATATGCCGCAGAGCGAAGTGGAAAAGCTCGTTCTCTCCGATGAGACGGTGGTGAAGGTGCTGGGGGGCGCCGCGCCCAAGAAGCTGATCGTGGTGCCGGGGCGGATCGTCAATGTGGTCGCCTGACCGCCGTTCCTTCCTGCTGGCCGCTCTGATCCCGCTGGCGGGTTGTGGTTTCACGCCTGCCTATGGGACAAATGGCCGGGCAAATGCGCTGCGGGGCGCGGTGCGGGTGGATGATCCGACCGACCCGGAAACCTACGCCTTCCTTGCCCGGGTGGAAGAGGTGCTGGGGCCGCCGGATTCGCCGCGCTATGCCCTCTCCTATCGGATCCGCACGAAGGAATGGGGGGTGAGCATCTCTCGGGACAACCTGACGAGCCGCTACCAGCTTTTCGGCGAAGTGGCCTACGCGGTGAAGGATCTCACAACGGGACAGCAGGTGCATAGCGGCACGGGGTCCAACTTCGTGGGCTATTCGGGTCTTGGCTCTGCGGTGTCCAGTCGCGCGGCAAAGGTGGATGGCGAGAAGCGACTGATGCGGCAGCTTGCCGATCAGGTGACGGAGCAGCTCATCGCCACCTACGGGAACTGGAAGGCGTGAAGCTCTCCGCCCGCGATGCGGCGCGGTTTCTCGCCCGGCCTGATCCAGCAGTGCCGGGCGTGCTGATCTACGGGACGGATCCGATGCGGGTCGCACTCCGCCGCAAGGAGATGATCGCCACCCTCATCGGCCCGGAGGGCGAGGCGGAGATGCGCCTGACCCGCATTCCCGGCGGCGATCTTCGCAAGGATCCTGCGCAGGCAGGCGATGCGATGCGGGCGCAGGGCTTTTTCCCGGGTCCCCGCGTCGTGTTGGTGGAGGAAGCGGCGGATACTGTCGCCCCGGCCATTTCCGCGGCGCTTCAGGACTGGCGACAGGGGGATGGGCAGCTTGTGGTGACGGCAGGTGCGCTCACACCCCGTTCCGCTCTCCGCAAGCTGTTTGAGAGCCATCCGAAAGCCCCTGCCATCGCACTCTATGATGATCCTCCCAGCCGGGAGGAGATCGAGGCCACGCTGTCGCGGGAGGGTTTGGGCGCCGTCTCCTCTGATGCGATGGGGGAACTTCTGGCGTTGGGACGGGATCTGGAGCCGGGCGACTTTCGGCAGCTGGTGGAAAAGCTGGCGCTCTACCATCTGGGCGATGCCGCGCCCGTCAGCCCCGCCGATGTCGCCGCCGTGGCACCCGTGACGATGGAGGCGGAGACCGACGACCTGCTTCATGCCGTCGCCGAGTCGCGGACCGGTGAAATCGGCCCCCTCCTGCAGCGGCTGGAGGGGCAGGGCGTGAACCCGGTGACGCTCTGCATCGCGGCCACCCGGCATTTCCGCGCGCTCCATGCCGCCGCGTCCGATCCGGGCGGTCCCGCCTCCGGCATTTCCCGCGCCCGCCCGCCTGTGCCGTTCCGCAGCCGCGAGCGGATGCAGCGACAGGTGCAGGCCTGGGGTCAGCGCCGGCTGGAGGAAGCAATCCGTCTCCTGGTCGATACAGATCTTACCCTTCGGTCCTCGCAACGCGCACCTGTCATGGCGGTGATGGAGCGTGCATTTCTGCGTCTGTCGGAAATGAATCGCCGCCGCTGACTGTGACCGGCTCGCCCTAACGGGCGATTTCTCACGCCCGCGTGATGGACAATGAGAAGCGGCACGCTAAACCCTAAGGGTGACCTTGGGAGTGCAACATGGCCGTAGCAACAGATGGAAACTCAACGAACGGCCTGCTTGGCGCGCCGCTGACGTTTTTGGCAGTGGCCGCAACGGCGGGGTTCCTGTGCGCTACGCCCGCCACCGCGCAGTCTCTGACCTTCGCCGCTGGCTCGACCGCAGAAGGCGATGCGGTTTTCCGCCTGGGTTATGTCCATCCGTGGCCCGGCAGCTATCTGGAGAGATGGGGCTTCGAGCGGCTGGTAGAGGTGACCGTCGCCAACTGGCAGACCGGCCCGGGAGACAACTCCGTCCAGCTCATCACGTTGGCGCCGGTGTGGCATCGGCCGATCTGGGGCGATCTCGGCTTGGAAGTGATGATCGGCCTTGGCTTCTTCAGCGACCAGCAGGTCGGCAAGCATGACATGGGATCACAGGGCCACTTTCAGACGGGCTTCGGCTTTTCCTATCCGGTCGGGCCGGGATATCTGACGGCGGACGTGCGGCATTACTCGAACGCCGGGCTGGCCAAGCCGAATCCCGGCATCGAGGTCTATACGATCGGTTACTACTACCGGTTTTGACCCTCACGCGGCGCTGAGCCGGGCATAGCGTCCGCCAGAGGCCGCGAGTTCGGCGTGGGTGCCGGTCTCCACGACACGTCCATCCTCCATCACCACGATGCGGTCCGCGTGCCGGATCGTGGCAAGCCGGTGCGCGATGATGAGGGTCGTTCGCCCCACCGCCAGCGCATCCAGCGCCATCTGAATCTCCCGCTCCGTCTCGTTGTCGAGGGCAGAAGTAGCCTCGTCCAGAATGAGGATCGGCGGGTTCTTCAGGAAGGCGCGGGCAATGGCCACGCGCTGCTTCTGTCCGCCGGAAAGGGTCACGCCCCTTTCGCCCACCACGGTATCCAGCCCGTCCGGCAGACGTTCGATCATCGGGCCGAGCTGCGCCTGCCGGGCGGCCGCGATGATGTCGCTCTCCGTCGCCCCCAGCCGACCGTAGGCGATGTTCTCGCGCAGCGTGCCGCCGAACAGGAACACATCCTGCTGGACGATGCCGATCTGGCGCCGGAGGCTTTGCAGGGTGAAGGCGTCGATCGGGGTGCCGTCGATCGTGATGCGGCCCGATGTGGGTTCGTAGAACCGGGGCAGGAGTGCCAGTAGGGTCGTCTTGCCCGCGCCCGAGGGGCCAACGAAGGCGAGCGTCTCTCCCGGACGGACGGAGAGGTTGACGTCACGCAGTACGGGCCGGTCTTCCCGGTAAGCGAAGCTCACATCCTCGAACCGGATCGCGCCGGTCAGGGCTGCGGCAGGCCGCGCGTCGGGCCGGTCGGCCACCTCCGGCTCCGTCTCCAGCAGTTCGAGATAACGGCGGAAGCCCGCGATGCCGCGCGGATAGGTCTCGATCACCGCGGCGATCTTGTCGAGCGGGCGGAAGAAGACCCCGACCAGCAGCAGGAAGGCAACGAACCCCCCCGTGGAGAGAGAGCCGTTCAGCACGAAACCCGCGCCCGCCACCATCACAACCACCTGAACCAGCCGCATCCCCATGTAGGACAGCGACTGTGACGCGGCCATCACCTTGTAGGCGGACAGCTTCGTTTCGCGGTAGCGGGCATTGTCCTCTGCGAAAAGGGCCTTTTCATGATCCTCGTTGGCGAAGGCCTGCACGACGCGCATGCCGCCGACGTTTTCTTCCAGCCGGACGTTGAAATTGCCGACGCGGGAGTAGATCGCCCGCCATGTCGCCGTCATCTTCCCGCCATACACCATGACAACCAGCACCATCGCCGGAACGATCGCCGCCGTGATGAGGGCGAGCGGCAGGCTGATCCACATCATGAGGAGGAAGGCGCCGACAAAGGTCATCACGGCGATGAACAGATCCTCCGGCCCGTGGTGGGCAACCTCGCCGATTTCCTCCAGATCGCGGGTGACACGGGCGACGAGCTTGCCCGTCCGCACCTTGTCGAAGAACCCGAAAGAGAGTTTCTGGAGATGCTCGAAGGCCCGCCGCCGCATCTCCGTCTCTATGTTGATGCCCAGCATGTGGCCCCAGTAGGTCACCACGACCATCAGCCCGGTATTCACCAGATAGATGATGAGAAGCCCCACCGCCGCCAGCAGGGTAAAGGACCAGTCCCCTTGCGGCAGCAGCCTGTCGATGAAGCCCTGCACGGCGAGCGGGAATGCCAACTCCAGTAGACCGGACAGCACTGCGCAACCGAAATCTATGCAGAAAAGCAGCTTCCACGGCCGGTAATAGGAGAAGAATTGTCTGAGCATGTCGCAAGTCCTGCTGGGGGCTGCGTCTTCATGACGTGTTGCCGAACGAAATTCCACCCCGGAGAGGGCGGGGAGGGAACAGCGACGGCACGATCCGCGTTGTGCGGCAGATACTCAAGCCGGAGATTACAGATGCCGAGACTGATCCGCACCCTTGCTCTTCTTGGCCTCGGCTATGCCGCCGTGCGCTATCTTTCCTCGTCTCAGGCGGTGGAACCCCAGAGGCGCCTGTCCGGCCCGAAGGCGGACCACAAAGCCAGCAGAACGACTGCGCAGTCACGCAGCGCCAAGGCCCGCACTCCCGCGTCGCGGAGAACCGCGCGGTCCTGAGAATGGAGAGGACCGCGGGTAACTCTGCAAATGTGCGCGGGTCTCTCCGGGCACATTTGTAAGACTGGTCGACGTCGGGGTGACGTAAAACAGGACAAGCATTGGCCGCCTGTGTCTGAGACTAAGAGCTTCATCCCGTACACAATGGGTCAGCAATCTTGGACGACGGCAATGGCGTCACTCTGCTGATCTTGCGAGACTTCGCTGGCGAGGGCTTTATCTCAACGCCATCTCGCGCCCCGGGCACCCAAGGTACATTTTTGCTGATTTTCCGAAGGGCATTTCACGATGCCTCTGGAGATCTTTTTCATGCGCGGGTCGGTTGCCTCCGAAAATCCTCGTTGGAGGAAGGCAGGGGTTTGTTGAGACGACTATCCGATGACCGTTGCGCCTCAATCGTGCTCCCCACCTCGTCGCTGCCGCCATTGGAGAAATAGAGATTCGCGCCTTACCTCGCACCGGAGGGGGCGGACAGATCTGCATCTGAACGGCACTTAATTTTCGAAACGAAAATATACTGATCCGATGGATCAGCCCGTGAACCTTTTTCGCAGAGATCGCATCAATCATGTCGGTCGTCTTTTTCTGAACTTTGGAAAGCCAGCCCTCCAGCAGTCGGGAGAAGACCCTCTGCCTGTGTAGAAGGTCTTCGCAAATTTCCCTTCGGCACATCGCACCAGCGCAACCCATGAGATTGCAAAGTTTAGATAAGGTGATCGTCGGCTCCAGGAGGGCCGTGGATCTCAGGGAAAGAACGCCGAAACATCTCGTCTGATCTTCAGACAGCCAGGAAAGCATACTCAGTAGATCAGGTGCTGCTCGCACGGGCTAAGTCCTGACGCGCAGCGGAAGGGCGGCCTCGCCCATGGAATGATCGGCCAGCGTCTCAGACCTCAGACGGTGGTCTCACCCAGAGCGGAGATCACCATGTTGCGCGCCCGATTGACGCGACTCTTCACCGTACCGACAGTGCACCCGCAGATCTCCGCAGCGGCCTCGTAGCTTTCCCCCATCATCACGACAAGGATCAGCGTATCGCGGTAATGCACCGGCAGGCCACGCACGATTTCCATCAGTTCACCGCCGCGAACGTTCCATTCCTGCGTGGGCTGGGAGATCAATTCGCCCGAAACGCAATCCTCGACGCCGGTCGTCTCACGCCCCTGCGTGCGGATCCGGGAATAGAAAGTATTGCGCATGATGGTGAAGAGCCAAGCTCGCAGCCGCGTGCCAGGGGCAAACTTGTCGAGATTGGCCAACGCTTTCAGCAGCGTCTCCTGCACCAGATCGTCGGCATCGGTCGTGTCCCGGCACAGCGACCAAGCAAAGGCCCGAAGCGCGGGGATCAGCGCCACCACGTCGGTCCGCACTTCGTCGCGGGAAGAAGTTGTCATCATCCGGGACCGTCCTTGAATCCGGTGATCGGCAGCGTAGGATAACCCGGCGGAGCGCTGCCGGTTCCGGGTGATGACGGGAGATTTGAACATGGTCGAGAAACCTCTGGATGACGCGGCGGCGCGCATGGAGGAGGAACTCGCCCGGATCCTGTCGGATATATCGGCGGAACTCAGGCTTCACGACGTTCCCGAACGGTTGCGAATACTGGCACGCGAGTTGGATGCAGCGCTCGCAGGGCGGCGTGAGGGGGCGGCGCCTGCCCCCACGACACCGGAAACCGACCCCACGGATCGGTAAGGCAGACCCGCCCGGCGGTCGTTTCCGCTCGCGTCGCCCTGTTGTCGAAAAGCGTCGAATTTCGGCCATTGGCGGCGGTGTTTCATGTCATTCTGCAGCGATCCCGCACGGTTTCCATCGTGGGAACACAGCAACCCATCCGCCATTTCGCGGTCCGCAGGACGCCATGATGACCCTAGAGAGCACAATTTCCGCGCTGCTTGCCCGCCAGAAGCCGGGGTTCAGTCTGGACCAGGCCTTCTACCGCGATGACGACATCTATCGGCTGGATCTGGAGGAATTCTGGTATCGCGACTGGCTGTTTGCTGGCCATGATTGCGAAATCGCCCAGCCCGGCAGTTTCTTCACCGTGCAGGTCGGCGATTACTCGGTGATCGTGGTGCGCGGTCGCGATGGTGTGATCCGGGCTTTTCACAATGTCTGCCGCCACCGGGGATCGCGGATCTGCCTGACGGAGAAGGGGCGGGCGTCCCGGCTCGTCTGCCCCTATCATCAGTGGACCTTTGATCTGGACGGGCAACTGCTTTTCGCCCGGCAGATGGGAGAGGAGTTCGATCCCGCGCCCTATGGCCTGAAGCCCGTGGCCTGCGAAGCCGCGGCCGGATATATCTGGATCAGCCTCGCCAGCGCGCCTGCGGATTTCGCACCGCAGCGGCGGCGCTTGGAGACCTATTTCGGCGCTCACAATCTGAAAGACGCCAAGGTCGCGTTTGAATCGACCATCATAGAGAACGGCAACTGGAAACTGGTCTGGGAGAACAACCGCGAGTGCTACCATTGCGCGGCCAACCATCCCGACCTGTGCAAGACCTACCCGGAAGCCCCCTCGGTCACCGGCGTGGACGGCGCAGAGAGAGATCCCGAGATTGCCGCTCACTGGGCCGCCTGCGAGGACAGGGGGCTTGCCTCCCGGTTTGATATGGAGTCGGATGGCCAGTCCCGGGCCGTTCGGGTGCCGCTGCTCCGGGGCGCCGAGAGCTATACGATGACCGGGCGGCGCGCCGTGGGGCGCAAGCTCTCCGACGGCTTCCCGGGTGAGGAGGGAATCGGGGCGCTGCTGCTGTTCCACTACCCGACCACATGGAACCACGTACTGATCGACCATGCGATATCCTTCCGGGTCCTGCCTATTTCCGCGACCCAGACGCAGGTGACGACGAAGTGGCTCGTTCACAAGGATGCCGTCGAAGGCGTGGACTACGATCTGGAGAAGCTGACCGAGGTCTGGATTCACACCAATGACGAGGATCGCCGGATCGTGGAGGACAATGCCCGGGGCATCGCCTCGCCCGCCTATCAGCCGGGGCCCTATTCGGAGATCCACGAAGGCGGCGTGATGCAGTTCGTGGAGTGGTACTGCGAGACGTTGAAGCGTCGCCTCGGCCCTGAAAGTCAGGCACGGATCGCTGCGGAATGATCGTTCAGACCTTGCCGCAGCCGCTCCCCTGGAATGCGCTGGAGGAGCCGTTGCGCTGCGTGGGGGTTCGTGCGGAAACAGCCGATGTGCGAACCTTCACCTTTCGTCCGCCGCCGGGCCGCTGGTGTGCCTATCGGCCAGGTCAGTTCGTCACCGTCGAACTGCCGACGGCGGAGGGGCCGGTTCTCAGGAGCTACACGCTCTCCTCTTCTCCCTCGCGGCCGTTTTCGGTCTCGATCACGGCCAAGCTGAAGGCGGGCAGCGTCGCAACCCAGTGGATGTTCGATAACCTCGCCCCCGGATTCGGGCTGAAATTCACCCAGCCGATGGGCAACTTCCACCTGCCTGACCCGCTGGTCGGGCCGCTGATGCTCATTTCGGCCGGATCAGGGGCGACGCCCTGCATGTCGATGCTCCGCTGGGTCGCAGACTGCGCGCCGGGCTTGAAGGTGACATATGTCCACGCTGCGCGCTCTGCCGATGACATCCTGTTCCGGCGGGAGCTCGAACTACTGGCGGAGCAGATGCCGGGCCTTCGGCTTCTGTTCATTCTGGGCGCAGGAGCCGAAGGGGAGCGTCTGATCGCCGGGCGGCTGGATGCGGAACTGCTGCGGCGACTGGTGCCGGAGCGGCTGGAGCGGCAGGTCTATTGCTGTGGGCCGCAGGGCTTCATGGAGGCGATGCAGGCGGCGCTCATGGCCGACGGGCTGGCCGCGGAAGCCTGGCATCAGGAAAGCTTCGGGCCAGCCAGCGGCGGGCTGCTGCTGCCGGAAGCTCCTGCGGTGTCGGAAGACGCGGTCGTGCGGTTCGCGCGCTCAGGGGTAGAGGTGCCGGTAGGGGCGGGGCAGACGATCCTGCAGATGGCGCAAGCGGCGGGAATTGCTGCCTCCTTTGCCTGCGGAATGGGTGTCTGCGGCACCTGCAAGGTCCGGGCGCGGGGCAGCGTGGAGATGCACCATCAGGGCGGCATCTTCGAGGATGAGGTGGAGGACGGCTTCATCCTGGCCTGCTGTTCCCGCCCGCTGACGAGTGTCGAGGTCGATCTGTAAAAGCGGACGGCGCTGGCGCGCCGAAGCGACAAGCCCGCGCGCCGCCCTTGGCAGCGCGCGGGCGGTGATCAGCCTTTCAACGCTTTCGCATGCCAGGCGATGTGATCGCCCATGAAGGTCGAGATGAAGTAGTAGCTGTGGTCGTAGCCGTCCTGAAGGCGCAATTCTACCGGATGACCCGCGGCCTTGCAGGCATCAACCAGGCGCTCGGGCTGAAGCTCACGCACAAGGAACTCATCCCCTCCTCCCTGGTCGATAAGAAGGGGCAGACGCTCCTTGAGGCCGGGGATCAGCTTTACCGCATCCCATTCCGCCCAGGCGCTACGATCCGGGCCGAGGTAAGCGGTGAGCGCCTTTTCCCCCCAGGGCACATCGGAGGGGCCGACGATCGGGGAGAAAGCCGATACAGACCGATAGCGGCCCGGATTGCGGAAGGCGGTGACCAACGCCCCGTGGCCGCCCATGGAGTGACCCATGATTGAGCGTCGGTCGCTTGCCGGAAAGGATCCCTCCACCAGAGCGGGAAGTTCCTCGGCGATATAATCGGCCATCCGGTAGTGCGCGGCCCAGGGCTGCTGCGTGGCGTTCAGATAGAACCCGGCGCCCTTGCCGAGATCATAGCCCGGATCATCCGCGACATCGTCACCGCGGGGGCTGGTGTCGGGATTGACGAGAATCACCCCGTGCTCCGTCGCGTAGCGCTGAGCGGCGGCCTTGGTGATGAAGTTCTGCTCCGTGCAGGTGAGTCCGGAGAGCCAGTAGATCACCGGCAGCGGGCCTTCCGACGCCTGAGGCGGCAGAAAGACACCGAAGGTCATCGGCGTGCCGGTGGCCTGGCTTTGATGGCGCCAGACCTCCTGTTGACCGCCGAAACAGGCGTGGGATTCGATGCGTTCCATCGTCGGGCTCAGTAATGGATGACGCTGCGGATCGACTTGCCTTCATGCATCAGGTCGAAGGCCGTGTTGATCTCGTCCAGCGGCATTGTGTGGGTGACGAAGGGGGCGAGTTCGATTTCACCCGACATCGCATCTTCAACCATACCCGGCAGTTGCGTACGCCCTTTCACACCGCCAAAGGCGGTGCCCAGCCAGCGGCGCCCGGTGACAAGCTGGAAGGGACGGGTGGAAATCTCCTGCCCCGCGCCGGCAACCCCGATGACCACCGACTGCCCCCAGCCGCGATGCGCGCATTCCAGCGCGGCCCGCATCACGTTGACATTGCCGATGCATTCAAACGAATGGTCCACGCCCCAGCCCGTCATGTCCACGATCACCTGCTGGATCGGCTTGTCATGCTCTTTCGGGTTGACGAAGTCGGTGGCACCGAACTGCTTGGCAAGGTCGAACTTGGAAGGGTTTGTATCGACCGCGATGATGCGCCCCGCCTTCGCCTGCCGCGCGCCCTGAATCACGGCCAGCCCGATCCCGCCGAGGCCGAAGACCGCCACGCTGTCTCCCGGCTGCACCTTTGCGGTGTTGTGAACCGCACCGATCCCGGTCGTCACACCGCAGCCCAGAAGGCAGACATGCTCGTGGTTGGCTTCCGGGTTGATCTTCGCGACCGATACTTCCGCCACGACGGTGTATTCGGAGAAGGTCGAGCAGCCCATGTAGTGATAGAGCGGCTGACCGTTGTAGGAGAAACGGGTCGTGCCGTCCGGCATGACACCCTTTCCCTGCGTCGCGCGGACAGCAACGCAGAGATTTGTCTTGCCGGACTTGCAGAAGAGGCATTCGCCGCATTCGGCGGTATAGAGCGGGATCACGTGGTCGCCCGGCGCGACCGAGGTAACCCCTTCCCCCACTTCCACCACCACACCCGCGCCTTCGTGGCCGAGTACGCAGGGGAACAGCCCTTCGGGATCGTCACCCGAGAGCGTGAAGGCGTCGGTATGGCAGACGCCCGTGTGGCTGATCTTTATCAGAACCTCTCCCGCCTTTGGCGGATCCACGTCGATCTCGACGATTTCGAGCGGTTTTCCCGGTCCGAAAGCAACGGCGGCGCGCGATTTCATGGTCTCTCCTCCACGCTTCACTTGAGATAGGACCGGACGAGCGCGATTGCGGTCTCGATCCTTGGATTGGGGTCTGTGGGGGTGGCCAGTTCCTCGCGCAGATGGCTTTCCAGAACACTGCCCATCAGACCGTTCACCGCTCCCCTCACAGCGGCAAGCTGTTGCAGGATCGGTTCACACTGGGCCTCGCCTTCAAGCGATCTTTCAAGGGCTTCGATCTGACCGCGGATGCGGCGGACACGGATCAGCGCCTGTTGCTTTTCGCGCGGGTCGTTGGGCATCCCCTCCTCCGATACTGGGGGGGAGTATATCCCCCGGCTGCTGCCTTGCAAGGAGTGAAAAGGCCCGCCGGGGGGGCGGGCCTTCGGAAGAAAGTAGGAGATCAGGGCCAGCGGGCCAGCGGCGGCAGGCTCATCAGCACCGCTTCCGGGTCATGCGCGGTGGCAAGACCGAATTTCGTGCCTCGATCGTAGACAAGATTGTACTCCGCATAGATGCCGCGGTGGATGAGCTGTGCCTCCCGCTCCGCCTCTCCGTAGGCGTCGCGGCTCCGCCTTTCCGCCAGCGGCAGGAAGGCAGGCAGGAAGGCACGACCCACATCCTGCGTGAAGGCGAAGTCTGCCTCCCAGTCGCTGGTGTTCAGGTCGTCGAAGAAGATGCCGCCCACGCCCCGCGCACGCTTGCGATGCGGGATATAGAAATATTCGTCGGCCCACTCCTTGAACCGGGTATAGAAATCCGGCCCGTGCAGGTCGCAGGCAGTCTTGAGCGTGGCGTGGAAATGCGCGGTGTCCTCTGCGAATTCGATACAGGGATTGAGATCGGCGCCTCCGCCGAACCACCATGCATGCGGTGTCCAGAACATGCGCGTATTCATGTGAACGGCGGGGGCAAGCGGGTTGCGCATATGGGCGACGAGGCTGATGCCGGAGGCCCAGAAGCGCGGATCCTCCGCCATGCCCGGAACGCCTCGCGCGGCCATCGCCGCCTGCGCGGCTGGCGCGAGCGTGCCGTGGACGGCTGAGACGTTGACGCCCACCTTCTCGAACACTCGCCCCTCGCGCATGACGGACATGAGGCCACCGCCGCCGTCCGGTCCTTCGCCGCGCCGGGTCTCACGCAATTCGAAACGTCCGGGCGGCCGGTCGGAGGGAACCCCGTCCTCCAGCGTCTCGAAAGCGGTGCAGATCTGATCCCTGAGCGTTCGGAACCACGCCGCCGCCCGCGTCTTGCGTTCGTCGAAATTGATATCCATGACGATCCTGCCTTTCGGGAACCCAATAGCTCTCCGCCGGACGATGGCCAAGCCTGGTCTGGCTTTCGGTTCCATTATCGCTAGATATCGGATCGCCGGCCCGGCGGAGGATGACATCATGACGCGCCCGTTTCCCGCTCTTTTTCTGCTTCTCGGTCTCGCGGCCTGTGCAACGCCGCAGGAGCGGTGCCTCAACACCGCGACGCGCGATCTCCGTACCGTGAACATGCTGATTGATCAGACACAGGGCAATATCGCCCGCGGCTTCGCGGTCGAGAGCCGCACGGATTGGGTAACGGATTTCGATTGGTGCCCCGGCCCCTACTGGGGGAGGGGGTATTACCGTCCGATGATGTGTGAGCGCGATGTGCCGGTGACGACCAATATCCCGAGAGCCATCGACCTCAGGGCCGAACAGGCGAAGCTGGATGGCCTGCTGGAGAAGCGCAGTGAATTGACCGTTCAAACGGGGGCGCGGGTCGATGCCTGCAGGGCTGCCTATCCATCACGATAGACCGTGAGGGCAGCGATCCTGTCCCGCGCGCCCTCCGTCAGTCGGCGGGGGGCGGGGGTGCGGTGACTGTTGGCACTCCCCTTGCGCGCCAGCGGGAGATCTCGGCCTGCTGGTTGAGCGCGTAGGGGGCATAAACCTTGAAATAGGTTGTGGTGCGGCTCATCCGCTCCAGCAGCAGGGGGCCTTCGTCCTTGCGGAATTCGGCATCTGCGATGGCCAGATCCTGCCGGATGGCGGGATCGGCGCCATAGCGCCCGGCCTGTGCCAGAAGCGCGGCATCCCCGCCGGTTCCCTGCCGTTCCACCGCACCGGCATTGCCGCCCAGCACAGCGGTCGCATCCGCGAGCGGTGTCGGGTCGGTGCGATTCGCGCCCCCGGGGGTCGGCACGGGGAGGGCTGTGAGGTTCGCCTGCCCCGCCGGAATGTCGAGCGGTTTCGTCGGCAGGATGGCGAACTCGTCCGGGCTGCGGGTTTCGGAGCGAAGCTGGATGAGCTTTCCGTTGCCGCAGGCGGCGAGGCCGCAAGCCGCCGCCAGCACGAGCACGAGCCTGCCCGCCCGGTTCCGACCCGCCTGTATCATGCCCCGCTCCATCGCACTCTTGCCGTTTTGTCCTCGTTTAGCCGTTTTGAACCGGGGCGTCACGCCTTCTTGTCGCGTCCGGTGAACAGCACCAGTCCGATGGCGCCCGCGAACACCGCAATATCCGCGACATTGAAGGCCCAGGGGTTGGCGATTCCGCAGCAGGACATGTTCAGAAAGTCCGCAACCGCGCCATAGAGGATGCGGTCGATCACGTTTCCGATGGCGCCGCCGATCAGAAGACCGGCAGAAACCTGCACGGCGGCGGTCTGTGGCTCCTTCCGCATCCAAAGCCAGACCCAGACGGATATCACCAGAGCAACGGCGATCAGCAGCCAGCGGCCAAGGTCGCCTTCCCCCTGCAGCAGGCCGAAGTTGACGCCCCTGTTCCACGCCATGCGAAAATTGAGATAGGGAGGCCAGACGTCGATCGCCCGCACGCGGTCGAGCGACATGAGATGGACCACCACGAATTTGCTGAGCTGATCCAGAGCGAATGTGGCCGCAGCCACGCCCGCCATGATCCCGAGCGATCCCCTGACCATCAGTGACGGAAGTGCCGCTGACCGGTGAACACCATCGCCAGCCCTGCTGCGTCAGCCGCTGCGATCACCTCTGCATCGCGGATGGATCCGCCAGGCTGAATCACCGCCTTCGCGCCTGCGCGGGCCAGTTCCTCCACCCCGTCGGGGAAGGGGAAGAAGGCGTCGGAGGCCGCCACGCAGCCCTTCGCGGGGGAGACCGGCAGATGCAGCAGCTCCGCCATATGTTCGGCTTTCCGCGCGGCGATCATGGTCGAATCGACCCGGCTCATCTGACCTGCGCCGATGCCGACGGTAGCCTCGTCCTTCACATAGACGATGGCGTTGGACTTCACATGTTTTGCCACCTTCCAGGCGAACAGCATGTCGGCCAGTTCCTGATCGGTGGGCGCGCGCTTCGTCACCACCTTCAGGTCCGCCGCCGTCACTTCGCCATTGTCGCGGTCCTGCACGAGGAAGCCGCCTGCGACCTGCCGGAATGTCAGGCCCTTCGCAGTCGGATCGGGCAGGGCGCCCGTCGTGAGCAGACGCAGGTTCTTCTTCGCAGCAAAGATCGACTTCGCCTCTTCATCCGCGTCGGGGGCGATGACGACTTCTGTGAAAATCTCCGCGATCCTTGCCGCTGTCGCTCCGTCCAGCATGTGGTTCAGCGCCACGATCCCGCCGAAGGCAGAAGTCCGGTCGCAGTCATAGGCACGGCCATAGGCATCCAGCAGCGATCCACCCACCGCGACGCCACAGGGATTGGCGTGCTTGATGATCGCGCAGGCCGGACGGTCGGTCGGGAACTCGGCCACCAGCTCGAACGCCGCGTCGGTATCGTTGATGTTGTTGTAGGACAGCTCCTTGCCCTGAAGCTGCCTGGCCGTGGCCACACCCGGCCGGGCGGAGCCGTCGCGGTAGAAGGCCGCAGCCTGATGCGGGTTTTCGCCGTAGCGCAGCGGCTGGGCCAGAGTGCCGGCAAAGGCGCGACGACGGGGAGTGGCCTCGCCAAGCGCATCCGCCATCCAGGTGGAGACCGCCGCGTCATAAGCCGCGGTGCGGGCATAGGCGATTTGCGCCTGCCGTTGCCGGAAGGCGTAGGAAATGCGGTCGTCGTTGCGGTCGAGCTCCGCCAGCAGCGCGTTGTAATCCTCCACATCCGTCACGACAGTTACCCAGGCATGGTTCTTGGCCGCGGCGCGCAGCATTGCCGGGCCGCCGATGTCGATGTTTTCGATGCAGGTGTCGTAATCCGCGCCCTTCGCGACGGTCGCCTCGAACGGGTAGAGGTTCACGATGAGCAGGTCGATCGGCTCGATCTCATGCGCTTCCATCTCCGGTTTGTGCTGATCGCGGAGCGCAAGCAGGCCACCGTGGACCTTCGGGTGCAGGGTCTTGACCCGGCCGTCCATCATCTCCGGGAAGCCGGTGAGATCGGACACGTCGCGTACGGAAAGGCCCGCCTTGCGGAGCATCTCCGATGTCCCGCCGGTGGACAGCAGCTCCACCCCTCGCGCGGCAAGGCTCTGGGCGAATTCCAGAAGGCCGGTCTTGTCGGAAACGGAGATCAGCGCGCGGGCGATCGGCAGCAGGTCGGGCATGGTCAGATCCTTCGGCTCAGGCATCGGCTCGGATGGCGCGGGCGGCCTGCGGAAGCTCCTCTTCCGCCGGTTCGGTGTCGCGGATGGCCAGCGGAGTATCCTCTGATTTCGCCAGCGTCCAGCCCACCTCGCCCGCCTTGTCGGCCACAAGGCCGGAAAGAACGATCTGGCGGCTGGGCCGAGGCGCGGCAAGATGCGGATCGAGCCAGACGGAGGCATCGAGCGACATCCGCGCCGCGCCTGCCTGCCGGAAGAGCCAGACTTCCTTGCTGGGCAGCCGGAGGACGATCTGTTCAGCCTCCACCTCCGCCGCCACTGCGGGATGCAGGTGAAAGCGGATGGTGAAATGCACACCCTGCAGGCGACTGTTGAGAATCGCGCGCTCCAGTACCCGGCGGTCTGCCTCTGTCGCGGCGCCGAGCGCGTCATAGCCTCGGAGCATCCGCCCGTCGCGGGAAAGCTCCAGTTCCCGAACATGGGTGAGACCGTGGCTCCCCACATAGCCGTCATGGCTGAGAACGAGAAGCGGGCCTTCGTCGCCCGTGGTGACTTCGGCCCGCACGTTTCGCGGCCCGTCGGAGAGCAGGTCTTGCGTATCCTTCCTCGTCCCGAGTCGGGCGGAGGATAGCCCTTCTATGCCCAGGACGGAGTGGGAGGGGGTCGCACGCGCCGCATTCTCCCAATCCGCACCGAGCGCGCTCCCCGGACCGCAGGACACGATCAACGGCCGACGGCCGGAGGTCAGTTCGAAGGCCAGCGTGGAGGCATGGGCAAGCCGCGAGGCCGCGCCCATCGGCGGCGGTGCCGCATCGACGATGAGCGTCGTCCGCTGGGCGGCGAGCCGGAGATAACCCATGGCGCCAACCGCAGGGGCACCGGCGATAGAATTGGCCCGCACCCCGGAGGCAAGAAGCGTTCGCTCCAGCCGTCCGGGCGAGAGCCCGCCCCCGCCATGAAAGCGTGGCAATCCGCCATCCGCCTGTCGCAACAGGCGCAGGGTGGGTGCCCCTTGTTGAATGGCGTCGATCACGGCAGGCGGGACCGGCAGGCCAGCGGTGGAGAGCGCGTCGCGCGCCTCCAGCAGCAGCACCAACAGGTCGAGCAGCTCTTCCGGGTTGCGGGAGGAGACGGCACCCCCGGGATCGATTGCCCGCGCCGCCTCCGTCGCCAGCGCCTTGGTGGCCGGCCCGGTGACTGATCGCATCCGCGCCAGAGCCAGTGAGCCGGTGATGAGCGCCGTCAGGGCCTCCACCCGGGAAAGTCCCTCGGGCAGGGATTTCCAGCGATACCGGAGGAAGTGCATCTCGCGTGTCGCGCCCGAAAGCAGCAGGCGAGGGGGGGATTTTCCGGGACCGGTCAGGAATTCCGCGTGCCCGATCCAGCGCCGGAGGCGTCCGGCGGAAAGGTCAGCGCGCCAGCCTGTCCGCCCGTTCCAGCCCTGCAGCCACAGCCACGCCCGCTCCCGGGCCGCCCTGCTCCCAACTGCGGCGAGGTCATCGAGCCACAGGAACCTGAGGGCTGCATTTTCGGCGAAGGGCGTTGCGGGAGGCTCGAAAGGCGAGCGCGCCGCGGCCATCAGCTGCGCGCCCCGGGCGGGATCTCCGTCTATACGGGGCGGCGGCAGGCTTGCGACATGCGGTGCGACACGTCCGACCGCAGCAAGCCGCGCCGCCAGCCTGTCCAGCACATTTCCCTGTCGCCTGTCGCGCACATCCGGCCTCCGTCCCACGTCAGGGGGAGGTTAGCGCGGTGCGCGACGGCTGTCATCGACGCTCGCGATTTACGCGCGGCGAAGAAGGGCCATGTAGAAGCCGTCTATCCCGCCGATATCCGCCCAGTCGTCTGGCCGAATGCGCAAGCCGCCCTCCGGGCTGCGCCAGCCGAGCGGAATGCCCGGAAAGTCCCATGCCGCAGCATCTATGCGGAGCGACGGGTGGCGAGAGACAGCAGCGATCACCTGCTTCTCCCCTTCCTCCGGCAGGAGCGAGCAGGTGCAGTAGACAAGCCTTCCCCCGGGGGCGAGCCAGTCGAGCGCCCGGTCAATGAGCCGCTCCTGCAGGGCGATCAAGGGGCGGAGGCTGTCCGGACCCTTCACGAATGGCAAGTCCGGGTGGCGACGGATCGTGCCCGTGGCGCTGCAGGGCGCATCGAGCAGGATGGCGGGAACCGGGGCGGCGGGTGACCAGTGCTCCAGATCCGCAGCCACGATGTCGGCGGAGAGGCGGGTGCGGGCGAGGTTCTGCTTCAGCCGCTCCAGGCGAGGAGTGGAAATGTCCACTGCCGTCACCCGTGCGCCCGCCGCCGCGAGTTGCAGCGTCTTGCCCCCCGGAGCCGCACAGAGGTCGAGCACCTCCTCCCCTTCGCGAGCGGCCAGCCCGCGAGCAGGCAGGGCGGCGGCGGCGTCCTGCACCCACCAGTCACCACTTTCATATCCCGGCTGTGCCGTCAGGGCACCGGGCCCGCTCAAGCGAAGGCTTCCGGTAGGCAGAACATCCGCCTCCAGACCTTCCGGCCGCGCACCTTTCAGAGTGATGTCGGTCGGTGCTCCCGCCGCCTGGGCCGCCTCGATGGCCTGGGTGGCACGGTTGCCCCAGGCGGAGTTCAGCCGTCCACGAAGCCATCCCGGCAGGCGCTGCGGTGGCTGCCGGTCCCAGATTTCCTGAGCCTCGGCCGCTTTGCGCAGTACGGCATTCGCCAGACCGGCGTGCCCGGAGGTCTTTTCGGATTTCCCGAGCAGCGCCACAGTCGCATTGACCACGCCGTGTGCAGGCGCGCCTTCTCCCAGCATCTCCACCACGGCAAGGCGGAGAGCGTTTCTGACAGGCGGGATCGGATTGCGCCGCAGGAAGGGTTTCAGGACGGCGTCTGCGCGGTCGACATTACGCAATGTGGCAAGAGCCAGACGTTGCCCCCGCGCCCGAGTGTCGGGTGTCTCACGCTGAAGCGGGCCTTCCGGCAGCAGCAGGTCAGCCAGCGGCCGTCCGTCCGTCAGAACTCCGTCCAGGAGCCGCAGTGCAGCGGCCCGCGCCGCCAGTCCGGTGACTTCCATCCGTCCTCCTGGCCCGCCCTCGGGCGGCGTCTTGCCTTGACGGATGGGGCGCTATAGCATCCCGCCCTTCAAGACAAGCAGGGGTGACCCATGTCCGATGACAGATCCGAGCAGCGCGCCGATCTTCCCCCCGCCGCGCAACGCGCGCTTGCCGAAGCGGAAGCGCGGCGCCAGGCGTCGAAGGACAAGCCCGGCCTGCCCGTCGAACTGGGCGGTCGAGACGGTCTGGAGCCGGTGCGTTACGGCGATTGGGAGAAGAAGGGCCTCGCGATCGATTTCTGACGCGGGTCAGCGGTCGGTATGGCCGAGGTCGCGCTCAGGCGCGATGACATCGCGAAGGCGCTGCTTGATCTCCTTGGGCCCCGGGAAGCCGCCATCCCGCTTTCGCTCCCAGATGAGCGAATCGCCTACCCTGATCTCGAACATGCCGCCCGTGCGGGGGAGGAGGGAAACCTCCCCCAGATCATCTCCGAAGGTCTGAAGCAGTTCCTGTGCAAGCCAGGCGGCGCGCAGGAGCCAGTTGCACTGGGTGCAATAGGCTATGCTCACCCGAGGTTTTTCCGTTACTTCCATCCCAAACCCCCGAACGCAAAAAGCCCCGCAGAATGCGGGGCTGTTGCTCGACCGAAAGGAGCCTCAGGCAGCAGTCGCAGCCTTGGCGATTTCCTTTTTGATCTTCAGAGCTTTCGCGGAAAGCTCATCGTCTTTCGCCGCAGCGAGGAATGCATCCAGACCGCCGCGGTGATCCACCGTGCGGAGCGCCGCAGCAGAGATGCGGAGCTGGTAGCTGCGGCCGAGCGAATCGGAAATCAGGGTGATTTCATTCAGATTCGGCAGGAAGCGGCGACGGGTCTTGTTGTTGGCATGGCTGATGTTGTTACCAGTCATGACCCCTTTGCCGGTCAATTCGCAAACGCGCGACATCGTTCAGATCCTCACATTACATTGCAGAGTAGGGGCGCGGAACGACCCGGACCCTGAATTCGTTGCGGGCCGTCTAAGGACAAAACCGCTTCCCGTCAAGCGATTCATGCCAGAACCCCCGGTTTCATAGCCCAATCGGCGGGCGGAGGGAACATCCCGGCGCCTCAGCGGGTTCCCTGAGAGTTCATAGGAGGAGAAATCGCATGGCGATCCAAGACAACAGCCCGTCACCTCGGAAAGAACCGGTACCCGGCGCAACCCGCACCGGGTCCAATCGCTGGTACATGATCATCGGAGCGGTGGTCGTCATCATCGCGGTCTATTTCCTCACGATGGGACGTACACCGGTGGAAACGGTGCCGTCATCCACGCCAACCCAGACGGCGCCCGCTGCCACTCCGGGCCAGGCACCCAACGTCAATCCGGCGCCTGCTCCCGCCAACTGAACTCAGGGGCGGTTTGGATACTGCGCCTGCGCGGACGAGAGTTCCGCAGCGATACTCTGGGCGGCCAGACGTGCGTCCGGCGCACGCCAGATGGGCCGCCCCACGACGACATGGTCGGCCCCGTCTGCAATCGCCTGGGCAGGGGTCGCGATACGCTTCTGATCGTCGCTGGAGGACGTGGCTGGCCGTACGCCCGGTGTGACGATCAGGCGCCCTTCGGCGGCGGGAAGCGCACGGATCATCGCGGCCTCCCAAGGAGAGGCGATGATGCCGTCCGCCCCGGCCTCGAACGCGCGGGAGGCGCGCTCCACAACGATTTCCGCGATATCCCCCTCGCGGATCAGGCCCGCATCAAGATCCGCCCGGTCGAGCGAGGTAAGGATGGTGACCGCCAGAATGCGGGTGACGTGGCCCCCGCGCCCCTCCACTGCCGCGCGCACGACATGCGGATCGCCATGAACGGTGAGGAAATCGAGATCATACTGCGCTAGCCCGCGCACGGCTGCTTCCACGGTCGCGCCGATGTCGAAGAGCTTCATGTCGAGAAAGACGCGCTTGCCCCGTTCCTGCTTCAATTCGTTGGCGAGGGCGAGGCCGCCCCCAGTGAGCATGCCAAGTCCGATCTTGTAGAAGGATGCGGCATCACCGATCCGGTCGACCAGATCCAGCCCTGCCAGGGCGTTGGGCACGTCGAGCGCAACGATAAGACGATCATCGGCGGTCATGGCGTTTCCCCTTTTTCGCGGCCGGCCGTTTCCTAATGCGCCTCTCCCTGTCACGCAAGAAAGAAGCGAAGGCGCTAGCCCTGCAAGACCTTGCAAGCGGCGGATGCACTTCCCAAATCTTGAAACGATGAAGGCTCGAGAGAAATGTGCTGCATGGCAGGCATTCGATCCGGGCGCTTGGAAGGAGTTGTCATGAACCTTGAAAAGTTCACCGAACGGTCCCGCGGTTTCCTTCAGGCCGCACAGACCATTGCAATGCGCGAGAACCACCAGAGGCTGGCTCCCGAGCATCTTCTGAAGGCTTTGATGGATGATGACCAGGGGCTTTCCGCCAACCTGATCCGCCGCGCGGGGGGAGAGCCTGCGCGTGTTGCGGAGGGGGTGGAAGCGGCTATCGACAAGCTGCCCAAGGTCTCCGGTGATACCGGTCAGGTCTATATGGATCCGAAGCTCGGCCAGGTTCTGGACGAGGCGGAGAAGATTGCCAAGAAGGCGGGTGATTCCTTTGTGCCGGTGGAGCGGATGCTCATGGCGCTGGCGATGGTGAAATCCGCCGCAAAGGATGCACTGGAGCTGGGCGCTGTCACGGCGCAGAACCTGAATACGGCGATCAACGATATCCGCAAGGGCCGCACTGCCGATTCCGCTTCGGCGGAAGAAGGCTATGACGCCTTGAAGAAATACACCCGCGACCTCACGGAAGCTGCCGAGGAAGGCAAGATCGACCCGATCATCGGGCGCGACGATGAGATTCGGCGCACCATGCAGGTGCTGAGCCGGCGGACCAAGAACAACCCCGTGCTGATCGGGGAGCCGGGCGTCGGTAAAACGGCGATCGCGGAGGGCCTCGCGCTGCGCATCGTGAACGGCGACGTGCCGGAGAGCCTGCGCAACAAGAAGTTGCTGGCGCTCGACATGGGCGCGCTGATCGCGGGTGCGAAATACCGCGGTGAGTTCGAGGAGCGGCTGAAATCCATCCTGTCCGAAATCACCGCGGCTGCGGGCGAGGTCATCCTGTTCATCGACGAGATGCACACGCTGGTCGGCGCGGGCAAGACGGACGGCGCGATGGATGCGGCCAACCTCATCAAACCGGCGCTGGCGCGGGGCGAGTTGCACTGCGTGGGCGCCACGACGCTGGATGAATACCGCAAATATGTGGAGAAGGACGCGGCCCTTGCCCGCCGGTTTCAGCCCGTGATGGTGGAAGAACCGACGGTTGAGGATACGATCTCCATCCTCCGCGGCATCAAGGAGAAGTATGAACTGCACCATGGTGTGCGGATCAGCGACTCCGCGCTGGTCGCGGCGGCGACGCTGTCGCACCGTTACATCACCGACCGCTTCCTGCCGGACAAGGCCATCGACCTGATGGACGAGGCGGCGTCGCGGCTGCGGATGGAGGTGGACAGCAAGCCCGAGGAACTGGACGCGCTGGATCGGCAGATCCTGCAGCTTCAGATCGAGGAGGAGGCGCTGAAGAAGGAAGACGACGCGGCCTCCAGGGACCGGCTGGAGAAGCTCCAGAAGGAACTTGCCGACCTCACCCAGCGCTCGGCCGAGATGACGGCCAAGTGGCAGGCGGAGCGCGACAAGCTGGAGGAATCCCGTGGTCTGAAGGAACAGCTGGACAAGGCGCGCGCCGAACTCGATCAGGCGAAACGGGAGGGCAACCTCGCCCGTGCCGGGGAGCTGAGCTACGGCATCATTCCCGGGCTTGAGAAGAAACTCGCCGCGGCGGAGAGCAACTCCGACATGATGGTCGAAGAAGCGGTCCGCCCCGAGCAGATCGCCGAAGTCGTCGAACGTTGGACGGGGATCCCAACTTCCAAGCTGCTGGAAGGCGAGCGTGAGAAACTCCTCCACATGGAAGAGGAGCTCGGCAAGCGCGTCATCGGTCAGAAGGAGGCCGTGCGCGCCGTCTCCAACGCCGTGCGGCGTGCCCGCGCCGGCCTGAATGACGAGAACCGCCCGCTTGGGTCGTTCCTGTTCCTCGGGCCGACGGGCGTCGGCAAGACCGAGCTGACCAAGGCGGTGGCCAACTACCTCTTTGACGATGACAATGCGATGGTCCGCATCGACATGTCGGAGTTCATGGAGAAACACTCCGTCGCCCGTCTTATCGGCGCGCCTCCGGGCTATGTCGGCTATGACGAAGGCGGTGTGCTGACCGAAGCCGTGCGGCGCAGACCCTATCAGGTCGTGCTGTTCGACGAAGTCGAGAAGGCCCACCCCGACGTGTTCAACGTGCTTCTGCAGGTGCTCGACGACGGTGTGTTGACCGACGGTCAGGGACGGCGGGTCGACTTCAAGCAGACGCTGATCGTGCTGACGTCCAACCTGGGCAGTCAGGCGCTCTCCCTGCTGCCCGAAGGGGCGGATCCCGGCGCGGCGCGCGCGGAGGTGATGGAGGCGGTGCGGATGCACTTCCGTCCGGAATTCCTCAACCGCCTCGACGAGATGGTGATCTTCGACCGGCTGACGCGGGCTGACATGGACGGTATCGTCACCATTCAGCTTCAGCGGCTGGAGAAACGGCTGTCGGCGCGCAAGATCACGCTGGAGCTGGACGAAAGCGCGCGGAAATGGCTCGCCGATGAGGGGTATGACCCGGTCTTCGGTGCGCGCCCCCTGAAACGGGTGATCCAGCGGTCGCTGCAGGATCCGCTCGCAGAGATGATGCTCGGCGGAGAGATTATGGACGGCTCCACCGTGCAGGTCACAGCGGGCGAGGACGGGCTGATCATCGGAGATCGAGTCGCGTCGCCGTCCCGGAGGCATCCGCCGGAGACGCATGCCGTGCTGCACTGAGCCATCGGCCATATCAAGATCAACGCCGGGCGGACTTCCGCCCGGCGTTTTCCTGTTCGGTTTCCGCTAAATGTGAGCGGACCTGCACCGGTCCCGCGCTATTATCCCCTTCTCGCCAGAGATCGTGAGGAGGCGGCATTGAAGTTCCACTGGTCCGAAGTCACCCCTGAACGTCTGTGGCTGGATCGCCGCGCGGTTCTTGCCGGTATGGGGGCGTTGGCGGCTTCTCCTGCATTTGCTGCGGATAAATGGTCTACCGAGGCAAAGCCGAACACGCTGTCCGACATCACCAACTACAATAACTTCTACGAATTCGGTTACGGGAAGGAGGATCCTGCCCGCAATGCAGGGGCGCTGACGATCAGCCCATGGTCCGTGAAGGTTGGCGGGCTGGTGGACCGGCCGGGCACCTATGACCTTGCCGATCTTCTGAAGGGTGTAGCGGTTCGTGACCGTACCTACAGGCTGCGTTGCGTGGAGGCGTGGTCGATGGTGATACCCTGGCAGGGGGTGCAGCTTTCAGACCTGCTGACAAAGTTCGGCGTGCAGCCCTCTGCAAAATACGTGGCTTTCGAGACGCTCTACCGCCCGAGCGAGATGCCCTACCAGTCCAGCCGCCTGCTCGACTGGCCTTATCAGGAGGGGTTGCGGCTTGATGAGGCGATGCATCCCCTGACGATTCTTGCCACCGGGCTTTACGGTAAGGCTCTGCCGAACCAGAACGGCGCGCCGCTTCGCCTGATCGTGCCGTGGAAATATGGGTTCAAGTCGATCAAGTCGATCGTCTCCATAACCCTGACGGACACACAGCCGAAAACTGCCTGGCAGGAACAGAATGCGCGGGAATACGGCTTCTACGCCAATGTGAACCCCAGGGTGGATCACCCGCGCTGGAGTCAGGCGACGGAGAGGGTCATCGGGGCGGGCCTGTTCGGCGGGCGGCGGGATACCGAGCCGTTCAATGGATATGCCGAGCAGGTCGCAAGCCTTTATTCTGGCATGGACCTTACGAAATACTACTGATGGAGAGCGTCAACCGCTGGCTCCGCCGGGTCCCGACATGGACGATTTATCTGGCAGGTTCGCTTTGGGCGGCGTTTGTCTTCTGGCAGGCAATTACCGGCGCAATCGGCGTTGATCCGGTGAGGGAGCTGGAGCACGCGCTGGGGCTGCGCGCGCTTCAGCTTCTCATACTCGGGTTGGCGATTACGCCGCTACGCCGGTTCACCGGCCTCAATCTGATACGGTTCCGCCGGGCCATCGGGCTTACGGCCTTCGGGCTTACGGCGCTGCACCTGATGGCGTGGCTCGTGTTCGATATCGGCCTGAACTGGGCCGCAGCGGGGGCGGATATCCTGAAGCGCCCCTATATCACCATCGGAATGGTGGGTTTCGTTCTGCTGATCCCCCTGGCGATTACCTCCAACAACCTTTCGATCCGCCGGCTGGGCGCGCAATGGCGGCGGCTTCACCGGCTCACCTATGCTGCCGTGCTGGCGGGGGGTGTGCATTATCTGATGGTGGTGAAGTCCTGGCCGATGCAGCCCGTCGTCTATTGCGCGCTCATAGGGATGCTCCTCGCCCTGCGATTCTGGCCGCAAGGCGCGCGCACGGTCCCCAAAGCGGCAGATTCGCGGAAGTGACGCGTATCTTTGTCTGTGTTTTGTAA
>NZ_JGYG01000010.1 GCF_000740795.1 Haematobacter massiliensis
GATGCGATCCCGGCGAATGTGACGGGCGGGCGGCGGTTGAACCACGGGCGGGCGGTTTCCAGTTCCGCGCAGAGGCAGATCAGCCGCTCGTCCTCCCCGAAGGCCGCCGCGAGTTGCACCCCGATCGGAAGCCCTTCCGGCGTCCAGTAGAGCGGCACGGAAGCCGCGGGCTGGCCGGAGGCGTTGAAAGAGACGGTGAAAGGCGAATAGGCGAAGATGCCGTCCGGCCCGGTGCGGTAGGCCACGTAATCCTCCGTCGCATGGGAGAAGCGTCCGATCCGCGCGGGCGGCTCCGCCAGCGTCGGGGTAAGCAGGATGTCCCAGTCGAGGAAGAACCGCGCCATCTGCCGCCCATAGGCGTGGACGGTTTCCAGCGCCTCGAGATAGTCCTCCCCGGTGAGGGTGGCGGCGAAGGTCATGGCGCCGCGGCTCACGCCTTCCACCTCGTCGGGTTCCAGCGGGCGGCGACGGGCGGCGACGGTCTGGCGGATGGAGAGCGCGGTGCCGCAGGCGACGATCCGCGTCCATGCTTCCATCATCGCGGGCGTATCGGCGCGCGGCAGCGCCGGCTCCACGTGATGCCCCAGATCGGTGAGCAGCTGCGCGGCGTCCTGCACGGCGGCACGGGCCTCCGGGTGGATGGGCGCGCCCGTCAGCGTGGTATCGCAGAGCGCGATACGGAGCCGATCCGGCGGGCGGGCGATGGCGTCGCGGTAGCCCGCGCCCAGCGGCGGCGGGAAATAAGGGGCACCGAGATCCGGCCCTTCGCAGGCGTCAAGCAGCAGCGCCGTATCCCGCACCGTCCGCGTCAGAAAACCGTCGATGGCCATCCCGCCCCAGGCCTCGCCGGAGGCGGGACCATCGGGCAGCCGCGCCCGCGTCGCCTTGAAGCCGAACAGACCGCAGGAGGAGGCGGGGATGCGCACCGACCCCCCGCCGTCGGAGCCATGGGCGGCAGGTACGATCCCCGCCGCGACAGCCGCCGCCGCACCGCCCGAGGATCCCCCCGGCGTATGGTCGAGGCTCCACGGGTTCCGCGTCGGCCCGTCATAGACCGCCGCCTCCGTCGCCGCACCTATCGCCCCTTCCGGCACGGTCGTGCGCCCGAAGGTGACGAGGCCGGTTCGCCTGAGCCGCAGGTAGATTTCCGAATCGTACTCGTAGTGCGTGTCTCGATGCAGCCGGGAGCCGAGATGGGTCGGGAAATCCGCCGCCTCCGCGCCCAGATCCTTCAGCAGGAAGGGCACGCCTGCGAAAGGCCCGGAGGGCAGGCCGGCGCGGATCGACCGCCGCGCCGTTTCCTCCTGCACGAGCGTCACCGCGTTCAGGAGCGGGTTCAGCGCCTCAACCCGTGCGAGCGCGGCGTCCAGCAACTCCTCCGCCGAAACGTCTTTCCGCGCGACAAGTCCGGCAAGGCTCACCGCGTCATGATCCTCATATTCCGCAAACATCCCGCCCCTCCTCTGCCGCTCTGCCGCTCTGCCGCTCTGCCGCTCTGCCGCTCTGCCGCTCTGCCGCTCTGCCGCTCTGCCGCTCTGCCGCTCTGCCGCTCTGCCGCTCTGCCGCTCTGCCGCTCTGCCGCTCTGCCGCTCTGCCGCTCTGCCGCTCTGCCGCTCTGCCGCTCTGCCGCTCTGCCGCTCTGCCGCTCTGCCGCTCTGCCGCTCTGCCGCTCTGCCGCTCTGCCGCTCTGCCGCTCTGCCGCTCTGCCGCTCTGCCGCTCTGCCGCTCTGCCGCTCTGCCGCTCTGCCGCTCTGCCGCTCTGCCGCTCTGCCGCTCTGCCGCTCTGCCGCTCTGCCGCTCTGCCGCTCTGCCGCTCTGCCGCTCTGCCGCTCTGCCGCTCTGCCGCTCTGCCGCTCTGCCGCGAAGGTGACGGAGCGGCCGCGGCGGTGCAAGTCCTCTACGCCCGCTTGACAGCGGCGCCGCCCCCGTTATCCCCGGCGCCAGCATCCTCCTGCCGGTTTCCGTCTGTCTTCCCCATGCCATGACCGCTTCCCATCCCAGTCCCGCCACAGGTCCAGGTCTGATGACCGTATCCCTCGCCCGGCCATGGCTGCGCTGCGACCTTGGCCGGATGCGCAGGGTGTTGAGCTGGTCGCTGAACCGGCCGGGCTTCGTGGAGGCGCGCCATATCCTTTGGCGGGAGGTGCGGGACGCGGATCTGACAGCCGATCTGGATACCGGGCGCTGGTTCGCTGCGGAACTCGCCCGGCGGGGAGACGCGGAGGCGGTGGGGTTGCTCACCTCCCGCGACATCGGCACCTGGCGCGAGGCTGCAGCGGACGTGGAGGGTATCCGTGCCCAGGCGGTGGTCACCGCCGGTCTCTCGAACGCCGAGCGCGTGGGGCGCAGGCGGCCCGCGCCAGACTCAGAGACATCCGGTTATGGCACGATCAACATCGCCGTCGCGGTGTCTGAGGGGTTGACCGAGGGCGCGATGGTGGAGGCGCTCTCCATCGCAACGCAAGCGAGGACCGCCGCGGTGCTGGAAGCGGGCCTGACCCTTCTCACCGGAACCGCAACCGGGACCGGAACGGATTGCATCGCGCTCGCCGCCGATCCGGGAGAGACACGACATGCGGGGCTGCATACGCCCGTGGGCGAGGTTCTGGGTCGCGTGGTGATGGAGGCCACGGCGGCGGCCATCGCGGACTGGATGGCGCTGTCCTAGACTGCCTTCGGCAGCGCGGGGGACGCCCCCCGCGACCCCCGGCGGCAAGGTGACGATAGGCCTGTCACCCACTCGCCCGTGTCGGCCGGTTGCAGCAACCGGGTTGCGGAGAGGCCCCTTTGCCATGCTAGACAGGGGCGACAGCCTCCCCCGAACGGAAATCCACATGACCATTCACATCGGCGCCGCGCCCGGAGACATCGCCGAAACCGTTCTGCTTCCCGGCGACCCCTACCGGGCCCGCTGGGCCGCCGAAAGCTTTCTGGAGAGCCCCCGGCTCGTCAATGACGTCCGCGGCATGCTGGGCTACACCGGCACATGGCAGGGGCATCCGGTCACCATTCAGGGATCGGGCATGGGGATGCCGTCACTCTCCATCTATGCGAACGAGCTGATCCGGGACTATGGCGCGAAAACGCTGATCCGCATCGGTTCCGCCGGCGCGATGCAGGAACGGGTAAAGCTGCGGGATCTGGTGCTGGCCCTCTCCGCCTCCAGCCTGTCCACCCCGTCGCGCGGCATCTTCCGGGAGCTGAACTATGCGCCCACGCCGGACTGGGGTCTTCTGCACGCGGCATGGCAGGCGGCAAGCGCGCGCGGTCTGCCCACCCATGCGGGCGGCATCTATTCGGCGGATGTATTCTACGACGAGCGCCCCGACCTCAACGAGCAGATGACCCGTCACGGCATCCTCTGCGTCGAGATGGAGACGGCGGAACTCTACACGCTTGCCGCGCGCTACGGGGTGCGGGCGCTTGCCGTACTGACCATATCCGATCACCTGCTCCGCAAGGAGGCGCTGCCCGCCGCCGACCGGGAGAAGAGCTTCGGCGACATGGTGGAAGTGGCGCTGACAGCGGCTTTCACCGGGGAGGATGCGCGATGATCCGCCGCAAGCTGGGCCGGAACGGGCCAGAGGTCTCCGCCATCGGGCTTGGCTGCATGAGCTTTGCCGGGTTTTACGGTGCCACCGATCGGGAGGAGAGCTTCCGCTGCCTGGACGAAGCCCGTGACCTCGGCATCGACTTTCTCGACACCGCAGAGCTTTACGGCATGGGCGTGTCGGAGGAGGTGATCGGCACCTATATGGCGGACCGGAAGGCAACGTTCCATATCGCCACGAAAGGCGGAATCGTTCCAAAGCCTACACGGCATTTCAATAATTCTACCAGTTACTTCCGAGATGCTCTTGATAAATCACTCAAACGCCTGGGTGTTGAGCGGATCACCGTGTACTACGCGCATCGCCATGATGCCGAGGTACCGGTGGAGGAGGTTGCGGGCACCCTCTCCCGCTTCGTTGACGAAGGCAAGATCGGCGGGATCGGCTTTTCGGAGATCGCTCCCGCCACGCTTCGCCGCGCCCATGCCGCCCATCCGGTAGCGGCGATCCAGAACGAGTACTCGCTCTGGACGCGGCTGCCAGAGCTGGGAATGCTGCAGGCGACGGAGGAGCTCGGCGTGGCCTTCGTGGCGTTCTCCCCGCTCGGGCGGGGCATCTTCGCCGAGACGCCGCCCGACCCTGCCCGCTTTGCGGAGACGGATTTCCGGCGCAGCAACCCCCGCTTCCAGGAGCCGAACTGGAGCGCCAACCTCCTCTGGGTGGAGGGCTTCCGCAGCTACTGCCATGCGCGCGGCTGGACGGTCCCGGCCGCCGCTGTCGCCTGGACGCTGGACCGTGCGCCGCATATCCTTTCCATTCCCGGCACACGCTCACCCGCGCATCTGCGGGAGCTTGCTGCGGCAGCCGCGATCACGTTCACGGAGGAGGATCGGCGTGAGATCGCCCGGCTGATGCCGCCGGGTTTCGCGCATGGCCCGCGATACTCCGAAGCACAGCACAAGGGCGTACCGGTCTACGGCTGAAAGGCCCCGGCTGACGGAGGTGCGCTGACCGGGAGTTCGCAGGTTAGCGGCTACCGGGATCGGGCTGGCGAATGGTGGTTCGGCATCGTCGGGCCTGAACAGTCATCGGGCGCGTGCCTCCATAGAACCTCTCCGATCAAGGAAATCGGGGGCGCGATGCCAAGCCGTGCCCGCGGAAAAGATCCCTTGCCTGATCGCCAAGCAGGCTGAGGCCGCGACGGCAAGCCTTGTGCCCGGGTGAGGTCCGCATCCCGTTGCTCGTCATAAGGGCCCGCTTGGGATGATCCGTGCGGGGAGCATCTTCACGAATTACGGCTTGGTGCGTCAGGGCCGTTGGCGCGGGCGCAACGATGCTTTCCCGGACAGCATTAGGCAGCGTAAATCCGCCTGAAATCGATGCCGTTGGAACCGCTCGACGGAAACCGGGCTTGAGGTCGCCGCCGTTGTCTCCGCCTGCTGCTCCCTTCCCCATGCACGCGGCCAAACGCTCGTTGATCGTCCCTGGACAGGGAAGTGCTCCCGCTCCGGCGGGAGGCCGCAGCTTAGCTGGCGCTCTAGCCGCGCCTTCCACCGGTGCTCCCGCTCCGCGCGCGGGGCCGCGCTGCCGATGCGCAGGAGACGCCTCCGCATGACCCCAGGCTCCGCGCGCATTACGCAGGGCGCGAGCCGCGCTTTTGTGTCGCATCACAAACCCTCGCTCTTTCTGCCTTTTCCTTGACAGCCCACATGGGCCACTCCATCCTTGCCTTACCCATCTTAAGGACAGGCAGAGGAGGAGGACCTCATGAACCTCGACCTCTCGCGCCGGGGCTTTTTGAAGCTGGCGGGCGCGGGTGTAGCGGCAACCTCTCTCGGAGCATTGGGCTTCGGAGAAGCGGAGGCGGCAGTGAGGGCGCATGTGCGACCCTTCAAGCTCGCCACGCTGACGGAGGTGCGCAATACCTGCACCTATTGCTCGGTCGCCTGCGGCATCCTGATCTATGCGAAGGGTGATGTCCGCAAGGGCGAGGCATCCGAAGTCATCCATATCGAGGGCGACGCCGACCACCCGACCAACCGCGGCACGCTCTGCCCGAAGGGCGCGGCACTCAAGGACATCGTCAAGGCGCCGACCCGCCTGACCGAGCCGAAGATCCGCCGCCCCGGCTCCGACCGGTTCGAGCCGATCAGCTGGAACGAGGCGCTCGACCGCATCGCCCGCGCGATGAAGGATGACCGCGACGCGAATATGGTCCTCACAAACGATGTGGGCACCCCGGTCAACCGTTGGACGACGACCGGCTTCCTCGCCGCTTCCGCCACCACGAACGAAACCGCCTGGACGACGCTGAAAGTCGTCAAGGGTCTGGGCATTGCAGGATTCGACAACCAGGCACGCGTCTGACACGGCCCCACGGTGTCCAGTTTGGGCCCAACATTCGGCCGTGGCGCGATGACCAACTCCTGGACGGACATCCGCAATACCGACCTCGTGATCGTCATGGGCGGCAACGCCGCTGAAGCGCATCCCTGCGGCTTCAAATGGGTGACCGAAGCCAAGGCGCATCGTGGCGCCAAGCTGATCGTCGTCGATCCGCGCTATACCCGCACGGCCTCCGTGTCGGACTATTACGCACCGATCCGGCCGGGCAGCGACATCGCCTTCCTGATGGGGCTGATCCGCTGGTGCATCGAGAACGACAAGGTGCAGTGGGAATATGTCCGCAACTTCACCAACTCCGCCTATCTGGTGAAGGAGGAGTTCGGCTGGTCCGACGGCCTGTTCACCGGCTATGACGAAGAGAAGCGGGATTACGACCGGGCAAGCTGGGACTATCAGATCGGGGATGACGGCTTCGCGCTGACCGATCCGACGCTTCAGCATCCGCGCTCCGTCTGGCAGCTGCTCAAGGCGCATGTGGAACCCTACACCCCGGAGATGGTGGAGCGGATCTGCGGCACGCCGAAGGAGCGGTTCCTTCACATCGCGGAAATGATCGGCGAGTGCTCTTCTCCGACCAAGACCATGACGTCGATGTATGCGCTTGGCTGGACGCAACATGCCAAGGGGTCGCAGAACATCCGCGGCATGGCGATGCTGCAGTTGGTCCTCGGCAATATCGGGGTACGCGGCGGGGGCATGAACGCGCTTCGTGGACATTCCAACATTCAGGGTCTGACGGATGTGGGGCTGATGTCCCATCTGCTGCCGGGCTATCTGAACATGCCGACGGAGAAGGAAGTCGATTTCGCCACCTACATGTCCACGCGTGGCTTCAAACCGCTCCGCCCGGGACAGACGAGCTACTGGCAGAACTACCGGAAGTTCTTCGTGAGCCTCATGAAAGCCATGTATGGCGATGCGGCGACGGCACAGAACGACTGGGGCTACCACTGGCTGACGAAGCTCGACGTGCCCTCCTACGATATCCTTCGGATGTTCGAGCTGATGAACGAAGGGCGCGTGAACATCTACTTCTGCCAGGGGTTCAACCCGATCCTCGCCTTCCCCAACCGCGGCAAGACGACATCGGCTCTCTCAAAGCTCAAGCTGCTCGTGACCATGGACCCGCTGGAGACGGAGACGGCACGGTTCTGGGAAAACCACGGCGATTTCAATGACGTGAATACAGCAGAGATCCAGACGGAGGTGATCCAGCTCCCGACCTCCTGCTTCGCGGAGGACGAAGGCTCGCTCACCAATTCCGGGCGCTGGCTGCAATGGCACTGGCCGGCGCAGCAACCCCCCGGACAGGCCAAGCACGACACCTGGATCATGGCGCAGATCTACACCCGCATCCGGGACCTCTACCGGGCGGAGGGCGGCGTCCTGCCGGAGCCGATCCTGAACCTCGACTGGCGCTATGCCGATCCGGGGGAACCGACGGCGGAGGAACTGGCGCGCGAGCTGAACGGGCGGGCGTTGTCGGATCTCGCCGATCCGACCGATCCGACCAAGGTTCTCGTCCGGGCGGGGCAGCAGGTGCTGAACTTCAGCCAGCTCCGCGATGACGGGTCCACCTCGTCGGCCTGCTGGATCTATTCCGGCTGCTGGAACGAGCAGGGCAACAACATGGCCCGGCGCGACAACTCCGATCCGGATGCGACGGGCACCTATCTGAACTGGTCCTTCGCCTGGCCGCTGAACCGGCGGACGCTTTACAACCGCGCCTCCGCCGATCTGCAGGGCAAGCCCTGGGATCCCACGCGCAAGCTCATCGCATGGGACGGGGCGAAATGGTCGGGCTACGACGTGCCCGATATCGGCGTCACGTCCGATCCCTCGGTCGTGGGGCCTTTCATCATGAACCCCGAAGGTTCGGCGCGGCTGTTCTCCCGCGGGATGATGCGGGACGGGCCGTTTCCCACGCATATGGAGCCGTTCGAATCCCCGATCCCGAACGTGTTCAACGCGCGGATGCGGGGCAATCCCGTGGCGCGGGTGTTCGAGAATGACGTGGCAAGCTTCGGCACGTCGGACGAGTTCCCCTTCGTCGCGACCTCCTACCGGCTGACGGAGCACTTCCATTACTGGACCAAGCACAACCCGATCAATGCGGCGTTGCAGCCCCAGTTCTTCGTGGAAATCTCCCAGCAGCTTGCCGACGAACGCGGCATCCGCGCGGGAGGCTGGGTGAGGGTCTGGTCCAAACGGGGTGAGGTGAAGGCGAAGGCGCTGGTAACCAAGCGGATCAAGCCCCTGATCTGCGACGGCAAGACCGTGCATGTGGTCGGCATACCGCTGCATTGGGGCTTCACCGGCGCGGCGCGCAAGGGCTTCGGCCCGAACTCGCTGACGCCCTTCGTGGGGGATGCGAATGTCGAGACGCCGGAGTTCAAGGCGTTCCTCGTCAATATCGAACCCTCGACCGCTCCGGTGGATGGGAGACCCGTGGCATGACCGACAGTCCGAGAACCGCCGTCTCCAACCCGCCGGTCCAGCCGATGGAAGCAAACCTCGGTGCGGGCGACGTGATCCGCCGCTCGGCCACGCCAGCCTCCGACCTGCCGCCGCCGACACGCCAGCTTACGCCGGTGGCCAAGCTCATCGACGTGTCGAAATGCATCGGCTGCAAGGCCTGCCAGTCCGCCTGCGCGGAGTGGAACGACACCCACCCGGAGATCGAGGAGAACACGGGCCACTACGAGAACCCGCATGACCTGACACCCGAGATGTTCACGCTCATGCGCTTCACGGAGTGGGAGAACCCCGCGACGAATGAGCTGGAATGGCTGATCCGCAAGGACGGCTGCATGCATTGCGAGGATCCGGGCTGCCTGAAGGCCTGCCCGGCCCCCGGCGCGATCGTCCAGTATTCCAACGGGATCGTGGACTTCATCCACGACAACTGCATCGGCTGCGGCTACTGCGTCACAGGGTGCCCGTTCAACATCCCGCGGATCTCCAAGACCGACCACCGCTCCTACAAATGCACGCTGTGTTCGGACCGCGTGGCGGTGGGACAGGGCCCGGCCTGCGCCAAGGCCTGCCCGACGCAGGCCATCGTCTTCGGAACGAAGGAGGATATGGTCGCCCATGCGGAGGAACGGATCGAGGATCTGAAATCCCGCGGTTACGACAATGCGGGCCTCTACGATCCGCAGGGCGTGGGGGGAACGCATGTGATGTATGTGCTTCACCATGCCGACCAACCCTCCATCTACTCCAACCTGCCGGAGGATCCGCAGATATCTCCGGTGGTCAGCGGCTGGAAAGGCCCGGCCAAGACCGCCGGCCTTGCCGTCATGGGGCTGGCTGCGGCGGGTGCGGCCCTGCACGGCCTGTTCGGCAAGGCGAACAAGGTCCATCCGGAGGATGAGGCGGAGGCGGAGCGGCTGGTGAGAACCGGTGCGACATCTGCCGAACCGGAGAAGCGGGAATGAGCGTGCCGCGCTTCAGGTGCCGCTGCGCGATCACCGGCGCTTCGGACCGCGCGATGCCGGCGGGGGAGGTTTGGCGATGAGAAGGGCAAGGCGCGTCTATTCGCAATCGGGCGACCGGATTGAGGAGGTCGGCCCCCCGGTGGAGGTCCGGCGCTACGGGCCCGTCACCCGCGTGAACCACTGGATCACCGCCCTGTCGCTGATCCTTCTGCTGCTGTCGGGGCTGGCGCTGTTCGACCCTGCGCTGTTCTTCCTGACCGGCCTGTTCGGCGGCGGGCAGACGACGCGCTGGATACATCCGATCATCGGCATCGTCCTGTTCGTCAGCTTCTTCATCCTGTTCGTCCGGCTTTTCCGGCTGAACCTGCCGCGGCGGGAGGATGCCGTCTGGGTCAGCCATTTCAAGGATGTGCTGAAGGATGAGGAGGAGAAGCTGCCGGAGCTTGGCAAGTACAATGCCGGGCAGAAGTTCATCTTCTGGGCGATGTCAGGCCTGATCCTGGTGCTGATCGTCACCGGGCTGATGATGTGGGAGCAATACACCGCCCATCTCGTCTCCATCCCGGTGCGGCGGGTCGCGACGCTCATTCACGCGGTGGCGGCGGTTCTCATAATCTGCGTCTTCATCCTGCACGTCTATGCGGCTTTCTGGACGCGCGGCACCCTCTCGGCCATGACGCGGGGCACGGTGACGGGCGGGTGGAGCTGGAAGCACCATCGCAAATGGCTGAAGGAATTGGCTCGACGCAGGCAGAGCGATCCCGCAGAATAAACCCATGTGAAGCCGTGGCCGGTCCGGCCCGGGAGGTAGAATGTCCGACCCCAGCCTGAAACCAGACCCCTCCGTCATCGGGGGGATCGCTGTTGCGCCTTTCGTCCGCCCGCTGGATCCCGTGGCGGAGTTCCGCAAGCGCGCGGATCGCTTTGCCTTCCTTGCCCAGACGAGCGATCTGGGGCCTTTCCTCGACTTTCTCGCCGCTCTGACCGGTGTCCAGGCGCAGATTGCCGAGCGCCTGCCCGCCCCGGAGCCGCTGCGCGCCGAGGAATTCGCCCGCGCCCGGCAGGCAGCGATGCCCCCCATCGACCGGCTCTCTCTCATCGACAGCCCGGAACTGGCGGAGACGCTGGAAGCGACGCTTACCGCGCTCCGCGAGGTGGAGATGCCCGATCAGGCCCGCGTGGCGCTGGAGGCGGTGATCGAGGCCGATGCGGACGCGCGGCGCTGGCTCATCGCGAATGTGATGGCGGAGACGATACCGGAGGAAGCGGCCGCCCCCCTTCTGCTGGTGGCCATTGGTGTGCAAGTGCATCTGTCACGGCTCGCCGCGACGCTGGATGGTACGGAACTGGTGCCGATCCGCACCGGCGTCTGCCCGGCCTGCGGCGGACGGCCCAATATCTCCACCGTGGTCGGCACGCCGGGGGCGGAGAACACGCGCTATGCCCATTGCGCAAGCTGTGCGACGGCGTGGAACGAGGTGCGGGTGAAATGCCTATGCTGCGGCTCCACCAAGGGTATCGGCTACCGCACTCTGGATGAGGGCGGCAAGGCGGAGAAGGCGTCCGTCCGGGCGGAGGTGTGCGACGAATGCCATCGCTGGGTGAAGATCCTGTATCAGACGCTGAACCCGACGCTTGACCCGGTGGCGGATGACGTGGCGAGCCTCGGTCTCGACATCGCCCTGCAGGACAGCGAATGGCGTCGGGGTGCGTTCAACCCGCTGCTGTCGGGGTTCTGAGCCATGGAGATGCGCGGGCTGCGGGCCCTGCCCTCCGTCGATCGCCTGCTGTCCACCGATACCGGCCGCGCCTTGCAAGGGGAACACGGGCACCAACCCGTGACGGAGGCATTGCGCGCCTTGCTGGGCGAAGCGCGGGACGCGGCACTCCGCGGCGCCGAGGTGCCTGCGCCGGAGGCATTGTTGGACACGCTTGCCGACCGGCTCCACGCGGCGGGGCGGTCGGCGCTCCGCCCCGTCCTGAACCTGACGGGAACCGTCCTGCACACCAATCTCGGCCGTGCCCTGCTCTCGGAGGAGGCGGTTCAGGCCGCGGCGGAGGCGATGCGCGCGCCCGCCGCGCTGGAGCTCGACCTCGCCACCGGCAAGCGGGGGGAGCGGGATGCACATCTGCGGCAGATGCTCTGCGATCTCACCGGCGCGGAAGATGCGACTGTCGTTAACAACAACGCCGCCGCGGTGCTCATCACGCTCAATACGCTGGGCGCGGGGCGGGAGGCGGTGGTGTCGCGCGGCGAGCTGATCGAGATCGGCGGCGCCTTCCGCATGCCGGACATCATGGAAAGCGCGGGCGTCCGCTTGCGCGAGGTGGGCACCACCAATCGCACGCATCTGCGCGACTACGAAAGCGCCGTCACCGAGGCGACGGGCATGGTGCTGAAGGTGCATCCCTCGAACTATCGGATCGAGGGGTTTACCGCCTCCGTCACTGCGGCGGAGCTTGCCCCGCTGGCCATCCGGGCGGGGGTGCCGCTGGTCAACGACCTTGGCTCCGGCACGCTGATCGACATGGCCCTGCTCGGCCTGCCGCCGGAGCCGACGGTGCGAGAGGCAGTGGCGGAAGGCGCGGATATCGTCACCTTCTCGGGCGACAAGCTGCTGGGCGGGCCGCAGGCGGGGTTCATCGTCGGGCGGGCCGACCTGATCGCGCGCATCAATCGCAACCCGCTGAAACGCGCGCTCCGGCTCGACAAGATACGCATCGCCGCGCTGGCGGCCACGCTCCGGCTCTATGCCGACACGGGCCGCGCGGTGGAGCGGTTGCCGACCCTGCGCCTTCTGCGGCGGGGGGAGGCGGAGATCCGGGCGCAGGCGGAGCGGCTGTGCCCGGATGTCGCCGCCCTTCTGCCTGAGGGGTTTCAGGCCGCGGTAACGGGGTGTGAGAGCCAGATCGGCTCCGGCGCCCTGCCCGTCGAGACGCTGCCCTCCGCGGGGTTGCGGCTCACGGGGCCGGACGGGAAAGCGCCGGAGCGGCTGGCGGCAGCGCTTCGCGCGCTGGACCGGCCTTTGCTGGGCCGGATCGCGGATGGGGCGCTGATCCTCGATCTGCGCTGTCTTGAGGAAGACGGGGCATTGACCGGCGCCATGGCGGCTCTCCGATGATCGTCGGCACGGCGGGTCATATCGACCATGGCAAGACCGCGCTTGTCCGGGCGCTGACCGGCGTCGATACCGACCGGCTGAAGGAGGAGAAGGCCCGCGGCATCACCATCGACCTCGGCTTCGCCTATGCCGATCTGGGCGCCGGCGTCACGGGTTTCGTCGATGTGCCGGGACATGAGCGGTTCGTTCATACGATGGTGGCGGGCGCCGGGGGCATCGACATGGCCCTGCTCGTCATCGCGGCGGATGACGGGATCATGCCGCAGACGCGGGAGCATCTCGCGATCCTCGACCTGCTGGGCATCCGGCGCGGCATTGTGGCGATCAGCAAATGCGACATGGTGGTGGAGCCGCTGCTGAAGGCCCGGCGGGAGGAGATCACCAACCTGCTCGCCCCCACCGGGCTGGCTGGCGCGCCGATTCTCGCCGTTTCCGCCCTGACCGGCAAGGGGATGGAGACGTTGCGCCATGCGCTCATCCTGGCGGAGGCGGAGACGCAGATGCGCGCGGAGTCCGGGCTGTTCCGCATGACGGTGGACCGCAGCTTCACCCTCACCGGCGCGGGAACGGTGGTGACAGGCACCGTCGTGTCGGGCCGCGTGGCGCCGGGAGATACGGTCACCATCAGCCCCAGCGGCCTTTCCGGTCGCGTGCGGGGAATTCATGCTCAGAGCCGGGCGGCGACGGCCGGGCGCGCGGGCCAGCGTTGTGCGGTGAACATCTCGGGCGACGGCATCTCCCGCGACGCGATCCACCGGGGGGACATGCTCGTCGACCCCGCCCTGCACGCGCCGACCCAACGCATCGACGCCCGGCTCCGCGTGCTCGGGGAGGAGCCAAAGCCGCTCGGCACCTGGTTTCCGGCCCGCTTCCACTCCGGCGCGGCGGAGGCTGACGCGCGGATCATCCCGCTCGATGGCCCGTTGCGGCCGGGCGGGTCCGGGCTGTGCCAGATCGTGCTCGACCGGCCTGTGGCGGCGACGGTGGGGGACAGCTTCATTCTGCGCGACGTGTCGGCACGGCGGACGATCGGTGGGGGCAGGCTTCTCGACCTGCGGGCCCCGCAACGCCGACGGAGCACACCGGAGCGGCTGGCGCTCATCCGGGCGGCAGAAGCGGCCGATCCGCTGGCGGCCATGCTGCTGGCGGAGCCGGGCGTCGTCGCGGCTGAGCCATTCTTTCGGGATCGCGCCCTTCTGCCGGCGGCGGTAGAGGCCCCGACGATCGGCAGCGGCGAGACGCGCGTCCTGATGCGTCGCGAACGGCTGGAGGCGCTTGCTTCCGGGCTGATCGAGACGCTCGGCGCCTGGCACGCGGAGAACCCGGAGGCGCAGGGCATGGGGCGCGAACGCTTGCGCCTTGCCCTGCCTGTCCGGCTGCCGAAGGAGCCGTTCCTTGCCTTCCTGCGGACGGAGGCGGAAGCAGGGCGCATCGTACAGGACGGCGCCTTCCTGCGTCTCCCCGGCCACGAGATCCGGCTGGATCCCGCGGATGCGGACCTGCTGGAACGCTTCCTGCCGGAGTTGACAGGGCCGGCGCGCTTCCGTCCGCCCCGGGTCCGCGACCTCGCCGCGCAGTTCGGCCTGGATGAGCGGGAAGTGCGGCGTGTCCTGAAACTTGGGCAGAAGACGGGTCGTGTCGATCAGGTGGCGCATGATCATTTCTTCACGCGGGAGACGGTGGCCGAAATGGTCGCCATCGCGCGCGATGTGGCCGCCACCTCTCCCGACGGCTTCGCCGCAGCTGCCTTCCGCGACCGGATGGACAACGGCCGGAAGGTGGCGATCCAGATCCTCGATTTCTTCGACCGGCACGGCGTCACGTTGCGGCGGGGAGATCTGCGGCGCATCAACCCGCACCGGCTTGATCTTTTCGGGCCGCTGCCGATGGACCCGCAAAGTCCGGGATGCGTAAGCTGACGAGAGAACTACCGGCCACAGACACGTGGCAGGGTCGCAGGGTGCGTCAGGAAAGCGCAACGGACTCCGCGCGGAACCTTAAAGCGCCTCAATGCCAACAGCAGCGTTGCCGGATATGTTGCCAGATGGGAATTCACACCATAATACTTCGCCAGCAATTGCCCGCGAGCCGCTGATTGCATTGCGTTGGGAGGAGCAGCGTCCCTGGTGGGGCGGCCGGACTTCAACTCCGGTTGGGGCAGCGAGCCTGTCCCGGGTGGGTTCGACTCCCATTCTCCTCCGCCACGCAGCCGGATCTGCCCGGACCTGAGCGTCACGCCGCGCAACGTTATTTCGCGCGCCTGTCCTTTGCGCTGGCGTTTTCCGCAGGGAAGCGTTAATGCCGCCGCGATATTTCCGGGAAATGTACATGGACCTTCGCAACATCGCGATCATCGCGCACGTTGACCACGGCAAGACGACGCTGGTGGACGAGCTTCTCAAACAATCCGGGGCCTTCCGAGAGAACCAGGCCGTCGCCGAACGGGCGATGGACTCGAACGACATCGAACGCGAGCGGGGGATCACCATTCTCGCCAAGGCGACGAGCGTCGAATGGAAAGGCATCCGCATCAACATCGTGGACACGCCTGGCCACGCCGACTTCGGCGGCGAGGTGGAGCGCATCCTGAACATGGTGGACGGTGTCGTTCTGCTGGTGGACGCGGCCGAAGGGCCGATGCCGCAGACGAAATTCGTCACCTCCAAGGCGCTGGCGCTGGGGCTGAAACCCATCGTCGTGCTGAACAAGGTGGACAAACCCGACGCCGAACCCGACCGGGCGCATAACGAGGTGTTCGACCTGTTCGCCGCGCTGGACGCGACCGACGAACAGCTCGACTTCCCCACCATGTATGCCTCCGGCCGCGCCGGCTGGGCTGACATGGGGCTGAACGGGCCGCGCAAGGATCTGTCGGCGCTGTTCGACCTGATCGTGGCGCATGTGCCCGCCCCCGCGCAGGTCGCGCGGCGGGACGAGCCATTCCGCATGCTGGCCACCACGCTGGGCTCCGACCCGTTCATCGGGCGCATCCTCACGGGCCGGGTCGAATCCGGCACGCTGAAGGCTGGCGACACGATCAAGGCGCTGTCCCGCACGAACGAGCGGATCGAGCAGTTCCGCGTCTCCAAGATCCTCGCCTTCCGCGGCCTGTCGCAACAGCCGATCGACCTCGCGGAAGCGGGGGACATCGTGACGATCGCGGGCATGTCCAAGGCCACGGTGGCAGACACGCTCTGCGCGCTGGAGGTGGAGACCGCCCTCCCCGCCCAGCCCATCGACCCGCCGACGATCTCCGTCACCTTCGGCATCAATGACAGCCCGCTCGCAGGCCGCGACGGCAGCAAGGTGCAGTCCCGTGTCATCCGCGAGCGGCTGATGAAGGAAGCGGAGCAGAACGTCGCGATCAAGGTCGAGGATACGCCGGGCGGCGAGAGCTTCGTCGTTTCTGGCCGGGGCGAGTTGCAGATGGGCGTGCTCATCGAGAACATGCGTCGCGAGGGCTTCGAGCTTTCCATCTCCCGCCCCCGCGTCATCCTGCGTGAAGAAGGAGGCGAACGGCTGGAGCCGATCGAGGAAGTCATCATCGACGTGGATGACGACTATACCGGCGCGGTGATCGACAAGCTGACCGGCACCCGCAAGGGCGATCTGGTGGAAATGCGTCCTGCGGGAGCAGGCAAGACGCGGATCGTGGCCCATGTGCCGTCCCGCGGGCTGATCGGCTATCAGGGCGAATTCCTGACCGATACGCGTGGTACGGGCGTGCTCAACCGCATCTTCCACAGCTGGGCCCCCTACAAGGGCGCGATCCAGGGCCGCCGTCAGGGCGTGCTGATCTCCATGGAGAACGGTACTTCCGTCGCCTATGCGCTCTGGAACCTGGAGGAGCGCGGCAAGCTCTTCATCGGGGCGCAGGAAGCCGTCTACGAGGGCATGATCATCGGCGAGCACAGCCGGGACAATGACCTTGAGGTGAACCCGCTGAAGGGCAAGAAGCTCACCAACGTCCGCGCCTCCGGCACGGATGAGGCTGTGCGCCTGACCACGCCGGTTACCATGAGCCTCGAGCAGTCCATCGCCTATATCGACGATGACGAGCTGGTGGAGGTCACGCCGAAGATCATCCGCCTGCGGAAACGCTACCTCGACCCGCATGAGCGCAAGCGCCAGTCGCGGAACGAGTGACAGGAAAGCCCCGCCTCGGCGGGGCTTTTTACTGCCGCGGGCATTGCGTGAGCCTGCGGGTTTCCGGTGAAGAGCGGGATTGGCGGGGGGTATGGGCCACATCGGGTTCCGATGCTGCCGAACGACAAGGAATGGCCTCGCGCCGGGACTCCTCACCGCGCCGGGCTAGGAAGCGCTCCCGCCGTGGCGGGCACGATCGCCCAAGGGCAGCAGCCGCTTCCGCGTGACGAACAGCAGGATACACACCGTCATCAACACCGCCGCGAGCAGGAAGGGTGCTCCCGGCAGGTGAATGGATGTCCGCCCGGAGGTGAAATGCGCAAAGACCTGCGTCATCACCAGCGGTGAGATCACCATGTTCAGCGCGTTGAGACTGGCCAGCACGCCCTGAAGCTCCCCCTGTTGATCGTCGCTCGCCCGGCGGGACATCACCGCCGTCAGCGCCGGCCCCACAACCCCGCCGAGCGCGGTCAGCGGCGTCAGCGCGAGTGCCAGCGCGCCGTTGGTAATGAAGCCGAGCGCCACGAAAGAGGCCACGTCAATGCACATGCCGATGACGACGGTCCGCCCGTCTCCGAAACGGCGGATCATCGGGGCAATCAGAAAGCCCTGCACCACTGCCATGCCGACACCGAAAACGGCGAGGGAGATGCCCACCATCCGGCTGTTCCAGCCGAACTGCGCCTCGCCGAAGAAGGGCCAGACCGCCGGATAGGAAAAGAGCGCGATGCAGTAGAGCAGATAGACGATCAGGAAACGCGGCAGGCCCGGCAGGCGCCCGATGGCGCGAAAGGCCCCGAACGGGTTGGCGCGCCGGATGTCGAAGGGGCGGCGGATGCGGTCGGTCACCGTCTCCGGCAGGACGAAATACCCGATCACTGCATTGAGCGCCGCCAGTGCCGCTGCAGCCCAGAACGGGGCCCGCGTGCCGAATTCCGCCAGCCCTGCCCCGGCCAGCGGGCCGAGCACGAAGCCGAGACCGAAAGCCGCGTTGATGAGGCCGAAGTTCCGGGCCTTGTCTTCTGGCGGGGAAACGTCGGCCATATAGGCCGCCGCCGTTGCGTGAGTGGCGGAGGCCAACCCGCCGATTGCCCGCCCGATGACAAGCAGCGTCAGCGTATGAGCCAACGCCATGAGCATGTAGTCGAGCGCCACCACCAGCAGCGAGACGAGCAGCACCGGCCTCCGCCCGTAGCGATCCGACAGGGAGCCGAGCACCGGGCCGAACAGGAACTGCATCACCGCAAAGAGCGCGGCGAGCACGCCCCCCCAGATCGCGGCATTGGCGAGCCCCTCATGCGTCACCTCGCGCAGCAGCGCGGGCGTGACGGGAAGGATGAGGCCGATCCCGATCGCGTCGATCAGGATGGTCATGCAAATAACCATGGTCGGAAGGCGCGACGGCATGCCTGTCCCCGAATTGCCCCACCTGTTCGGTCGAAACCGATTCCTCAGGCTTCTATGCGCGGGCGCAGGGACAAGCAAATGTCAGCAGGGCGATTGCGGCGGGTTTGCGCGGAATGTGACCAGCCAGTGCCTATTCCGATAGGAAAGGCACCGGAGCCGCGGGGCCGCCGCGATACCCGCCCGTCAGGTTTCACGCCCCGTCCCGGGGTTCTCCTTCTGCCGCAGCCATCCCCGTCTGCCCGGCGGGGCTCGAACACTCAGCCGTCGGCGCGGATGCGCGCGTTCGCCGGGTCGTAGGGGCTGTCCTGCGTCACTTCGGCGGGCCAGAGCTTGCCGCCCATCCGCACGTCCAGCCGCGTGCCGGGCATGGCGAGACCCGGCTCCACATATCCCATGCCGATGGATTTCCCGAAGGCCACCGACCACCCGCCGGAAGTGAGCCGCCCGACGACACGTCCGTCGCGCCAGAGCGCCTCGCGCCCCCAGGGATCCGCATCCGCCGGCCCGTCGATCAGCAGGGTGACGCAGGTGGCGCGAAGGGGGGCTGCCTCCATCGCCTCCCGTCCTTGAAACTGCTTGGACAGGTCTACGAACCGCTCCACCCCCGCCTCCAGCGGGGTCGCATCGCGGCCGAGTTCGGTTCCGAAGGCGCGGTAGGATTTCTCCTGCCTGAGCCAGTTCTGCGCCCGCGCGCCGACCAGCTTCAGCCCATGCGGTTGACCCGCTTCCATCAGCCTGTCCCACAGGTATGTCTGCATCTCGATCGGATGGTGAAGCTCCCAGCCCAGCTCTCCCGTATAGGCCACCCGGATGGCGCGGACGGGGCACATGCCCAGCTCCACCTCCCGCATGGAAAGCCATGGGAACCTCTTGTTGGACAGCGCGGTTTCCGGCTCCGCGTCGCGGATCAGCGCCTTGAGAATGTCGCGCGACGCAGGCCCGGCCAGCGCGAAGACCCCCCATTGCGTCGTGATGTCGTGAATGTCGATCCAGCCGAACTCCGCCGCCCTGTCCTCGGCGCATTTGCGCAGCCAGTCGCCGTCATAGGCCGCCCATGCCCCGGCAGAGACGAGGTAGTAGGCATCCTCCGCAAGCCGCACGATGGTATATTCCGACCGGACGGTGCCCGTGGGGGTGAGCGCATAGGTCAGCCCGATCCGCCCTACCTTCGGCAGCCGGTTGGTGGTGAACCAGTCGAGAAACGCCGTCGCTCCCGGACCGCGCACAAGATGCTTGGCAAAGGCGCTGGCGTCGATCAGCCCGGCCGCGGACCGGACCGCTTCCGCCTCTGCCCTGGCATATTGCCACCAGCCGCCGCGCCGGAAGCTGCGTGCGGCGTGATCGTCGAAACCGGGTGGCGCGTAGTAATTCGGCCGCTCCCAGCCGTTGACCTGGCCGAACTGCGCACCTGCCGCCTTCTGGCGATCATAGGCCGGGGCGGTGCGCAACGGACGGGCCGCCTCCCGCTCCTCGTCGGGGTGGTGGAGAATGAAGACATGCTCATAGCATTCCTCGTTCTTGCGGACGGCATATTCGGTGGTCATCCAGTCGCCGTACCGGCGGGGATCGAGGCTCGCCATGTCGATCTCCGCCTCCCCCGCCGTCATCAGCTGCGCGAGGTAGTGGCCCGTTCCGCCCGCCGCCGTGATACCGAAGGAAAAGCCCTCCGCCAGCCACATGTTGCGCAGTCCCGGGGCGGGCCCGACCAGCGGGTTGCCGTCGGGCGTATAGCAGATGGGGCCGTTGAAATCGTCCTTCAGCCCCGCCGCCTCGGACGACGGAATGCGGTGGAGCATGGCGGCATACTCCTCCTCGATCCGGTCGAGGGCGAGCGGGAACAGGTCTGCCCGGAAACTCTCGGGCACATCATAGGCGAACCGCGCGGGCGCGCCCCGCTCATAGGGGCCGAGGATCCAGCCCCCGCGCTCCTCCCGGACATACCATTTCGCATCCGCATCCCGCAGGACGGGATGTTCCGGGTTTCCTGCCCTCCGCCAGTCCACCAGCGCAAGATCAGGCTCCGTTACGATATACTGATGCTCGACCGGGATCGCAGGAATTTTGAGGCCCAGAAGCCGCGCCGTGCGCTGCGCATGGTTGCCCGTCGCGGTTACCACATGTTCTGCGGTAATCTCCACCCGCTCCTCCGAGGGGACGAGGTTGCCGCCCCGCTCCACCATCTTCGTCGCGGTCACGATCCATTCCCGTCCCGTCCAGCGGTAGCCATCCACCTGCCAGCGCCGCTCGATCGTGGCGCCGTGGAGCCGGGCGCCCCGCGCCATAGCCTGTGTCACATCGGCGGGGTTGATATAGCCATCCGTCGGATGAAACAGCGCACCTTTCAGATCCTCGGCGCGGACCAGCGGCCAACGCTCCGCGATCTGCTGCGGGGTCAGGAACACATGTTCGATGCCGACTGCCTCCGCCGTCGCGGAATAGAGCCGGTACTCATCCATCCGCGCCTCCGTCTGCGCCATGCGGAGGTTGCCGACGATGGCGAAGCCGGGGTTCAGGCCCGTCTCCTCCTCCAGCGTCTTGTAGAAGCGGACAGAGTAGTCGTGGATATGGCTGGTCGCGTAGCCCATGTTGAATAGCGGCAGAAGCCCCGCCGCGTGCCAGGTGGAGCCGGACGTCAGCTCATCCCGCTCCAGCAGCATGGTATCCCATCCCGCGCGGGCGAGGTGATAGGCAATGGCTGTGCCGACGGCGCCACCACCGACGACAAGGGCTCTGACATGGGTCTTCATGATGCGCGTCCTGTGCAGGAAGATGCTGGCACCATGCTATGCCGCCGCGCGGGCCGATGCCGTCCGTCCGACGCTTCTCGGCGGGAAAGCGACACCGGGCCGACACGGGGCTGTTGACCGGCGGGCCCGCTCCCGGCATCCTGCCCCGAAATGAACCGCTTCCACGGGAAGCCGGTTTCTTTTCGCCTTGCCGCAACTCCCCGCTTGAAATTCCCCGCAAATGGGAGCATCTATCCCCTGCCCGCGATTTTTGCGGGCGATCCCTATTGGAGTGAACATGGCCAAGGAAGAACTGCTCGAATTTCCCGGCGTCGTGAAGGAACTCCTGCCGAATGCGACGTTTCGGGTCGAGCTGGAGAACGGCCATGAAATCATCGCTCATACGGCAGGAAAGATGCGCAAGAACCGGATCCGCGTTCTTGCCGGCGACCGCGTTCAGGTTGAGATGACGCCCTACGACCTGTCGAAGGGCCGGATCAACTACCGCTTCAAGTAATGCGCCTGATCCTCGGATCGGCCAGCCCGCGCCGGAAGGAACTTCTGGCGCAGCTCGGGCTTCGTCCCGATGCGATCCTCCCCCCCGACATCGACGAAACCCCCCGTGCCCGCGAACTGCCGCGGCCCTACTGCGCCCGGATGGCGCGGGAGAAAGCCGCTGCCGTGACCGCAGCGCCGGAGGATGTCGTGCTCTGCGCCGATACCACGGTGGCCCTAGGACGGCGGATCCTCGGCAAGCCCGCCGATGCGGCGGAGGCGGCAGCCTTCCTGGTTGCCCTTGCAGGGCGCCGGCACAACGTCATCACCGCTGTCGCTGTCCGCCGTGGCGAACGTCTGTGGGAGCGGGTCGTGGAAACGACCGTGCAGATGAAACGACTCTCGGACGCCGAACTGAACGGCTATCTTGCCAGCGGCGAATGGGAGGGCAAGGCCGGAGCCTATGCGATCCAGGGCCGCGCGGGGGCGTTCATTCCCTGGCTGCAAGGATCCTTCACCGGCGTCGTCGGCCTCCCCGTGGCGGAAACGGCGCAGCTTCTTACCGCCGCGGGCTTATCGCTACGGGAGGCGGCATGAAGGGACGTGTGATCCTGCTCGACCATTGGCAGGGCCGGCCCGCCGCCGCCCTGCTCATCGACGGCAGGCTTGAGGATTTCCTTGTCGATCCGGCGGAAGATGCGGGCCTCCAACCGGGCGCGATCTGCCGGGGCATCGTCGATCGTCAGATGAAGGGTCAGGGCGGTGTCTTCCTGCGCCTGCCCGATGGGCAGAAGGGCTTCCTCCGGCAGGCGGGCGGCCTTTCCCCCGGTCAGAGCCTCATTGTCCAGGTCACCGGCTGGGCGGAGCCCGGCAAGGCCGTGCCGGTCGGTACCCGCCTGCTGTTCAAGAGCCGCCTCGCCATCGTGACCCCCGGCGCGCCGGGCCTCAACGTCTCCCGCGCCATCCATGATACCGATGTGCGCGAGGCGCTGACCGCTATCGCGCAAACAGCGATGGAGGGTGCGCCGGAGGATTTCGGTCTCGTGCTCCGCACCGCTGCCGCCCGCGCGGAAGAGGAAGAGATCGCCGAGGATATCGCCACCATGCGTGGCCTTGCCGAGGCGGTGATCGCTGATACCACCGGCGGCCCGGAGCTGCTGGTGGAGGGCGCCGGCGCCTGGGACATCGCCTGGCGCGACTGGTCCGACCCGCCCGCCGATGAGGTGGACGATGCGGTCGGTGCCTTTGTCCGCTTCGGGGTGGAGGAGCAGATCGCGGAGGTTCTTTTGCCGACTGCCGTTCTTCCGGGAAGCGGCAATCTCCATGTGGAACCGACACGGGCGCTCGTCGCCGTCGATGTGAATACCGGGGGCGACACCAGCCCCGCCGCTGGCCTGAAGGCGAATATTGCCGCTGCCCGTGAACTGCCACGCCTGCTCCGGCTCAAGGGGCTTGGCGGGCAAATCCTCGTCGATTTCGCGCCCATGCCCAAAAAGGACCGGACGGCGCTCGAGCAGGTTCTGCGCGCCGCCTTCCGGGCAGAGGGTGGAGAGACCAGCCTGGCCGGATGGACGCCGCTGGGCAATTTCGAACTGCAACGCAAACGCGAGCGCCTGCCCCTGGTGTCCGGCCTCGCCTGAGGAGGCTGCCATGCCCTGCCCGATCTGCGGAAAGCCTGCGGTGGAGAAATACCGCCCCTTCTGTTCGCGTCGCTGCGCCGACATCGACCTTGGGAAATGGCTGACCGGCGCCTATGCGATTCCCGCCACGGAAGAGGACGCGCCGGACGAGGATGACATCGAAACAGGGTCCGTGGCGGAGCCGAAAGAAATCCGCCATTGACCGGCATTTGCCTCTGGACAGTCTCTCCGCCCTCACTTAAACACCGCTCCACCGGCGGGCGAGCCCACCGGACGGTGCCCAGATAGCTCAGTTGGTAGAGCAGCGGATTGAAAATCCGCGTGTCGCTGGTTCGATTCCGGCTCTGGGCACCACTAAAATCACGAAAACATAATAATATCAGTGACTTGAGTGGACTATCGTTTTCTCAGTCCACCCTTCAGGCCACCTTTCGGCGCGCGCTTGCCCGATACGTCTCGATACCGTGTGAGACTTCGGCCCGTGCCCGAACCTCGTCCCGACCGGGCCGAAGTCCGCAGTGCGCAAATTCAACCGGACGAAAAAATCTGCGCGTGAGAGGGGCGCGGGTCGTCAGAGCGGGTACCGAACCCGGACGCCAATCACCCCCCCCCCGGTGCTGCCTTTTCCTGAATCGCAGGTGCGCACGAGAACCTGAGCGCGGGTGTGATGGGCTGCACTGGCCACGCACCTTAACCACCCCCCTCCGTCGCCGCTTGCGGGAGCAATACCCGGCATCCTATGTGGCGGCATGAAATACGCCCTTGCCCTCATCGCGCTACTTGCCGCGCCCATTGCGAACGCCGCCCCCGCCACCATCGCAGGGACCGCGAGCGTCATCGACGGCGACACAATCGAGATACACGGTCAGCGCATCCGGCTGCATGGCATCGACAGCCCGGAGGGGCGGCAGCGGTGCGAGAGCGGAGGCAAGGAATGGCGATGCGGGACAGAGGCCGCGAATGCCCTGGCGGGTTTCATCGACCGTTCCCCTGTCTCCTGTGCCGAGAAGGACGTTGATCAATACGGCCGCATCGTTGCGGTGTGCGCGGTGCGCGGAACGGACGTGAACCGCTGGATGGTCGCGAACGGATGGGCCGTCGCCTATCGCCGCTATTCCCGGGCCTATGACGACGACGAACGGGAAGCCCGTGCCGCCCAGCGCGGGATATGGGCGGGTGAGTTCCAGATGCCGTGGGATTGGCGCAAAGCCCAGAGACGCTAGGCTCCTACCTCAGTGGCAGTGCACCTCGCCGCGCTTGTTGTCCATGTGACAGCACTTGCCCGGTGGGGATGACTTCCTGCACCCGCCACCGTGCGCTGAAACCGGGGCCGAAAGTCCAATGGCGAAAACCAGTGCCAACGCGCACACAAAAACAGATCGAATCAATTTGGTTCCTCATATGTCGGGAGGAACCTAAGCGCCCGTCCAGAATGGCCAAAGCCCCGCGCTGGGCGGGGCCGTCAGTCTGTGGCGATGAAGGCACGCTGCCCTCATGTTGTCAGAGCGACTTGCCGAACCTGTCCAGCGGCTCGATGCCCACGATGCGATAGGCCCTCGCGACAAGCGCAGTCTGGTGGATGTTCATGTCCATGTCGCCGTTGTCGTCCGCGAAGACGATTTTGAAAGCCATGTCTTCCATGGTCTGCGGCTCGAAATCCGCGGCTCGCTGCTCAAGGTCAAGCATCTCATCAAAGAGCCTGTCCTCCTCATCCTCGTCGTCCGTTGCCCGGTGGCCTGCCTTCACCTCCTGCCAGCGTCGATACATCGCCCGGAGTGGGCTTTCGTCCGGCTGGGTGTGTCCCATGCCTCTCTCCTCGCTCCCGTCGCTCATTTCATCCCCGACATTTCCATGCCGTCGATGACAGCGCCCATGAACACCTCAGCCAGTTCCAGCGTGCGCACGGCGGCCCACTTCTGCATCTCCGCATCATCATTGCCTGTGTCCACCTCCAGCGCGAGCCGCGCGGCCGTGACGAGGCTGGAGACGGTATAGGCGAAGCTCACAGCCCGTTCGGGCCTGTCGATATGGGCAATGTCTTTGCCGGTAATCATGCCCGATCCTCCTGCGGATGAGATGCACGGTGAACGATGGTGCCAGCGTTGAACAAAAGCGCGCGGGCCTCAGCCCAAAGCTCCGGGGCTTCATTGTGGTTCGGCAGCCCCACCTCGCCGCGATTGGTATAGGCGTAGACCTTGGCTGTGAAGTCGCGGGCGTTCTCTGCCGGGATAGCCATCAGGCTGTCTTCAATGGCGATCCGGTCCTCGTTCGCCAACTGGAATTCCTCGTCGGTCATATCCCGGCTGTTGAGCGCCACGGTTGCCTCCTGCCAGCGCCGGAACCACTGCATGACCGGCGTTTCCTCTTGAGGGGTGGCGGCGGCGCTGGCCCCCTGCCACCGCCCGGGCGGTAGCGGGCGAGCCTCTGCATCCGGGAAGGCATGACGTTGGATGAAGCCTGCCAGCGGGACCGCAACGGCAGCATGAACGAGGGTGCGCCGCTTCATGACCGGGTCTCCCCGCTGTGCGTCGCCATCCCGCCCCCATTCATCAGGTTGCGCGTGTGGCGCAGCGCGGCCCGCATGTAGCTCCGGGCCTCCCGGATCGGCTGGGGCAACGGGTGGCGGCTTTCGGTCGCGTCCAGCGCCAGCGCGAGGCAGTCGTGGATTTCGTGAAGGGCGGCAGCGGGCAAGCCGAGGCCGTTCCCCGGAATGGGGTTACGCATGTCGGGCTCCTTTCTAGAGCGATAGTCGGGGATTGGTTGCGCCGGGGCGCGGGTCAGGCAGCGGCGCGCAGTTCCGCGCGCAGGGCATCGAGGCGGCGCCAGTCGCAGGGCTCCAGCCGGTCCTTGCACTCGATCAGGAAGATTTCGGCGCGGACTTCCTCAGCCGGGCGGACGGCGGCGGCGATACGAGCCATCTCCGCCGCGACACGGGCAGCGACGGCGGCGGCCTGCCTGGCATCCCACCACACGCAGCGCAGGGCGCGGGCGAGCTTCTGGCGCAGCGGCTCCCGCGAACGGGCAAAGCGGCGCACGATGGTCCAGGCGGCTTTCATGATGGCAGAGCGGTCGTAGGTCATGGCGATTGCTCTATCTCTTGTGATAGATTATCTATACATCAAGATAGGCAGCCTATCAATAGGTTTTCTGTCGTTACTGATAGTTTTTCTATAGGTGGACAGTGAACGGTGAACAAATCCGCGCCGCCCGCGCCCTGCTCGGCTGGACGGCTTCTGACTTGGCCGAAGCATCAGGCGTCAGCTACCCGACCATCCAAAGGATGGATGCCGCCAAGGGGCTGGTTTCCGGTCGGCATGAAACCGTGGAAGCAATCCGCAAGGCCCTTGAATCCCAGGGCATCCAGTTCCTCGAAAGCGGACAGGTGGCGACGGGACCGGGCGTGGCGTTGGGCGGGAGGGTGGCATGAGAGCGCTTGCCATGGCGGCCCTTGCAACCGCACTGGTTTCGGTCGCGCACCCTAGCCAATCGGAGACATTGTTTTCCTGTGGCGCCTCCGCAGGATACGGCTTCTATCCCGTCGGACCATTCAGTCCCGAAGCGAAATGGGAGAAAGACGGTATCTCCAAGGGGGAGATTCAGCTTGTTCTCATCAACAAGGAGCCGGACATTCTGATCCGGGACGTTATTGGCATGAGCTCAGCCCGCGCGCAGGGTGGGCATGTGGTCGTAATCGACGCAACCGATGCGGGATATGTGAGCGTTCTAGTTACCTATCCTGAGGGGGCAAAGGAACTATACACGTTCGACTCTGAGCGCCGGAAGGTCTTTTGGACCCAGCACAAATTTGGCGTCGCCATCGACAAGGTTGCGGCTTTCGTCGCCGACTGCCTGTGAGCTAAGGCGACTCCTGAAATCCGGCAGCCACAAACACCCCATAGGGCGGGCTGCCGATGTTAGGGTAATCTCAGGGTGGCACCCGGCAGGCCCTGACAGCCCATGACATGCGGGCGCACGGGCGTGTATTGGTCGCCCAGCGCCCAGCACATGCTATCAGCCCATCCCCTGCGCAATGGCTCCTGAAAACCCGTCAGCGCCCAGCGCGCAGGATTGCCGTATCAGCCCATCCCCACGCGGGCGCGTATTGCTGTCCGATTGCGGCAGGTGGCCACTATCACCCCATGACGAGGCCCCGAATCGAGCGGGTCAACTTTTATCAACCCCATCCCGGCAGAACATGGGTGAAACCTTGCATATCTGCGGCCTCTGAATTCCCGCAATTTCTTGCGGGTTTCGGCGCAGAGCGATGCTCAGTCCCGGCTGTCCTTCTCCGCCCTCCAGCGTGCCCAGCGCCGCCGCTGTGCTTCACGGATGCGTTCCAGCCCCTCCGGCGTCCTCGCCCCCGTGGACATGCCGCCGTGAAACTTGCACCGCTTTTTGCCGGGTTCCGACTTGCACCGGCAGGACGTGCCTTTCCGCGTCCGGGCCTTGCAGCGCACCTGGAGCTTTGCCCGCTGTTCTTCCCGGCGCTGGGCATCCCGTGCCTCCCAAGCCGTCACCTGTGCCATGAAGGCGGCTTCCCGTGCCCGATCCTGTGCCGCCATCCTTTCAGCCCATCCCACGGGCGCGCGTTTGATGTCAGATTGATCCGGCAGCGTCAGCACCTCAGCCATGCGCCGCACCGCCCATGCGCTGCGGTCCACCTCAGCCTTGCACTCCCAATAGCTGACGGCATGTCGTCCAATGCCCACGCGCTGGGCGAGAACCCCCTGCGACAGTCCGGCAGCCCTGCGGATGGCGGCAAGCTCGGCTCCGGTCATGCCTTGCGCTCCCGCATGGCACGCTTGCGGCAGCCGGTGGAGCAATAGACGGCATCGGCGCGACGATAGAGCGGCACGGGACGGCCGCAGCGTGGGCAGGTCCAGCCATCGCGCTTGAGGTTGGCCAGCACGGCACGGGCGCGGGCAAGGCGGGTTCTGGGGCAGCCCGTGAAAGGCGGCAGGCGGCTTGTCCACATCTCGGCAATGACGACAGGACGGCCGTGCTCGTTCTCCTCATAGGACAGGCCGAACGGGTCAGGTCCGGGCATCATGCCTCCCTGCGTCTAAAATGGGGGTTACAGGCGGGCGAAGGCATTGACGGGAAAGGGTCGCGAGGAGATGACATGGTCATGCCGCCCTCCTGCGCCAGTTCCCCACGGTCTGCGGGCTGCATCCCACCCGTCGCGCAATCTCCCGATCCGACAGGCCGGGCTCTGTGGCCAGCAGATCCAGCACGGCAGCGCGGCGGTCGCCGGTTCTGACCCGTCCAGTCTGGACGGATGCCGTGAAGCTGGCGAAGTCCGCCCGCAATGCGGTGATGAGCGCCTTGTCCGCGTCGATACCGCGCGTGAACTCCTGATTGGCCAGATCGTCCATCCATGCCAGCCGGGCGGCGATGCCTTCGGCGGTGGGCGTGCGTAGCGTGTCCAGCAGATGCACCAATGCGGAGCGCCAGGCTTCCTCCCACTCCCACGGCGTGTAGTCGGGGCAGAAGGCGATCCGGTCATCGGTGCGGGCCTCATGCGCCTGGTAGGCCGCCCATGCCTCCTGCACCGTCTCCGGGACGCGGACAGCGCCGCGCATGGCCTGCCACATCTCCGGCGTTGGTCCGTCGCAATAGCGGAAGTCCCGGTATCCGTAGAGCCCCCTGCGTTCCTCATCGGCCAGCGGGGCGAGGGCATCACGCAAGGCGGCCTCCAGATCGGTCGGCGCGAATACCGCGTCCTCCGATCCGTAGACGGCCAGCAACTCCCGGCAGCGGGCGAGGCGACGGGCTTCCTTCTCGGCACGACGGGCCGCCTCACGGGCCTTGTAGCCCGGTTCCCGCTCCTCCATCCAATCCGCGAACCCCGCGAAGGGATTGCCCGCCTGTGACGCAGCAGGAGATGGGGCGTCCAGTCTGGACAGCGCCTGTTGCAGCGTCATACCTGCGCGGGATGCCAGCGCCTCCGCTCTCCCCCGGGCGGCCCGCCGCTCACCTTCGGTCTTGCCGCCCTGCATCAGCGCCCGGACCTTGCGCAGTTTCTCCATGTCCAATGTGGACGCGTGAACGGTCATGCCGCACCTCCGTTCTCACCGTGGCAATGCGGGAAACTGTCGGCCGCTACCCACGCCCGGCAGATGCCGCAGAACAACCGGCCATCCGGCCCGTGGCGGTCCCATGCCGAAAGCTGGCGCCACTCATCGAGCCGGATGATGCGACCTGTCCATGTGACCGGATTCCCGGCGATGGATCGGCCATGCCGGAACATATCGTCATCATCCTGCCCTGAAGTGGTGAGTGCACGTGGCGAGGCGCCGGGACTGGAATGACTATCCCGCTTGAACTGACGAACTGACAGAACTGACGGAACCTCGGCAGGGGCGTCAGCGCGCGTGGTTGGGTTTGCGTGGATTGAGAGGGTTTTGTCAGTTCTGTCAGTTTGGCACCGCGCCTGTTTCGCCGCTTCGAGCCAGATGCTCATGCCGCCACCTCATGCACGGCGGGGTTGACCGAATAGAGCCTTTTCGGTGCGCCGCCCTTCGATCCCGGCGGCACCTCGATCAGCCGGATCAGATCGGCGGTCTCCAGCATCCGCAGCGCAGGGTTTATGGCGTCCATGTCCTGAAGGTGCATTCGCTGTTTGCGGCGCACATCGCGCGCAGTGAAGCTGTGCCACCCTTCTTCGCGGATCAGGGCAGCCAGCGCGCGGGCCGCCCGATGCGTCTTGCCCCCGGCATTCTCAGCATAGGCGCGGCGGGCCATCGGCAGCAGGTATTCCGCCACCAGATGCCCGGCCCGTCCGAAATGGTCGGCAGTGATAATATGCGGCTCTCCAGCTTCCCCGGCCGCCCATTCCATCATTGCCAGCACCAGCGACAGGCGGACAGCCAGCCCCGGCAGCTTCCCGATGAAGGACAGCAGCAGCCCCTCTGCATCCGCCTCCCACGTCCTGACAGACTGACGGAACCTGTCCAGCAGGTCGCGGGCGGCGTCATCGAAGGGCACGAACCACGGCCGAATGTGCCCTGCCTCATCGGTCGGCATCGCCAGCGATAGAAGGCGGCGCAGGGCGGCATCGAGAAAGCTATCATCGTGCGCCGCGTCCGGGCGCTTGACCGGGGCGGGGTTTGGCCAGACCGGCAGGAAGCGGGCCAGCAGGCCATCATCATCCGATTTCATCAGCAGGCTGCGCAGGCGGTCGGGCTGGATGCCGCCAAGAACGCCAACCGTCAGCCGGTCGATATAGACCGGGTCGCGCCCCATGCGTTCGACCGAAAAGGACCGCCCGCCGTAGGCTTCCAGCCAGAACGGCCGGTCCGATCCGCCGCTATATCGGCTCATGTTCCCCAGCCAACCGGCCAATTCGTCACGGGCCATGAAGGTACCGCGCGGCTGACCCGCCATGATGACCGCCAGTTTCTCCACCGTGGCATCAGAGACAGCGAGGCGGGGCATTGGCGGCTCGGCTCCCGGATCGGCGCTGGACGGCCGCGCGGGCGGCTCATCCCCGGATTTGATCGCGGCTTTGACCGCTTCCTTCCAGGCGCTTTCCGCCAGTTTGGAAACCTCGGCCTTCCCCCGCCAATCTGTCAGGGCCGATTGTGCCGCCTCGCGCAGTTCGCGCTCCACCCGCTTCAATGGCACCAGAACGGCATCCATAGCGGGGCTCTTCCCGGCGCTCGGCAGGCCGATGATGACGGACCAAACCACGGGCGGCTCTGCCCATCCCGCCCAGGGCGACGGCCAGCGGGTGTTGCCCACCAGCGAAGCGCAGACCGACAGAAGCGCCGCCATGACATAATCGGCGGGCGCGCCTTTCGATGCCGCCGCGTCGCGCATCCACGCGCCCCAGCCCGGTGAGAACACATCATCAAGGGGAAGTGCGGGCGGTTCGGGCAGGTCGGCGCGCAGCAGGCGCAAATCGGCGTCAGGCCATTCGGCCTTAAAGGGAATCGGTTCGGGCATGGCGTTCATGCGCTGGCCCCTTTCATGGTGAGAATGTCGTTCCAGTCGCGCCCCTCCGGCGCGGGAAGCAGGCTGACGGTCCAGCCCAAGGCGGTGGCGCGTTCGGCAAGCGCATGGCCAGCAGCTCGGCCCGGTGCGTCACCATCTGTGGCGATGGTCAGCCGGCCCGGCGCAGGCGGCAGGTGCAGGCTCGTCATGCCGGAGGTGGAGAGCGCGGCCCATATCGTCGCCGGGGCGCGCAGGAGCCCGCTGGAGAGGCTGAGAGCGGTTTCAATGCCCTCCGCTACTACAAGCGGCCCGTTGCCCTCAGCGACTCGCACAGCGCCTCCGGTGACTACCCCCAGCATGGCCTTGGCCGGGTTCGCCTCCGCCTTGCCGCTGCCATCGGCCCGCAGGTAGGTGCGATGCACCGCGAAACGGTCGGTACCCTCCACCATCGCCACCATTGCCGGAAGGCGCTGGGCGGTGGGATGCCAGCACGCGGGATGGAAGCGCAGGCTTTCGGGCAGCGCGCAGGTGATGCCCCGGCCGCGAAGGTAGGTTTCTGCGAGCGTGCCACCGATCGGTTCCGCCTCCCGCCAGACGGTGAGCGCCTGACGTTCCCGCTTCTCGGCTTCCCGGCGTTGCTCCGCCTGATAGCGGGCCAGTTCGGCCGGATCGGTCTGGGGAACGGTGCCGCTGCCCTCCACGATGCCAAGGCCGCGCAGGGCGTCCATCACAGCCGCGAAGCTGCACCCAGTCTTGCAGTGGGCCAGCAGCCGTCCGGACGGGCCGTCAGACAGCGACAGGCTGGGGTTGCGGTCGCCATGCGCCGGGCAACGGGCCAAGCCATAGCGGCCATGCCAGCGCCCTTGCAGCGCCGCCGTGATGCGCTGGGCCTCTGTCATTGCGCAGCCCCCCAGAACAGGGCAGCAATTGCCGATGCCTGAGCTTCGGTTAGCCCATGAAGGCGGCGCAGGTAGATCCATTGTAGGCGGGTCATTGCAGCACCGCCTTGCGGGCCTTGCCCAGCGCCTCCAGCACCTCGCCCAGCAGTTCCAGGCGAAAGGCGATGCCTTGCCTGCCGGGGCGATATTCCCCGGACGCGTGGAGATACCAGACGCGGGCATTCACCAACTCCACACCCTTGAAGGTCTCCACCGTGAAGCGGATTTCCTCCCGCGCATTCTTGCGGATGGTGCCCAGTTCGATCATGCGGCACCGCCCTTCACCACGCGGGCTTTCAGGATGTAGCGGGCATGGTTGCCGGGATATGGTCCGCCGTGCGCTTCGTGCCGGGTTTCAATGGGAACGCCCATCTTGCGCAGCTTGTGGACATAGGCGCTCCAGCGCGGCCCCGGATTGGAAATAGGCGTGCAACCCTTTTCCCCGGCGCGCATAAGGTTCTCCATCGCCCACAATTCGCGGCCTTCGATGAAAGCCGAGAAAGGCGGCGAGCCTTCGGGATAGATCGTGAAATGAGCCATGCTCGGCCTCGAAGATTGCAGGCCGGGGCGCTGGGCGCTATTCTTGGACTGTTCCCACAGCCGCAAGAGAATATCGCCGCCGCCCCATGCCTCGGGGTGGCGGTTTTCAGGCGGCGGTTCGAGCGGCTTTCGCCTTCTCGATTACGGCGAGAATTTCCGATTGGGGCCAGCGCGAAAGAGCCCCTAGCTTGATCGGCTTCGGGACCGTGCCATCCGCCACGCGCCGCCAGAACGTCGGAACGCTCACGCCGAGAACCGGGGCGGCTTCCCGTGCGGTCAGAAGCGGGTCAACAGGGATGGCCGTGCTATCGCGCAGGGCCTGAGTTTCGATGCGAGCCATTGGTCAGCCTGTATTCGGGTTGATACTGGCTGACAGGGTGGCGAAACAGAGCGTGAACGAATAGCTGGGCAGGTTAGCAAAACATCGCCACAGGTAGCGAGCCAAACTACCGAAGTTGGTTCAGCCAGCAGGCTACCACCTGAAAATTTGCGGAAGCTAGAAAGGAATCCCTTCGTCTGATGCGTTGCGCACCACGCCAAAATTCTCAACGCTAACAATTACTTGATTATCACAAGGCTCAGTCCCTGTATGGGTTGGGACAGCCCCACCACCAGTTGCCCAGTTCACAACAGCGGACACCTCTGACACCGCTTTTGAAGCGGGAACACCGTCCGATCCTACCATGCCAAATCGGACCGCATTGGCTTTGACCCACTCTTCGACGGTCGCTTTCGCGCTCATATTCGGTTTCGGTTTCTTAACCTCTTCCCAGGCCGCCACCGCACACGCGAGCTTTGGCGAGTATCGCGGATGGGTGGAATCCCTGAAGCCCTCGGGTCGGCCTTGCGGAAAGAAGAACGCGGGGGCGAGGCCCTTAGACGAAAGCCAAGCCTTTAAATCATCCACCAGAATGGTAGTTTCGTCCCACGCGGGTTCCTTGAGCACGTAGAGCGTTGTGGCATTGTGCAGCGTGGCAAGTGATCGGTTGGAAAAGATAGACGTCTGGTAGCCTGATGCTCGAATAAGGGTATCAAACTTTATCACCACCTCATCCGCATTGGCATCAACCACGGTCCGACGTGGTAGTATTTCCCCCATAACGTTGTAGCTGTCATCGATAGAAATCTCATCACGCGCACGAAGCGCAACAGTTGCACGTAAACGATTTGAAAGAACAGCAAGCCGCAGTGCTTTGAACACCGCCTCATATCCCTCGTAATTGCGACGCTGCGATTCCCCGATAATGTATCCATGCTCGTCACGGTCATCTTTCTTCTCGGCAGGGTCGTTGCCCGTAATGAGGATGGCTGCATCGATCACAGAAAGCTCATCCGCCAAGCGCCAATAGTCGAGAGAGGAAAGCCCGCCGTATCCTTCACTGTATCCGTAGCTCAAATCTTATCCCTCACCATCTTTAGCACCTGCCCGGATTGACCCGTAACGTGTTGCGCCCAGCGCGCCAGCAAGGCCCGGCGCTGCTCAAGGAAGTCAGTGCGCCGATAGGCACGCTCCACGGAGCCACCCACGACATGCCCCAGCATGGTTTCCGCCACCTCGTGCGGAGCATCCGTTGCTTCGGCCAGCCAGTCGCGAAGACTGGACCGGAAGCCGTGCGGACGCTCAGCCATTTCGCGACGCTCCATCATGCGAGACATGGTAGCGTCCGAGATGACGCCCTTGCGAACACTTGGGAACAGGAAGCCGTCACGCGCATGGCGGCGGGCCTCCTCGATGACGGACAAGGCCTCCGGCGACAGCGGCACCCGGAAATCTGCCGTGGCATCCTTCCGCCCCTTCATGGCCTCGGCTGGCACCGTCCACACATCTCCGTTGATCTGGCTTTCGTGAAGGAAGCGCAACGGCCCCGACCGAACGCCCGTCAGGATCAGCAGCCGTAGGGCGAGGTGCGTAACGGCTCCATCGTCAAGGCTTTGGTAGAAGACAGGCACCTCCTGCCAAGGAAGTGCGGGGATATTCTCTGCCTTGTGACGCGGTTTTCCCAACAGCGCGCGGGCCTTCTCGGGGGCTTGTAAATCAACGTCCAATCCGAGCGCGGCCGCATGGCGAAGGCAGATATGCAGGCGATTGAGCGCCTTCCGCGCGGTCTCCGCCTTGGTGTGCCAGATCGGGGCGAGGCAGTCGCGAATATCCACCTGGTCAATATCCGCCACCGGCACCCTGCCCAGCTTCGGCAGAACGTGTATTTCGAGCGGGCTGAACCAGCGCCCGGCCGCACCGTCACCTTTCAACTCTGCCTTCCTCGCCTCGAAGGCATCAAGGGAAATATCATTCAGCAGGTGCAGATTGCGGGCAGCCTCGCGTCGGATGCGCTCCCGCTCTTTGATTGGATCCAGCCCAGCCCGCGCCTTTGCACGTTCTGCCTCGGCACTTCGCCGCGCCTCTGCCAGAGACACCGCGGGGAACGCTCCAAGGCCCATCTCGCGGCGCTTGCCATGGACTGTCACGCGCAACACCCACTTGCCGCGCGACGCCTCATCCTTGAACAGCCACAGCCCAGCCCCATCGGCATACTTGCCGGGGGCAAGAGCCGCCGCCCCTTTCGCGCTCAGTCGATTTGAGGCCCGCACCAGTCCACCTTTCAGTCCACCCCTAGATTTAGTATTCTGTGATACTGGATGATTGTGCGTGAGGCCGAACGAAACAGCAACACCCTTTAGAATCAGTGGCGAAGATTTTAACTGATACGGCCTGATGACCAGATATAGAGCCATTCAATGCCGGCTCTGGGCACCACTGATTTCATTTTCAGATTTGCTGCGGTGACCGGCCATATCCAAGCCGGTGAAAGTCACCTTTGCATCGCTACCCGCCTCTGGCCGCGAGCGCGCTCCGCCCGAGCGCAGGCCCTGCCGATCTTCTCGAGGATCATTATCGACGAGAAGAATCTTCGCCAATTTCCACCATGACAAATGCTTCCGCTTCTCGAATAGCGAGACGTGAAGGACATCGCGCTTCTGCCTCGCGGCAGGGTCCATCGCGCGGCATTGTCTTATCTCGTGTTGCCATGGTGACATGCGGCATTCGGGATGGGGATGCTGGGTTCCGCGCCATATCCCGCCCGGCCCCCGACGACAGGGTATTCATACTCCAGCCGGAGCGGAGCGCGTAGCTATCGTCGCTCTCGCGGCGTCGTGGAGAAGGACCAACGCGGGCCGCGGGTGGTTCTCCGTCATCGGGGCGAGATACCCTCTTGGAAGACCGCAGAGCCGATGCCTGCGGCTCCCGTGCAACACCTCTTTCCCGCTCGCAGTGATCCGCTCTCAGGCGAAGCGCTGCTTCAGCGCGTCCGACACGGCTGGCGGGACGAAGCGGGAAACATCGCCGCCGAGCTTGGCGATCTCTTTCACCAGTTTGGAGGCGATCGACTGGTGACGCGCTTCTGCCATCAGGAAGACCGTTTCGACCGACGGATCCAGAATCCGGTTCATCCCGACCATCTGGAATTCATATTCGAAATCGGACACGGCACGCAGACCGCGTACGATGATCGAGGCGCCGACATCCCTTGCACAGTTGATCAGCAGGTTTTCAAAAGGATGCACGACGATTTCAGCCCCATGCAGCTCCGACAGTTCGGCGCATTGGGATTCGATCATCTCCACCCGCTCCTCGAGCGTGAAGAGAGGCCCCTTGTTCCGGTTGATCGCAACGCCGATCACCAGCCTGTCCACCAGGGCGGTCGCGCGCTTGATAATGTCCAGATGTCCATGGGTGACGGGGTCAAACGTCCCCGGATACAGGCCGATGCGCATGCTGTCCCCTCCACTTTCGGGGCCGAAGCAACAATATCGCAAGCCCGGACGCAAGAGGGACGCCGAAAGTTTGCCGAAGTTTTCTGGCCGGGCGGTCGCCTAGTAGCCCATGATCATGCCTTCGAGCGCCTCTTTCTCCATCGACAACTCAGAAAGCCGCGCCTTTACCATGTCTCCGATGGAGATGAGGCCGACCATTGCCCCCTCCTCCAGCACCGGCATGTGGCGGAACCGGCCCTCCGTCATGCGGGAAAGGATGACGACACCCTCATCGCCCGGCGCGCAGGTGACGACTTTGGTCGTCATCATGGAACGGACGGGCGCTTCCAGACAACCAGGGCCCTGACGCCCGATCTCCCGCACGATGTCGCGCTCTGACAGGATGCCGTCCAGCGTTCTGCCGTCCGCCGATACGACCAGGCAGCCGATCTTGCGGGACGACAACTGCCGCGCCGCCTCCGCCACCGTCATGTCGGGGTCGATCGTCGCGACGTTGCCCGAACCCTTCCCTGAAAGAACCTGTCGCACAAGCATGACATTCCTCCTCCCTAACAGCGCTCCCCTCGACAGCCTGACACGTCCCGATCGTCTGTCAAGCGATCGCCTCCAGTCTTGCAACTTCTCTCCGAAGTCCGCTCGCAAGCAAGTCGGCAAAACGATTGAGACGCTCCACCCGACGGTCATCGGCGTGACGGATGAGCCAGAAGCTGCGCGTGAGGCCGAAAGCCTCCGGCAGAACCCGCACCACATTGGCAGCCGAAGGAATGGCGAAGTCATGCACCACCCCGATCCCCGCCCCCTGCCGGACCCAGTTGAACTGCACGGCCACGGAATTGGAACCGAAGGAGACGGTCTCCGCCCCGATCTCCGCCAGATAGTCGATCTCCTTGTCGAAGATCATGTCCGGTATATAGCCGATGATCCGATGGCCCTTCAGATCGGCGAGGGTTCGGATCGGCGGCGCGTTGTCCAGATAGTCGCGCGACGCGGCGAGGTGGAGGTGGTAGTCCGCGATACGCTGTACCGAGAGCCGCCCCGCTTCCGGGCGGCTGACACCCACGGCAAGATCGGCCTCGCGCTTCGACAGGTTGAAGACCCGCGGCAGGGCGACGATCTGCACCTCCAGATCCGGGTGCTCGGCACAGATCGCGGCGGTCACCTGCGGCAGAAGGTAGTTCGCGCAGCCATCGGGTGCCCCGATGCGGATGGCGCCAACGAGCTTGCCCGGTGTTCCGCGCGCCTCCTCCATCGCGCCGCTCACCGCCTGCTCCGCCCGGATGGCATGGGTAAGAAGGCCCTGCCCCGCCTCCGTCAGCGCATAGCCTTGAGGCGACTTGGCGAAGAGCATGGCGCCCAGCCCCTCCTCCAGCCGCGCGATACGCCGGCCCACCGTCGCGGGATCAAGCCGCAGGATGCGCCCGGCCGCCGAGAGGCTCTCGCCCCGCGCAACCGCAAGGAAGATACGAAGATCATCCCAGTCGGAGACTTCCATGCAGGTATCCTTGCAAAACGCTTTTGAGAAACTGCCCCTTCCGCTGGCAAAATTGCAAGACTAAGGTTGCGTCGATTTCTGATGGGAGAGGGAGAATACCGTGAAAGAACTCGGTCACTGGATCAACGGCAAGCATGTACCCGGCACCTCCGGCCGCACTGCCGATGTTTACAACCCCGCGACGGGTGAGGTGCAGGCGACGGTTGCGCTGGCCTCCAAGGCCGAGCTTGACGAAGCCATTGCCGCCGCCGCCAAGGCACAGCCCGGCTGGGCCGCGACCAACCCGCAGCGCCGCGCGCGCGTACTGATGGAATTCGTCCGCCTCATCAACCGCGACATGGACAAGCTCGCCACCGCCCTCTCGTCCGAGCATGGCAAGACCCTGCCGGATGCGCGGGGCGACATTCAGCGCGGTGTGGACGTGGTGGAATTCTCCATCGGCGCCCCGCATCTGCTGAAGGGCGAGTATATGGACAGCGCGGGTACGGGGATCGACCTCTACTCCATGCGCCAGCCGCTGGGCGTCGTGGCGGGAATCACGCCGTTCAACTTCCCCGCGATGATCCCGCTGTGGAAGATCGCGCCCGCACTGGCCTGCGGCAACGCGATGATCCTGAAACCGTCCGAGCGCGACCCGTCGGTGCCGCTGATGCTGGCAGAGCTCCTGACCGAAGCTGGGCTTCCGCCGGGTGTGTTGCAGGTCGTCAACGGTGACAAGGATGCGGTTGACGGCATCCTCGACAATCCGACAATCCAGGCCATCGGCTTTGTGGGATCGACCCCGATCGCGGAATACATCTATTCCCGCGGTTGCGCGAACGGCAAGCGCGTGCAGTGCTTCGGCGGTGCGAAGAACCACATGATCATCATGCCGGATGCCGATCTGGATCAGGCGGCGGATGCGTTGGTTGGTGCCGGTTTCGGCGCGGCGGGCGAACGCTGCATGGCGATTTCCGTCGCCATCCCGGTGGGTGAGGAAACCGCGGACCGGCTGGTGGAAAAGCTGGTTCCGCGTATCGAGAAGCTGAAAGTCGGCCCCTACACGGCCGGCAACGACATCGACTACGGCCCGGTGGTGACGAAAGCCGCACAGGAGCGGATCTTCGGCCTCATCGATTCCGGTGTGAAGCAGGGCGCGGAGTTGGTCGTTGACGGTCGCGGCTTCAAGCTGCAGGGCTATGAGAACGGCTTTTACGTCGGCCCGACCCTGTTCGACCGCGTGACGCCCGACATGGAGATCTACAAGCAGGAGATCTTCGGCCCTGTTCTGTCCACCGTGCGCAGCGAAACCTATGAGGAAGCGCTGAAGCTCACCATGGACAACGAATATGGCAATGGCACCGCGATCTTTACCCGCGATGGCGATACTGCACGCGACTTCGCCAGCCGCGTGAACGTCGGTATGGTCGGGGTCAACGTGCCGATCCCGGTACCGCTGGGCTACTTCACCTTCGGCGGCTGGAAGAAATCCGGCTTCGGCGACCTGAACCAGCATGGTCCGGATGCCTTCCGCTTCTATACGCGCACCAAGACGGTGACGGCACGCTGGCCAAGCGGGATCAAGGAAGGCGCGGTGCTGAACTTCCCGACCACCTGAACGAAGAAGGGGGAGGCATACCCTCCCCCTCCTTTGCAAGGTCAGGACTTGCGGCGGCGCAGGCCGGCCAAAGCCGCAACGCCACCCAGCAGAACAAAGCCCGCCGCAGGCAGCGGAACCGGAGCCGTCACGTCTTTTGCAGTCGCCTCCAGCGAGGCGATGCGGAAGGACGACAGCGGATTGATCGTGCCGATGCCGAACACCGTCCCCGTGTACCCAGAGAGGTCGAAATTGGAGGCAAGCGCAGCCCCGGAGAAATCCCACGGCGTATTCGCGCCCGCGAAGAAGGAGAAGGTGTCAAAGAGACCGACGTTGGAGAAGGCGACATCACCCAGCGTCACTTCCTGATCGAAGGTGAAGATAAGCACTTCATTGACGCCGAACCCATCCAGCTCGTTGCTGTCGAAACGGCCGGCATTCACGCCATGTCCGCCGCTCGCGCGGGTGACAGCAAGCGGCGCTTGCACAAGGTAGGATTGTGCAGTCACGGTGAGGCCGATCCCATCCACGTTGTAGCTGTAGGAGGGAGCTGTTCCGGCAGGGCCGGAAAAGTCGAAAGTTGCAGCCTCCGTCGGCAAACGGGATCAGCAGAGCAGCGGCGACGGTAGCGGCTTTGAGAAATACAGTCATGGTCACACCTGTTACAAAACTAAACTTCTATAAGTTGTATGTCGTCGGGCCGTTCGCCTTGGCCCTTGGCAAGGGCTATGACGTAAATTGTTTAAAATCAAAAACTTTTTGATCGTTCTGTCGGAAACCATTTATTAATACTAATATTAATATGTATATGATGAACAATGCGGAACAACCTGAGGTTTTGTTTTTCTTCCTTCATCGGTTTAATAAATTTCAAGAAGAATACATGGGTGCTCTTTCGCGTTGAGAGCGAATCAGCCCCTTGCGAAGCTACTTGCAGTCCCTCGCGGCGCGGGGTTCTGTGGACCCGAAGACCGGAGGAGGAACCATGGACTTCGCATTGACGGAAGAGCAGCAGGCGATCTACGACATCGCCCGCGAATTCGCCGCCGAGCATATTGCGCCCTTTGCCCACGCTTGGGAGCAGGAGGGCACGATCCCGCGAGATCTGTGGACGAAACTGGCGGAGCTGGGCTTCGGCGGGCTGTATGTCGGAGAGGAATGGGGCGGCTCCGGCCTGTCGCGGCTGGACGCGACGCTGGTGTTTGAGGCGCTCTCCACCGCCTGCCCCTCCGTCGCCGCCTTTCTCTCCATCCACAACATGTGCTGTGGGATGCTGGCGAAATTCGCCTCCGACGATGTCAAGGAGCGCATCCTGCGGCCCGCCGTGACGATGGAGAAGGTGCTCTCCTACTGTCTGACCGAACCCGGCTCCGGCTCCGACGCGGCAGCGCTCCGTACGCGGGCCGAGCGTACGAATGAAGGCTGGAAGCTCAACGGTACCAAGGCATTCATCTCCGGGGGTGGCTATTCCGACGCTTACGTCGTGATGGTCCGCACGGGGGGCGATGGGCCGAAGGGCATCTCCACCGTCGTCGTCGAAAGCGATGCCCCCGGCCTGTCCTTCGGCAAGCTGGAGGACAAGATGGGCTGGCGTGCACAGCCGACGCGGCAGGTGCAGTTCGACGATTGCCTAACGCCGCTCGACAACATCGTGGGGGAGGAAGGCCGCGGTTTCACCTATGCGATGGTCGGGCTGGACGGCGGGCGCCTCAACATCTCCGCCTGTGCGCTCGGCGGAGCGCAGGCGGCGCTGGACCGGACGCTGACCTACATGGGGGAGCGCAAGGCCTTCGGCAAGACGCTGGACAGCTTTCAGGCGCTGCAGTTCCGGCTCGCGGATTGCGAGATCGCCCTTCAGGCGGCCCGGACATTCCTGCGGCAGGCGGCATGGAAGCTGGATACCGGCGCACCCGACGCCACGAAATTCTGTGCAATGGCAAAGGCTTTCGTGACGGAGGCCGCGTCCCGGACCGCGAACGATTGCCTCCAGCTTCACGGGGGCTACGGTTATCTGGCCGACTACGGCATCGAGAAGATCGTGCGCGACCTGCGCGTGCACGAGATACTTGAGGGAACGAACGAGATCATGCGCCTGATAACCTCGCGCAGCCTGCTAACGGAGCGTGCCTGATGTCCGACATCCTTACCCGCAAGATTGGTCAAGCGGGCCATATCACCCTGACCCGGCCCAAGGCGCTGAACGCGCTCACTCACCCGATGGCGCTGGCGATGGAGAAGGCGCTGGACGACTGGGCGGGTGACCCGGAGGTCAAGCTCGTCCTGCTGGATGCGGAAGGCGATCGCGCGTTTTGTGCCGGGGGCGACATCGCCGAGATCTATCATGCCGGGCGAGACGGGGACTATGCGCTTGGCCGGGAGTTCTGGCGGGAGGAATACCGGCTGAACGCCAAGATCGCCGAATACCGCAAGCCGATCATCAGCTTCCTGCACGGTTTCGTCATGGGTGGCGGCGTGGGCATAGGCTGTCTCGGCTCCGACCGGATCGTCTGCGAGACGACGCAGATGGCCATGCCGGAATGCGGTATCGGCCTGATACCCGACGTGGGCGGTACGTATCGCCTGGCCCATGCGGCGGGGCGGATGGGTGAGTATCTCGGCCTTACGGGACACCGGATGGGGCCGGGAGACGCGATCTATGCGAATTTCGCCGACCATTACGTCCCGCAGTCCCACTGGGATCTGCTGAAGGCCGAGCTTGCCGCCGGCGGCGGCGTCGATCTCATCGCCCGCCACGCCGAGCAGCCGCCCGCCCCACCGCTGGCAGAGCATGAGGCCGCGGTCGACCGGCTCTTCCGTCACGATTCGGTGGCGGCGATCATGAAGGCGCTGGCGGATGAGCCGGGGGACTTTGCCGCCGCGACGCTCAAGACCATGCAGAGGAACTCTCCCCTGTCGATGGCCGTGACGCTGGCGCTGGTCCGCGGCCCGGCCGCGAAGGAGAGCGTTCGCGCGGCGCTGACGCATGAGTATCGCGCCACATGGCGACTGCTGGAGGAGGGTGATTTCCTCGAAGGCGTGCGCGCCCAGATCATCGACAAGGACCGTCAGCCGAAGTGGCAGGACATCGCCCCCGGCGACATGGCGGCACGCGCGGCCGAGATCACGGCCCCGCTTGGCGCCGACGAACTGAATATGGAGGAGGAGCTCAAATGAAGATCGGTTTCATCGGCCTTGGCAACATGGGCGGCCCGATGGCGCGGAACCTCGCCACGGCGGGTCATGAGGTGACCGGGTTCGATCTGGTCGCCCCCGCGCCTGCGGGCGTCTCCATGGCCGCCTCCACGCGAGAGGCGGCGAGTGGCGCCGACGTGGTCATCACGATGCTGCCGAACGGCAAGATCCTCCGCGCCGTAGCAGCGGAGATCGTGCCGGCCATGCAAGCGGGTGCGGTGTTTCTGGATTGCTCTACGGTGGATGTCGAAAGCGCCCGCTTCGTCGCCGAAGAGGCAGAGAAGGCAGGGCTTCTGGCGGTTGACGCGCCGGTCTCCGGCGGTATCGGCGGGGCGGATGCAGGCACGCTGACCTTCATGGCCGGGGGATCGGAGGCAGCCTTCGAGAAGGTGAAACCGCTTTTCGACGTCATGGGTCAGAAGGCTGTGCTCTGCGGCGCTTCCGGTGCGGGGCAGGCTGCCAAGATCTGCAACAACATGATCCTCGGGGTGACGATGATCGCCACCTGCGAGGCTTTCGCGCTGGCAGACAAACTGGGCCTGGACCGCGCGAAGATGTTCGACGTGGTTTCCACCTCCTCGGGCTACAGCTGGTCGATGAACGCCTACTGCCCGGCGCCGGGCGTGGGGCCGAAGTCCCCTGCCGATAACGACTACAAGCCGGGATTTTCCTCCGACCTCATGTTGAAGGACCTCCGCCTCAGCCAGCAAGCGGCGGAACACGCCGATGCCGACACCCCCATGGGGGAGCTGGCGGCGCGTCTCTATGCAACTTTTGTTGATAATGAGGATGGAAGCGGAAAAGATTTTTCCGCGATGTTGCCAAGGTTCGAAAAACGACACAGATCCATGGCGTAAGGGCGCGGCGGGCAGGTCAGCCGCGGGATTTCTGGGAGGAGATCATGACTCGGGTTGTGGGTTCACTGTGGCGAAGCGTGGCGCTCTTCTCCCTCTCGGCGCTGCTTGTCATGCCACTGCCGCCCGCTTTTGCTCAAGCGCAGTGCGCGGATAACCCCGCGCTTTGCGGCGGTTCCGACAGGGAGCGCGGCCGCGACAGGGACCGCGACCGCGACCGTTCCCGAGAGTCCGGAAACTCCGTGATCGAGCGGCAGGGGCGGACGCCCGATCCCTCGCGGCGCGAACGGGACCGGGGGGATCGCCGCCCGCCTGCCGTGATACCTCCGGAGCATGGCAACCGCCCTCCCCCCGACAGGCCGCCGCCTGACCGGCCCCGGCCTGACAGACCGCCGCCCGGTTGGGGAAATCGTCCCCCCCACGACAGACCGCCACCCGGCTGGGGCAACCGCCCGCCGCCTGACCGGCCGCCGCCCGGGTGGAACGGTCGCTGGCCACCGGACCGGCCGTCGCACGGATGGGGAGATCGCCCTCGCCCCGATCGGCCATCTTCCGGCTGGCATAATGGCCGCTGGCCTCCCGGCTATGACCGCCGGCCGCGCCGGTATTCGGAGTCCAGCCCGATCTGGACGGGGTTGCTTGCCGGTCTGATGACGATCCCCTTTAATCCATGGCCGTCGCAACCGTCCTATACCCCGCGCTATGGATATGCCTGGGATGGCAGCGAGCTACCCGGAAGCGCGCCCGAACTGGGGGATAGCGCTCGCAGCGCGCCCCCGTTCCAGCAGGCCGCGCGCAGCCGTCTGCCCGCACCGCCGCGCGGCTATCACTACCGGGTGCTGAAGGGCTGGGTCGTGATGGTGGATGACAGAAGCCAGCGTGTGGCCCAGATCATGCTGTCCTATGACCGGCTGAGGGGCGGCTGATGCAGATGCGCTGGCTCCTGGCTGCGCTGGCTCTGACGATCCTGTCGGGGCCAGTGTCGGCGCAAACCACTTGTCCGCCCGGCATGCGGTGCGTACAAACGCCCGACAGCGCCGATGCGCTCCGCCGCCGCAATCAGCAGCTGGACAGCCAGAGGCAGCAGATGGACCAGCAGCGCAACAATGCGCAGCAGGATCAGATCCGCCAGCGACAGCAGTTGCAGGATCAGCTACGCCGGCGAACGATCATCGTTCCCGGGGTCGATGCCGGTCCAAACCTGCAACCGCCCCGCTAGGCGACAGGATACCGGCGGACCGCTTCGGACACCAGGCGCGGATTGTCGGCGGGAGAGCCATCGGGCAGGCTGAGCACATCCTCAAGCCCGATACGCGTCGCCAATCCCTGACCTGCCGCCATATCCACGAACTGCCAAGCAGTCGCATCCATCCCGTGCAACAGCATGGGAACATGCGGCGCGGCATCTGCGAGGCGGTGGATCATCTCCTGCGCCTCGTCGCGTTGCGTTGCGAAATCGACCCCTTCCATCTCCACCAGAAAGCGCAGGCAATTGCCCGGTTCGAGCGAAAGCAGACGGCGCACATCCTCGAGCGAGCTCAGCCCGGCCTCCACTCCGATCCGCTGCCGCTGCATGAGAGTGATCACTTCCGGAGCGTCGGCCTCAGAGAGGTTGATGGAGACGAAATCCGGGCGAACCGACCACTGACCCATCGCCGCGAGCCGATTGGCATAGGGTGGGATCCATGCCCCGGTGGATATGCCCACCGGCATTCCGGGCACGGCTTCCCGAACGACGGTCAGGGTTTCAGCCACGTGCTCGGGGCGCAGGGATTCCGCCCCGTCGTGATCCCGGACATGCAGGTGTACGGTCTCCGCCCCCGCAGCGCGGCAGAGCGCTGCGTCGCGAGCAAGCTCCGCCGGTGTGACCGGCAGCGTGGGGTGCGAACCAGGGCGACGGGCGCCGTTCAGGCAGGCCTGCACGCTCATTCCGCGGCCATCCGGCGCGGTTTCAGCAGCGGGCCAAGGTAATGGCCGGTATAGGAATCGGACACCTTCGCCACAGCCTCCGGCGTCCCGGTGGCGACGATGCGCCCTCCGCCGTCACCGCCCTCGGGGCCGATGTCGATGATCCAGTCGGCCGTTTTGACGACATCGAGATTGTGCTCGATCACCACCACGGTGTTGCCCTGATCAACAAGCTGGTGCAGCACCTCCAACAGCTTGCGTACATCCTCAAAATGCAGACCCGTCGTCGGCTCGTCGAGGATATAGAGCGTTCTGCCGGTGGAGCGCCGCGCGAGCTCCTTGGACAGCTTCACCCGCTGCGCCTCACCCCCGGAAAGCGTTGTCGCCTGCTGGCCCACTTTCACATAGCCAAGCCCGACGTGGACAAGCGCATCCATCTTCTCCCGGATGGAGGGAACCGCGCTGAAGAAGCTCTGCGCATCTTCAACCGTCATATCAAGAACGTCGGATATACTTTTGCCCTTGAACTTTATTTCAAGAGTTTCCCGATTGTAACGCGCGCCCTTACAGGTCTCGCAGGTGACATAGACATCCGGGAGGAAATGCATCTCGATCTTGATGACGCCATCCCCCTGACAGGCTTCGCACCGCCCTCCCTTCACGTTGAAGGAGAAGCGCCCCGGCTTGTAGCCACGCGCCTGGGCCTCGGGCAGACCGGCGAACCAGTCCCGGATCGGCCCGAAGGCGCCCGTATAGGTGGCGGGGTTTGAACGCGGCGTGCGGCCGATGGGGCGCTGGTCGATGTCGATCACCTTGTCCAGATGGTCGAGCCCCTTCACCGTATCGCAGGGCGCCGGTGTCTGATGCGCACCGTTGAGCCGCATGGAGGCTGTCTTGAACAAAGTCTCGATGGTGAGGGTAGATTTGCCGCCGCCGGATACCCCTGTGACACAGACGAACTTGCCCAGCGGAAAATCAGCCGTCACGTTCTGAAGGTTGTTGCCGGTCGCGTTGACCACAGTCACCTTCTTGCCGTTGCCCTTGCGCCGCTCTTTCGGCACCGAAATCTCGCGCTCGCCGGAGAGGTACTTGCCGGTGAGCGAGGCAGGATCCGCCGCCAGTTGTTCGGGCGTTCCCTGGGCCACGATCTCTCCGCCATGCACACCCGCGCCAGGCCCGACGTCGAGCACATAATCCGCGGTGCGGATCGCGTCCTCGTCATGCTCCACCACCAGCACGGTATTGCCCGCATCCCGCAGGTTCTTCAGCGTCTCCAGCAGCCTGTCATTGTCGCGCTGGTGCAGGCCGATGGACGGCTCGTCAAGCACGTAGAGCACGCCCGTCAGCCCCGACCCGATCTGGCTCGCCAGCCTGATCCGTTGGCTTTCGCCCCCCGACAGCGTCCCGGCGGAACGCGAAAGCGTCAGGTAATCCAGCCCGACATTGACAAGAAAGCCCAGCCGCTCCCTGATCTCCTTGAGGATCGCGCGGGCGATTTCGTTGCGCTGCTCGGTCAGCGTTTCGGGCACGGAAAGCACCCAGTCATGGGCCTCCCGAATGGATTTCTCGACGACCTGCCCGACATGCAGGCCCGCGATCTTGACGGCCAAGGCCTCCGGTTTCAGCCGGTAGCCGTGACAGGCCGCGCAGGGCCGGTTGTTCTGATAACGCTCCAGGTCCTCGCGGCTCCAGGCGGAATCCGTCTCGCGGTAGCGGCGCTGCATGTTGGGGATCACACCCTCGAACGCGCGTTTCACCTGATAGACGCGCCCCCCCTCGTCATAGCGGAAGGTGATCTCTTCACCCGCTGAGCCATTGACGAAGACATCGCGCGCCTTCTCCGGCAGATCTTTCCAGCGCGTCTTGGGGTCAAAGCCGTAGTGATCCGCAATTGCCTCAATGGTCTGGCGATAATAGGGGCTTTTAGACTTGGCCCAGGGCGCGATGGCATCAGCGACCTTCAGCGTCACGTCCGGCACCACCAGCCGCTCATCGAAGAACAACTCCACCCCCAGACCGTCACATTCAGGACAGGCCCCCATGGGCGCGTTGAACGAGAACAGGCGCGGTTCGATCTCCGGTATGGTGAAGCCGGATTCCGGGCAGGCGAACTTCTCGGAGAAGGTAATCCGCTCGGGCTCCCCTTCGCTCGGCGCAGTCTCCAGTATCGCGATGCCCTCCGCCAGATCGAGCGCGGTGCGGAAGCTGTCGGCCAACCGCGTCTCCGACCCCGGACGGACGATGATCCGATCCACTACCACATCGATGTCATGACGGAATTTCTTGTCGAGCGTCGGCGCTTCGTCCAGCTCGTAGAACTGCCCGTCAACCTTGACGCGCTGGAAGCCCTGCTTGCGCAGTTCCAGCATTTCCTTGCGATATTCGCCCTTCCGCTCCCGCACGATGGGCGCCAGCAGATAGGCTCGCGTGCCTTCCGGCAGGGCCAGCGTCCTGTCCACCATGTCCTGCACCTGCTGCGCCTCGATCGGCAGGCCGGTCACGGGGCTGTAGGGTACACCCACACGTGCGAAGAGCAGCCGCAGATAGTCGTAGATCTCCGTTACCGTGCCAACGGTGGAGCGCGGGTTCTTCGACGTGGTCTTCTGCTCAATGGAAATCGCGGGCGAGAGGCCGGAGATGTGATCCACATCCGGCTTCTGCATCATGTCAAGGAACTGCCGCGCATAGGCCGACAGGCTCTCCACATAGCGCCGCTGCCCCTCGGCATAGATCGTATCAAAGGCCAGCGATGACTTCCCCGATCCGGAGAGACCCGTCAGCACCACCAGCTTGTCGCGTGGAATATCCACATCGACATTCTTGAGATTGTGCTCGCGTGCGCCGCGGACGGAGATGAACTTCTGTTCCATGGAAACTCCGGGAGGGGACCGGAGCAGAAGATAGGTGCTGCCGGCCGAGTCTCCAACCGTAAAAGTGAACAATAAGTGAACATTGCCCGGATAAATTTTACGGTGCCGGGATCACCGGTCCTTGGGGGGCTTCACCGGCCGTCGCATCAACACGTAGAAGACCGCTGTCTGCGACGCGTTTCGTGCGACGGAAAATCCCTCGACCTCCCATCCAGACCTCGCATGCCCCGCGAGTTCCAAGTCCAGGGCATTGCGGTTATCCGCCTCCAGCGTGAAATATTCGAAGGTCTGAGCATAGTCGCCGTTACGGCTCTTCTGTTCGTCGTAAAGCTCGGCAATTCCGGGTAGCGGCTTTCTTCCAAACATTTTGATCCATCCATCCTGCTGAATGAGCGGATGAGATCATGCCGCCCGGCGCGACGCAATGCCGCCGCGCCGGAAGCGGGATCAGATATGGATCGCGCGCCCATAGGCGGCCAGCACCGCTTCGTGCATGGACTCCGAGATGGTCGGGTGCGGGAAGATCGTCTCGATCAGCTCCGCCTCCGTCGTCTCCAGCGTCCGGCCGATCACATAGCCCTGGATCATCTCCGTCACTTCCGCGCCCACCATATGCGCCCCGAGAAGCTCCCCGGTCTTGGCGTCGAACACGGTCTTGACCATACCCTCCGTCTCTCCCAGCGCGATGGCCTTGCCGTTGCCGATGAAGGGGAACTTGCCGACCTTCACCTCATGGCCGGCCTCCTTCGCCTTCGCCTCCGTCATGCCGACGCTGGCGATCTGGGGATGGCAGTAGGTACAGCCCGCGACAGAGCCTGGCTTCATCGGATGCGGATGGCCGCCCGCGATCAGCTCCGCCACCATGATACCCTCATGGCTGGCCTTGTGCGCCAGCCAGGGCGCGCCGGCGATGTCGCCGATGGCGAAGACGCCTTCCACCCCGGTGCGGCAGAATTCGTCCGTCACCACATGGGTGCGGTCGATCTTGACGCCGATATCTTCCAGCCCGAGGTTTTCCACATTGCCGACGATCCCCACCGCCGAGATAACGGTGTCGAACTCCGCCGTCGTGGTCTTGCCCCCGGCTTCCAGATGCGCGGTGACCTTGCCATTCGCGCGGTCCAGCTTCTTCACCGTGGTCTTTTCGAGGATCTTCATCCCCTGCTTCTCGAACTGCTTCCGGGCGAAGGCGGAGATCTCCGCATCTTCAACCGGCAGGATGCGGTCCATCACCTCAACCACCGTCGTCTCAGCGCCCAGGGTGTTGTAGAAACTGGCGAATTCGATGCCGATGGCGCCGGAGCCGATGACAAGCAGCTTCTTCGGCATCCGCTTGGGCAGCAGCGCGTGTTTGTAGGTCCAGACCAGATCGCCGTCCGCCTCCAGCCCCGGCAGCTCCCGGGCACGCGCGCCGGTCGCAAGCACGACGGCCTTGCCGGTCAACTCCTCCGTGCCCTTTTCTGTCGTCACCACCACCTTGCCGCCTTTGGCGAGCTTGGCAGTGCCCATGACCACGGTGATCTTGTTCTTCTTCATCAGGTGCGAGACGCCGCCGGAAAGCTGCTTTGCGACCCCGCGAGAGCGCTGGACCACGGCATCCAGATCATAGCCGATGTCACCTGCTTTCAGGCCGAAATCCTTCGCCCGGTGCATCAGGTGAAAGACCTCCGCCGAACGGAGCAGCGCCTTCGTCGGGATGCAGCCCCAGTTGAGGCAGATGCCTCCCAGATGTTCCCGCTCAACAATGGCGACATTCATCCCCAATTGCGCCGCGCGTATCGCGCAGACATAGCCGCCGGGGCCGGAGCCGATCACGATCACATCATAGCTGGAAGCCATCATTCACCCTCGTTCGGAAATTAGTTTGACGTTAAACTATCTTTCAGCACCGTTCAATCCGCATCCCGTTCCTGCAGCTTGCGGACGACGCCGCCATAGGCCCCCTCGTCAAAATAGTCTTGCTCCGCCGTGGTCGTCTGCCGCCCAAGAGCTTCGTTGCGGTGCGGAAAACGGCCATAGGTGTCAATCACCTCCGCATGGGCGCGGGCATGGAGTAGCGTGTTCTCACCCGTTTCTGGCATGCGTTCCCGCACCGCCGCGATACAGAACTCCTGATCTCCCATGTCCTCGGAATGCATGAAGGGCAGATAGAAGAACTGTCGCGTCGGCTCCTCTATTGCGAGATCCCATCCTTCCTCTATGGCCCGCCTCGCCGCGGCCCGCGCGGCCGGATCGGTGGCAAAGCTGCGAGGGTCGTCGCGGAACATGTTGCGCGGGAACTGATCGGCGAGGATGATATAGGCCAGCGCTTCATCCGGCCCGTCGATCCACTCTGTGAGACCACCAGCCTCGAGTTGCTCCCAGGCCGACAGGAAGCGGCTGCGGATAGCCTCGTCAAGCGCGGGATCAGACTTGTACCAATCCTCCGGACCATGCTGGCGGGTCCAGAAATCGAGAATGTCGTGCGGGGTCATGGGGTCTCCTTCGGCATCTGCCGGGCGAAGCTGACAGGTCAGCCGCCCGGACGCAACGCCTCAGGAACCCGCGGATTCCCGTTGGGGTTCCGCTTCCTTAGCCGTCTCGGACGTCTCCGTAGTCTGATCCCCGGAGGCCTCGTCCTCCTGCGGGGGCGCGGCCTCCGAGGCGACCTCCATCGCCGCCTCCATGGCGACGACCCCGGCGGAGGGCGGCACGACCGCCATCGCACCTGTCGCCACCGGCGCCTCGCGGCGCATCATGCGCCATGCCGTGTAGACGGTGATCGCCACGAGCAGCACGCCGATATAGAGAAAGAACCCGTTCGGCCCCAGCCGCGTCATGGCCCAGCCGGTGATCAACGGCCCGATGAAGGCTCCGCAGCCGTTCAGAAACAGCAGACCGCCCGACGCCGCCGCCATTTCGCTCGAATCCAGATAGTCGTTGGTGTGCGAGATGAAGAGCGAATAGAGCGGATTAGCCACACCCCCTATCACGGTGGCCACAGCGAGCAGAAGCGCATACGGAAGATCCAGCGCCGCCGCGATCATCATCACGAGCGCACCTGCAAGTGCTATGACGAGGATGAGCTGCCGCCTGTCCATCCGGTCCGACAGTTGGCCGATCGGATATTGCACGACAAGCCCGCCGAAATAGATCGCCGCGACAAAGCCCGAGATCTGCGCAACGGTCAGGCCCTCCAGACCACCCCAGACTGAGGCCATGCCGAACAGCGCGGAAAACACGCCTCCCATGGCGAAGGTGCCGAAACAGCCGAGCGGTGATGTCCGCATGAGCTTCAGGATGCTCATCGGCCGCGTCGATTCAAAGGCGGGCGCGGGTGCGACGGACAGCAGGACCGGGGTGAAGGAAAGCGAGACCAGCACGGAGGGAATCACGAACAGCAGAAAGCCTGCCGGATCCGCGACATTCAGCAGGGCCTGCCCGACGATGATCCCGCCGCTCTGCATGATCATGTAGAGCGACAGCGCCTTGCCGCGGTTCTCGTTGGTCGAGGAATTGTTAAGCCAGCTCTCCGCCGTCACATAAACGCCGGAGAAGCCAAAGCCGATCAGCAACCGGAACGCAGCCCATGCCACCCAGTCCGGCAGCACCGGATAGAGGATGAGCAGCGCAGAGATCAGCGACCCGAGCGCCGCGAACACGCGCACATGGCCGACCCGCTGGATCAGACGCGGCGCAAGCAGCGAACCCCCTAGAAACCCAAGGAAATACGTGGACATGATCCACGACATCTGCGAGGTGCTGAACCCCTCGATACCGCCGCGAATGCCCAGCAGCGTCCCCTGCATGCCGTTCCCGACAAGCATGAGAAAGACCCCGAACAGCAGGGGCCAGGAACGGCCGAGAACTTCGAGCATGATGCGCCTCCGATCTCACTTCCCTATCTCACCTGAGAACCGGAACAAGGGGAATACATCGCACCGTATCGTCATAGCCTCAAAGCGTCACGCTGAGACCGGAATGGGGAGCCGGTCTGCCACGAAGCGGGAGTCGAATCAGCCCTCCTCCAACCCCATGCAAAAGCAGTCCGCGTTTCGCGCGAACGCGCCGCATGGTGCTCTCCCAGTGCAACCCAGGTCAACCCGCCAGCCGCCGCGGCGGTTGCGAAGCCTCAGGGCACGGACATCCTATTCCGGCAGCAGGAGAGAGGCATCCCCGTAGCTGAAGAAGCGATACCGCTCCGCCACCGCATGGGCATAGACGCGGCGCATCCGGTCCATCCCCATCAGCGCGGAGACGAGCATCAGCAGCGTGGATTTCGGCAGATGGAAATTGGTCATCAACCCATCCGTCGCGTGAAAACGGAAGCCGGGATAGATGAAGATGTCGGTCTCCCCCTCCCAGGGGGCGATCTCACCGCCGCGCGATGCGCTTTCGATGAGGCGGAGCGCAGTGGTTCCGACGGGAATCACTCGCCCGCCATCGGCGCGTGTGGACGCGATCTCCTCAGCCGCGCGGAGGGTGACTTCGCCCCATTCCGCATGCATCCGGTGGGTCGTCACATCCTCCACCTTCACCGGCAGGAAGGTGCCCGCACCGACATGCAGCGTCACATGGGAGAACGCCACTCCCCGCTCCGCCAGGGCGGCGAGAAGTGGCTCATCGAAATGCAGCGACGCGGTAGGCGCGGCCACGGCGCCGGAGCGGCGGGCGAATACCGTCTGGTAGTCTTCCTTGTCCTGCTCATCCGCAGGCCGCTTCGCCGCGATGTAGGGCGGCAATGGCATGGCGCCTGCCTCTGCCAATGCCGTGTCGAAGTCGCCGCCCGTCAGGTTGAACGCAATCACCGCGTCGGCCTCATTCCGCTCCTGCACCTCTGCTGAAAGCCGGTCGGAGAAGGCAATGATGTCGCCGGGTTTCAGCTTGCGGAGGGGCCGCGCCAGAACGCGCCAACCGTTCGAGGCCGTCGCCTCCAGCAGCGTCACCTCCACCCGCGCGGCGACCTCCCCCCGGATACGAAGGCCGGAAAGCCGGGCTGGGATCACTCTGGTATCGTTCAGCACCAACCGGTCGCCGGGCCGGAGGAGCGTTACCAGATCGCTCACCCTACGGTCGCTGATCCGGTCGCTTTCCGCCACGAGGAGGCGCGCCGCGCTTCGAGGGCGCACGGGCCGCGTCGCGATCAGATCGTCGGGCAGGTCGAAGTCGAAGTCGGAAAGCCTGAGTGTCATTGTGCCAGCCGCGGCGGATCGCTGCGGAACATTTCCCTGAACATGCCGGGGGTGAAGATCGAGAGCGGGTTCACCCCGATCTGCGGATCATCCGCCGTGCCGGAGACGGTGTAGTTGATGCCGATCAGCCCCTCGCCACGCCGGGTCAGGCCGGCCCCGATGCCATTCAGCAGATAGAGCGGGGAAACGACACCCTGCATCTCGATACGCTTGCTCCCCAGAAGATAGACCCCGGCGGCGGAGATGCCGAGCGACGGACCGGTGGCCGAGCCGCTCTTCACCTCCACGGCGCCCGGCGTCAAGCGGAAGTCGGAGCGGATGTCGCTGAACAGGATGCCGCCGCCCGCAAGTTGCTCCACCAGCCCGACCACGCTCACCGCCGACAGAAGCTGCGCGAGAACAGGCGCCTCCTTGAGCCGCATATCCTCTACGGCGAGCCGCCCGTCATACTCCCCGGCCCGTGCGCGCGGGGTGAGCGAGAGGGAAAGTGCCCCACCGGCTGCTCGCGGCGTGATACCCATGGCGGCGATCAGCGCACCTGCATCCGTGGCGCTGAGCCGCAGCGCAGGGCGCCCGCCGGTTGCGATTGCCTGCCCCGTCAGGCCAGCGACACCGTTCACCAGGCCACGGAACGTGCCGTGGATGCCCCCACCCGTCTCCAGCGCACCGCTGGCGTTGGTCAGGAACAGGCCCTTACCGACATCGACCCGGTCAAGCGTGAAGGTGATCGGCACGCTGCCCCCCTGCGAGGCGGCGTTCCGCACGGGCCGCGCGCCGCCGCCTTCCGGCAGTGCGGCAAGGTTCACATACCCGCCCGACAGCGAGACGGCAGGCGGCCTGCCGCGGCCCTGCCCGGTCAGCACCACCGGCGCGTCGAGCCATTTGCCCACGCGGACGCGAGAGAAGCGCGCAGCCGCCAGCGTGTCATCGGCCTTCAGCGTCACCCCACCCCCCTCCAGCATCAGACCCGGAGCGGCGAGGGACAGGCGTCGGATTTCTGCTGGCTTCCCGGCGGTGAGGGCGAGAGAGAGCTTGCCCTTCTGCGTCGGAGCAAGCTGCCAGCCGATCTCCGGCAGACGTAGCCCAACACCCGCCAGATCGCTCTCCAGCCGGATCGCCGGCGGGGCGCCCTTGGCCAGATCAACCCTCACATCCGCCCGCCCGCGCCCCGACACCAGCGTTTCCGGCAGCCCCGGCGCAAAGGCCGCCAGCGCCGCGGGAGAAAGCTCCACCCAGCCCGTCACACGCGAAAGATCGCTTTTCGCCTTGTCCAGCGGCTGATCCCACGCCCCCTGAAACGGCACGCCGGAAAGCCGCCCGGCACCGGATATCCGCAGCATGTCGCGATCCGCCGTGAGATCGAGGTTTGCGGCCTCCAGCACCCGCCCCGGCACGATCCGGTCGGAGCGCACATCGCTCAGCGCGCCCGCGACGTGGTAATCGACCTGTGGCAACTTCACGTCCTTGAGGAGTGGCAGCGCGATCCTGGCGCGCACGTCGGCACGGCCCTCCGCCAGATCGACGGGCTTTCCTGCCTTGCTGAGAAAGCGAAACGGCGGCTCGTCGAGCACGGAGAGCGCCGCAGTGATATTCCCGCGGGCCCGAAGGTCGATCTCCGCGCGCGCGGGTTTCTCCTCTATGTCGGGCACGACGAAGGTCGAACCGGCGACATCCAACGTCCCGCCCGTCGGCGCATCCACCTGCCCCTCGTTGACCTGCATGGCATAGCGTCCGCGGTCGATGGCGGCATAGCCAGAACCGTGCCGGATCGGCGGCAGCGTCGGCATGAAGCGTACCTCCGCATCTCGGAATTCATAGGTCAGTCCCAGACGCGGATCCTCTCCCGGACGCAGACGCACGGCCGCCTTCACGTCCGACAGGTTCGCGGTGAAGACATTCTCGTTCAGCCAGTCCCGCGTCTTGCCGGCGAGGGAAACCGGCCAAAGCGCGATGAGCCGCTGCCGGTCCACCTCGTTTACCGTCGTGTCGAGCGCGACCTCCCAACCGTCGGGCCGCGCCGCTATCCGCCCGAAGGCACGGAGGCGCTCAGACCCCTCGCTCAATGTGACCTGCCCTATGGCTAGTGTCAGCGGATCCAGCCGAAGTTGCAGATCGGCCTGACCGTCGCTGAACCCGACGGGGGCCTCGAACACGCCATCCGGGTCAACGCGCATATCCGACACGGCGATCTGGGCCTCAACGGCGGCAGGGAAGCCGCCTTCCATCTCCCGCAGAAAGGCCTGCCCGGTGGCCGAAAGGCGGAGGGTACGGCTTTGGACGGTGATCTCCTCGAAACTCACCCGCTCCGCAGTTGAATCGTAGGACAGCGCCAGCACGGCAGAACGGAAGCGCACGGGCGGCGTCCCTGGTTCGGGTTGCACCGCACCCGGCCCGATGGAGAGCTTGCCGCGGACGGGAAGCAATGTCCCGCTGCTGTCGATCCTCGCGGAAACCTCTCCCGAAAGCGGGGCGTCCAGCACGGAGAGCCAGGCGAGCGCGGGCGACTGCAATGCCATGTCGCGGGCTGGAACGTCGGTGAGCCGCGCATTGAAGTTCGCCTCGGGCGTGCCGCGCCGTGTCTCGAACAGGAGATTGGCCGCGGCAGGCCGCTCCCCCGCCGCGCCAAGGTCGAAATCCAGCGCGACGCGAACACCCGCCCCATCCCGCCGGAGGGTGAGGCGGCCGTCGCTCACCTCCCAGACCTGACCGACGCGCTGATCCTCCAGCCGGATGCCCAGCTCCCGCGCGGAAGCGAAGACGACCCCTGACAGCAGCGGCTCCTCAAAGAAGTCGTCGATCGCGGCCATGATCTCAGCCATCGAACCGACCGCGCCAAAGGCCGCGCCCGTCTGCCCCACGTCGAGGTCGAGCCTCCCATCCGGCAGCCGCCGGAGATACATCGTCGCGCGCCCCATCTCCACCACATCCGGCCGGAGGCGCAACGCCAGAAGATCGTCCCGCCGCAAACGGAAGCGCAGATCGGCCAGTGTCCCTATCCGCTGCCCCGCCTGATCGAAGAGCGTTATGTCCGACAGACGGAACCGCGGCCGCCAACCATGATCGAGCACAAGATCTACCGCGCCGAGCGCGAGCCTTCCGTGCCCCGCCAACGCGTCATTGATTGCCGTCTCCACCCGATCCGCCACCCAGCGCGGCGCGTGAAGGGGTCTGTCCCGAAGCGCAAGCCCCCCTGCCGCCAGCAGCACCGCCACCCCGCCCGCAAGGCCAAGCGGCACCAGCCAACGCCGCCATAGGGGGCGCCGCAGGCCACCTGGAGGGGGGCCGGTCAACTCGCTCATTTCGTCAATTCGCTCATCTCTCCGCAGCCGATACTGCGGGAAGGATAGCTTTCACGAGCCGCTTGGGAAACGGAAGGCGCTGGATTCTTGCACAGCGGCTTTCTGCCGGCGATCACCCAAAGACCGACCAGCCCATCGCCCGCGCCAGACGCTCCACTGCGAGCGTCCCGATCAGCGTGTTTCCCTGTTCATCCAGCCCCGGAGACCAGACCGCGATGGATGCCCGCCCCGGCGCGATCACCAGCAGGCCCCCGCCCACGCCGCTCTTCGCCGGCAGGCCGACGCGATAGGCGAAATCGCCCGACCCGTCATACTGGCCACAGGTCATCATCAGCGCGTTGATCCGGCGGACACGACCCGCCGAAACCAGCCGCGGCCCCTGCCCGGCGCTCATCAGGAACCGTCCGGCACGGGCAAGCTGGCGGCACGTCTCGCGATGGCGCACTGGTGGAAATAGGTGCCGCAGACCAGCTCCGGCGAATGGAGCAGATTGTCATGCGAGGCGATGTAATGGGCGAGCGCATAATTGCCGTGACCGGTTTTCTGCTCCGACCGGGCGACACTGGCGTCGATATGGATATTCTCATCCTCCGCCGCAGCGCGGATGAAGCGCAGGATGGACCCCAGTGCTTCGCGCGGGGTTGCGCCGGCCAATACCGCATCGGTCGTCACGAGCGCGCCGGCATTGATGAAAGGATTGCGCGGGCGCCCCTTTTCAAGCTCCAACTGCAGGATGGAGTTGAATGCCTGGCCCGAAGGCTCACGGCCGACCCGCTGCCAGAGCTGATCGCCCAGCTTGCCAAGCGCGAGCGCCAGCGTGAAGACCTTTGACACAGACTGGATGGAGAAGCTGGTATCGGCGTCGCCGGTCTGCATCTCCCGTCCGTCCGCCGTCACCACCGCCATGCCGAAGCGCTTCGGGTCGATGCAGGCAAGCTCCGGGATATAGTCGGCGACGCGACCCCGCTCCTGCACCTGGGCCATCTCGACGCCGATCCGGTGAAGCGTGTCCACCAGCCGCTGCGCCATCCTCAGGGTCTCCAGTCGAGGAAATTCTGGATGAGCCTTAGCCCCGTCTCCTGGCTCTTTTCCGGATGGAACTGAGTGCCGATCACATTGTCCCGTCCCACGATCGCCGTAACCGGCCCGCCGTAATCCGCCGAGGCCAGCCGATCCGCCGGATCCGTGACATGCAGCTGATAGGAGTGGACGAAATAGACATGCTCGCCGCTCCCGATCCCGTCCAGCACCGGATGGGACTGCTCCAGCCGAAGCTCGTTCCAGCCCATGTGGGGCACCTTCAGCGCGGGATCGGCGGGGGCGATCTTGCGCACCTCGCCGGAGATCCAGTCGAAACCGGGCGTGGGTTCGTATTCCAGCCCGCGTGTCGCCAGCATCTGCATTCCCACGCAGATACCGAGGAACGGCCGTCCTCCGTCACGAACCGCCTCCGAAATTGCGTCAAAAAGGCCGTCATGCGATTCCAGCGCCTCGCGGCAGGCGGGAAATGCCCCATCGCCAGGCAGCACAATCCGGTCCGCCCGCGCGACCACGTCCGGGTCCGAGGTCACTGTGACGGTGATGCGCCCGACTTCCGCCGCCATGCGCTGAAACGCCTTCTCGGCCGAATGAAGATTGCCGGAATCATAATCGACCAGCGCCACCAGCATCAGAGCGCACCCTTGGTGGAAGGGATCGCATCCGCCTTCCGCGGGTCGATCTCCACCGCCTCGCGAAGCGCACGGGCGACCGCCTTGAATGCCGCCTCCGCAATGTGGTGGCTGTTCAGCCCGTGCAGCCCGTCCACATGCAGGGTAATCCCGCCGTGGGTGGAGAGCGCCTGAAAGAACTCCCGCACCAGCTCCGTATCGAATGTGCCGATCTTCTGGGTCGGCAGATCGACATTCCATACCAGGTAGGGCCGCCCCGACAGATCCAGCGCCGCGCGGACCTGCGCGTCATCCATCGGCAGGTGGCAGGAGCCGTAGCGGCGGATGCCCCGCTTGTCGCCGAGCGCCTGCGCCAGCGCCTGCCCGATGGCGATGCCGGTATCCTCCACCGTGTGATGGTCATCGATATGCAGATCGCCCTTGGTCCGCACGGTCATGTCGATCAGCGCATGCCGCGCGAGCTGGTCCAGCATGTGATCGAAGAACCCGACCCCGGTCTGGTTGTCATAGACCCCGCTCCCGTCTAGATCGACGCTGACGGTGATGTCGGTTTCAGCCGTCCGGCGCGTAATGGTGGCCTTGCGCATCGCTTCGCTCCTCGTTCACGGGCTTTTATAGGCGGGCGGCCGCGATTGTCCACGCCACTCCCGCGGAACCCCTCACGTCCAGTTGCGCGCGTCCCGCCGCAGGAAGGTCACGAACTGCTGCACCTTTGCCGTGCGATGCGTATCCACATGGGTGACGATATAAGCCTTGGAGCTCCAGCGCGGCTCCTCCATCCCCGGAAAGATCTCCACGAGTTGCTCCCGCGTCTCGTGCGAGCCGGCACGCATGAAGCCGATGCCGATTCCCGCGAGAACCGCCGCCTTCAGCGCCGGCCCCACCGGCGAGACGAAGCAGAACTTCTGCTCCGGCACATAATCGGTCAGCCAACGGTTATAGGGCGCCCGCAACGCCTCGCCCGATGCGCCGACGATGCGAAAGGACGCCAGATCCTCCGGTTTCTCCGGGCAGCCGTTCGCGTCGATGAACTCCCGCGTCGCATAGAGCGCGAAACGATAGTCCATCAGCGGAGAGACCACATTGTCGGGTTCGTCCGGCACGGATCCTGCCCGAAGCGCCACATGCGCCTCGCCGTATTCCAGCCGGACCTTCCGCAGCTCCGAGGCATAGTGCACCCGGATCGCCGGATGAAGCGCCTGAAACCGACCAATGGCCGGCACCACGAGATCGGCAAGGCCGGGTACGCTGGAGATCAGCAGATCGCCGGAGACTTCCTCTCCCCTGCCGCGGATGCGATTGAGCAGATGAGTAAGCTGCTCATCCGTCGCCTGCCCCACCTGCAGCAGATCCTCCCCCGCCTCCGTGGGGGTATAGCCCCGGGCATGACGGTGGAAGAGGCGGGTTCCGAGCCGCTTCTCCAGCGCTTCGATATGGCGGATCACGGTCGCATGGTGCACGCCCAACGCATCCGCCGCAGCGCTGACAGTGCCCAGACGTGCGACGAAATACGCCGTCCTGATCTCGCTCCAGTTGTCGGTGGCCATGGAAGCTCTTTGAACGCTTTCCGGTCGACACTGGCACGCGGCGTGTCGTTACTCAATATGGCCGTCGGCGGCGCATGTTGGAGTGATGCCGGGTGATCACGGTCGGTCACGCAATCCGGCGCAACGCGAATGTCGAAATAGTTCCCTTTTTCAAGCCCCTCATATGCTCACAGGTCATGTGCATAAATGCACAGACTTTTGCAGAATTCGGCCTTCACTCTCTGAAAGGCATAACCCATATCCCCCCTACCGGCGCAAGAAACGGCCGGCAGATCGGGAGCCGCTCACCACACGGCTCCATGTCGAAGGAAAACTGGAAATGCTCGCCAAAACCATCATGACCGTCGCCTTGCTTGGCCTTGCCGCTCCCGTCGCTGCGGAGAGCGTCAATCCCGGCAAGGCGCAGATGGCGGCGGAACTCGGCGTGAACCCGTCGGAGTTCACGCTGATCGAACTCATTCAACTCGATACCGCCAAACGTAACCACGATGACCAGCTCTGGAACCGCATCATGGACAGGGAAGCAGGCGTGACACGCGACGCCAACACGCCCACCGCGCTGACAGTGCCGGGTTACGCAGATACGCGCCACTGAGTTTCAACCGGGGCATTGCGCCCAAACTCCCCAGAAATGCTGCATCGGCAGCGACTAACAAGGAATAGAGACATGTTTGCCAAGACCATCATGACTGTCGCCCTCCTCGGCCTCGCCGCTCCCGTCATGGCTCAGGGCGTCAACGCGGGCAAAGCCCAGCTTGCTGCCGAACTGGGTGTCGATGCGACGCAGTTCAGCACCAATGAACTGATCCAGCTTCACGATGCGAAACGCAACAACGACACCGAGCGCATGGAACTCATCCTCAACCATGACGCCAGCGTGACGCGCGGCGCGCAGAACCCGACGGCGATCGTGGTGCCGGACTACGCGAACGACTGATCCTGTTATAATCGACTGAGCAAAGCCGGCCATCCACGGATGCGCCGGCTTTGTGTTGACATCGCGGCCTCCAACCCGTATCGGTCGCGCAATTCCGGGAGCATTGTGTCTTCCGGTCCCCTGCAAAGGCCGGGGATCGCCATCCGTCAGCGCGTTGCGCCCACGGGTGCCGTTGTCGTTTTGGAATACCCGGTCACAGCCGGAAACTGGTCCGAGGAGGATCGCGCATGTTCGAGAACCTGTCCGAACGCCTTGGCGGCGTCTTCGAGCGGCTCACCCGTCAGGGCGCGCTGACCGAGGAGGACGTGGCGACCGCGCTCCGCGAGGTCCGCGTGGCCCTGCTGGAGGCAGACGTCTCGCTTCCCGTCGCGCGGGATTTCGTCAAGGCAGTCCAGCAGAAGGCCGCGGGACAGCATGTCACGAAATCTGTCTCTCCGGGGCAGCAGGTCGTCAAGATCGTCCATGACGAGCTTGTAAATGTGCTCAAGGGCGAGGGCGATCCCGGCTCGCTGAAGATCGACAACCCGCCCGCCCCGATCCTGATGGTGGGCCTTCAGGGGTCGGGCAAGACCACCACGACCGCCAAGATCGCCAGACGGCTGAAGGACAGGAACGGCAAGCGCGTCCTGCTCGCCTCCCTCGACACCAACCGGCCCGCGGCCATGGAGCAACTTGCGATCCTCGGCCAGCAGATCGGTGTGGACACGCTCCCCATCGTCAAGGGCGAAACCGCGGTGCAGATCGCGAAGCGGGCGAAGACGCAGGCATCGCTCGGCGGCTATGACGTCTATATCCTCGACACGGCCGGACGGCTGCACATCGACGAAGTGTTGATGGACGAAGTCCAGGCCGTCCGCGATGTGGCGCAGCCCCGTGAAACGCTGCTTGTGGTCGATGGACTGACGGGCCAGGACGCGGTGAATGTCGCCACCGAATTCGACGGCAAGGTCGGCATCACCGGCGTGGTGCTTACCCGGATGGATGGCGACGGGCGGGGTGGTGCTGCCCTTTCCATGCGCGCCGTTACCGGCAAGCCCATCCGCTTCGTCGGTCTCGGCGAGAAGATGGATGCGCTGGAAACCTTCGACGCCGATCGCGTCGCGGGCCGCATCCTCGGCATGGGCGATATCGTCGCTCTGGTCGAAAAGGCGCAGGAGACGTTCGAGGCCGAACAGGCCGAACGGATGATGAAGCGCTTCCAGAAGGGTCAGTTCAACATGAACGACCTGCGGATGCAGCTTGACCAGATGCTCAAGATGGGCGGCATGCAGGGCATGATGTCCATGATGCCGGGCATGGGCAAGATGTCCAAGCAGATGGAGGAAGCGGGCGTCGACGACCGGATGATCCGCCGTCAGATCGCCCTGATCCAGTCCATGACCAAGCGGGAGCGCGCCAACCCTGACCTGCTTCAGGCCAGCCGCAAGAAGCGTATCGCCGCGGGCGCCGGCATGGATGTCTCTGACCTCAACAAACTTCTCAAGATGCATCGGCAGACCGCTGACGTCATGAAGAAAATGGGCAAGATGGGCAAAGGCGGCATGCTCAAGCAGGCCATGAAGATGTTCGGCAAGGGCGACCCGGAGGCGCTGGCCAAGGGCATGGATCCGGCCGCACTGAAAGCTCTTCAGAACCAGATGCCCGCTGCGCCGGGCATGCCGAGGGGGCTGACACTGCCTGCCGGCCTCTCGGGGATCGGTAAGAAGAAATGAAGTTCTTCGCGCGTCATGGAGGCATGGCCATACCACCGGTTCTCCGCACGGAGCGGCTGGTGCTGCGCGGCCTCGATGCGCGCGATGTGGAGAATTTCTCCGCCTTCTTCGCCAGTGACCGCTCCCGCTTCGTCGGCGGACCGCTTGATGCCGAGGATGCCTGGAAAGTACTGGCGCGGGTCATCGGCCACTGGACGCTCCGCGGCTACGGCAGCTTTGCAATCACCCTGACAGGGGCGGAGGACAACGCCGTCGGCATGGCTGGCCCGTGGTTCCCGGAAGGCTGGCCGGAGGCGGAGATCGGCTGGATGCTGTGGGATCCGGCGCTGGAGGGCAAGGGCTATGCCCGCGAAGCCGTCGAGGCGACGCGCGACTGGGCCTATCGCACGCTCGGCTGGACGACGGCTGTCAGCTATATCAGCCCGGAAAACGCCCGCTCGCTCCGCCTTGCCGAACGGCTGGGCGCACAGCCGGATCCGAGCGTCATCCTCCGCGACGCAGACCCCTGCATCGCCTATCGCCACCCAGCACCGGAGCGCCTGCAATGACCGACGCGACGGCCCGTGCGGCCGAACTTCTCCGCAATCATCGCGACTCCATCGACCGGCTGGACGCGATCCTGGTCTACACGCTGGCGGAGCGGTTCAAACACACCCAGGCGGTCGGGCGGCTGAAGGCGGAGCATGCTCTTCCCCCCTCCGATCCGGTGCGGGAATCCCGGCAGATCGAGCGGCTGGAATGGCTCGCCGGCGAAGCCGACCTCGACCCGGAGTTCGCCCGCTCCTTCCTCAATTTCATCATCTCGGAAGTGATCCGTCACCACGAGAAGCTGCAAACCGCCAAGTGACGCCCTGCGCACAAGGCACAGACAACGGATGGCGGGGCAACCCGCCGAACAGCCAGATACAGGAGACATGACATGGCTATGAAGATCCGCCTCGCCCGTGGGGGCTCCAAGAAACGTCCGTATTACGCGATTGTCGCCTCCGACAGCCGCATGCCGCGCGACGGCCGCTTCATCGAGAAACTCGGCACCTATCACCCGATGCTGCCGAAGGATTCCGAAGACCGCGTGAAGATGGACATGGAGCGCGTCACCTACTGGCTGGGCCAGGGCGCGCAACCGACCGACCGCGTTGCCCGCTTCCTCGAAGCCGCTGGCCACCGCGAGAAGTCGGTCCGCAACAACCCGAAAGCCGCGCAACCCGGCAAGAAGGCCACGGAGCGCGCGAAGGAGCGTGCCGCGAAAGCCGAAGCCGCGGCCGAGTGAGCCAGCAGCCGGTTTTCCCCGCAGGGGAAAGCCGGAGCATCTCCCGTGTGTGCCCGGAAGGGCGCACACTCCGCATTCCTAGCAGGCCGGGATAAACGCATGAGCGACAGGATTTGCGTGGGTGCGATCGCCGGCGCCTTCGGCGTCCGGGGTGAGGTGCGGCTGAAGAGCTATACCTCAGACCCCTCTGACATCACCCTCTATGCCCCCCCTCTGGACCGAGGACGGAAAGCGCAGCTTTTCCGTCACGATCACGCGCGCAATCCCGAACGGCCTCGCCGCGCGCCTCTCCGGCATCTCCACCAAGGAGGAGGCGGATGCGATGAAGGGGGTGGAGCTGTTCACCGATCGGGACCGGCTGCCCTCCCTCCCCGACGACGAATTCTACCATACCGACCTGATCGGCCTCACTGTCGTCGATACCGGCGGTACAGAGCTTGGCCGGGTGCGCGCGATCTACAACCATGGTGCGGGGGACATCCTTGAGGTAGCGGGGCCGCGTCTGATGCTCCTGCCCTTTACCCGTGCCGTCGTTCCCACGGTGGACCTTGCCGCTGGCCGGATCGTCGTCGATCCGCCGGAGGATGCCGGATGAGCGACGCGCCCCCCAAATCCCACGGCCGCCTCGCCATCTCTGCCTCCGTCCAGCCGCGAGAACTGATGAGCGGCAGCCCCCGCCTGAAGGGCGCATGGACAGCGCGGATCATTACGCTCTTTCCGAATGCCTTTCCCGGCACACTGGGGCTCTCCCTTACCGGGAAGGCACTGGATATGGGCCTCTGGGCGCTGGAGACCATCGACCTGCGTCCCTTCGGCGAGGGGCGTCACCGCAATGTGGACGACACGCCCGCCGGCGGCGGCGCGGGCATGGTGCTCCGGGCAGACGTGGTATCGAAGGCGCTGGATCAGGCAGCCATCGGCGCGCCAAGGGATCGGGCACGTTGGCCGGTCGTCTATCTCTCCCCCCGCGGCCGTCCCTTCGATCAGGCGACCGCGCGTCGGTTTTCCGAAGCCGACGGCATCACCCTTCTCTGCGGCCGTTTCGAGGGGGTGGATGAGCGTGTCCTCGAACACTACGGGGTGGAGGAGGTCAGCCTTGGCGATTTCGTCCTTACGGGCGGTGAGATCGCTGCTCAGGCCTTGATCGATGCGACCGTTCGGCTTATACCCCGCGTGCTCGGGAATCAGCAGTCCACCGAAGAGGAATCCTTTTCGGATGGACTTCTTGAACATCCGCAGTACACGAAGCCCCCTGTCTGGGAAGGCCGCGCGATACCCGACATTCTCCTGTCGGGCAATCATGCGAAGATTGCCGCCTGGCGCAGGGACATGGCCGAAAGGCTGACCAAGGAACGCAGACCCGATCTCTGGCGGGCTCACCTCACGCGGATGGCGGACAAGCCTGACGCCAAGGGCGGGGACCCGATGGAAGACCGAGAGCTCTCGGGCGGCACTCACCAACGCGGAAAAACCGCGGAACCAGGAGATACGCGATGAATCTTCTCGCGCAGATCGAGGCCGAACATATCGAGAGCCTCGGAAAGACCATTCCGGATTTCAAGGCTGGCGACACCGTGCGCGTCGGCTTCAAGGTGACGGAAGGCACGCGCTCGCGCGTCCAGAACTACGAAGGCGTCGTCATCTCCCGCAAGGGCGGCGGTGTCTCGGCGTCGTTCACCGTCCGCAAGATTTCCTTCGGCGAAGGTGTCGAGCGCGTCTTCCCGCTCTACTCGACCAACATCGAGTCGATCGAAGTGGTGCGCCGCGGCCGTGTCCGCCGGGCGAAACTCTACTACCTCCGTGACCGTCGCGGCAAATCCGCGCGTATCGCGGAAGTCACCAACTACAAACCCAAAGCCTGAGGATCGTCGCGATGAAAAAGGGCATTCACCCCGAATATCACCTCATCGACGTCAAGATGACCGATGGTACCGTCTTCCAGACCCGGTCCACCTGGGGCAAGGAAGGCGATCAGATGGCTCTGGACATCGACCCGCTCGCCCACCCGGCCTGGACCGGCGGCTCCGCCAAGCTGATGGACACCGGCGGGCGCGTGTCCAAGTTCAAGAACAAATACGCCGGTCTCGGCTTCTGAGATTTGCGATCTGCCTGACAATCGGCGCGCCGCGGTCCCCCGTGGGCGCGCCGTTTCCATTTGCGGATGGTTGCGTTTCCCGCCTGGATGACCTTTCGTACTCCCCAAACCGGGAGCCCTGATCGGCGGGGGAGGTCCATCACTTGCCATTCCGTACAGATACCGTCGCGCAATTCGTCGCGGAAATCGACACCTTGCCGCTGATCCTCGATGTCATCTGTCAGGTGAGCGGCATGGGGTTTGCCGCCGTGACCTATGTTTCCGGGGAACGCTGGATCGTTTGTCGCGCGCGGGATGAGGCGGGTTTCGGCATTGCGACCGGCATGGAAATTAGGCTGGACCCGCTGTCCTCAGACGCGGAAGAAGTGTGCCACCCCATCATCATCGAGCGGATGGAGCCGAGCGATACCCGTCACCGCCCGGCGTTCGACGGCGTGGAAAGCTATGTTTCCTACCCGATCATGCTGCCCGATGGCAGGTTCTTCGGAACGCTCTGTGCCATGGATCGGCACGCCCGTCCGCTGCATACCACGGCTATTCAAGGCGCGTTTTCCCTCTTCGCCGAGCTTATAGCCTTTCACCTTTCCGAGCGGGACAAGCTCAAGGTGGCGGAGGACAGCCTCCGTCAGCAACAGGAGATCAATGCCTTCCGCGAGCAATTCATCGCAATTCTCGGCCATGACCTCCGCAATCCCCTTGCCTCGCTTTCCGCGGGAATGCGGATGCTTCGGCGCAATCTTCCGGCGGACAAGGCGGCGGAACTGATGGCCCTGATGGAGGGCAGCGTCGTCCGTATGTCGCGAATGCTGGACGATGTGACGGACTTCACCCGGTCGCGGCTTGGGGAGGGCATGATGCTTGACCTGCAGCCTGTACGGATCGACGTGGTGATGATGCAGACGCTGGATGAACTGCGGCTGGCACACCCAGAGCGCAGCTTCGATGTCGCGGTGGCGGAGGCGAAGGTTACCTGCGATGCCCGCCGCATGGGGCAGCTGCTGTCAAACCTTCTCGCCAACGCCATTCTTCATGGAAACATGGAAACGCCGATCGGTCTTAGCGGGATCGAGGAGGCCGGAGCCTACCGGATCTCGGTGACCAACGGCGGAGACCCGATATCCGACGCCCTCATGACGCAGATCTTTGAGCCGTTTTTCCGACGCCACCGGAATTCGAGCCGGGAAGGTTTCGGGCTGGGCCTGCACATCGCGCGCGAGATCGCCCGAGCGCATGGCAGCGATATTGACGTAAACAGCCGGGCTGGAATGACCAGTTTCTCCTTCCGGCTACCGATTTAGTCGCCGAGCACCAGAATGTCGGTCGGGCGGATGCCCAGCCGGACCACCGCGCCGATTTCCGGCGGCGGGGAGTCCGACATGTTGAACGTGTCAAAGGCGACCGGCGTGCCCGCCACATCCGCCCGCATGCGAATGACCGAGCCGAGGAAATGCACCTCCCGCACCGTGGCCGGCAGGGTGACGCGCCCTTCCCCGCCGCCAAGCTTCAGCATTTCCGGGCGGAGCGCCAATGTGACCCGGCCCGTGGGAAGCACGCGACCCAGCGTGACCCGCTCCTCCCCCAGCCGCACGGTACCGGTTGCCGGCTCTTCCACTTCCGCCTCGAACGTGTTGAGCGTGCCGACGAAAGAGGCGACGAAGCGGGTCGCTGGCCGATTGTAGATCTCGAACGGCTGGGCCACCTGCTCTGCGCGGCCCTGGTTCATCACCACCACGCGGTCAGACATGGAGAGGGCCTCCTCCTGATCGTGGGTGACATAAATGGTGGTTATACCCAGCCTGCGCTGAATCGCGCGGATTTCCTCGCGGAGCGAGATGCGGATCTTTGCGTCCAGCGCGGAGAGCGGCTCGTCCAGCAAGAGCACCTGCGGCTGAACCGCCAGCGCTCGGGCCAACGCCACGCGTTGCTGTTGCCCTCCGGAAAGCTGGAACGGATATCGCGCACCGAAATCGGCGAGACCCACGATCCCCAGCATCTCCTTTACCCTTGTCCGCCGCGTCGTGCGGTCCACCCCGGCCACGCGCATCCCGAATTCCACGTTCTGATCCACGGTGAGGTTGGGAAACAGCGCATAGCTTTGAAACACCATGCCGATGTTGCGTTGGTTGGGCTTCAGCCCCGTCACCTCCCGGCCGTCGATGCGGATGGAGCCTGATGTCGGCGTCTCGAATCCCGCGATCATCCGTAGCGTCGTGGTCTTTCCGCAGCCGGAGGGACCGAGGAAGGAAACGAATTCCCCCTTCGCCACGGTCAGGTTAAAATCCTTCACCACGCGGGTCGTGCCGAAGGCTTTTTCGATATGGACGAGGTCAAGAAAGGCCATGTCAGCGTTTGATCCGGGTATGCCGTGAGAAGCGGGTGACGAGCTGGATGAGCCCCATACAGGCCCATGTGATGCCAAAGGCGATAACGGCGAGCGCCGCCGGCTCATAGGCGCGGTTGGCGCCCAGAAGCTGCATGTAGGGCCCGAAGGCCGGGCGGTTCAACAGGGCCGCCAGCACGAACTCCCCGATGACGATGGCAAAGGTGAGGAAGGCGCCGGAGAGCACGGCCACCAGCACATTGGGCAGGATGACCCGCCAGAGAATCGTGATCCAACCCGCCCCGAGCGACTGGGCAGCCTCCGTCAGCGTGGCGACGTCGATGGACCGCAGTCCGGTATCGACGGCGCGATACATGTAGGGGAGAGCCAGAACCGTATAGCCCATGAGCAGCAGGAAATTCGTCCCCGTCAGCGATCCCGTCAGCGGAAGGAGCGAGGAGGTATTGTAAAGCCGGATATAGCCGAAGACGACGACAATGGGCGGAATGACCAGCGGCAGAAGCGTCACGAACTCCACCACGGGGCGCAGACGCGGCAGCTTCAGCCGCACCCAGTAGGCGGTCGGCACGACGATCAGAACACCCATGAGAATGGTGCAGAACGCCATCACCGTAGAGTAGAGAAACGTCTGCTGAAAACGCGGATCGGAGAGGACGACTTCGTAGGCCCGGAACGAATACCGCCCCCGCTCCATCCTCAGCGAGAACTCGACGGTCGCGATCAGCGGCACGAAGAAGTAGAGCAGCCCGACGATGAGCGCGAGCCAGGACCACAGCCGCGTCATTTCTGCCACCTCTCGGCCCGCACGCGCAGGACCATATAGATGAGATTAGCGATACCCGTGATCACAATCATGCCGAACGCCAAAGCGTAGCCGAGATGCGGATCCTGCAGCACATCCCCCCTGATCTGCGCGAACAACAGGATCGGGACGATGGAGAGCGAGGAGCCGGTCAGCGCATAGGCTGTCGCCACCGCGCCGAAGGCATTGGCGAACAGCAGCGCGAACGTGCCGAGCAGCGACGGCCACAGGATCGGGAATGCCACGATGCGCCAGTATTGCCAGCCGGTCGCACCGAGGATGGAAGCGGCCTCCCGCCACTCCTTCTTCAGCCCGTCAAGGGCCGGTGTGATGATGAGGATCATCAGCGGGATCTGAAAGAACAGGTAGGTGAGCGTCAGCCCCCAGAAGCTCAGCAGGTTGAAGCCGAGCGCATAGAGGTTCACGCCGAACCATTCCCGCAGGAACACGGTGACCAGCCCGAGCCGGCCCAGCGTCGCCAGAAAAGCAAAGGCCAGCGGCACACCCGCGAAGTTGGAGGCCACCCCGGAGAATGTCAGGACCGGCCCACGAAGCCAGCCCGGCAGATCCCCCATCGTCAAGGCCGCGGCGATGCCGAACCCGATCACGCAGCCCAGAAACGCCGAGGCAAGGCTCACCCGGATAGAAATCCAGTAGGAGGCGACGATCGACGGCTGCGAGAGGTTCTTCAGGTTGTCGAGCGTGAAGGCCCCGTTGCTGTCGCGAAACGCCCCGAGCACGATGTTCAGCGTCGGCAACAGCAGAAACAGCAGGGCGAACAAGAAGAACGGCACGACACCAACCCAGAGAAGGGCGGGACGCGCGCGTTCGGCGGGCAGAGCGGGGCTGTCGGAGGCGGAGGCCATGGGTCTGTGGAAAGCGGGACCGGAGCGGCCGGTCCCGCCTACCCTGTTACTGGACGTTCGCGCCGACGACGCTGTCCCAGCCAGCGGTGACGGCCGCCTTGTTCGCCTCCTGCTCCTCCAACGACGGGAAGACCGCCTTCTCATAGGCGGCTGCAGGGGGCAGCGCGTCCATCATCTCCTTCGGGATCACCCCGCGGGAGGCGAGATCGTTGAACCGGATCGGGTGGCAGTAACCCTTGAGCCAGCCAAGCTGACCCTCATCGGAATAGAGATACTCCATCCACAGCTTGGCGGCGTTCGGATGCGGCGCATAGGCGGAGATCGCCTGCACATACACCCCCGCGAGAACGCCGGATGCGGGCACGACGACCTCCACCGGGGGGTTGCCGTTCAGCGTGTCGCGGGCGGAGAGCGCGTTGTAATCCCAGTAGATGACGATGGGCGTCGCTCCCTGGGCCAGCGTTCCTGCCTTGCCGATCACCGGGACGAAGTTCCCGGCCTTGTTCATCTCGGCGAAGTAGTTCAGCCCGGCCTTGCCCGCCGCCTCTCCGGCTTCGGCACCCGTGGCCATGCCAGCCGCAAGCACTGCCAGAATCGCCTGGTTGGAGGCGCGCGGATCCCCCGCCAGCGCGACCGAATTGGCGTAGTCGGACTTCAGCAGGTCCGACCAGTCCTTCGGCACTTCGTCGATCAGGTCTTTGTTCACCATGAAGGAAAGCACGCCGTAGTAATCACCGTACCAGTAGCCGTCCGCATCCTTGGCTGCCTCCGGGATCGTCTCCCAGCTGGAAACCTTGTAGGGCATGATCAGCCCTTCTTCCTTCGCCTGCGGGCCGAAGGAGAATCCCACGTCGATGACATCGGGCGCCTGCGGGCCCTTGTTGTCCTTGTTGGCGCGGATCGCTTCGAGCTCATCGGCGGAGCCTGCGTCCGGGTTCAGTTCGTTGATGGTCAGGAAGGGATATTTGGCCTTGAAGCCGGCGATCACCTCGCCGTAGCCGCACCAGTCATGCGGCAGGGCGATGGTGGTCAGCATGCCCTCCTTCTTCGCCCCCTCGATGAGCGCGTCGAGTGACTGCGCCGAAGCGGCAACAGGGCCAAGAATCGCAGCAACCGCCGTGGCGGCGATCAGAGCGTGTCGGAACATGAATAAACTCCCTATCGGGGCGCAATTCGCGCCAATCCCTTCTTGGCCCCGGATCCCGGCGCGGAATCAGGTAAGCCGCAAAAGCCGCGCAACGCAATAAGCGGGTTGAGTGACACCCCGATGACAGGCAGAGTTCATTGGAAATGCCTGATATCGCGGCATTTCAGAAGTCCACCGTCACGCCTGGAAGATTCAGTTCCTTCATCAGATCGCGCAACTCCTGCCGCGCGGCGATATTGGACATGTTGAGGTTCTCAACCCCCACGTCCTTGAGATCCAGCAGGGTCAACCCGCGCGGGAACAGTTCCCGGAAGATCACGCGTTCGGAAAAGCCAGGAGCCACACGAAAGCCGATGCGGCGTGACAGCTGGTCCAGCGCCTCGCCCACCTTCTTCTTGTTGTGCATCTGCTGGGCGCCAAGTCGGTTGCGCACCACAAGCCAGTCGATGGGCCGCAGCCGCGCGGCGGAACGCGCCTGCCGCGCAGCCCAGACCATTTCCGCGTAGATCGACGGGCCTGTAACCTTTCCGGTATCGGGATCCGTCCGGGCCAGCAGGTCGAAATCCACGAAACTGTCGTTGAGCGGCGTGATGAGCGTGTCGGCCATGGAATGGGCCAGCTGGCTCAACCGGGTGTGGGAGCCAGGACAGTCGATGAGGATGAAATCCGAAACCGGCTCAAGCTCCGCCAGGGCGCTGGAGATCGCCCAGTCGGCATGGTCCTGCCCCTCCGGCGGCTGGTCAGAGGGGAGCATCCGGTAGGTCGGCGTTGGAAGATCTATTCCCGAGCGCCGCACGAAAGCCGCGCGATTTTCCACATAGCGTCCGAAGCTCCGCTGCCGGAGGTCAAGGTCCAAAGCGCCGACGCGATGGCCCATCCGGGTAAGAGCAGTGGCCACATGCATGCAGGTCGTGGACTTGCCGGAGCCGCCTTTTTCGTTTCCGACAATGATGAAATGCGCCACGCCCGCTTCCCGTCCTGTCGCGCTCACCCTGGCGCGAAGCGACTATAGGAGGGCGGTTTCGTTATGAAAAGCGGGTGAGCCACTCTCTCAGGACCGTGGCCGCGCTGCATCATTTCGCGCGGTCCATCTCATCTCCGCCGCGACGGCAGTGGTTTGGCCGAGTCCCGGAACGCCTCCCATGGATCGCTGGAAAGGTGCTCTGCTATGTTCAGCACGGTGAAATCCTGCGGGCCGATTTCGGGGAGCACCTCCCATGGTACCGGCATCGAAACCGCGGCCCCCGGGCGCGCACGGGTGGAATAAGGGGCAACCGCCGTCATCCCACGCTGATTGCGCAGGTAATCGACCAGGATCCGGCCCTTGCGCTTGGCCTTGCTGATCGTCGCCACGAAATGGTCCGGCTCGTCCGCGGCCATCGCTTCCGCAAGAGACTTGGTGAAGGATTTCACACTGGGCCATGTCGCTTTCGGCGTCAGCGGCGCGACCACGTGCAGCCCCTTGCCACCGGAGGTCTTGACGAAGGCCGCAAGCCCCGCGTCCTCCAGCCGCTCACGCACCTTGCCCGCCGCGCTCACGATATCGGGCCAGGTAATGCCCTCTCCGGGGTCGAGGTCCATGACGATCATGTCAGGCTTCTCCCAGCTCTGCAGCGTCGAGCCCCAGGGGTGAATCTCGAGGACGGCGGACTGCACGAGTGCGATCAGCCCATCGAGATCGTCGATCGCGACAAAGGGGTCTTCCGGGGCCTTGGGATCTTTTACCTGACGGACCTGCTCCGGGATGCCGCGCCATGCGTGCTTCTGAAAGAAACTCGGCCCCTCTATTCCCTCCGGGCACCGCAGCAGTGCCAGCGCGCGACCGGTGACGAAGGGGGCGATCCGCGGCCAGACCCGCGTGTAGTAATCGGCCAGATCCGCTTTCGTCACACCCTCTGCCGGCCAATAGATTCGGTCGGGATGGGTGAGTTCTACATTCTCGGGACGTTCCACGGCTTCTTCCTCCCGCACGATGTCTCCCGCAGGTTTATCCTCCCGCAGCCCGCGAAACGACGCGTGGCGCAGGCGCCCGTCCGATGTCCATGCCCGGAACTCGACTTCCGCGACAAGCTCGGGTCGGACATGCTGAAGCCCACGCCGCGCGGTTGAATCCAGCCGCGTACTGAAGGGGTTGTCGCGCGTTTCCAGATCTGTCAGGCGGGACCAGAGGTCATGGGCCACCTCCGCCGTAAACCCCGTCCCAACGCGCCCGACATAGCGCAGCGTCCCCGCTTCCTGCACTCCCAAGGCCAGCGAACCAATGGCCTGCGGCGTGGCGGTGGACTGGGTGAACCCGCCGATCACGAATTCCTGACGAAGCGCGCATTTCGCCTTCAGCCAGTCCCGCCCGCGCCCCGATACATAGGCGGATGCACTCCGCTTGGAGATGATCCCCTCCAGGCTAAGCCCGCACGCATGGGCAAGCACATCTGCACCGGCATCGTCGAAATGCGCGCTGAACCGAACCGCGCCCTGACCCGGAATGAGGCGCTCCAGCGCCGCCTTCCTGTCCACCAGAGGCAGGGAGCGCAGGCCATAGCCGTCCAGATGCAGAAGGTCGAAAGCATAGTAGACGAACCTGTCTGCCCGCCCGGCCGACAAATCGGCCTGCAGGGCCCCGAAATCCGAGGCCCCGGAGGGCTTCTCCACCACCAATTCACCGTCGATGAGCGCCGCGCGGGCGTCCAACCCTTCCAGCGCCTCCGTCAGCGGCCCGGCAAACCGCTCCGTCCAGTCCAGCCCGCTCCGCGTGAGCAGGCGCACGTTCCCCTTCTCCAATCGGGCCAACAGCCGATAGCCGTCGAACTTGATCTCGTGCAGCCAGTCCCCGCTGGACGGAGGGTGCCTTGCAAGTGTCGCAAGCATGGGTTCGATGAAATCCGGCAGCTTTTCCCGCTCACCCTGCTCGGCCTTTGTCGTGCGCACCCGGGTGATCGGTCTATCTGCGGTGTTTTCCGATTTGTCCTGCCGGGTCTCGGTCGCGCCAGCCTCGCGCGGCGCGGCTGTTTTCTTCGCCTTGCCGGCGACGCCGCCTTGTGAAGCCTTTGTGGGCGCGCGCGCCCCCTTGCCCACCTCCTCCACCGTCCGGCCGCTTGCAACGGAACGCGGCTCCTCCTTCAGGATGTCTCCCGCCTCCCTCGCCTCATCGTCCTCCGCCTTGATGAGCAGCCAGTTGACCCGCTTCTCGCCCCGTCTGGGTTTCATGCGGATGAGATGCCAGCGACCTCGCAACTTCTCCCCGTCCAGTTCGAATTCCAGATGGCCCTTCTTCAAACCGGCATGCGGGTCGAAATCCGGCCGCCAATGCCCCTTGTCCCAGACGATGACGCTGCCTCCGCCGTATTGACCCTTCGGGATGGTGCCCTCGAACGTCGCGTAATCGAGCGGGTGATCCTCCACCTCGACCGCCAAGCGCTTCTCCGCCGGGTCAAGGCTCGGTCCGCGCGTCACGGCCCAGCTTTTCAGGACACCGTCAAGCTCGAGCCGCAGATCGTAATGCAATCGCCGCGCGTCGTGCTTCTGGATGACGTAAAGGCCACCTTCACCTGCCAGGGCCTTGCCCTGAGGCTCGGCGGTCCGGCTGAAATCCCGCTTGGCATTGTATGTTTCCAGCGCCATCCGTCAGGCGCTCTTCTTCTGTGCGGGCTTCTTGGACGATTTTCTGGGAGCGGCTTTCGGCTTGGGTTTTCCACCCGCGCTGAGGCGAAGTGCTTCCATCAGGCTGACCACCTTCTCCTCCTTCCGGGGCTTGGGTTTGGGCAACGCGCGCCCCGCGATCTTGGCCTGCACCAGCGCTGCCAGAGCGGCATCGTAATGGTCCTCGAACTTTTCCGGATCGAACGCGCCGCGCTTCGTCTCGATGATGTGTTTCGCGAGATCCAGCATTTCGCCGCCTATGTCATAATCTCCAATGGTGTCAAAGGCATCTGCGGCGCTTCTCACCTCATAGTCGAATTTGAGCGTATGAGCAACGAGGCCACCGTCATGCGGTCGGATGAGCAAGGCCCGCTCCTTGCGGAACAGGACGGCATCGGCAATCGCTGCTGCCGACTCCCGCACCAGGCCGGCATGGATCAGCCCATATGCCGCGCGCGCGCCGCTATCCGCCGGTGTCAGGTAATAGGGTTTGTCGAAATATTCCGTTTCAATCGCGTCGCAGGCCAGAAACCCGGAAACATCCAGCGTCTTGTCCGACTTCGGGACCGCGCTCGCCACCTCCTCCGGGTCGAGCAGGATGTAGCGGTTCTCCTCCGTCCGATATCCCTTGACCTGATCCTCCCGCGGAACGGGCTTGCCAGTCTCCTCATCCACCATTTCGCGCCGGACCCGGTCGCCGGTCTTGCGATTGATGATATGGAAAGACATACGCTCCGCTGTGGAGGCCGCCGCGTGAAGCGCCACGGGACACACCAGCTCATCTATCTTCAGAAAGCCCTTCCAAAGCGCGCGCGGTGCCATGGGCCTCTCCCGCCGAAATGATCCCGCCCAACGCTGCGACGACCCCGTTCGTTCCCCGTAGTCGGCATTTGGCGAAAGCGCCTTCTCCGCCGCTTGCCCGAACCGACCGCGAGCGTTTAGACTGCGCCAGACAGCACTCAGCGGGCGGCCATGCACCGGCATATATCTCAGTTTGCCCTCAGCTTCTCCGGTCTCGGTGTGCTGCTGGGAACCCTGTTTCTCGCGGCCTCCTTCGCTCCCAGTCTCATCCCGCGAAATCCTGTTTTCCAAGGCGTGCTGACCGGCATGTCCGCGGCGCTGGGATACGGGTTCGGTGTGTTCCTCCGCTGGCTCTGGGACTATCTTGAGCTTCCGACGAACCGGACCGGCTGGGATGTGCTGGCGCTCAAGATCGCGGCGAGCGTCGCCTGCGGCGGGATTGCGCTCTTTTTCCTCTGGAACGCTTCCGAATGGCAGAATTCCATCCGCCTGCTCATGGGCCTCTCCCCGGTGGAGACGTCGCGGCCCTATACGGTGGGTTGTATCGCGTTGGCGGTCTTCCTCATCCTCGTGCTCATCGGTCGGCTTTTCGCTCTGATGATCCGGTGGGTGTCGGGCTATCTCAGCAGTCATGTGCCCCGGCGGGTGTCGAACATCCTGGCGCTGGTGGTGGTCTCCGCGATCTTCTGGATGATCGGCAACGGTGTGCTCGTCAGTCAGGCGGTTGGCGCGCTGGACGCCTCCTACCGGCAGTTCGACACGCTGGTGGAAGACGGGATCCGCCCGCCGGAGGAACCGGGCAAGACAGGCAGCCCCGCCTCTCTCATCGCGTGGAAGACGCTGGGCCGTGCGGGGCGGGAGGTCATCACGTCACCACCGACGCAAGGGGATATCGCTGCATTCACGGGCCGTCCGGCGCTGGAACCCATACGCGTCTATGTCGGGGTCGCCTCCGCCGAGACGGTGCGGGAGCGGGCGCAGCTCGCGCTTGAGGAGCTGATCCGCGTGGGCGGCTTTGAACGTTCCGTTCTGGTCATCGCGACGCCGACGGGCACCGGCTGGCTGGATCCGGCCAGCCAGCGATCGCTGGAGTATCTCGAAAACGGCGATGTCGCGACGGTCACCGTTCAGTATTCGCACCTGCCAAGCTGGCTCGCGCTGCTGGTGGATCCGGATATCGGCGATGAAACCGCGCGCGCCGTATTCGACCTGATCTACGACTACTGGCACCGCCTGCCGCGCGATGCCCGCCCCCGGCTTTACCTGCATGGCCTGAGCCTCGGCGCGTTGAACTCAGACCTTTCGGCCAATCTCCTGACGGTGATCGACGATCCGTTTCAGGGTGCATTCTGGGCCGGTCCGCCCTTCCAGACCCCCACGTGGCGGCAGATGACGAACGACCGCAACCCGGGAAGTCCCGCCTGGCTGCCAAGGGTCGGGGAAGGCGCGCTCGTGCGGTTCACCAACCAGACGAACCATCTTAACGAAGCGACGGCACCATGGGGGCTGATCCGCATCATCTACCTTCAGTATGCGTCCGATCCGATTACCTTTTTCAGCCCCTCCTATGCCTATACTTCTCCCGAATGGCTTGCCGATCGGGGGCCGGACGTGTCGCCAAAGCTCCGCTGGTATCCGATCGTGACGTTCCTGCAGCTCGTGCTGGACATGATGACGGCGACCACCACGCCCATGGGCTACGGGCATGTCTATGCGCCGGAGCATTACGTGGATGGCTGGGTCGCGCTGACGGAGCCCCCTGGCTGGACCGCACCGGACATCGACAGGCTCAAGCGGAAACTGGCGGCGGAGTTGCGAAACAAACCTGTTCCCGCCGGGCCGTGACGATCCGCGCGCGACGCTAATCCGCCATTAACCCGCCCGTGGCAGAGTGAGGTCTTCCAGCCTGTAGGAGATCCGATGTCCGCTGCCGCCCTCGCCATTTCTCCCGTTCCACCCGCCCCTGCACGCAAATCCCTCTCCGGGCCGCAGAAAGCCGCGATCATGGTGCGGCTCCTTCTGGCGGAAGGGGCGGAGGTACCCCTTTCCAGCCTGCCCGTCGGAATGCAGGAATCCCTTACGCGGGAGCTCGCGCGGCTCCGGCTTGTGGACAGGGAGACGCTGGTCTCGGTGATCGAGGAGTTCGTGGCGGAGCTGGAGGCCGTGGGTCTCGCCTTTCCCGGTGGGCTGGAGGGGGCGTTGAACCTGCTGTCGGATCAACTCAGCACACCCGCCATTACCCGTCTTCGCCGCCTTGCGCGAACCGGCGAGGTAAACGATCCCTGGGATCTCGTGCTGGCCCAGGCGGACGAGCCGCTGCTGGCGCTGCTGGAGCGCGAGAGCGCGGAGGTCGGCGCAGTGCTCATCTCGAAGCTGCCCACGGGGCGGGCCGCTACCCTGCTCGGCAAGCTGCCGGGTGATCGCGCGCGGCGGCTGGCCTATTCCATGTCCCTGACGGGAGGGATTGCGCCAGAAATGGTTGCTCGCATCGGGATCACGCTCGCGGGACCGATCGAAGCCCAGGCCCGCGCCGCCTTCGACGAAGGTCCGGTCGAGCGGATCGGGGCCATCCTGAATTCCTCCGGCAACGAGATGCGGGAGGATGTGCTGAAGGGGCTGGAGGAGGAGGACGCGGAGCTTGCCGGGCGGGTCAGGCGCGCGATCTTCACCTATGCCGACATTCCAGAGCGTATCGAGCCGCGGGATATCGCCCGGATTGTCCGAGGGATGGATCAGACCGAACTACTCCTCGCACTCGCTGGAACGCGTAAGCCAGAAGCCGCTGCCTCCACCTTCATTCTGAAAAACATTTCCCAGCGCCTTGCCGCAGGATTGGCCGAGGAAATCGCGCTCCTCCCAGAGAGCGCGCTGAAACAAAGCGAAAAGGCGCAGAATGCGGTGGTCACCCGCATCCGCGACCTTATTTCATCGGGAGAGCTGACCTTCCGTGCCAGCGAAGTCTGACGAAAGGCGTGTCAGGGGCAAAGCCAGATGAGGCACATCGGCTCGGCAACCCCCGTCACTTCGCCCGCGACCATACCTGACTGCGGCAGAGGATCAGCACACAGCCCGAAACGGTCAGCTTGTCCCCCGCCATCGTCATTTTGGATGCATAGGTCTTGCCGCGATCCGGAGCAAAGATCTGGCCGTTCTCATAGCGACCGCCGCCCGCCGGCTGCATGTCCCAGACAATCCGCTTCCCGATCCGGTCGGAGGGCACCGATTTGCCATCCGCCCCGAATGCCTCGGTAAGCGTGCCACAAAGCCTGTCGCCGCAAGGCGCGATCTCTACCCGTCCGAAATGGCCATTGTCATCCGGCTGGGTGAGCCATGCGCCTTGCGCCGGATCCGCGGCGAAGGCTGCCCCGCCTGTCATCAGGCACAGGCCGATTACCGCAAGGCCGGCGCGCCAGTTCGCACAACGGCCTCCCAGCGGGGACTTGCCAGCAAGCGATGCTCGCGGGTTTCCGCCAAAAGCACCCGATCCCGCCCCACCATGGTGAGCTTTTTCCATCATCATCCTCCCTCTCCTCCGGCGGAATGCTGCCACGACTTCAGAACCGCGCAAGCCTGAACGTCGGGTCAAGGGCACGAGGCCGTTTTCAGGGGCACAGCCTTCGCCTCTTCCCGTCAGGGTGGCTTCCAGCTATCAGGCGGGCGGAGTTTCTCGAAAGGGCGCAGATGATCCTTTATCCGGCGATTGATCTCAAGGACGGGCAATGTGTGCGCCTCTACAAGGGTGCGATGGAGCAGGCGACGGTCTTTTCCGACGATCCGGCCGCACAGGCGCGGGCCTTTGTCGCCGCTGGGTGCGAATGGCTGCATCTGGTCGATCTCAACGGTGCCTTTGCAGGCCATCCGGTCAACGCCGAGGCGGTGGAATCGATACTGGCAGCGGTTGACGTTCCCGCGCAGCTCGGCGGCGGTATCCGCGACATGGCCACCATCGAGCGCTGGCTGGATCGCGGGCTCGCGCGCGTGATCCTCGGGACCGTGGCCGTCGAGAATCCTGAGCTTGTGCGCGAAGCGGCACGGGCGTTTCCGGGCAAGGTTGCCGTGGGGATCGACGCACGCGGCGGCCGGGTTGCGACCCGTGGCTGGGCGGAGGAGACGGAGGTCCAGGCCACCGATCTCGCCCGCTCGTTTGAGGATGCGGGCGTAGCCGCGATCATTTACACCGACATCGACCGCGACGGGGCGATGCAGGGGCCGAATGTCGCTGCCACTGCCGCGCTGGCGCTGGCGGTTTCGATCCCGGTGATCGCTTCGGGCGGCGTCTCCTCCATCGCCGATCTCATCGCTCTGAAAGGCTCCGGGGCGCCGCTGAATGGCGCAATCTCCGGTCGTGCGCTTTACGACGGCGCCATTGATCTTGGCGCGGCGCTGGCCGCGCTCAAGGACTGATCAGAGGGGGGTTAGCGCCCCCTCGCCCACGACGGTCGTCCATTGGCGTACGGTCCAGCCCTTCACCAGGCCGCCCACCACATAGGGATCGGTTCTGGCGAAACTCTCGACAACGTCCCGCGAGGGGGCGCGAAAGATGATGACCGCACCGGGCGGTTCATCCGCAAAGGCGCCGCCCAGGGCCAGCTCTCCCCGCGCCACGGCTGCGCGCGCATGGGCCAGATGATCCGCCCGCAGCGCTTCCCGTCGCTCCAGATAATCATCCACGTAGTCATAGATCAAAAGCCAGTGCATCACATGCTCCCTTTGCGGGGCAGCATCGCAAGCTGCGCGCATCTCCGCAACCGGGCCTTTCCCCAGTTTGCGCTTCCCGCTGCAGCCGCCCATTGGCCCGGACGCGGCTTTGCGCTAAGACGCGCGGGGAAGGATTTCAAGCATGCTCAAGACCCGCATCATCCCCTGTCTGGACGTGGCCGACGGCCGCGTGGTGAAGGGCGTCAACTTCGTCGATCTGGTGGATGCGGGCGATCCCGTCGCCGCGGCAGAAGCCTATGACGCGGCGGGCGCGGATGAGCTGTGCTTTCTCGACATCCACGCGACGCATGAAAACCGCGGTACGATGTATGACCTCGTGACCCGGACGGCGGAGCGATGCTTCATGCCCCTCACGGTGGGCGGTGGTGTGCGGACGTCCGCGGATGTACGCGCGCTGCTGCTGGCGGGTGCGGACAAGGTGTCGTTCAACTCCGCCGCAGTGGCCGACCCGGACGTGGTGGCGCGCGCGGCGGACCATTTCGGCAGCCAGTGCATCGTGGTCGCCATCGACGCCAAGACGGTGGAACCGGGCCGCTGGGAGATCTTCACCCATGGCGGCCGCAGGTCCACGGGCATCGACGCCGTGGAGTTTGCCCGCACGGTGGCCGAACGCGGAGCGGGTGAGATTCTGCTTACCTCGATGGACCGGGATGGGACGCGCTCGGGCTTCAACCTGCCGCTGACCCGCGCCGTGGCCGATGCCGTCTCCATCCCCGTGATCGCCTCCGGCGGTGTCGGCACGCTCGACCATCTGGTGGAAGGGGTAACGGAAGGCCATGCCTCCGCGGTGCTCGCCGCCTCGATCTTCCACTTCGGCACCTACACGATCCGCGAGGCCAAGGAGCACATGGCCGCCGCCGGTATTCCGATGAGGCTCGCATGACCGCGCTCGAACGTCTGGCCGCCACCGTGGAGGCCCGCAAGGGGGCCGATCCCGAAAGCTCGTGGACGGCGAAGCTCCTCTCCCGCGGGCCGGAGAAATGTGCGGAGAAATTCGGCGAGGAAGCGGTGGAGGCCATCATCGAGGCCGTGCGCGGTGACCGCGAGCGGCTCGCATCGGAGGCAGCGGATGTCCTCTATCACATGCTTGTCATGCTGACCGCCCGCGATGTGCCGCTCTCCGCCGTCATGGCCGAGCTGGAACGGCGCGAAGGCACTTCCGGCATCGCCGAGAAGGCCGCCCGTCCCCGGTAGCACCCGGGCGAAAAGTTGCATTCGGCCCGGCCTCGGTCCATATAGCCGTCAAACCCAAGCGGAGCACAGGATGACCTATCTCGAATTCGAAAAGCCTCTGGCCGAGATCGAGGGCAAGGCGGAGGAACTTCGGAACATGGCGCGCGCCAATCCGGAGACGAATGTCGAGAAGGAGGCCGCCGCCCTCGACAAGAAAGCCGAGACACTGCTGCGCGACCTCTACAAGGGGCTGACGCCATGGCAGAAGTGTCTTGTTGCGCGCCACCCGGACCGGCCGCATTGCAAGGACTATATCGAGGCGCTGTTCAGCGACTGGATGCCACTGGCCGGTGATCGCGGCTTTGCTGACGATCACGCCGTGATGGGCGGACTTGCGCGGTTCAACGACCGCCCCGTGGTCGTGATCGGTCAGGAAAAGGGGCATGACACCTCCACCCGGATCGACCGCAACTTCGGCATGGCGCGGCCGGAGGGCTATCGGAAGGCGATCCGGCTGATGGATCTGGCGGACCGGTTCCGGTTGCCGGTGGTTGCGCTCGTGGACACGCCCGGCGCCTATCCCGGCAAGGGTGCAGAGGAACGCGGACAGGCGGAAGCCATCGCACGGTCCACGGAGAAGTGCCTCAAGATCGGCGTGCCGCTGATTTGCGTGGTGATCGGTGAGGGTGGTTCGGGCGGCGCGGTCGCCTTTGCCACGGCAAACCGGCTCGCCATGCTGGAACATTCCGTCTATTCGGTGATCTCTCCCGAGGGCTGCGCCTCCATTCTTTGGAAGGATGCGGAGAAGATGCGGGAGGCGGCGGAGGCCCTGCGGCTCACCGCCCAGGATCTTCACAAGCTCGGCGTCATCGACCGGATCGTCAAGGAGCCGCTTGGCGGCGCGCAACGCGACCCGGCCGCCGCGATCGAGGGCGTGGGCAACGCTATAGCGGCGATGCTGGGCGAGCTTGACGGCCTGGGCCGCGAGGATCTCATCCGGGAGCGGCGGCGGAAGTTCCTGGACATGGGGTCAAAGACGCTGGCTGCCTGATCGGCATGGTCTGAAACGGGGGCGCATGTTCGAATGCCAATGGGCGCGCGAACATGCCTGCTCACCGGTCACCACATCGTCTTCGCCGCGCGCTCCGGCCATGTCCGGTCATACTCCGGGCCACCCACCTGCCCGGCGGTTGCGGCCACGAGCATCTCTCCCGGCGTCGGCAGGCCTGCCGCCTCATCCCCCGCTGTCCACAGGCGAGATCGCATCAGCGCCCGCGCGCATTGGAAGTAGACCTCCTGCGTCTCGACCACCATGATGCTCCGCGGAAGCAACCCCTTTCGCGCGAAACTCTCACGCAGATCGTCATCCGCCGTGACCGCGCCAAGCCCGTTCACGCGAAGGACGTTATTCGATCCAGGCACCATGAAGAGCAGCGAGACGCGGGGATCGCGCACGACATTTCGCAGCGTGTCGATCCTGTCATTGCCCTTCCAGTCCGGCAGGAACAGTGTCCTGTCCTCGGCAATCCTGACGACCGGCCCATCGTCCCCGCGTGGAGAGCAGTCCGTTCCCTCCGGCCCGACCGTCGCCACGAGGCAGAACCGCGACGCCGCCATCCAGCGGCGATACTCAGGTGTCAGGCCAGCCGTTACCTTGCGGGCGGCGGCGGGCGCAGGTGTGCCGTAAAGCGCCTCCAGCTCCGTTATGTCGGAAATGGTTTTCATGGCAGCGCCTCCTGCACCGGGAATCCGGCCTCCCGCATCAGCGCATCCGAGGCGGTTTCGACCCTGTCCTCCAGTGTTTCCAGAAAAGCGTGATGTTCAAGACCGGGCGCAATGCGCGGTAGAAATTCCATCACCGCGTGACCGGGCCGCCTGAGCAGCCCGTGCCGCGGCCAGAACACGCCGACATTCGTCGCCGCAGGGACGCAGTCCTGGCCGAGTTCCAGATAGAGCGCGGCGGCTCCTCCCTTGTAGCGCTCTGTAGCTCCGGGAGCGACGCGGGTGCCTTGCGGAAAGATGATGAGCTGTCCGGGCATGGACCGTCCCGCCGCTACCTCCGCAACCATCTCGCGCAGCGCCCGCCCCCGCTTGCTGCGATCGACCGCGACACAGCCGATACGCTTGGCGTAGAAGCCGACAATCGGGGCCCAGAGCAGCTCTTTCTTCATCACGAACTTCGGCCGCGGCACGGCAGAGACGATCAGGATGATGTCGAAGAACGACTGATGCTTGGAGGCAATGATGACCTCGTCCTCGGGCACATCGCCCCGGATTTCGGAGGACAGCCCGACGATCCAGCGCGCCGACCAGCGCACCCAGCGGCAATAGGTCCGGCAGGCGGTATAGGCGGTCTCGCGCCGGAGCAGGACGGCGGGCATGAACACCACCGCCAACACGGCCATCATCACGTACATCTGGACGATGAACACGAACGAGAGGACATACTGGAGGGGGAGGTACCGTCGCATCACTGGAAGCCGCGCAATGTCCTCAGGGCCGCTGTCCGGGTTGCGGCGAGCGCCACCGCCGCTGCGGCCAGCGGGACGAGCAGCGGCAAGAGCCAGCCCGCGCCCCGGAAGCCCAGCCCTTTCAGCACCGCATCCTCCCCCGACGGCAGAAGCGCGAGAGCGAGCAGCGCGATCACCGTGCCCACCGCCGCGCCGCCAAGCGCGCGCAAGGTAAAGCGGCGTACGAAAGCCTGCGCGATATAGCTGTCCCGCGCGCCCACCAGCCGGAGCACGCGGATCGTCTGGGCATTGGCCGAAAGCGCCGCGCCCACAGCCAGCGCGATCATGGCCGCCGTTGTCGCTCCGATGACCAGCACGGAGGCAATGCCCAGAAAGCGCAGCCGGTTCGCCGCCGAGACGAGCGGTGCACGCCAGCGGCTATGGTCGTCCACCACCGCGCCGGGGACTTCCGCGCTCAACCGGAGGCGAAGCGCGTCTACGTCGAAACCGCTGGCTGTGCGGGCCTCGATGAGCTGGGGAATCGGCAGCTCCTCCACTGGCAGGTCGGCGCCAAACCACGGCTCCAGCAGGGCCCGCGCCTCATCCGCCGAAAGCGCCCGCGCCCCCGATACCGCCGGAGTGGATGCGAGGACGGAAAGCGCGGTATCCGTCTGGCGCGCCATCTCCTCCTCCGGGGCGGAAATACGCAGCGTGATCGCCCCGTCCAGTGCAGAGGACCAGTCAGAGGCGATGCGCCCCGCTGCAGTGGAAAGCGCCAGCGCGAAGACAGCGAGGAAGGCCATGGCAGCCGCAGTGAACAGCGTGAGCTTCGCCGGATTGCCCGAGGGGGGGACAACGCGGTCGGAGGCACCATCCGGCTGGAGAAGAGCCGCGAGCGAGGAAAGGTAGGCTGTCACCGCGTTCACAGGTCTACCCCCGCAAGTTGCACCCTGCGGCCACGGATGCGGAGCACGCGCGCCGCCACCCGTCCCTTGGCCCAGCGGATCAGGTTCATGTCATGCGTGGCGATCACCACGGCCTTGCCCATCCGGTTCAGCTCGATGAGCAGCGAGATCAGACGCTGCGCCATCTCCCAGTCTACGTTGCCCGTAGGCTCATCGGCCAGAATGACGTCAGGAGAGGTGATGATCGCCCGCGCCAGCGCCGCACGCTGCCGTTCCCCGCCGGAAAGCTCGGGCGGCAACGCCTCCGCCTGACGGGAAAGGCCGACCCAGGCCAGCAGTTCCTGAAGATAGGCTTCCGCCTCATCGCCCCGCCCGGCAACTGTAAGCGGCAGTTCAATATTCTCCGCCAGCGGCAGGTGATCGAGGAACTGGCAGTCCTGATGCACGACGCCGATCCGCTGGCGCATGTCGGCGACGGCATCGCGTGGCAGGCCGACGACGTCCTCGCCAAAGATGCGCAGCGCGCCGCTGGTCGGCACGAGTTCCCCGTAACACAGCTTGAGGAACGTGGTCTTGCCCGCACCGGAAGGCCCGGTCAGGAAGTGGAACGATCCGGGAGCAAGGCGCAGCGACATGTCGGCCAGCAACTCCCCTCCGCCATAGCTGTAGGCGACGTTCTGAAATTCGATCAACGACTTCTCCGATGCTGCCCGGCCCCGTGCCGGCGCGGTTTCTACGACCGCTCTGGACGTTTCATCCACCGGTAGAGCCGGGCTTGGATTGACGCCGGCGCCTTGTTACAACAGCGGAAAGTTAGGATCCACCGCGAGACGCGGGTCGAGGGCAGATGCGGCTGATTTGCGCGAACTGCGGTGCGCAGTACGAAATTTCCGATACGGCGATCCCCCCGCAGGGGCGGGAGGTGCAATGCGCGGCATGTGGCCACGGCTGGTTCCAGGCGCGAGAGGATGCGGCCCCCGCCGCCCTTCCCCGAAGGCCGGTGGATGCGGACGTGCTGAACGTCCTGCGGGAGGAGGCCGCGCGCGAAGCGGAAGCAAGGCGCAGCCCGAATCGCCAAAGCGAAACCCCGCCGGCGACGGTCGAGCCTGCGGTGCCGGAAGCGGCGTCCCCCGTTCCTCCGGCCGCAGCGGCCCCGGTACAACCGCAGACAACCGCACAGCGTGACACCGCTGCGGCCCCCCCGCCAAGTCTGCGCACCCCGTGGCGGCTCCTGCCCGACCCCGCAACTGGGAGCCGGCTCCCGGCCCCGTCGACATGCCGGTGAACCAGGCCTTGGAGGACTTCGCCAACGAAGAGGAAGGCGAGCAAGGCCGCCGGCGCTTCCGCATCGGCTTTGCCTGCGGACTCCTTCTCGTCGCTTGTCTTGTCGCGCTTTATATCGTCGGACCTGGGCTGGCCGGGGATATGCCCGCGCTCGCGCCCTATATCGCCACCTATGTGGAGAATGTGGATGCGGCGAGAAGCTGGATCCGCGATCTGGCCGCTCCCGTGATCGGCGCGCTGCAAGGGTGATCCATGCGCCCTCTTGACCTTCCCCTGACTGGAAGGACCATATCGTGGGAAAGATCAGGAGGCATCCATGCAGGATTTCATCGTCAACGATATGAGTTGCGGCCATTGCGTCGCGACGATCCAGAAGGCCTTCGCGCAGGCGATGCCGGAGGCGCGGGTGGACATCGACCTCTCCCGTCATCTGGTTTCGGTCAACGGGGATGCGGCGCGGGCGGCTGATGTCATACGCGAGGCAGGCTACACGCCGGAAACGGCGTAGGCCCCAGGATTTTGTCTATTCACTCATGGTCTGCGAGATCGGCCGACGTTCATCGTTGCGCATTGAGAAAGCCTTTCAGGCACCACTGATCCCGGGAGGGCCCCGCCTTTCATGAAAAAGGGCTGCCGGTTCTCCCGGCAGCCCTTACCTTTCCAGCGGTCGAAAGACTCAGTCCTTCGCGCGCTCCACATAGCTGTTGTCGGCGGTGGAGATGACGATGCGGGTGCCCGCGCCGATATGCGGGGGTACCATGACGCGCACGCCGTTGGTCGCCAGCGCAGGTTTGTAGGAGGAGGAGGCGGTCTGCCCCTTCACCACCGGCTCGGTCTCCGCGATCTCCACGACCAGCTTCTGCGGGAGTTCCATGGCGATGGCGACGCCTTCGAAGGTCCGCAGATAGACCTTGATCCCGTCAGTCAGGAACACCTTGTCGTCCCCCACCACATCGGCGGAGACGGTAAGCTGCTCGTAGTTCTCCGGGTTCATGAAGTGGAAACCTTCGCCATCCTCATAGAGGAAGTCGTATTCCCGCTCGTCCACCGTGGCCTTTTCCACCATCTCCGTCGTGCGCCAGCGTTCGGCAACCTTCACCCCATCGGAGATGCGGCGCATGTCGACGGAGGTGGTCGGCGTGCCTTTGCCGGGATGGAAGTTCTCGGCCTTGAGGACGACATAGAGCCGGCCCTCCAGTTCGACGACATTGCCCTTGCGGAGCGAGGAGGCGATGACTTTCACGGGTTTTCCTTGAGCTTGTCCTTGAGCTTTGGCAGCGGGTCGCGTAAGCCGCCGCCACTTGGCCGGAGGCCCTAGCGCATTCCGCCCGGAAATTCCAGCCGAAAGCCGCAGGACCATCCGCCCATGACCGATACGCCCTGGTGGACCCCCGACCGCCACGCCGACCGCCGCCCCGTGCTTCTGGCCCGAAACCGCATTCAGGCTGCCCTGCGAGGCTGGTTCGCGGCGGAGGATTTCGTGGAGGTCGATCCCGCAGCTCTGCAAATCTCTCCGGGGAACGAGGCACATCTGCATGCCTTTGCCACCCAGGCCATCGGTAATGCGGGCGAAACGCGCCAGATGTATCTGCACACTTCCCCCGAATTTGCGATGAAGAAGCTGCTCGCGGCGGGCGAGACGCGCATCGCCGCCTTCGCCCATGTCTGGCGCAACCGGGAGCGCGGCGCGCTGCACAGCCCGGAATTCACCATGCTCGAATGGTATCGTGCGGGCGCGCCCTATGAGCGGTTGATGGCGGATTGCGCCGAGATCATGCGTCTTGCCGCGGCGGCGACAGGCGCATCGGCGTTCCGCTTTCGCGACCGGACTTGCGATCCCTTTGCGCCCCTGGAGCGGTTGAGCGTCGCCGAGGCGTTTGACCGTTACGCCGGCATCGACCTGCTGGCGACGCTGCATCCCGATGGCCAGCCGGACCGCGAGGCTATGGCCACGGCCGCGCGCAGGATCGGCACCCGGGTTGCAGAGGATGACACCTGGTCCGACCTCCTCTCCCGCATTCTCGTGGAACGGGTGGAGCCGCGGCTGGGCCTTGGCCGCCCGACCGTGCTCGACCGCTATCCGGCGGTGGAGGCCGCGCTGGCCCGCAGGACGCCGGATGACGCCCGCGTGGCCGAGCGGTTCGAGCTTTATGCCTGCGGGGTCGAACTGGCGAATGGCTTCGGGGAGCTGACCGATGCCGTCGAACAGCGGCGTCGTTTCATCGCCGAAATGGACGAGAAACAACGTGTCTACGGGGAGCGCTATCCGCTGGATGAGGATTTTCTGGAAGCCTTGCCGCATATGCCGCCTGCGAGCGGTATCGCGCTGGGTTTCGACCGGCTGGTGATGCTGGCCACGGGCGCCCCCCGGATCGACATGGTTGTCTGGACGCCTGTTCCCTGATCAGCGGGCCGCCCCTCTGTGATCACTGGCCGTTCAACAGCGCCATTGCCTCGGCATGGATGTCCGCATTGGCGGCGGCAAGGATCCGCCCGCCGTCATGAGCTGCCCCTCCGCGCCAGTCGGTCACGATGCCGCCCGCCGCCTCTATCACTGCGATGGGGGCCTGCACGTCATAGGGTTGCAGGCCCGCTTCGATCACCAGATCGATCTGCCCGGCAGCAACCAACGCATAGGCGTAGCAATCCATTCCGTAGCGCGTGAGCCGCGCAGCCTCCGAGACTCGGCGGAAAGCCGCCCCTTCCTCCGGGCTGCCGACTTCGGGGAATGTCGAGAACAGGATGGCTTCCGAGAGCGGGCGGGGGGGACGGGTCTTCAGCACCCGCCGCCCTTGGGGGCCATCCATCTCCGACATGCCAAGCCCACCCCGGAAGCGCTCACCGATATAAGGCTGGTCGATCAGCCCGAACACCGGGCCGTCTGCGTCTGCGACGGAGATCAGCACGCCCCAGGTCGGGGTGCCGGACAGGTAGCCGCGCGTGCCGTCAATCGGATCGAGCACCCAGGTCAGGCCGCTGCTGCCCGCTTCCCGCCCGAACTCCTCGCCGAGAATGCCATCCTGCGGACGCTCGCGAGAAAGAATGGCGCGCATCTCCTGCTCCGCCAACCGATCTGCGACGGTGACAGGATCGAACCGGGCGATCTCCTTGCTCTCTGCCGAGAGGCCGAGACTGCGGAAATGTCGCAGCGTCGCCGTGCGGGCCGCGTCGGCCAAGGCATCCGCCGTCGTGATGAGGGAAGCGCGGGTTTCTGCGTCGATCGTCATGATATGCTCCGGCGGATAGACTGCCGGTAGCGGTCCGCATCCGGCCCGTCAAGCGGGCCGGCGCCGGGAGAGCGTTTGAAACCGCGGGCTTTCAGGCCGCGTCGCTGAGAACACGCGCGAGCTCAAACAGCCGGCGGCGCTGGTTTTCCGGGATAGCATAGTAGGAGCGGACGAGTTCCAGCGCTTCCTTGTCGGCGAGGATATCCCCCTCGGCCACCCTATCGGGGGCATCCGATTCGAGCCCTTCAAAGAAGAAGCTGACCGGTACCGCGAGTGCCTCGGCGATATCCCATAGACGGGACGCGCTGATGCGGTTCATTCCCGTTTCATATTTCTGGATTTGCTGGAACTTGATGCCGACTTTATCCGCAAGCTGCTGCTGCGTCATGCCAACCATCCAACGACGATGGCGGACGCGCTTGCCGACATGCACATCGACGGGGTGCTTCATCACTCACTCCTCACTAACCGGGAAACCTAAAGGCGCCCATAACCTAAATAAGCAAATTTCGTGCCAACCAGAATGCCGCAACCACAAAAAGTTTCGGCAATTACTTTTATAACTTTTATCAACTCTGAGGTGAACAAGTTTATGCGGGCTCACTCACACTTTTGAAAAATTTTAGAAGAAAAGCCGCAGTATTTTAAGCTTCTCATTTGCAGAAAGCAAAAATTCTGCTGCTGATTTCCTATTCTGCAACGTGCAACCGCAAAGGCTCGCGCAACCCCTGCCCTCCATAGGCCTGACGGAACGCCTGCGCGAGCGCGTCGCGAATCTCCTTGTTGCCTCCGCCCGCCCGATAAAGGCAGATCTGCGTCCAGCCCAGGTCCGGCAGATTGGCCTCCGACGGGACGAGAGCGCACCCATGCGGGAGCACGCCGTCGATCCGAACCGTGACCGCCAGGTCCGCCGCTGCCGTCGCCTCCATCACATGCTCCGATTGACCATCGAACGCCATCTCCCACGGTATGTCGGCACGATCAAGCGCTGCAATCGCCAGCGGCCGGAATCGGCAGCGTTCCTCGAATGCCAGCCGCAGCGGGCGTTTCTGCGCTGCCGTTCCCCCCGGAGCGCCGATCCACACCAGCTCTCGCTCAGCCAGAACCTCGCCGTCCTCACTCACGTTTTCTTCCGTCGTCAGGATGAAATCCAGCTCTCCCCGCCCGAAAGCGGCTTTCAGCGTGGTCGTGAAGGAGGAGACGAGATTGATCCTCATCCGGGGATAGAGCGCGGCGAACCGCTGAAGGATCATCGGAATCTGCGGATAAACGATGTCATGCGGCACACCGATGCGCAGTTCGCCTTCATAGACATCCGCTGTCAGCCGGGCGAGCGCTTCATCATTCAGTTCAAGCATTCGCCGCGCATAGGTGAGGAGCTGCTCCCCTTCCGCCGAAAGCGACATCCGTCGTGCACTGCGACAGAAGAGCTGGAGCGCGAGTGAATCCTCCAGTCGCCGGATCTGCATCGACACGGCGGATTGCGTCAGGTTCAGAAGGCCGGCGGCCCGTGTCACGCCACCGGATTCCGCCACCGTGACAAATGAACGCAGGGCGACAAGATCGAGATTTCTGAGCATCACACACCTTGATGATATACAGCACAAACATTCGTTTTCATTATATCATGACAGACCTCATATCTGACAGCAGAAATCGTAGATGACCGGTCGAGGTACCGGTCAAAACAAGAGGTCGGATCATGTTCGGTGTATTCACAGCTCCTTTAAGCCGTTTCATCAGCAACACCGGAACGGCTCGCAACACCCGGAAATCACTTACGGATCGCGTTCTTGACGCGCAATCCCTCCGCCGTCAGCGGTTGCATCTCGGCGCCCTGGACGACAGGCTTCTCGACGATATCGGTCTGAGCCGTGACGAGGCGGACGGCGAAGTGAAACGGCGCGCATGGGATGTGCCATCGCATTGGCGCCGCTAAGGGATAGCAAGCCGATATTGATAGCCCCGGCCTGAATGGCCGGTGGCTTAACCCGCTTGAAAGATATTGCCGCGATACCGAAATTGGGGGAGATCACCCGGCCTCTGTCTGGAGCCGGGGAGATTGCTGAATATATGGAGGAATTGATGGCAGACTACAATTCGGTCCGCATGGGTCAGGCGGGTGTCCGAACCGCGCAGATCGATGAGGGTCTTCGCGCTCATATGAACAAGGTCTACGGACTTATGTCCGCCGGTCTCGGCGTGACGGCGCTCGTGGCCTGGTTCGTCGGCTCCAACCCGGCGCTGCTGGCACAGATCTTCGGCTCGCCGCTGAAATGGGTGGTGATGTTTGCCCCGCTGATCGTCGTTTTCGGCTTCAGCGCCATGATCAACCGGCTTAGCCAATCCGCCGCGCAGGGGGTGTTCTTCCTCTTTGCGGCGCTCATGGGCCTGTCGATCAGCTATATCTTTGCTGCCTATACCGGCATTTCGATTGCGCAGACCTTCCTTGTCACCGCGATCGCCTTTGCGGGCCTGAGCCTCTACGGCTATACGACCAAGCGCGACTTGTCGGGCATGGGCACTTTCCTGGTGATGGGTCTGATCGGCCTGATCGTCGCGTCCATCGTGAACATTTTCCTTGGCTCGCCCGCGGTAATGTTTGCGATCTCCGTGATCGGTGTTCTGATCTTCGCTGGTCTGACGGCGTATGACACGCAGAACATCAAAAGCACCTATGTGCAGATGGCGAGCACCGGCGACACCGAATGGCTGGGCAAATCCGCGATCATGGGTGCGCTGAGCCTTTATCTGAACTTCCTGAACATGTTCATGTTCCTGCTGCAGTTCATGGGCAACCGCGAATAAGCGGGCCGCTCACAAGGCAAGGGGGCCGGTCGTTACGACCGGCCCTTTTTCGTACGGCTCTACACCATAGCCTCTGCGCCTATCTCCTGCATGGCCTTTGCTGCCAGGTCGAAAGAATGCAGACGCGCGGCATGGTCATGTATCTGTCCGGTCAGCATGACCTCATCGGGGCGATAGCGCTCTATCAGCGCGCTCAATTCCCGGCGGATGGTCTCAGGTGAACCGGTCGCGGAGCAGGACAGCGCCTCTTCAACGGAGGCCCGCAAAGATGCCGGCACGAGACTTTCGATATCCTTGACCGGGGGCGGAAATTTACCGGGTTGACCGGTGCGCAGACGGGCGAATGACAGTATCATCGACGTCCGCAGGTACTTCGCCGCCGCATCCGTATCCGCCGCAAAGACCCCTATCGCCATCATGAAATGCGGCTTCTCCAACTGCGGAGAGGGGCGAAAACTGCTGCGGTATGTCTCGGCAGCCTGGGCCAGCATCGCAGGGGCGAAATGCGAGGCGAAGGCATATGGCAACCCCAAGTATGCCGCCAGTTGCGCGCCGAAGAGGCTAGACCCAAGAATCCAAACCGGGACATGCGTTCCCTCGCCCGGAACCGCGCGGATACGGGCTGCAGGATCCGCATCCCCCATGAAGCGGATGAGGTCAACCACGTCCTGCGGAAAACCGTCACCATTGTCGTGACTGCGCCGAAGGGCATGCGCAGTCGCCATGTCGGTGCCGGGCGCCCGTCCAAGGCCGAGATCAATGCGGCCTGGATAAAGCTCCGCCAGCGTTCCGAACTGCTCGGCGATCACAAGTGGCGAGTGGTTGGGCAGCATGATGCCGCCTGCTCCAACACGGATCCTCTCTGTTGCTTCGGCGACGTTCCCGATGACGACGGCAGTCGCGGCCGAGGCGATACCCGGCATGCCGTGGTGCTCGGCAAGCCAGAACCGGTGGTAGCCCCATTTCTCGGCGTGCTGGGCAAGATCCCGGCTGTTCGCAAAGGCTTGGGAGATACTCTGCCCCTCGCCAATAGGCGCGAGGTCGAGGAGTGAATATTGCATGGTCTTCCCCTTTCCCTTCCTATGTGGGGCGGGAAAGGGAGGAATGAAACCGTGGTTCAGGCGCTGAGCGCTGCTTTGGCCTTCGCCGGCATTGCGTCTTCCAAGGGATCGCGCAGCACATATCCCCGTCCCCACACCGTTTCGATGTAGTTCTCTCCGCCGGTTGCCTCCGACAGCTTCTTGCGCAGCTTGCAGATGAAGACGTCGATGATCTTCAGCTCCGGTTCGTCCATCCCTCCATAGAGGTGATTGAGAAACATCTCCTTGGTCAGCGTCGTCCCTTTACGCAGGCTCAGAAGTTCCAGCATCTGATATTCCTTGCCGGTAAGATGAACCGGACGGCCAGCGACATCCACCGTCTTGGCGTCCAGATTGACGCTGAGCTTGCCGGTCGGAATGACCGGTTGCGAGTGCCCCTTGGACCGGCGGACGATCGCATGGATGCGGGCGATAAGCTCGTCGCGATGAAACGGCTTGGTCATGTAGTCGTCCGCGCCGAAGCCGAAACCCTTGATCTTGGAATCCGTGTCGTCAGACCCGGAGAGGATCAGGATCGGCGTGGAGATCCTTGCCATGCGAAGCTGGCGAAGGACTTCATGACCGTTCATGTCCGGCAGGTTGAGATCCAGCAGAATCAGGTCGTAGTCGTACAGCTTCGCGAGATCGATGCCCTCCTCCCCCATATCCGTGCAATAGACGTTGAGGTTCGCGTGGTTCAGCATCAGTTCGATGCTGCGCGCAGTGGTGGGATCATCTTCCACCAGCAGAATTCGCATTATCATCCCTCCGGTTAGCTTAACGGTTTCACCCTGCGGTAGAAGGGTTAATTACACGTTACCGTGGATGAATATAGATATCATTCAACCGATGGTTGTCTATACCGCTGAATTGTCGTGACTTTCAGGCCACTTTCCCCGTAGGTGGCAACTGCATTTGACCACAGATCCAGTTCCTCCTCCGACAGCGCGTAGCGATCCATAGCTTCTTCCCGGGACAGCAGCCCATATGTGACGGCGCGCACCACGAGGGCTTTCCGGCTTGCAACCCAGCGCCGGGTATCGGGAGGCGGCAGGTCCGCGCGTGACAGAATGGTGCCATCGGGAAGGGTTACGGTACGCCGTCCGCCCACTTTTTTAAGATACATGCTCGACTTCCTCTCCACCGACGTTGCTGCCGGCGAGACCATTTAGAAGTAGGGGTCTTAAGGACAGGTGAAGCAGTGGGTTGTGAGTTTGTCGAATTTTCCTATATTGCTTCGCAATCCCAGAGGTCAGTCATGCCCAGAGACACTGCCGTCAACTCGCTCGGCTTTGCGAAGCCGCCTTCCGAAACGCGCGTCGTCGTCGCCATGTCCGGCGGCGTCGACAGTTCCGTGGTTGCGGCACAGCTCAAGACCGAAGGGTATGACGTGGTCGGCGTGACGCTTCAGCTTTACGACCACGGTGCGGCGCTTGCGAAGAAAGGGGCCTGTTGTGCGGGCCGCGACATTCATGATGCGCGTCGCGTGGCAGAGGAAATGGGTTTCCCCCATTACGTCCTCGATTATGAGAACACCTTCCGGGAAGCCGTCATCGACGAATTCGCCGATGCATATCTGGGCGGTGCAACGCCGGTCCCCTGTATCCGTTGCAATGAGCGGGTGAAGTTCAAGGACTTGCTCGAAACCGCGAAGGACCTTGAGGCCGATTGCATGGCGACCGGCCACTATATCCAGCGCAAGATGGGCCTTCGGGGTGCAGAGCTGCACCGTGCGGCGGATCCGGCCCGCGACCAGTCCTACTTTCTGTTCTCCACGACAGCGGAACAGCTCGACTACCTGCGTTTCCCGCTCGGCCATCTGGCGTCGAAGGCGGAGACGAGGGCGCTTGCCGCACGCTATGGCCTGCCGGTGGCAGACAAGCCCGATAGCCAGGACATCTGTTTCGTGCCCGACGGGAACTATGCCGCGGTCATCGAAAAGCTGCGCCCGGGTGCCGCCGATCCGGGAGAGGTGGTGGATGCCGACGGTAATGTGCTGGGCGAACATCGCGGGGTGATCCACTATACGGTCGGGCAACGGCGTGGGCTGGGCATCGGCGGCACGGGTGAGCCGCTGTACGTCATTCGGCTCGATCCGAACAACCGTCGCGTGATTGTCGGCCCCCGTGCCGCTCTGGCGACTCGCCGTGTTCCGCTTCGGGAGATCAACTGGCTGGGTGACGCGCCCTTTACCTCTCAGCCCGAATGGCATGTGGCGGTGAAGGTCCGGTCGACCCGTCCGCCGCGCGAAGCGATCCTGCGTCCGCTGTCGGAGACGGAAGCGGAAGTCGAGCTTCTGAACCCCGAAGAAGGTGTCTCCCCCGGGCAGGCCTGCGTGTTCTACGCGCCGGAAGGCAGCCGAGTGCTGGGCGGCGGTTGGATCTGGCGCGGCCGCTAGGCTCTTGTCAGCAAGGCCGGCGTCACGCGGAGGACCGATCTGGCGGCGCGCAAGCCCGGTGGCTCGCCCCCGCGGCCGAGACGGTCCATCGTCTTGGCCATCGCCGCCGCCTCCGCCGCGCGAAGCGGCCCGCCTGAAAGCAGTTCGGCCAGTGCAGGCGCTATCTTCTCGGGCCGGCAGTTCTCGCCGATGAACTCGGGGACGGCGCGCGTATCGCTTACCAGATTGACCAGCGTCGCGGTATCTATCCTTACCAGCCTGCGGATCAGCATCCATGTGAGCGCATTGAACCGATAGGCGATGACCATGGGCACGCCCGCTGCCGCCAGTTCGAGCGACACGGTACCCGAGGCCGCAAGGGCCGCATCCGCCGCGCCAAAGGCCGCCCGCTTCATCTCCGGCGCATCGGGAGGCACGATCAATGGCTTGACGGGCCAAGCGGCGGTTGCCTCGGCCACCAGATCGACCACGCCCCGGACGGTGGGCAGCACGACGCGCGGTCGCTGCGGCAAGGCAGCGATCGTCGCGCCGAAAATCGGGGCAAGGCGCTCCACTTCCCCCCTCCGGGACCCCGGCAGGACAAGGAGCAGCGGCTCCTCCGGCGCGATATCGTGAGCAAGGCGGAAGCGCAACGCCTCCTCCGGCGTGGCCTGCGGCTCTGCCACGACCGGATGCCCGACGAAATCGCAGCTCATCCCGGCGGCTTCCATATAGGGCGGCTCGAAGGGCAGGATGGCAAGGACATGATCTATCATCCGCGCCATCCGTGCCGCCCGCCCCGGACGCCAGGCCCAGACGGAAGGCGCCACGTAATGCACCGTGCGCAGCTCTGGCCGAACTTCCTTCACTCCTGCGGCAACGCGGAGGCAGAAATCCGGCGCATCAATGGTGATGAGGACGTCCGGCCGATGCTGCAGAACATCGGCCACGACCTGATCCTTGCGGCGGACGAGGTGACGATACTTCGGCAGAACTTCCATCAGCCCCATGACGGAGAGTTCCTCCATGGGAAAGAGGCTCTCCAATCCCTCCGCCGCCATTCCGGGGCCGCCGACCCCCATGAATTCGATGTCGGGAACAAGGGTTCTCAGCCCCCCCATCAGCGCCGCGCCGAGCCTATCTCCCGACGGCTCCCCGGCGACGAGATAGGCTTTCACGGCTGCCGCGCCCAAAGGAACAGGCCGGCGGCGTCGGCGATGGACACCATCTCCGCCCGGTCAACAAGCAGGACGCCGCCTGCCTCGAAGGCGACGCCGGCAAGCCCTGCCGCGACTGCCTTTTCCACCGTGCGCGGGCCAATGGCGGGCAGGTCCATGCGCCGCTCCTGCCCCGGCTTCGGCGCCTTGTAGAGCACACCGCGCGCGCCGCCCGGATCGGGGCGAAGACCCTGCATCCCGGCAACCCAGTCGAGCATCGCATCGGTTCCGGGAAGTGACTCCGCCGCGAGGCACAGGCCCTGCGCGACAACGGCACCCTGCCCTACATCCGCCGCCCCGATGGCACGAACGATTTCCGCCGCGCGGACGACATCCCGTTCATCGCCTTGCGAGGGCCGCGCGGCTGTCAGGACGCCCGCTTCAGGCACCAGTTCGGGCGCGATCTCATCCGCGCCGACGACCCTGAACCCATCCTCCTCAAAGATCGCCAGCACCTCGCGCAGGATGGTATCATCTCCCCCCTGCATCGCGGCGGCCACGCGGGGAATGAGCTGCATCGTGCGGCTATCAAACTGATCGGGTTCCAGCTTGGGACGGCGAAGCCCGCCCGCGAAGATAAGCCGGTCAACGTCAAGTTCGTGCAGACGGTCCATGAAGGGCACGAGGCGCTCGAACCGGAAGGGTTCCACCGCCCGCCCCTCCACGCTGACGCCAGGCAGGCCGGCAAGCACAAACTCGGCCTCCCGCGCCTCCAGCGTGTCGGCGAGAAGCGCCGGCAGACGACCGGTGCCCGCGATGATCGCGACCCTGCTCATCGCGGCGTCAGGAAGGAACGGTCAGTCTGGCCGAGGATGAAATCCACCACCTCCCGCACATGATTGCTCTCTGTTTCCGCAGCGAGCTTCCGGGCGCGGTCCAGAAAGGCGCCTTCGCCGGACGCCAGCACCTGATAGGCGGACCGGAGCGCGGAAATCTCCGCCCGCTCCACGCCGCGCCGCTTCAGCCCCACGAGGTTCAGCCCGTCAAGCTCCCCCCGCGGACCCTGAACCAGACCGTAGGGGATGACGTCATTGGTCACCATGGTCACCGCGCCGATGATGGCGCCCTGCCCGACCCGAACCCACTGATGCACGCCGGAAAGCCCGCCGATGATGACGTCGTCGCCGATATGGCAATGACCGGCGATGGCCACCTGATTCGCCATCACGGTGCGGTGTCCGATCTCACAATCGTGGCCGATATGCGCCCCTGTCATGAACAGGTTGTCATCGCCGACGCGCGTCACGCCGCCGCCACCCGCCGTTCCGGTGTTCATCGTCACACCTTCGCGAATGCGATTGCGCCGGCCTACGATCAGCCGCGTCCGCTCGCCCCGGAACTTCAGATCCTGCGGAATCTCCCCGATGCAGGCAAAGGGGAAAACGACGGTCTCATCGCCGATCTCCGTCCAGCCGGTAAGCACGGCATGGCTCTTCAGCACGACGCCCCGGCCCAGTGTCACCTCCGCACCCACGGTGCAGAACGGGCCGATGTGGCAATCGGGGCCGATGACGGCCCCCTCTTCCACAACCGCGCTCGGATGAATGATGGCGGAGGCGGCGATGCTCATGCGGGAGCCCGGCTGAGGTCGATCATCGCGGTGAATTCGGCCTGTGCGGCAATTTCTCCATCGACGCGCGCGGTGCCATCGAACTTCCATACCTTGCCGCCGCCGCGCTTCACGACGACTTCCAGCTCCATCACGTCGCCCGGAACCACCTTGCGACGGAATTTCGCCTGCTCCACGGACATGAAGTAGACCAGCGCGTTCTTGTCCAGCAGGTCCATCGTCAGGCTCACCAGCACGCAGGATGTCTGCGCCATCGCCTCCACGATCATCACGCCGGGAAATACCGGAACGCCCGGGAAGTGTCCCTGAAACACCGGCTCGCTGATCGACACGTTCCGTACGCCTACGGCGCGGCGGTTAAGCTCGATCTGCACCACCTTGTCGATGAGCAGGAAGGGATAGCGGTGCGGGATCAGCCGCTGAACAAGCTGGATATCCGCGTCGGGAGCCGGCCCCTCCAGAATGACGGGGCGAGTCTTGGGCGCAGGGGTCTTGGCCTCGGCGGCCTCGGTGTCGGGCATCGGAAACCTCCTCGGGCTGTCGGTGCCTGACTAGCAACTCCCCCCGGCGCTGACAAGCCGCCGGGACTGCCAGATCAGGGCGTTGCAGGCGTGCCGTCCACGGCTGCCGGCGGCGCCCCCGCCGCGTCGTTATCCTCGCCCAGCACCTTGTCCAGCCGCGTGATCGCGTCATCGGTAATATCGATCTGGCTCGAGGCAATGAGAACCGCCCGCACATCGAGAACAGCGACCGCCCCCCGCTCCGCGACAAGCTGTGCGAGGATCGGCACGGCTGTCTGCAGAAGGCGCTTCCGGTCCTCCTCGGTCCGACGGCCAAGCTCGCGCGATTTGGCATCCTGTTCCTGCCGGATCCGGACAACCTTCTCGTCGAAAGCTTGAGCGCGTTTGCGAAAATCATCTACGGGAAGCGTATTGCGCAGGTCGGTCAGGGCGCGCTCCTCCCCCACCAGTTCGGTTTCGATCCGGCGATTCTCGGCCGCGAGTGCGCGCGACTCGTTCTCCAGGGCCTGCTGCCCGGCTTTTCCAAAGGCGCTGTCGGAAAACAGCCGCTCCTGATCCACGGTCAGGATCGGGGTGACGGCGGCCGGCGGATGCGGCACGGGCCAGACGTTCGGAACGAGCGGAGCGGGCACGGCCTCCTGCCCTGCCGCACCACCGCCCCAGAGCATGGCGGAAATCAGGCAGACGATCGGCCGCGCGCGCATTTCCTGTCAGAACCGGGTGGAAACCGTGAAGTCGAAGTTCTGCTCCCGGTCGTAATCCTCCTTGAGCAGCGCCTTGGAGAAGTTGAACCGCAGCGGGCCAAGCGGGCTCGTCCAGAACACGGAGAAGCCAACAGCGGAGCGCCAGTTCAGGCTGTCATCCACCTCGCAACTCGCGATCGGGCAAGAGCCGTAGTAGGGGCCACCCTGTGTGTCGTCGAGGCTCCAGACCGAGCCGACATCCCAGAACAGGCCACCGGAGATGCCATATTCCTGCGGCAGGCCAAGCGGGAACTCCGCCTCCAGCCGCGCGACGGCGAAGATATTCCCGCCAAGCGCGTCCTCATTCGAGACGCTGAGGTCGCGCGGCCCGAGACCGGAGGATTCGAAGCCCCGCATCTTCCCGCGCAGGAAGAAGCGATCCGTCACCCGGCTGTCCTGCCCGCTGAGCATGTGGATATTGCCGCCTTCCACTTCCGCGCGGAGGGTCACATCCTCGTTCATCACCTTCATTTCCGCGCCGAGCAACGCCGTGGTCGTGATCGCCTTTACATCGCCGCCGACGCCCAGGAAATCCTGCCCGAACTGAAAATAGACACCGCGGTTCGGCGTGAGGCCGGTGGTGCGGTTGTCGAACTTATAGGTATAGCCGACCGCGCTGGTGATGAGCGCACCTTCGGCTTCCTCCCGGTGGAGGATCATGGACGAACCGGTGTTGTTGATCGTCGGATCGCCATTCGCCGCCGGATCGCCATAAGGCACGTTCGTCAGCTTGTCGCGCGAGAGCCGGTAGCGCAGTTCGAGCCGCCCCTGCTCGCTGATCGGGAATTCGATCGACGGCACGATGCCGGCGCGCTGCGTGTTGTAGTGGATCCGGTTCGAGGTAGAGCCGCGGTTGTAATAGAGATTGAACCGCAGCCGCAGATCGCGGTCGAGGAAGAACGGCTCGATGAAGGTGAAGGAGGTATTGGTATCCTCCGTTCCCGAGCTGAGGTTGAGCGCGACCGTCTGCCCGCGTCCGAGGAAGTTCGACTCCGAAAGGCCGACGGAGAATCCAGCACCGGAATCGACGCCGTAGCTCACGCCAAAGGAGAGGGAGCCGGTCGGCTGCTCCTCCACATCGACATCGACGATCACCTGCTCAGGCGTGCTGCCCGGCCGCGCGTTCGCCTGCACATCGGAGAAGTAGCCGAGCGCCCGGATACGCTCCGCGGTCTGGCGGATCTCACGCGGGTTGTAGGGGTCGCCTTCCACCACGCGGAACTGCCGCCGGACCACGCGATCCAGCGTCGTCTGATTGCCCTCGATGTCGATCCGCTCGACGAACACCCGTGGGCCGCGGTTCACGAAGAACTCGACATTCACGATGCCGTTCTGCGGATCGCGGGTCAGCCGAGGCTCAACCCGAACGAAATTCATGCCCTTCTGCAGCGCGAGCCGCTCCAGCCGGGTGATGTTCGCGTCGATCTCCGTCGGGTTGTAGTAACCGCCGGAGGACATGCGCAGCGCCTCCTGAAACTCCGGCACGGAGATATCAGGCAGATCGGTCCCCACGGAGACGCGGCCCACCGTGTAGCGCGGCCCCTCCCGCAGGTTGAAGTTCAGGAAGAAGGCGTTCCGGTCGCGGGAGAATTCCGATGTCGCGGAGAGAACCTGAAAATCGGCAAAGCCCCTCGACCGATAGAAGTCGGTAAGGAGCTGCTTGTCGAACTCCACCCGGTCTTCGACATAGCTGTCGGACGAGATGAGCCGCCGCAGCAGCCCGGCCTGTTTCGTGGCCAGAACCTGCCGGAGCCGCCCTTCGGAGAACGAACGGTTGCCGCTGAAGCTGATCCGCTCGATCTCCACCACGCCGCCTTCGCGGACTTCGAACACGAGATCGACGCGGTTGTCGCTCCGCCGGATGATCTTCGGCTCGACAATCGCGGCGACGCGCCCGGCGTTGCGGTAGAGGTCGGTGATGGCGGCGGCATCCTGCTCCGCCTGGCTGGGTGAGTACACATGCCGCGCCTTGGACTGTACGGCGGCGGCGATCTGCTCATCCTTGATCCGCTGGTTCCCCTCGAAGGCGATCCTGTTGATCATCGGGTATTCCGTGACCCGCACGACAAGCGTGGAGCCCTGCGGCTCCAGATCGACGGATTCGAACAACCCGGAATTCATGATCCGCTGATAGGCATCGTTCAGCTGCCCGGCAGAAACCGCACGCCCCTGCGAGATGCCCGCATAGGTAGAGATCGTCGCCGTATCGACATACTGATTGCCGACCACGCGGATGGTGGAGAAGCTGTAGCTCTGCGCATAGACCGCCGGCACCATCAGCGCCGAAGCCGCAGCCGTCCCCAGAAACAGCGAAATCGCCGCACTTCGCGCCCGGTCGCCCAAGCGATCGCGGCGCACCCCGAGGGCCCCGTTCCGTTCCGCCATGTGCAAGCCCCCGCTCTGCCCTTTTTTGTGTTTGACTTTGACTAGCCCGAAAGCGCGTCCGTGTCAAAACACTCGCGCGCCCAGACGCCCCGCGCGTGGCAGAAAAGGCCCATGGATCGTGCCGGGCTCCCTCAGGGGCAGAAGATGTCGTTGGTGAGCGCAAAGACCATGAGCGTCAGCAGCATCGCCAGACCCAGCGACATGAGCATCCTGAGCGCCCGGTCCGAAGGCGGACGTCCCGTCACTGCCTCCCATGCGTGGAAAACCAGATGCCCGCCGTCCAGCACCGGGACCGGGAAGAGGTTCATCATGCCAACCGCCGTGGAGAGGACAGCGATGAACCAGATGAAACTTGCCAGGCCCTGACTCGCCGCCGCGCCTGATGTTTCGGCGATTCCGATGGGGCCGCGCAGGTTGCAGGAGCTGATCGCCCCCGTCAGCATGTGCCACAGACCGGAGAGGCTGGTGGCGACGACCGACCATGTCTGTTGTGCGCCAAGGCTCATCGCCTCGAAAGGCCCGGGGTGGCGCATGTCGGGCATGAAGCCCGGCCCGCCGGTCAGGCCGATCATCCACCGCGTCTCGAACCCGCCGCCCGCTGCGGGAAGATCGGCGCTGCGCGGGGTAAGCGTGACATCTGAAACCTCGCCGTTGCGCCAGACCCCCAGCGTCATCGGCTTTCCTTCGGAAGCACCGGCCGCTTCACGAAGCTGCCGGAAAGCGTTTATCGGCGTGCCGTCGACAGAAAGGATCACGTCCCCGGGCTGCAATCCGGCGGCATCCGCGGCGGATTGCGGCTGTACCCCGTCAACGACCGGCGGAAAGGGAAACGGCCCCTGCACCGTCATCTCCTCGCCGCCGCGACGGACGAGATAGGGCACCCGCTCCGCAGGTTGCAGCGACTCCGCAGCCAGCACGAAGGCGGAGGTGTCCGGCGTCCGGACGCCGCCCACCGACAGGATGACGTCGCCTTCACGAATCTGCTGGCTTGGCCCCGGGAGACTGCGCAGCTGGCCAACCACCGGCTGCTCCGCCGCAATGCCCTGGAACATGAAGAACCCGGCAAAGATCGCGATGGAGAGCACGAAGTTGAACACCGGCCCGGCGGCAACCGTCATCGCCCGTGCCCAGAGCGGGGCACCATGCATGGTCGCGCGACGCTCCTTTGAACTTAGCCCGGCCAGAGCGCGTTGATCCACGCCAGCGGAAGCCGGGTCGGCGTCGCCCCGAAATTTCACATAGCCCCCGAGCGGCAACGCCGCGACCTGCCAGCGCGTGCCGTGCTTGTCCACGCGGGAGAACAGCACCGGGCCAAATCCCAGCGAAAACACATCCGCCTTGATCCCCGTCCAGCGGCCGACGATGTAGTGGCCATATTCATGCACCGCGACGATGATCGACAATGCCACGACAAAGGCGATGATCGTTGCCGCGAAACTCCCGAAGGAGGGGATCAGTCCGATAGTCTCCAAGCCTCAAGCTCCCGTCGTGGTCAGGCCGCGCATCGCGGCGATCTCTGCCGCTGTGCGGCGCGCGAGACCGTCCATCGCCAGAACGGCGTCCAGATTGTCGGCGGGCCGCCCGAAGTCCGGCTGAGCGGCGAGGCGTGTCAGACTTTCCTCCACCACGCCCGCCATGTCGAGAAAGCCGATCCGCCCGGCGATGAAATGATCGAGAGCGGTTTCCTTGGCCGCCGTGAACACGGCGCCCGCCAAACCGCCCGCCCTCATCACATCGCGGGCGAGACGCAGCGCCGGAAACCGGCCTTCATCCGGCGCCTCGAAGTCGAGCCGCCCGAGGCGCGCCAGATCAAGCCGCTCGACCGGCAGCACCCGCCGCTCCGGCCAGTGCAGCGCATGGCCTATGGCATGGCGCATGTCGGGCGCACCGAGATGCGCCATGAGCGCGCCATCGACGAAACCGACCAGCGCATGAACGGCGGATTGCGGGTGAACGAGAACTTCGATCTGATGGGGGGAAAACCCGAAGAACTCACGGGTTTCGATGACTTCCATCGCCTTGTTGAAGAGCGATGCGCTGTCGATGGTGATGCGCTGGCCCATGTCCCAGTTGGGATGGCGGCCTGCCTCCGCCGGGGTGGCGCGAGCCATCGCCTCACGGCTCCAGGTACGGAACGGCCCGCCGGAGGCGGTGATGATGACGCGCTCCACCGTCGCCTGGTCCTCACCGCGGAGCGCCTGAAAGATCGCGGAATGCTCACTGTCCACCGGCAGAACCGTCGCTCCGTGTCGGACGGCGCTACCCAACAGCAGCGGACCGGCGGATACGAGGCTTTCCTTGTTTGCCAGCGCAAGCACCTTACCCTGCCCAAGCGCATGCAACCCTGGCGCGAGCCCCGCGGCTCCGACAATGGCGGACATCACCCAATCGGCGGGACGATCCGCCGCCTCGAGCAGCGCAGCGCTTCCCGAAGCAGCTTCGACGCCACTTCCCTGCAGTGCGTCCCGGAGGGCGGGCAGACAATCATCGAAAGCGGTCACTGCAATCCCTGCACGGAAAGTGCGGGCCTGTTCGGCCAGCCGCTCGACGTTGCGACCGCCGGTCAGGGCTATGACCTGCACATCCTGCTCCCGCGACAGCAGATCGAGCGTGCTCTCCCCGATGGACCCGGTCGAGCCGAAGACCGTGACGCGCCGCATTCAGAGGCCCCAGACGATCAGATTGAAATCCGCCAGCCGCTCCACCAGCATGAGAAAGACCGAAGCGCCGAGCATAGCGTCGAACCGGTCCATGACGCCGCCGTGGCCGGGGATGATGTTGGACGCATCCTTCACCCCCATCCGTCGCTTCACTGCGCTTTCCGCGACATCCCCAAGCTGAGACGCCATCGAAATGGCGATCGAAACGCCCACGAGCTCCCACCGCGCCCCGGTTGCCAGAACGTAGATCGCGCCTATTGCCGCGGCAGCCGCCCAGCCCGCAAGCGTGCCGGACCATGTCTTTTTCGGGCTGACCTTGGGCCAGAACTTCGGCCCGCCAATGATGCGGCCGGCAAAGTATCCGAAGACATCCGTTCCCACGACCACCAGCACGAGCCATGACATCCAGACAAAGCCGTAGTCCTGCCGCAGATGCAGAAGCCCGAAACCGGCGACAATCATGAAGGAGGAATAGACCGCGAAAATCGTCCGGTTCCGCGGCAGGTTCCCGATGCCGAGCATCGCGGGAAGCAACGCGAAGGGCAGGACAAAGCCTATCGGCAGTACGCCCCAGAGGAACACCGCAAGCGCTGCAAGCACGGCCAGCAGAACGCCGACCGGTGTTGTTTCAGGAAGCGTGCAGATGCGCTGCAGCTCCCAGACCATCAGGCCGATCAGGACCGTCACGAGAAGCAGGAACACCCAGCCGCCGATCCACATGGCGATCAGCCCGACAAGGGCGAGAACCGCGCCCGAGATGAATCGGGGCGCGAGATCCTGGAACTGCGCCGCCATCAGACCGCCTGCGCGCCGAACCGCCGCTCGCGCAGCGAATAGCGGTCAAGGATGCAGCCAAGCTCCTGCGGTGTGAAATCCGGCCAGAGCGTCGGGGTGAATTCGTATTCCGCGTAAGCCGCCTGCCACAGCAGAAAATTCGAAACCCGCGTCTCCCCGCTGGTCCGGATCACGAGGTCTGGTTCAGGAAGGAACGCCGTGTCAAGCTCCGCCCCGAGCGTGGCTTCCGTGACATCCTCCGCCCGGAGTTCGCCCCGCGCGACTTTCTCCGCGACCTTGCGCGTGGCGCGCGCCAACTCATTGCGCCCGCCATAGTTGATCGCGACAGTCAGATGGAGCTGGTCGTTGTCTGAGGTATGCTCCTCGATCCGGGCCATGAGCCGCTGCAACCGTCTGTCCAGCCGCGACCGATCGCCGATGAACCGCAGGCGCACTCCCCCCGCGTTCATGCGCTCCGCCTCATTCTCGATATAGCGGGAGAAGATGGACATCAGGCCCAGCACTTCCTCCGTCGAACGTTTCCAGTTCTCGGTGGAGAAGGCATAGACGGTGAGGTAGCGGATGCCGAGATCGGGGCAAGCCGCCACGATCTCCTTCACCCGCTCTGCGCCGCGCCGGTGCCCCATCAGCCGGGGCCAGCCCTTGCGCACGGCCCAACGGCCGTTGCCATCCATGATGATCGCCACGTGAAGCGCGTCTGTGCTGGGTCTTTCCGCCACGATCCTGTCCCCGGAATGGCTCTGCATTGGCCTTCTCAGATCGGTCAGACCTGCATGATCTCTTGCTGTTTCGATTCCAGAGCCTTGTCCACCGCGGCAATGGACTTGTCCGTCAGGTCCTGCACCTCGTCCGACCACATCTTCTGGTCATCCTCGGACATGCCCTTGGCCTTCTTGATCTGATCCATGCCGTCCCGGCGAACGTTGCGGATCGCGACACGCGCATGTTCCGCATATTGCGCGGCGACACGGGTCAGGTCACGACGACGCTCTTCGTTCAGTTCGGGGATCGGCAGACGGATGATCGTGCCGTCCACCACCGGATTGATGCCAAGACCGGAATCGCGGATCGCCCGCTCCACCTTGGAGACGAGCCCCTTGTCCCAGACGTTGATCGTGATCATGCGGGGTTCCGGTACGTTAACCGTGCCAAGCTGATTGACCGGCGTCATCGACCCGTAGGCATCGACCTGAATCGGCTCCACGATGGTCGCCGAGGCGCGTCCGGTGCGAAGCGAGGCGAATTCGGTGCGAAGCGAGGCCATGGCGCCATCCATGCGCCGCTCCAAGTCCGCAAGATCGATTTCGGTGATGTCATCCGCCATGATAAATTGGTCTCCAGTTCCGTGCCACGCCGCTCAAGACGCAGCCATTTTGGCCCGGTATAGCGATAACGAGGCGAATTGCACAGAGAAGATCGCGGCGCCGGCCGCGGAGAGAATGCCGCGCCCAGCCGCCATCGAGAGCCTTCGTCAGCCGTGTACGAGGGTAAAGCGCCCCTCACCGCGGAGAATACCCACCAGACCGCCCGGCTCATCCAGTGAAAACACGATGATCGGCAGGTCATTGTCGCGGGCGAGAGCCAGCGCCGAGGCATCCATGACTTTCAGGTTCTTGATGAGCGCTTCATCGTAAGTAATTGTATCGTAGCGCTTTGCGTCATCGAATTTCTTGGGATCCTTGTCATAGATCCCGTCCACCTTCGTGCCCTTGAAGATCGCCTCGCAGCCCATCTCCACGGCGCGGAGCGCGCCCGCCGTATCCGTGGTGAAGAACGGATTGCCGGTGCCTGCGGCAAAGATGCAAACACGCATCTTCTCCAGATGGCGGACGGCCCGGCGGCGGATATAGGGCTCGCAGACCTGATCCATCGGAATGGCGGAGATGACACGGGTATGAATGCGGAGCGCCTCCAGCGCGGCCTGCATGGCGAGCGCGTTCATTACGGTCGCGAGCATACCCATGTAGTCCGCCGTCGTCCGTTCCATTCCCTGGGCGGAACCTTGAAGACCGCGGAAGATATTGCCCCCGCCGATGACCATGCATATCTCGACCCCGAGATCGTGGACGGCCTTCACCTCTGCGGCGATCCGCGCAACAGTGGGAGGGTGAAGCCCATATCCCTGATCGCCCATCAGGGCCTCGCCGGAGATCTTGAGCAGGACGCGCTTGTACTTGACCTGTGACGACGGGTTCGGCGCATCGCTCATGCGGCGGTTCCTTTCGACTTCTACTATTCCCCGAGTGGGGAAAATGTCTCAAAAGCCGGAAAGGTTCAACGCCGAAGCGCATCGACAGGCAAAAACCCCTCATTCCTGATAAAAAAGATGAATAAACACTCACAATATATTGATATAAAAAACAATAATCCGGTTCTTATTGCAGGATGCACCGCTTCCGGCAAGTCGGCGCTGGCGATTGAGCTTGCGCAGAGCTTTGGCGGGATCATCGTAAATGCCGATGCGTTGCAGGTTTACGCCAACTGGCGCGTCCTTACAGCCCGCCCGAGCGAAGCTGAGCAGGCAGGGATTCCCCACCTCCTGTACGGCCACATCGATCGCGAAGAGGAGTATTCCGTAGGCCATTGGCTGCGGGACGTGGCCCCCTTGCTGCAGGGGGAGGCGCGCCCGATCATCGTCGGTGGAACCGGATTGTATCTCACAGCACTGACGGAGGGGCTTGCGGAGATACCTCCCATCCCGGGCGACGTCCGTGAGGAGGCAGATGGCCTGCCATTGGAGACCCTGATCCGGCAACTGGACCCGGAAAGCGCTGAAAAGATCGATTTACAGAATCGCGCAAGGGTTCAGCGGGCTTGGGAGGTTCGGCGTGCGACGGGGCGCGGCATTGCCGCTTGGCAGGCGGAGACAGGCCCGCCCCTCCTCCCGCCCGGTGCGGCAACGCTGCTTCATCTCGACGCAGAACGGGACTGGCTGGCCGAGCGGATCGACAGACGCTTCGACATGATGATCGACGCGGGGGCATTGGAGGAGGTGCGGGCGGAGCTTCCGTACTGGGATCCCGGCCGCCCGTCCTCTCGCGCGATCGGAGCCCCCGAATTGCTGGCATATCTCAAGGGAGAAATGTCCCTGGATGCCGCCAGGGAGTTGGCCAAGGCCGCGACCCGCCAATATGCCAAGCGGCAACGTACCTGGTTCCGCCGTCGGATGGGCGGTTGGCACCGTCTCCAGCAACCGTAGCGGCGCGGCAACGCAGGACAACCTTGACGACAGTAGCATGCGAAGCCGCTTTGTATGCGGCGGGGCCGGAGTAAGATCGGTGCTACAGGAGGAGCGCCGATGAACAGCCTGCCCGTGCTTCCCACTCTCCGCGTCGCCCCCATCTCCCGCATCGTTCAGGCGGGCAAGTGGCATACGGACGCCCGGCGATCATGGGGGGAGCCGGTCCTCTACTGGTTCACACGGGGTCAGGGGCGTTTGTCGGCAGGCGGCGAGATCCGGGGCTACGGGCCTCACAATGCGATCTTTTTGCCCGCCGAAACCGTCCACGGTTTTGAAGCGCATCCCCAGGTTTTCGGCTCTGCGGTTTTTTTCGGGCGCAACCATGGCCTTCCGCTGCCATTCGAGCCGCTGCATATCCGCGCGCGCGAGACACCCGTACAGATGGAGCTGAATCAGCTCATTGACCATCTTGCTCGCGAGCTGGATGGCCTCCGCCCGGGTCGGGAGCAGGCGGCGCAATGCTGGCTCGGCCTGATCTGCGTCTGGATGGAGCGGCAGGCGCTCCGCCAGGAGCAGAATGGTGACGATCCCGAGAAGCGGCTCGTGTCGCACTACGTGCAACTTCTGGACCGCATGCTCTATACCCGTCACGACGTGGCTGAGTTCGCGCATGATCTCGGCGTGACGCCGACGCATCTGTCACGGGCCTGCCGGGCGGCGGCGGGGCGATCCGCGCATACGCTGCTTCAGGACAGGCTGATCGTGGAAGCGCGCCGATTGCTTGCCGAACAGCATCTGCCGGTCGTAGAGGTTGCCCGGGCGCTCGGCTTCAGTTCCCCCGCCTACTTCACCCGCGCCTTTTATCAGCGCACAGGAAAATCCCCGGCGTCCTTCCGCCGGAACGGCTGACGACGATGACAGACGATCTCCTTATCCGCCCCTCCGCGGAGAGCGACCTTTCCGCGATCCAGCGTATCTATGCCCACCACGTCCTGCATGGCGTCGCGAGCTTTGAGGAGGAGCCGCCGGACCTGACGGAGATGGCGCGGCGGCGGGAAAGTGTTCTGATGCTCGGTCTGCCGCATCTTGTGGCAGAGGGGACGGACGGCGTGCTTGGCTACGCCTATGCCGGCACTTATCGGCCACGCCCCGCCTATCGCTACACGGTTGAAGATTCGATCTATGTCGCACCGGGTCTGGCGGGCCGGGGCGTTGGTAGCGCCCTCCTGTCCCGCCTTATCTCGGACTGTGAGAAAGGCCCGTGGCGGCAGATGATCGCGGTCATCGGCGACAGCGGGAATGCGGGATCCATCGCGCTGCACCGGCGATTCGGTTTCACCCTCACGGGTACCTTCCACTCCATCGGGTTCAAACACGGTCGCTGGCTCGACTCGGTGCTGATGCAGCGTCCGCTGGGGCCAGGCGACCAGACGCCGCCCGGCTGAGCCTTTCATTCCAGCCGCAGTATCTCCGCGGGGTCGAAATCCGGGCCCGCCTCCCACTCTGCGCCCTGGGGGGTGTCGCGAACGATGAGCCCGGCCCGCTGAAATCCATCGCGAAGCGCATCGGCGCGGGCGAAATCACGCGCCTTCCGGGCGGCCGCCCGCTCCAGGAGCAACGCATCAATCCGCGCCGAGACTTCCGCGCCGACCTCACGCTGCGTCCAGTCGTGCTTATCCTCAAGGAGACCCATCAGCGCGGCCGAAGCCTTCAGCCCCGCCGCATCACCTGCGGTCGCCAATCCGTGCAGCACTGCGATCGCGCCCGCCGTGTTCAGATCGTCTCCGAGCGCCGCCAGCAATTCTGGCGCCGGTTCCGCCGCAGCGGTCACCCCCCGCGTCAGCGTACGCCAGCGCGACAGGGTCGCCCGCGCCTGCTCCGCCTTCTCCGCCGTCCAGTCCATCGGCTTGCCGTAATGGGTTCCGAGGTAGACGAAACGGATCACTTCGCCGGGCCAGCCCTGTTCCAGAAGGTCGCGCACCGTGAAGAAGTTGCCGAGGGATTTCGACATCTTCTTGCCTTCCACCTGAAGCATCTCGTTGTGAAGCCAGTAACGCGCAAAGCTACCCTCCGGATGGGCACAGCAGCTCTGGGCGATCTCGTTCTCATGATGCGGAAACTGAAGGTCGATCCCGCCGCCATGAATGTCGAAGCTCGCTCCCAGCAACTCAAAGCTCATCGCGGAGCATTCGATATGCCAGCCGGGACGCCCGCGACCCCAGGGGCTGTCCCAGCCGGGCAGATCCGACGTCGAGGGCTTCCAGAGCACGAAATCCATCGGATCGCGTTTATAGGGCGCCACTTCCACACGCGCACCGGCGATCATGTCATCCACAGACCGGCCCGAGAGGCGCCCATATTCCGCAAAGCTTCGCACATCGAACAACACATGGCCTTCCGCCTCGTAGGCGTGTCCACGTGCAATGAGCGAGCCGATCATGGCGATCATGGAACCGATATGCTCCGTCGCACGCGGCTCCGCCGTCGGGCGGAGCGCGCCAAGGGCGTCCATGTCCGCGTGATACCAGGCGATCGTCTCTTCGGTGATGCGCCCGATCGGGACGCCTTCCGCCTGGGCGCGTGCATTGATCTTGTCGTCCACGTCGGTGAAGTTGCGGACATAGGTGACGTGGTCCAGGCCATAGACATGCCGCAGCAGCCGGAAAAGCGTGTCGAACACCACGACCGGCCGTCCATTGCCCAGATGGGCGCGGTCATAGACGGTCGGTCCGCAGACATACATCCGCACATCTTCGGGATCGAGCGGCGCAAAAACCTCGCGCCGCCGGGTCAGGGTGTTATGCAGCGAAATCTCGACCATCACATCCTCCAGCGTCGCGCGCAGTTAGCCGGATTTCGTTGACGATGCAAACCGGCCGCCTGCCATGCCCGCAATGCCTGGATGCTCTCAGGCCACGGGCTCCAGGTCTGGCTCCTTGACGGGCTGGCGGCCGACCTCCGCGCTCACCGCTTCGGTCAGCTGGGCAAGGGAGAAGGGCTTCGGCAGGAAGGTGGAGTTCGGCATTCGGGCACGGATTTCGCCGAACGACTCTTCGGCGTAACCGGAGACGAAGATCACCCGCATGTCAGGTCGCTGCTGCATGGCCCGGGCGACCCATGTAGGCCCGTCGATGCCCGGCATGATGACATCGCTCACGATCACGTCGATGCGCAAATCCGGCTCCGACGTCAGGGCCAGTGCTGCGTCTCCGCTGTCCGCTTCCAGCACGGTAAAACCCTTCAGCCGGAGGGCACGGGCGGCAAAGGCGCGGACGGGTGCCTCATCCTCCACCAGCAGCACGACCCCCCCGACCTGGGCCGCCGGAGACTTGGAAGGCTCCGGCTTGGGCTCCACGCGCAGGGCGGCAATGTGAACGGGGAAATAAAGGGTGAACGTCGTCCCTTCACCCACGACCGAGTCCACGAAGATGAAAGCGCCTGACTGTTTCACGATGCCGTAAACGGTGGAAAGACCAAGACCCGTCCCCTCCCCCGGCCGCTTCGTGGTGAAGAATGGCTCGAAAATCTTCGACAGAATTTCGGGCGGGATACCGCTTCCTTCATCGCGCACCCGGATCACGGAGTAATCGCCCGCCGGGACGCTCGCGCGGTCTCGTGACAGGGGGGCGTTCAGCCGGAGGGCTTCCGTTTCCACCCAGATATTGCCGGATCCGCCGATCGCGTCGCGGGCATTGACGACGAGGTTCATCATCACCTGCTCAAGCTGTCGCCTGTCAGCCCGTACAAGGCGGAGCGCATCGTCATTGCGGAAGATCACGCGCACCCGCTCCCCCACCAGACGGTTCAGCAGATGCATGGCGTCGGCGAGCACGGCGCGCAGGTCCAGCACCTCGGCCTGAAGAGTCTGCTTGCGCGAATAGGCGAGCAACTGTCGCACGAGCCCCGCCGCACGATCAGAGTTCTGCCTTATCTGCTCGAGATCGGCGAACTCCGGATCACCGGGCCGGTGTCGCAGAAGGAGGAGATCGCAATGCCCGGAAATCGCAGTCAGCAGGTTGTTGAAATCATGCGCCACCCCACCGGCAAGTTGACCGATCGCCTGCATCTTCTGGCTCTGGATGAACTGGGACTGGAGGTTCTGATGCTCGGTTGCATCGTTCAGCACCGCGATCAGCCGCATGCGGCCGCCGTTCCGTACACGGCGCAGCACGATCTGCACATAAAACTCGCGACTGGCGCGGGAGGCACGCAGGATCTCGGGCTTGTTGAGCGTCCGCCCCGCCATGGCATCGGCGATCCAGTCACTCACCGGGCGACCCAGCCCTTCCACCAGATCGTGGAGCCGCGTCTCCCCGTCTGGAGGGCACAGTATCTCCCGAGCGGCGCGGTTGGCGGAGACCACCCTTCCGTCGGGCGCGAGTTCCAGCAACGCGACCGGCAGATCCTCCGCGGAGCCATTGGCCGTGCAGGCAGGCTCCTCCATGGGGAGCAGCACCATCCGGCGATCCCCCGCGGTGGGCAGATCATGGACCAGAACGGCAAGCGGCCCCCGCGTCGTGATGAGCCGCGCTTCCTCTCCATTGCGGGGCGGTGTGGCGAACATGTCGGTGATCCGCGATGGACGCAGCCCCAGAAGATCCCGAAGGGTCGGACTGACATGCAGCACGCGACCGTCGGATGCCAGAGTACAGGCGGGGAGCGGCAGGGCATCGGCAAGCCCGTCAGTCCAGCGCCACAACGTCAGTCCGGCGTCCAGAGGAAGCGCCGTAAGGCGGAGCGTCCCGCGCGCGGTCGGGTAATCCGCGTGCCCCCCAGCGGCAAGCCGTGCCCAAGCCTTCCCCGGCTCAAGCAGCAGCGAATGGAGCAACTCCGCGAGCGTGTCGCCTGGGCCGGCTGCGGTGTTCCGTGCGAGAATCCGGCCTCTGTCGTCGGCGATCGCAGCTGGCCCGGCTTCCATCTCCGGGAGTCGCGCGAGCAGCCGGCGCCGCTGGTTTTTCTGAAGCAGCCGAACCCCGGTCGCCGCGGCAAATATCAATGCCACAAGGCCAAGGGCGCAACCCACCGCATGAAGAATGCCGGGCCTTGTGTGGACCACCTCACCCGCTGCCCAGGCCAGCAATCCGAAGATTGCCAGCAGACCTGTCTGCCAGAACCCCGTCCGCTCCATGATCCCGATACGTTGCCCCGACACCGTCACCCCCTGCCGCCACATGTCTTTGGACACCGACGAGGGTTAAGATCCGGTTAATCGCGGATTGTTCAACTATAGCTTGTGTCGCAGCACGGCGAGGTAGAATCCATCGCCTCCGTCCAGCGGAGTGAAGCGATGCTCCTCCGCCAGATGCCAGCCAGAATTCTCGGCCATGAACCGCCTGATCTGGCCAGCATTCTCCTGCCCGAGCAGGGAGCAGGTCGCATAGGCCAGCGCGCCTCCCGGAGCGACGAGCGGTGCGGCGCGGCGCAGGATGGCGGCCTGTGTCTGCTCCAGCCGCTCCAGCATGTCTGCCGTCAGCCGCCATTTCCCCTCCGGCGCGCGTCGCCAGCTTCCCGAACCGGAGCAGGGAACATCGGTCAGGACAAGGTCAAAGGGAGCGGCGCGTTCGACCGCCTGCAACTGGGCGATGCGGACGCCCGCCCGCTCCGCCCGTGCGGGGAGGTCTCGCATCCGCCCGGGGTTCGCATCATGGGCGAAGACCTCAGCCCCGCGCGCCGCGAGCGCCAGCGACTTGCCACCGCCACCGGCGCAGTAGTCGAGGACACGGCCACCCTGCGGCAGCGCCTCCACCACGGCCTGAGATGCCGCATCCTGCAACTCGACCAGACCGTCACGATAGGCGGCGGAACCAGATACGGCACGGGCACGCGCCGTGACTTCGAGCGCGGTTGCGGCCAGCGGCGAGGGTCGTGTCTCTATCCCCTCCTCCGCCAGCGTGCGCGCGGCCTCATCCCGTGTCGTACGGGCAAGGTTGGCGCGCAGGAACACCGGCGCCCGATGACGCAGCGTCGCCATCACGGGGGGCGAAATCGTCGCCGAGGCTGGCCTTCAGATCGGGAACCAGCCAGTCGGGTGTGTCCAGCCGAACGGCCTCCGGCGCGATATCCAGAGGCTGCCCTTCGTCATCCGCGGTCACCGGAGCGGGCGCGTGGCCCTCGCCCGTGAACACCGTCGAAGGGTCGAACTCCCCGGCACGAAGGGCCCCCAGCATGAGCGCGCGCCCGTCCTCGCCGCCGCCCAGCCAACCGAAGGATCGCCGGCAGCGGAGGGCATCGAACACATAATCCCGGACCGCCGCCCGATCTCCCGAACCGGCATAGCGGCTGCGGCGTGCCCAGTTGGTAAGCGCGCGCTCTGCCGCGTCGCCTGCGCGGATCTCATCCAGTACCGCGATGGCGGCGGCAATTCGGGCGGCGGGCGTCACGATCAGCCGATCCGGTAGTTCGGGCTTTCGCGGGTGATCTGCACATCGTGCACGTGGCTTTCCTTCAGCCCGGCTCCGGTGATGCGGACGAAGCGGCAGTTGGTCCGCATCTCCTCCACCGTGCGGTTGCCGGTATAGCCCATCGCCGCGCGCAGACCACCAACGAGTTGATGGATCACCGCGGCCGCCGTGCCCTTGTAGGGCACCTGCCCCTCGATCCCTTCGGGCACCAGCTTGTCGGAGGCGGCGTCCTTCTGGAAGTAGCGGTCGGCCGACCCGCGCGCCATCGCCCCGAGCGACCCCATTCCGCGATAGGATTTGTAGGAGCGCCCTTGGTAAAGGATCGTTTCTCCGGGGCTTTCATCCGTCCCGGCGATGGCCGAACCCACCATGGCGCAGGATGCCCCCGCCGCGATCGCCTTGGCGAAGTCGCCGGAGAACTTGATGCCGCCGTCCGCGATGACCGGCACGTCACCGGCGGCTCCCGCCGCATCCATGATCGCGGTAAGCTGCGGAACGCCGACACCGGCCACGATCCGCGTGGTGCAGATGGAACCGGGCCCGATGCCCACCTTCACCGCATCAGCGCCGGCACCGATCAGCGCGCGCGTGGCTTCCGCCGTAGCGACATTGCCCGCAACGACCTGTACCTCGTTCGAGAGTTTCTTGACCCGCTCCACTGCCTGCGCGACGGAGATGGAATGCCCGTGCGCGGTATCGATGACGATCAGGTCACATCCTGCGTCAATGAGTGCGGCGGAGCGCTCGAAGCCCGCGTCCCCCACGGTGCTCGCCGCCGCCACGCGCAACCGGCCCAGCGAATCCTTGGTCGCGTTCGGGTTCAGGACGGCCTTTTCGGTGTCCTTCAGCGTGAGCAGGCCGGTGAGCTTCCCCTGACCATCGGTCACCAGCAGCTTCTCGATCCGCCGCGCCTTCATCACGCTCTTGGCGAGTTCAAGGTCGGCCGGCTCCTGCAGCACGGCGAGGTTGTCCGCCGTCATCATCGCACGCACCGGGGTGCGGTCATCGGAGGCGAAGCGCATGTCGCGGTTGGTCACGATGCCAACGACGCGCCCGTCACCGTCCACCACCGGGAACCCGGTGACGTTGTACTGCTCCTGCAACGCTTTCGCATCGGCCAGCGTCTGATCCGGGGTGAGCGTGATCGGCTTGTAGACCACGCCCGATTCGAAGCGCTTCACCCGGCGGACCTGATCGGCCTGCTCATCGATGCCGAGATTGCGGTGGATCACGCCGATGCCGCCCGCCTGTGCCATGGCGATGGCCATGCGGGCCTCCGTCACGGTATCCATCGCAGAGGAAAGCAGCGGGATGTTCAGCCGGACACTGCGGGTGACGAAAGTGGATGTATCAGCATCGGAGGGCAGCACGCTGGACGCGGCGGGAACCAGCAATACGTCATCAAAGGTGAGAGCCTCACGAATCTCCATGGAGACCTCCTTAGGGCGGCAGGGGGGAGTGATCGTTTGGCGCTTCCCTATTTCACGCCGCACGGGAGAAGAAAAGGATAAAACGCAGATGGTCGCCGGGCGCAGGATCCGCAAGGCATTCCGAGAAGACGTCGCGACGCATGAGGATGGGACAAGATGACGCCGCAGGAAATCTACCGCAGGACCATAGCGCTCCTGTTGCCGGAGCGCTGGCTCGCCCTTGCGCTGGCGCTTTCAGGGGTGATCCTCGCCGTGGTGCAGCTTGCCGAGCCGATCCTGTTCGGACGGATGGTGGACAGGCTGGCGGAAGGCTCCAATGCCTTTCAGCTGATCGGCATCTGGGCGGCCTTCGGGCTGTTCGGGATCGTGGCTGGTGCGGTCGTTGCCATCGCGTCTGACCGGCTCGCGCATCGCCGTCGCATGGCGGCGCTGGGGGATGCGTTCTCCACAGCCATGACATTGCCCATCAGCTATCATGCGCGCAAGGGCAGCGGCGCGGTGGTGCGCTCCATTCTCGCGGGGACGGATGCGCTCTTCGTCGTCTGGCTCGGTGTGCTCCGGGAGCAGTTGACGGCGCTGGCGGGTATTCTGCTGATGATCCCCACTGCAATCCGGCTGAACGCCACCATGGCAGGGGTGCTGGCGCTGCTCGGGATCGTCTATCTGGTGCTGAACGTGCTCGTCATCCGCAAGACGCGCATTGGCCAGGCGGAGGTGGAGAAGAATTCAGGCAGCCTGTTCGGCAGGGTGGGCGATGTGCTCGGCAATGTGACCGTGGTCCAGAGTTACAGCCGCTTCGCCTCCGAGATGCAGGCCATGCGCGGGCTGATCGATACGCTGCTCTCCGCCCAGTATCCCGTGCTCACGTGGTGGGGGCTGATGACCGTGCTGACACGCGCGGCGGCGACGATCACCATGGTGGTGATCTTCGGCGTTGGCGCGGTGCTCGCGCAGCGGGGAGAGATCACGGTGGGGCAGATCGTCTCCTTCGCGGCCTTCGCGGGGTTGCTGGTCGGACAGCTGGATAGGCTCTCCAGCTTCGTCTCAAGCGTGGTCCGGCAAACGCCGGTGATCCGCAGCTACTTCGAACTTCTGGACGCCCGCGCCGATGTGATTGATCCGCCCAACGCAACACCACTCGTGGGGCTGGTGCTTGGCCATGTGGCCTATCACCATGTCACCTACCGTTTTCCCGACAGCGATCAGGGCGTTTTCGACCTGACCTTCGAGGCGCTGCCGGGACAGACGGTGGCCCTGGTCGGCCCGACCGGTTCCGGCAAGACGACGACGCTCGCCCTGCTGCAAAGGCTGCGTCAGCCCGATTCCGGCACGATCACCGTCGATGGCCGGGATATCGCCGACATCACCCTGTCCTCCCTGCGGGACAATGTGGCGGTGGTGTTTCAGGAGGCCGGCCTGTTCAACCGCTCCATCGCCGAGAACATCCGCATCGGACGACCCGGCGCCACGGATGCGGAGGTGCAGCAGGCGGCGGAACTTGCCGAGGCGCATGAGTTCATCATACGCAAGCCCGGCGGCTATGGCTTCGTGATCGGCGAGCGCGGGAATGCCCTCTCCGGCGGCGAGCGCCAGCGCATCGCCATCGCCCGGGCGGTACTGAAGAACGCACCGATTCTCATTCTCGATGAGGCGACATCCGCGCTCGATCCCGCAACGGAGGCCAAGATCAAGCGGGCGATCGACAAGTTGCGCGCGAACCGCACTACGCTCGTCATCGCGCACCGGCTCTCCACCGTCGCGAATGCAGACCGGATACTTGTGCTCGATCAGGGCCGGATCGTGGAGGACGGCAAGTTCCATGACCTCGCCCATGCCGGCGGCCTGTTCCAGCATCTGGTGGAAGAAGGCGAGATTGTCGAGCCGAAGGAAGATTAGCGCTCTGCCACGGTCAGGCCCGGACGCCGCAACGTCCCTCCCGGGTCCGCGCAATGGTAGCCGAGGCGGGGTGGCGATCTGTCGCCTTCCCAGGCTTCCCGCCCGTGCCCAGGGCAGAGCATTTCCGGCCTTCCAAAAGCGAACGACCGCCGGTTTCCCGGCGGTCGTTCATGATCTTCCTGTGGCTCCCGCCTCAGCCCTGACGGGCCTTGTAGCGGCGCTGCGTCTTGTTGATCACGTAGACGCGGCCTTTACGGCGCACGATCTGGCAATCGCGGTGACGCTGCTTGAGCGAGCGGAGCGAGTTGCGGACCTTCATCGGTCGTCTCCCATTCGCGGCGCGGCGTGCGCCTTGAAACAGATTGCCCATATGGGCGGTGAAAATGGTGGGCGCGACAGGGATCGAACCTGTGACCACTACGATGTCAACGTAGGTAGCCCCCGCCAACGCGGCCCTTTAACAAGGGATTCTCGCCAATGTAAAGGGGGGTGTTCTGTGTTTATCCTACGTTCTGAACCCGAAATTGGTTCAGTGAACCTGTGAGCACTACGTCAAAATTGCGAGAAGGTCGCAGCCAACCCCTCATGCCGCGACCGGCAGGTCACCAGCGCGGCCCGGTCCCTGCCCCAGAGCACCTCGACCTCACGATCTGAGAGCGCCCGATCCGGCAGGATCACCGGCCTGTCGCACGGCACCAGCAGCGAGGGCGGGGCGTCAGCGGATGGCGTTGAGACGGCGCACCCTGCCAGCAGGGAGAGCGGCAGGAGCAGTAACAGGTTCCGCATTGGCGGCATCCTCCAATTCGCGTTGCAGTGCGGTCAGGGCGGCTTCTGCACGCAGACGGCTGGCCTCAGCCGCATCGGCCCTCGCGCGGGCTTCCTGAGCGGCTTGGGCGGCGGCTGCGGCCTCGCGAGCGATCAGGCTACCACGGACCCACCACGCGGAGCCTGCTCCGGCGCTGAAGGACAGCACAGCGATAGCAGCAGCGGCGTACAAGCGGCTCACGAACGAGCCTTGCGGATCAGCAGGTAGACCCCGGTTAGGGCTGCCAGCACCATCACAGCGGCGAGGGCATACTGCACTGGCCCCTCACCAGCAGCCAAACCGGCGAGGCCCGTGAGCATACCTCCGCCAGCGGCAAGTGTCTCCGGCTTCGTGAGGGATACGCTGAGCGGAGGCTTGGCAGCAGCGACTCCACGAGATGCCACGAAACCCCCGCGTGCCCACAGGCCTGCTTCAGCGGCACGCCGGTTTGCCAGCCCCTCCATGCGCTTGCCGTCGTTGTAGACCCATTTGGCCAGCTCGCCCGGAACCGCCTCATAGTCACCCTTGTTCAGCTTCTTGAGCAATGTGGACTTCGCGAAATTTCCCTCGCCAACATTGAACACGAAGCTTACCAGCGCACCGGCCTGATTATCGGTGAGCGGCACCGTCACGTGACGAGCAATGGCGTCCAGCGCTTCCTGCGCATCATGACGGAGCGCGGCATCTGCCTGGGCCTCCGTGATTGTCTGCCCCTTATAGACCCTCAAGAACGCATCCGAGGTATGGCCGTAACCGATAGTCCATGGCTGGCCGTCCTTGGATCCGGGGTCCGGATAGGCAGTCAGTTTCAAACCCTCCCACCGTTTCAGGTGGTGGAGCGTTTCTTCCGTAATTTCCATGATGACCTCTTACGGTTTGCGTTGCGGACCCGGATCCAGCCGGGTCACGATCTCGCGGATCAGGCGAATGTCGCTGGACTGCGCGGCGAGCGCTTGGCGCAACTCGTCCACGGCTTTGGTCAGGCTGGCCGCGCCCTGCTCCTGCACCGCAAGGCGATAGCGGATGTTCTCAAGGCTCCGGGCTTCTGCCTCTATGCTCTTGATCCGCTCGTCCAGACGGGCGCGTTCTGCCGTCGTCTCGACCTGACGACTGGCGTGAAGTTCTTCGTGGTCCTCTGTCCACGCATTGAACCGGCGATCCAGATCACTGACGCTCTGGGTGAAAGCGCCGTATCCGACCGCCCCAAGCGTGAGGGTAACGACCAGTCCAGCCAGAGAAATCCACGTGTTCCAGTTGGTCTTGTTCTCGAATGTCGGGCGATTTGGCATGAGCCCTCCCTGCGTTGGATCGTCCATACTCACTCCGGGGGTTTTATCGGCCGCCCATGCAGGGCTGACCCTTTGCCCGCTCGCGGCGGGAAACGGAAAAACCGCCCCCGAAGGAGCGGTCTGTCAGGCCTGATTGTCGTGGTGGTCAGCCGATGATCGCGCGGGCTTCGGCCCAAAGTTCCCGGGCTTCATTGTGGTTCGGCAACCCGACTTCGCCGCGATTGGTGTAGGCGTAGACCTTTGCCACAAAGTCGCGGGCATTCTCCGCCGGGATGGCCATCAGGCTGTCTTCAATGGCGATCCGGTCCTCGTTCGCCATCTGGAATTCCTCGTCCGTCATGTCCCGCGTGCTGAGCGCGGTGGTTGCCTCCTGCCAGCGGCGGAACCACTGCATCACCGGCGTGTCGTCCTGCCCCATCATGGACGGGGCTGCCTCCCCGGGCTCCGGGGCAAACACACCCTTCCAGATCGCGCCAGCCACCGGAGCAGCGATTGCCATGTTCAGAAGTGCGCGGCGGGTCGGTTCTTCCATCGTTACGGCGGTCATGCGATGCCCTCCGAAACCATCCGGTTGCAGCGGCGGCGAAGATGATCGAGGAAGAGCATCGCGCCTTCGCTGTGAAACGAGGGTTCAGCCTCAAGGCGGGCGATCATCTCAGCCAGAGACGCTGGCCCGAAGCTGTGGATGGTGCGCGTCATCTCTTCGATGTCTACCATTCCGGCAGGTGTGCGAGTAGATTTGGCCAAGGCCATGATCTGATCCTCCGTTGATCAGGTGATGGTTCAGGCCTCCGGTCGCGTGCCAGCGCTTCCGGGGGCCGCGACGATCAGTTGATGGGCTGCTCCAGCAACTCGGCGAGCTTCACCAGCCCCTTTGCCGTCACCAAGACGCGGGTGTAGACGCGTTCCTCGCCGACATCGTTGATCTTCATGAAGTCGTCATGCTCCAGATAGCCGGACTTCCGTTTGTCGTCGTAGGCGAGCCACGTCTTGCCGCCCGAGCGTTTGAAGATCCAGCGACGGGCCGACATGAACTTGAACAGGTAGTCGCGCCCGACACCCAAGGTCTTCGCGGCATCGCTGATGCACATCGACCCCTTCGCGCCCTCCAGCCGGTCGAGCTTCTTCAGCCGACCACCCTGTTCCTCGATGATCGCCTCCTTCTCGGCGACTTGGCCTTGCAGATGCTGGAACACCCCGAGCATCACCGCCGGGTCAGAGAAGTCGAGCATCGGGCGAGCGCTGCGAACGCCTTCCAACTCCTCCAGCCGCTTCACCACCTTGTAGCGCAGATCGGCGCGGTAGCCGGTGATCAGGGTGACCGTCAGGTCTTTCGGCAGTCGGTATTCCTTGCGCGGCTTCCCTTGGCCATCGAGGTATTCGGCCTCAAAATCAGCCGCCCCAAATTTGGGGGCGCCGATATCTCGAAGCATCTTCTCGATGTCACGCAAAATATGGTCGTGCCGCTTCTCGCAAAGCTCCGCGATCTCGCGGGACGACATGGCGATCTGCTGGCCTGCCGCCAGCCCCGCGACGGGGAAGTTGCCTTTCGGCGTGTTTTGCTCCATGTTCACCGGAACAGTCCTTTCTTGATGGGTTGGGACTTACAGGCCGGGATAGCGTTGGCGCGCTGCCCGGCCGCTTTCGTTTCACGATGCGCTCTCAAGCTGCACCCCCTTGATCCGCATGGCGACTTCAATGGCTGCGATGATTTCCGCGTTCATCGTGCGGTGGTGTTTCTTCGCCTCAGCCTTGATCGCGTCACGCCATCCATCCGGGAGGCGCATCATGAACTTGTCGCTTTCTCTGGTGGTCATGTTCTCCATTCCGTATATGCCACCGTGGCACAAGACATGTATGCCACGGTGGAAGCATGGTCGCAACAAAAATTGTATGCCACGGTGGCAGAAAATGAGAATCGGCAGATGTCTACGATACCCACAAACCGCGAAAGTGACCGCTTCATGCTCCGCCTCCCCGACGGGATGCGGGACCGGATCAAGGCCGCCGCTGAGGCCAACAGCCGCTCCATGAACGCTGAGATCGTCGCACGGCTGGATGCGTCATTCATCCCTCCTCCCGACAGGGTCACAGTTGAGGCGGGCGAGACCACCTACAGGTTCCCATCGTACGATGAGTTCATGGAAGTCGTGTCAAAGGCCGTGGAACAGGCGAACAAGGCCATGAAGGACGAGAAGTGACGCTTTGCCGCCGCCTGACACATCCTAACTTCTTAATCTTTGCCCTTGCCAGAATCGCCGGCATCACGGCACCGTGACGACGTTGGTTAATCGGGGGATTTGGGATGAGAGCGTTTGCGCTGGCGGCTGCGGCGTGCCTGACGGTGGGGCAGGCTGATGCGGCGATTGTGACGTACACGGCTGTGGCGACGAATGTCTCAGCAACCTACCTGCGTTATTTCTACGACGATCTTGGTAATTATCTCGGCAGTAGGACGGGCGATTCTCCAACAGTCGCGGATATGGACATATCCCTAGCATTCACCTCCGAACGGCTGGAGCCGGGGCAACCCTATGATCTGATATCAGCAACATATGACGGTATCCTTGTCGAACTAAACGGCATGCGCGCCAGTGCATTTGGCAATGTTCTAGGCGGCACCGTGATTTTCGAAGAAAACCTAAACTTAAGCTTCTGGGATATTAACTATTTAGACTTGAGGTACCCGAACAATATTATCGGTTATCGACAAGTTTACTCGTTTATGGATCGTCTTACTTTTTCGGATACCTTTAACGGGTTTGGTTATTTCTCTGATCTATACCCGCTTGCCAAGTATGGCGAGATTGTCAGCTATGAATTCGAATACCTAGAGGCAGCCGGTAAGGTTTGGGAAGTAACGTCCCCCGCCCCTGTTCCCCTGCCCGCTGCCGCCCCGCTCCTTTTGGCCGGGACAGCAGCCCTCATCGCTCTCCGCCGCCGTCAGAGGGTGGTCGTCGATAGGTGAGGCCACCACCGACCAGACCCATCACGATACCCTGAGACCTGTATCCCGCCCGAGAAATTTTCCAGCGGATATGCCTCCTTCACGACGCCATCAGCAATAGCCTCGTCCTCGTCAAATGCCTCCTGCTCAGTGGTACCAGCGGTACCTGAGCGGGCCTGACTCGTGAACGTCAGGGGCGACGGCCACGCGGCGCCGTCCCGCTTGACAATGGTAACAGTCTGTCCGGACAGTGTTGCTGTATAGGGGATTTGTGCACCCCCGTTTGAGATGCGGAAGCAGCACAGGGCTGTCGGGGCAGGACTGTAAATCGCGCCTCCGTTGGCTGGATTAGCAGTGATCGTAATGGTCATTCGGTCACTGCTAATACTCAGATTGGACCAGTAGGGGTGCTCGAAATCGGATAGGCCTGCGGCCTTCGCAATGCCTAACGCCATCACCGACGCTTGCTGCAACGCCCCCTTATCTATACCGGTTTGCGTGCTGTAAGCGGCACCAGTGTAGATATGGCGAGGATGAACGGAACCGCGCCCGTTCTGGGTGGTAAGCCCCACCAGTGGCGGCGTCATGGTGCCGCCCAGATCGTACATCGCCTGCGCCTGCCTCGTGCACTGCGGAACGCCGAATTGCGAGCGCACATAGTTCTGCGTTGCCAGACGATATCCCGGATTCAGAATGTCATCCAGTTTTCCAAGCTGACCGGGAAGCCCTCCTGCGCTGGTGACTTTGAGATAGCTTTGCGTGTCGTCCATCTCGTTGAACAGGCAAATGGACACGTCGCCGCCAGCAAGGTCCACTTTAGTGCAAATATCGTCCCACTCCGCCTGCACTCTGAAAATTTCGCTAGCTGGTCGCCCAGATTTTGCGACGGAGATGTAGCACCACCTGTATCCTCCGAACCGGGCGAGCTGGTTGATGGCAGCTCGCGCGCTAGCGCCGGATACCGCGCGGTTTTGCGCGGCATCTGTGGGTGTTCTGCTATTATCGCTGGCCCTCACAAAACCATAGCGGAGTGGACCGACGCCAGCGCCGCCGTTGCCGTTCAGGATATTGTTGATGCAGACAACCATCTGGTCGTCAGGGGCAGTCAGCGGCCAGCCCGGATTGTAAATGTTGCCCTTCTGATTGGGCCACAGGTCCACAGATATCGAAAGGCTCGACGGCCCGAGTGCCATGTATTTAAACCCGACAGCGCAGCGCCCGACGCTCCGCGCCACGATCTCCGGGTTGGCCGTCAACCGGACCTCCCGCCAGCACCAATGCTCCGTGGCAGGGATAGTGCGCGTCACGCTCCATGCGCCACCAGTGATCGTGCCTGCGCTTACCCAGCCGGTGACCGCCTCGCCTCCCGTACCGACAAGGCGGAACTCGACCGCCATCCCCTCCAAGGTGGCGTGAGCCGGACCAGAGAAGGTCACGGCGCGTTCCAGCGCCTCGATCTCGTCCCCACGTAGGCCGTAGACCCAGCCGTCCATAGACAGATTGGGCGCGCCGTCCCGGGTCGAAGGGTATGGGTCATGGTCCAATATGCCGGGCGCAATCCGATCCTGCGTGGTATACGTCCCGGACTGCTCGTGCAGCGCGCGCGTTGCGTATCCCGTTTTTGCCATGAGGGCGGCAAGCGCCGTTGATGTCGTGAGCTTGCTGCCCGCGAGACCTGCGGTCCTGGGCCAATAACGATAGAGGGGCATGTCAGGCTCCGATCTGGGGGACTTTGGAGAGTGCGGGCCAATGCGCACGGAACAGGCGGAGGCCCCACGTGTCTGACGGGTCGTTAGCGTCGTGAACTTCGGACCGGAATGGGTGCGACCATGGGAATTCAGCGCTAGGCCACGTGCCAAACTGCTGTCCAACTGCGGGCAGAGTTTTGATCGTGTAGTTGACGAGAGGTGCCCAAGTCGGGTTAGTAATGCCGAGCGCTTGGGTGCAAAGAAGGAAATCTGAGCCGGTCGCAAGGTTGCGATAACCGCCTCCGCTGTCCATGCTAAGCGTGTCCTGCGCGGTGTAGGTAGCAGATGTTTCCCTCCACCGAACCGACCAGTTGGGATCGCCCGCCACTACGTCGCGAGGATCATCCATCCAGACCTGATCTCCAACCACGAATGGGTTGGCGTTCTTCAGCGTTAGAGTCATCGGCTGGTTGAGGGTGTTGGTTCCTCCCGGAGCGATGATGGTGGCAGATTTCGTTCCGGCAGTGTTCCGCAGGATCAGGCCCCTAAAGGCATATTTATTGGTGGTGTTGGGAGACACGTTGTTGACGGTCACATTCAGACCACTGACCGCCGTGACGGTGCGGATGGCGCTGCTGTGTGGCATGCCGCTGGTGTTGTGCGGAGTCCGGTAGCGCGCGAGATTCGCAGGCGTCTCGGTGAAGAATTGCCCGAGAATGTTTCCGCCCATCAGCGGAGCTACGCCCTTTGCGCCCATCACAAAAGGAGTCAGGTCGCCGCCAGTGAAATGGCGGTAGAGATAGATCATGGGGAACTGGAAGGTCCAGATGCCGCCGTTCGGCCCCGTGACCGACCCGTCAACCTGCCGACCGAATGAGATGATGGCGCGTATGGCCGCCTTCTTCTGTGCCTCGGTTCCAGCATCGGTCCAGAGGAGGGGCAGGATCGCGGCCTGCACGCCAGCCATTTGCCGCCCATAGTTTTTGTTCAGGATGCCGGAGCCGAAGGGCATCATGTCGGCATAGCCGCCGCCAGTTCCGCCATCAGCCGCCTTGTAGTTACCACGCAGGGAGCCTTGGAATTTTTCGATCCGCGCGAGATATTGATCAAGATCAGCGGGCGGCGAGGTTCCTGCTGAGGCATAATTCGGCAGCGAGTCGTGGATCGCGTCGATATCAACGCCGATAAGCGCTGGGGTGGTGTTGCGGGCCACCGGGGGCGCGAACAGCTCACCTGCTGGCGCAGCACCATTCAGCACGGTGAGGGAGAAATATTCCTCCACCATGCCCGAATTTTGAGCAGTGACTATCGGCAGCAGAGACTTGGCGGCATTGAGCGTATCCCCCGCCGCCATGCTCAGGGGATACGTCACCAGTCGGCTTTCGGAGAACGTGACGTTGACCTGCGTGTCTTTTGTTAGCGCCCGCTGGTCGTAGCCGTGAAGCGGGGTTGTTAGGGCCGATTGCATTGGTGTCGGGTTGAGTGTCGCCCCGTGAATGATCCGCCCATACTCGTCCGCAGTGGTAGCCGGAGTGCGGCTGGAAACCGTCACAGACCCACCGGAGGGGAGGTAGATAATCGCCTGCCGCTGCGGATCATCGGTGTAGATGAGCTGCGCGCCGGGCGGCATTATGCCAGAGATCGTGACATCGCCCGACGAGCTGACTGCCGTGAACGGCTGCTCTGTGGACCCCGCCGCCGTCGTATGCTGGCCCGCCGAAATGCTGAGAGTGCGCACGGCGTAACCGGTTCTAGCCACGAGAGCCGCCAGGGCTGTCGATGTCGTCAGTTTGCTGCCCGCGAGTCCTGCGGCCCGGGGCCAATAGCGGTAGAGAGGCATCACAGACCCCCCGCAGACAGCTCGTTGAATTGCATCGCGCTTCGGTCAGAGGGCGCCTGAGAGGTATACGATTCCCATCGCACGCCGGTTTTCGTCCCCACCGGGTAGGTGCCGGTGTATGTCCCCGTTCCGACCTCCACGCCCCCAACCAGCAGGCTTATGGCTTTCGTCGAGCGGTTGATTGAGAGGCGCGCTGTGTGCTCCGCCATGACGTCGCCCATGCCCGGGACGGAATAGGTTATCAGCGTAGAAATGTTTCCGCCGATCCGCTCATGCACCCGTATTGCATCGCTTGCCCCCCCGGCGCTGGGTACGAAGAATGCCAGCTGGAGGTAGTTATCTACGTCGATCCCAAATGCGAGGAACCCGAGCGTTCCTGCTCTCCTCTCTGCCGCCTGTCCGGGCTGGTTTGCCCCCATCGCATAAGCGCTGGCCTCGATATACCCGCCTTGAGCGGGGAGTTCGTAGTTGTTCAGCTGCATGTTTCTGGCGGAGTTGTTTGAGAGCCCGCGTACTCTGCCCCCCGGGGTGATCCACATGCCAGTCGTCGTCAATGGCGCAGACCACACATGCGAGCTTTCCGAGACATGCCCTGCGAGATTGGCCCCGAGATTTGTCGAGAACGTGTCCACGAATTCTACCGCCGCTGGCGTGTCGAATTCGGCAGTAGCGCTCTCTCGCCAGATTCGATAAGCTGTGCTCGGCAGGTAGCCTGACGTTGAGTTCCCTTGGAACGACACAGAGTTCCCGAACGTCGTAAGCTCGGGCTGCGTCTCGTTGAAATCGCCTTCCGGGATCATCAGAATCTGTGTCACAGCTGGCGTCGGCGACGTGCCCGGTACGATTCGGGCGCTGTTCGGCGTGATGTTCGTGACAGACGGGGTATTGGGCTGGCCCGGCATGATCGGGATGGTCAGGACACCATCTGCCTCAGAAAACGCCCAATCGACTTGGGGCACCGTGTCCGACCATGCGCTATTAGCAACGGCAGGGGAACCGACGCCATTAGTCGCTGTAGATGCGCGGGAATACTGGTAATTCGCGGCAGGCGTGAACGTGAGGCCGGTTACCACATCCTCTGGCGTCCCTGACGGGGGCAGACGCCGCTGGATTTTATGCGTGGAGGTAGGGTTAGGATTGCCTCCGAAGGTCGCCGCCGGTACGGTGACAGGCACACCCGCTGTCAGCGCGGGCATCGCAGGGTTGGTGATGACATAGGGCGCGACATCCGTGCTTGCTGCCGCGACGGTAAAGCTCATCGTATCCGTCGCCGATCCTGCGCTATTCGTGACGGTGACCGACACGACGTAATCGCCGTCCTCGATGTCGTCTATGACCCGATTCCACGCCCCTGCGGGTGATGTGAACGGGGCTCCATTGCGGGTGATCGTCCACACCGGCGTCGGATCGGGAGTGCCGGTACGAGTCGCGGTAATCGTGACGCTGTCGCCCTGCGTGACCGCCCCGGCTGGCGTACGCGCGAGACTGACTGTCGGGGCGACCGCCGGGGGAGCGATGACAGCCGACCAGCCGTCGCCGTAAGACCAGACCTCGCCGGCGAGGCTGTATCCCCTCGTAGCGGGCCGATAGCGATACCCAACAGCAAACACACCATTCGCCGGGAGCGTTTCTATAGCCCCAGTGGTGCCAAGCTGTCGTTGCACGCCATGGCTGACCTCCGGCTCCGGGAAGCCGGTAAACGTAGCTGCGGTGGAGGTATACGGCTCTCCCGGCAGCAACGCGCCGGTCAGCGTCGCGGGTGTAGCCACGACAGGCTCGGCGTAGACCGTCGCAAATGGCTGAGCGTATACCGTGGTGCGGCCTCCATTGGCATCCGTGCCGATCTCGCGCCAGGTCACAACATCAGCCACCGTCTGCGCGATATAAGGACCGGACGTGATCCCGGTCGCCAGCCATGGGCCAGTACCATTCGCGCGACGGACATATTCGCCCTCGACATCAACGCCAGGCTCCCATTCGCCGGGCACGTGCTCGATAGACGAGCCGACGAGCACGATATTGCCGACGATCAGCTCGGGGGCCACCACCGGAACCACTTTAGTCTTTTTGCCGCCCACTAGGAATGGAAGAAAACGTGCCATTCTTGGCTCTCCTTATTCGTAGCTGTTGATGTCGATTAGCTGATTGCCCAGCCACATTTCCGGGGGTGCTAGACGAAAAAGGGCAGCGTCGGTTTCTGATCGCTGGCGAGCAGGTGCAGCCCTTCGAGGGCGAAAAATTTGCCGACATCACCGCCGTTCAGAAGGAACCCGACGTGGAAAGACGTGAGCGTTGCCGGGATGAACACCGGGCATGAGCTGACACCGACGGTCGTGCCGTAGGACGCCCCGATAGCATCCGCATCAGCGGCGGAGGCCGTGATATTGGCATGGGTCGGAGTCACATTGACCCAGTAGCAAGCCCGCGCATAAAACGCCGCCGCCGCCTCCCACCGCCCGACAAGCGCGACGACGGCCCGTCCGTCATTGATGGACTGCAAAATCTCCGTCGGCACCTGACGATAGATGACCTGCGCCCCGTCTCCCGCCGCGATCCGCGCCGACGCCTCCCCGGTATAAGCAGAGTTGGCCCCGCTCATTGTGGGAGCCACGCCAGTTGACGAGACGGAGAGACTGGCCGGTACAATACCGTTGCGCCACGGCGTCAGGCGACCCTGATAGATCGCGCCGCGCTCCTGTATGTATTGCTGCAACAGCGGCGCTGCCGGAGCATAGATATTGCGCGCAAACGCAATCTGGCTCGGCTGTGAGGCGAGCCGGAACCCCGGCCCATTGCCCCGGATATTGATGTCATGCACATCAACCGTGCCATTGCCGTTGACGATCAGATATTCGCAGGTGCTATTCAGGATATCGATCTGCGATCCGGCGATCCGGATCGGTCCTCCGGCGATATTGCTGGGCGCCGCCGCGTCGATCCGGGTCCGGAATACCTGAGGCGCATTGATCGCCTCGATCCAGCCGCCCTCCCAATTCAGCGCCATAAATGCAGCCGCGTCAGCGACATAGCCATTCGTAAACTGCTCCATGGAGCAATTCTCGAATCTCCACTTAGCCCCGTGCCGCAGCGTGTAGGCAGCAACAGCCGTGGTCGCGCCATGCACGTTGTAGTGCCGCGTGTTGCGGACCTGATTGTGATTGACGAGGCTCGCGTTGGAATTGGACCATGCCTCCATGACCCGGAACTCCTGGCTGCCGCCGAGCCGGTTGCCGGTCTGGCCGAACAGGCAGTCGTCGATCAGCAGATAGATCGGGCAGAACCGGAACAGCAGCAGGAAATTGCAGCTCGCGACCAGATTAACGAACCGGAATCCGCCCGAGTATTTGACCTGGCTCGCACTGTCGTAAAACCGGCAACCGGTCGCGGTGCAGTCGGCATGGAAATCCTCCAGCGTCACGGAGTATATCGGGGCGGACGTGGGGTCGGAAAAGATCGCGCCCCCTGCGACCGTGCAGACCAGCCCGCTCGTCCGCCACGTGGTGTTCCGCGCGCGGCCCCGGATGTGCATGTTTGATACCGGCTGGATGCCGGCGACGGCGTACATCCGCGCGCCCAGCTGGACTTTTCCCCGACTGATCGCCTTGGTCAGCCGCGCGCTGTCGTCCGTCGATCCATCGCCTGCCGCACCGAACGCATCGAGGTGATACCAGCCCTGCTGATCCGGCTGGACGCGCAACATCACGCCTCCGGCCGTGCTGACGTCCGGGTCGCTGCTCACCACCAGGTAGCCGACTATCGCCGCGACCGTCAGCCCCGCAGTCACTACGTCGCCGGGATCATAGGGATAGCTGTCAGACAGGGCCGCAAGCACCGAGGCGTAATGCGCACCGCTCACTAGTCGCCAGCGCGATCCGTCTGTCAGCTCGGTAGCGCCCCCGGAATCGCGGGCATAGGTCAGGATCATTCCGCCGAGCACGACGCGGGCGACGAGCACCTCCGCCGGGATGGCCGCTGCCATAAGGGCAGCCTTGCTGGAAAAATCATACCGCTGATCGTCGGCATGCGGGGAGCGGAGCCAGTGACCGGCATATGTCACCCCGCCACCATCCGTGAGTGCGACCAGTCGATCCGCGACGGCGAAATTCTCGCCATCCACACCCCCGGCCCCGGTCACGATCCACGCGTCTCCCGGCCGGATTGGAGAGCTGTCGGGGCGTGTCGTGGGGAAGGCTCCCGATGAGGCGTCCCACTCTCCGACGACCAGAACCCCGCTGGATAGCGAGTCGATATGCGTCTGAAGGATTTGATCTCGCGCCACGTAGTCCGTGAACATCTGCTGTAAGACAGCATTGATCGCGGCCTCGTGCATCGCCTGCGTCGTGTAAGCATTCGGAGGAACTCCCACAACTGGGAGGCTGTAGATGGGTGCCGGCATGAATTGATCCTCAGGAGGTGGTGGCGCTGATCGAGGGCGTCGAGAGGCTGGACGCAGCCCCGTAGAGGTCGATGGAGCGCGCCCAGAAGTAGAGCGTTTCGCCAGAGCCAAGACCGCTCACGATGGTTTCGACCACGGCATTCGGGGAGACGTAGCGAGGGCCGTCCACAAGCGTGGAGGCGCCCGGATCGTTGATGGATGAGCCGTAGACCTCGATGGCCCGGAAGTCGGGATGGTTCGGCGCGGTGAACTCGACCGAAATTTGTCCCGCCCCTCCGGTCGCTAAAACCGGCGTCGGCGCGGGAACGTCAGTTGCAGGTGGGTCTGCGACGATGCCAGTGATAGTGGCCCACATTGAGACCTGCCCCGCGAGGTTGACCGTGCGAACCCGGACCGAGTGGCTGGCGCCAAGGTCTGGCTCTGTCAGGATGCCGTAAGCGCGGTCGAAGATATCCTCCAAGTCGAAGGCGATGCTGCCCCCGGAGCGCCACGCCGTCTGGTCCGTCGACGTCCATTCCCACTCGTAGCGGGCGGCAAGAGCGCTCTCGACAGGATCGAACGAAAAGCGGATAACCGGAGCCCCGTTGATGGTTAGTGACGTTGCCGCCATGGCTGTTGGGGCGCTCACATCCGACGGCTGCGGGTTGTAACCTGACCCCGTCCCGATCTCGTATTCATATCCCGGCTCCCAGTAGTAGATCGATGCCGCCGTCTCCTTCAGAACGACAGGGCACCGCATCGCCACTCCGTCATCCCCCATCGGGTCGAGCGCGAGGTTGATGCTCTGCACCTCGTAGGTGCCGCTCATCGCGGCGTAGGGAGCCGGAGCCGTCAGCGGCAGCACAGACCCCGCGATTGCCCGGATTGCGGATGGCGGGAGCGTACAGCGTATCTGGCGCTGCATCCGCGCGCGAAGCCCCTCGATCCTCTGCACCCGCATTGCCTGCGTCGGGGATGTGATCCACGTCAGGTCCAACGACACGGGCTTATCGACCCCGCCATCTGCCTCCATCGCACCGGGAATCGGCCATTGCCCGAGGTCGGCGTCCTCATAACCTCTCTCTGCCGAGGTATAGGATGCCGAGATGGACGTGGGCAGATCGTTCCCTGCGGCCCAACGCTGGAAGTCGAGCCCGTCCTCCGCGAGAATGTCTGTCACCTCCGGGAGTGGATCGACCCACGCTCCGGGCGCAATGCCAAGCTTTCCGCCCGCCCGAATAAACCGTGCCGCGCCAGCCGCAGCCATTGGGGCAAGCTGGTCCTCAATCTCCGCATCGGTCCACACGAGGATGCCGCCGACGCTGTAACGGGCCTCATATCCGCCGCCAGAAAGAGGAACGTCTTCATCCGCGATGTTCGCCGCGGCTATGAAGTGATCCATGATCAGGTCGCGCTGGTGGAACTTCCGAACCGGGTTGTTCATCAGGGCGTCCAGAATGCAAAGCGCGTGGTTGTCGCTCCATCCCGTCGTGTTGGTGCGTGGATCCCATACCGGCGTCCAGTTGCCCTCCACCTCGATATTTGGCGGCGATGCTGGCCAACGGGTGGTAAGCCCCCTGCTCCGGCCAGCGTTCGCCCTGATCCAGATCACCGTCATTCCGCGCCATGCATCCGTTGCTTGGAAAAGCTCCGGCACCTCATCCAGTATCTGCTGCGGCGGCTGCGTCTGATCCCCGCGACCAATCCAGAACCGGACGAACTCTACAGGACCAGGCGACCCTTCCTCCCTGTCGTAGAGCGGAGCAGTCGTCGGGCGGGCCCCGCCTCCGGCGCCGAAGTTGTAGAGGTTGCCGGTCAGCGTCTGCTCCCGCTTGTCGACGAACACCTTGAACGGGCCTGCGCTCGGACGGCTATTGAGGATCAGGCAGCCGTAGAGGAAGTTTCCTTTGACCAGCCACGGCGCTGGCGTGCCGGGAACGCGGTAGGTGCCGTAGACGGCCCGATATTGCGGCGTCGTCGTCGGGCGGGCCAATTCGCGCTGGATGTCAGATGAGCGTGCCGACTTCCCGAGCAACGCTTGCGATGCCGTGGACAGCAGCAGCGAGGCCGAGAGGTTCGCGAGCGCGGTCCCGAACGCGGTACCCCATGTGGCGTAGGAGCCCGCTGCCGCGATGGCGGCGACGGCTAGTTGCGGCATGGGACACCCCAGGTCATCACGGCGGCATTGGCGGTCGCGAACCCGCCTTCGGTCTTTCCAGTCCACACCTGCGGAGAGACAGCTATCGCCAGAGAGAGCCCGTAACGCCCCTCGACGAGTCCGATATCCCCAGGCTCCGCCTCATCCTTGGCAGCGAGGCCGTGCTTGACCGCCTGCGCGTGGCAGAACGCGGCATAGTCTGGACCTTGGATGCGCAGCGCCTGCCGGGCCGTGCTGTACGCCCCACGATACCGACCCATCAGGTCGATGCCGTGGAGACGGAGGAACACGTCACAGGCTGAAGCGGTGCAGTCCGACACACCCCATTCCCACTTGCGGCCCATGACCTCCATCACGATCCGCATCACTGCCTCAGGTGTCAGTTTTCCGGCCAACGCTGCGTTTCCGTCCGTGCGAGAGCATTGATGACGTGCCTTCCCGCGGTGTCTCCGGGGTACTTCCGGCTCTGGTCTTCGGCGGTGTGGTAGATCGACGACACCGAGCGAGCGCCTGGCCCGGAGGCAAGGGTGATTTCGATGTAATGGGTGATCCCGGTATCGTCCGCCTCTATCGGGACGGCAGACGAGTCCATGTAGCCCTCGTGGAAGTTGATCGGCTCGCCGACGAGAACGTTTCCCTGCGGCTGCGTGACTGCTCCCCAGTAGAGCTTGCCTTCCCGGTTGCGGATCGGGTCGCTGATCCGGGCCATGATCTCATCCGACGACGAGGCAAGGCGCAACGTGGCCGTAGAGGCCGCCATGCCGAGCCCCTCCTCGCCTGACACGACAGAGGACGCATCCCCCACGCCAAGCCATTCCTCGCCATGCCAGACGATTGTGCCTTTGCCCGAATGCATCCGGACCTCCCCCGACGGCCAGTCGAGCCACAGCAGCATCACGGGGTGGAACGTCTCCCCCTCGATGGCCGACATGAGGGCTTCATCGACTTGCCGGCTTAGCTCCACGGATCAACCTCCACGAAACCGGCCGTCTCATCCTCAAACACCTCGAGAAAAGACCAGTCATAGAACCAATCAGAGTTGACCACACGGGGGGCTCTAGGGATGGATAGTGCCTCGAAGGCCGAGCTCTCTTGGGTGCCAATGTGAACCCGTCGGATGTTGGCGGGTCTCTCTCCCTCGATCTTGACTATGGCCACTCCTGAGGCATCCGAGATCACCGGGGCCATTATCATCCGAGTAACGGAGAGCTCTGGGTCTCCATAATAGATGGTTACGAACTGGCCCGGCATGGCTATGATCTGGCTGGGCGGTAGGCCGCTCACCTCGACCCAAGCGGGGATTGCTCCTGAGGGCGAGACACTAACAGCGGAGACTGGCGGTCCGTTGAACCAGCGAAGCTCCCCGCCAAGAGCTTGCCAACCCAGTGGGTCGGGGCCTGATCCCTGAAGCCACTCGAATGGTTCACTGTTAAGCACTCCGTCCGGAAACTCGGGCTCATCCGGGTTGAGCGGGAAGCTGTCCAGCCTGACGAGGTGTGTCCCACCTTCCAGAAGCCGCTTCAGGGCCTCCATGTAGCCCGCGCCCATAGTGGTCCCTGCCGATACGCTGATGGTCGCCACGCGGCGACGGCGCTGCGTCGTGGAGATGTAGCGACGGTTCGACCACAGCGACCGGGATTTCGCGACGGGCTGATCCACCGACCACTCGAAGCTGCGGAACCCGACCGGAGGCCAAGCATAGACGTTAACCATCGTGCCTATCTTCCACTCGGACGGTCACTTTTTCCGATGCTACTCGCAGCGCGGAGGCTTCAGGAGGCGCGGGAGCTTCCGCCTTCACCGTTACCTTCGGCCCCACGCGAACCCTCACTGATCGCTCACTTGCCAAGGTAGCGCCGCGTTCTGCGGTTCTGCGCGCCCACGGCGGAGACTGACTGGCCGACGATCTCTGGGGCCGCCGCGCGGACACTCTGACCGGAGATACGCTCGATCTTCTGATCCAGTGCCCCGGTCTGCGGGTCGAGGTAGGTGCGAACTTCCACCACCCCACCAGAGGATTGTTGAGCGCGCGGGACAAAGGGAAGGATCGTGCCGGACGTCTCGGGGATGAACATCTCCGGCCGCTTTTCGCCCACGACATAGGCCTTGCCAGCGTCGACAGGACCGCCATTCGCCCGAAACCCGCCGAACATGGAGCTGAGAATGGACCCCGCTGCACCAATGAAGCCAGAACCAGTCTTCTCGCCCGTCGCCATTCCCCAGAAATTCTGGAAGGCGCTGTCAGCCGCCATTTCAGCCAGTTGGGAAAGAACCTGCCCAAGGGCGTCCTTGAAAGAGGAGGCCCCAGTAACCAGGCTGGAGAACATCCCCCCAAAGGCATCCTCGATACGCCCAGCCTGATTGATCATCTCCTGTTGGGCATCCGCTGCTTCTTTCACGTTCTGAGCCGCTTCGGCGTAGTTCTGAGCCAAGCCGTGGACCTCTTCCTTGAGTCGGGGGGTTATCTTCAAGCCGGATTCCTGCGCAGCAGCGAGAAGATCGGCCTCCTTCTTTGCGGAGGACAGCGCGATCTCGTAGTCCCGGACTGAGCCGGAGAAGCCCTCGTAAACCTTCAACTCCGATGCTAGGGCCGCAGTCTCGTCCTTGATCCGCTGAACCTCTTTTTTATAGGACGAGGTAGAGGAACCGCCCTTGGGCTTGCCTGGCGGCTTATCGTCAAGAGTCTTGGCCGGGGTGTCCCTAACTAGATCCGCAGGAACGCCGCTAAGCGAATCAAATGGGGCTCCGAGGCGAGAGCCTGTCATCCCACCGCTCAGGGGCTTGGTGAACAAGTCCTTGAAGCTGGCGTTGATGCTGTCCATGTATTCGCGCGCCAAAGCCGCCTGATCCGCCGCGGCGTTCTGTGCCTCAACCCCGCCTGTCCGGTTCGTTTCCAGCGTGCCCCAGTTGCCTTCAATCGCGCCTCCCGTCATGGCGCTGAAGAATTGGCCCGTGGACTGGAGGAACGTGTTGATACGCGCCGCTGCGCCGTTCAGCATGCTGTCGAGCCCGGCGAGGATATCGGCCCATACGGTGGCAAAGGCAGCAGAAATCCCCATGCCGACGCCCATGATCATCTCGCCCATCAGGCTGAAGCCCTGCCCCACCCGTTGCGCGACCTCATTGGCGATGCCGACCAACTTCTCAAGGGCGGCGGAGAAGCTGCCAGTCTCGCGGGTGGCGTCGAGCAGGTAGTTGACCAATGTTCCGATGGCGAGCGTGAGAACCCCGACGCCGAGCGTGATGAGCACGGCCCGCAGGGAGATCATGGTGGCGAGGAACGCTATTGCCCCGCCATTCAAGCCCCACATGGCTGTGCCTGCAATGCCAAGCGCCGTGGCGAACGATCCGGCCCAAACCACAGCACCCTCAATGTTCTGCGAGAGCGACAGGATGCCGTCGGACAGCATCCCCGAAAGCCCGGTCATCCGGTCGAATTCACCTGCGAACATGGTGAACCGATCCTGAAGCACCTGGAGCGCCTGCCCGACGGTCGCCTGCGTCTTGCCGAAGCTGGCCGCCAGTTCGTCGGACTGCGAAAGGATCGCGTCGAAGAACACCTTCGCGGACAGCTTCCCGTCCAGCATCATCTGCCGCAGCTTGCCGATGGAGCCGTCAACACCGTCGATCCCGCGCGCCGCGGCCTGCATGATCGGGAAGGCCCCCTCAATGATGGAGTTGAACTCTTCTGCCCGGACCACACCACCGGCCAGAGCCTGCGAAAGCTGGAGCAGCGCCCCGGATGCCTGCTCCGCGCTGCCGCCCTGAAGCGCGAGCGCCGTGGAGATGTTCGTCACGAACTTCTCGACCTGTTCCCCAGACACGCCAAGTTCGTTGGCCGTCGTCGAGACCCGCTGAAACAGCGTCACGACGCTCTCAAGCGGGGTCCGGGTGCTGTTGGCGATCTCGGCCAGACGGTCGAGCTGGTCATTCACGCCCGACTGATCGTCCGCCACGACCTTCAGCAGGTTCGACATCTCAGTGTACTTGTCGATAGCCGAAACCAGCGTGCCGGCCGAGAAGGCCGTACCGAGCGCCGCCCCGAGGATCGCCCCAGCCTTCGCAGCACCACGCATCACCCCGTCAAGGGTTTTGGTGGACTGCTCCATCTTCTTGGTCTGCCGTTCGGCAAGCCCGGCCTCGCGCGCAACGTCACGCAGGCCATCCTTGGCCTCTTTGGCAAAGAGGAGCTTCACGGAAATACCGAGGCGCGCGAGATCGAACATCAGAACATCCTGTCGAAACGGTCTTTGGTCATCGGCTCCTTCTGGATGGAGCCTGTTTTTGCCGACTTCACGTGCCGCATAAACAACTGGTCCATTGCGCGGATCGCCCGGACAAAGGCCCGCTGATCGGGGCCGAAGTCATACCGGGCGAGAGATGAAGCCGGGATTGGCCCGACAGAGCCATGCCCCAACTGCCTGTCGTTCGAGACCTCGAAGAAAATCTCGAACCATTGCTCATATCCTTGGGGAGGCTCGACCGGCCAAAGGTGGTTCGGGATTGGCCGGCCGATCTTTTCGTATTCCAGCCGCTGATCTTCGGCCTTGTCGCCCCAGATGAGCGCCCATTCGAGGGCGCTTAGGAGTTTCCCTCGTCCTGCTCCGACATGAAGGACTGCGCGTCGACTTGATTGGAGGCCCACAGCACGGCGTCGGTGAACATCACGAAATCAGGGTCTGCGAAGATTTTCGCAGCCAGTTCCTGCGAGTATTCCAGAGGCTCCCCGCCATCTCCGATGTTGCGCCAGTCGAGCAGCACCACGCCGGCCAACACCTCCGCCACGATCCGCATCCGCGCAGCTTCCTTGATGGAGCCGTCCGCGTTGCGGTCCTTCCGTGGAGCCAGACGCTCAAGCCGCGAGCGATAGGCCAGAACCTTCGGAGACGCCCAACCCCGCACGAGGAATTCGGCATCTTCGAAGTTCGGAACGGCCTTCACCCATTGCCCCTCTTGGGCAATGGAGGTGTCCCGTTTGATCCCCCTCAAGTCCATAGTCTAGCCCCTTATGCTCGAACGATATTGCTGTTGATACTCAGAGTGGTCGACTGGTTGCGGATGGTGTTGGCCTCCCCGCCCTGCTCCTGCGCACCCATGACGAGGGCGGCGAAGTAGCGCCACGACCCGCCGTATTCCGCGGTGATAGTGCCGGTGCCGACCTCCGTAGTCTCGATGGCGGTGCCCCCCGGGGTGGTGGTCAGGGAGAAGGTGTCGTCGCTCAGAACGGTGTGGACGAAATACTCGACTTCGTTCTGAAGCGGGGCAGGAAGGGTGCCGGTCGAGAACAGCCGCACCGGCTGACCCACGATCATGCCGTGGTCGGTGAGCGTCACAACGCCCGGTGCAGCCACGGAAATGGTCGCTGCGGCCTGCTGCCGGTCGTTGAGGAGGATGCGGAAGGCGTAGTTGCGCTTGCTCTCCACAGCGAGGAGCAGCGCCTGCTGGCCCGGATCATCGGCCATGACCGCGAACGTGTTCTCCATCGAGCCGGCGTTCTTGGTGCCCTTCTGCTTGATGTCGCGGTCGCGGTTGATGAGCGACGTGGTGATCTCCTGCGCGGAGTCCCCGAAAGCGCCCATCGTCGACCAGCCGTCGATTTCCGTCCAGACCTGCGTGCCAAAGTCCGACACGATCATCGGGCGGATGGGGACCGTGATCTGACCGCCGATGTAGAGCCGACAACCGGCCACGGGAAATAATTCACCCATTTCTTGCTCCTTGATTGGCCATTGGCCGGGTTATGAGAGGGACTGCCAGCGGATACGGACGGGGGTTACCCACCACGAACGGTCCCGGAAGCCGTCACCCACGGCAGGCTCCTGCACCACGCGGACGGAGACGCCTTGAAACTGCATCCTGAAGTCGACGGGGAAGGCATTCGCTACCTGTCCGCCAAGTTCCTGCGAGGCCTCGTAGGCCATGTCCTCAAGCGGCGTGTAGATCAGCGCCTGAAACGTCCCGAGGCGGTTATGCTTGCGGTTGGGCGAAATCATGATCCGCTCTGGCTCCGGGGTGATGTTCATCACCTCCACCCATGACGTTCCAGCGACAGGCTCGACCACCTTACCCGGTAGGGCCAGCGCCGGCAGGCCCGGCACAGACTGAAGCTGCGCCTTGAGCGCCATGTAGATACAGACCGGGACGGTAGGCATCAGGGGAAAGCCTTCATCGCCTTGGCTGCGTTCTTGTTCACGAAGGCCGGGAATTGCAGCACCGCGCTTTCGACGAAGCCGTGCTTGGCCTCCTTGTAGGCGGCATAGTTGGCGGTGAACCCGAGGAATATCTCGTCCCTCAGGTTTGCCCCCATGATGACCGCGCTCACCGATCCCATGCTGAAGGCATAGCGTTTGCTCTTGTCGGGGTTGGCCTTGTCTGCACTCGGGAAGTCCTCAAGCGAGGCCTGCGCCGACGCCCGGAGAAAGCCCGTGTCGACCGGGAGCCGGCCGCCGTTCGAAACCGGCGTGGTCATCTCCCGGAACACGTCCTGCACAGAGGATTTCAGCACCGCTTCAAGCCGCTTTTCGTAGACCGCGATGCGCCGATTGATGTCGTCCTCGATGCCCATCAGCCGCGGCCCTCGAAATAATCGTATTCGATATACTGGATGCAGCGGCAGTTCGCGATTTCACTGGCCGGAGCGCCAAGGCTGCTGTCTCCGGGGCGCATCAACTGGTATCCGGTCGGAGTCGTGAACGGCGTCGTCATCCCCTGCACCTTCTGTCCGTGCATTGCGCCATGCGTGTCGCGGGTCCGCTTGTCCCGTGCCGCCGACCATTCACGGGTAACGAACTGCGGGCTGTTCCCTGACTTCTCCAATGCCTGCGCGAAGGCTTCCTCCTGCGCGGCATTGAGAGACGCCATGCTTTCGGTGCGAGCGATGACGTCGGCCCGAAGCTTCAGGTAGCTGTCGGACAGCCGTCCCGTCACCTTGTCGCGCAGTTCCTGATTTGCGGGTTTCCCGGACTGAATGAGTTTCATCACCTGCCGGTCGAGCCGCTTGTCGCGCCGCTTCAGGGTGAGATACCGCCGCAGAGCCTCCTCATCCCCGCTGGACAGCGCGTCACGGACCCAGTTCACCGTGCGGGCCTGCGGACCTGTGAGGCCGATCACCCCGCCCTGCCGCTTGCCGCCGACGACACGCCCCGCCATGTCCAGTGCGGTCGTGCGCGGGTTGTCGCCCCGCTCCATGCCGGAGGTCAGAACGTCGCGGATGGTCTGGCGCTGCTCTGGCACGAGGTTGCCCGTGATCAGTTCCGACGACTTGGTGTTGAGCCAGTCTTCCGCCCGCTCGTTACGGACATCGAACCGGACTACGATTGCCGAGCCATCCATATCGCGCACCTTGCCCATGAGCTTCATGGTTTCGGTCCCGACTGCCGAATAGTTTCCCCGGATTGCTTCCTCGAACGCCGCGAATGCCGCCCGGTCAACATCAACGGCATTCACCGCGGCCTCGATATCTCCCCTGTCCAGCGCCGCGATGACCTGCGCCAGAACGATCTCGTCGACCATGCCCTGGATGGAGGCGAGGAAAGCTGCCTCGATCCGCAGATCCCCGTCATCCATCAGCTTCTTCATGCTGCGGATGAACTTCTCGCGCGTTGCCATCAGGTTCTGACCACTGCCTGCATCGCAACCGTCGTCCCGGACGGAGGGATCGGAGAAACCTGCACCACGCCAAGACTTTTGCCGTCGATTACAATCCTGTCCCCGACGCTCACCGTCACATCCGGCACAGCGAAAATCACCAGAAGGTCGCCGACCAAGATATTCGTCCCGTCGACCAGAGCCTCCGGGACGCCGCGGACAACGGCATCCAGCGCAGCCGAGGTTTCCGAGGGAGGAACAGCCACCCACGGCTGCGCTGGATCAGGAGCGCCCGGCGTGACGATGTAAGCCGTCACAGTCCCTTGGGCGAATTCCGCGAGGAGGCCATCGGCCACCCCCTTCATCTCATCGTAGAAGCTCATCCGACAGCCATTATGAACGGGCCGGAGCCCATGTCTGCGGGGTTCAGGAATGGCGCCAGCAGCCCCTCGATATCGAGGAACAGCGGGCCTTGCCCTGCGACCGTTTCAGAGGTGTTCTCGAAATACTCGACCTCAACCGCGCCTTCGACCTTCTCGCGCTTGCGGCGGCCTTTGGCGGACGTGGCATAAGACAGCGATCCGGGTTCCAGCGCCTCAGCAACAGCCGCACGATAGGAGGCGTTGATGACCGACTGAGGGATTACGTCAGAGGGGATGGCCTGCCCATAGATCGTCACGGCGCCCACGCGAGGCCATGCGAGTTCCTGGTCCCATGACGCAGGCTGACCGACGAACCGGGGGCCGTACACTGCGTCGATATAGGCCGTGCCGCGCTGCCGCAGAACCGCCTCGTCGGCGCCGACTGGCAGCGTGTATCCGTAGGCCACCAGCCACTCGGAAAAGCCTTCATCGGTCCCGTAGGCGGCCATCACTGCTTCGCCTTCCGGGTGCGCTTGGGAGGGGTGGCAACCTTGACCTCGCCCTCAGCAGCGGCGACGACCTCATACCGGCCCGCCCATGCCTTCGGCTCCTCCGACATGTCGATCTCCGCGCCTACGGCGACCTCCCCCACGGCAGAGAAGATGCCGGGTTTGGTAATCCTGATCCGAACGGCCATTTTGCTCTCCCCAAGTGGCAGAGGGGGCCGTGAAGCCCCCTCCGATTGTCAGGCGTTGACCACGGTCGAGGCGAAGACCCCTGACTTGCCGTTCCAGTCGGAGCGGATATCCATGCCCATCGCGCCCATCACGAGGAACTGGTAGTTGTCCGTCGGGCGAAGGCGCGTCATGGCGGTCGTGTTGACGGCCATGCCGACCAGCGGGCGGATGTACTGCGCATTCGGCACGAACGCGAAGAACTCGTTCCCGGTCAGCTTGTAGGTCACTTCCACCTTCGCGATGCGGCGGTTGCCGGTCACGCGCTGGCCGATCTTGCCAGGGCCGTAGGAACCGCCAGCCGACAGCCAGATGCCCGTGTCGGCCTTGTCGAAGTTCCGGCCGATCTCCGGGGAGACGTAGAGGTTGACCGGAGCCAGCACCAGGTTGTCATCCAGCGCCTTGCCGAAGGCCCCGGTGATGAAGGCGTCGACCGCCTCGCCATCCGCCGTGGTCAGGTCTATGTTGGCGCCGCCCGCCGCCGTGCCGAGGTTGATCAGCTTGGTGTTGGGGTGGTTCTTGATGCCATAGGCCTTGTAGCCCTGCACGGAAATGTCGGCATCGCCATTCAGCGCATAGTCGGCCATGTCCTCGCGGACCTTGGCGGTGTGGGCCTCCTGGTCATCGGCCAGAGCGTCGAAGTTCTCCGACTGGAGGGTGTTCCATTCCCGCCATTCGCGACCAAAGGCCGACGAGAAGATCGGGACCGGGTTGCCCTCATAGTCGTAGGTCACCTTGTCCATCGGGACAGGCACCTGACCGGACATGGACCGAACCACCGTGCCGGCATCGGACGACTTGCGGGTCAGGTGGACCAGCTTGCCGATATGGACGGGCTTCGCGAGCGGGAGCAGGTCGGCCATGTAGGCCTGTCCCTCGTCGTCACGCATGACTCGGCGGGTGATGTTGTCGAAGTCCATCCACGCATCGCGCGGGAGGATCGCCGCGGCATTGCCGGAGAACTGAGCGAGGTTGTTTTCCACGTGGTGGAAGAACTCCCGCTCGATCCCGACTTCCTGCCACCATGCCGCATGGACGCGGGAGTTGGCGACGAGGTTCGAGGAGAAATAGCGCATCGTCGCTCTCCTTAGGCTGCGGTGACGTAGCCGTTGGCCGGGCGGACCCGAACCAGCTGCGACGACCCGGAGGTGTTGTTGTAGGCCTCGTCCGCGAAGGCCACGACCCGATCAGCGGCGGTGGCCGCCACGAGGAAGCCCGACGCGCCCGGCGCGAGCGGCATGTCCAGCGTCACGTTGACGCCGGTCGCCACGCGGGCATTGAAGAACTGCTCGTCTAGCATCTCCAGTCCGATGCAAGTGTCACCAGCGGCGTAAGCGGTATCGACGCCCTGCATCGCTAGGTAATTGTCCTGCGCGATGTAGACCTTGCCAGCGGTCGCGGCGGTCGCGAGCGCGAAGGTGCCGGTCGAGGCGACGACGATGCAGCCCGGGAGGATCGCGGCGGCGGCCGGAAGCTCACGGACTTGCGGCAGGGTCTCCGTCACCGGACCTGCGTAGATTTTCCCATAGCGCGGCATCAGTCGCCCTCCGGTGCCTTGAACCCGGCACCGGCCGCGTTCGGTTTGAAGTTACCGGCGAACATGCCCGCGGCATTGCCGGTGCGGGTCTTCTGGCGACGGAGCGCGTCGAGCGACAGTTCTTCCGCCGCCTCCTTGTCCATCACGCCAGCGTTGACGACGGCTTCGACCAGCGCGGCCTTTTCCTCGTCATCCTTGGCGTTCTGCGCGTTGGTCGCAGCGGCCTGCGCGTCGATCAGAGGCTTCATGGCATTGGCCACGGCTTCGCCGATGGTCGTCCCAAGCATGGCCTGCTGGTCGGAAAGGGCTTTCGAGAGGGACTTCACCTCCCCCGAAAGCTCGTCGAACTGTTCTTTCGAGACAGTCATGTCCATCTCCTGATTGGTTGCGGATTCCCCGGTCTTTTCAGGTTTCACCCCGACCGCTTCGAGGATTGCGGCCTTGATCCGTTCGATGAGGGGAGCACGCTCCAGCTTATCGACGGCCCGGGCGGCGTATTCCGCGGCCCAGTCGAGTTCGCGTTCGGCTTCATCCAGCGCCGAGTTCACGACCTCAATTTCGTTGCCGTCCTTGTCGGCGGCCTTGTTGACCATCATGCCCACACCCTGCTCAGGGGTGGCGGCACCCGCCTCGTCGAGCAGGATTGCGTCGTGGTCGAAGAACATGTTCCGGGCAATGTACTTGTAACCCGCGCCTGTCGGTGCGTTCTCCAGTTCCAGCAAGAGCCCGGTGGACGTGTGGATCGCCTCGCCGTTCTCGATGGCCTTCAGCAAGGCCTTCCCTGGCTCCGTGCGGCCCGCAAACTCGACGTCGATCACCTTGTCGAGGAACACCCGGCCATTGGCCCGGCGCACGTTTTCATTGTAGGCCCCTATTCCGTTCCGGATGACGGCTTCGGTGTGGGAGGCGGAGACGAACTGCCCGTCGAGCGTGGGATGGCCAAGGGGAGCGGGGGTTTGGTCGAGCGTCGCATAGCCCTTTTCGATCTCCTCTGCCGGATACATGATCCCGTTCATGACCGCGCCGTCGGGAAGCGTCGCGGACGGGACGATGATCTTGTCACGCCCGCCGCGCTTCTCGCGACGAATGGCCGACGTGTTGGCCGTGGCCTTGATGTTGACGCGAACCGTCTTCATTCGACTTCCTCATCCTGAAGACCGGAAGCCGCGTCGGCCTCCTCGTCCGTTTCTGTTTCGATGGGAGCTGCGAGAGCTTCGTACCCAGCGGCGGCGCGGATTTCGTCGACTTCGAACACAAGCTCACCTGCGGCGTAGGCCTGCGAATTGATCGCCGCCATCTTCGTTGCATTCTCCAGCTTCTCGGATGGGCTGCTTTCCGTGAGCGGCGTCCAATCAACGAACCAGTCGCGCTCCGGCAGCGCGCCGAACTGCACGAGCCGCCGCACAATGGCCATGATGTTCGGGACCGTGACGTTGGCCCTGCGGGACATGCAGGTCTCATCCCATTCCGCGGAATCTTCCGTCGATGCCCGCTCGCCAGTCTGGTTCCCGACGAGGATTTTCAGCGGAATGTTGATGGACGCCGCGAAGCTCTGGAGGGCGACGTTGTAGAATGGGCCCGGGTCCGGCAGCGTGACAGGGAGCGTGTCGACCGACATGCCCTTGACCACGAATGTGCTGTCGAAGCCGCGATTGAAGTCTTCCACCACGTCGTTGAGCTTGTCGGCGACTTCCTCCGGACCATTCACTCCGAGGCCGGTGGCGATGCTGCGAAGGTCGGCCTCCGGCTCGATGGTGATGATCGGGGCGTTCTTGGCGTTCTTCCAGAAACCCTCGCCCCCTGCCCCGGAGACCTTCTCCAGCGTGAGCAGGTCGTTGTATCCCGCCTGGAGCATGGAATCGCAGAACATCGTTGCGTCGTCCGACCACACGATGATCCGGTCAGGGTGAATCGTGACAGACCGCGGCTTTGCGTTGTTCGAGATGGCCGACTCGTTGAATTGGTAGGACAGCGGCTTGCCGTAGTCCGGGCTCATCGGGTCTTCGTTCCACGCCGCGACGGTGAGTTGCCCGCTCCACGCAGGGATAACCTCCACAAGGCTCTCGATTGACCCGACGCGCTGAACCGGCTGATCGAACGACCGACCATCTGCAATGCGGAGGATCAGCCCTGCAAACCCTCCCACAAGCGCCCGGCGCTCCACCTCGGCCATCATCTGCCACGCGCGGATCGCATCGAAATGGCGGCGGATTTGCTCCTCGATGGCCGTTTCTTCGTGACTGTCCTCCGGCTGCGCCTCCAACAGGAACGGGTTGGACTGCCAAACCCGAGAAACGGTCTTCGCCACACCGGCCCGAGCGATGCCGTTGCGGCTGTAGATCGTGTGGTAGTGCGCGAAGGTCAGCGTTTCAGGATAGCCGAAGTCGGCGTAGAAATTGTGCTTCGTCCCTTGCGCCAGCATTGGGAATAGCGCCGCGAGCCGGCCAACCGAGTTGGCGACGATCCTCTGCATGATGGACATGTGTTCAGTCCTCGCGGGGCGCAGTTGGCATGACCGCCGTGCGAACCGTTGCCGGCGTGTAGTTTGCGGGCCTGCGCTCGGGGGAGCGTCGCCACGGCCCGCATCGGCCGCAAACGCATTCGAGACGCCAGCGCGGGCTGAATACTCCGTGGCGCTCCCAATACATGATGTCACCGCACTCGCATTCTTGAGTCACGGAGATGAGCGGACGAGCGGTCATCAGCGGTGCCTTTTCCTCAGGAGGACAGCAGCCTCCCCTTGGTCTGCCAGCATCAGTTCGGTCAGCGCCCAGACGAGGGCGTCCGCCCGGTCAGGCGAGCCTGACCCCTGCCAGCCAGACGTGGTGAACGCTGCCATCTGGTCTTCCAGTTCCGGGAACGCCCCGACATGATGCGCGACAGCCGGCTTGTTTTCCCGCGCCTCGTAGAGCGCCGCCACAGGCTCAGCCCTGACGTGCTTACCGCGAGAAGCGTTGACCAACTTCACCTTGGCGCGCGGATCAGCGGTGCGGATGGTGCTCTCCACCATTGCCCCGCCGTAGTTGCCCTCCGCGATGATCAGGTCGGCGCCGTGCTTGTGATACATCTCCACGGCCCTTGCCCCCCACCCAGCGGGTGAGAGGCGACACGTGGCGTCCTCGATGAGGTAGGCATGTCCGTCGATGCCTTTACCCACGACGACGATGCCTTGACTGTCTCCGCCTGCTCCGTCCGATCCGCTCGGGTCGATCGCGACGACTATCCGCGTCAGTTGCGGCGCTGCGTCCACCCGACAAGCGTCGATGCGATCCACGGGCCAGAGCGTGCCCGGAACCTCCGACAGGTATTTCCCCTCAAGGAACCGCTGCCGATGCCGCTCTGGCATCTGAGCCAGTTCCTCAAGGTAGGCATCCGGCAGATGCGGGTTCGACGTAGGGTTCAGTTGCACCCACGTCCGCGATCCGGGCGGGAACGGCATCCGGTTATCCGGCCTCACGCCCTCCACGAACTCGCGGTATGTCCAATGGCTCCTGCCCGTTGGGTTTAGGTCGTAGTAGGCCTTGAGCGCCAGAGGCCTGCCGTTCACCTTCTGGACGTTCTGCGCCAGCCGGGTGCGCAGAGTCAGCACCGTCTCATATGCGACCTGCGACGCCTCGTTGACGTAGACGGTCGCATATTCCTTGCCGAGGATTTTCTCGACCCGCTCCTTGTCGTCCAGCCCACCGAACCAGACTTCCGCCCCGTTGTCGAACCTGACGAACTGATCCTGCCGGTTCACGGTGTACGGCACGCCGGGGAATGCCATGCGCATCACCGACGGCCACGTGTCCATCATGACCGCCTGCCGCACGTCGATGTTGTGCAGTCGGGCGATCAGGTGCCGACTGTCCGGGGCCGATAGAGCACGAATCGCGATGCAGTAGCAGAAGCCGAACGTCTTTCCGCTGCGCGATCCACCATAGGCCAGGATGTGCCGTGCCGCCGATGCCGCCGCGTTCCGTAGCTCACCCTGCTTGTCGGTGAGCCTAAAGGTCTGCGTCATTTCCGCTGATGTTGACCGTCACGCCGCCGGAATGCTCAACCTGATCCTTGAAGGCCCCGACGCTCACATGCTTCCCGATCAACTCGATCCGCTTGATCCGGTCTGACAGCTTGACCTTTACCGTCTGCCCCACCTTCACGCCCTCCACGATCTCCTCGTGGACATCGACGCCGGCAACCAGACCCTGCCTCCAGATCAGCGGCCAATCCTTCACCGGCTTGATCGCCCCGGCTTCGTCGAGAATGTCGGCAAGGTCCGCAGTGGCCTCGTCAGACAGCCGCGACAACACCCAATCGGCGTCGACCTGCACTCGCTTGACCCTTTCCGCCTGAGCGGCCTCGATTGCCAACATCACTCCAACATTTTCCAACAGGCGTGGGCCTTGCGTTGTTGGGTGTGCGTAGCCTGCTCTTATGGCCGCCTGCGTGGCATTCAGGTCTTTCAGGTACTCCGCGACGAACAACGCCTGCTTGGGCGTCAGCTTGCCCGGCCCCTTATCCGGGTCAGCCATATGCGATCTCCATGGTTCTGTCCCCCGTCGTCCCACCTTCACGCTCTACAACGGTCAGGGTCTGCCACCCCATGTTGACCGGCTCCGGCTACGTGTTGACCCTTGAGGGCAGGATGGGCTCTTGCGGCTGACGGGGGATGGCCGAGAAAGGAGGCCGGAGCGTGAAATTGTGCCCGGATGCCGCAGCTTCCGTTCCGTCCGGGCAGCGAAACCTCATAACCGATCAGCGGCGTTCGTTCCCCCTTGGTGGCGGGGACAAGGCTCACCGGGAAAGGACAACCGGGAGCAACGGGAAATGCAAACGGGGCTGGCCTCTAGGCACAACCCCGCGCGATGATACGAGAGTGGGATATATCGCCTTACTTGTCAAGCACTAGCTGCTTGTCCCTGCCGCGATACACCATACTGTTGCCTGACATACCATCTGCCACGCAGCGCAGTGCCGATACAAGCCCTGACCCATCGGTCGTGGGCATGTCGTCAATCACACACCGGAGGGCGATGGATGCTGAGGCCCCATCCGTCCAGCCGAGCCACCCCTGCAACTGCATCCATGCTGTCACGGCATCCCGGCTCTTGTCCTCGTCCGTCCTATCATCGGGCGGCGGAGTATCTGCATCCGCCTCCATTGCCTCGATAGGCAGGAGCAGCCGCAAGGACTGCGCGTGGCGGTTTGGCGCACCACAGGCCCTGTCATAGGCGGCCTGCACCCGGCGCATGTGCTGGATCGCATCCCAAAGCGTGGATCGCGCCCGATGCCCTCTGGTGGCGGCCGCCATGACCTTCCCTGCCTCACAGCCCCACCAAGGGGACCGGGCATCGCGGATGGCCTCTGCGGTCGGCTTGGCCCCCATCTGGCCGCAGCGAACCATGAGGGCATTGCGGGCCGGGTCTCGTTCCGCCGTCGTGCGGTGCATGTGTCCGTCCCTCTCTCGTTTCGGCGTTGGCGCGATTGCAGGGATGCCCGCGGCTTGTGCAGCAGCGGCCAGCTTGATGCGGCGTTCCTTGGCTCGCCGGCGGGCGGCTGCGCGATCCGTCTTGCTCATTGGCTGGCCTCCTGTGCTTGGTATGCGCGGAGGATGGCCAGCAGCCATGCTCGGGCGGGCTGATCTGGCAATTCCATGTCCACGCGCTCAGACGGCCGCCACTCATCGCCGGGGCAACGCCACGCAATCAGAGATACGCCTCCCGCGACAAGCGCTTGAGGTGCTCCGCTCTCAATCCATATTCCCGCGACGATCATTCCCCACGCCACAACCAGCCAAAGGCCGGTCCAGAAGCTGATGGCCTTGTCACTCGTCATCGTCGGTCTCCTGCTCGGGGTGGTTCACGGTGTAGTTGAGGCGCTGGGTTTCGGCGCGGCGCGGCGGCTGGTTACGCTTCTGCCGATCGATGCGCCTCGCCTTGCGGTCGCGTTCGCGCTGCTGCTTGTCGGGGGTGTGGTGGGTCATGCTATAGCTACCTGCGCCATAGGAAGGCGGCTGAGGGGCCACTTGGACGCAATCAGCAATTGATGCTCTGTTTCCGCCAGAACATCGCAACCGCTGGCATCCACGACACCAAACCCTTGAGTTATCAGCCTCGATAGCTCCATCGGGCTGAACCACTTGCCCAGTCCATCCATTCCACGGACGGCACAACCGATGTGAAGGCCAGCTCCGTGTGCCCCAGAGACGATTTTTCGGAAGTCATGCACATCATCGTAAATGGGTGGGAGCTGCGATGTTCGCCACGCATCCACCCATTTAGAGGCGCAGCCCGGCCTCCACGGTCCACGGCCTGTCCTGTCCTGGATGCGCAGGATCGCTCTGGAGTCCATCACGCGCCCTCCTTGCTGTCCTGAGAGGGGGGAGCGGGGATAGGCATCCACGCCATGGTGCACCGATGGGCGTATCTGCCGTCATCGCCAAGCCATGGGTACAAATCGCATCGTCCGGGGCTCCACCGCACCACAATCGGCCTGGCGTCATCTGTGCTGAAGCCAAACCACACGACGACCCATGTCCCGTCCCTCGGCGCTGTCGCGATGGGCTGCCACTTCGGCATCCCCTCCTGCCGGGCCTGCGCGATGCGGCGCTCAAGCATGGCGTTGCTGATCTCGATGATGTCGGTCATTCTGCGGCCTCCAGGTGTGGGATTGCATCGACAGCGGCGATCCTCTCGCCAATCCATTCCGCGCAGTTCACCGCCCACGAATTGCCGAGGGCCTTGTATCGCGGGCCATCAGGGCATTGGGACGCTGGCTTTCCGCGCCACGGTATGGCTGTGAAGTCATCGGGGAAGCCTTGCAGTCGCTCGCACTCGCGGGGGGTCAGGCGGCGGACGGCCCATGGCATTGCCAGATGCGGCGGGAATGTCGAGGCTGGAAGCGTGTGGTGGACCCACGGGTTAGGGATGGAGCGATTGGTCTTGCTGGTGATCTGGTTGAGATCGAACGCCACCGCTGGTGTCTTGCTCTTGTCCAGCGTTGGAGAATAGCCGAACGAAACTCCGTCGCCCTGCGTGGCGCTGTTCTGCGCACCAAAAGCAACCGGGACTAGCGGCGTCCCTCTCCCAGTGCCGTCCTCACTGGCGTCGAAGGCCACCGCCTGCGGCACGGTGCGGGCCTCGAGGGTGTAGCTTGCGCCGTCTTGGCGGAACCCCGCGCCATCCGGTCCCGCGTCGGGGTTCTCGCTGACAGCCCGTTCTTGGATCGCGAAAGCCACAGCACCGACACCAAACCCGCCCCGACCGCCATTCGGCGTCAGAATGGCATTCGCCGAACCGTCTTGCCGAAATTCGAGGTTCGATCCATCAGCCCGGCCGCGCTCCATCAAAACGAATGGCTGTTCGACCGGGATTATCGGCGTTCCTCGCCCTGTCCCGTCCTCACTGGCGTCGAAGCCTTCGCCGCGCAGGGCATGGGCTACAGCGATCAGCGTTTCCGTTTCCGCGTCCAGGCTGTTCTGAGCGCTGGCCGTCAAGCAGTATCCAACGCTGCCGGAATTGGCGGCGATCAGCCCTCCGTCGCAGTCGAAATCCGTTCCGAGGCCGCCGCCTCCAAGGCTGCGCGCAGGGATGGTGGGAGCCGCTTTCCCCGCTTCTCTGCGCGGCGCAGGATGCCCTGACAGGCTTTCGCGGTCAAAAAGTACCAATGCGGCACGTCGCCAGTCTCCAAGATATCCGACAAGCCACACACGACGTCTGCGTTGCGGGACAGCGAACGGGAAGCGGTGTGTTCTGACGTGCTGAGCGTCCAGAACCCGGTAGGCGAACCCATACCCGAGCTCGCCCAGCATCCCGAGGAAGGCTCCAAAGTCCCGTCCTCCGTTGCTTGACAGGACGCCGGGGACGTTCTCCCAAACCAGCCAGCGGGGCCGATACCGGCCTGCAATGGCACCAAAGGTGAGCATGAGGTTCCCGCGAGGGTCAGCCAGTCCCTTGCGCAGTCCAGCAACGGAGAACGATTGGCAGGGGGTTCCTCCGCAAAGAAGGTCAATTGGTTCATCTGGCCATTCCTCGAAACGGGTCATGTCGCCGTAGTTCGGCACGGTTGGGTAGTGGTGAGCGAGCACGGCGGACGGGAACGGCTCGATTTCGCTGAACGCAACGGGCTGCCATCGGAGCGGATGCCACGCTTGCGTTGCGGCCTCGATGCCGGAGCAGACGCTGAGATACCTCATTCGCCATAGCTCCCGATAGCGCCGTTGCTCTCTCCCTCGATCTGGGTGACGTAGGAGGCGCGGATGTCTTTTGCGCTGAGCCGTGCTATGGCCGCCTTAACGCGTGATGGCTCTACGCCCGCGCAATGGCATGTCTCCGTGAAATCCGGGGTCAGAGACCAGAGAAGCGCTCTGTCGCGATGCAGCGCCGGGGATTTGTGATACTCCGAGTCGCCGCTGGTGCCAGCGATATCCCTGAGAGCCTGGATTAGTACTGCGGCCCACATGGCGCGCTCTCCGCTGTGGATGGTCATGTCATTCCACCCTCCGGGCAGCGGTGAAGCTGGCCATGATCTCGTCAGCGCGGCGGCGCTTCTCGGCAAGATCGTCCTCAGACAGCGGCGCGGCCTCCGGCTCCGACGGCTGAGACGCCCGGAATCGCGCGATCTCGTCGGCGCGGTGCGACAGGATCACGTCACGGATATCGCCCGGCTTCGGCTTCCTCGCGCAATCCGGACCAGCCAGATAATCACGGCATGCGCGGCGGATTTCGTCCGGGGCGAAGTTCTGGAGCGCGTCCATCCAGTCGGCGAGGATTTCGGCCTTGACCAGATCGGACGGGCGGTTCTGCCAGTATCCGTCCAGCAGCGCCTCGACGCGGATCGCAATCCAAGCGCGGTGCTTATCGCAATCCGACGGCGAGAGAGATTGCGCGTAGAGACGGATCGTCGGCGGGAGATTGGCGGGAAGGACGGCCAGCCGGGTGCCGGTTGTCATAGTTGCCCTCCATGAGCTTGGTGAAATTTGATTTCTTGGTGATCCAGTCGAAGCAGAAGCCGTTGAACGGCTTGTCTGTGCGACCGCAGAGGAAATCGCTGTCCTCGGCGCGCTTCATGGCGACGAGCCAACCCTCAACCCCACCGACGGATCGCATTCTGGCTTGAAGGGCCTTACGGCGCTCTGAGGTAAACTCTTTGGCTATCGGCCAGCCAGACCGAGAAGCTGCCGCGTTGTAGGCCGAGAAGCACGCCGCCAAGTCGTCAATCGGTAGCGGCAGAAGCCCTGTTTCGCCCGATGACCGGGAACCTTTAGGTTCCTCTTTCTTAATATCTGGTTCTGACTTCTGACTATGCTCTGGCAAATCAGTGGCGTTTGCTACTGGTGTATTGCTTGTTTTCAATGCCTTGGCGCGTCCACCCTTCTCGCCAGATACGCTCCGTTTCTCGGATATCGAAACTGCTTTTTGGTGCTCCCGATCCAGCCTCTTGTTGCCGATCTTGTCGCCGTCAACGAAGAAAAAATGGCCTATTGCACCCCAGATCAGGTGCCAGCGGCGTGGCGATACTCTGGCAATGCGCGCCAGCTTTGCAGGGTCGTTCGGTAGGCGCGCGTCGTGCCTCCACATCGTCAGCAGCAGCAGGAGATACGCCCCATGCTGCTCGGTCGTCAGGTCAAGCGTGTCGGCCAGATAGTCGCCAACGTATAGCTGGAGAAACGGCGTGGCGCTCATTGCATCACCTTTTGGGCGGCAATGCGTGCGTCACGATCCAACCGGCGGCGCAGAACTTTCTCTTTCCAGCGTTCAAGCGCCGGGCTCAGTTCCGCAGCGTTCAGCTCTCCAAAAGCCGCCGAAATCTCATACGGATGAGCGTCAAGCTCGTCCGACAGTATGACAACCGTGTCTTCTCCGAGCACTAGCGGCTCAATGACCGGGACACATCCCGGCTTGAACTCATCCAGCCATTCCCGCACGAGTTCGTCATGGATGGAATCCAGCATGTCGCGGACGAACGACACATCGGCAGCGAAGAATTCCCTGCCGAGGCCCACCCGTCTATCCGAGAGCGCGGAGTGCATCGTTCGCTCAAGCTCAGAACAATCCGGCGTGAACTGATAGTGCTCCACCACGAATGGCGTCGGAACGCCCGTCTGGTAGAGCTCCTGCGCCCTGCCCTCGACCGTTCGCGTGGTCTTCCCGATCTTCACGAGACCGGGCATCGACGGGTTGCTGAGGATGTAGACGTAACCTTTGTTCATCAGTAACCCCACTCGCTGAGAGCCGCCTTTGCATCGTCGGCAGAGCGCACGACGGCAAAGCGGTAGCCCATGCCCTCCGCGTGATCGCGGAAGGTCTTCTGGTGACCGGTGAGCGTGCCGCCTTCGGCTTTGACCTCGAAGAACATCACATCTTCCGGTGCGAAGACGACGAGATCGGGGAAGCCGGGGACCATGCCCATATTCTTGTGCTTGGCGATCTGGCGGGCGATTGCCGCGCCGGACATGCCGAACTCGTTCGGGCTGTGGTGGACGATTGCGTCAGGCACGCGGTCGCGCAGCACGCGCAGCACGTCCCTGTGAATCGGCCCTTCGCGATCTGTCCAACCTGGCATCACTTGCCCCTCAGCAGTTCGTTGGTGACTTCCCGCAGGCGGGCGTCAATCGCCCCGACCCGCTTGTGCTGGCGGACGGCTTTCGCGCGGGCTTCGATCAGGCTCTCGCGCTCCGACACCAGTTGCTGCCGCCATGCGCTGTTCGGCAACGGCGCGGTGGTCTCGGCAGACCCACAGGTATCCGCGTCTCCCATCAGGGAGCGCATTGCGAGGCCCCGGAAGTCGGAAGCCAAACGGCGCAGGTATCGAGGAGCAGACAGCACAGGCATGGCTCACCCCAGCAGCGGATGAACAAGCGTCAACCCTGCCTCCGACGCGGCATAATCGCGGTCCAGCCGGCGGAGCTTGCCCTGCACCGCTCCCTTGGATTTCCCCATGGCGCGGGCGATGGCCCCGAGGGAATATCCCTCGTCCCGGAATTGCAGGGCGGTCAGTATCTCATGGTCATACCAGTCGCGGGGGGGCTTCATTCCGATACCTCCAAGCGACGCCGCTCAATTTCTCTACCTAAAAACTTTTGTAGTGAGGTCAGCTTGTTAGCTGCCTCTGCGGGCATGAATGCTATGCCTGCGAAAATAAGGATCAATGCGGTCACTGCCGCCCGTGATAGCCTGAGCACGTGGATCATGGCTGCCTTTCTACGAAGTCGAGCCACGCCCTGCCCGCCAGAGTGGTCTTGTCCCCGAGCGGCTTGTGAAGACCCTCCCACCAGTTGCAGGCGGTTTGATAGGTCACACCGAAGGCCACCGAGACCTCTTCGGGGCGAGCGTAGTTTTGCTGGAGAAAGCGCGCCCAATAGTCCGCAAGGCAGGCGCGCAAGATGGTAGGGTTAAGAACTTTTGGATGGGACTTTTGCATGGGGGAGGCTCCATAAGGGTCAAGTGCGAGTTGACCAGAACGGTGCGAGTGGGGACGGCGAATGATCGGTTCAGGATTCATTCGCCGCCTCTGCTTTCATGGGTTTGGCCCACGAGGCCGCGAGAACAGCGCCGTCTGTGGCGCGCTCGATGGCAAAGGCCATCTTGAGGCTCGGCGTCTTAAGCTCTTTGCAAAGCTCGTTGATGTAGCTCGGCGACGCCCCAACGGCGCGCGCGATCTCTCGCTGCGTCTTTCCGTGATCTCGGAGATATGTGGAGAGGGTTTGCATGCGCTTAAGTTTGCACATAGCGAACCTCCTGTCCAGCAAAAGTTCGCAATAGGCGATTAGGCAAGTCGCCAAGAAGATGGCATCAAGCGAACATGAAGTTGCGCATCCGAGAGCTTAGAAAAGAACGGGGATGGACCGGCCAGTACCTGGCCGATCTCGTCGGTATAACCAAAGGTTACGTCAGCGAGCTGGAGAACGGGAAGAAGGCCCCCGGCGGCATGCTACTCTTCCGCTTGGCGCGCGCGTTCAACTGCGATGTGCCAGACCTGTTTGACGGATCGCCAGAGGATCGAGACGCCGCGGAGCTAGACGCCCACCTTGCTGTCATGAAGGACCTGTCTCCGGAGGACCGCCGGACGATTGAGCGCGCCGCGCTTGGCCTTCTAGGCAAGACCGGATGAGGTGGAAGATGGCCCTCCTCTGCTCCACGGTCAGGTTCTCAAGTACTTCCCGGAACTCACCTTCACTCACTCGTCACTCTCCCCTTGAACTGCCCCACGAAACGGAGGCTTTGCCTTGACACTCGAAGAACGGGTTGCGGACCTGGAGGAGGAGGCCGCTCGACTGCGGGGTGAGCTGTCGCAGACCAAGAAGTGGATGAGCCTTATGTATACCGACATGCTCAAGCTCCAGTTCGCCGCCGCAAAGGCCATCAAGGGCGACAGGGACGCTGCGAACGCCATCTTCCGTGAAGTCGAACGCAATGCGCATCTCCTTGCCACGGGGAACGCCGATGACTGACGACAATGTCCGCCCCCTCTTTCCTGCCCCTCCGACAAATTCTTTGCGCCCCGCCCCTCCCGCCCCATATGGTGGAGACGGAGGTGACGGCATGGATCGGGTGCAGGCTCTCGAAAAGCGCATGGAGCGTGTCGAAGACAAGCTCGACGCGCTAGGGAACCGTCTCTCGAAGATGGAGGGCGAAATTTCGCGCCTGCCCGGCTATCCCGGCCTTTTCGTGATATGCGCATCGCTTGTTGGCGTTGTCGGCCTGTTAGTCCGGTTTCTGTAGGCCTCACTCGTCACTCTCCCTCGAATCAGTTCTCGTTATGTTCTCATGTTGGCACGGGGCGAGCGTGGTGGAGCCTGTCTTTAAGGACAGGGAAATAGCTAATGGGAATGGGGTCTTGGCTGCTGGCCGAGATCGCTGCGGCGCTTGGGGAAGGCGGAGTGAGTGCGTGCGCATATCGGAACGAATTTTAACTACGGGAGTTACATACTCGCAGTGGACAGTTCGAGATTTTTGTGCTACGGGTTTTACGCATGATGACCGAACATCAGATGCACTGCGTTATCGAAACGCACAACTTCGCGGACGCGGCCAAAGAGGTTGGCCTGGACGAAGAAGACAGGCGCAGGATCACCCTTTACTTGTCGGCGAACCCGACAGCGGGCGACCTGATTAAAGAAACGGGAGGTGCCCGCAAGTTGCGGTTCCCGTTTAGAGGGCGAGGGAAAAGCGGCGGTGTTAGGGTCATCACCTACTACGCGGCTGACGACGTGCCGGTGTTCCTTCTGGATGTCTACGACAAGACGGTGAAGATCAACTTGTCAAAGGCTGAAAGGAACGCCCTGAGAGTTGAACTGGCAAAGATGGCTGAGACGTATCGCGCTAATAACCAAGAAAAAATACGCGCACTAAAGAGGATGGAGAGTTAGATGACTAAAGTGGGGGAAAGGCTTCTTCGTGCAGCTCGTGAGGCGAATGAGATCGCTGCCGGCCGCAGCGAACCGGCGAGCCTTTACGTCCCTGCGGACGTCGACGTGAAGGCAATCCGCACTTCGCTTGACCTCTCGCAGGAGGATTTCGCGACAGAGTTCGGCTTCAGTATTCACCAAATCCGGGATTGGGAGCAGAAGCGTCACAGGCCGCTGGACGGCATGCGGGCGTATCTGATCATAATCGAGCAAGCGCCCGACCGAGTTCGTGAAATCCTGCGCGAAACCGCTGCCAAGCAGAAGATCCACGCAGCATAGCCAGAGGCTTACATCCGCCTCACAACGACATAGCCCGCCCTAACCGGCGGGCTTTTTCACAAGGAGGGCGCGGAAAGGGAGTACCGCGCCCTCCCCCTGCCAGTGGTTGCGCAGCACGGCAGGATGCCGGTCAGATAGCGCAGCGCTGAGGACTCGACAGGTCAGGCGCAGACTTGCTCAGGCGTGCCGAACTGCTTCACGCACCAGTCCATGAACCGCTGGGCTTCCCGTTGGTCCTGACCGGTTGCCTTGTCGATCATTGCGTCTATGGGGGTTAAGCCAAGCATGAGGGGGCCTTCATCGGCCTCGAACGCAGCGACAAGCTCCTTGCTCGCATAGCTGACAAAGCCAAGGAACGCGTCTTCCATGTAGTGGTCGCGCCACGGGTGGTCCAGCTTCATCCTCGCCTCTCCGTCCTGGTTTCCCACGCTACCGGGATGAGGCCGAACAGCATCCACGTCCGGCGCACCACGCGGTAGCGGCACCCGAACCCCTGCACGATCTCAACGCTGTCTCTGACCTTGATCATGGGGTGATTCTCTCACGGGCGCGGCGTGGGGGCAAGAAAGTTCGCATGGTGTGAACTTTATCATTGACGCAGTGTTCGCTATGTGAGAACTTTTCCTCATCACCCGGCGCGACGATGCAGAGCCGCCGACATGAGGGAGACACGCAGATGAACGCCCGTCCCGACCCGCTATCCCTGATCGCCGCGCATGCCAGCGACGTGATGTCCGCCATCCTCGCCCGGAAGCGCCAGCCGGAATACGAGTTCGACATCGAGGTGGAGGCCGACCCGGAACACTTCGTGCTTCTCAATTTCGGCGGCGATGTGGACGGGGAAATCTGGCCGGTGTCCTGCGAGATCGACGGCATCGAGGGCGCTCCTGACCTGATCGTCACGGTGTTCGGCCAGGAGGCGTACGACCGGGCCATTGCCGCAGCTGAGACGTGGTGGAGCGATGAGGGTTGGGCTGCTGCAGAGCGCGACGCAACCGACAATTACGCCGACATGTCCCGCTGGGACGACTGATTGCCACGCCCGGAGCAACTGTCCCGCGCTTCCCGCGCACGCTCCGGGACAACTAGGCGGGGCCACACCCGGTCCCGCCGATTTTATCCAGAACACAGAGGGCCGCGCCAATGCGCAAGATCACTTCGCTCACCAAAGATCAGGAAGATGCCCTGCCGCGATTTCGCGAAGAATGCCGCAGTATCGCGCTCGCATCTCCGGTCGTCACCGATGATGAGATGCGCGCAGCGGTCATTCGTCTGTACGCATCGAGAGGCCTGAAAGAGCCCGCTGTTTTTGTTTTCGCAGACCCGACTCAATGCCTTTGGGCGAGGGCGATCTTGCGAAATGCCGCGAAGAAGGGGCTCGGGGGCCAGATCGGGGTCCAGCTCAGGGACCAGCTC
>NZ_JGYG01000011.1 GCF_000740795.1 Haematobacter massiliensis
ACGACACGCCACTTGGGGAATGCAGGTTCCTTTCTTCATCTATTGTGAGACCGACGCTCTGAATTGGCCGTTGGTGGAGGGCTCCGTCAACGGTATCGACCATATCGTACGGGCGCCTCGCCTGATGGGCGACCTGACACGCCGTACAGCACCTCGGTTCGATCTCGCCCCTCTCATGGGCGAAAAAGCCCAGACCGTTCGTTTCATGGCCGACTTTCCTACCCTTCTTGCGGCGGATGGAAGTGCAGGCATTCAGTTAGTCTATGAAGAAGCGGATCTGGCCACTATTGGCTATCACCTGATCAACGCGGTGGAGGTTGATATCGTAACCGGCCCCGCCTTGGCGGCGCGTTTTGCCGTTCAGGCTGAGCGTGCCGCCGCGGAGGGGTATGATGATCCTCTTTCCGTCATTATCTCTTGCTCAGTGCTCAGTGCTCAGTGCTCAGTGCTCAGTGCTCAGTGCTCAGTGCTCAGTGCACGAGGCTGAGAGGCTGGCTCAATCTGCAATGTCGTCATTGCGCCGCTCAACCAGACAATATTGGGTCAACTCCCCGGACGAAGAGCTTAAGGAATGGGGAGTTCTGACCTTCGCTCTCGACGCCAAGCTGAGGCTCCGGTCAGACCCAGCAGATATGGTACATGTAATCACGTGGAGCGAGCATACGCGCCTGGTCTCACAGAGCCTCTGGTCTGACGCATGGCGAGAGTTCGACGCCAATCCGGCTGTTCTCCCTTTGGACCTTGTGTTGAAAGCCCAGCAGGAGGCAATTCATGAGAATCTTCCGGCAGCCGCCCTGCAAGCAGGGCTGGCGATGGATTTGTGTCGTCAGCGACTCTGGGATGGCTTGGAGGCGAAAGGACGATGCTCCCCCGGCCAAACTGACGAATGCAGAACAAATCCGAAGCGGCCGTGGCGCTATTTCGGGAGCAAGCTGAAAGAGCATGTGACGCCGGGCGCGCAAATCCGTTCGCTGGAGGATGAGAGGCCCGAGGTCTTTGCAGCGGTCGAGAAACTTTACCACTACAGAAACGATGCCGCCCATGCGAAGCCGCTGAAGGGGGATCCGGCAGCCGGGGATCTCAAAGCCGCCATCGACCATCTCTTCGCGCTGATCGACTTCTGCAATGATGTGATGGAAGAGGCATAGGCGGACGCGCCCTTGCTCCCTTGGGTCTCCTTCGCTAGAGATGCGGCAAATTTCAGACATCCAGACGGAGCATGCCATGGCCGGCCATTCCAAATGGGCCAACATCCAGCATCGCAAGGGCAAGCAGGATGCGGCCCGGTCGAAGCTTTTCTCCAAGCTCTCGCGCGAGATCACCGTTGCGGCGCGGATGGGTGATCCCGACCCCGACAAGAACCCCCGTCTCCGCCTCGCGGTGAAGGAGGCGAAGGCCCAGTCGATGCCGAAGGACGTGATCGAGCGTGCCATCGCCAAGGCGAGCGGCGCGGATGCCGACAGCCTCGAGGAGATCCGGTATGAGGGTTACGGCCCGAACGGCGTTGCCGTCATCGTCGAGGCGATGACCGACAACCGCAATCGCACCGCCTCCAACGTCCGCTCGCTCTTTACCAAGTCGGGTGGCAACCTGGCCGAGACCGGCGCGGTGAGCTTCATGTTCGAGCGGAAGGGGGAGATCACCTATCCGCTGAGCGTGGGCGATGCCGATACGGTCATGGAAGCCGCGATCGAAGCCGGGGCCGAGGATGTGGAGACATCCGAGGATGGCCACATCATCTGGTGCGCCTTTGAGGAACTGGCGGATGTCTCTGCCGCGCTGGAAGCGCCGCTTGGCGAGGCGGAGAGCACGAAAATCGTCTGGAAGCCCAGCACCACGACGGAGCTGGACCTCGACTCCGCCCAGAAGCTCATGCGCCTGATCGACAATCTGGAGGATGACGACGACGTGCAGACCGTCACCGCCAATTTCGAGATCTCGGACGAGGTGATGGCTCAACTCTGATCTGAGCTCAGTTCGCCTGTTGGCGGTGCCGAACCCTCAGGGCGCCGCCAATGTTCGGCCCGGATTCGGGTCGGTGTCAGATCATATGTGACCATGCCGCAGCGACGAACTGCGGCGCTTGCTGGCCGTGTGACGGACTGGTCCGCTGACGAGGGGCTTCTGCCACAACCGACGGGTCCGCTTCGTCCCGGCCTTGCGAACTCCGTCAAGGCGGCGCAGAACAGGCGTATGGCCACCGTCACCGTTCCCCCCGTTTCCATGGAAGCTGACAGCCAGCCGCTTGCCGGCATGCTGTGGATGTTCGCCTCGGGCTTGTCCTTTGTCGGCGTGAATGTCTTCGTCAAGATTTTCGGGCAGGGTTTGCCGGCGGCGGAATCGGCCTTCCTGCGGTTTGGCTTCGGGCTCCTCTTCCTGCTTCCGCTCGCCCCTGCGTTCCTGCGTCAGAGGCCGAGCCGCCGGGTCATGGCAGAGATCTGGGCGCGGGGCGGGCTGCATGCCGTCGGTGTGATCTGCTGGTTTTACGCCATGACAGCCATCCCCCTGCAGGAAGTCACCGCGATCAACTATCTCACCCCCATCTACGTGACGCTGGGGGCGGCGGTGTTCTTTGGCGAGCGGCTGGCCATGCGGCGGATTGCTGCCATCCTCGTCGCCATCATCGGCGTGATGGTGATCCTGCGGCCCGGCGTGCGGGAAGTCGAGCCGGGCCATCTGGCCATGCTGACGACCACCGCCTGCTTCGGGGCCTCCTTCCTGTTCGCCAAGCGTCTGTCGGAGGAAATGAACCCGGCTCTTGTCGTGGCGTGGATGTCGGTGACGGTGACGCTCCTGCTTGCGCCGCTGGCCTTCATGAACTGGGTGCAGCCCAGCCTTGCCGAACTGGGCGGTATGGCGGTCGTCGCTGGTTGCGCGACTTTCGGGCATTACGCGATGACCCGCGCCTTCCGCCTTGCACCGGTCTCCGTCACCCAGCCGGTGACGTTTCTGCAACTCATCTGGGCCACTCTGATCGGTGCCGTCGCCTTTGGCGAAGCGGCGGACATCTGGGTGGTGGTCGGCGCGGCGATGATCATCTCCGCCGTCGCCTATGTCACGCTGCGCGAAGCGCGGCTGAAACGGGGTCAGACCCCGCTCGGCGTTACGGAAAGCTCCTGATCGTTTGGGGCAAGCAGCCTGCGTGAAATGCTGGCAGGGCTGATCTGGCCCAGTGTCTCCGCTCCGTCCACGACCCGCATCGCATGGCCGGATGTCTCGAGCGCGGCCATCGCCTTGCGGATCGGCAGGCCGCCCGGGAGGGTGCCTGCCGCGCTTTCCGTCAGCGGCTCCAGTGCGTCACAGGCGGTCAGCACGGCGAGAGGGTTCATGTTCTGCACGAAATCCGACACATAGTCCGATGCGGGGTTGGAGTAGATTTCCCGCGGGGTGCCCGTCTGCGCGATCCTTCCGCCTTCCAGAATGGCGATGCGGTTGCCGATCTTGAAGGCTTCGTCCAGATCGTGGGATACGAAGAGGATCGTACGCTTCAACCGCTCCTGAAGGGTCAGAAGCTCATCCTGCAACTTGTTGCGAATCAGCGGGTCCAGGGCAGAGAACGGCTCATCCATCAGCAGGATCGGTGCCTCCGTCACCAGCGCGCGGGCAAGGCCCACCCGCTGCTGCATACCCCCAGACAGGTCCGTCACCCGTCGGTCGCCGGAGCCGTCAAGCCCGACGATCTCCAGCTGCTCCTGCACCTTGGTCCGCCGCTCCGCCGCGTTGAGCCCCGCAAACTCCAGCCCCATGCCCACGTTGTCCCGCACGGTGCGCCACGGCAGCAGGCCGAACTGCTGGAACACCATGGAGACGCGGTGCAGCCTGAGATTGCGGAGCGTTCGGGCATCGGCGCCGTTCACTTTGACCATCCGGTTGCCGTCATTCACCCTGACCTCGCCGCGCGTGACGGGGTTCAAGCCGTTCACTGCCCGAAGCAGGGTGGACTTGCCGGAGCCGGAAAGGCCCATCAGCACGACGATCTCACCGGTGTTGACCGTCAGCGATGCGTTGTGCACGCCAAGGATCTGGCCGGTTTTCGCGCGCACCTCGGCACGATCGGCGCCCGCGTCCATGAGAGGGAGCGCGCCGCGCGCATTGTCCCCGAAGACGATGGAGACGTTGTCGAACTCGACAGCGCTCTTCGTTTGCGCGGCGGTCATTTGCGGCCCTCCACGCGAAGCATCCGGTCAAGAAGGATGGCGACGATGACGATGACGAAGCCTGCCTCGAAGCCCAGCGACGTATTGACCGTGTTCAGCGCCCGCACCACCGGCACGCCAAGCCCGTTGGCTCCGACAAGCGCCGCGATCACCACCATGGAGAGCGAGAGCATGATCGTCTGGTTCAGGCCCGCCATGATCTGAGGAGTGGCGTAGGGAAGCTCTACCTTCCACAGCTTCTGGCGCGGCGTGGCCCCGAAGGCCGTCGCGGCCTCCGTGAGCGCGGAGGGCGTGGAGGATATGCCGAGATAGGTCAGCCGGATCGGCGCAGGCAGGACGAAGATCACCGTCGCGATCAGGCCGGGCACCATGCCGATGCCGAAGAACACGATGGCGGGGATGAGATACACGAAGGTCGGCAGCGTCTGCATCAGGTCGAGCACTGGGGCGACCCAGGCGTAAAGCCTTGGCCGGTGGGCGAGGAACACGCCGACGGGCACTCCGATCGCCATGCACACGACGCAGGCGGAGAGCACCAGCGTCAGGCTTTCCATCGTGGCCTGCCAGTAGCCCTGGTTCATCACGAAGAGAAAACCCACCAGCACGATCAGGGGCGCCTTCCAGTTGCGCTGGATGGCGAAGGCGACGGCGACAAAGATCGCCACGATGACCAGCGGGGGTGGCGTCAGCAGGAGCCACAATATCCCGTCGATCAACGCCTGCATTCCGGTGGACAGCGCATTGAAGAACGCCGCCGCATGCAGGTTGAGCCAGTCGAACACAAGTTTCGCCGTGCGTCCGACCGGGATCTTGGTCGAGGTTATCCAGTCCATCAGCTTGTCCGTCCTTCGGCTGGCTCAGGAAAGGAGGGGACACTGCTCACTTGAAAGCTGCCGCGACAGCCGCCTGTGCGTCACCGCCATCCTTGGTCGTGACACCTTCCAGCCAGGGCTGCGCGACATCGGGATGCGCCTTCAGCCAGGCCTCCGCCGCCTTGGCGGGTTCCTCCCCGCCGTCAAGGATGGCTCCCATGATCTCGTTCTCCATCTCAAGCGAGAAGGAAAGGTTCTCAAGAAAACGTCCGGTATTGGGGCATTCCGCCACATATCCCTTCCGCGCCAGCGTGCCGACCGTCGCGCCGCCGAAATCCGGCCCGAACACCTCATCGCCGCCGGACAGATAGGTCAGGTCGAAGTTCGAGTTCATCGGATGCGGCTCCCAGCCGAGGAAGACCACGGGATGCGATTGGCCATCCGCGCGCCGCACCTGCGCAAGCATGCCTTGCTCTGAGCTTTCGACCAGGTCGAAATCCTTGAGGCCGAACTGACCTTTCTCGATCATGTCGAGGATTAGCCGGTTGCCGTCATTGCCCGACTCGATGCCGTAAATCTTGCCGTCCAGCAGGTCGGCCTGGGTCGCGATATCCTTGAAATCCTTGATCCCCGCTGCTGCGCCCGCGGCATTGGTGGCGAGGGTGTATTTCGCCCCGGTCAGGTTCGTTCGGACCTCATCTATCGTGCCTGCCTGCCGGTAGGGGGCGATGTCGGCCTCCATCGAAGGCATCCAGAGGCCGAGAAAGGCGTCTATCTGCCCGTTTGCGAGCGAGGCGAACGTCACGGGCAGGGCAAGCAGCTTGATCTCCGTGTCATAGCCGAGCGCCTGAAGAACCGTCGTCGCAACCGCCGTCGTGGCAGTGATATCGGTCCAGCCGACATCGGCAAATGTGACCTTGTCGCAATTGGCGGCGGCGGCGGGCAAAGCGGCCGTGACGAGGGCGGAGGTGAGAAGAGCTGTGCGAACGATGGACATGGGATTCCTTCGTGATTTGTTGTTGATTGACTATTCAATCATGATGAGCGTAGTTGTACCCCCGCGAGCGGAGGTGTCAACATGGCGAAACGTGGCATGGAGCCTATTCGAAGGGCCGCGCTGGTAAAAGCGACCATTGCGGAGATCGGAGGCGTAGGGGGTCTCGACGCGACCGTGGCGCAGATCGCGCGGCGGGCGGGCGTCTCCTCGGCGCTGGCGCTGCATTACTTCGGCAGCAAGGAGCGGATCTTCCTGGCTGCCATGCGGTTCGTGCTGACGAGCTACGGCGAAGAGGTTCGTGCAGCCCTGGCCAAGGCCGATGCGCCACGTGAAAGGCTGGACGCCATCGTCTCGGCGGGGTTTTCGCCCGCGAACTTTCAGCGTGAGACGGTGAACGCCTGGCTGAACTTCTATGTGCTCGCGCAAAACAGCACGGAAGCGCGGCGCCTGCTGAACATCTACCGTCGCCGGCTGCATTCCAACCTTCTGCGCGAACTGCGTCCGCTCGTGGGTGAGCGGGCGGAGGAAGCGGCCTATGCCATCGGTGCGATGGTCGACGGGGTCTATCTGCGCGAGGCGCTGGGCGAAGGGACGCCTGATGGACTGGAGGCGACGCGGGCCGTCATGGGTCATCTGGAAAAGGAGATCGCAGGATGAGGGCACAGCCCCAGGCAAGTCATTTCATCGACGGGGCCTTTGTCGAGGACATTTCAGGCGCCGAGATCGAAGTGATCTATCCGGCCACGGGCGAGGTGATCGCACGTCTTCACGAGGCAACGCCCGCGATCATGGACCGCGCGCTGAATGCCGCGCGGCGTGCACAGCGCGACTGGGCCGCACTTCGTCCGGTGGAGCGGGGGCGCATCCTCAACCGCGCAGCCCAGATCATGCGGGAGCGGAACCGCGCGCTTTCCGAGCTGGAGACGCTCGACACCGGCAAACCCCTTCAGGAAACCCTGGTCGCGGACGCGATGAGCGGTGCGGACGCGCTGGAGTATTTCGCGGGCCTTGCTCCGACCGTGACGGGCGAGACGATCCCGCTGGGGCAGGATTTCGTCTATACTCGGCGGGAGCCTGTTGGGGTCTGCGTCGGCATCGGCGCCTGGAACTACCCCACGCAGATCGCCTGCTGGAAGGCCGCGCCTGCGCTGGCCCTCGGCAATGCGATGGTCTTCAAGCCCTCCGAGACGACACCGCTTGGCGCGCTGAAACTCGCGGAGATTCTCGTGGAGGCGGGCCTGCCGCCCGGCCTCTTCAATGTCGTGCAGGGGCGAGGCGCGGTTGGCGCTGCGCTGGTGACGGACCCGAGGGTGGACAAGGTCTCCCTCACCGGCTCCGTCGCGACGGGCGCAAAGGTCTATGCCGCGGCGGCTGAGGGTATCCGCTCCGTCACGATGGAACTCGGCGGGAAATCCCCGCTCGTGGTGTTTGAGGATGCCGATCTGGACAGTGCCGTCGGCGCAGCGATGCTGGGGAATTTCTATTCCTCCGGCCAGATCTGCTCCAATGGCACGCGGGTCTTCGTGCAGAAGTCCGTGCGCGAGGCGTTTCTCGACCGGCTGGTGCGCCGGAGCAGGGCCATCCGGCTCGGTGATCCGCTGGATGAGGCGACGCAGATGGGGCCGCTCGTCTCGCAGGCCCAGTTCGACAAGGTGATGGGCTACATCTCCCGTGCAGAGGCGGAAGGCGCGCAACTCATGACCGGCGGGCGGCAGTGGGGCAATGCGGGGCTTTTCGTGGAGCCGACCGTCTTTGCGGGCGTCACCGACGGAATGACGTTGGCGCGGGAGGAAGTCTTCGGTCCTGTCATGGCCGTGCTGGACTTCGAGACGGAGGAGGAGGCGCTCACCCGCGCCAATGCCACGCCCTATGGTCTTGCCGCGGGCGTCTTCACTGCCGACATGACCCGGGCACACCGGATGGCGGCGGGGTTCGAGGCGGGCACCTGCTGGATCAATGCCTATAACCTGACCCCGGTGGAGGCGCCCTTCGGCGGCATGAAGCTTTCCGGTGTGGGGCGGGAGAACGGCCGCGCGGCTGTGGAGCACTACACGCAGATCAAATCCGTCTATGTCGGGCTTGGACCCGTCGAAGCCCCATATTGAAGGAGAGCGAATTATGACCGGCGGCATTCCGGGCGGCGTTGGCGGTCGCTTCCTGAAGAACGGCGAGAGTGGCGAGACGGCGGATTTCGTCATCGTAGGCGCTGGCTCAGCCGGTTCCGCCATGGCGTATCGTCTGTCGGAGGCGGGGGCGAGCGTCATCGTGGTCGAGTTCGGCGGAACCGATGCCGGGCCGTTCATCCAGATGCCGGGCGCGCTCTCCTATCCGATGAACATGTCGCGCTATGACTGGGGTTTCCAGTCCGAACCGGAGCCGCATCTGGATGGGCGCAAGCTTGCGGTGCCCCGGGGCAAGGTGATCGGCGGCTCCTCCTCCATCAACGGCATGGTGTTTGTGCGCGGCCATGCGAAGGACTTCGATCACTGGCGCGACTCCGGCGCGGACGGCTGGGCCTATGCCGATGTGCTGCCCTATTTCCGCCGCATGGAGACCTGGCATGGGGGGGAGCCGGACGAGTTCCGCGGTGACTCCGGCCCGCTGCATGTCACGCGCGGTTCCCGCGAGAACCCGCTTTTCGATGCCTTCGTGGAAGCGGGTGCGGAAGCCGGATATCCCGTAACGGCGGATTACAACGGTCGCCAGCAGGAGGGGTTCGGCGCGATGGAGGCGACGATCTGGCGCGGGCAGCGCTGGTCGGCGGCGAATGCCTATCTGAAACCGGCGTTGCGCCGACCGAACGTGCGGCTCGTGCGGGGCCTTGCACGGCGCGTGGTCTTTGAGGGGCGTCGTGCGGTGGGGGTGGAGCTGCAGCGACACGGCCGGACGGAAGTGATCCGCGCACGGCGGGAAGTCGTGCTGGCTGCCTCCTCCATCAACACTCCGAAGCTGCTGATGCTTTCCGGCATCGGGCCTGCCCCGGCGCTCTCGGCTCTCGGCCTGCCGGTGGTGGCGGATCGGCGGGGCGTGGGGCAGAACCTTCAGGATCACCTCGAGATCTACATGCAGTATGCGGCGACCCGGCCCATCACGTTGTTCCGGTACTGGAACCTGCTGGGCAAGGCATATGTCGGCGCGCGCTGGCTCTTCACCCGCACCGGGCCGGGGGCGTCGAACCAGTTCGAGGCATGTGGTTTCATCCGCTCGGCCGCTGGGGTGGACTACCCCGACATTCAGTATCACTTCCTGCCTCTCGCCGTGCGCTATGATGGCAAGGCGATCGCGGAGGGGCACGGATTTCAGGTCCATGTGGGGCCGATGCGGTCGGGGAGCCGGGGGGAGGTCACCCTACGCTCCGCCGACCCGGCAGAACCGCCCCGCATCCGCTTCAACTACATGTCGAAGGAGGAGGACTGGCGCGACTTCCGCAGGGCCATCCGGCTCACGCGGGAGATTTTCGGACAGCCGGCCATGACCCCCTACCTGAAGGGCGAATTGCAGCCCGGCCCCGCCGTGGACAGCGACGCAGAGCTTGACGCCTTTCTGCGGGAGCATGTGGAAAGCGCCTATCATCCCTGCGGCACGGCCCGTATGGGAAGGGCCGAGGACCCTATGGCGGTGGTTGACCCGGAATGCCGGGTGATCGGTGTGGAAGGGCTGCGCGTTGCCGACAGTTCCATCTTCCCGCGGATCACGAACGGCAATCTCAACGCTCCATCCATCATGGTGGGAGAAAAGGCGGCGGATCATCTGCTGGGCCGGGTGCCGTTGCCTCCCTCCAACGCGGAGCCGTGGGTCAATCGCGCGTGGCAGGTTTCGCAGCGGTAAACCTCAGGTGTGCAGGCGCCGACCCCCGGCGGAGGCGAGTTCAAGAAGGCTCATGTCGAGGCGTCGGTTGAACCGGCGCAACTCGCTCAACACCATTGTCGGCTCCGGCAGCGGGTCAGTCACGGCCACGACTGAGCCGCGATAGTCGCACCGGTCGAGGAGGCGAACGAGATCGACGATATCGAACTGGCGGGCAACGATGGGGGAAAAGATGCAGTCCGGCTCAATGCGACGGACGAATTCGGGGCTGATCGTTGGGAAGCGGCAGTAGATCATCGAAACGCCGCCGGGGAACTGCTGGATGAGCGGCGCGAATGAGGGATCCGGCTCCACGAGCAAAAGGCGATCGGATTCCGGCCCTATCGCGTCTTTCGATTGCTTGAGCCAGTCAGGCGCCGAAGAGAGGCCTCTCATTCGGAATTTACCATGTCACCGTCCTGTCAAAAGACTGCACATCCAAAGGTTTAAACCCTTGAGTGGGTCACACGCAAAAGTATTCTCGATCCCGTGACCGTTACAAGCAATTTTTGAAGGAAGATGTTGGAGAGCGACTTGCGATGTCGATTCGCGCACGTCACACAGGCATGAGCATCGTTTAAAGTAGCAAAAGGATTATAACAATGAGCAGCGCGACGGTGGATGATGCTCTCAAGTCGCTGGTCGCGGGCGTACCGATTCCCCTTCTGCTAATTGATGAGGCCGACCGTATTCTTGCGTCCAACGAGGCGGCGGCCCGTCTCTTCGGGCTTGCGGTCGAGGCCCGTCATTATCTCACCGTGATCCGGCAGCCTGCCGTGACGAGCTGTATCGAGGCCGCGCGCCGAACGGGGAGGGAGGCGCAGGGCAGAATGCTCATCGCCGGCCCGTCGCTCGACCGTTCGTTCCGGGTGGTGACAACACCCGTGCTCGACAGGCGTGTGCTCGTCTCGCTGGAGGAGATCACCGATGTGGAACAGGCGAGCCGTATCCGGCGCGATTTCGTGGCCAATGTCAGTCATGAGATGCGCACGCCGCTGACGGCGCTGCTCGGCTTCATCGAGACACTTCGCGGTGCCGCACGCGATGATGCCGCGGCGCGGGAGCGGTTTTTGTCCATCATGGCGCGGGAAGCAGAGCGGATGAACCGGCTCGTCGCGGATCTGCTCTCGCTCACCCGCGTGGAATCTGAGGAGCGCGTCCGGCCGACCGCGCCGGTTGATCTCGCCGCGCTGGTGCGGTCCGCGGCGGCGAGCCTCCGGCCGGTGGCGGAAGCGGCAGGCGTGGAGATCGAGCTGACTGGAACTGTCGAGCCGCTTACCGCCCCGGGTGACGCCGATCAATTGACGCAGGTGCTTACCAACCTCATCGAGAATGCGTTGAAATACGGTGGTCCGGGGCCGGTCACCGTATCTCTTTCAGCTCAGTCGCGTGACCCGGTGCTGAAGCGAGCCGTTGCCCGCATCGACGTGATCGACCGGGGGGAGGGGATAGACGACCTGCACTTGCCACGCCTGACGGAGCGGTTCTACCGTGTGGACAGCCACCGTTCTCGCGAAAAGGGCGGGACCGGGCTTGGTCTTGCGATTGTGAAGCATATCGTCAACCGTCACCGGGGCCGTCTGAAGATCGAAAGCCGGAAGGGGGAGGGGAGCCGCTTCACCGTCCTGCTGCCCAGATCGGAGGCGATGGAACCGGAGAAGTGACGGGACGTTATCGTGAAATGGGGAGATTTCCAATGTCTATCATCCGAAGCACGTTCCTCGCCACTGCCATCGTATTCACTCCGGCAATCCTGGCCGCTCAGGCTGCCGTGGATAAAGCGCAGACCGGCGGAACTGGCGAGTGCGAGGGCGGCATTGCGCAGCCCGCGACCGGGGTGGCGCAGGGTCCGTCGAGCGGCACAGCGCCGGGTAACGCCGGTTCCACGGGGTGGAGCGGCGGGACAGGCGGCTCCAACACGGGAACGGTGCCGGCGGGCGCCTTGCCTGAATCAAAGACCTGGCAGCCGAAGACGGCCTCTGGCCTTGACCTCATGGGCGTCAAGAAAGCTCCGCCAGACTGCTGATTGCAGCGACTCGGCGGGGTGGGAAGCTAACTCCAGAAGCGGGACAGGCATATTCGCCGGTTTCCGTATCGTGACGTGGTTCACCCGCAATAGCCTTCTCTTGGTGCTTGCTGAAAAGGTTACCCGACGGTCAAATAAGCCCGAATGCTATGATATCATTCGGATATTCTCCGCCACATCGAGCTTGCCGGCCCCAGGGCTTCTGCCCTGTCTTTGACGATGTCATGAAACTGTTACGTTCCTGTCACATAGTGGTTGCATCCCGGTCTTAGGAGACCTGCGGAAGGTCGCTTACAGCGGCTGCCATCTTGATCGGGCTAACAGGAGTTTTCCATGTCCATCGTCCGTAACACTGTCTCCGCCGTCGCGATCATCGCGGGTGGGGCTTGTGCCGCCTCTGCACGTGATGTTGTCCAGGTGGCCGGATCCTCCACCGTTCTCCCCTATTCGTCGATCGTGGCCGAGGCCTTTGGTGAGAATTTCGACTTCAAGACCCCGGTCGTCCAATCCGGCGGCTCCTCCGCCGGCCTGAAGCAGTTCTGCGAAGGTGTGGCCGACAATACCATCGACATCGCCAACTCCTCCCGCCCGATCCGCCCGGCAGAGATCGAGGCCTGCAAGGCCAACGGCGTGACCGAGATCATGGAAGTGCGCATCGGTTACGACGGCATCGTCTTTGCCTCCGATCGTTCCGCACAGGATTTCGCCTTTACCCCCGCCGACTGGTACAAGGCACTGGCTGCGCAGACTTTCGTGGACGGCAAGCTGGTTGCGAACACGGTATCCAGCTGGGATCAGGTCAACCCGGCCTTCGCCAAGCAGGAGATCGTGGCCTACGTCCCGGGCACCAAGCACGGCACGCGCGAGGTCTTCGTCGAGAAGGTTATCCAGGAGGGCTGTGAGGCCACCGGCGCGCTGAAGGCGATGACGGACGCTCTCGGCAAGGAAGAGGCACTCAAGGCCTGCACCACGCTGCGGACGGACGGTCGCTCCGTCGACATCGACGGCGACTACACCGAGACGCTGGCCCGCATCCAGTCCAACAAGGCTGGTATCGGTGTGTTCGGCCTGTCCTTCTACGAGCAGAACACCAACACCCTGAAGGTCGCCACCATGGATGGGGTCGTCCCTTCGGTGCAATCGATCTCCACCGGTGAATACCCGGTCTCCCGCCCGCTGTTCTTCTACGTGAAAAAACAGCACATCGGCCAGATCCCCGGCCTGCTGGAGTTTACCGAATTCTTCGTGTCCGACGATATCGCGGGTGAGGGTGGGCCGCTCGCGCAGTACGGGCTGGTGCCTGATCCGAAACTGGCCGACACGCAGGCCGCCGTCGCGTCACAGGCGATAATGAACTGACACCCGGACAGGGCGGCGCAAGCCGCCCTCCTTCCTTTCAGAGGCTCGAACGCGCGCCATGTCCCTCCCCTGGATTATCCTCATCGTGCTGGCTCTGGCCGCGGCGGGCTTTGTGCTTGGCCGCGCGCGGGCTTTGAGCGGCCCCGATTCCCGACTGCTTCATTCGCTGCCCTCTTTCCATGGGTGGTTTGTCGCCCTGTCCACCGCAGCACCTGCGCTGTTGTGGCTTCTCGCAGGACTGCTGGCGCTTCCCCTGCTGGCTGCGAGTGACGGCGCGCGAGGGCAGGGCTTCACCATCGTGGTGATCATTACCGTCCTGCTCGCTCTTGCCGGCCTTGCCCTGTCGCTGAAGAACATCTCGCCTGACTTCCGCGCGCGGAACGTGGTCGAGCGGTTCGTGCTCTTCATGCTGGTCCTCGCCTCAACCATCGCCATTCTGACGACGCTGGGCATCGTCCTGTCGATGCTGTTCGAGACGATGAACTTCTTCAGCCAGTATCCCTGGCAGGATTTCTTCTTCTCCCTCACCTGGTCGCCCGCTTTTCATGGCCAGAGCCAGCTTGGCATCCTGCCGCTGCTGTGGGGCACGCTTTACATTTCCTTCATCGCGCTGGCCGTATCGGTGCCGATCGGGCTGTTCGCCGCGATATACATGTCGGAATATGCCTCCAAGCCGTTCCGCTCCGTCGCGAAGCCGTTGATCGAGATTCTCGCGGGTATCCCGACCATTGTTTATGGCCTTTTCGCGCTCATCACCGTGGGCCCGCTGCTCCGCGACTGGATCGCCCAGCCCACAGGGCTTGGCACGTCCGGCTCTTCGGTCATGACGGCGGGTCTGGTGATGGGGATCATGCTGATCCCCTTCGTCTCCTCCCTTTCCGATGACATCATGAACGCCGTGCCGCAAAGCCTCCGCGACGGCTCCTTCGGGCTCGGTGCCACCAAGTCCGAAACGATCCGGCAGGTCGTGCTGCCCGCGGCGCTGCCGGGGATCGTGGGCGCCGTGCTGCTCGCCACCTCCCGCGCCATCGGTGAGACGATGATCGTGGTTCTGGGGGCGGGGGCGGCCGCGCAGATGTCGCTCAATCCGTTCGAGGCGATGACCACCGTCACGGTCAAGATCGTCAGCCAGCTGACCGGGGATACCGATTTCGCCTCGCCCGAGACGCTGGTGGCCTTTGCGCTGGGGCTGACGCTCTTCGTGATGACGCTGGGGCTTAACGTGCTCGCGCTCCACATCGTGCGCAAATACCGGGAGCAATACGAATGACCGACGCAACCGCCGGATCGACGCCCGCGCCGCGCCGCGAGAGCGCCCAACGTTCCCTTCTGAAGCAGGATGCGCGCACGCGCCGCCGGAACGCGGCCGAGTCGCGTTTCAGGTCCTACGGTCTCATTGCCTGCTTGCTGGGCGTGCTGGCGCTCGTCGGACTTCTGACATCCGTGCTGGGCAACGGCCTTTCCGCCTTCCGGCAGACCTATGTGGAACTGACGGTTCATCTGGACGCCGACAAGCTCGACCCTTCGGGGGCGCGTGACCCGGCCGCCATCGCCAAGGTCACGACCTTCGGCTATGCACCGCTGATCGAACGGGCGATGCAGGAGGCGATGGCCGCTCGTGGCATCGCCATCGAAGGGCTACCCGAAAAAGAAGCAGCCGGCATCATCTCCCGCGATGCCGCCGCGCAGCTCCGCAGCTACGTCCTCGCCAACCCGGAGGTCATCGGCACGGATGTTGTCTTCGACGTTCTGGCCAACGGGCGTATCGACGGCTACCTGAAGGGCCGTGTAACGCGCGAAACGGCAGAGACGGACAGCATGGTCACGCCGGGCCAGCTTCAGCTTGCCGCCGCGTTGCGCGATGCCGGGCTGCTCGAGTTGAAGTTCAACCCCTCATTCATCACCGGCTCCGACGCCTCCGACCAACGCCCGGAAAGCGCGGGGTTGGGCATTGCGATCCTGGGCTCGTTCTACATGATGCTGATCGTGCTGGTGCTCGCGCTTCCCATCGGCGTCGCCGCCTCCATCTATCTAGAGGAATTCGCACCGAAAAACCGCTGGACCGATCTGATTGAGGTCAATATCTCCAACCTCGCCGCCGTGCCCTCCATCGTGTTCGGTATCCTCGGCCTCGCGATCTTCATCAACTTTGTCGGTTTGCCGCAATCCGCGCCCATCGTGGGCGGGCTTGTGCTGACCTTGATGACGCTGCCGACGATCATCATATCCACGCGGGCGGCGCTGAAGGCCGTGCCGCCCTCCATCCGCGATGCGGCGCTGGGGGTGGGCGCGTCCCGGATGCAGGCAGTGTTCCACCATGTCCTGCCGCTCGCGATGCCGGGGATCCTCACCGGGACGATCATCGGTCTTGCACAGGCGCTTGGAGAGACCGCGCCGCTTCTGCTGATCGGGATGGTCGCGTTCGTGCGTGACTTCCCGGCGTCACCGCCGGAGGGCCTTTTTGATCCCGCTTCTGCGCTGCCGGTGCAGGTGTTCAACTGGACCCAAAGGGCGGATCCCGCCTTCGTCGAGCGGGCCTCGGGCGCGATCATCGTGCTCCTCGCCTTCCTGCTCGTGATGAATATCGTGGCCGTCGTGCTGCGTCGGCGCTTCGAACGCCGCTGGTAACGGAGTAAGCTCATGAACGACATGCGCATTACGGAGAGATTGGTGGACGACACCAGCAACAAGATAGCCGCCCGGAACGTCCAGGTTTTCTATGGCGATACCCACGCGATCAAGGATGTGAGCGTGGATATCCGCGACCGGATGGTGACCGCCTTCATCGGCCCGTCGGGCTGTGGCAAGTCCACCTTCCTGCGGACCCTGAACCGGATGAACGACACGATCCAGGGCTGCCGGGTGGAGGGAGAGATCCTGCTCGACAGCGAGGATATCTACGACCGCCGCGTCGATCCGGTGCAGCTGCGGGCAAAAGTGGGCATGGTGTTCCAGAAGCCGAACCCCTTCCCGAAGTCGATCTATGACAACGTGGCCTATGGGCCGCGGATCCACGGCCTGTCCCGGTCCAAGGCAGAACTGGACGAGATCGTGGAGAAGTCGCTTCGCCGTGCCGCGCTCTGGAACGAGGTGAAGGATCGGCTTGCCTCTCCGGGCACCGGGCTTTCGGGAGGGCAGCAGCAGCGGCTCTGCATCGCGCGCGCCGTGGCCACCTCGCCCGAAGTCCTGCTGATGGACGAGCCGTGTTCGGCCCTCGATCCCATCGCGACCGCTCAGGTCGAGGAGCTGATCGACGAGTTGCGCGCGAACTTCTCCGTCGTGATCGTGACCCACTCCATGCAGCAGGCGGCGCGGGTGAGTCAGAAGACCGCCTTCTTCCATCTCGGCCATCTCGTCGAATTCGGTGAGACCGGGGATATCTTCACCAATCCGAAAGACCCCCGGACCGAGAGCTATATCTCGGGCCGCATCGGGTGAACGGGAGCGACCATGCCTGAGGTACATATCCAATCCGCCTTCGATCGCGATCTTGAAGCGATCCAGGCGATGATCATGAAGATGGGCGGCATCGTCGAAACCCAGCTGCTCGACAGCGTGCAGGCGCTGGAGGAACGGGACGACGAACTCGCGACCCATGTCCGTGACACCGACAAGCAGGTCGATCTGCTTGAAGAGCAGATCAATCTGGAGGCCGCGCGCGTGATCGCCATGCGGGCGCCCACCGCCACCGATCTGCGCACAGTGCTGACCGTGCTCAAAATCTCCAATAATCTGGAGCGGATCGGCGATTATGCGAAGAACCTCGCCAAGCGGTCCGTCGTCCTCGCCCAGATGCCGCAGATCTCGGGCGCTGCCGGATCCATCCGCCGCATGTCCAAGGCCGTGGAGCAGATGCTGAAAGATGCTCTCGACGCCTATATCCACCGCGATGTGGAGCTGGCCCGCGACGTGCGCGACCGCGATCAGGACGTGGACCAGATGTACAACGCGCTGTTCCGCGAGTTCCTGACCCATATGATGGAGGATCCGCGCAACATCACCGCCTGCATGCACCTGCATTTCATCGCCAAGAACATCGAGCGCTGCGGCGATCACGTGACATCCATCGCGGAGCAGGTGATCTACCTCGCCACCGGTGAGATGCCCTCCGATAACCGACCCAAGGCGGATGCCACATCGGCCCAGCCGATCATGGAGGAACGCGGATGAGCACGAAGCCGAGCGTCCTTCTCGTAGAGGATGAGCCTTCGCAGCGCGAGGTGCTGGCCTACAACCTCGAGGCGGAGGGGTTCCGGGTGATTCCGGCCTCCAACGGGGAGGAGGCGCTGCTTCTGGTAGATGAAGAGGCGCCTGACTTGGTGCTGCTGGACTGGATGCTGCCCAATGTATCCGGCATCGAGGTCTGCCGTCAGCTGAAGGGCCGCCCCGGAACGCGCAGCCTGCCGATCCTCATGCTCTCCGCCCGGTCGGAAGAGGTGGACCGGGTACGCGGGTTGGAAACCGGCGCCGACGACTACGTCGTCAAACCCTATTCCATCGTGGAGCTTATGGCACGTGCCCGCGCGCTCCTCCGCCGCACCCGTCCCGCATCGGTGGGTGAGGTTCTGGAATTCGGCGGCATCCGGCTCGATCCGGAGAGCCATCGTGTCTGGCGGGAGGAGAAGCTGCTGAAACTTGGCCCGACGGAATTCCGCCTGCTTTCCACGCTGATGGAAAAGCCGGGCCGTGTCTGGAGCCGTGAGCAACTGCTGGACCGGGTGTGGGGGCGCGACATCTATGTCGATACCCGCACGGTGGATGTTCATATCGGCAGGCTCCGCAAGGCGCTCGGCATCCACGGCGGAGAGGATGTTCTGCGGACCGTGCGCGGCGCCGGCTACGCGCTGGGATAATCCCCTGTAGAGCGTCAGGGTCACTTGCCTCGACAAGACGAATGCGGCGATCTTGCGCCCGCCCGGATTGGCGGACATCGCTGACCTGATCGCAGGCTCGGCAAGGCGCTCGGCATCCACGGGGATAGGATTTTCTGCGTTCCGCGCGGTACCGGCCAAACGCCGTATTGCGCCATCTGAAAGCGTAGCCCATCTCTCAGAATGCGGCGATCGGGCCAACGGGATGTCGAGGCGCATTGGCGGGGCATTCCTTCCGGCGGCGACACCTCCCGCGCCGCGATTCCCATGCCGTCAACGGCGCAGGTCGCGGCAGCCGCATCACGATGAGGGCCGTGGTCCGGCGGTTGCCCAGAACCGGGCAAATCCTGTTTGATACCCTCGCGTCTCCATGACTGATATACGGTCGCACTGCCGATGATATCAGCTCGCTCAGATCGGTATCGGCTGGGCGAATCTCCCTAGGATTAGGCGTTATTCCGGTGAGGTCCCCCGGCAGGCGCGTGAGCGAGGCCCGTGTCCAGTGCCGGTGTCCCGTACCCGTATCCAGTGACATGGAAAAACTCTCCGCCGGCAGCTCCCTTAGCGCCATCCGGTTCATGGCGCCCGGAAGGAGTAAACATTTTTTTATCATGACTATCAGCGGAGCGTGAAGCTGCGCGGACCGTGTTGCGGCTGACACCCGTCGCAGACAGCTATCAGCGGTGCGCCAGACGCCTTAGGGCGTTGGGGTTATCCGGGTGATGCCCATGGCAGCAGCGCGGGCAAGGTCCGGATCCAGCGACATCGGGATATATTCTCCCCGCCGCCACAGTTCTCCCATGTCGTCGTAGTGGCGCGAGAGCGGATGCCCTGATTGCCCCGTCGCCGTGATGAACACCGAACTGTCCGGGTCGGCAAAGTCATAGACCCCCCGATAGCCCGCGCCATGGACATTGAGATAGGGATTGCTGCCTCTTCCACTGGTCAAGCCGCGCATCAGCGTATCGTCACCGCCCGAGGTGGATTGCCGGATATTCACGAGATAGCGCAGCAGCGGCACATTCCCCAGCACCGGGTGGTCATGGGCCGCCTGATGGATGTCGCCCCAGCGCCAGCTTTCCAGATTGCGGCCATAGCGTTCGGTGAGCCGCAGCAAGGCATCATCCAGCGCCATCCGGGCGATATCGGTGCAGGTCTCCACCGGGGAGGACTGGAGGATGTCGCACCACTTTCCCGCGCCGTCGATGTTGCGGAACACCCGTTCCATGAACAGCGGGTCGGGATGGGTAAAGCTGTCGGCAAGCGGGCCAAGCTCGTCCCGGATGAGCTTCTCCTGCAGGCTCCGCATCCAGGCGGCATAGATCAGCGGCTCGGGCAAATGCTCGTTCATCTCCCCGTTCCACTCCGCGAGAAGGTTCAGCGCCTTCTGGCGGAGCCGTTCGGTGGTGCCTTCGGCCGCAGGCTCCCCTGTGAACCACAGATCCTTGCCGATGAGCGGCAGAAGGGTGCGCGCCCCCTGGCTCACCGTATCGAGCTGCGCTTCGATGAAGCTCTCCCGCGTATGGACTTCCCGCGTCTGCATCAGGCGCTTCCACCGCTCGATGCGCTGGCTGTCGCCCCAGTCGAAGCTCACGTGCCGGGGGAAGGGGGCGTCGATCATCTTGTTGTTGGTATTGCCGAGAACGCCTCCCTCCGGTTCCACGAAGCGGGGGTTCTCTGCAGAGGGAAATATCCCCTGCCAGCGGTTCTGTGCGATCCAGCCGGGGCTGGGCATCCGGCCCTGCGTCTGGTGGGCGGGGTCGCGCATGGGCATGGCACCGATGACCTGCATGGCTATACCATGGGAATCGGCCAGCATCAGGTTCTGCGACGGTGCGGTATAAAGCTCCCCCGCCGCCAGGCCCGCGGCAACAGATCTCGCTGTCATGAGCCGGAGGCCAGCGGTCATCGTCCGATCATGCGGAGTAAGCGCCGTCGAGGTCAGAGACATCACGTGACCGGGCGGTGTGACGGTCCCCAGATCATAATGGGAGCCGGGCAGGACGGGGCCGTTCTCCGTCCAGCGCAGGGTGAGCGTGACGGGGGCCGCGTCCTTGATCGACAGAATCGCGCGGCGGGTCTCGAAGCTCTTGTAGCCCGAGGGGGTCAGGTATTCCTCCGGGTTCTCGGGGTTCAGCCGCTCGATATGCAGATCCTGATCGTCGAGATAGGAGGAGGTCAACGCCCAGCCCAGATCGGCGTTCCGTCCGACGATCACCAGCGGGATGCCCGGGATCGTCCCGCCGATCACCCCGCCGCCTGCAAGGTCCAGCCGCGCCAGATACCACACCGTCGGGGCCGAGAAGTTGAGGTGCGGGTCATTTGCCAGCAGTGTCCCCCCCGAGGCGGAGCGGGAAGGCGCCGCCGCCCAGGCGTTGGAGGCTCCGGCGAAAACCTGCGGATGCACGGGATCGAAGGCGCTCTCCGGCCCCGACAGCGCGGCATAGGAAGGCGTCACGTTCGGCACGATGCTGGCATAGTCCGGCAGGGCGGCGATGCCGGGACCGGGAACGTCCGGCAGGATATCCCGCACGCGGTCTGCAGGCATCAGCAGCGATGTCCGCGCGCGCAACACCTCCCGCTCCATCTGGCCGGTGAGCTGCAGCGCCATGAGCTTCAGAATTGCCAGCGAATCCGCCGGTTGCCAATGGGCGATCTCGGGCGGGAACAGGAAGAACTCGGGGGCGCCGCGTCCCAGCGCCTGCGCGTTCACCGTTTCGATCCAGGCGTTCACGCCACGGGAATAGGCCTCCAGCGCGCGTTTCGTGGGGTCGTCCTGTTCCTCGAAGGAGGCCTGTGCCAAGCCGTAAAGGTCGAGACGCCGGATGAATTCGTCGGTTCGTACCGTGCGCGCGCCGAAAAGCTCCGACAGCCGCCCCTGCGCGGTCCGCCGCAGAATCGTCATCTGCCACAGCCGGTCCTGCGCATGGACGAAGCCCAGTCCGAAGAAGGCGTCCTCATCCGTTTTGGCGAAGATATGCGGCACACTCGCCGTGTCGCGCACGATCTCCATGGGCTGATCCACGCCCGAAAGCCGGTAGGACGCGCTGTAATCGGGCAGGGAGCGGGACGTGACATAGTAAAGGCCCGCGAGCGTCGCAGCCGTTACCAGGATCAGCGCTGTGAGAATCCGCACGAGCCAGCGGAATGCGATGAGCATGGGGGCCTTCAGTTGACGCGGGCGATGGAGCCCGTAGTTAAGTCAAAGCGGTGAGACACGCAATCGCGAGGAGGGGACATGAAGGTCGCATTTCTGGGTCTGGGGGTGATGGGCGCACCGATGGCGCGGCATCTGGCCAAGGCGGGCCATACGGTCACAGTCTATAATCGCACGTATTCCAAGGCGGCCGCCTGGGTCGCAACCAATGGCGGGCGGGCGGCGCGCACGCCTTCCGCCGCGGCAGAGGGTGCCGAATTCGTGATGGTCTGTGTGGGCAACGACGATGATCTGCGCTCCGTCTGTCTCGGGCCCGATGGGGCATTCGCCGGCATGGCTGCGGGTAGCGTACTCGTCGATCACACGACGGTTTCTGCGCGGGTGACGCGGGAGCTTGCCGCAGCCGCGGCGGAGCAGTCCATCGCGTTTGTGGATGCGCCGGTATCAGGCGGACAGGCAGGTGCCGAGAACGGCATCCTGTCGGTCATGTGCGGGGGCGCACCGGAGGATTTCGCGCGGGCGGCGCCCGTGATCGCCGCCTATTCCCGCATCTGTCGTCTGATCGGCCCGACCGGCTCGGGCCAGCTCGCCAAGATGATGAACCAGATCTGCATCGCGGGCGTGGTCCAGGGCCTGTCCGAAGCGCTGGCTTTCGGGGAGAAGGCGGGCCTTGACGGGCGCGCGGTGGTGGAGGTCATCAGTCAGGGTGCGGCGGGATCGTGGCAGATGGTCAACCGGCATGACACGATGCTGGACGACCGTTTCAATTTCGGCTTTGCGGTGGACTGGATGCGCAAGGATCTGGGCATCTGCCTCGCGACCGGCGATGAGATCGGCGCCCCTCTGCCCCTGACCGCTCTGGTCGATCAGTTCTACAAGGATGTACAGGCGATGGGTGGCGGGCGGTGGGATACCTCCTCCCTTCTACGCAGGCTGAAGGCATTTGATCGCGAGGATCCGGATCAACGCTGATCTCGCATCCCTATTGCGCGTGCCGTGCTTGATCGGCGGCGCGCGCCAGCCTACCAAGGGGCATGATAACGCAGCGGATGAAATATGCGCTCAAGGCGCTGATGGTGCTCGCCGACGAATGGCAGGGAGCCCACAACCCGCTGTCCATCGAGGAGATTGCGCGCCGCGCCGGGACGCCCAAGCGGTTTCTGGAGCACATCCTCCTCGATCTGCGCAAGACCGGCACCGTGGTGAGCCTGCGGGGGCGCCGGGGCGGCTACATGCTCGTCAAACCGCCGGAAACCGTGGCATTGAGCGAACTGCTCCGCGCCATTGACGGGCCGATCGCGCCGCTCCCCTGTCTTTCCCGCAAGGCCTATCAGCGGTGCGAGGACTGCACGGATGAGGAAACCTGTCGTCTGCGCCGGGTATTCGGCGAGTTGTTCTGGTCTTACCTCATCCTGCTGGACAGCCTGACGCTCGCCGACCTCATCCGAACGCCCGAAGGCTTTGGACAGCTCGTGGCCGAATGACCGAAGTTCCGCATATCCTCATCGCAGGCGGTGGCGCCACAGGCACGATACTTTCCGCACAGCTTCTGCGGCGGGGCGCGCGGGTCAGCCTGGTCGAGCGTAACACAGTGGGGGAGGGGGTCGCCTATTCCACGCGCGATCCGGCGCATCTGCTGAACACCCGAAGCGCCGCGATGTCCGCTTTCCCCGATATCCCGGGCGATTTCGTGGACTGGCTGCTGCGCGACCGGGGGGAGGCGGACCCTGCGGTATTCGAGAGCCGGGCAGATTACGCGCGCTACCTCAAGCATCTCCTCGCACCATGGCAGGGCCATCCGCGTCTGCGCATCCTGCGGGATGAGGCCGTGGCCGTGGACGACAGGGGCACGAGCGTCACCCTGCACTGCGCTGGGGGCGAGGTGCTGGCAGGGGATCGTCTGGTGCTGGCCACCGGTCATGCGGTGCCGGAGGCGGAGCCCGGAATGCGCCAACCGTGGCGGGAAGGGGGCACCCCGGATGGCCTGGTACTTCTGGTCGGCACCGGGCTGACCATGGTGGATGAGGTATTGAGCCTGCTGGAAGCGGGCCATCGCGGCGGCATGCTGGCCATTTCGCGCCGCGGTCTTCTGCCAAGGCACCATCTGGAGGAGCCGCCGCGACCGGTGATACTCCCCGATGACGTTCCTGTCGGAGAGGGGCCTGCAACCATCGCGCGCTGGCTCCGCCGCACCGTCGCGCGGGAGGTCGCCTCGGGGGGTGACTGGCGCGGCGTGGTCGATGCCGTGCGCCCGGAGGTGCAGACTTTGTGGCGCGCCATGCCTGAGGCGGGCCGAAGGGTGTTTCTACGTCACGGCGCCGTCTGGTGGGATGTGCATCGTCACCGGATGCCGCCCGGTTCGCGGGCCCGCCTTGATGCGGCAATGGCTGATGGATCGTTTCGGCTGCAGCGGGCGCGTCTGCAGGGACTCGCGGATGGGACAGCCCGCCTCTGCCTGCCGGGAGGCGGGGTGGAGGACGTCGCGACCGCCGCCGTCATAGACTGCCGGGGGATCAGGCGCGACCCGGAGCGCTCCGCCTCACCGCTGATTGCGGGGCTGCTCGGCTCCGGAATGGCGCGGATCGACCCGCTGCGGCTCGGGCTGGACGTGACGCCGCAGGGGGCCATCATCGCGCGGGACGGCACGGTGTCCCAGACGATCCACGCTGCCGGGCCGCCAAGCCGCGCGGCGCTTTGGGAAATCACCGCGATCCCTGATATCCGGGAGCAGGTCGCCCGGCTCGCCGCCTCCTTCGTGCCCGGTTGCGAATAGGGCGGAGATCACGCCTTTTCCCGGTTGTCGTTTTCAAGGAATGCCGAACCGCTGAAAAATTGCTGTGGCCCTTGCCGAAATGCATAGGTGCCTATACATAGGTGGCTAATCGTTATCCACCTATGTCTTTATCGCGATGCCCGAAAGCAACACAAAGCCCACGCCCGCAGATCAGCGCAACGCCTGGTTCATCGACGAACTCACGAAAGTGAGTCGCAAGATCCGCACGCTGTTCGATGCCCGTGTGCGGGCGCAGGATCTGACACTGTCCCGCGCCCGCGTCCTTTTGCGGCTGAGCGAGGAAGGTGGTCAGACCCAGAGCCAGCTCGCCTGCAAGCTCGAGGTGGAACAGCCTTCCATGGTCGGCATTCTCGACGGTCTGGAGAAGCTGGGCTACATCCGTCGCGAAGCGCAGGAGAGCGACCGGCGCGTCAAGAACGTCTATCTCACCGATACTGCCCGGACGAAGGCGCGTGGATTGACCGATTTCTCCCGTCGGCTGCGGGAGGATATGCTTGAAGGCATTTCTCCGGCCGATCTGGAGACGGCGACGCGCGTCCTGCGCGTCATCATGCAGAACATCGATTCCGGCAAACTGGACGGCTGATCATGAACGATCGCGCCATCATTCAACGCGTCCAGGCGGTGGAGCCGGAGGCAGAGGCTGACACCGCAACCGGGGAGCAGCCTGCCTCACCAGTTCCGCAACCCGCTTCCGATGCGCCTCAGCAGCCGGACCGGCCTCCCTTCGTGGCCAAACCGCCGCATATGGTCGCGGCCTATATCGTCGCCTCGACGCTTCTGGCGCTCACCCAGAGCTTCGGGATGAACCTCGTGTCGGCCAACATTCCTCAGATCGCGGGCGACCTCTCGGCCACGCAGACGGAAGCCACATGGCTGATGGCCGCCTACATGGCGCCGAATGTCTCGCTGGCCGTGGCGCTCATCAAGATCAGGAACCAGTTCGGGCTGCGTAACTTCGCCGAGATCTCCATTCTGGGGTTCGTCGCTGCGGCGCTGCTGAACTTCCTGATCTCCGACCTGCATTCCGCACTGGTCGTGCGATTCATGAGCGGGATGGCCGCCTCTCCGATGTCCAGCCTCGCCTTCCTCTATATGCTGGAACCGATGCCGCCTGAGAAGAAGCTCAGTGTCGGTCTGTCGCTCGCGCTCACCAACATCACCCTCGGTGTACCCATCGCGCGGATCGTGTCGCCTTATCTTATCGAGCTGTGGGGCGGGTGGCATGCGCTGACCGTGCTGGAGCTGGCTCTGGCCGTCGCGGCACTGGGGTTCGTGTACAAGCTGCCCCTCGCCCCCATGCCGCGGGCGAATGTGATCAGCCGTGCCGATGTGGTCAGTTATCTGCTGATCGCCGTCGGCTTTGGCTGCGTGGCTGTCGTGCTGGTCACCGGGCGGCTCTACTGGTGGTTCGAGGCGCCATGGATCGGCTGGGTTCTGGCCCTTTCCGCGCTTTGCCTGACAGCCGCCGCGATGATCGAGCTGAATAGAGACTCACCGCTGCTAGATATTCGCTGGCTGACCAGCCCCGCCATCCTGCATTTCGCTGGTGCGTTGTTTCTCTTCCGCATCGTTCTGGCCGAGCAAAGCTCAGGCGTGCCGCTGTTCTTCACCGCGCTCGGCCTGTCGAATACACAGATGCAGTTGATGTATTGGCTCATCCTGCTGGGGTCGCTCTTGGGCGGGCTGACGTCGGCGGCGATCCTCAAACCGGGGCGGGAGGAGATGATGCATGTCGTGGCCCTCATCCTGATCGCCACGGGCGCGCTGATGGATAGCCAGGCGACGAGCCTCACCCGACCCGATCAGATGATGCTGAGCCAGGCGCTGATCGCCTATGCCACGGCCCTGTTCCTGCCCCCCGCAATGGCGAGCGGCCTGATGTCCGCGCTGAAGAAGGGGCCGAACTACATCCTGAGCTTCATCATCGTCTTTCTGATGACCCAGAGCATCGGCGGTCTGCTTGGCTCCGCCATCTTCGGCACGCTGGTGACGATCAGGACGAACCTGCACACGCTCCGCCTGTCCGAGCTGATCTCGCCGTCAGACCCCCTGGTCGCCCAGCGGATCCAGCAATACGGCGCCAGCTACGCCAATGTCATTCCCGACAGCCTGCAACGACAGGTGGAAGGGACGCGGCTCCTTTCCACCGTCATCAAGCGGGAGGCGACTGTGCTGGCGTATAATGACGTGTTTCTCATCGTGGGGATCATGGCGTTGGTCGCGCTGGGGCTTTTGCTCTGCCACATGGCGCTGAACGTCTGGCTTCGGCAGCGTGCGGCTGCAACGGCACCGCCCGGTGGCCCGCTGCCGAACTGACGCCTCCCTCCGCTGACCCAGTTATTCGAGTATTCTGTCATGCCACACGAAATCATCCGCTCCCGCGCCACGCATATCGCCTTTGTCACCGGCATCGCTGCCATTGGGCTGGTGCTCTATGCGTGGCAGCTGCCCCCCTTCACCACTGCCATTGAGACGACGGAGAACGCCTATACCCGGGCCAAGGTGACGTTCCTTGCGCCGCAGGTCGCGGGCCATGTGGCCGAGGTATTCGTGCATGACTTCGACATGGTGAAGGCCGGTCAGTCGCTGGTGAAGATCGACGACCGCATCTTCCGCCAGAAGCTCGCGCAGGCAGAGGCCGCACTTGCTTCCTCCCGGGCGAGCCTTGCCTCTAACGCGCAGGACTGCTTGGTGGCGGAAGCGAGCGTCCGCGCGGCGGAAGCCACGCTGGAGGGCGCGAAGGCTTCGGTGAAGGTTGCCAATGCGAACTGGGAGCGCATCACCCCCTTGCTCGCGAAGGGTGTCGCCACGCAGGCGGACGGCGACGCCACCCGCGCCGCCCTGGATCAGGCAATCGCCAATCAGCATCAGGCGGAGGCCGCTCTGGAGACGGCCAGACAGAAGGTGCAGTCCACGATCGTCGGGCGTCAGGCGCTGGAGGCCGCTGTCACGGGATCGGAGGCGGCTGTGGAGCTTGCCCGTATCGACCTCGACAATACCGAAATTCGCGCGCCGCAGGACGGCCGCGTCGGAGAGGTGGGGGCACGGCCGGGGCAGTATGTGTCCGCAGGAACGCAGCTCATGCCGCTCGTTCCGGAGGCGCTTTGGGTCGTCGCGAACATGAAGGAGACCCAGCTTGCCCAGATGCGCGTCGGGCAGCCCGCGCGGATCACCGTGGATGCCATGAAACGCGCGGAACTGACCGGCCATGTCACGGGTTTTGCGCCCGCCACCGGCAATGAATTCAGTCTCCTCAAGACGGACAACGCCACCGGCAACTTCACCAAGGTGGCACAGCGTCTTCCCGTGAGAATCGAACTCGATCCGGGCCAGCCGCTGGTGCAGAGCCTCGTGCCCGGCCTTTCCGTCGTGGTGAGCGTGGATACCAGTGTAACCCCTGATGAGGGATCCGCCTCCGCGCCCTCGCAGGTATCGGCTCTCGATGCAGAAGAGGCCGCTCCCGGTACCGAGATCGGCGGCGCGCGGTTCTAGCGGGCGCTGAAAAGCATTCCCGGGCGGCCCCGGATCGCGGATCTCCGCATTGTCGGGAGATCGTCTAAGAAACCTCGGGTTCGGGCTCCCGATCGGACCGATCTCCTGCTTTCGATGTAAGCGCGGAACGATGCTGGGCGCGTTTGGCAGCCTGTCAGGAGGGCCGCGCTTCACCCATCAGCCAGTCACGGAAGGCCGCGAAGACCGGATTGGCGGCACTTCTGTCGGGGTAGAGAATGGCGTAGGGGCTTGCCACCCGCAGCCTGCGTTCCGAGGCGAGAAGCAGCCTGCCACGACGCAATTCCTCCTCCGCCACGACCTCGGGCACAAGCGCGGCGCCAAGGCCGGCAACCGCCGCCGTGACCAGCATGCCGAAATGCTCGAAGCGCGCGCCGCGCAGGATCGGCCGCGCATCCAGCCCCGCATCGCGGAACCAATCCAGCCAGAGCGTCGGCCGCGTCGATTGTTGAAGAAGCGGCAGGCGGGCGAGGGCCAGATCCGGCAACGGGCCCGTCACGACGGCGGGACTGGCAACGACGACGAGCTGCTCCTCCATCAACTCCGCCACATGGGCATCCGGCGGGCGATGCTCCGCCCGCTGAATCGCCGCGTCGAACGGATCGTCGGTAAAATCGACAGGCGTCAGCCGCGAGGTGATGTCGAAGGTCACATCCGGCCGGAGCGCCCGGAACGCCGCAAGCCGGGGCACCAGCCAGGCCGAGCCGAAGGAGGGCAGCACCGCCAGCCGGATGACATCGCCATGGCCGCCGAACGCCATCACCGCAACGGCGGCCTGATTGAGTTCCGCCAGTAGCCGCTCTGCATCCGGCAGAAACACCCGCCCTGCATCGGCCAGTACGAGCCGCCCCTTCACCCGGTGAAAGAGCCTCACCCCCAACCGATCCTCCAGCGTGTTGAGAGAGCGGCTGACAGCGCTTTGTGTCAGGTTCAACTCCTCCGCGGCGCGGGTCGTGGCGCCGGTGCGCGCGCAGGCGGCAAAGGTGGCGAGCTCCTGGATGGAAGGCAGGTAGGATTGTCGCATGGTATGAGGAAAACTCATCGAGATGCCATAAATCATCGTTAGCATCCTTCGCGCGGGAGGAGTAGATCCTGCGCCAAGCAGAGGAGACCCGCCATGAACGACATGCAAAAGCCCAAGCTCAAGGCCAAGGACGCGCCGGACCTGACTTCCTTCACCTGGGACGACCCCTTCCGGCTGGAGACCCAGCTGACGGAGGAGGAACGGATGCTGCGCGACGCGGCGCACGCCTTCGCGCAGGACCGGCTGATGCCGCGGGTTCAGAAAGCTTTCGCCGAAGAGCATACCGACCCGGCGATCTTCCGCGAGATGGGCGAGGCCGGCCTGCTCGGCGTGACGATTCCCGAGGAATACGGCGGGCTTGGCGCGGGCTATGTCTCCTACGGGCTGGTCGCGCGTGAAGTGGAGCGCGTGGATTCCGGCTACCGCTCCATGATGTCGGTGCAGTCGTCGCTGGTCATGTATCCGATCTATGCCTATGGCTCGGAAGAACAGCGCAAGAAGTATCTGCCGAAGCTCTCCTCCGGTGAGTGGATCGGCTGTTTTGGCCTGACCGAGCCGGACGCAGGCTCCGACCCCGGCGGCATGAAGACGCGGGCGATCAAGACCGACAGCGGCTATCGCCTGATCGGGTCGAAGATGTGGATCTCCAACTCTCCCATCGCCGATGTCTTTGTCGTCTGGGCGAAGTCCGAGGCCCATGGCGGGAAGATCCGCGGTTTCGTGCTCGAAAAGGGCATGAAGGGCCTGTCGGCGCCGAAGATTCAGGGCAAGCTCTCGCTCCGCGCTTCCATCACCGGTGAGATCGTGATGGACAATGTGGAAGTCGGTGAAGACGCGCTGCTGCCGAATGTCGAAGGGCTGAAGGGCCCGTTCGGCTGCCTCAACCGCGCGCGTTACGGCATCTCTTGGGGGGCGCTGGGCGCGGCCGAATTCTGCTGGCACGCGGCGCGGCAGTATGGCCTCGACCGCAAGCAGTTCGGCAAGCCGCTCGCTCAGACGCAGCTCTTCCAGCTGAAGCTCGCCAACATGATGACCGAGATCTCGCTGGGGCTTCAGGCATCGCTCCGCGTGGGCCGTCTGATGGATGAGGCCGCCGCCGCGCCGGAGATGATCTCCATCATCAAGCGCAACAACTGCGGCAAGGCGCTGGATATCGCCCGGATGGCCCGCGACATGCACGGCGGCAACGGCATCTCCGAGGAGTTCCACGTCATCCGCCACATGGTGAACCTCGAGACGGTGAACACCTATGAGGGCACCCACGACGTGCACGCGCTGATCCTGGGCCGGGCGCAGACAGGCCTTCAGGCGTTCTTCTGATGGGGGCGCCGCTCGAAGGACTGAAGGTCGTCGAGCTTGCCCGCATCCTGGCCGGCCCCTGGGCCGGTCAGGTGCTCGCCGATCTCGGGGCGGAAGTGGTGAAGGTGGAGGCGCCCGAGGGCGACGATACCCGGCGCTGGGGTCCACCCTTCGTGGAGCGTGAGACGCCGGATGGCGGTTCGGAACGCTCCGCCGCCTATTTCCACGCCTGCAACCGGGGCAAGCATTCCGTGATCGCGGATTTCCGCAATCCCGCGGATCTGGATTTCGTCCGCCGTCTGATCTCGGAAGCGGATGTGGTCATCGAAAACTTCAAGGTAGGCGGGCTTGCGAAATACGGGCTGGATTACGCAAGCCTTGCAGCGCTCAACCCGCGTCTGATCTACGCATCCATCACCGGTTTCGGACAAACCGGGCCATATCGTAATCGCGCAGGCTACGATTTCATGATCCAGGGCATGGCGGGGATCATGGACCTGACCGGCGATCCGGCGGGCGAGCCGCAGAAGATCGGTGTCGCCTTCGCCGATATCTTCACCGGGCTTTACGCGGTGATCGGTATTCAGGCGGCGCTGGCGGAGCGGGAAAAGACGGGGCAGGGACAGCACGTGGATCTCGCGCTCTTTGACTGTCTCACCGGGGTATTGGCAAACCAGGCGATGAACTATTTCGTTTCCGGTGTCGCGCCGCACCGGATGGGCAATGCGCATCCGAACATCACGCCTTATGCCACCTTTCCGGTGGCGGATGGCTGGTTCATCCTCGCCGTCGGCAATGACGGACAGTTCCGGCGCTTTTGCGATGTCATCGGGCGCCCCGATCTCGGCGCGGACCCGGCCTATGCGACGAATGCCCTCCGCCTGGAGCGGCGAGCCGAGCTGACGGAGGCGATTGCCGCGGCGACCCTCCGCTGGCAGCGTGACGACTTGCTGGCCGCGCTCGAGGCCGCGACAGTGCCCGCAGGGCCGATCAACAGCCTGTCCGATGTTTTTGCCGACCCGCAGATCGCCGCGCGCGGCATGAGGATAGAGGCTGAGGGTATTCCAGGGCTTCGGACGCCGATAACCTTTTCGTCCAGCGAACTGGCGCTCGATCATGCGTCGCCGCTTCTCGGGGCGGACGATGCGGCAATCCGCGCGCGCCTCTCGCAAGGGGCCGATAGCTGAAACCTGGGCGCGGGGGACGCCCCCCCGCGACCCCCGACGTCACCGTTCCGCAACCTGCCAGCTCTCTCCGGCAGCGGCTCGGGGGGATCCGGGGGATTATACCCAACGAATAGCAGAAAGCGGGGAGATTGCTCCCCCGCTTTCTCCGTCAATTGCCGCGGCGCAGCGCGGCGACACCTGTGCGCGCGAGTTCGATCAGCCCGAGCGGACGCATCAGATCGGCAAAGGCATCGACCTTCTCCGGCGTCCCGGTGATTTCGAAGACAAAGCTCTCCAGCGTCGAATCCACCACTTTCGCGCGGAAGATATCCGCCAGCCGCAGCGCCTCCACCCGCTTCTCACCGGTGTTCTTCACCTTGATGAGCGCAAGCTCCCGCTCCACCGCCGCGCCTTCCACGGTCAGGTCGTGCACCTCGTGCACAGGCACGATGCGGCCGAGCTGCGCCTTGATCTGCTCGATGACCTGCGGGGTACCGGTGGTGACGATGGTAATCCGGCTCAAGTGGCCGGTGTGGTCCGTTTCCGCCACGGTCAGGCTGTCGATGTTGTAGCCCCGCCCGGAAAACAGCCCCACGACCCGCGCCAGAACACCGGATTCGTTGTCCACCAGCACGGTCAGCGTATGCCGCTCGCTCACATCCGCATTGGGATCGCGAAGATCGTAGGCGGAATGCCCGGTCGAGGTCTGCATGAGGTTCAGCGCCATGATCGTTCTCCTCAGACCAGAACTGCGCCCTGGGCGCCGATTGCATCCGCCGGGTCGGCATCGCCGAGCAGCATTTCGTTATGCGGTTTGCCCGACGGGATCATCGGGAAACAGTTCTCATGCTTCTCGACCATGCAGTCGAAGATCACCGGCCCGTCATGAGCGATCATCTCGCGGATCGCATCGTCCAGATCGGCGGGATCGGTGCACAGGATGCCCTTCGCGCCGAAGGCTTCCGCCAGCTTGACGAAATCCGGCAGCGATTCGGACCAGGAGTGCGAATAGCGCTCGCCATGCAGAAGCTGCTGCCACTGCCGCACCATGCCCAGCCGCTCATTGTTGAGGATGAACTGCTTCACCGGCAGGCGGAACTGCATGGCCGTGCCCATCTCCTGCATGTTCATCAGCCACGAAGCCTCGCCCGCGACATTGACGACCAGGGCATCGGGATGGGCCATCTGCACACCGATGGAAGCAGGGAAACCGTAGCCCATCGTGCCCAGCCCCCCGGAGGTCATCCAGCGGTTCGGTTCGTCGAAATGCAGGAACTGCGCCGCCCACATCTGATGCTGCCCGACCTCGGTGGTGATGTAGCGGTCCATCCCGCGGGTCAGCGCTTCCAGCCGCTGGAGCGCATATTGCGGTTTGATCGTCGTGTCGGACCCGCGATAGGCGAGGCAGTTGACCGCCTTCCACTCCGCGATCTGACGCCACCAGCGGGCGAGACCCTCGCGGTTCACCTTCGAGCCGCGTTCCTTCCAGATGCGGAGGATATCGAACAGCACCGATCCGACGTCGCCCACGATGGGCAGATCCACCCGAACGGTCTTGTTGATGGAGGAAGGGTCGATATCGACATGCGCCTTGATCGAGCCGGGGGAGAAGTCCGCGAGCCGCCCGGTAATCCGGTCGTCGAAGCGCGCGCCCAGATTGATCATCAGATCGCAGCCGTGCATGGCGAGGTTGGCCTCGTAGAGACCATGCATGCCGAGCATCCCGAGCCAGCCCTTGCCCGACGCCGGATAGGCCCCGAGGCCCATCAGCGTGGATGTGACCGGGAAGCCGGCCGCGTCGGCGAATTCGCGCAGCAGGCGGCTCGCCTCCCGCCCGGCGTTGATGACCCCGCCGCCGGTATAAAGCACCGGACGTTCCGCCGTCTCGATCAGCTCGACCAGACGCAGGATCTGCGTGGCGTCGCCCCGGACCTGAGGCTTGTAGGGATCGCTGTCCTTGGGCTTCGGCCGGCGATAGGAGCCGGTGGCGAACTGGACGTCCTTCGGGATGTCGATCAGCACCGGGCCGGGGCGGCCGGTCGTGGCGACGTGGAAGGCGCGGTGCAGCGTCTCTGCCAGCTTGTCGGTATCCTTGACCAGCCAGTTGTGCTTGGTGCAGGGGCGCGTGATGCCGACGGTATCCGCCTCCTGAAAGCCGTCGGTGCCGATCATGAAGGTCGGCACCTGACCGGACATCACGACGATCGGAATGGAATCGAGCAGTGCATCCGTCAGTCCCGTGACCGCATTGGTGGCACCGGGGCCGGAGGTGACCAGCACGACGCCCGGCTTGCCCGTGGACCGCGCATAGCCTTCGGCGGCATGCACCGCCGCCTGCTCGTGCCGGACGAGGACGTGGCGGATCTGGTTCTGCTGGAACAGCTCGTCATAGATCGGCAGCACAGCGCCGCCGGGATAGCCGAAGATCACCTCGACCCCTTGATCGCGCAATGCCTGCACGATGATCTTAGCGCCTGTCAGGGCCTCACCGTTCGCGGGGCCTCGGGCGTAACGTGCGCCCTCCATCTGGCCGGGTTTCTCCGCTGTCATCTCAGATCCTCCGCCGTTCGTCTCGGCAAATAAAAAAGCCCCCGGAGTGATACTCGGGGGCGCATGGGACGGAAATACGGCTTCCTTAACGGACCATGCGCCAACTTCCTACGATTACGATAAGGCCGTTCATGTCTCGCCCCCTTGGATGGCGTCCTCATCGCATGAGCGGATGGCATCGTCAACCCAAAAGCGCAACGATCTGTCGGTGATGTGAGGCAGGCTTTCCACAAGTTGCGCATGCGATGGAGGGCTGGCTTTCACCGGCGGCAAGGCTACCCTGCAGTCGGGCAGTATGACGGAGGCGATGATGGCGCTCGAAGACGCGAAGACCGAAGTAGACACCGCTATCACGCGGAGGGATGCGCGGGGCCTTTCCTATGAAAACGCCTTCGGTGGCGCGACATCCTTCCTGCGGCGGCGCTATACCAAGGATCTGGCCGGATACGATCTTGCGGTTACCGGCGTGCCCTTCGATCAGGCCGTGACCCATCGCCCCGGAACGCGGTTCGGACCGCGCGCGATCCGGGAGGCATCCACGCTCCAGGCCTTCGACCCGCCCTATGGCTGGGGGTTCGATCCGCTGTCGGATTTTTCCATCGCCGATTATGGCGATCTCGCCTTCGACTATGCCCGTCCGGCGGAGTTCCCCGAGACGCTGGCCGCCCATATCCGCGGCATCCACGATCAGGGGGCGGCGGTGATCGCGCTTGGCGGCGATCATTCGATCAGCCACCCGATCCTGCGCGCCCATGCGGAGCGGTTCGGGCCGCTCGCGCTCATCCACTTCGACGCGCATTCCGATACATGGGCCGATGACGACACGGGCCGGATTGATCATGGCACGATGTTCTACAAGGCGGTGAAGGAGGGGGTGATCGACGTCGCGCATTCGGTGCAGGTTGGGTTGCGCACCACGAATGCCGACACGCTCGGCCTCCATATCATCGACGCGTTCGACGTGCATGAAACCAGCCCCCGCGCCGTGGCGGAGAAAGTCCGAAGCATCGTGGAGGATCGGCCGGTCTATGTCAGCTTCGACATCGATTGCCTCGATCCCGCCTATGCTCCGGGAACCGGAACGCCGGTGTGGGGCGGCCTGTCGTCTGCGCAGGCGGCGATCATCCTGCGGCGGCTCGCGGGTATCAACATGGTTGGCGGCGACGTGGTGGAAGTGTCGCCGCCCTATGACACGGCGGGCATCACGGCAGTCGCCGGAGCGCATGTGGCGACGGAGCTGATCTGCCTCTGGGCCTGGCCCCGCCGCCGCTAGTCAGCCGCGAAGCAGCGCCATGAAGGCGGGCCAGGCCTCCGGGTCCGCCACCGTCTTGTCGCGGCAGAGGGCGTTGCAGAAGCCGAAGACCCGCTCCTCGGCCTTCAGGAAATGCGTGACCGGGCGACCGGAATAGGGGCAGGACGCGTTCTCTGCCGGACCCTGTTCGACCGCCTCGGCAGGGATTGGCGCGGGGCCGGGCCAAGGGCGGCGGGGGTAGTCGCGCCGATAGACCGCCTGATCGGGGAGGTCGACCATCGCCATCGCGCGCCAGCGGCGGAAGGAGGGGTGGGAAAGATGCGCCTGCATATAGGCGAGTGCCTCCGGTCCCACGGGCAGATTGTAAGTGGCGATCCGCGCCGCGATCGGCGCGAAAAAGACATCCGCCGCCGAATAGGCACCGCAGAGCCACGGACCATTGCTCATCGTTTCCTGTCTTGCGCCCGACCAGATGGTTTCGATCCGCGCGAGGTCGGCCAGCGCGGCCTCCGGTGGGCTGCTGTCCGTATAGGACGCCCTGAGATTCATCGTGCAGTAATCGCGGAGCGCCGCGAAACCCGCATGCATCTCTGCCGCCAGACGTCGCGCCACGGCGCGGGCCGCTGGCGCAGCGGGCCAAAGACCGGCGCTCGGCTCCCGCGAGGCGAGTTCCTCCGCTATGGCGATGGTATCGGAGATAACGGTGCCCTCCGCGGTGCGGATCACCGGAACCGTGCGGGCGGGGGGGAAGGCGCCAAGGGCAGTTGCGAAATCCGCGGTATACATCGGCACCGCCGTCGTCTTCACCGGAATACCGAAAGCATCGAACAGCAGCCAGCCCCGCAGCGACCAGCTCGAATAGGCGCGGTCGCCGATCAATAGTTCATACATCGCAGTCTCCCGTTGTGCCGCTTCAGTTAGCCGGAGGGAGGGCGATCATGGAAATGCGGATTTGTCGTCCGGTTCATCAGGGATCGTGATGGAAACGCCGGTTGGCGAACAGACAGTGGCGCTGACCGGCGCTGATATCGACGCGGGAAAGGGAAAGCGGCGCGATGGGCTGGCTGAACGCTTCGACTGCGGTCTGGCCGTTCGCGCGCTGAAGCTCCGAGAGGATTACTCCGAAATGGGCAACACAGACGATGTCCCGCCCCGGATGCAGCAGGGTGAGCCTGTCCACCGTCTCCGCCACGCGCTGACAGAGCGTGTTCCAACTCTCCCCACCGGGCGGGGCGATATCGCCCGGCTGCTCCCAATAGCGGCGCGCAAGTGCGCCATGCCGCGCCGACACCTCATCCGCGGTGAGTTGCTCCCAGTCTCCGAACCCGATTTCCCGCAGGCCGGCCTCGTGTGGAAGGCGGGTTCCGGGTATCAGGTCCGCCGTCGCCACGGCCCGCCTGAGGTCGGAGGAGATAACAAGGGCCTGCTCAGGCAGTGCGGCGATAAGGCGCTCAATGGTGCCGCTGTCGCTGAGATCTGCGGGCAGGTCCGTCCATCCTACCATCCCCTTGGCATGGGTCGGCCCATGTCGCACCCACCACCAGCGGGTCACGGAAGCTCTCCTTTCAGGACCAGCGGGAGACCTGCGACGACAAGCACCACCACATCGGCCAGCGCCGCGAGCCTTTGGTTCAGCTGGCCCTGCGCCGCGCGAAACGCACGCGATAGGGGGTGCATGGGCACGATACCCAGCCCGGTTTCATTGGAGACGATTACCACGCTGCCCCGCGCCGCGGCGAGCGCGGCTTCCAGCTTCGAAAATGCCGCCGGAAGGTCTGTCCCCATTTCCTCATCGGTATCCTCAAGCTCCGACATTCGCCCTGAGAGCCAGAGCGTCGCGCAGTCGAGCAGGGCTACTTCCTCCTCGGCCAATGCGGTTAGGGCAGCCTCGGCGTTTCCCTCGACGAGGCGCCATTCGGATCTGCGGCGGGCCTTATGGCGGTCCACCCGCTGCGCCATTTCCTCATCCTCGACATCAGCCGTCGCAATATAGCAAAGTCTTGCGCGCGATCCGGCAAGCCGCTTCACCAGATCCTCGGCGAAAACCGACTTGCCTGAATCCGCGCCGCCCAAAATCAGAAAAAGTTTTTTTTGCATATGTCGTGAACTTTTTCCGTTCTGCTGAGTTTTCAGCCTGCGTAGCACGGAAACGCCGCAAGGCAAGAGCCCTGAGGGGCCACCCGGAAGGACAGGTGAACCATGCTGGAAATCAGAGAAAGCGGCCTTATGCGCCGCGCGATGACCGCAGAGATGCTTGACGCAGATACGGAACGCTCGCTCGCCGAAGCCTGGCGCGACCGCGGCGATGAAGCGGCCCTGCATCGTCTCGTTACCGCCTATTTGCGGCTTGCGATCTCAATGGCCATGAAATTCCGCCGCTACGGCGTGCCGATGGGTGATCTTCTGCAGGAATCCATCGTTGGTCTCATGAAGGCGGCGGAGAAATTCGACCCTGATCGCGGTGTTCGCTTCTCGACCTATGCCGTCTGGTGGATCAAGGCTTCCATTCAGGATCACGTGATGCGGAACTGGTCTCTGGTGCGTACCGGGTCCACCACAGTGCAGAAGTCGCTGTTCTTCAATCTCCACCGCGTGCGCGCGCGGCTGGAGCGGGAAGCGCGGCAGCGGGGAGAAGACCTCGCGGGTGATGAGCTTCTGCAGGCCGTTGCCGATGAGCTGGGTGTTTCCCTGCGTGATGTGACCGAGATGGAGCGCCGGATGTCCGGGCAGGATCAGTCGCTGAACGCGGTTCAGGGGGCAGATGAGGGCCGGGAGTGGATCGACGCTCTGGAGGACGACAGCCCGCGGGCGGAAGAGGTTTACGAATCCCGCCACGACACTCTCCGCCTCCGTACCTGGCTGACGACGGCCATGGGCGACCTTTCGGAGCGCGAGCGGTATATCGTTCGGGAGCGGCGCCTGCGGCCGCAGCCCCGGACGCTCGACAGCCTCGGCACGGAACTCGGTCTTTCCAAGGAACGCGTACGGCAGATCGAGACGGCGGCGTTTGCCCGGCTTCGCAAGAGCCTTGAAACCCGCAACCGTGAGGTGCACCACTTCTTCTCATGAAGTGGCTTGTTCCTGTGCTTTTCGTCGCCGCGGCTCCGGTCGCGGCGGATGTCGTTCCGGCCTCGCGGTTGGATGATCTGCCGTCGGCGGACGTCGTCCTGCTTGGCGAGGTTCATGACAATCCTCATCATCACGAAAATCAGGCCCGCGCCGTCGCCGCCCTGAAGCCAAAGGCGATTGTCTTTGAGATGCTGACCCCGGCGCAAGCCGCTCTCGCCACCCCGGAGGCGCGTCACTCGGCCGAGGCGCTGGCGCTTGCGACGGGTTGGGCGACAAGCGGCTGGCCGGATTTCTCTCTCTACTGGCCCATTTTCGCGGCGGCCCCGGAGGCGGCCATCTTCGGTGCGGGTGTGAAGCGGGAGGATATGGCGGGGCTGAAGGAAAAAGGTGCCGCAGCCCTGTTCGGGGCGGAGGCACACCGCTTCGGCCTCGATCAACCGCTCCCCTCCGACGCCCAGCGGGCGGCGGAAGAGGAGCAACGACAGGCGCATTGCGGCATGCTGCCGGATGACCTGCTTCCCATGATGGTGGAGGCTCAACGCATCAGGGATGCAGCCCTGGCGCGCGCGACGCTGGCGGCGCTGGAGGAGCACGGGCCGCCCGTGGTGGTGATCGCCGGAGGGGGCCATGTGCGGGCAGGGGCCGTACCGGCATTGCTGAAAGCCGCGGCCCCTGATCTTCATGTGATCTCCGTAGGGCAGGTGGAGGAGGGCGGGGCCGAGCAGTATCCCTTCGACCTCTGGATCGTCACGCCGCCCCAGCCACGCGACGATCCCTGTGCCTCGCTCAGCAAACCGTGATGGCGGCTTGCCCCCACCGCATCGAACGGGGATAGATGAAACGGGACGGCGGAGGCGTGACGTGCTGAACGGCAAACATATCCTGATGATCATCGGTGGCGGCGTTGCCGCGACCAAGGCGCTCGATCTGATCCGGCGCCTGCGCGACCGGGGGGCGGAGGTGACTCCGGTCCTCACGCCGGCCGCGGAGCATTTCGTGACGCCGCTCTCTGCCTCCGCCCTTGCTGCGCGGAAGTGCTACCGTGATCTCTTTGACCTGACGGATGAGGCGGAGATGGGGCATATTCAGCTTTCCCGGGCCGCCGATCTTGTTGTGGTCTGTCCTGCGACGGCGGATTTGCTGGCCAAGATGGTGGCCGGGCTCGCCAATGATCTGGCCTCCACTCTTCTGCTTGCGACCGACAAGAAGGTGCTCGTCGTTCCCGCCATGAATGTGCGGATGTGGGAACATCCCGCGACCCGGCGCAATGTGGAGCGGCTCCGCTCGGATGGCGTCCTGTTCGCAGGCCCCGTGGACGGACCTATGGCCTGCGGCGAATACGGACCCGGCAGGATGGTCGAGGTGCCGCAGATCGTGGCGACCATCGCTTCGGTATTCGACAGCGGGCCGCTCTCGGGCCGGCATGTGCTTGTCACCTCCGGTCCCACACATGAGCCGATCGACCCGGTGCGCTACATCGCCAACCGCTCTTCCGGGGCGCAGGGGACGGCGATTGCTGCCGCGCTCCGCGATCTGGGCGCCAGCGTGACCTTCGTCACCGGTCCGGCCAGCGTGCCGCCGCCCTCCGGCGTTGCCGTCATCCGCGTGGAGACCGCAGAGGAGATGCTGGCCGCCGCTCAGGGCGCCTTGCCCGCCGATGCCGCTGTCTTTACCGCCGCCGTGGCGGATTGGCAGGTCGCGAACCGGGGAGAGGTGAAGATCAAGAAGCAGGCGGATGGCAGCCTTCCGGCACTCTCCTTCCGCGAGAACCCTGACATTCTGGCGACGGTGGGCCAGATGGGCATGGGCCGTCCCCGGCTGGTTGTGGGTTTCGCGGCAGAGACGAATGACGTGATCGCTCATGCGACAGCGAAGCTTGCCCGCAAGGGTGCCGACTGGATCGTCGCAAACGATGTGAGCCCGGCGACCGGGATCATGGGCGGCACGGAGAATGCCGTGACCCTGATCAGTGCCGATGGGCAGGAGCCATGGCCCCGTCTTCCCAAGGAGGAGGTCGCGGCCCGGCTCGCCCGGCGGATTGCCGAAGCACTCAAGTGATAGGAAGGACAAAGATGACCCCCGTGCTGCGTATTCTGTGGGAGCCTTGGGCGGACCGATCCATCCTGCTGCCCTCCTATGAGACAGCCGGGGCGGCTGGCGCCGATGTCCGCGCCAACCTGCAACCGGAGGACAGGGAAACGGGGTTCATCATCGACCCGATGCGGCGTGTGGTGATGCCGACCGGGTTTCGCGTGGAGATCCCCGAGGGGTTCGAGATGCAGATCCGCCCGCGCTCCGGCCTTGCGCTGAAGCATGGGATTACCCTTCCGAACACGCCGGGCACGATCGATTCCGACTATCGCGGTCCGCTTGGCGTGTTGCTGGTGAACCTTGGCCGTGATCCCTACACCGTGCATCATGGCGACCGGATCGCCCAGCTTGTCATCGCGCCGGTCGTGCAGGCGCGGTTCGAGCCTGCTGAGGCGCTCTCCGCCACCGCGCGGGGAGAGGGAGGCTTCGGCTCCACCGGTCGCGGTTGACCGGTGCTGTTTGTTCTCCTCCTCGCAGCGGCGGTCTGGGGGCTTGCCGCCGCCTTCGGTATCCGGCGGGAGATACGCTGGCTGGTCATCGGGCTGCTCTACGTTGCGATCCTCGCGATGCTGGTGGTGTTGCCTGAGGGGGCTGCGCTCCGGGGCTGGCTGGGATGGTCCGTCGGTGCATGGCTGGTGTTCGGCGGGGCGGGTCTGGCGGTCTGGAGCTACGCACAGATGCTGGGCCGCCTCCGCAGGCGGGCAGGTTCGGCCGCAGAGGCAAGGAGTGAAGCGACAGCGCCAACCGCAGGCGGGGTGGGGGCGTCCCCCCGAACGGCAGCCTTGAGCGATGCCGAGGTGGAGCGCTACTCCCGCCACCTCATCCTGCGGGAGATCGGCGGTCAGGGGCAGAGGCGCTTGCGGAATGCGCATGTGCTCGTGGTAGGCGCGGGGGGTATCGGCTCTCCCGCGCTCCTTTACCTGGCCGGGGCGGGGGTCGGCCGGATCACCCTCGTGGATGACGACAGCGTGGATCTCTCCAATCTTCAGCGGCAGGTGATTCACCGCACAGAAGACATCGGCAGATCCAAGGTCTCATCCGCCGCTCGCGGGATCCATGCCCTCAATCCTGGTGTCACAGTCGTGCCCGTTGAGCGGCGTCTGGATGCAGAGCTGGCGGCGGAACTGATCCCCGGGGTCGATCTGGTGCTTGACGGTAGCGACGGGTTTGCCACGCGGGCGTTGGTGAACAATGCGTCGGTGGCTGCGAGGGTGCCGCTTCTCTCCGCGTCGGTCGGACAGTGGGAGGGCCAGATCTCCCTCTTCGATCCTGCGCGGGGGGCGCCCTGTCTTGCCTGTCTCTTTCCTGTGGAACCTGCCGCCGGGCTGGCTCCGACCTGCGCGGAGGGCGGGGTGGCGGGGCCGCTGCCGGGTGTTCTGGGCACGATGATGGCGCTGGAGACCCTGAAGGAACTGACAGGCGCGGGCACCGGGCTGCGCGGGCGGCTTCTGCTCTATGATGGGCTTTATGGCGAGACGCGCATGATCACGGTCCTCCGCCGTCCCGGCTGTCCTGTCTGCGGCGATATCTGAACTCTACACCGGTGGCCGGAACGTCGCGTTCCAATTGGGGCGGCGGGCCATTCCTGCCTTTCCGCGCGACGGGGCTGGAAAGCCTCTCTCGCCCGGCTTAGCTTCCGTGGTGAAGGAGAGCCGAGATGACCAATCCCTTGCTTGAGCCCTGGACCGCGCCTTTTGGCCTGCCGCCTTTTGACCGTATTGCGGATGATGACTTCGCCCCGGCCTTCGAGGCCGCTCTGACAGAGGCGCGCGACAATATATCGGCCATCGCCGCCGATCCTGCCGCGCCCGATTTCGCCAATACGATCGAGGCGCTGGAACTGGCGGAAGAGCGGCTCGACCGGGTGGCGGGGGCGTTCTACAATCTCGCTGGCTCCGACGCCAATCCCGCGAGAGAGGCGCTGCAGCGGGAACTGGCTCCGAAGATGGCCAAGTTCTCCTCCGAGGTCATGATGAACCGCACGCTCTATGAGCGGGTGCGCAACGTCTGGGAGCAGCGCGAACAACTGTCCCTCACACCGGAACAGCTGCGTGTTCTGGACCTCTACCACCAGATGTTCGTCCGTGCCGGTGCGGAACTTGACGGCGGGCCCGCCGAACGCTTCCGCGCGATCAAGGAGCGGCTGGCCTCTCTGGGTACGGATTTCGGTCAGAAGGTTCTGGCGGAGGAGCGCGACTGGTCCATGGATCTGGCGGAGCCCGATCTGGAAGGCCTGCCGGAGTTTCTGGTCGAAGGGCTGGCCGCCGCTGCCGCGGAGCGGGGGCGGGAGGGCTGGACGCTGACGCTCAGCCGCTCACTCATCGTGCCCTTCCTCGAACTCTCGCCCCGCAGGGAACTGCGCCAGCGCGCCTACGAAGCCTGGACGGCACGCGGATCAAACGGCAATTCCAATGACACGCGCGCGATCGTTGCCGAAACCCTGAAGCTTCGTCAGGAGCGCGCGGAGTTGCTGGGCTATCCCTCCTACGCCGCTTACAAGCTGGAACCCGAGATGGCCCATACGCCGGAGCGGGTGCAGGAGTTGCTGTCCCGCGTCTGGACCCCCGCGCGCGCCAAGGCGGAGGCAGATGCGGAGGCCTTGACGCAACTGCTGCATGAGGATGGGCTGAACGGTCGGCTCGAACCCTGGGACTGGCGGTTCTATGCTGCCCGCCTGCGCAAGGCGGAGCACGATCTGGATGAGGCGGCGCTGAAGCCCTATCTGCAACTCGATCACATGGTGGAGGCAGCGTTCGAGACGGCAGGCCGGCTTTTCGGGCTGCAGTTCAAACCGCTCGACGTACCGCTCTACCATGCTGACGCCCGTGCCTGGGAAGTGACGCGTGACGGCAGGCATATGGCCGTGTTCATCGGCGACTATTTCGCGCGCCCCTCCAAGCGTTCGGGGGCGTGGTGCTCCGCCTTCCGCAGTCAGCGCAAGCTGGGAGGCGAGGTGCGGCCCATCGTCGTGAATGTCTGCAACTTCGCCAAGCCTGCGAAGGGGCAACCCGCGCTGCTGTCCTATGATGACGCGCGCACGCTGTTTCACGAATTCGGCCACGCATTGCATCAGATGCTGTCTGACGTGACTTACGGCTTCGTCTCCGGCACGTCCGTCGCACGGGATTTCGTCGAACTGCCGAGCCAGCTTTATGAGCACTGGCTGGAGGTTCCCGAAGTTCTGGAGCGTCACGCCCGCCATTATCGGACGGGCGAGCCGATGCCCAAGGAGATGTTGGAGCGCCTGCTGGCCGCGCAGAACTTCGATCAGGGTTTCGCCACGGTGGAGTATCTTGCCTCCGCGCTGGTCGATCTGGCGTTTCACGAAGGGCCGGCCCCGGCTGACCCGATGGCGAAACAGGCCGAGGTTCTGGCAGAGATCGGCATGCCTCATGCAATCCGCATGCGGCACGCGACGCCGCATTTCAGCCACGTCTTCGCAGGGGAGGGCTATGCGTCGGGCTACTACAGCTACATGTGGTCCGAGGTGATGGACGCGGACGCCTTCGATGCATTCCGGGAGGCAGGCGATCCCTTCGACCCGGAGATCGCGCGGCGGCTGGAGCTGAACATCCTCTCCGCCGGTGGTAGCCGCGATCCGGCAGAGGAATACACTGCGTTCCGGGGCAGGATGCCCGGTGTCGAGGCCTTGCTCCGCGGACGCGGGCTGGACGACGCTGCCTAACGGTCGCCCGTGCGCCGGCGGGCCGGCTGATCGACGATATCGCCTACCATGCGGAGGAGGAGACGCGTCTCCTCCGCCACGGCGGCCTCAAAGGAGAACGCCTCCTGCGGAAGTACGCCCGGATCCTCCGCGCCGTCCTGCACCGTTTCCCCCCGCGTCAGGCGCTGCCGCAGGTCATCGAGCCGGTCGCGTGGCAGGCTGACCATCAGGTCGCGCAATACCTTGCGATGCGCAACGATCATGGCTTCCAGGCGTTCGGGAGTGAGGGACATGGTGCGGCTCCTATGTCAGGGAGCGGGATAACGCGCTCATGACCGCGGCTGTTCCGCTTCGTCGGCGACATCCTTGTGGATGATGACATCCGTCTGGGGGTAGGTTTCGATAATGCGCCGCTTGAGTGCCGCGCTGATGGCATGCGCTTCGCGGAGCGGCTGATCGCCGTCCAGCTCGATATGCAGGTTCACGAAAACCCGGCTGCCGCTCGTCCGGGTCTTGAGGTCGTGAAAGCCACGCACGCCGGGACAGTCGCGCGTGATCGCAGCAATCGCATCGATCAGGGCCGGGTCCGCGCGCCGGTCCATCAGCGCATTCCACGCATCCCGCCCGATCCTGATCGCTCCGAACGCCATGACCGCCGCCGCCGCGATGGCGACGATGCTGTCCACCTGACCAAGCCCGTAGCGGGCAGAGACCCACAACGACACGATAGCGCCAATGTTCGGAATGAGATCGCCGATGTAATGCACCGAATCCGCCGCAACGACCTTGCTTCCGGTCTGCCGCACCACCCGCCGCTGCCAGAGCACGAGGCCGATGGTCAGCACGATGGAGACGAGCATGACAGCGATGCCGCCCTCCTGCGCTGCGAGGTCATGGGATTTCGGGCCGAACAGCCGCCCAAACCCATTCCACGCGATGAGGGCGGCAGACATCAGGATGAAGGTCGATTGCCCGAGCGCGGTCAGATCCTCCACCGAGGTATGGCCGAAGGCGTGATCCTCATCCGGCGGGCGCGCGGCATAGAGGATCGCGGCCAGTCCGCCCAGCGACACCAGCAGGTCGAGTGAACTGTCCGCAAGGCTCGCCGCGATGGAGAGGGAGCGCGTCTCCACCACCGCCCAGAGCTTCAGGGCAACAAGGATGAGAGCGACGGAGACGGAAGCCAGCCCCGCCGAAAGGTTCTGGCGCGTTGCGGGTCTGTCCATGGGACTCTCCTGAAGTGCGGAAAGCCCCTTATAGTCGGAAAGACGACGGAGTACAGAGTCAGTCGCGGGTTTCCTGCGGGTCCACGCCCCAGATCGTCGTCTTCGGAACCCAGCCGTCGGAGCCGGAGGCGGTGATCTCGCACCAGTCCGGCAAACACTTGCCAAGCCGCGCGATCACGCCCGTCTGGGCTTCTGCAACGACGCGGCCATCCTCCTCCGGGCGCGCCCGGAGCGGAACCATATCGGTTTCCACCAGAACCGTGCGCACGCCCGACAGAAGCGCGAAGTGGATCCAGCCCCCAACTCCGTCCCGGTCCTCGACGCGCCGCCAGTTGCCGTGCTCCGCCACCACCCGGAGCGGCATGTCCCGTCGCGTGAACACCCAGTCGATCCGATGGGTGAGCGAGGGTCCGCGCCGCACGTTTCCTTCCGAGGTCTTGAGAGAAACGAACCGTGGGACGGGCAGATTGGTGACAGTGCCGCGTTCCTCCTCCTGCGCATGGGCCATGGCCGCGAGAAGGAGCGCAATGGCTGCTGCGATCACGCAGAAGACGGCCTGTTTCATAAGTGCGTTGCCCGTTGGTCTCGTTGGACCGAATCACGCCTTGTGGCGTCTGCTCTCACGCAGGATTTCATCTGGTTGTGCCGAAGGCCAGCAGGTTTTCGTGCAACCGGACGCGGAAAGACGTGAAGCTGCTTCCGCCGCCGCGATCCCATCGGATGCGCCCGGTACATCCGGTGCCATCGTCCTGTGCCATCGCCATGCAGAAAGGGGCGCCAAGGCGCCCCGATCTTTGACCCCCTGTGCGGCGATCAGTTGCGGCTTTTGTCCACCATCTTGCCCTTGGAGATCCAGGGCATCATGGCGCGCAGCTTCTCACCGACCTGTTCGATCTGGTGCGCGTCGTTGATCCGGCGGGTGGCCTTGAAGTACGGCTGTCCGACAGCATTCTCCTGCATGAAGTTGCGGACGAACTTGCCGTTCTGGATATCGGTCAGCACCTCTTTCATACGCGCCTTGGTCTCTTCGTAAGGAAGGACGCGCGGCCCGGAGACGTATTCGCCGTATTCCGCGGTGTTGGAGATCGAGTAGTTCATGTTGGCGATGCCGCCTTCATAGATCAGGTCCACGATCAGTTTCACTTCGTGGAGGCACTCGAAGTAGGCCATCTCCGGCTCGTACCCGGCCTCGACCAGCGTCTCGAAGCCCATGCGGATCAGTTCGACCAGACCGCCGCAGAGCACGGCCTGCTCGCCGAACAGGTCGGTTTCGCATTCTTCCTTGAAGGTCGTCTCGATGATGCCCGAACGGCCACCGCCGATGGCGGAGCAGTAGGAGAGACCGATTTCCAGGGCCTTGCCGGAGGCATCGTTCGCCACGGCGACCAGGCAGGGCACGCCGCCCCCCTTCACGAACTCACCGCGCACGGTATGTCCCGGGCCCTTCGGCGCCATCATGATGACATCGACGCCCGGCTTCGGCTCGATCAGGCCAAAATGGATGTTGAGACCATGCGCGAAGGCAATGGCGGAGCCTTCCTTGAGGTTGTCATGGACGTATTTCTTGTAGGTTTCGGCCTGAAGCTCGTCGGGCATGGTGAACATCACGAGGTCGGCCCATGCCGCAGCCTCAGCGATCTCCATGACCTTCAGCCCTTCGGCTTCGGCCTTCTTGGCGGAAGCCGAACCCGGGCGCAGCGCGACGACGACGTTCTTCGCGCCGGAATCCCGCAGGTTCAGCGCATGGGCGTGGCCTTGGCTGCCATAGCCGAGGATGACGACCTTCTTGTCCTTGATGAGATTGATGTCGCAATCACGATCGTAATAGACGCGCATCGGGCGCCTCCTTTTGCTGATTTGTAGGGCGGATCATAGACGTCCGCCCCGCATGGCGAATGCAAACTCGCGAAACATTCGCAAATAAGCGATGTTTCAATTCGCTTTATGCCGAGATATGGTGATATTCATGCTCAGCGATACAGACAGACGCATTCTCCGCCACTATCTTGCCGATCCTGACGCACCCGCGCTTCGGCTGGCGGAACGCGCAGGCGTGACGCCCGCCACCTTTTCCCGTCGGTTGGAGCGGATGCGGGAAGACGGGGTGGTGCAGGGCGAGCAGGCGATCGTCGACTGGCGCGCGCTTGGCTGGGAGGTGGAGGTGAGCCTGCGGTTCACGCTCGAGAAGACCGATCCCAGGGCGTTCGATCAGTTCCTTGCTGCCGCGCGTGACGTGCCGGAGGTCGTGGCTATCCAGACCTTCCTTGGCCGTGTCGATGTGCGGCTGTCAGTCATCGCCCGCGACATGGCGCATTATCAGGAGATCTATCGCAATCGCATTCTCACGCTGCCGCATATCGCCGATATCGAGGCGCTGATGCTTGTCTCCGTCATCAAGGAGGCGGAAACGCTGCCGCTATGATCGAGCTTGACGATATGGACCGGCGCCTTCTGCGCGTCCTGACGGAAGATGCGCGGCTGTCGGCGGGAGAGGCGGGGCGGCGGTTGGGTCTTAGTCAGCCTGCGACGTGGCGGCGACTGAAACGGTTGACGGAGGCGGGCGCGATCCGCGGGCGGCGGGTACTGCTTGACCATCAGGCGCTCGGCTTCGGTGTGACGGTCTTTCTGGGCATCAAGCTCGCCACGCGCGGGCGGGTGAGCTTGGAAGATTTCGAACGTGCCGTGACAGCCATCCCGGAAGTGCTGACGGTTCAGCATGTGCTGGGCGTCTTCGATTACCGCCTGCGCGTCGTGGCCCGTGATATTGTTGATTTCGAACGCATCCTGCGGCGGCGGATCATGACCTTGCCGGGCGTGGGGCAGGTGGAGGCCAATGTCATGCTGTCGGAGGAACATCGTCCCGGGCCGCTGGGATGACCCGTTCGGTTGGATCGCTGGCGCGAAAGGCCAGCATCGCGGACCGGACACGCAGAAGGTGGATCAGCATCGGCTCCCAACCCGGATCGACGCTGTGCGGAGATCGGGGTGCAATGCCCCCTTCCAATCCGATGGCCAGCTCCGAGAGCATGTCGGCAACGCGGGGCGCGGCGCCTTCCTTTCGGAGAAGTTCAACGCCTGCCTCCGCCATCAGAAGGGAACAGGCATAGAGCCGTATCGACTGGGAATCGTAGATTTCAGTCACATGGTTCACCTGTTTGGCGGACAACCGGCCGCGCAGCGACCACCGCGCCTCCTGCCGGGCGGCGGAGGTGCTCTCGCCGAGCGCGACCACCGGGCCGTGCGTCTGGGAAATGACCTTCAGCGCGGCCTCTGCACCGGCCAGATTGCCACTGCCGATGGCATCGCCCAATTGCCGCAGCCCGGCGGCCAGTTGTGTCGTCAACGCCGCAGCAGATCGGTGGACGAGGCTGACGGGATCGCGCGTGAACAGCACCTGACTGAACAGAAGACCTACCCCGGTGCCGATCGCCACGTCGATCAGCCGCGACAGCCCTGCCGTCTGCGGCCCCATGGCGAGAACCAGGAGCGCCGAAACCCCGGCCTGAATCGGCACGACGGCAGGCTGGCCATAACTCGTCGCAATCATCATGGCGACGAAGCTGACAACGGCCAGTCGCAGAACCGGATAGGTGTCCGGAACCATGAGCAGGCCCAGTTCCCCTACCACGGTGCCCGTCACCACGCCCGACATCAGGCCAACGGCCTGCCGGGCATGGTTGGGCAGGGCCGGAGACAGGCAGACGATCGCGCTGACCGCCGCAAAGACCGGCCTTTCGTGACCGAATATGCCATGTGCTATGACCCAGGCGAGCGTCGCGCCCGCCGCGCTTTCCAGCGCGTCGAGCCATGTGCTACGCCAACGGTCAAGGATGCGCGCCGCCATGCCGCGCCGCGCCATGTGTCAGACGCGGACGAGCGGGGTGTCCACCAGATGCTCGGCAAGGAACCAGCACTGAAGCTCGTTCGTCCGTATCACGTTGGAGACGAGCACGTCGTTGGAGCCGTCGTCGCCCTGTTCCTGCACTTTCTCGGCCGCGTCATGAGCGTCGATCAGGATCATCTCATGCGCTTCGAGCAGGCGGGAGAGCATGGCGGGCACCTCCTCCGCGCCGTTGGGGGCACGGGGCACACGGGTGATCTCCGCCACATGGCGCGGGTCACCGACGGCGATGCCGCCCAGCGTCTGGATCCGCTCCGCGACCATGTCGATGAGTTCGAGTTGCTCACCCGCATGTTTGTCCAGCAGAAGGTGAAGCTGGTAGAAGGTTGCCCCCCGCATCAGCCAATGAGACTTCTTGTAGAAGGCATGCAGGATTTGCGTATCGGCCAGCACCTGGTTCAGGCGCTCGCAGGAGTAGAGGCGCGCATTGTGCGACAGGCCCAGCGGAAACTGTCGCGCTGTGCCGAACTCCTGAATGATCCGGCCTTCCTGATGGAGCCACGGCTGGCTCGACATGTCTTCGACGGTTTTGCGTTGCTTCGCCATTCTGGCCTCCAGCCCGATGGGTGCGGATGCCGCGACGCTTCGCCCAGCGAAACGCCCCGGCGGAGGAGGATGTAGAGCAAGCCGTCCGCCCTGCCAGTGGGCAGGCGCGCTTTCCGTCAATCCACGCCGCGATACGGCTGAACGTATTGCAGCGCCATGTCCCAGGGGAAGAAGATCCAGGTGTCCTGGCTGACTTCGGTGATGTAGCTGTCCACCATCGCGCGCCCCTTCGGCTTGGCATAGACGGTGGCGAAATGCGCTTTGGGGTAAAGCTTGCGGACAAGTTCCAGCGTCTTGCCGCTGTCCACCAGATCGTCGATGACGAGAATGCCGGTGCCGTCGCGCATCAGCTCCGCCTGCGGCGCCTTGATGACATGGGCATCCCCTTGCGATTGGTCGCTGTAGGATTTGACCGAAACGGTGTCGATCACCCGCACGTTGAGCTCGCGGGCGATGATCATGGCAGGCGCCATGCCGCCACGCGTGATTGCGACGATGGCGCGCCAGCCGCCCGCCTCCGACTCCGGTCCCTTGCCGTCGAGCCGCCATGCCAGTGCGCGCGCATCGCGGTGCAATTGGTCCCAGCTGACGTGAAATCCCTTTTCATGCGGCAGACGGTCGTTCATGGCGGCTCCCAATCAGGTGGCGGCGATCTTGATACCGAGGGCGGCAAGAAAGGCGCCGAAGGTGCGGTCGATCACGGGTTTCAGTCCGGCATAGCCGCGTTGCACGCGGTCCAGCGAGAAGATGCGGGCGACGAAGGCATTCCAGAGAGCTTCGTTCAGAAAAACAGCAATGAGCACGAGAGCCAGCGAAACGGCTGAGGCTCCGCGCGGGATCGTGCTCACAAAGACCGCGCCGAAGAACACGGCGGGTTTGGGATTGGCAAGCTGGGTCGCGAGGCCCAGCCACACCGCGGACAGCGGCGAACGTGGCCGCGCATCCCCGTCGGAAGCGGTTGCCGGCGTAATCTTCATATCTGCGGGATCGCCCGCATGCCGCCACATCTTGACGGCGAGCCAGATGAGATAGGCCGCTCCCCCGATCTTCAGCGCCCAGAGCAGGCTCGGCGCCAGCCGGAACAGCATCACCAGCCCGAAGAGCGCCGCCATCGCCCAGAACACCGCGCCCAGCCCCAGCCCGATCGCGAGCCATGCGCCCCGCCGCGCGCCCTCTGTCAGTCCCACACGCGCGGCCATCAGCACGGCCGGACCGGGAGAGATCGCGGCCAGCAGATGAACGAACCAGACCGCGAAGAACGCGGCGAGCGTCATGTCAGCTCTCCTTGTGACCTGCGGTCGCGTCGATATCCGGCGCGTCCACCGCTTTCATGCCGACGGCATGATAGCCTGCATCCACGTGCAGCGTCTCGCCTGTCGTGCCGGTTCCGAGATCAGAAAGAAGATACAGCGCTGCCTTGCCCACTTCTTCCTGCGTGACGTTGCGGCGCAGGGGCGAGTTCAGCTCGTTCCACTTCAGGATATAGCGGAAGTCGCCGATGCCGGAGGCCGCGAGCGTCTTGATCGGGCCGGCGGAGATCGCGTTCACGCGGATCGCGTCCTTGCCCAGGTCCTCGGCCATGTAGAGCACGGAGGCTTCCAGCGCCGCCTTGGCGATGCCCATGACGTTGTAATGCGGCATGACCTTTTCCGCGCCGTAGTAGGTCAGCGTGAGGCAGCTGCCGCCCTCCGTCATCAGTGCGGAAGCGCGCTTGACCGCCGAGGTGAAGGAGAACACGGAGATGTCCATCGTCATGCGGAAATTCTCCGCACTCGTATCGACATAGCGTCCGCGCAGTTCATTCTTGTCGGAAAAACCGATGGCATGGACGAGAAAGTCGATCTTGCCCCAGACCTTTTCCAGACGGGCAAAGAGCGCGTCCATGGAGGCTTCGTCCGCCCCGTCGCATTCGATGATCTCGGTCACGCCGATCTTCTGGGCCAGCGGCTGTACCCGCTTCAGAAGCTGTTCGCCCTGATAGGACAGCGCAATTTCCGCCCCTTGATCGGCCAGTGCCCTGGCAATACCCCAGGCGATGGATTTGTCATTGGCCAGGCCCATGATTAACCCGCGTTTGCCCGCCATAAGACCCGTCATCGCCCAATACTCCTTGCTTTGCTTCGATACCGAAGGTTAGCGGGCACCGGGCCCGATATCCCCGGACCTTTAGGCGATTGCCTTTTGGTCATCAAGAGTGGCAGGATGCGCGGCCCGACGATCCGCCGTGTTCGGAGGGATCGGAAAGCGGCGCTTGCGGCTTCGATGAAGGACGAGGGTTCAGTTCGGACATGACAGACAGAAACGGTATCTTCGCTGGGGAGGACCCCTTTGCCATTGCCCGCCGCTGGCTGGCGGAGGCGGAAGCGACGGAGCCGAACGACCCCAATGCCATCGCGCTCGCGACCGTGGATGGGGAGGGGATGCCAGATGTCAGGATGGTTCTGCTGAAGGAAATCGGCGCGGACCGCTTCACGTTCTATACCAATTACGGCTCCGCCAAGGCGCAGGAAATCGAGGTGACGGGCAAGGCCGCCTTCGTTCTGCACTGGAAAAGCCTGCGCCGGCAGGTGCGCGTGCGGGGGCACGTTGTCCGCAGTGACGGAGCCGCTGCAGATGCCTACTTCGCCTCGCGCTCGCTGCAATCGAGGCTCGGCGCATGGGCGTCGCAACAGTCCCGTCCGCTGGAAAGCCGGGGCACCCTGATGGCAGAGGTGGCCAAGATCACTGCCCGGCTCGGGCCACGCCCGCCCCGCCCGGAATTCTGGGGTGGGTACGACATATTCCCCTCGCAGATGGAATTCTGGGCCGACGGGGCTTTTCGCCTGCATGACCGTTATCGCTGGAAACGCCCGGCTATGGAGGACGAATGGGAAATACAGCGGTTGTATCCGTGAAACGCGTAACATCCGCGCCGCGAAGTGCCGGAACGCATAGTTTAACGGTAATTGTATCAACCCAGAAGATAATTCTCTTGAATTCAGATAGCACTTACCGTCCAACTTGCGCAAAAAACAGAAGACCTTGGGACGACTTCTGACATGACCGAAACGGACAAAGACGCCCGCCTCGTTCGAGGCTGGGTCAAGTGGTTCGATCCCGACAAGGGATTCGGCTTTGTCGTGTCTGAGGAAGGCGGTCCCGATATTCTGCTGCACGCCAATGTCCTGCGAAACTTCGGCCAGTCTTCCGTTGCGGATGGAGCCGGCATCCAGATCCTCTGCCAAGAAACCCCTCGGGGAATGCAGGCCGCGCAGGTGATGGATGTGTCGCCTCCCCCTCCGGTGCCGCTGCCGGTGCTGGAGGATCTGGCTTGTGCGCCGATGGAGGAGTTGCTCACCAGGCCATTGGAGCCTGCGCGGGTCAAATGGTTCGACAAGGCAAAAGGGTTTGGCTTTGCGAATGTATTCGGTCGGTCCGAGGATGTTTTCGTCCATATAGAGGTGCTGCGCCATTCCGGGCTGTCTGATCTTCAGGCGGGGGAAGCGGTCTGCCTTGGCGTGGTTGAAGGTCGGCGCGGGCGCATGGCGGTCCGCATCGCATCGTGGGAGGCGGCGTTGCATCAGAAAGCTGTCCCGGCGTGAAGTTCCTTCTGCTCGCGCTCATGCTGAGCGCCGCCGCCGGCTCTGTCGGGGCGGAGGTGGTCTGTCGCCCTGACACGGTGGAAATTCGCGGTCCGCGGGGAGAAACCCGCTTTTCCGTGGAGCTCGCCGATACTCCCGACAGCCGCGCCTACGGGTTGATGAACCGTGCGAGCCTGCCGAAGTCGAGCGGGATGCTCTTCATCTATGAGTATCCGCAGCATGTGTCCTTCTGGATGCGAAATACGCTGATCCCGCTGGACATGATCTTTCTCAATGCGCGGGGGGTCATCACGCGGATCCATGAAAATGCCCGCCCGCATGACGAAACGGCGATTGACGGCGGGGCTGGCGTGCTGGCCGTGTTGGAGATCAACGGCGGCCTTGCCCGGCGGCTCGGTCTTGTCGAAGGCGGTGTGCTGCGCCATCCCGCCTTCGGACCAGGCGGCGCGTGGCCCTGCGGAAGCTGAACCCGCTTTTTGCCAAAAGGCCCCTTTCCAAATTTCGCGCGCCTCTGTAGGAACCGTTCAGGCGGGGCGTGGCGCAGTCTGGTAGCGCGCTGGTTTTGGGTACCAGAGGCCGGAGGTTCGAATCCTCTCGCCCCGACCATAGGCGGGCTTATGTGCCGCCGGGCAATTCCATCCGATAACTGGGGCGCGAAGTAACCAATCGCTGGTCGTGGGCTGATTTCTTTCGGATCTCTGCCCGTTGGGCACGTTCGATTGCTCAATCGGGGGAAAGACTGCGCCACCCGTATTTTCGGCACCAGATCAGCGATTTCTGTGGAGATGCGCGTGCTCGCTGCGGCCATTCCGTGCCGTGCTGACAAGGCAAGTCGTCCAGGCAGTGATATTTCCCTTCGGTCTGGGAAACGCGTCGGGAGCTGGAGAAAGCAGGGAACCGGTTGCTGCGCGCCCTCCGCACGCAATGGCGTCAGCACCTTGCTGTGCCGCGTTGTGAGGCAGACAAACACCTTCGCGCCTTATCCGGCTGCTAGGTTCTCCGCGGTCATATGCGCCTTCTTGCTGCGTGACCGTTTGTAGCGCGGATGGGCGAACGCTGACGCCAGAGTCAGGCGCGTTCTGCCATCATAGCCCGAAGATGCCGACGGCCGGTGAGAGCGAGGGTGGACATGAAACCTTCGGGCAAGCCCCACTCATGCCGAAATGCATGATCCATGGTTCCTGACCCTGCGCACACGGTAACGCCTTTGCATTCGCGTGCCATGCGCGGCGTGAGCCTGCGCGCGATGGGCGTGCTTTTGCCGGCGGGACAGGGCGTCGCCGACGGCCTCACAACCATCTGAAATTCAGCCGTGATCGCTGCTTGTCTTTATCCGGGCCTTGGCGATAATCGCCCGCAAAAGCGGGCTGACCTGACTTCCTGCCGGTTGGGCGAACGGCGGCTCGCAGCCCCTCCCACACGCGGATCGAGCGGATGAACCTGATCGCCTTTCTCTCCGTGCTCGCGGGGCTTTTCGTCATCATCGCCTTCAGCGAGCCGCTCGCCGCGCGTTTGCGCATTTCCTATACCGTGGTTCTGGCAATGCTCGGCATCGCCATCGGCGCGGGGGCGAGCTTCCTGCTTTCCACCGATATCACGGATGCGCTGAACCCACTCGCTCTTTCCGTGTTGAGTTTGCCGATCACATCGGAGGCGTTTCTCTACATCTTCCTGCCGACGCTCATCTTTCAGGTATCGCTGACGCTCGATCTGCGGCGGATGATGGAGGATTGGGTGCCGATCACGGTCATGGCCATCGTGGCCGTGGTCGTCGCCACGTTCGTGATCGGCCTGTCGCTGGACCCGTTCACCTCGCAACCGCTGGTCGTCTGTCTGCTGGTCGGCGCCATCGTGGCCACGACCGATCCCTCGGCGGTGGTCGGCATCTTCCGCGACATCGGCGCCCCGGCCCGTCTTTCCCGGCTGGCGGAGGGCGAGAGCCTGATGAACGATGCCGCCGCCATCGCGCTGTTCAGCGTGTTCATCACCCAGATCTTGCCCTGGGCGCCGGAGGTCACCGTAGGTCATCAGGTGGTTCACTTCATCGTGCTTCTGGTCGCGGGTGCGCTGACAGGCTATGCGCTGGCGGTGATTGCCGTCGTCGCGATGGAACATCTGCGGTCCACACCGATGGCGATGATCTCGGTGTCGCTCGCGCTGCCTTACCTGACCTATATCCTCGCTGAACATGTGCTCCATGTCTCCGGTGTGATCGCAGTCGCGGCCGCCGGGATGACGGTGAACCTTCTTGGCCCTTCGCGGATGCCGCCGGGGCAGTGGCGGTATCTCACCGATACATGGGAACTACTCTCGCACTGGTCCGGCTCGCTGATCTTCATTCTGGCCGCGATTTTCGTGCCGCGGCTTCTGCACGATGTGAGCTGGCACGACGGGCTGCTGCTTCTGGTGCTGATCGTCGCGGCGACGGTGGCCCGCGCGCTGGTGCTGTTCGGGCTGCTCCCGCTGATGACACGGCTGCATTTGTCGCCCCCCGTCGCCCCGGCCTATCGCACGGTGATGCTCTGGGGCGGGCTGCGCGGGGCGGTCACCCTTGCACTGGCGCTCGCCGTGACGGAGCACGAGCTTGTGCCGGCGGAGGCCAAGCATACCGTAGCCGTGCTTGCCACCGGATTCGTGCTGTTCACCCTGCTCGTGCAGGGGACGACGCTCCGCTGGCTGATCGGGCGTCTGGGGCTCGACCGTCTGACGCCGATAGACGAGGCGCTCCGCGATCAGGTGGTGGCCGTGGCGCTGCAAACGGTGCGGGAGGAAGTTGCCGACCTGACCCAGCGACAGCACCTCACCCGGGAGATCGTCCGCTCGGAGGCCAAAAGCTTCGGCGCGCGGATCGACGGTGCCGTCAAGACAGCCGAGGCCGCGGACGAGATCCTGGGCCGTGACAGGCTGACGCTGAGTCTCGTCACACTCGCCAGCCGCGAGAAGGAAATCATTCTGGAGGCGTTTCGCGACAGGGAGGTGTCCTCGGCCCTCGTGGAGCGACTGCTGCTGGATGCTGACCGGCTGATCGAGGCCACCCGTGCCGGGGGCAGGGGAGCCTACCGGGCGCAGGCGCGCGCCAATCTCGCGCCCGGCCGAGCCTATCTGCTCGCCTTCCGGCTCCATCGGCAGCTCGCCATTTCGTTTCCGCTGGAGCGACTGATGGGCAGCCGGTTCGAGGTGCTGCTGAACACCCGCATGTTCCTGCGCGACCTGCATGACTTCGTGAATACCAAGATCCTGCGTATCCACGGACAGCGGATAACGGACATCCTCCACGAAGTCCTCTCGCGCCGGGAGGAGGATCTGGAGCGGGACATCGAGGGGTTGCGGCTGCAATATCCCGGCTTTTCGGAGGAGTTCGAGCGCCGTTTCATCAGAAGGGCGGCCCTGCGGTTCGAGGAGAGCGAGTACCAGACCGCCTATGTCGACGGGCTGATCGGCGCGGAGCTTTACGGCTCGCTGACGCGGGGTCTTGCCGATCGGCGGGTGGCCAATCAGGCGCGTCCCAAGCTTGACCTGTTGCTGCAGCGACAGGAATTCGTCAGCCAGATCCCGATGTTTCAGGGGCTGGAGCCGCAGACGCGTGCGCGCCTCGCGCGGGCATTGGTCAACATCTATGCAGAGCCGGGCGAAGTGATCGTTCACCGCGGCGATCCGGCAAATGCGGTGTATTTCATCGCTTCCGGCGCCGTGGAGCTTGACGGCGCCGCGCCGCAGAAGATCCGGCTGGGGAGGGGCGACATGTTCGGGGAGCTGGCGATCTTTGCCCGGCGTCCGCGCCGGACGGCACAGGTCCAGGCGATCACCCACTGCGCGCTGATGATGCTGAGCGAGCAGCACTTCCTCCATCTCGTCAGGGCGGAACCCGCCCTTCGGGCGCAGGTCGTGGCGCAGGCTTCGATCCATGGGATGGACGCCGGGAAGGTGGAGGCGATGCTCGACCGGCGGGGCTGATTCGCTTCTTCCGCTCCCCGGTTTCCCGCCGTGCCTGTGGATAACTCTGTGGGGAAGGCGGAGACGACTCGCCCCTAATTTTCCCAAAGCCGGTCAAGGCCATAAACCCGTGGAAAACCTGCGAAATCCGTTGACCGGCTGTCACCGCTTGGGCAATTTGTAGGCAAGAAGAAGGGGACCACTACATCTTGTGGTGGTCATGGAAGGCTCCACTAGCCGCGATCTGTGATGAACCTGCCTCGGCATCGCCGCAGGGGCAGATGGCGGAGCCATATCCACGGCGCGGGAGGCGGGGGATAACCGTTCGGCGATGGAGACGCAAGCATGAGGGTCGACAGGCAGTTCACGGTAGAAGGGCGCGACGTCTACGACCGCATCGCCTTTCGCGTGACCCGGTCCGAACAGCGACATCCATCGGGTGAAATCGTGTTCCGATGCCGAAAGCTCGAGGTGCCGGAGGGCTGGAGCCAGATCGCAGCGGACATCCTCGCGCAGCATTGCCTCCGCCGCAGCGGGGTGCCCGCCCGACTCCGCCGTGTGCCGGAGGAGGGTGTGCCGGAATTCCTGTGGCGCTCCGTCGCGGATGAGGTGGCCCTCTCCCGCCTGACCGAAGCGCGCCGCTTCACGGCAGAGACCTCCGCGCGGCAGATGTTCGACCGCCTCGCAGGAGCATGGGCCTATTGGGGCTGGAAGGCGGGGTACTTCACCGAAGAGGCAGACGCACGGGCCTATCATGACGAGATGCGGCACATGCTTGCTTTGCAGATGGCTGCACCCGACGCCGCCCAGTGCCGGCTGACCGGCCTGCATTGGGCCTACGGTATCCAGGAAGCAGGCCGCGATGGGTTCGCCCCGGATCTCGCCACCGGCGGGTTGCGCGCGACGGGTGCCTTGGAACGGCCCGAGGCTGCCGGATTGGCTATCCTCTCCATGCCGGAGCCGGAGGACGCCCCCGAGATGTGGTCGCGGGAGGCACGCCTTGTGCGCGCGGGTGTTGAGTATGGCGTCAACGTCGCCACGCTCCCTGTCGGTCCTGCGGGGATGATGGCACAGCTTGACGCCGGTGATCGGCTCGCCGGGCTTGTCCAGGAGCGGGGGCATCTCCGTCGCCCGGCGAGGCTGGCCGTCTGCGACGCCGATCACCCCGAGGCCGCCGAGTTCATCGCATGGAAGCCGGCCGCGGCCCACAAGCTCGCCAGCCTCACGGCAGGATCGCATCTGATCGCTGCACGGGTGAGCGATATCCGCCTCGCTCTGCGCCGGGGCGGGCGGGACATCGCCGGCAATCCTGCGTTGCAGGTGGCCATACGGGCAGCGAAACGTGCAATGGTGCCCGACAGCGTGATTCAACAGACACTTGCCGAGGCGGTGGAGGGCCGCGCCCCGCGCATTGCCACCTTCGAGACCGACTGGGACGGCAAGGCGGCTGCGACCATCCCCGGTGCGGGCACCGCGACGGCCATCCGGCTGTCGGACACCTTCCTGCGCGCGGCGACGCGTCCCGCTGCCCGAGCGGGCCGTGAGCGGCGGTTGCAGGACCGCCTTGCCCGCGCTGTCTGGGCCACGTCCGAGCCGGGGGTGCTGTTCGGGGATACGATCAATGGCTGGAACACCTGCGCGCAGGAGGCGATGATCGACGGCTCCTCCCCCGACGCTGCCTTCATGTTCCTGTCCGATACCGCCGCGATGCCCGCGACGCTGAACCTGCGGGCCTTCCTCGGGCCGGACGGATTCAAGACCGGCGGCTTCTCACATGCGGCGAGGCTCTGGGTGCTGACCCTCGATATCTCACTGCACATGATGCGGCGGGGCGATGCGCTGCTTGCCGCCCGCGCGCAGGAATACCGGCCGCTGGCGCTGGGACACGCCAATGCCGGCGGCCTCCTGATGGCCATGGGGGTCGGTTATGCCACGGAGGAGGGCCGCGCGCTGGTCGCGGCAATCACTGCGCTGATGACCGGAGCCGCCTATGCCGCCTCTGCCGAGCTCGCGGCGGAGAAGGGCGCATTCCCGGCATGGCCGCGGAACGCCCGGTCAATGCTTCGCGTGGTCGGGAACCATCATCACGCGGCAGTCGGAAAAGGTGTCTTTGAGGGGTTGGGTGTCCTGCCCCGCCCGCTGGATGCAGACCGATGCTTCCAGCCGGACATCGCGGCGCGCGCGCGCGACTGCTGGACCAGTGCGGTCGCAGCCGCGGCCGGGCATGGGTTCCGCCATGCGCAGGTGACAGCGCTCCGGCAGGATCCGGTTACGGACCACCTGCTGGATTGCGACACGGCCGGCATCGCTCCTGCAAGCGCGCTGATCCGCTGGGAGCCTTCTCCGGAAGGCCAGCCACGGCGCGTCCTCGCCCCCATGGTGGAGGAGGGTCTTGCGGCTCTTGGCTATACGCGGGTGGAAATCGCCGCGATCACCGCGCATGTCATCGGGCACGGCACTCTGGAAAACGCGCCCTCGATCAACCACACGAGCCTTCTGGGGCAGGGGCTGGGCGCGGGAGAGCTGGCGCGGGTGGAGGCGGCGCTCGCATCTGCCACGCATATCCGTTTCGCCCTGACGCCCTGGACGCTGGGGCTGGGCTTCTGCCGCGACGTGCTGGGGCTGCCGGCTGCGCAACTGGCGGATCCGGGTTTCGACCTGTTGGCTCATCTCGGTTTCACTCCCGAGCAGATCGCGGCGGCGACGGCTTACGTCTTCGGGGCAGGGACTTTGCAGGGCGCGCCCTTCCTGCGGGCTGCCCATCTGCACGCGTTCCACTGTCAGGCGTCGACCGGCGACGGCGACGTGGATGCGGCGTGTCAGATCCACATGATGGCCGAAGCGCAGCCCTTCGTTTCGGGCGGCATTGGTGGCGCTCTCCGCTTGCCGACCAGGGCTACGGCTTCCGACTGCCTCGAACTCCAGACGCTGGCCTGGTCGCTTGGGCTGAAGGGGATCATGCTCTCACGCGATGGTTCGCAACACGATCCCGCACTTGCCACCGTTCTCCAGGAGGCCGAGGATTCCCTCGCCCCGCCGGACGCCGCCCCAGCCGCGCGATCCCTGCTCGACCGCAACTTCCGCACCACGTGAACGCCCGCGCGCATGCCGTTTGCCAAGGAATGGCGGAAGAGGTGGGATTCGAACCCACGGATGGTTGCCCATCGCCGGTTTTCAAGACCGGTGCCTTAAACCGCTCGGCCACTCTTCCGTCGGTGGGCGGATAACGGGTGGCGGGCGATTCGGAAAGATAAATGGTGCGTTGCCGGAACTTGCGCTAGCGATCGTTGAGGGATGGCCGGTAAGCGGGAGAGCGGATGAGACGTGCTGTGGCAGGTGTTCTGGCCGCAATGACGCTTGTGGCCTGTGGCATGGAACCCGTCGTGCCGGTTCCCACGGTGAAGGAGCAGGCGGAGCCGCGGCCGGATGAACGGCCCGCGCCGGAGATGCTGCGCCTTTCCGGGACCGCGGTCTGGGATGGGCGCCCGACCCTCGGCGGCCTGTGGATCGCGCGTCCCGGCGCCGAGAGCCACCGGGTGCTGGTCGAGACGCGGAGCGGCAGTGCCGCAGCCATGCTCCTCCCCAACATGTCCGGGGATCGGCGCTTCCAGCTTTCCTCCGACCTCGCGGGGGTGCTGGGGGTGACCGCGGGCCGGGAGATGCGGGTGCGGGTGACGGCGCTTGTCACGGCTGATACCGGGGTCGCCGCGATCTCTGGCCCGTCATCGGCGACCGCTCCTGCCGTGATTTCCCCGGGGACGGCGAACGAGGAGCGATCTGGCCCGCCTGGAGCCGGTGGACGGCAGGCTATTCAGGTTGCTGTCTTCGGGGAGGAGGCGAATGCACGCGCCGCACGCGAGAAGCTGGCGGAGGCCGGACTTCGGGCGGACATTCGGGCTTCCGGCGCTGTCTGGCGGGTCACGATTCCGCTTGCCGGGGCCGCAGGGGATGGCGCTCCGGGCGAAGTTCTCGCAAAAGTGAAGCGGCTCGGGTTTGCCGATGCCTACGCTGTCGCCCTATGAGGCCACCCGGATCTGGATGGAGAGCCATGTTCAAACCTTTCGCCCCCCTCGCGCTCGTGGCTTTCGCAGCCCTTCCCATCCCTGCCTCGGCGTTCGAGACGCGCGCGGGATCGGCCTATGTGGTCGATTTCAAGACAGGCACCGTTCTCATGGACAAGAACGCGGAGGTTTCGTTGCCTCCCGCCTCCATGTCCAAGCTCATGACCCTCAACATGCTGTTCGAGGCGTTGCGGGATGGGCGGGTGACGATGGACACCACCTTCGCCGTCTCCTCCAAGGCGCGGGCCATGGGTGGGTCCACCATGTTCCTCAACGAACGTGACCGCCCGACGGTGGAACAGCTCATCAAGGGGATCATCGTGCTGTCTGGCAATGATGCCTGCGTCGTGGTGGCGGAGGGTCTCGCCGGCTCGGAGGAGGCTTTCGCCCGCCAGATGACGGAACGTGGCCGGGCCATCGGTCTCGAAGCCTCGCATTTCTCCAACGCCTCCGGCTGGCCCGACCCGCAGCAACGGATGACGATGAAGGATCTCACGACGCTCGGCGTGCATCTGATCCGCGAATTTCCCGAGTACTACCATTACTTCGCGATCACCGAGTTTCCCTTCGACAACCGCGCACCGGCCAACCGGCACAACCGCAATCCGATCCTGAGCCTCGGCATCGGGGCGGACGGTCTGAAGACCGGCCACACGCAGGAATCGGGCTACGGTCTCGTCGGTTCCGCGCTGCAGGGGGACAGGCGTGTCGTGTTCACGCTGACCGGGATGGCGACGGAAGCGGAGCGGCGGGAGGAGTCGGAAAGCGTCGTGAACTGGGCCTTCCGCAACTTTGTCGAAAAGACGGTTGCGCGGAAGGGCGAGATCGTCGGAGAGGCGGATGTCTGGATGGGCGGGACACCCAAGGTCGGCCTGACGGTGGCCGAAGATCTTCAGCTCCTGGTGCCGGCGCTGGTTCAGGGGCAGATGTCGGCGGAAGCCATCTATGCCGCGCCGCTCAAGGCACCGCTCGCAGCCGGCCAGCAGGTCGGCGAACTGGTCATCCGTATGCCTGACATGGAGCCGCGGCGTGTCCCACTCGTCACCGCGACGGCAGTGGCGGAGGGCGGCTTCGGCACGCGGCTCTTGACGGCAGCGCGTGTGCTGGTGCACCGCATGACGGGAGCGGAGAGCGCCCCCGCCGGTGGGGCGAAGTTCTGAGCGGATCCCGGCCGCTTCCCGCCGAACCGGGCGGAGGGGCGCGTGTTCATCAGCTTTGAAGGCATAGACGGGTCGGGCAAAAGCACTCAGGCCCGTCGACTGGCAGCAGCCCTTGCAACGGAGGGGCAGGAGATTCTGCTCACGCGGGAGCCGGGGGGATCGCGCGGCGCAGAGGAGATCCGGCGTCTCGTTCTTGAGGGGGAGCCGGATCGCTGGTCGCCGGAAACGGAGCTTCTGCTCTTTACCGCGGCTCGCCGGGATCACCTGGAACGCACGATCCGTCCCGCGCTCGCGGCAGGGCAATGGGTCGTCTGCGATCGCTTCGCCGATTCCACCCGCGTCTATCAGGGCGTTAGCCGGGGAGATCTGCGGGCCATGGTGGACCGTCTGCACGACCTGATGATCGGGGTGGAACCGGACCTGACCTTCATCATCGACATCGACGCCGAAACCGGCCTCTCCCGCGCCCGCGCCCGACCTGGCGCGGAGCAGCGGTTCGAGGATTTCGGTCTTCCGCTTCAGGCGCGGATGCGGGAGGGGTTTCTGGCGCTGGCGCGCGAGTTTCCCGGCCGTTGCCGTGTGATAGATGGCAGTGGTGATGAGGACGCCGTGGCGGCCCGCGTACGCGCGGCGCTGGGTGCGGCGGAATGAGCGACGATCTTCCTGAATCCGACCGGCTGGAAGGCGTACCCCATCCCCGTGAAACGCAACGTCTTTACGGTCAGGAAGCGTCGGAGGGAGCCTTCCTCGACGCGGTGGAGACCGGACGGCTGCATCACGGCTGGCTTCTCACCGGCCCGCGCGGCATCGGCAAGGCCACGCTGGCGTGGCGGATCGCGCGCTACCTGCTTCACCCTCCCGAGCCCGGGATGTTCGGTGCGACCCTCGATCCGCCGCAGGACGATGCTCTGGCCCATCGCCTGCGGGCATTGAGCGAGCCGCGCCTCCTGCTGATCCGCAGACCCTATGACGAAAAGGCGGGCCGCTTCAGGGCAGAAATACCGGTGGACGAAGTGCGCCGCCTGCGCGGTTTCTTCGGCCTCTCGGCGGCGGAGGGCGGTCGCCGCGTGGTGATTGTGGATACGGCCGACGAGATGAACCCCAATGCCGCGAACGCGCTGCTGAAGGTGCTGGAGGAGCCGCCGGAGGGGGCGGTGCTTCTGCTGGTGAGCCATCAGCCCTCCCGTTTGCTGCCGACCATCCGGTCCCGCTGCCGTGAGCTGCGGCTCCGCCCGCTGGATCAGGCCGACCTGTCCCGGGCCCTGGATGGCGCGGGCGTGAGTGGGGAGGGGGCGGCGCTGGCCGCGCTTTCCGGCGGATCCGTGGGCGATGCAGTGCGCCTTGGGACAGGGGGAGGCGCCGAGCTTTACGGCCAGATCCTCGCGCTCATGGCAAAGGCGCCGGGCATCGACAGGCAGGCTGCCCTGTCGCTGGCGGAACGTGGGGCGGGCCGGGGGAACGAGGCGGCCTTCGATCTGATCCTCACGCTGCTCGACCTGTTTCTGGCCCGCCTCGCCCGGACGGGCGTCGCGGGACCGCCTGAACTGGAGGCCCTGCCGGGGGAAGGGGCGCTGCTCGGGCGGCTTTCCCCGGACCTCGCGGCCGCCCGCCTCTGGGCCCGGGTCCAGGAGACGGCAGGCGCCCGCGCGCGACAGGGGCGGGCGGTGAACCTTGACCCTGCCACGCTTCTCCTTGATATGGTTCTGACACTGGACGAGACGGCGGCGGCAGTGGCCGCCCGTTGAGGCACCGATGACCGATCATTCCTCCCCTTCCGCTTCCCCCGCCGACGCGGTTCCCGAAATCGTTGACAGCCACTGTCATCTCGACTTTCCCGACTTTCAGGGGGAGCTGGACGATGTGGTGGCCCGTGCCCGTGCAGCTGGCGTGACGCGGATGGTCACGATCTGCACGCGGATGGGCAGCTTGCCCACCGTCCGTCGCATCGCAGGGCGCTTCGATGGCGTGTTCTATGCGGCGGGTCTCCATCCGATGTCGGTGGCGGAGGAGCCGCCGGTGACGCTGGCGGAGCTTCTGGCGCTGTCGGAGGATACGCTATGCGTGGGGATCGGCGAAACCGGGCTCGACTATCACTACTCCGCCGACAGTGCGCAGGCGCAGGCGCTGAGCCTCCGGCTCCATATCGACGCCGCGCGGCGGACGGGCCTGCCGCTCATCATCCACTCCCGGGATGCCGATGCCGACATGGCGCGTATCCTGACGGAGGAACATGCAAGGGGCGCCTTCACCGGCGTCATGCATTGCTTCACCTCCTCCGCCGAGCTGGCGGAAGCGGCGCTGGCCATCGGTTTCTATCTTTCGATGTCTGGGATCACCGCCTTTCCGAAATCCGGTGATCTGCGCGATATCTTCGCCGCCGCTCCTCGGGAACGCATATTGGTCGAAACGGATTCGCCCTATCTTGCTCCGCCGCCCCACCGGGGCCGCCGCAACGAACCGGCCTATACCGCTTTCACGGCGCGCAAGGGGGCGGAGACGCTGGGCATGGACTATGCCGATTTCGCGCGCCTGACCTCCGATAACTTCGACCGCCTCTTCCCCCGCGCGGCGCGAAAGGCGGATGCGGCATGACGGGGCGGATCAGCTATACCGTTCTGGGCTGCGGATCCTCTGCCGGGGTGCCGCGCCTGGGCGGCCATTGGGGGGAATGCGACCCGGCCAACCCGAAGAACGCACGGCTCCGCTGTGCGTTGCTCGTCACGCGCGAGACGCCGGAAGGTATCACACGCGTGCTTGTGGACACCGGGCCGGATCTGCGCACTCAGCTTCTCCGCGCCGGGGTGGGGGAGCTTGACGGCGTTGTCTATACCCATGCGCATGCCGACCATGTTCATGGGATCGACGATCTGCGGCAGGTGGTGTTCAACATCCGCCGCAGGCTCGACGTCTGGGCGGACGAGCCGACGTCGGAGGCGCTGCTGCACCGGTTCGACTATGTCTTTGTGCAGCCGCCCGGTTCCTCCTATCCGCCGATCCTGAACCTCCAGCCGATCACCGGCGCATTCGAGGTCACGGGTGCAGGGGGCACGATCCCGTTCGTGCCTTTCCGCGCGAACCACGGCAGCATCGACGCCCTGGGCTTCCGTATCGGGGACGTGGCCTACCTTCCCGACGCGCTTGAACTGACCGACGATGCCTGGCCCGTGCTTTCCGGGCTGGACTGCTGGATCGTGGGCGCGCTCCGGCGCAAGCCGCATCCGACCCATGCCCATCTGGAGCGTACGCTGGGCTGGATCACGCGCGCCGCCCCGCGGGAGGCCGTGATCACCAACATGCACATCGACCTGGACTACGACGACGTGATGGCCGAGACGCCGGACAACGTCGTGCCGGCTTATGACGGGCTGACCCTGAGCTACGATCTCTGATGCAGGCTTTGGTCGATGTCATCCTCCCGGTCTTTCTGGTCATCGGCTTTGGTTACTTCATCGCATGGCGGGGGTTGTTCACAGACCAGATGGTCGATGCGCTGATGCGCTTCACGCAGAATTTCGCGATTCCCTTCGTGCTGTTCCGCGGTATCGCCACGCTCGACCTCGGTCAGAACTTCGATATCCGGCTGTTGGCGAGCTTCTTCATCCCGGCGATCCTGTGCTTTCTGATCGGGGCCGGGGCCACGCGCTATGCCTTCAAGCGGCCGCCGGAGGATTGCGTGGCGGTTGGCTTCTGCTGCATGTTCTCCAACTCCCTGCTGCTCGGCATTCCCATCGCGGAACGCGCCTTCGGGCCGGAGGGGCTGGCGGGCAATTACCTCATCATCGCGTTCCACTCGCCCATTCTCTACGGCCTCGGCATCACGATGATGGAAGTGATCCGCAGCCGTCATGCCGCGAAAAGTCCCGCGCGGGTGGCGGTGCAGGTGCTGAATGCGATGTTCCACAATCCGCTCGTGATGGGCGTAACCACCGGCCTTGTCGTGAATCTCACCGGTCTGCAGTTGCCCGGGCCGCTGTGGGGCGCGGTCAACATGATGGCGCAGGCAGCGCTGCCCGCGGCGCTTTTCGGTCTGGGCGGTGTGCTGTTCCGCTACCGGCCGGAGGGGGACATGAAGCTCATCCTGCTGATCTGCTTCCTGTCCCTGATCGGGCATCCCGCGATGGTCTGGCTTATGGGCAAGGCATTCGGTCTTCCGTTCGACGGGTTCCGCTCTGCCGTGCAGACAGCGACAATGGCGCCGGGTGCGAATGCTTATCTGTTTGCCAACATGTATGGCGCTGCCAAGCGCGTGGCTGCCTCCTCCGTCCTGCTTGGAACGGCGGCCTCCATGCTCACGATCTGGGTCTGGCTGAAGCTTCTGGGCGGTTGAGGCCCGGGCGGCGCGCACGCTCGTCGAGCAGGACAGTAGTGTTGCCTCCTCCCGAGGGCCCTCGCGATGAAGGGTCCGAAGTTTCCCTTTCAGCTCTCACATGTCCCGCCCACGTCATGAAAAAGCCGCGCTCGGGGGCGCGGCTTTTTCATCTTGCATCGCGGCAGGTTCAGGCGGCCGCGAATTCCAGCGGGCGAACCTGCTTGAACAGCCCGGTGTCCCGCAGCGCGTCCAGCGTCGGGCCATCCAGAGGCTCGTCCAGATAGAGGATGGCGATCGCATCCTTGCCGACAGACGAGCGGCCCAGCGTGAAGTTCGCGATGTTCACACCATGCTGGCCAAGCGTGGTGCCGAGCGCACCGATGATGCCGGGCACATCGTTGTTGGTTGTGTAGAGCATGTGCTCCCCCACTTCCGCGTCGATGTTGATGCCTTTGACCTGAATGAACCGCGGCTTGCCGTCGGAGAACACGGTGCCCGCGATGGAGCGTTCGCGCGTCTCCGTCACCATCGTCACCTTGATATAGGCATCGAACGTGCCGGATTTCTCCTGGCTGGTGGTGGAGACCTGAATTCCCCGTTCCTTAGCGATGATCGGAGCGGAGACCATGTTGACGTCCGGATTGCTCGCCTTCATCACACCCGCGATCACCGAGGCGTTCAGCGCGGCGAGGTTCATCTTCGCCACGGTGCCATCGTAGAGCACGTTGATCGCCTTGATCGGCTCATCCGTCATCTGCCCGACAAAGGCGCCCAGATGCCCCGCCAGTTTCAGCCACGGTCCCATCACGGCGGCTTCCTCAGCGGTGACGGACGGCATGTTGAGCGCGTTCGACACGGCGCCGGTCAGCAGGTAGTCCGACATCTGTTCGGCCACCTGCAGCGCCACGTTCTCCTGCGCTTCCGTGGTGGACGCGCCGAGGTGCGGCGTGACCACGACGTTCGGCAGGCCGAAGAGCGGGCTTTCCTTGGCCGGCTCCACCTCGAACACGTCGAAGGCGGCTCCCGCGACATGGCCGGATTTCAGCGCTTCGGCCAGAGCGGCTTCATCCACCAGTCCGCCGCGGGCGCAGTTGATGATCCTCACGCCGGGCTTCGTCTTGGCGATGTTCTCGGCGTTCAGGATGCCCTTGGTCTTGTCGGTCAGCGGCACGTGCAGCGTGATGAAATCGGCTTTCGCCAGCAGTTCGTCCAGCTCGACCTTGGTCACGCCCGTCTGCTTGGCGCGTTCTTCGGACAGGAAGGGGTCGTAGGCCACGACCTTCATCTTGAGCCCGAGCGCCCGGTCACAGACGATGCCGCCGATATTGCCCGCGCCGATCACGCCGAGCGTCTTGTTGAACAGCTCGACACCCATGAAACGGGATTTCTCCCATTTCCCGGAATGGGTGGATTCGGAGGCTTCGGGAAGCTGGCGGGCAACCGCGAACATCATCGCGATCGCATGTTCGGCGGTGGTGATGGAGTTGCCGAATGGCGTGTTCATCACGATGATGCCGCGCTTGGAGGCGGCCGGGATGTCCACGTTGTCCACGCCGATCCCGGCGCGGCCGATGACCTTCAGGTTGGTGGCCTTCTCCAGCAGTTTCTCCGTGGCCTTGGTGGCGGAGCGGATGGCGAGGCCATCATACTTGCCGATGATCTCGGCCAGCGCGTCCTTGTCCTTGCCGATCTTCGGCAGGTAATCCACCTCGACGCCGCGGTCGCGGAAAATCTGGACGGCGGTTTCGGAAAGCTCGTCGGAAACCAGAACTTTGGGTGCCATTTCAGGCTCCTTGAATGGAGGGGTTGGCCCCCGCGTCAGCAGGGGCGGTCTCGCAAGGGACAGGGATCAGGCGGCGACGGCCTGAGCTTCGATCTCGGCCTCGAAGGCCCATTCGATCCAGGGCAGCAGCGCTTCCACGTCGGAGGTTTCCACGGTGGAGCCGCACCAGATGCGCAGGCCGGGAGGAGCGTCGCGGTAGGCACCGGCGTCCAGCGCTACGCCTTCCTTCTCCAGCCGCTTGGCGACGGCCTTGGCGAAGGCGGCAGCATCCTTGATCCGCGGGTCGGTGAACTTCAGGCAGACGGAGGTGCAGGAAGCCGTGGCCGGATCGGCGGCGAGGTTGGCGATCCAGTCCTTGGTCGCTACGAAGTCGTTCAGTGCCTTGGCATTGGCTTCCGCCCGCGCGATCAGCGCCTTCTGCCCGCCAAGCGCCTTCGCCCATTTCAGCGCGACGAGGTAGTCCTCCACGCAGAGCATGGAAGGTGTGTTGATCGTCTCGCCGACGAAGATACCTTCGATCAGCTTGCCGCCCTTGGTCATGCGGAAGATCTTGGGCAGCGGCCAGGCAGGCGCATAGCTTTCCAGCCGCTCCACCGCACGGGGCGACAGGATCAGGACGCCATGCCCGCCCTCACCGCCCAGCACCTTCTGCCAGGAGAAGGTCACGACATCGAGCTTGTCCCACGGCAAGTCCATGGCGAAAGCCGCCGAGGTCGCGTCGCAGATGGTCAGGCCCTGACGGTCGGCAGGGATCGCATTGCCGTTCGGCAGACGCACGCCGGAGGTGGTGCCGTTCCAGGTGAAGACGACATCCTTGTCGAAGTCCACTGTGGCGAAATCGACGATCTCGCCATAGCCGGCCTTCTTCACCGTCGCATCGATCTTCAGCTGCTTCACCACATCGGTGACCCAGCCTTCGCCGAAGCTTTCCCAGGCAAGCATTTCCACCGGGCGCTGGCCCAGCAGGCTCCACAGCGCCATTTCCACGGCGCCGGTGTCGGAGGCGGGCACGATGCCGATGCGGTAGTCCGCCGGCACGTTCAGAATTTCACGGGTGAGGTCGATCGCCTCTTTGAGCTTCGCCTTGCCGACGGCAGCACGGTGCGAGCGGCCAAGCGGCGCGTCGGACAGCATGTCGAGGGTGAAGCCGGGGATCTTGGCGCAGGGGCCAGAAGAAAAACGCGGATTAGCCGGGCGTTGAGCCGGAGCGGAGATCGCCATCGCTGGTATCCTTACAGATAATCGCCTCTCGTTGGGGAGAGGTGTCCCGCTGATGCGGATACGCCGCGTCATCTCGAAAATCAAGCGGAGACTGCGGCGGATTGGCACATTCTGTTATTCTCTCTCGCGAGAGAGGAAAATCGCCAACCCTTTGGCAATATCTCGCAAGTAGCTGATTACAATGAAATATCATTTGTGAATTTTACTATTCAGTAACATTCATCGCCGTGCTAGCGTCTCGACCGAAGTCACCGGCCCTGCGCCGGAAGGAGGGACATATGGATATCAAGGGAATCGTCGCTGTCGTCACCGGGGGGGCCTCCGGGCTCGGCGATGCGACGGCGCGGGCATTGGCCGCGGGCGGCGCAAAGGTGGCGCTGGTGGATTACAACGAGGAAGGCGCGCGCAAGACTGCGGAGGAGATCGGCGGTATCGCCGTGCAGTGCGATGTGTCGAAGGCGGAAAGCGGCGAAGCGGCTTTCGCGAGGATCCTCGATGACCTTGGCGCCCCGCGCGTGCTCATCAACTGTGCGGGTGTCGCGCCGGCTCAGAAGGTGCTGGGGCGGAACGGCGTCATGCCGCTTGACGACTATCGCCGCGCGATCGAAGTGAACCTGATCGGTACGTTCAACATGCTGCGGCTCTTTGCCGATGCCTGCCAGGGCTTGGAGCCGCAGGCTTCCGGCGAACGGGGTGTCATCATCAACACCGCCTCCGTCGCGGCTTTCGAGGGGCAGATCGGGCAGACGGCCTATGCGTCCTCCAAGGCGGGGGTCGCCGGGCTGACGCTGCCTGCGGCGCGGGAATTCGCGCAGATCGGCATCCGCGTCTGCACCATCGCGCCGGGCATTTTCGAGACGCCGATGCTGAAGGGCCTGCCGGAAGCGGCACAGGAAAGCTTGGGCAAGATGGTGCCGTTCCCCTCGCGCCTTGGCCGCCCGCAGGAATATGCCGCGCTCGCGCTGCACATCATCCAGAACGAGATGCTGAACGGCGAGACGATCCGGCTGGACGGCGCGATCCGCATGGCGCCGCGGTAAGCCGCGAAGGGGGGATCATGACCGAGGCCTGTATCTACGATGCCGTGCGCACCCCGCGCGGCCGGGGCAAGCCGGATGGCGCCCTGCATCCGGCAACGTCCGTCACCCTTGCCACCACCGTGCTGGAGGCAGTGCGGGACCGCAACGGGCTGGACACCGGGGCGGTGAGCGACATCGTGATGGGCATCGTCATGCCAGTGGGTGAGCAGGGGCAGGTGCTGCCCCGCATCGCCGCACTTCAGGCGGGCTATGCGCAGGATGTGGCGGGGGTCCAGATCAACCGCTTCTGCGGCTCGGGGCTGGAGGCGACCAACATGGGCGCCGCCAAGGTCATGGCGGGTCAGGCGGACATGGTGGTGACCGGCGGGGTGGAGAGCATGTCCCGCATCCCGATGCTGTCGGATGGCGGGGCATGGAGTTCCGATCCGCAGGTCTCCTTCCACACACGCTTTGTGCCGCAGGGAATTTCCGCCGATCTCATCGCGACGAAATGGCACTACGGGCGGGAGCGGACGGACGCCTTCGCCGTCGAAAGCCACCGCCGCGCTGCCCGTGCCTGGAGCGAGGGGCGGTTCGACCGCTCTGTCGTGCCGGTACGCGATCGGGTCGGGCGGGTGATGCTCGACCGGGACGAGACGGTGCGCGGCAATGCGACTGTGGCGGATCTGGCAAAGCTCCGCCCTTCCTTCGCGCGCATGGGGTCGGAGATGGGCTTCGACGCCATCGCCCGCCTGCGATACCCAGAGGTGGGCGAGATCGACCATGTGCACCACGCGGGCTCGTCCAGCGGCATCGTGGACGGCGCGGCGGCGGTGCTCATCGGCACGCGGGAGGCGGGTGCCGCACAGGGGTTGCGTCCCCGCGCCCGCATCCGCGCCTTTGCCGAGATCGGCTCGGAACCGACGATCATGCTCACCGCGCCGTCCTTTGCCGCCGAGAAGGCATTGAGGCGGGCAGGAATGACGCCGGGGGACATTGATCTTTATGAAATCAACGAGGCCTTCGCCGCCGTTGCCATTCGCTTCACCGAGGCGCTTGACCTCGACCCGGCTTGCGTCAACGTCAATGGCGGCGCCATTGCGATGGGCCATCCGCTCGGGGCGACGGGGGCGATGATCCTTGGCATCGCGCTCGATGAACTGGAGCGGCAGGACAAGGAGACGGCCCTCGTCACGCTCTGCATCGGGGCGGGCATGGGCGTTGCAACGATCATCGAAAGGGTCTGAGAGACATGTTCACGACCGATATCGACGCAGAAGGCATCGCGACAGTCACCATCGACATGCCAGGGCGGAGCATGAACGTGATCGACTGGGCGCTCACCGATGCGCTGGACGCGGAAGCGCGCGCGCTCGCGGCCAATCCGGCGGTCAAGGCCGTCGTGCTGACCTCCGGCAAGAAGGATTTCGTCGCCGGAGCCGATCTCGCGATCATGCACGACCTCTATGACCTGACGCCGGAGGCCGCCTCCGGTAGGATCGGCACACTGGGCGCGATGGTCCGCGCGTTTGAAACCTCCGGCAAACCCGTTGTGGGTGCCGCGCCGGGCACCGCGCTCGGCGGCGGGCTGGAGATCCTGCTCGGCTGCACCTACCGGATCGCGGCGGAGAACCCGAAGGCGCGGTTCGGCCTGCCGGAAGTGACGCTGGGCCTGTTGCCGGGTGCTGGTGGCACACAGCGCCTGCCGCGGATCATCGGTATTCCCGGCGCCTTGCCGGTTCTGGTCGAGGGGCAGCCGATGACCGTATCCGAGGCTTTGGAGGCAGGTATTCTCGATGAGGTCGTGCCGCCGGAAAGCCTGCTCTCTGCTGCAAAATCCGCGATCCGCGAAGGACGCGTCAGATCCGTCCAGCCCTGGGATGAGAAGGGTTTCGCCCTGCCCGGACCAGCGCCTGAATCCGCCGAGGTGATGGATCTCTTCACGACCTGGAATGCAAAGGTTCTGGCTGAAACCGGCGGTCACCAGCCTGCTCCGAAGGCCATTCTCTCCTGCGTGTTCGAGGGCACGCGCGTGCCGATCGACGCGGGGTTGAAGATCGAGCGGGATTATTTCGGCACGCTCGTGACCGGCGATGTTGCGCCAGCCATGATCTGGGTCACGTTCGAAGCGCGGGTCGCCGCCGCTAAGGCAGGACGCAACGTGACCGATCCGAAGGGCCCCTATGTGACGGCAGGCCTTTCCGCGCTGCTGGAGGAGACGCGTCTGCTCCGGGCGGAAGGGGTCTCGGATGAAACGCTTCAGACCGCGGCGAGCCAGCTCGGCATGTCACTCACACCGGAAGACATCCGTGACGGGGCGAGCGGCATAACCACCTTCAAAAAGGCCGTGGACACCGTCTCGCTGGAGGATGTGAAGGACAGGTTGCTGTTCTGTCAGGTCTCGACCGCGGCAACCGCGCTTCAGGGCGGGGCGGTGGCGCTCGCGGCGGAGGCTGACTATGGCGCAGTCATGGGCTGGGGGTTCCCGGTGCATCTCGGCGGTCCGATTTACTTCGCCCGTCACCTGGGAGAAGAGGAACTCAGGAAGCGCATGGGCGCACTGGAATACGCCTATGGACCGCGTTTCGTGTCATCGCCGGTGATTTCGGCCATCACCGACAAGGCCAAGCCGTGAGTGATCTGATCCTTACCGACTTTGACGGCGAAACCGGCATTGCGCGTATCGCCTTCAACCGGCCGGAGGTGCTGAACGCGCTGAACGTGCCGCTCGCACGCGCGTTCCTTGCTGCTGTGCGGGAGGTGGTTGCGCTGAAGGGGGTGCGCGCCATCGTGCTGACAGGGGAGGGACGCGCCTTCGTCGCCGGCGGCGATGTGGCGAGCTTCGCCGGCGGTCCCGACGTTGCGGTGCCCGTGGTGAATGATCTTCTCGATGCCCTCAATCCGGCCATCGTGGCACTCCGGCGGGCGGATGCGCCGGTGATCGCGGCCGTGCGGGGGGCTGCGGCCGGGGCCGGACTGTCGCTGATGATGACCGCTGATATCGTCGTCGCCGCTGCGGGAACAAAGTTCCTCATGGCCTACGAAAAGCTCGGCTCTTCGCCCGATTGCGGTGCCACGTGGTTCGCTCCGCGGCTCATCGGACGGGCGAGGACGATGGAGCTTCTGCTGATGGGCCGGGTGCTCGATGCGGAAACCGCCCGCGACTGGGGACTGATCAACGAGGTGGTGCCTCCCGACGATCTGGACACCCGGGTACGGGCACTCGCGGAGACGCTGGCACAGGGACCGACGCTCGCCTTCGGCCAGTCCAAGCGGCTCGTGGATGAGGCGGAGCGTACAATTCTCGCCGAGCAGCTGGAGAAGGAACGCGCGGCCTTTCTCGCGGGCACAGGCACGGCGGATTTCGCCGAAGGCACCGCTGCCTTCACCGCCAAACGGACACCTGCCTTTATCGGTCGATAGGGATCAAGAATGTACAACGAAGAACAGACCCTGATCCGCGACACCGCCCGCGCCTTTGCGCAGGATGTCCTCGCGCCCGGCGCGGCCGAGCGCGACAGGACAAAGACGGTGGAGCCGTCCCTGTTTGCCGACATGGCGGAACTCGGGTTCCTTGGCATGACGGTGCCGGAAGAATGGGACGGGGTCGGGGCGGATTACGTCAGCTACGCACTGGCTCTGATGGAGATCGCCGCTGGGGATGGCGCGATCTCGACGATCATGTCGGTGCATAACGCGCCTTTCAACGCGATCCTCACCCGCTTCGGCAGCGACTTTCAGAAGGAGCAGGTGCTCCGCCCCGCGGCAAAGGGGGAATTCATCGGCGCCTTTGCTCTGACCGAAGCCCATGCCGGTTCCGACGCCGCCGCGATCCGCACGAAGGCGGAGAAACGCGGCGATCGCTACGTCATCAACGGCGGCAAGGAATTCATCACCTCTGGCCAGATCGGCGGGTGGTGCATTCTTTTCGCTACGCTGGACGGTACGCGGAAGGGGATCACCGCCTTTCTGACACCGACCTCCGCGCCGGGCTACGAAGTGGCGAAGGTGGAGGAGAAGCTGGGTCAGCGCTGTTCCGACACCTGCTCCCTCCGTTTCACGGAGCTGGAGATCCCGGAGGAATACCGTATCGGTGGAGAGGGGGAGGGCTACCGTATCGCGCTGTCCAGCCTTGAGGCGGGTCGGATCGGCATCGCCTCGCAGTCGGTCGGGATGGCGCAGGCGGCCTTCGACGCAGCCGTGGCCTATGCGCGCGAGCGGACCTCCATGGGCAAGCGGTTGATCGAACATCAGGCCGTGGCGTTCCGGCTGGCGGAGTTGCGCACCAAGCTGGAGGCGGCGCGGCAGCTCGTGCTGCTGGCGGCGCGGATGAAAGACGCGGGCCTTCCCTGCCTGAACGAGGCGGCGATGGCCAAGCTCTTCGCGTCCGAGACGGCGGAGGCGGTGGTCTCCGGTGCCCTGCAGACCTTTGGCGGCTATGGCTACATGCAGGATTTTCCGTTGGAGCGCATCTATCGCGATGTGCGGGTGTGCCAGATCTACGAGGGCACCTCGGACATCCAGAAGATCATCATCTCCCGGCAGCTCGATCAGTGAAAAGCCCGGCTCGCGCGGCCTGCTCTCGGCTCGGGTCGAGGCTACACTTGGGCCAGGTTGCAGATGAGCCCCCGCGGCGGTGGTTGCAGCGCGGCGGTGCCGGAGGCTTGCCGCCGCGCCGTGCAACGACCGTCCCTGAAGCCGCTTCTGCGTGAGCCATAAGAGTGGTGGGTGATCGCCTACACTCGGCCTGTCCCGCGGCCGCATCCGCTCGTTACCCGGCAGCCGCTCGACGGTGGACCTGCATGCGGTCCCGCGGGCATTCTGCGCCCCGAAGGGCATGCGCCGCTCAGCCTTCGTTTGCCGCTGGTCAACTGGCGCAAAGTGGGTCTGTTGGTACGAAGGGCGAGGGAGATCCTGTCGCCGCCCATGGTGCCGCGAGGCCGGTTTTAGTCCTTAATGCCTTGCAGGCGCGGATCGGATACTTCTGACCAACCGCGTCCGTTGCGTCCGATGCCTCCTTTCGACGCGAAAACTGCTTTTCGGACGCCGCGCGGCCCGCCAGAGCCCGCGTCGCCCGCGTCTGTCTGGGCGAGTTTATGCATCACCGCGACGCCCCGCGGGCAGCAGAGCCATGGGATGGCACCAAGACTGTTCAGTCCAAGCCGCAACCGACGCCTAAGCAGCACATTCCTGTCGGCGAAGGAGCCGGGTGCCAATAAGCTGTTCAACCGCCTCGTTCATGTTAAGATCAATGGACAATCTGGAGGAGACAGCCACGTGAAGACGGTAGCTACCCCTCGGTCGGCGCGAGCGCCCGGCCTGTTTCTCGCTCTCGGACTTCTCTGCCTCGGCACAGTGTCCGGCCCGGTCCATGCGGAGGGCGAGGCAACCAACCCCGCGGTGCGGGAGCGGATGGCGCTGATGAAGGATATCGGCCGGAACCTGAAGTCCATCGCCGACATGGTTCAGCAGAAGGCGCCGTTCGAGGGCCAGGCCGCCCAAGCCGCAGCAGGCACCATCGCCGCCGATGCCGAGCGTATCCCAGCCGTATTCAAGCCGCGAGAGAGCGATCCCGCCTCAGAAGCGCTTCCGGTCATCTGGGAGAAATGGGACGATTTCGTCGCCCATGCCGACAAGCTCGCCTCCGCCGCCAAAGCCATCGACGCGACCTCTGCAGAGACGCTCGCCGCCGGTTTCCGGCCGATGGCGGGGGCGTGCAAGAGCTGCCATGACAGTTACCGGATGGACGACTGACCGTCGGATCAGCGCGCAGCCGGAGACGGGGAGCCGATGGAGTGGGGGCCATGATCGGCCCGCGCGGATGCCGTCGGGGCATCTTGATGCTCCGCCGATCCGATGCGCGTGGTCAGGCATGGGCGCGGTGATCGGCACGGGTTCGGCTGTCAGCGATGGGGGCGCAGCCACGGCGGCCATGAACGGCGGCTGACAGCGTTGGAACGCGAAGAGAGAGATCGTCCGCGTGCCGGCGAGGGGCGGAAAACGCCAGCATGGAGGGGGCGATGATCGCGGGCAGGCGATGATCCTGTCAAGATCGACGCCGAGGCTGCATCTGACGCTTGCGGCCTTCCTCATCGTCGCGCGCTCACCGGAGCTTGAAAATCATCGCCCTGGCCCACACCCGCCATCGGGGCAGGCGAGCTCCTCTCTCCCGGCGCTCGCCTGCCTGCACGCGGACCGAGTATCGGGCGACCATCGCGCTCCCGCCGACACAGCATGGCGCCGGGATACGCGGAACACTGGCTCGGCAGCGCCGACCATGCTAGGCGAAACCGATGCTTCCGGTGTTTCTCAAGACCTTGCCCTTTTTCGCGCTGATCGGCCTTGGCTGGATCGCGGCGCGGCGGGGTTTCTGCACCCCGGAGGCAACGGCGTGGCTGACACGGTTCGTGTTCTTCCTGCCGCTCTCGGCGATGCTGTTCGGCTTTGCGGCGCAGCTTCCGCTCTCCGCGCTGAATGAGCCGGTTTTCATTACCGCCTACGCTGCTGCGAGCCTCGCGGTTTATGCGCTGACGGGAGCGGTCGCGCTGTTTCGGGGCTGCTCTGTGGCGGAGGCCGCGGTGGAGGCGCAATGCGGCGTGGTGGGCAACACCGGCTTCTTCGGCCTGCCGATGTTCGTGACCCTGCTTGGCCCCAAGGCGGCTGCGCCGATCCTCATCATGCTGCTTATCGACCTTGTCGTGTTCTCCACGCTCATCACCGTCATCATGACGCTGTGGCGGGACAGGCGGTTCGACCTGCGGATCTTCCCCTCGCTCCTGCGCGGCCTCATCGGCAATCCGATGATCGTGTCCATGGGGGCGGGTGTTCTGTGGTCGGCCTCGGGCGTTCCGCTGCCCGCGCCCACGAAGGAATTCGTCACGCTCCTTGGCGCGGCGGCAACGCCTTGCGCGCTGTTTGCCATTGGTGCCTCGCTCGCGGGGCGGAATGCGGAGCGGCCTGCGGTCGCCGCGTGGCTCTCCGCGGTGAAGCTGCTGCTGCATCCGCTCGCCTGCGCCGTGGTGGCGTTCTGGCTGCTCCCTGTGGACCCATTCGCGGCGGGATTGATGGTGGCGACGGCCGCGCTGCCGGTGGCGGGCAATGTCTACATGCTCGCCCAGCACTACGGCGTGGCGCCGCTGCGCGTTTCCACGGCCATTCTCTTCTCCACGGCGGCGAGTGTGATCACGCTCCCGCTCATCATTGCAAGGGTGCTCATGCCATGACGGCGATCTATGTCGATGCGGATGCTTGCCCGGTCAAGGCGGAGGCGGAGCGGGTCGCGACTCGCCACACGCTGCGGCTGTTCATGGTGTCGAACGGCGGGCTTCGCCCCTCGCCGAACCCGCTGGTGGAGATGATCTTTGTCCCGGCTGGGCCCGACGTTGCGGACGATTGGATCGCCGAGCGGGCGGCGCGCGGCGATGTCGTGGTGACGAATGACATCCCGCTCGCCGCGCGGGTGATCGAACGGGGCGCGCGCGTCGTGCGGCCGGAGGGGTCCGTGCTGACACAGGCCAATATCGGTCCAGTGCTGGCCCAGCGGAACCTGATGGCGGATATCCGTTCCGCCGATCCCTTCCTGCAGGGTGGCGGGCGCCCCTTCGCCAAGGCCGACCGATCCCGTTTTCTGGATGCGCTGGAGCGTGAGCTTCGCGCCGCGATGAAGGAAGCCCCATGACCGCACAGCCCCCAAGCGCCGTTGTCTTCGACATCGGCAACGTGCTGATCGAATGGCAGCCGGAGCGCTTCTTCGATGGCGTCATGCCCGCCGGAGACCGCGCGCGGATGTTCGCGGAGATCGACCTGCACGGCATGAACGATGGCATAGACCGGGGCGAGAGCTTTCGCGATGCCGTTTATGCCGCCGCCGACCGTCACCCCGCCTGGAGGCCGCAGATCCGGCTGTGGCACGACCGCTGGCTGGATATCGCGCAGCCGGCGATACCCGGTTCGGTGCATCTGTTGCGGGCGCTTCGGCGGAAGGGGATCCCGGTCTTTGCCCTGACCAACTTCGGAGTGGAGACATTCGCGCTCGCCCGGAAGGCCTATCCGTTTCTGGATGAATTCGACCGCCGCTATGTCTCCGGCGAACTGAAGGTCATCAAGCCGGACCCTCGCATCTACGCGATTCTGGAGCAGGACAGCGGCGTTGCGCCCGGCGACCTCCTCTTCACTGATGACCGGATCGATAATATCGCGGCGGCCAGCGCGCGAGGATGGCGGACACACCATTTCGACGGCCCTGAGGGCTGGGGGCGGCGGCTCGTCCAGGAAGGCTTGCTGACGGAGGAGGAAGCACGGCCATGACCATTGAGATCATCGGTCCGGAGGTGGAGGCCCATCTCGACTGGATCGCGCTGACGGAGGCGTTGAAGCAGGGGCACCTGCTGCCGCTTTCGGGCATCGGCGATACGTTTCTTTATCGGGAGGACGATACGCTTCTCTCGCGCTCCGCCTGGATCGACGGGCTGGGTGTTGCGGTGAAATCCGCGACCATCGTGCCGGAGAACCGGAGGGCGGGCAGGCCGCTCGTCAACGGGGTCGTCACGCTGTTCGACGATGTGACCGGCTACCCCCTGGCCCTCGTCGATTTTCATCTGGTGACCAAGTGGAAGACGGCGGGGGACAGCCTGCTCGCCGCGCGATTGCTGGCACGACCGGAGAGCAGGCACATCCTCATCGTCGGGGCGGGGGCTGTCGCAGCCTCCATGATCGAGGCCTATTCGGCCGCGTTCCCCGAGGCGAGCTTCCGCGTCTGGGCGCGAAAGAGGGATGCTGCCGAGGCGCTCGCGCTCCGCTATCCCGGCGTAAGGGCGGTGAGCGATCTGGAAGAGGCCGCGAGCACCGCCGACATCATCGCGACCTGCACCATGTCCTCCACACCGGTGATAGAGGGTCGCTGGATCCAGCCGGGAACGCATCTCGATCTGATCGGCGCCTACCGCCCCGACATGCGGGAGGTGGATGACGAGACGATGCGGCGGGCCAGCATCTTCGTCAACGCGCGGGCGACGACCATTCACCACATCGGGGAGTTGATGAAACCTGTCGCTGCGGGCGTGATCACCGAGGATGACGTGATCGCCGATTTCTACGACATCGACCGGGGTGATTTCCGGCGGGAGAGCGCGGAGGAAATCACGCTCTGCAAGAACGGTGGCGGCGCGCATCTGGACCTGATGACGAGCCGCTACATCCTCGACGCCTGGCGCGCGCGGAACGGATAGGGCAGAGCGACATTTCCTTCGCCGTGACGGCGGGTGGCTAACTGGCCGCGGAAGCGGATGGCCCGCCGGTCATGGCGCGCAAGAAGCGGCCGAAGCGCCTGTGGCGGACGTGTCGGTGCGCAGAGGTTGAAGATGGTCGCGTCACGCGACTGAGCTTTTCCTGCTCCTGCTCCTGCTCCTGCTCATGAGCTGTGTTTTCCCGCTCCTGCTCAAAGGAATGGGCGGCTCCGGCTCATTGGCCGCGGAGGGCGATGCCCGTTAAGCTGCTGGTAACTGCATCCATGGCGCGAAGCCGCGGCCAATTGGTTAAGCGTTGTGGTGTCGGCTTTGGGTGTCAGTCCGCTTTGGGAATTCGCCAGCACCCGAGCAAATGCGAGCCTTCTCCGCTTCGGATCATCGGATATTGTCCGTCCCGGTCGTCAGTCCTGTCGAAGGGGTGTCACCAAAGCGCCGGCGTGGTGGCAGGGGGTGAGGCCACGATGCACTCTCGTCCGTTTGCCATGGCGCGCGGCATCGCGTCTCATCAGCGGTATCCAGTCATGAAGAGGCGGTTGCTCGGGCAAGTCGCCTTAAGCCGCCCTCTCCACCGCTTGCATATCAGCAAATCTCGTGTCGCCGTCCCGCGTCGCGCCGTATCTATGTCGCAATTGAACCGGTCAGTGAGCTTGGCAATCCTGACCGTCAAGCCGCCACGCCGCGCATGGCATAGGGGCGTTCGTTCACGGGCAGGTGGACGAGCGCCGAGAACGCCCCGATCCCCACGCCGATCCACCAGACCAGGGTGTAATTGCCATACATGTCATAGAGAGCGCCGCCCAGCCACACGCCCATGAAACTGCCGAGCTGATGGCTGAAGAATACGAGACCATAGAGCGTCCCCATATAACGCAGTCCGAAGATCTGCGCGACAAGGCCAGATGTCAGCGGCACGGTGGCGAGCCAGAGCGACCCCATCGCGGCCGAGAACAGCAGCACCGAACCGGGTGTCACCGGAGCCATGATGAAGGCCGCCGAAACGACCGTCCGGGCAAGGTAGATGCCCGCGAGCAGGTATTTCTTGGAATGAGTCTTGCCCAGCATCCCCGCAAGGATGGTGCCGCCGACATTCATCAGCCCGATGACCGCGATGGCCAGTGCCCCCAGCGCCGAGGTCGTCGTGATGCCGATGGAGGCGAGCCAGCTTCCGGCAGTAATGGGAGCGCAAAGTTCCGTCACGAAGGCAGGAAAGTGCGCCGTAATAAACCCGAGTTGATAGCCACAGGAAAAGAAACCAAGAAATATAAGGATATAGGAGGGGTCCTTCACCGCCCGGGCGAGGACACGCCCCATCGGCTCATCCACCTCCGTACTTGCCCGCTCCGGCGTGCGGATGAGGGGCAGGGCAAAGAGCGCGCAAAGGATGGCCATGGCGAAAATGATGAACACGGTCTGCCACGGGAACTGAGCGAGCAGCAGTTCGGCAATGGGTGCACCGATGATCTGTCCCGCCGAGCCCGCCGCAGTCACCACGCCAAGCGCGAGGGAGCGGTTGTCATCCGAGGCGGACCGTCCCACGACCGCGAGGATCACACCGAACCCCGTACCCGCGATGCCGAATCCGACCAGCACCTCCAGCAACTGGATCGTGCCGGGGGTGGAGGCCCATGCGGTGAGCACCAGCCCCGCCGCATAGAACAGCGCGCCGATGACGATCGCCCGCTTGTCGCCCCAGCGTTCTGCTATCGCGCCGAACACCGGCTGCCCGATCCCCCAGGCAAGGTTCTGGATGGCGATGGCGAGCGAGAAATACGAACGCGGCCAGCCGAACTCCTCCGCCACCGGGATCTGGAACACCCCGAAGGAAGCGCGGATCGCGAAGCTGATCAGGATGATGATGCAGCCGCCGATGAGAATGGGGGTGAACAGGCGGTCGCGGGGCAGGGTGCTGGTCATGAGATGTCTCCTCGCTTTCAGGTTTTGCGCAGGGGCTCTCCCGCCGTCAATTGATGATTTGTGATGTGAGCATCACGGAATACGAATGCTGCTTAACGGAGGGGTGGTTGTTTCCCCCGCGGGCAGCGGATAGGGTCGCACGCGATCTTTCAGGAGGATGAACATGGCCGGTGCGGAGACATGGCAATGCGTCATGGTCTGCTGGGGCACGCGTTATCCGGTGGAAGTTCTGAACCATCTGGTCGGAGAAATCCGCAGGCAGGCAGCAAGCGTGCCGCGCTTCGTCCTCATTACCGAACTTCCCAAGCCGGGACTGGATCCCGCAGTGATACTGCGGCCGTTCCCGGAGTTCTTCCTGCGTGAGCGCTTCCGCCGCTCCGGCTGTCAGGCGAAGCTGGCGATGTTCGAGGATGGCGTGGTGCCGGTCGATCTGCCGGCCACCTATGTCGATCTGGATACCGTGATCACAGGCGACATGTCTCGGGGCATCGCTTTCATGAAGGATCGGCGATCCGTGCTCATGCTGCAAAGCGCGATCATTCCCTTTGGCGCCCTCGGGCGGCTGGTCTACCGGCTGTCGAAGGGAAAGCACTATGCCCGGGGCAATTCCTCTGTCGTGGTCTGGCATCCGGTCGAGGGGCATTACATCGCGCAACGTTTCAGGGAGCTGGACGCCCGTTTCCCCAATCACGGCGATTTCCGCCCGATGATCGCGGATGAGCGGTTCATCAGCTGGTGCGCGCAACCCCATATGACCGCCTTACCAAAGGATTACGCGGTGAAGTTCACATGGGAGTTCATGTTCCCGTGGCGCTGGCCTATCCTCATTCGCGCGAAACTCCCCTGGGTGGTGGCGCGGCGCGCCCGTCAGGCGGCGATCACCCTCAATGGCGAGGATATCAAACCGGAGATCCTCATCGACATGCCGGAGGGCGCGGAACTGACCGACCGGAAGGGGCGCAAGCTCATCTGGAGCACAGCCGCGATGGGGCCCGCCTGGCGCCGCATCCTTGACCATTGCCGCGCGACACTCGGACGGACTGACCCATGGCCACATTGACCGAAATCTACGACCGCAAGGTCGCCGAGGGTACGTTGCGCGCGGATCCGGGGCAGCGAGCCACCCTGCCATTGCTGGAGACGATCCGCACGGCGCTGGAGACGCAGCCGCCCAAGCCCAAGGGTTTTCTCGCCCGGTTGACCCGCAAGCCAGCGGAGCCGATCCCCGGTCTTTACCTCTGGGGCGGGGTAGGGCGGGGCAAGTCCATGCTGATGGACCTGTTCATGGAGTCCGTCGATATTCCGGAGAAGCGTCGCGTCCACTTCCACGCCTTCATGCAGGAAGTGCAGGCAGGGCTGAATGACGCGCGGGCGCGGGGGGTGCAGGATGCGATCCTCCCCGTGGCGGAGAAGATCGCGACCGAACTCCGGCTGCTCTGCTTTGACGAGATGCAGATCACCGATATCGCCGATGCGATGATCGTGGGGCGGCTGTTCCAGAAGCTCTTCGATGCGGGGGTGGTGGTCGTGACCACGTCCAACCGCGCGCCGGACGATCTTTACAAGGACGGGCTGAACCGGCAGCTTTTCCTGCCGTTCATCGCGCTTCTGAAGGAGCGCCTTGCCGTCCATGAGATCGCGAGCGAGACGGATTACCGACAGCACCGGCTTTCCGGTGCGCCGGTCTATTTCTCTCCCGCCAATGCCGCTGCCTCCGCGGCGATCGAAGGGATATGGAACGACCTGACCGGCCATGCGCCGAAGCGCCCGATGTTCCTGAAGGTCAATGGGCGTGACGTGGAGATCCCGGCCTTCCACAATGGTGTCGCGCGGGCCCGGTTCTGGGATCTCTGTGCCAAGCCGCTCGGCCCGGCGGATTACCTTGCCCTGACAGGGGCGGCGCGGGTGCTTCTCCTTGAGGAAATCCCCCGGCTCTCCCGGTCCAACTTCAACGAGGCGAAACGGTTCGTCACGCTGATCGACGCGGTCTATGAGGCGCGGTTGCGGTTCATCTGCTCCGCAGCGGACATCCCGGAGCACCTGTATCAGGAAGGCGAGGGGGCGTTCGAGTTCGAGCGCACGGCAAGCCGCCTGCGGGAGATGCAGGGCGCGGATTGGGCCGCGACGTCGACCGCGACTTAGATCCGCGCTGCGTGCCTGTTCATTGGCGTTCGCCTCATCAGTTCAGCCGGAAATGCAGCGAGTAGCGCCCGCCCTCGAACTCACCGAACAGATCGGTCAGGTCGGGATGCTCGACCGGCTCACCGGTTTCGTCGGGCAGCAGGTTCTGTTCCGAGACATAGGCCACGTAGTAGCTCCGGTCATTCTCGGCCAGCAGATGGTAGAACGGCTGCTCGCGCGAGGGGCGGCTGTCCTCCGGGATGGAGGCATACCATTCCTCGGTATTGTTGAACTCGGGATCCACGTCGAAAACCACCCCCCGGAAGGGATGCTTCCGGTGGCGCAGGACCTGTCCGAGATGATACTTCGCCTCTGACTTGATCATGAGCGGGGCCTCTTTTTAATCATTGTTACGATTTGCCGGCCGAAAAGTCCATGATCTCCCCGGCCACAATCTGTCTCGCAGCGGTGTCTGATGCGCGCTTGGCAAGGGGTAAAGGGGCGCGCTCTCGCGGATCTGATCGCAAATCGGACGACAGCGGCATTTCTCTGGCGTCCTGTTTCGCGTATAACCTTGGAAAACAATAAGACAGAACACGAGGGGCAGATGGGCAGATACCTCCGGCTATCGGTGTTGTTGCTGTTGGCGGCATGCGGCGGCGGCAAATACACGGCCCCGCAGAATCTCGACGATGCCTGCGCCATCGTGAGGGAACGGCCGAAATATCTCTCAGCCATGCGGCGGACGGAGGCGCGCTGGGGCGTGCCGGTCTACGTTCAGATGGCAGTGATTCACCAGGAGAGCAAGTTCATCGGCGACGCCAAGACGCCGTTCCGCTACACGCTCGGGATCATCCCGATGGGCCGTCAGTCATCTGCCTACGGGTATGCTCAGGCGCTGGACGACACCTGGGAGGAATACAAGCGCGACACCCGGAACCGCGGAGCCGACCGCCGGGACATTCATGACGCGACCGACTTCATGGGCTGGTACATGAACCAGACACGTCGGGCCCTCGGCATTCCGGTATATGACATCTACAACCAGTATCTCGCCTATCATGAGGGGCGGGGCGGCTACGCGCGCAAGACCTATCGGGGCAAGCCATGGCTCATGTCGGTTGCGAACAGCATGTCGGCGCGGTCCGAGAAATATCGTGCCCAGCTGGTCTCCTGCCGCAAGATCTGAAGCGCCGGCTTCACGGCTGACGGCGATGAGATTTCGGCAGGCCCCGTGCGGCAGATGGCCGCGACAGTGCGGAGAGCTGGCCCGGATACCCCGGTCAGACATGAGAACCTGATCACAGCGTCTACCAAGCGGGCCTGAAGCCTGCGGGGCGGCAGATCAGCGCTGCCGCTTCGCCGTCTCCAGCGGAATGTTGAAGAAGGAGGGCGCGTAGTTCTCGCCGAGTTTCAGCGGGCCCAGCTGAGTCGTCGTCTGAGTACCCGCTTCGTCGGTGATGACCCATTGCTTCAGCGCAATCGGGTTGGAGGAAAAGACCAGCCTAATCTGTCCGTATTGCGGGTTCCTGGGATCCTGCGCGATCACATAGGTATCGCTGCCCTGCGTCCCATGTCCCACAACCATTCGCGCCTGCCCGAGATCGACGGTGGGAGCCAGGATCAGGTTCAGCGGCGTCTTGCTCAGCGGATACTGCTGCGGGCCGGAGTTCGACTTCGCGTCGAAGATCGCCACCTGCCCACCACCCGCCATGACGAGGTTGCGAACGGGGGCATTGTATTCAAACCGCATCCGCCCCGGACGGCGGATATAGACGGTACCCTCCGCGCGGGAGCCGTCAGCGTTGATCTGCGTGAACGGCGCTTCCGCGGTGCGCAGCCCGTTCAGGTAACGCGACAACTCCGCCAGCGGCACTTCCTGCGCAAAGGCGGGAAGCGCCATGAGGAGCACGAGGATGACGGCGATAACGCGAGAGAAGATCTTCATATCGCCTATCTATCGCATCCCGCGCGCTCTGCCATCCCCACGCGCGATCACGGCTCCGGGACCAGAACTTCGCGCTTGCCGACATGGTTGGCGGAGGACACGACACCCTCATCCTCCATCTGCTCCACGAGCTTGGCGGCCTTGTTGTACCCGATGCCGAGCTTGCGCTGGATGTAGGACGTGGAGCATTTGCGGTCCTTCGCCACGATGGCAACCGCTTGGTCGTAGAGGGAATCCTCACCATCGGTATTGCCGCCGAGACCCAGGACCGCGTCGATGTCGTCGGCGCGTTCGTCATCCGGCCCTTCGACCACGCCCGACATGTATTCGGGCGGCCCGAAGGACTTCAGATGGTTCACGATCTCCTCGACCTCCTCGTCGGAGACGAAGGGCCCATGCACGCGGGTGATCTTGGAGCCGCCTGCCATGTAGAGCATGTCGCCCTGGCCCAGAAGCTGCTCCGCCCCCTGTTCGCCGAGGATCGTGCGGCTGTCGATCTTGGAGGTGACCTGGAAGGAGATGCGGGTGGGGAAGTTCGCCTTGATCGTCCCGGTGATCACGTCCACGGAGGGGCGCTGCGTGGCCATGATGAGGTGGATGCCGGAGGCCCGCGCCATCTGCGCCAGCCGCTGGATGCAGGCCTCGATCTCCTTGCCCGCGACCATCATGAGGTCGGCCATCTCGTCGACGATCACCACGATGAACGGGATGGTCTTCGGCTCGATCTCCTCCGTCTCGAAGATGGGATCGCCCGTCTCTTCATCGAAGCCGGTCTGGACGGTGCGTTTGAACATCTCGCCCTTGGCCTGCGCCTCGTGGACGCGGCCGTTGTAGCCCTCGATGTTGCGCACGCCCATCTTGGACATCTTGCGGTAGCGTTCCTCCATCTCGCCCACGACCCATTTCAGCGCGACGACCGCCTTCTTGGGATCCGTGACGACGGGGGAGAGCAGATGCGGGATGCCGTCGTAGACCGACAGTTCCAGCATCTTCGGGTCGATCATGATGAGCCGGCATTCCTCCGGCGACAGCCGGTAGAGGAGCGACAGGATCATCGTGTTGATGGCGACCGACTTGCCCGAACCGGTGGTCCCGGCGATGAGCAGGTGGGGCATCTTGGCAAGGTTGGCGACCACAGCCGCACCGCCGATGTCCTTGCCGAGCGCCAGCGGCAGCCGCATCGCCGTATCGCCGAAATCGCGGGAGGTGAGGATTTCCCGCAGGACGACCTTTTCCCGCTTCTCGTTCGGCAGTTCGATCCCGATCACCGAGCGCCCCGGCACGGTGGAGACGCGGGCCGAGAGCGCCGACATGGATCGCGCGATGTCATCGGCCAGCCCGATCACGCGAGAGGCCTTCAGCCCCGGCGCGGGTTCAAGCTCATACATCGTCACGACCGGGCCGGGCCGGACGGAGACGATCTCTCCCTTCACGCCGTAGTCGTCCAGAACGGATTCCAGCGTGCGCGCGTTCTCCTCGAGCGCTTCGTCGGGCAGGACATGGCGGGAGATCTCGGCCGGATCCATCAGCAGCGCAAGCGGCGGATGCTCGTAATCGGGATAGCTCGGGACCGGCGGGCGGCGGGGCGCAGTCGCGACCTGTGCCGTCGTCGCCTGTGCCGTCCGGCGCGAGCCGTGCTGCACCTTGATCCGCCGGGCGTCGAACGCCTCCTGCGGAGCGCGCTCATCCTCCAGAGCGAAGATGTTGCGCGTGGTGTCCTCCTCCTCGTCCTCGTCGGCCATCTCGACCGGATCGGAGCGGCGCGGTGCGGGCGAGGGCGGGGCAGCCGGCGGCATCACCGGCGGCATCACCGGCTCTGGCATCACATCCTCGAACATCTCCAGATCGTCGAATTCGTCTGCAAGGTCGAGCGGCAGCTGTTCGTCCTCTCCGAGCGCCTCTGACAGAGCGGGTGCGGCAACAGGGGGCAGGGGAGGGCGGGGACGCGTATTGGCAATCAGCGGCATCGGCCGCCGGGCGCGCACGAGCGGCGGCTCGGACCGCGCACCGGCGACGATCGGCGGCTCCAGCCGGGGGCTGCCGCTGCGGCTCGCCCTGGCGCGGACGACGCTGGTGATCCGGGCGCGGACGCGGTCGCTGTCCGGCAGATCCTCCGGCAGGTGCCGGGAGAGCAGCGGCTCCACCAGCTCCGGTTCCGGTTCGGGTTCCGGCGCGCGTTTGACGAAGGCACGGGCCAGCAGGCCGGGCCGCTCTCTCGGCGGCTGCTCCTCCTCGTAACGCGGCTCGGCGCGGAGCGTGGCTGCGGCAACCATCGGCTGCGGGGCGGACCATGCGTCCTGCGGTTCCGCCTGCCGCGTCACGCGGCTTGACGGAGCGGCGAGCGCCGCCTCCCGCTTCTCCCGCCGCTTCTCGGCGGCCGTCTGCACGGCGGACTGGGCGGCGGACTGCGCCACCCGGAACGCCCCGTTCGCGCCCCGGCCCGCACCGTTCATCAGCCGGTCATAGCCGGTGACCAGCCCGCGGGCGAGAAACCGCGACAGCCCCCGCAGTTCGGCACGGTCAAAGCCCAGCACGTAAAGCCCGAAAGCCACGGCGGCGATGAAGCTCAGCAGCGACATCATCTTCAGTCCGAGTCCGGCGCTCAGCGGAGCCACACCCAGAAGCGCGCCCAGTATCGTATCGCCGAACAGCCCGCCCAGACCGAAGGAATGGCCCCAGTCGTGCGACGGCACGAGCGTGGAGGCATAGACCGAGACCAGCGCCGCGGCGATCGGCACGAAAACCGAACGGTTGATTGCCCGATCCTCCCCCCGGTGGGTGATGAACCGCAATCCCCAGACCACGAAGGCGATGGACAGCGCCCATGCCCCATAGCCCGCGATCACGATCAGCGGCGAGGCGATGGAGGCTCCCGTCCGCCCAAGCAGGTTCTGAGCAGGCTCGTCGGTGGCGGACATCCAGCTCGGGTCGTCGGCATGGTAGGAGCCGATCATCATGCCGATCAGCACCCCGACCACGACCAGAAGAACGCCGATCAGCTCCTTGCCACGGCGTTCAAGTGCCGCCTGTGTGGAGGAGTCAAACAGCGGGTCGCGTTGTCTCATCTGATAGGAAGCCATCCTTCACCTCACCCGTAGAGACAGTCGCGGAGCCGGATCAGGCCGCGCTTCAATTCGTCCTTCGGCGCGACGAGCGCCACGCGGATATATCCCTTTCCGGGGTTTCCGCTGTCTGTATCACGGCTGAGATAAGCGCCGGGCAGAACGCGGACACCCGTCTGTGTCCAGAGTTTCAGCGCCGCCGCCTCCCCGTCCTCCACCGGCAGCCAGAGGAAGAATCCACCCTCCGGGGGCTGATAGCCCTGCGCACCGGCAAAGACCTCGTCGGCCAAAGCATATTTCTCGGCATAAAGCGCCTGGTTGGCGATCACATGCGTCTCGTCAGACCAGGCGCGCGTGGAAACCGCCTGCAGCGGCAGCGGCACGGGCGCGCCGTTGTAGCTGCGCAGCTGCTTGATCCGCGCCATCGTCTCCGGTCCGCCCGCGACGAAGCCCGAGCGGGCTCCGGGCAGGTTCGAGCGCTTGGAAAGCGAGTTGAAGACGACAACCCGTTCCGGGTCGGCCCCGGAACGCACCAGCGCCTCCAACGCGCCCGGCGGCGGCGCGGTCCGCCAGATCTCGGAATAGCATTCGTCGGCGAATATCTTGAAATCGTGCTTCTCTGCCAGTGCGAGCAGTTCCAGCCAGTAGTCGAGCGAGGCGACAGCGCCCTGCGGATTGGCCGGGGAGCAGAGATAGGCGACCGTCACCCTGTCCAGCGTCTCGGCCGGAAGGGCGGCATAATCGGGCAGGAAGCCGGTCGCGGCGGTCGCGGGCACATAGACCGGATCAGCCTCGGAGGCGACGGCGGCCACGGCATAGACCTGATAGAAAGGGTTCGGGACCAGCACGAATGGCCTTTGCCCCGCCTTCCGCTCCGGCGAAACGGCGAGGCACGCGTTGAACAGCGCCTCCCGAGAACCGTTGACGTTGCAGATCTGCGTCGCCGGGTCGAGAACCGCGCCATAGCGCCGCTTCACCCAACCGGCGACTGCGGTGCGGAGTTCGGGCGTGCCCTCGTTCGGCGGATAGCGGTTGAACCCCGCCAAGTGGCTCGCGAGCACCTCTGCCACCCAGTCGGGGAAGGGATGCGTGGGCTCCCCGATCGTCATGGACACGGGTTCGCCCCCGGCCTCATGATGGTCGAGGAGTGCGCGCAGGCGCGGGAAGGCGTACTCTGGCAAAGCCGCGAACCGCTCGGGAAACTTCATACTGCTGCCTCGTCTCGGGGTCGTGGCGCCCCGTTCGCGATGACAATAGCCGGGAGCGGGACGGCGGTCCAGAAAAACGCATCACCCTCCGCGGCTTGTCGCGGAGGGTGTGACATGGTGTCCTGACGGCTCACGCGCGGGCGAGCGCCGCCTCCGCCGCGACGCCAAGGCGGAGCAGACGCTCCTCGCCCATCGGCGCGCCAAGCAGTTGCAGCCCGGCAGACGGCACGCCGGTCGGCAGCGTGAGCGCGGACAGACCGAACAGGTTGCCGATCCGGGTATTGCGGAGCGCGAGCAGGTTTTCCTTCACGTAGTAATCGCTGTCGCTCAGCAGCCGATCCGCTTCGGGCGGCAGAATGGGTGAGGTTGGCGTCAGCACCGCGTCATAGCCCGCCGTCACCTCCCGCCAGCGTTTGCGCAGCGCGGTCTGCCGGCGCATGGCGGCCACGTAATCCGCGCCATTGGTATTCGCACCGCCACGGAATCGGTCGAGAATCCGGGGGAACATCTTCTCCGGCGCGGCCTCTATCGCCTCGCGCCAGATGGCATAGGCTTCGGTGGCGAACAGGAGGCCGGAGAGCGACGCCGCCTCTGTCACCTCCGGGATCCGCCCCCGCTCGAGCCGCGCGCCCGCAGCCTCCAGCGCCTTCAGCCCATGCTCGAACCCGCGCATGGGCGCCTCGCGGACGTCATCCAGAGCCAGCGTCTCCAGCACGAGGAATCGCGTGCCCTCCAGCGTGGCGCCCCGCAGATCGGCGGGCTTGCCCCCCTCCAGCGCCGCGAGGATCAGGCCCGCGTCCTCCACCGACCGGGTCAGCGGCCCCACAGTGTCCAGCGTCTCGCAGAGCGGCACGGCCCCTTGCAGCGACAACCGCCCATGCGTCGTCTTGAGCCCGACGAGATCGTTCCACGCCGCCGGGAGCCGCACGGAGCCGCCCGTATCCGACCCGATGGCCGCCGGTGCGAGGCCGAAGGCCACGGAAGCTGCTGCGCCGGAGGAGGACCCGCCCGGCACCGCCTTCGGATCGTTCACATTGGACGGCGTCGCCGTTACCGGGTTGAGCCCCAGCCCGGAGAAGGCCAGCTCGGACATATGCGTCTTGCCAAGGCAGGCCAGCCCCGCTTCCGTGGCGTCGATCAGCACCTCCGCATCCCGGCCCGGTACGCGGCCAGCAAGAAGGGCGGAGCCGGCCTCCGTCGCCACGCCCGCCGTGTCGAACAGATCCTTCCAAGACACCGGAACCCCGTCCAGTAGCCCCCGGCGCTGGCCCGTCTTCTGGCGGGCATGGGCGGCCTCGGCCTCCGCCATGGCGCGGTCAGGGGTGACGCGGGCATAGATCCGGTCGCGTTCGGGATGGGCGGCGATGGCATCAAGATAGGCGCGGGTCACCTCTCGCGGATCAATCTGCCCGCTCTCGATCCCGCGTCCCAGATCGGCGGCCGTCATCCAGAGCCAGTCCTCGTTCATCCGTCAATCCCCCGCGGTTCCATGAATCGGCGGGAGGCTAGCTTTCCCTTGTCGCATGGACAATCCCGCCCGGAACGTTAGTTTCCCACCCGTGTCCCCCGATGCAGGCGGCGGGACGAAAGGACGGACGATGCAGACCGACAGCGACATTGCCATCGTGGGCGGCGGCCTCAACGGACCGGCCCTTGCCCTCGCGCTTGCCGGGGCGGGGTTTTCCGTGACGCTGATCGACGCAGGCCCGGCAGGCGCGCGGGGGCAGGCAGGGTTCGACGGGCGGGCCTATTCGCTCGCCGCGGCATCGCAGAAGCTGCTGACCGTGCTGGGTGTGTGGGAGCAGGTGGCGGAGAGCCAGCCGATCCTTGACGTGGTTGCCAGTCAGGGCCGCGCGGGAGAGGGGGCATCGCCCTTCTTCCTGCATTTCGACCATGCGGAGCTGGATGACGGGCCGATGGGCTGGATGGTGGAGGATCGCCACCTTTCTGCCGCCCTTTCGACCGTGCTGGACGCCACCCCTGCGATTCGGCGCATCAATGATACCGCAGTGACCGGGCAGGATATCGGCCCCGCCGGTGTGGCACTCAGCCTGTCCTCCGGCACCACGATCACCGCGCGGCTGGCGGTGGGTTGCGACGGGCGGCGGAGCGGCGTGGCGGAGCGGGCAGGCATCCACCGCAGCGGCTGGTCCTACGAACAGACCGCGCTGGTCTGCGCCGTGACGCATGAACACCCCCATCAGGGCGCCGCACATCAGTTCTTCATGCCCGGGGGGCCGCTGGCCATCCTGCCCCTGCCGGGCGGCCACCGGTCCTCCATCGTCTGGAGCCTGCCCACGCGTGACGCGGAGGCGCTGAAGTTGCTGGACGATGCCGCGTTTCTTGAGGTTCTCCGCCCGGCTTTCGGGGACTTTCTCGGGGATATCGCACTGGCGGGTGGGCGGTTTTCCTATCCCTTGAGCCTTTCGCTCGCCGATCATTACATCCGCCCTCGTCTCGCACTCGCGGGGGATGCGGCGCATGGGGTGCATCCGCTGGCGGGTCAGGGGCTCAACATCGGGCTACGCGATGTCGCGGCACTGGCCGAGGTGCTGGCGGAAGCGCATCGGCGGGGCGAGGATCCCGGCACGCTCCCGGTGCTCGGACGCTACGAACGCTGGCGGCGGTTCGATGCGACGGCGCTCGCGCTTGGCATGGATGGGATGAACAGGCTCTTCTCCAACGGCAATCCGCTGCTGGCCGCCATGCGAGGGGCAGGAATGGGCATGGTTCAGGCGCTGCCCCCCCTTCGGCGTGCTTTCATGCGTGAAGCGGCGGGTCTGGGTGGCGATACGCCGCGCCTGCTTCGCGGCCTGCCGGCATGACGCCCATCTGATAGGCGGGAGCGTCCGGGCTGCGGCCGCGCCCTACGCTGTGACCGAACGGTCGAAGGGAAGAAAAGCATCCAGAGTTCGACTGCCCCAACCGCTGCGACTGCCCCATCCGCTGCGACCGGTCGCGGTGAGGGGGAGAGTTCAGGGGGCGGTCGCGCCTCCGCAGTCAGTCGAGGAAGAGAAGAGCATTCCGTTCGGTGCTTCATCCTCTATGTCCGGACGGCCCAGGCCAGCGTGAGCGTTCGGGGCTGCGCTGTACGTTACGACCGGATGGCCGAGGCGAAGACGAGCGTCCCGAATGCGTTCGTACCATCCGCTTTGGCGGACGGGTGCTCTGCGCCGGAACGGCGGGCCCTGTCGCCCGGCCCGGTTCCGGCGCAGCGCTGTCAGGCCGGCTCTGTCAGACTGGCTCTGTCAAACTGGCGGGGTCAGACCGGCAGGCGGGGTCAGACAGAAGGATGCGCGGCGGCTTTTGCCAAAGCCTCTATCCCTGCCCAGTCGCCAGCGGCCACCTTGTCGGCCGGAACGACCCAGCTCCCGCCGCAGCAGATCACGTTCGGCAGTTCGAGATAGCGGGGCAGGTTCGCCGGGGTGATGCCGCCCGTCGGGCAGAAATGCGCGGCAGGCAGGGGTGAGGCGAGGGACTTGAGGAAGGGCACGCCACCTGCGGGTTCCGCTGGGAAGAACTTCATCGTGGTATAGCCGCGCTCCAGCAGGGCCATGACCTCGCTCGCCGTGGAGGCGCCCGGAAGGAGCGGCAGTTCCGCTTCTTCGCAAGCTTCAAGAATGCTGAATGTCGCGCCGGGAGACACGCCGAAGGTCGCGCCCGCCTCCTTGGCCCGCAACACATCCTCCCGGCGGAGCAGCGTGCCCGCGCCGACGATGCCGCCCTGCACCTTTGCCATCGCGCGGATCGCATCCAGCGCCGCCGGCGTGCGCAGCGTCACCTCGAGCACCGGAAGGCCGCCTGCGACCAGCGCCTCCGCCATCGGAACGGCGGTGGAGGCATTCTCGATCAGGATGACGGGAATGACGGGCGCTTTCCGGCAGATCTCCAGGGTCTGGCGGCTGGCCTCAGCGGGCGACAGACTCAACCGTTGGCCTCACGGATGCGGTCGGCGGCTTCCTGATCGAAGGCCACGCCCTTTGCGGTGAGCAGCTGGTCGAGCTCGCCCGACAGCGTCATCTCCGTCACGATATCGCAGCCGCCGACGAACTCGCCCTTCACGTAGAGCTGCGGAATGGTCGGCCAGTCGGAGAAGTCCTTGATCCCCTGACGGATATCCGCCTCGGCCAGCACGTTCACGTCGGTATAGTCGATGCCCATGTAGTTCAGCACCCCCGCGACGCGGGAGGAGAACCCGCATTGCGGCATCGTTTTCGTGCCCTTCATGAAGAGTACGACGTCATGGCTGTCCACCAGATTGCGGATCTGGTCCTGAACGGGGGAGGAGGCTGTGTCGCTCATCTCGGTCCTCATAATGAAGTTGGGCGGGCGTCTGCCCGCGAAGTCAGTCCGGTGCCTTGGTCGTCAGCGCCAGCGCGTGCAGCTCGCCATGCGCCCCGTCCATCCGACCCTTCAGCGCGGCATAGACCGCGCGTTGCTGCTGGACGCGGTTCAGCCCGCGAAAGCTCTCGTCGATCACCTCTGCCGCGAAATGGTTCCCGTCCCCGGCGAGATCGGTGATCGCGATCTTGGCCTCGGGAAACGTTTCCCGAAGCAGGTTTTCGATATCCTGGGCTTCCATCGGCATGAAGGGGCTCGTCGTCCTGTTTCCGTTTCCAAAGATGTAATCCGCCCACCCCCCGCCTGCAAGCTTTGGCCAACCGGGATGGGCAGATAGGCTCAGGCCGCGACTGCCTTTTCAAAGGCGGAACGGTAAAGCGCCGACAGGTCCGTCAGCGGGGCCGCCGAATGGCCCATGCGGAACTCGCTGCCGGTGAAGCGTCCGACCCGCTCGGCCGGGACGCCTGCCGCCGTCGCCGCGCGAAGCAGCGCATCGGCCGCTTCATCCGTGCAGGCCAACAGGTAACGCGCCTGATCCTCGCCAAACAGTGCCGGGATTTCCGCCGTCTCCAGCGCAAGACCAACACCCGCCGCCTCCGCCATCTCGAAAGCCGCCAGTGCCAGACCCCCGTCCGACAGGTCGGCGGCCGAGGTTGCCAGCGCCCGGTTCGCGCGGAGGAAATCCCCATTCCGCCGCTCCGCCGCAAGATCGACCGGCGGCGCGTCGCCCGCCTCGATGCCGAAGGCTTCCACCGCCAGCGCGGACTGGCCAAGGTGGCCCTTTGTCTCCCCAATCACGATGGCGACCATGCCTTCCGCGGGGCGGCCGGCGATCAGGTTCGCCACATCATCGATCAGCCCGACGGCGCCGATGGTCGGCGTCGGAAGGATGCCCGCGCCGTCGGTTTCGTTGTAAAGCGACACGTTGCCCGAGACGATGGGGAAGTCGAGCGCGCGGCACGCCTCGCCGATGCCGCGGATCGCGCCGACGAACTGCCCCATGATCTCCGGCTTCTCCGGATTGCCGAAGTTCAGGTTGTCCGTCGCGGCAAGCGGCAGAGCACCGGTCGCGGTCAGGTTCCGCCAGGCCTCGGCCACCGCCTGCTTGCCGCCCTCCACCGGGTTGGCCTTCACATAGCGCGGGGTCACGTCGGAGGTGAAGGCCAGCGCCTTCTGCGTGCCGTGCACCCGCACCACGCCCGCGCCAAGACCTGGGGAGCGAACGGTATCGGCCATGACCATGCTGTCATACTGCTCCCAGACCCATTGCTTGCGCGCATGGTTGGGTGAGCCGATCAGCGCCTTCAGCCCCTCGATCGGGTCGATGTCTGGCAACTCGCCCAGCGGCGCGGCGGCAGGCGTCGCCACCCAGGGGCGATCGTATTCCGGCGCGGAGGAGGAGAGCTTGGAGAGCGGCAGGTCCGCCTTCACCTCATTCCCGTGCAGGATGAGGAAGCGGTCCTCCGGGATCGTCTCGCCCACGATGGCGAAGTCGAGATCCCATTTGTCGAAGATCGCCTTCGCCTCCGCCTCCTTCTCAGGGCGGAGCACCATGAGCATCCGCTCCTGGGACTCCGACAGCATCATCTCATAGGCGGTCATGTTCGCCTCGCGCTGCGGCACGGCGTCGAGTGTGAGGCGGATGCCGAGGCCCCCCTTGTCGCCCATCTCCACCGCCGAACAGGTCAGGCCCGCCGCCCCCATGTCCTGAATGGAGATGACCGCGCCGGTCTTCATCAGCTCCAGGCAGGCTTCCAGCAGGCGCTTTTCGGTGAAGGGGTCGCCGACCTGCACGGTCGGGCGCTTCTCCTCGATCGTGTCGTCGAATTCGGCGCTGGCCATGGTGGCGCCGCCCACGCCGTCACGCCCCGTCTTCGCGCCCAGATAGACGACCGGCATCCCCACGCCGGAGGCGGCGGAGTAGAAGATCTTGTCGGCATCCGCGAGGCCCGCTGCAAAGGCGTTGACCAGGCAGTTGCCGTTATAGGCGCGGTGGAAGCGGACCTCTCCGCCCACGGTCGGTACACCGAAGGCATTGCCGTAGCCGCCCACGCCCTCCACCACGCCCTTGACCAGATGCGCGGTCTTGGGATGGCTGGGTTCGCCGAAGGAGAGCGCGTTCATCGCCGCGATGGGTCGCGCGCCCATGGTGAACACGTCGCGCAGGATGCCGCCCACGCCGGTCGCCGCGCCCTGATAGGGCTCGATATAGGAGGGGTGGTTGTGGCTCTCCATCTTGAAGACCACGGCCTGGCCATCGCCGATGTCCACCACGCCCGCGTTCTCTCCGGGCCCGCAGATCACCTGCGGCCCGGTGGTCGGCAGGGTGCGGAGCCATTTCTTCGACGATTTGTAGGAGCAGTGCTCATTCCACATGGCGGAGAAGATGCCCAGTTCCGTGAAGGTCGGCGCGCGGCCGATGATCTCAAGGATACTGTCGTATTCGTCCGGCTTCAGCCCGTGTGCGGCGATCAGGTCGGGAGTGATCTTGGGCTCGTCCATTGGCGGTCTCCGGGAGATTTGGCGGGGATGGAAGATATGGGCGTTTCCTTAAGCGATGATACCCCCGCCGGAAAGGTGGGAATGCAGAGGCAGTCATGCGGGAAGCGGCGGGATTTCGTGCAGGGGCGGGTGTGACTGCCCTATTCTTTGGCTTTAAGCCCCGAGAATACCGAAAACCAAAAAAAAGGCCGAGCAAAAGCTCGGCCCAAGTCCAACAGGGAGGTAAAGGAACGGCAGCAACTGCCGCGCCTTCGAGAGACCATCTATGCCCGCCGGCCCGGGGTATCAAGGCTGAGAGCCTTGCGCATCCTGCAACCCTGACATGTGTCATGGGTATGGCGGGCGTCTTCAGGCCTCGATTTCCTCTTCCTGAAGCTTCTTGCGGTGCTGGAAAATCTCTTCCAGCACGAAATCGCGGAACGCCGCGACCCGCTTGGAATGGCGCAGCTCCTCGGGATAGGCGAGGAAGACCGGCACCTCGCCGCTGTCCACATCGGGCAGCACGCGGACGAGAGAAGGGTCCGATTCGACCACGTAATGCGGCAGCACCCCGATGCCGAGGTTGTTGCGCACCGCCTGAAGCACGCCGAAGTAGTTGTTCACGTGCAGCGTCGCCCCGGGTTCATATGTGGTGAGCATCTGGATGAGGTTCTTGCCCGCCGTGACCTGCGGGGTGGAGGCGCTCTGGCAGATCAGCCGATGCTTCTTGAGTTCCGAAAGCTGCGTCGGCGTGCCGTGCTTCTCCAGGTATTCCGGGCTGGCATAGAGGCGGATGTTCACGCTCATCAGCCGCTTGCGGATGAGATCGGCCTGCGTCGGCTCCTTCAGGCGGATGGCCACGTCCGCTTCTCGCATGGGCAGGTCCAGCACCCGCTCCTCAAGGATCAGGTCGATCTTCAGATCGGGATACTTGTCGTAGAGCGACGCCAGCCGCGGCGCGAGCCAGATGGTGCCGAAGCCCGTCGTGGTCGTCACCCGCAGTTCGCCATAGACCTCATCGGAGGAGTCCCGGATCCGCGCAGCGGCGGCATCCAGCCGCTTGACCATCGCATCGGTGGCCTCGAACAGCAGTTCTCCTTGTTCGGTGAGGATCAGGCCCCGTGCATGGCGGTGGAACAACGTGGCATTGAGGCTTTCCTCAAGCGCGCGGATCTGACGGCTCACAGCAGACTGGCTGAGGTGCAACGTCTCGCCCGCATGGGTAAGGCTTCCCGCATCGGCCACCGCGTGGAAGATGCGCAGCTTGTCCCAGTCCATTTTTTCACGCCCTCATTCTGACAGTTCCCATATAAAATGGAATGTCAGCCATGCAACAGGCGCAAGCCGCATCGCAGCGTCTTTCGGTGCCGGAATGGCACTTGCGGGCGTTCATCTGACCCTTCTGGGCCTATGTGCCCGCATTTTCAGCGCATTGCTGCCGGAAGTTGCGCTGCATCGCAGCGAAATGGTGCCAATGGATTTTCTCCATCCGTCCGCTTAAGCAATGGCTCTGCGAGTCGGAGGTGCGGGCATGGCTGTCGGAGTGTTTGATTCGGGGCTTGGTGGCCTGACCGTGTTCGATGCCGTCGCCCGTCGCCTGCCGGACGTGCCTTTCGTCTATCTGGGTGACAATGCCCATGCGCCCTATGGGGTGCGGACTCCGGATGACATCTTCAACCTGACATGCCGGTCGGTCGAGCGGCTGTGGGATGAGGGCTGCGATCTGGTGATCCTTGCCTGCAACACCGCTTCCGCCGCGGCGCTTCGCCGGATGCAGGAAACGTGGATTCCTGCCGACAAGCGGGTTCTGGGCGTCTTCGTGCCGCTCATAGAGGCGCTGACCGAGCGGCAATGGGGCGACAATTCTCCCCCGCGGGAGGTGGCCGTGCAGCATGTCGCCCTGTTCGCCACGCCCGCCACCGTCTCCTCCCGCGCCTTTCAGCGGGAACTCGCCTTTCGTGCCATCGGCGTGGATGTGGAGGCGCAGCCCTGTGCAGGTGTCGTGGATGCGATCGAGCAGGGGGACGAGATGCTGGCGGAGGCGCTCGTGCATTCCCATGTGGAAGCCCTCAAACGCCGCATGCCGCGCCCGCAGGCCGCGATCCTCGGCTGCACCCATTACCCATTGCTGGAGCGGGTGTTCCGCGAGGCGCTGGGGCCGGAGGTGAAGGTCTATTCGCAGGCAGATATCGTGGCGGAGAGCCTCGCGGATTACCTCTCCCGCCATACCCATATGCGGGGCAGGGGCGGGCAGACGCGTTTCCTGACCACCGGCGATCCTGTCGCCGTCTCTCACAAGGCGACACAGTTCCTGCGCCGTCGTCTGGAATTCGAAGCCGCTTAGTGCCTTGTTAAGATACTAATTTAAATAAATATTTCCGATCATCCCTCTTGCGTCCGCACGGGGCCGGTATGATCTTCCTGTCTCCATCACAGGGGATCGACCATGCGCTTCACCTCAAGGGCGGTAGGCCGCCTTTTCTGCCTCGCTGCGGCGGGGGGATTTCTTGCCTCTCCCGCTGCGGCAGCGACCTTGAGCGAAGCCGATGTGGGGATGTTCAGCCATGAATGGTCAAGCCCCAGCATCGTCTCCGGCATGTCGGAGGTCACGGGCACGACCGGCGACGGCTACGATATGTTCCGCTTCGATCTGCCGGGCGGCGCGCGTGAGCTGACGATCAGCTTCTCGGCCGGGTCGCGCATGGGCTATTCCTACTCCGCCGGTTCTACGCTGATGTATTCGCTGACCGGGTTTCCATGGGGCTGGTCCGGGGCGACGCTCGGCACGGTCCAGATCGACTGGAACCAGCAGGCAGACCGGATCCTGCAGCTTTCGCTGGACGAGACGTTCGCGGGCACGCTCTACCTCGCGCTCTACAACACCCATGGTACGATGGATTATGCGATCAACGGGCTGATGGCTCCCAGCGCCGCCCGTGTTCAGCCGGAGGTTCCGGCCGCCGTTCCGCTTCCGGCAAGTCTCATGCTGCTCGGCTCCGCGATTGGCGCGGGCGGCCTTTTCGCCCTTCGCCGGAGGCGCGACGCAACGGCTTCTTGACCTTGGGGGTGGTGCGGTCGAAAAGGGTGCCGTCAGGGGGCCGGTCGGGATCGTCCGGCCCTGATCGTCCATGCAAGAGGGAACCCGTCCGATGACCCTTTCCGTCGCCATCCTTGGTGCGTCCGGCTATACCGGAGCGGAGCTTGTCCGCCTGATCGCTACGCATCCGGAGCTGCGTATCGCCGCACTCACCGGCGACCGAAAGGCCGGCATGTCCATGGGCGACGTATTCCCCTTCCTGCGCCATATGACCCTCCCCGATCTGGAGAAGATCGAGGATGTGGATTTCACGAAGGTGGACCTGTGCTTCTGCGCGCTGCCCCATGCCACGTCGCAGGCCGTCATCAGCACGCTTCCCGGCGACCTGAAGATCGTCGATCTTTCCGCCGATTTCCGGCTTCGCGATCCGGCGGAGTATGAGAAATGGTACGGCAAGCCCCATGCCGCCGTGGCGCTTCAGAAAGAGGCCGTCTATGGCCTTACGGAATTCTACCGTGACGACATCCGCGGTGCGCGTCTCGTTGCGGGCACCGGCTGCAACGCCGCGACCGGCCAGTATGCGCTCCGTCCGCTGATCGAGGCCGGGGTGATCGACCTCGACGATATTCTGATCGACCTGAAGGCCGGTGTCTCCGGTGCGGGCCGGAGCCTGAAGGAGCCGAACCTGCACGCGGAATTGTCGGAGGGCGCGCATCCCTATTCCGCGGGCGGCACCCACCGCCACCTGGGCGAGTTCGATCAGGAGTTCTCCAAGGCCGCGGGTCGCCCCGTCCGGGTCCAGTTCACGCCGCATCTGCTGCCGATGAACCGCGGCATCCTCGCCAATGTCTATGTGAAGGGCGATCCGCAGGCCGTGCATCAGGCGCTGGCGGAGCGTTATGCGACGGAGCCGTTCCTGCACGTCCTGCCCTTTGGTACACTGCCCTCAACCCGTCACGTGCGCGGCAGCAACTATGTCCATATCGGCGTGATCGGCGACCGCATTCCCGGCCGTGCCATGGTCGTCGCGGTGCTTGACAACCTTGCCAAGGGGTCGTCTGGTCAGGCGATCCAGAATGCGAACCTGATGCTGGGAGTGGAGGAGACGGCGGGGCTGACACTGGCACCTGTCTTCCCGTAAGGGGGTCGGATGAGGGGACTGAAGAAAAAGCGCAGGATTCAGGTGATCCTCGTGGCGGTGGTCGCACTCGTGCTCTCCACCGCCATGATCGGCTATGCGATGCGCGACGGGATCAATTTCTTCCGCTCGCCCAGTCAGGTGGTGGAGGCGCCCCCCGGCCCCAGTGAGGTCTTTCGCATCGGCGGACTGGTCGAAAAGGGCAGCCTGATCCGGGGGGAGGGCACGACCGTGAGCTTCCGTGTCACGGATGGCGGCGCTTCCGTGCCCGTGACCTTCACCGGCGTCCTTCCAGACCTGTTCGGAGAGGATGAGGGCATGGTCGGCATGGGCAGGCTTGTCGGCGGCGTCTTCGAGGCGACCGAAATCCTCGCCAAGCACGATGAGACCTATATGCCGAAAGAGGTCGTGGATGCGCTGAAGGAACAGGGCGTCTACAAGGAGCCGGGCGCGAGCTGACGGCCCGGCGCCCCGGCTGATCGCGTCGGCTGATCGCGTCGGATCTGCCTGCCTGAGGCTCAGCCCGGCCCTGATTTCTCTCCCTCCACCGCGATTGCGCCGGACCAGCGTGGGTGCCTGCGCCAGTTCGGCAGGCCACGCGCTTGCCTCGGCTCAGGACTCATGGATCATATCCAGAACCTGACAGCTGCGGCGATGGCGATCGCGGACATGAAGGTGCGGGCGCACCAGTCATAGCGGGTGCCGATGCGCCGCCAGCCCTTGAGCTTGCCGAGTAGATTCTCGATCCGGTGGCGCCTGCGGTGGAGCACGCCCGGCGCAGCCCGCTATCGCCGTATCCCGGCCGTGCAGCCCGGATCTTGCCAGTCGAACGGCCCCTCCCTGCAACGCACGGTGCCCAAACCTCACCTTAGGTCTCCTTGCCCATGATGCCCCGATTAGAGCAACCGCTCAGAAAGGGACTGTCATGCTGCCGAGCCGCCATCTGTCGATCCGCCGCGTTGCCGAGGAAATCGTCCTGCGCGAGGGCGGTTATGTCAACGATCCCGACGATCCGGGCGGGGTCACCAACCTTGGCATCACGCTGAATACCCTGCGGGGGTTGGGGCTGGACATCGACGGAGACGGCCGGGTGACGGAGAACGACCTTCTGGCGCTGACCCCGCCGCTGGCCACGGATATCTACCTTGAGCACTATTGGCGCAGGCCGCGGCTCGACCTGCTGCCCGGTGCGCTTCAGCCGCCGGTTTTCGACATGCGCGTCCATTCCGGCGATACGGCGGTGCGTCTGCTGCAGGAGATGCTCGTCCGTCTGGGTCAGCCCTGCGCCGTGGACGGTATCGTCGGGCCGCAGACCGCCGCCGCCGCCCGCCGTGCCGCCCGCCAGGCCGGGGAGGATCGGCTGGCCGAAAGCTATGGCATCGCGCGGCGGGACCATTACTACCGCCTCGCCGACAGGCGACCGGCCAGCCGCAAATACTGCCTCCGCCGCGATGGGGGCAAGGGCGGCTGGATCGTCCGGGCCGAGGCGTTCCTGCCCCCGGCACTGCACTATACCCCGGCCCAGCATCGCGCGCGGGTGGCAACATGGGCCTGACACCGCGCGCAGGTTTGCGGGCGGTGGAGGCGCTGGGGGCGGCCGCCGCGCTCTTTGGTCAGATTGCCGCACGGAGGGAGGATGTCTTGCTGCGCAAGCCGGGTCAGCTGTCGCGTTATGATCGGGTCATCGACGGGCTGAACCGCCTGCCACGCCCGCTGCTCGCTCTGGGAACGATCGGGCTGTTCATCCATGCGATGATGGAGCCGGAGGCTTTTGCCCGCCGCATGACGGGCCTCGCCGCCGTCCCCGAGCCGCTCTGGTGGCTGCTGGGAGCGGTCGTGTCCTTCCATTTCGGCGCGCGCGAGGCGCATTATCTCCGCTCCGGCCGCTCTGGTCCGCCAGAGGATAACGGCTGACGGTCCGGCAGAGCGCCTGTCGTTCCGCCGGGCTGGCCACGCCCGAAACCTCCGCCTGTGCGAGCACTGGATATGGTCGATACCCGCGCCGATCCGCGCAGAGGCTTCCCCCAACTCCGAGCATCGGACATGCCGAGCCCTCAAGCCGCGACATCAGCGCTTCGTGACCAGACTTCCGGGGGATTGGCGCGGCTGCGGTCAGGGCATATGATCGCCGCCATGTTTGTAGAGCTTGGCCACTTCGCCCTCATCCTCGCCTTCATGGTGGCCATCCTGCAGATGGTCGTTCCCTTCATCGGTGCCCAGAAAGGCTGGCGCGCGTGGATGGCGATAGGGGAGCCCGCGGCCTCCGCACAGTTCCTCCTGCTCGCCTTCTCCTTCGCCGCGCTGACCTATGCCTTCGTCACATCGGATTTCTCGGTGCGGCTGGTGGTTGCCAATTCGCATACCGATAAGCCGATGCTCTACAAGGTCGCCGGGGTCTGGGGGAACCATGAGGGGTCTATGCTCCTCTGGGTGCTGATCCTCGCGCTGTTCGGGGCCTGTGCGGGCTGGTTCGGGGGCAATCTGCCCCCCCGGCTCCGCGCGCGGGTGTTGTCGGTGCAGGCGTCGATCGGCGTGGCCTTCCTCGCCTTCATCCTCTTCACCTCGAACCCGTTCCTGCGGCTTGCCGTGCCGCCCTTCAACGGGACGGACCTGAACCCGCTCCTGCAGGATCCCGGCCTCGCCTTCCATCCGCCGTTCCTCTACCTCGGCTATGTCGGGCTCTCCATGTCCTTCTCCTTTGCCGTTGCCGCGATGATCGAGGGCAAGGTGGATGCGGCCTGGGCGCGCTGGGTCCGGCCCTGGACACTGGCCGCGTGGCTGTTCCTGACCATCGGCATCGCGCTTGGAAGCTGGTGGGCCTATTACGAGCTGGGCTGGGGCGGTTTCTGGTTCTGGGATCCGGTGGAGAACGCCTCCTTCATGCCCTGGCTGATCGCGGCGGCACTGCTGCATTCCGCCATCGTGGTGGAGAAGCGCGAGGCGCTGAAAAGCTGGACGATCCTGCTCGCGATCCTCGCCTTCGGCTTCTCGCTGGTCGGCACCTTCATCGTGCGGTCGGGCGTCATCACCTCCGTCCATGCCTTCGCGTCGGATCCGACGCGGGGGGTATTCATCCTGGGTATCCTCGCGGTCTTCACGGGCGGTGCGCTCACGCTCTATGCCGCGCGGGCGGGAACGATGCAGGCCAAGGGCATCTTCAGCCTCGTCAGCCGTGAATCCGCGCTGGTAGCGAATAACATCCTGCTCGCCGTCGCGGCTTTCGTGGTGTTCATCGGAACGATCTGGCCCCTGATTGCAGAGCTTGCCTTCGGGCGCGTCCTCTCCGTCGGGCCGCCCTTCTTCGATGCCGCCTTCACCCCTTTCATGATCGTGCTGGCGCTGATCCTGCCGGCCGGCGCCCTTCTGCCGTGGAAGCGGGGGGAGGTGCGTCGTGTCCTTTTGCCGCTGCGGGGCGCATTGGCGCTGTCGGTGGCCATCGGGCTGCTGGTCTATGCGGTACAGACCGGGCATTCCGGGCTGGGGCCGATCGGCGTGGCGCTCGGCGTCTGGCTGATCCTCGGCGCGGGCGTGGACCTGTGGCAGCGCACGGGGCGGGAGGGGATCAGCCGCCGCCTTGGCCGCCTGACCCGTCTGCCGCGGGCCGACTGGGGCCGGGCGGTCGCGCATGGCGGCCTGGGCGTGACCTTCATCGGCATTGCCGCGATGCTCGCCTGGAACGTGGAGGATATCCGCGTCGTCCAGACGGGAGAAAGCTTCGAGGTCGCGCAATATACCATCACGCTCGATGGCGTCCGGCGTGTGCAGGGGCCGAACTATCAGTCCACCACCGCCGATATCACCGTACGGGAGGGCGGGCGCTTCATCGCCACCATGCACCCGGAGAAACGCTTCTACCCCGTTGCCGGCATGCCCACCACGGAGGCGGCGATCCACAACGGCTTCCTGCGCGACATCTACCTCGTCATCGGCGATCCGCAGACGGGGGGCGGTTGGGCGGTCCGGAGCTATATCAAGCCCTTCGCGAACTGGATCTGGGGGGGTGCCATCCTGATGTCGCTGGGCGGCGTCCTCAGTCTCACGGACCGGCGCTACCGTGTCGCGGCGGGCGCGCGGCGGCAATCGTCGGTGCAGGTCGCGGCGGAATGAGGGTTCTCCGCCTGCTCGTCGCGGTTCTGCTGCTTGCCGGGCCGGCCTTTGCCGTCCAGCCTGATGAGATGCTGTCCGATCCGGCGCTGGAGGCGCGGGCGCGACAGATCAGCCAGGGCCTGCGCTGCACCCAGTGCCGCAACGAGAATATCGACGAATCGAATGCAGGAATTGCCCGAGACCTCCGCCTGCTGGTGCGGGAGCGGCTGGTGGCGGGCGATAGCGACGGCGAGGTCGTCGATTACGTCGTTGACCGTTATGGTGAATTCGTGCTGCTCCAGCCGACGGTGACGGGCGTGAACTGGGTGCTCTGGCTTGCCGGGCCTGTCATGCTGCTGGCCGCCGGGGGGATCGCCTTTGCCTATGTCCGCCGGCGCTCATCCAGTCGGGAGCAGCCCGAACCGCTGACGGAGGCAGAGGCGGAGAAGGTGCGCCGCATCCTTGGAGAGTAGCGCCGGGTGACGCAAGGTTGGCCCTTCCGTGGCGCTTCGGCAGGGCTATGCTCCCGGACAAAGGGAGGCAGTCATGACTTACGAAACCATTCTCTGGCAGCAGCACGACGGTGTTGGCGTCATCACGTTGAACGACCCGCGCGCCATGAACGCACTCTCCTCCCGCATGAGGAGCGAGATCCGCAGCGCGGTGGAGGAGGCGCCCTCCCTCGGTGCGCGGGTGCTGGTCCTCACCGGTGAGGGGCGGGCCTTCTGTTCCGGGCAGAACCTGACGGAGAGCGGCGACGGCCCCATGGATCTCGGCCGCGTTCTGCGCGACGAATACGAGCCGATGCTGAAGGCCATCGCAGATTGTCCCGTGCCGGTGATCGCTGCGGTGAACGGCGTCGCCGCCGGGGCAGGGGCCAATCTCGCCCTGGCTGCCGATGTCGTGATTGCTGCGGAAAGCGCGGTGTTCCTTCAGGCGTTCACCCGTATCGGGCTGATCCCGGATGCGGGCGGCACCTATTTCCTGCCCCGTCAGATCGGTTTCGCCCGCGCGATGGGAGCCATGCTGTTTGCCGATCCGGTCCCGGCGCCCAAGGCAGTCGACTGGGGCATGATCTGGGAAGCGGTGCCGGATGAAGAATTCCGCTCCCATTGGGAACGCCGCGCCATGCAGCTGGCCAGTGGCCCGAGCGTCGCTTTCGGCGCGGTGAAGCAGGCGCTGCGCCAGAGCCTCGACAACGACCTCTCCGCGCAGCTCTCGCTGGAGGCGGAGTTGCAGACCGCCTGTGGCAGAACAGCGGATTTTGTGGAGGGCGTCACCGCTTTCCGGGAGAAGCGGCAACCGGTCTTCAGCGGCGTGTAAGGTCGCCCCCGCAGACGCGGGGACGCCAGGGCTGAGGAGTTTATTGACTCGGTTACCCTTACGTCGCCCCCGCAGACGCAAAGACGGCAGCCCCTGTTTTCAACGCAAGGTGGACCGCACGACCATGGGGCGATGCGGTCCGCCAGCGGGGCCTACAGCCCCTCAAGCACCAGCGGCACGCTCACCGTGCCGCTCCCGCCCGGATGCGGAGGCAGATTTGGCAGCCGTTGCGCATGGGCATTCAGCGACTGGTCGAGCCGCGAATCCCCTGTGGAACCCCGGAGAGATACGGCGGCGATCCGCCCGCCTGCGTCATGCTGAATGGTCATCATGACGGTCAGCGGCTTGCGGCTGGTGTTGCGCCAGCGCTTCATGTGCCGTGCGACAACGGCATAGGCACGGTCGCGCCACTTCTGTTCAACCTGCGCATTGCTGGCGCCCTGCGCGGCGCGCGGTGCAGCAGCGGCCTGGGCGCGCGGGGCTTCCACGCGGGGCGGCGCCTGCGTCTGCGGCGCGGGCGGCCGGGTGGTGGTGGCCTGACGGCGTTGCGGCCGCGGCGGCGGGGGTGAGGAGACCTGAGGCAAGGCGACTTCCGCCTGCTCCGCGACGGTTGGCAGCTCCTCCACCGGCTCGGGTGGCGGCGGCTCATCCATGATGGGCTGCGTATCGGGCGGTGTGACGTCCGGCGGCGGTGTCATCTCCGCCTGCTGGATCGGGTCGGTGACCGGGTCGGGCATGTCCTCCGCCTCGATCTCCTCGGGCGCTTGCGGCAGGTCGGGGGCGGCCTGCATCGCCATGGGGGAGTCGTCGGAAACCAGATCCTCCGGCGCGGCGAACATCTCCGGCGCGATGTCGATCACATAGGTCTCGGGCATGCCGGGCGGCGGCGGTGCGGTATGGTTCAGCAGATAGGCCGCGGCAGCCATGTGGACGCCAAGCACCAGAACCGCGCCCCCCGCCCAGAGCGACACTTCGCCCAGCCGACGACCCGTTCCGATGGTATCGGTCCAGTCGACATGGGCGGCGGTCATGGCTGCAACCCCGCGGGCGGGGTCGCGAAGCTCTCCAGCCCGACCAGCGCGATCTTGAGATACCCCGCCTCGCGCAGCTTGTTCATCACTTCCATCAGGTCGCCATAGGCCACCGTCTTGTCGGCGCGCAGAAACACCCGCTGCTCATGATCGCCACCGGTGAAGGTGTCGAGCGCCGCCTTCAGCCCGTCCTCCGTCACCGGATCGTTGCCGATCGACAGGCCGAGGTCCGACCCCACGGTGACGTAGAGCGGCTTGTCGGGCCGTTGCGCGGGCTGTGCCGTGGAGGCGGGCAGGTCCACCTTCACATCCACCGTGGCGAGCGGTGCCGCCACCATGAAGATGATGAGCAGCACGAGCATCACGTCGATGAACGGCGTGACATTGATCTCATGCGCTTCGGGAAGGTCGTCGCCCTGATTTTCGCGGATGCCGCCTGCCATGGTTCACTCCGCCGCCTGACGGTGACGCAGACCGCCACGCCGCACGTTGCGGAAGTCGAGATCGCGGCTCACCAGCCGTTCGATCCCCGCTCCGGCATCGCCGAGCAACGCGCGGTAGCCGGTGATCGACCGGGCAAACATGTTGTAGATCACCACAGCGGGAATGGCCGCGACGAGGCCGATGGCGGTCGCCAGCAGCGCCTCGGCGATCCCCGGGGCGACGACGGCGAGGTTGGTGGTTTGCGATTCGGAAATACCGATGAACGAGTTCATGATCCCCCAGACCGTGCCGAGCAGGCCGACAAAGGGCGCGATGGAGCCGACGGTGGCCAGAATGCCCGTGCCGCGTGACAACCGGCGCCCCGCCTGAAGCTCGATCCGGCCGAGCAGGGAGGAGACGCGCTCCTTCACGCCGTCGCCGCCCGCCTCGTCGATCGCGGCTTCGGAGCGCTGGTATTCCTCCTCGGCGGCACGGAGCATGAAGGCGGCGGGGTCCCTGCGATCGCCCGCGGAGGCGCGCGCCTCCGCCAGGGTCTGTGCGCTATGGATGGCCCGCAGGGCGCGGCTCGCATTCCGCTTGGCGCCGGCGATCTCGAACGCCTTGACCACAAGGATCGTCCAGCAGGCCAGCGAGGCAATGGCAAGGCCAAGCATGACGCCCTTCACCACCATATCGGCGGCCATGAACATCCCCCAGGGGGAAAGGTCATGGGGCAGGGTATCGGCGGGGATCGCCAGCATGTCCGGGGCTGCTGCTTCCGCAGCGATGTCCGCGTCCGCTTGCGCCGTGGCGGGCGCGGTTGCGGTGTCCGGCGATGTTCCGTCAGGCTGCGCAGCGGAGCGGGCGGGAGAGGCTGCATCAGCAGGAGCTGCTGCCTCCGGTGCCACTCCGGTGGGGGTGGGGGCAGCAGAAGGCACGCTTTCGGCCGCCGGCGCGCCGCTGCCCTCTCCGTTGGGAAGCACGGGGGCAGAAGGCGCGGTGATTTCCGGCGCCTGCGGCTGGACCTGCGGCTGCGGCACGTCCTGCGCCATCGCACCGCTGGAAAGAAGGGCGAAGGCGAGAGCAGCGCCTGCTGCCCGGCTCAACTTGGTCTTCGACGGGGCTTTCAGCATGATGCAGATTCTTTTTGTCAACTTTTCCGCCTCTCCATACGCCCGTGTTTTGAAAGTTGCACCCCTAAAACTGTCAGAAATACCCGGAAATGAAAGAGGCCGCCCGGAAGGGCGGCCTCGACAAGCGGTTTGATGCGATCAGCGCGTGCTGATATCGCTGTAATCGCGGGCCGTTGCGCCCACATAAAGCTGGCGCGGACGACCGATCTTCAGCTGCGGATCGGAGATCATTTCCTTCCACTGGGAGATCCACCCAACCGTCCGGGACAGCGCGAAGATCGGCGTGAACATCGCGGTCGGGAAGCCCATCGCCTCAAGGATGATGCCCGAGTAGAAGTCCACGTTCGGGTAGAGCTTCTTCTCGATGAAGTACGGATCCTCGAGCGCGATGCGCTCCAGCTCCTTGGCGACCTGCAGCGTCGGGTTGTTCTCGACGCCGAGCAGGCCGAGCACCTCGTCAGCGCTTTCCTTCATCACCTTGGCGCGCGGGTCGAAGTTCTTGTAGACCCGGTGGCCGAAGCCCATCAGGCGGAAAGGATCGTTCTTGTCCTTCGCCTTGGCGATATATTCCGGGATCTTGTCCACGGTGCCGATCTGGCGGAGCATTTCCAGCGCTGCCTGGTTCGCCCCGCCATGGGCCGGGCCCCACAGACAGGCGATACCCGCCGCGATGCAGGCAAACGGGTTCGCGCCCGAGGAGCCTGCGAGACGCACCGTAGAGGTGGAGGCGTTCTGCTCGTGATCGGCGTGGAGCATCATGATCCGGTCGAGCGCTTTCGCGAGGATCGGGTTGACCTTGTACTCCTCCGCCGGGACGGCGAAGCACATGTAGAGGAAGTTCGACGCGTAATCGAGGTCGTTCCTCGGATAAACGAAGGGCTGGCCGATGGAGTATTTATGAGCCATCGCCGCGATGGTTGGCAGTTTCGCGATCAGCCGGATGGCGGCCACTTCGCGCTGCCACGGATCGTTGATGTCGGTGGAGTCGTGATAGAAGGCGGACATGGCGCCGACGACGCCGACCATGGTCGCCATCGGATGCGCATCGCGGCGGAAGCCGCGGAAGAAGTTGGTCATCTGCTCATGCACCATGGTGTGGCGCGTGACCAGCGTCTCGAAATCGGCGAGCTGCTTGGCCGTCGGCAGTTCGCCGTAAAGCAGCAGGTAGCAGACTTCGAGGTGATGCGACTCGGCGGCCAGTTGCTCGATCGGGTAGCCGCGATACAGGAGCTCGCCCTTGTCGCCGTCGATATAGGTGATCGTGGATTCGCAGGCGGCCGTCGAGGTGAAGCCCGGATCGAAGGTGAACACGTCACCCTGCGCATAAAGCTTGCGGATATCCAGCACGTCCGGGCCGAGTGTTGGCGACATGATCGGCAATTCGATGGTCTTGCCTTCGAATGTCAGCGTCGCCTTCTTGCTCGTCTCTGCCATGTCAGCCATCTTCGTCCCTTTCATGCTCCGGCGGGGATGCCGGTTGTCTTGGAAGCCCGGTGGCGGCTCAGGAAGCCGCATCCTCCAGGCGGGAAATCGTCTCGTCGCGACCGATGACAAGCATCATGTCGAAAACGCTCGGCGAAAGCATGCGCCCCGCCAGAGCCGCACGCAAGGCCGGGGCAACCTTGCCCAGGCCCAGTCCGCGCGCTCCGGCGACCTCCGCCACCGCCGCTTCGAGTGTATGCCGCTCCCAGGGTGTGGTCCGCAAGAGCGCAGCCGTATCCCGCAGTATACCGCGCGCATCTTCCGTCAAGGCGGCTTGTGCTGCGTCATCCCGCGAAATCGGATGCTCGACCAGGACAAACCGTGCTTTCTCAATGAGATCGACAAAGGTCTTTGCACGGTCCTTGAGTGAATACATGGCCTGCAGCAGGCCGGCGCGTTGTTTCTCGGTCAGCGCCGGTTCACCGGCCGCAGCAAGGTATGCCTCTATTTCAGGCACAAGTTCTTCGTCCGGCGTGGCGGCGATATGTTGCCCGCAGATGTTCTCGAGCTTCTTGAAATCGAGTCGCGCAGGCGCCCGGCCGATGCCGGGCAGGTCGAACCATTCCAATGCCTGCTCCGTGGTGAAGAATTCGTCATTGCCATGACTCCACCCGAGCCGCGCAAGATAGTTGCGCATGCCCGCGGCGGGATAGCCCATGGCCTGATATTCCTCCACCCCCAGCGCGCCGTGACGCTTGGAGAGCTTCTTGCCATCCGGCCCGTGGATGAGCGGGATATGCGCCCAGACAGGCACCTCCCAATCCATCGCACGGTAGATCTGCGTCTGCCGCGCGGCATTGTTCAGGTGGTCGTCGCCCCGGATGACATGGGTCACGCCCATGTCGTGATCGTCCACCACCACCGCCAGCATATAGGTCGGTGTGCCGTCCGAGCGGAGAAGGACCATGTCGTCGAGCTGATCGTTGCGGAAGGTCACCTCGCCCTGCACGGCATCCTCGACGACGGTCGTCCCTTCGCGGGGCGCCTTCAGGCGGATGACATAGGGGCCATCGGGCCAGGTCGCCGGGTCGGCATCGCGCCAGGGTGACAGAAAGAGCGTGGAGCGTCCCTCCGCCCGCGCGGCTTCCCGGAAGGCCTCGATCTCCTCCTGCGTGGAGTAGCAGCGATAGGCGCAGTCGCGCGCCATCATCTCATGCGCGACCTCCGCGTGACGGCCCCGCTGTTCGAACTGGCTCACGGCATCGCCGTCCCCTTCGAGGCCGAGCCAGGTCAGGCCGCGAAGGATCGCCGCCGTCGCCTCCGGCGTGGAGCGTTCGCGGTCCGTATCCTCTATACGGAGCAGGAACCGGCCTCCGCGTCCGCGGGCATAGAGCCAGTTGAACAGGGCCGTCCGCGCACCGCCGATATGCAGATAACCGGTGGGCGAGGGGGCAAAACGGGTGACAACCGGGCGGGCAGCGGACATGCGCGGGGCCTTTCGGAATTAACCATTCAGAAACCATGTCTGCGCTATGGCTTCGGCGTCTCTGTAGGCAATCGGCCGGGGGAGGGCAAGCCGCGCGCGATGGCGATCTTGGACGAAGGACAGCGCTCGCCCGACGCCGCGCGGAACGGAGGCGGGGCTTCGCGGCGTATTTCGTGGCTTCTGGCCCTTCCGCTCGAGGGGCTTGCGCAGGCGCGGGGGCAGTTGTTTCCCTTCGTGCCGGTGCTGCTCGGCCTTGGCATCGCGTGGTATCTGGCGCTTCTGCGGGAGCCATCCCACGTCTTCGTCTGGTTGGCTGTGATTCTCTGCGCGGTCTCCGCTGGCTTCTGGCTCTGGGGGCCGCCTCGCTGGCGACCCGTGGCGGCGGTGCCCTGTCTCGTGCTGGCTGGGTTCCTGCTGATCCTGCTCCGCACCCATATGGTCGCCGCCCCCGTGCTCTCCTTCCGTTACTACGGCCCTGTGGAGGGGCGTCTCGTGGAGATCGACCGGTCTGGAAGCGACCGGCTCCGCCTGACGCTGGATCAGGTGACGCTGGCCCGCATGGCGCCCGAGCGGACGCCGCATCGGGTGCGCGTGTCGCTGATGGAGGAGCCGGAGCGTGCCCTCGCGCCGGGAACGCGCATCATGCTCACGGGTCATCTCTCATCCCCCGGTCGGCCGACGGAACCCGGCGGCTTCGATTTCCGCCGCACCGCCTGGTTCGAGCGGCTGGGCGCCGTGGGCTACAGCCGGACCCCGGTGATGACGGTGGCGCCGTCGGAGGATGATCTCGGCCTGTTGATAGACCGCATCCGCATGACGCTTTCTGCCGGTATCCTCGCGCATATTCCGGGCGATGCGGGGGGGGTTCGCGGCGGCCGTCACCACGGGCGACCGCTCCGGTATCTCTGCCGCCGCCAATGACGCGATGCGGGATTCCAACCTCTCTCACCAGCTTTCGATTTCCGGCATGCATATGAGCATGCTGGCCGCCTTCATCTTTGCCGTGGTGCGGCGCGGGCTGGCCTTGATGCCGGGCGCCGCGCTGCGTCTGCCGACCAAGAAGATCGCGGCCGCGATCGCGCTTGCCGCCTCCGCCTTCTATCTCGCGCTCGCCGGGCGGGATGTGGCGACGGAGCGTGCCTTTGTCATGGTGGCCGTGATGCTCATAGCGGTGTTGTGCGACCGGCGGGCGCTCTCGCTCCGGTCCATCGCGCTGGCCGGGGTGATCGTGCTCGCGCTGCGACCTGAGAGCCTGACCAATGCCGGGTTCCAGATGTCCTTTGCCGCTAGCGCGGCGCTCGTCATCGCCTTTGGCTGGATCTCCGGCAGGATGCGTCCCTGGCCACGATGGTGTGACGGCACGATCATGCTGCTCTTTTCCTCCTCTGTCGCCGGGGCCGCGACGATGCCGTTTACCGCGGCGATCTTCAATCGGGTGGTGAATTACGGCCTCCTCGCCAATCTGCTGGCTAGCCCGCTGATGGGGGTGCTCGTCATGCCGTTTGCAGTGGTTGCGCTATTGCTTGCGCCGTTGGGGCTCGAGACTGCTCCCCTGTGGCTGGTCGGGCTGGGGTCGCAGGGCGTTCTTCGCGTGGCGGAGATGGTCGCCGGGCTTGACGGCGTGGTGTCCGCGGTCCGCATCCCGCCGCCCGGAGCGCTGCCGCTGGTCGTGGTGTCTCTGCTCTGGCTGACCCTCTGGCCCGGACCCTCGCGATGGGCGGGCGTAGCGCCCCTGCTGATGGGGGGCTGGCTTTTCTGGCAAGGGGCAGCCCGGCCGCTTGTGCTGATTTCGGAGAGCGGCGCCGTCTCCGGCCTTCTCACGCCCGAAGGTCGGGCGCTGTCGCGCGGGCGGGGCGATGCCTTCGCGGTTACTGGCTGGCTGCAGCGGGATGGCGATCTTGCGACAGGCGAAGTCGCCGCGCGGCGGGACGGGATGAGTCGTGACGCGGGCATCGTCCGGTATCGCGCCGGGGATCGGGAGATCGTGCACATCACCGGGCGCGGCGCCGCCGATCTGGTCGAAGACAGCTGCCGCGATTGGGCCATCGTCGTAACCTCCAGTCGTTTGTCGCAGGGGACATCGCCCTTGAAGGGCGCTCCCTGTGATATCGTTGACAAAACTTCGCTAGAGCATTCGGGCGCGCTGGCACTCCATGTGCAGGGCGGCGTCCTGCGCATCCTGAGCGTTGCCGAAGCAAGCGGGGAGCGCATCTGGGTCCGCCCGACGCGCTGAGCTGCCTACGCTCAGGGTTTTACTTGACCAGCAATTCGGCATGAAGCGCTCCTGCTGCATTGATGCTCTTGAGAATGTCGATCATGTCCCGCGGGCCGACCCCCAGGGCATTGAGACCCGCGACCACATCCGACAGCGACGTGGATGCGGAAACCTCCGCCAACCCGATCCCCGGTTGCTCCTCTATCGCGACGGAGGAGCGCGGCACGATTACCGTCTCTCCCCGTGCGAAGGGGTTGGGTTGCACGGCGAGCGGGGCTTCCTCCACCCGCAGCGTGAGGTTGCCTTGCGCCACAGCCACGCGGGAGATGCGCACGTCCTCGCCCATCACAATGGTGCCGGAGCGCTGATCCACGACGACGCGCGCACGCTGCTCCGGCTCCACCATCAGGGCTTCGATACGCGTCAGCGCATGTGCGGCAGAGGCCATGCGCGTCGCGCCGATATCCAGCGCCACAGTGCCGGAATCCAGCATTCGGGCAACCGCGCGACCGAAGTCGCCGTTGATTGCCGCCTCGATCCGCGCGGCAGTTGTGAAATCAGGGGAGCGCAGGCCAAGCCGGAGTGCTTCCAGATCACTCAACTCAAAGCCGATCTCCCGCTCCACGCGACCGCCGCCCGGAATGCCGCCGGCCGTCGGAACGCCCTCGGTCACGCTGGCGGCCTGACCTGTCGCGACGTTTCCGCCCGCAATGATGGTTCCCTGCGCGACCGCGTAAATCTGGCCATCCGCGCCGTTCAGCGGCGTCATCACCAGCGTTCCGCCCAGCAGGCTCTTTGCATCTCCGATGGTCGAGACAGTGACATCGATCCGCCCCCCCGCGCGGGCAAAGGGCGGAAGCTCAGCGGTGACCAGCACCGCAGCGACGTTCTTGGGGCGAAACTGTTCGCCCGTCACATTCACCCCAAGCCGTTCGAGGATATTGGTCATGATATCCTCGGTGAAGGGCGAGTTTCTAAGCCCGTCACCCGTGCCGTTGAGGCCGACGACTAGCCCGTAGCCGACAAGATCATTGCCGCGCACGCCGTCGAACTCCACGAGATCCTTGATGCGGATCGGGCCTGCCGCAGCGGCCATGGCGAAGATCAGACCTGCCAGCAGGAATGTGAAGAAGCGGCTCATCGCAGATAATTCGTCAGAGTGAGCGAGGAAAGGCGGCCCGTAAGCTCATAAAGCAACTCAAGCTGCTTCTGCGTGGCGTCGAGGTCGATCGCGGCCTCATACGGATCGACGCCGGCGATCTCCTGCAAACGCGCCTTCGTGGCTGTCTCCTCGGCCGAGTTCCGAGTTCGCACCGCCTCGATGCGTGCTTCTGTCGTGCCGAGGTCAGCCGCCGCGGCCACAATGCCATCCGTCGCTTCCGACATGCGAAGGGCGGCAAGACCGATCATCGCACCGTTCTGAGCGTCGGGAAGGGAGGCGGAGAGCGCGCCGAGGGCGAGTGCTTCCAATGTCTGCCGAAAGGCGGGGGCGTCTGCGCGCAGAGACAGGCTGACCGTTTCTCCTGCGCCGATCGGCACCGGGCTTCGGGGCTCACTGTCGCCGAGGTAGTAATTAGCGGGCGTGTCGAACCAGTCGGAGACCGCCGCCGCGATATCCGATACCGTCTGGGCTCCCGATGTCGAGATCGCGCCTGCAAGATCAGCGAGGATTTCCGTCGCGTCCTTGATCGCCGGGCCTGCCGCCACTGCGCCGCCGAACATGGGTTGGCCGGAGGATCGCAGGTTGATGGTCGATACGGCATTTCCGAAGCGCGCGTGAAGCTCGTTCGCGACTGCACGCCGCGATGCGGGATCCTCCGTGCTCGAGGCGAGGATTGCCGCCTGCCTGCCGGATGTCAGAGATTCCGTCAGAGAAGTGAGCGCCTCCTGCATCGTGGCAGCAGACAACGCGGCCTCTGTCGCGGTTGTCCGCCAGGCGGCAAGGCTCGCAAGTCTGGTGTTCAGGCGGGCGTCAAGCCGGTGATCTCCCGCGAGGCGCGCAGATCGGTCGGTCGGAGCTCCGGTTGTGGCCTCCTGCATGGACCGTGACAGCGCTTTCTGCGTCGCTCCCGTGGCCTGTCGCAAGGCAAGGCTGCGGGCCAAATCCCCGATCCCCATCCCACCCATCATCAGCGTATCCCCAGCAGCGTTTTCATCATCTCGTCAGCGGCCTGGAGAACCCGGGCATTGGCCGCGAATGCCTGCTCCATCAAGAGAAGCTTCTGCACTTCTTCGTCCGAGTTGACCCCGCGAGCGGCTTCGGCACTGCGGAGCTGATCGCTTCGCGCCGTCCTGAAGCTTGCCTCCATCTCCACCGAGAGGCGACGGGTGGCCACACTGGAAAGAAGCGTTGCCGCACTATCCGTCAGGGGCTTGTCCTTCTCCAGCGCGGTGGAGAGAGCGATGAGCCCGCCTGCATCCCCTGGCCGTTCAGTGGTGGTGCCGGCTCCGTTTCGAATACGCCACAGCGCGCCTCCCTGATCAGGATCATAGTCGGCGGAGATGGCGAGGCGACCCGCGAGCCCAGCGCCCCCAGTCGCGGAGGCGTCCTGAAAAAAACCCACGCCATCCGCGGCGAGGGTCTTTGCCGCGCTATCAAATCGGGCGATCAGATCGCCTGCGAATGCATCCACCTCCTTCTGGAACGCCGGGGCGAGCTGATCGCGGACGGTGAGCTGCGCTGCCATTCGGCCTTCACTGATCCGGCCTCCAGCCCCGAGCGACAGCGGTTTGCCATCCAGCGTGACGCCTGAAAGAAGGCCGTTTTCAATTGTCGTGCCAGCCGTCATGTCGCCTGCAGGGGAGAACGCCAGTTGCGCGACCCTTGTGCCTTCGAGCAGCGTCGTCCCGTCACTCAGATGGAGCGATATGCGGCCATCATCCTGAAGCGTCTGGCGCACCGGGAGGGCATCGGCGATGCTATCGACGAGCCTTTGCCGCTCGTCGAGAAGGGTGTTGATCTCACTGCCGCGGGCAGCCCCGGCAACGACGGCACGGTTCAGTTCGTCGATCCTCGACAGGTTGGCATTCACCATCCCGACATCCGCGGCGAGCTTTTGATCGGCAACGGCACGTGCCTCCTGAGCGGCCCGTCCGATGCCGTTGATCTTTTCGGCGAGGGCCTTTGCCGCTGTCAGGACATCAGCGAGCCGGCTTTCGGAGGACGGCAGGCTCGACGCCGTGTCCAGCGTGGCGGCAAGCCGTGCGACCCGCGCGGAAAGCGAATCGCCGGAATCGCTGGTGCCCAGGCTGTCTTCCAACGCTTTCAGAAAGGCGGCTTCCACCCCTGTTCCCGCTGCTTCCGACTGAGCCTTCAGCCGCTGAAGCGTCAGCGCGGGGTCCACGTCCCGCAGGACAGCAGTGACCCGGACGCCGGTTCCGGCAGTCCCGGCGATATTCGACAGGACAACCTCCTGCCGACTGTAACCCGGCGTCAGGCTGTTCGCGAGGTTGGACGATACGACGCCGGTCGTTCGACCGACGGCGGAAAGCCCGCTCGCGGCATTTGAGAGAGCCTGTGAAATGCTCATCGGGCCTACCGTTTGATGTTCGTGGTTTCCTGCAGCATCTCATCGACGGTCTGGATGACCTTGGCGTTGGAAGAATAGGCCCGCTGGGTCTGAATGAGTTGCGTCAACTCGCTTGCCACATCCGTCGCGGACTCTTCCTGTGCAAAGCCTGTCACGCCGCCGACCGGTCCTTTGCCCGCATCCCAGAGAAACATCGGGCCGCTCTGGGAGGACAGCCGGAATGTCTGATTGCTGCCTGCCTGCAGGCCGTTCGGGTTCGGAACGTCGATTACCGGCACCTGATATATCGTGCGCGTACTGCCATTGTCGTAGATCGCGTTCAGCCTGCCATCGGCGGTGAATTCGACCGAGGCGAGATTGCCGACCGGAGAGCCGTCTTTCTCGCTGGGGCGGGTTGAGAATGTGTCCGACAGCTGCGTCAGCCCGCTGTTCGAGCCGAGGGTGCCGATGGAGATGGCAATATCGCCGCTTGCGGTCGTCACGTTGAGCTTGCCCGAGGCCGCATCATAGCTGGGAGTGTTCACGCCGCCTGTCACATTGACAGAGGAGAGCGTGCCGCCTTTGGCCGCGGTATCGTCGAAGTTCAACTCGAAAATCCCGATATCCGCGCCGCTCGCGTCGTCACGAACCGTCATCGTCCACTGGTTCGGTGTCGTCGTGGAAGGCGTATAGGTGACCTTCAGCCCCTCTGTGGTGCCCAGATTGCCAAAATACTCGACCGACATTTCATAAGGCTCGCCGCTCGCGTCGGGGCCGGTTGCGGTGGCGGGCAGATTGGCGCCGAGCGTGATGTTCTTGGTCGGGTTGCCGACATACTGATTGGCCGTGATCTGAATCGGCTGAAGCGCGGCCTCTGAGTCCCGCGGGTAGGTGGGGATCGTCCCGTCGGGATTGGCGGGCCAGCCGAGCAGCACGAGGCCCGAACTCGTCGTGAGGTAGCCGTTCTGATCCGCGCGGAACGAGCCGGTGGTGGCAAGCATCAGCGGTGTGTCTCCGGTCCCGATGGAGGCGGTCGAGGAGACGGGCAGGAAACCGCGCCCGCTCACCGCGATGTCGGTCGCATTGGACGTCCCGACGAGGCCGCCCCGCTGATCGACCACACGGCCGGTCGTCGCACGGACGCCGCCGGCGGCGAAGCTGCCCGCCCCAGCCGTGCCGGATCCGATGACCATGGAGAGGAAATCCGCCTCCGCCCGCTTGTAGCCGTAGGTGCCGGAATTCGCGATGTTGTCCGAGATCGTCGCGAGCCGCACGGCATTCGCGTTGAGCCCGGCCACGCCCGCGTTCAGTGAGGAGGATATGGACATTCTGATGCCTTTCGAGGTTCGGATTCGGATGCCGTTGTCCGAGTTTTGCTTTCAGGGGCTTAAGAAGCCGCTAACGCGCATCACTTTTTGCGCAGAAGGATGATCTCGACCCGGTTATTGCGGGGGGATGCGCGATCCGCAGCGGCGGGGCGACGGTCGGCATAGCCCGTCACGCGTTGCAGACGCGCGGGGGGAAAGCCTGCCTCCTCCATGACGCGGCGCGTGGCGCCTGCACGGGCCGTGGTCAGATCCCAGACAGGGTTGCGGGCGAGCGGCACGGGATAACTGCGCACATGCGCCTCCACCGCGACGGAGTTGAGCGATTGCAGATATACGGAAGCCACCACGTCGATCAGATCGTGGAGGAGCCGGGTCGGGGTGTCGGTCTCGGGCACGAACAGCGTGGCGCCATCGGTATCGAAAAGCTCCACGATCAACCCTTCGTCGCTGACCCGCGTCGCGATGTGGATCAGCTTGCTGCGGAGGGTGAGACTATCGCCGGTGCGGCCCTGAAGCAGCGCCTCCATGCCCTCCCGCGCGCGCTGGATATCCTCGTCCAGCGTCACGCCGCTGACACCGCGCGCCTGTCGCTCCCGCATCGCGCGGCTTTGCGAGGCGCCGGTGCCGTTGTGGACCAGCGTATCCTCGGAAAAGATGCTGTCGCCGCCGAAGGCGCCGTCTCCGCCGCCGGAGACGCGATTGACGGGGATCGTCGGGTTGAAATAGTCGGCGATCCCCTTGCGCTGCTTCTCCGTCGTGGCGTTCAGCAGCCACATGAGCATGAAGAAAGCCATCATCGCGGTCACGAAATCCGCATAGGCGACCTTCCAGGCGCCGCCGTGGTGACCCCCGGCGACGATCTTCTTGCGCTTGATGATGATCGGGCGCTTGTCGTTCTGCATGGCTCGCCTCCCTGACCCCGGGAGACTAGCCGCGCCGGGTTAAGGAGGCGCTAACGCAGCGCTCAGACGACACGGACCTCCAAGACGCCGAGGCCCTCGATGGCGGCGGTCATCACCTGGCCTCGCTGAACGGCGCCGACGCCAGCCGGCGTGCCGGTCATGATGAGGTCGCCCGGAGCCAGTTCGAACAGACCGGACAGATGCGCGATCACATCGGCCACCGACCATATCTGATCGGCCAGATCCCCCGACTGGCGAAGCTCCCCGTCCACCTTCAGCGTGATTGTGCCATTGTCCGGGTGACCTACCTCCGCCACGGGATGAAGGGAGGACACCGGCGCGGAGTGCTCGGCGGCCTTCGCGGCCTCCCAGGGCCGCCCGGCCTTCTTCGCCTCCGCCTGAAGATCACGGCGGGTCATGTCAAGACCGACGGCATAGCCATAGACGTGGTCCAGCGCCTCCGCCACGGGGATGTCGCGCCCCCCCTTCGCCAGCGCGACGACCAGTTCGACCTCATGGTGCAGGTCGGCGGTGCGGGAGGGGTAGGGGAATACACCATCCGTCACGAGGTTGTCGGGGTTCTTCTGGAAGAAGAACGGCGGCTCCTTGCCGGAATGCCCCATTTCGCGCGCGTGCTCGGCGTAGTTGCGGCCGACGCAATAGACGCGGCGGACGGGGAAAACCGCCGTCTCCCCCGAGATTGGCAGGGTCACGAGGGGCGGCGCGGGGATCACATAGGTGTCGGACATGAGGGACTCCGGTCGGTTGCCAGCCGTTGGTAGCCCCATCGCCCCCAGCATGCCAAGAGCGGGGTCAGACGGAGAGGAAGTCCTTGACGAAGGGTGTGGCGGGACGGGCGCGGATATCGCTCGGCCGGCCGATCTGCTCGATCCGGCCCATGGACATGACGACGACGAGATCAGCCAGCTCCATCGCCTCCTCCTGATCGTGGGTGACGAAGACGGAGGTAACGCCGGTCGCATCGTGGATTTCGCGCAGGCCATGGCGAAGTTCCCGGCGGACACGGGCGTCCAGCGCGCCGAAGGGTTCGTCCAGCAGCAGCATGCGCGGTTCGATGGCCAGCGCCCGGGCCAGCGCCACCCGCTGCCGCTGTCCGCCCGAGAGTTGGCTCGGATAGCGTTTGCCGATGTCGGGAAGCTGGATCAGCTCCAGCAGCTTCGTCACGCGCCGGCGGATTTCCTCGTTCGAGGGCCGAGACTTGCGGGGGCGGGCGCGCAGTCCGTAGGCGATGTTCTCGAACACCGTCATGTGGCGGAAAAGCGCATAGGACTGAAAGACGAAGCCGGCGCGACGTTCCTGCACCGAAAGGCCCGTCGCATCCACCCCGTCGAAGAGCACCCGGCCCGAGGTCGGATACTCCAGCCCGCCCAGGATGCGCAGAAGCGTCGTCTTGCCCGAGCCGGACGGTCCCAGAAGCGCCACCAGCGCCCCGGTCGGGATGGAGAGGCTGACGGGATGGAGAGCTGTCGTTCCCTCAAAGGTCTTGGCGATTTCGTCGATCTCGATATGCATGATCGGCCTCTCAATGACGGAGCGTAGCGGCGAGCTGATCGGCATAGCGCCACTCCAGGAAGGATTTGAGCGCGAGGGTGAGCAGCGCCAGAAGGGTCAGAAGCGCCGCCATGGAAAAGGCCGCGACCGAAAGATATTCGTTGTAGAGCATCTCGATGGTGATCGGCATCGTGGCGGTCTGGCCGCGGATCTTGCCGGAGACGACGGCGACGGCCCCGAACTCTCCCATCGCACGGGCGTTGCAGAGCAGAACGCCATAGAGCAGCGCCCAGCGGATGTTGGGCAGCGTGACCGTCATGAAGGTCCGCCAGCCGGAGGCGCCAAGGGTCAGGGCGGCTTCCTCCTCATCCTTGCCCTGCTCGATCATCACCGGGATCAGTTCCCGCGCGACGAAGGGGAAGGTGACGAACATCGTCGCCAGCACGATCCCCGGCAGGGCAAAGACGATGGGGAAACCGTGGGCCACGAGCCATCCGCCGACCAGACTGTTCGCTCCGAACAGCAGCACGAGGCAAAGCCCCGCAACCACCGGCGAAACGGAGAAGGGCAGGTCGATCAGCGTGATGAGAAAGGCCTTGCCGGTAAAATCGAACTTGGTGATCGCCCAGGCGGCGGCGATGCCGAAAACCGCATTCAACGGCACCGAGATGGCGGTGACGATCAGTGTGAGACGTATCGCGGACCAGGCGTCCGGGTTGGAGAGCGATGAGACGGCGGCGAGCCAGCCCCGCGCCAGCGCCTCGGAGAACACCACCACCAGGGGTGCCACGAGCAGCACCGCCAGCACCCCGAGCACAAGCACGGTCAGCCCGACGCGGAACGCCGGGCTTTCGTTGGCGGGGTCGCGAAAGCGGCTTTTCGGTTGGGGAAGGGGCGCAGAGCGCGCGGATAGATCAGACATGGCCGCTTCTCCTCCGGCTCCAGATCTGGATGATGTTGATGAGGAAGAGCATGGCAAAGGCGATCAGCAGCATGGCGATGCCGATGGCCGCTGCGCCGTCGTAGTCGAACTGCTCCAGCCGGATGACGATGAGCAGGGGGGCGATCTCCGTCTTCATGGGCAGGTTGCCGGCGATGAAGATGACGGAGCCGTATTCGCCGACCGCGCGCGCGAGCGAGAGGGCGAAGCCGGTCAGCGCGGCCGGCATCAGCACCGGAAGCACCACGCGGCGAATGGTGTAGAAGCGCGAGGCGCCCAGCGTGGCGGAAACCTCCTCCCACTGACGGTCCACTTCCTCGATCACCGGTTGCACGGTGCGGACGACGAAGGGCAGCCCCACGAAGACCAGCGCGATGAAGATACCGATCTGGGTATAGGCGATGCGGGTGCCGAGATACTCCACCGCCAGGGCCCCGAAAGCGCCCTTGGGCGCATAGAGGGCGGTGAGCGCGATGCCCGCCACGGCAGTCGGCAGGGCAAATGGCAGGTCCACGGCCGCATCAATGAGCCGCCGCCCCGGAAAGCGGTAGCGCACGAGCACCCAGGCGAGCAGAACCCCGAACACAAGGTTGAACAGCGCGGCATAGAGCGACAGCCGGAACGACAGCAGGAGCGCCGCGAACACGCGGGGCTCCGTTGCGACCGACCAGACATTCGCCGGCCCGTAGCTGGCGCCACGAAGAAGCAGGGCGCCGATGGGCAGCAGGACGATGATCGACAGCATCGCCAGTGTAATGCCCATCGACAGGCCGAACCCCGGTATCGGGGATCGGCGGAGAGCGGCGCCGCGCATCATTTCGCGGTGTAGATCTGATCGAAGACGCCGCCGTCTGCGAAATGCGTGGCCTGCGCTTTCTTCCAGCCGCCGAAATGCTCGATGGTCACGAGATCGAGTTTCGGGAAGCGCGCCACGTCTTCGGGATCGGCTTTCGAGGTATCCCATGCCCGGTAGTAGTTCTTCGCCGCAAGCGCCTGCGCCTCCGGCGAGTAGAGCCAGTTAAGGTATTCGGTCGCAAGCTTGCGCTGCTCATCGGATTTGAGGTTCCCCTCGACCAGCGCGACGGGCGGTTCCGCGAGGATGGAGAGGGAGGGCACGACGATCTCGAACTCACTCGGCCCAAGCTCCTCCAGCGCGAGATAGGCCTCGTTCTCCCAGGCGAGCAGCACATCGCCAAGGCCGCGCTGGGCGAAGGTGGTCGTGGAGCCGCGTGCGCCGGTGTCGAGGACAGGGACGTGGGTGAAGAGCTGTTTCACGAACTCCTGTGCCTTCGCCTCATCGCCATAGGTCTTTTCAGCCCAGGCCCAGGCGGCAAGATAGTTCCAGCGCGCCCCCCCGGAGGTTTTCGGATTGGGCGTAATCACCTCCACCCCCTCCTTCACCAGATCGCTCCAGTCGCTGATCCCCTTGGGATTGCCGGCGCGGACGAGGAACACGATGGTGGAGGTGTAGGGCGAGGAATTGTGCGGAAGTTTCCCCTGCCAGTCGGCAGGGAGCTTGCCCGTCCGCTCTGCGATCGCGTCGATATCGGCGGCAAGCGCCAGCGTCACCACCTGGGCGTCGAGCCCGTCGATCACCGCCCGCGCCTGTGCGCCGGAGCCGCCATGAGAGGTGGATATCTGCACCGCGGAGTTGCCCTGTTCGGCCCAGTGCTTGGCGAAGGCATCGTTATAGGCGCGGTAGAACTCCCGCGTCGGATCGTATGAGACGTTCAGGAGCGTGCTCTGGGCCAGCGCCGGTCCGGCCAGCCAAAGGGAAGCCGCAACGGCCGCCGCTGCCTTGAAAGCGAGGAAAGGCTTCATCTGTCTTCTCCCGTTGGTCCGGGCATTTGGCACGGACCGGTTGACACCATAATCACGACAGACATTATCGTTATTTTCAATGGTGGCGTTATTTCGATTTCGCCGGGTCTTGGAGAATATGCTTCTCTGGATGGGAAAGAAAATGGACCTGATCGACAGAAAGATTATCAGTGAGCTTCAGAAGGACGCGACCTTGCCCATCGCGCAGATCGCCGATCGGGTGGGCCTGTCGCAAACCCCTTGCTGGAAACGGATTCAGAAGCTCGAACAGTCCGGCGTGATCCTGCGGCGCGTGGCGCTCATGGACGGGATGAAGATCGGCTGCGCCCTTACCGTGCTGGTGGGGATCGAGGCGCCCGACCACTCCGCCGAATGGCGGGAGCGATTCGCCGCCGCGGTGAGCGCGCTTCCGGAAGTGATGGAGGTACTGCGCATGGCGGGAGATATGGACTATCTCCTCCGTGTTGCGGTCTCCGACATGGCGGCTTATGACGCTTTCTACAAACGGCTGACCGACGCGGTGATGCTCAAGAATGTCACGTCGCATTTCGTGATGGAGAGCATCAAGGCGACCACGGCCTATCCCGTTGATACATTGAGCCGGTGACGTCTTGCCGATTCTTCCCGGCGATGTAGCTTCACCATGTTCCCCCGGTTGCGGACCGGGCGGACAGTACTCGCTGACGGAGACAGGACATGACCGTGCAAGAACATTTCGAGAGCCGCGACTGGGAGCGCATCACCGCGCTGCCCATGCTCGTCGGCGTAGCGGTCACGGCGGCGGATCCCAGCGGGCTGTGGGGCGCGATCAAGGAGAGCGCCGCCATGGCGAGCGAACTCCGCCGCGCCAAGGCCAATCCCGAGGACAACGACCTGATTGCGGCAGTCGTCGCCGCCTATGACAGCGCCGATGAGCGTCAGGTGGTCACGGAGATCCTGCGGGCGGAGGTGCGCAACCGGAAGCCCCCGGAAATCGTCGAGGATATCGTGGCGGAGGTGGAACGGCTCATGCTGCTTGCCACGGTGAAAATGCCGGAAGATGCTCCCGGCTTTGGCCGCTGGCTCATCGAGATAGCGCGCCAGGTGGCCGAGGCCGCGACAGAGGGCGGCTTCCTTGGCTTCGGTGGCGAGCCGGTAAGCGCGGAGGAGCGTGCCACGCTGGACCGTCTGGCGCTGGCGATCCGGGTCGGCCGGGCGTGATGCCAGGGCGGTGATGCGGTCATGATACGTACCTATGCGATCGGCGACATCCATGGTTATATCGACGAGCTTCGCCGCGCCCACCGGTTGATCGCGGAAGATCGCGCACGCACCGGCGATTGGGATGCGCCCGTCGTGCATCTGGGGGATCTTGTCGATCGCGGGCCGGATGCGGCGGGCGTGATCGACCTGCTGTCGGAGGGCATCGCGGCCGGAGAGCCGTGGGTGGTGCTGAAGGGCAATCACGATCGCATGTTCGTAGGGTTCATGGAGGATCCCATGCGGCGGGATCCCGGTCTTTCGGAGCGCCATACATGGCTCGCCCCGGCCTTGGGCGGGCTTGATACGCTGGCGTCCTATGGGGTCGGTACGGAAGGGCGGGAGGTCGCGCAGATTCAGGCGGACGCGCTTCACCGCGTGCCCGAGGCGCACCGGGAGTTCCTCAAGGCGCTCCCCACATCCTACAGGCGGGGCGATCTGATGTTCGTCCATGCGGGTGTACGGCCCGATGTGCCGCTGGATGCGCAGGTGGAGGATGACCTTGTCTGGATCCGCTCGCCCTTCCTTGAGGATACGCGGAACCATGGCGCCCTGATCGTGCACGGTCACACTGCGCTCGATGCGGCCACCCATCATGGCAACCGGGTCAATATCGACACGGGCGCCGGCTATGGCAGGCCGATCACCGCCGCGGTTTTCGAGGACAGGGATGCCTACATCCTGACGGATGAGGGGCGTGTGCCGCTGCGTCCGCCCTACTGACGATACCTTGCAGTAACCCCGCTGCCATGCACAACTGCCGCCCGGACCCATAAGATTTCCGGGAGGAAAGTATGACGGATATCGTGATCGTTGACGGTGCGCGGACGGCCATCGGCGGCTTCGGCGGCTCGCTTTCCGGTTTTGCGCCCACTGCGCTCGGCGCGCTGACGGCGAAGGCCGCGCTGGAGCGCTCGGGCGTGGAGCCGGGGCAGATCGGACACGTGGTCTATGGCCATGTCATCAACACCGAGCCGCGGGACATGTATGTGAGCCGTGTGACGGCCATCGATGCCGGTGTGCCAGATACGGTGCCGGCGATGAACGTGAACCGGCTCTGCGGCTCCGGCGCGCAGGCCATCGTCTCCGCCGCCCAGGCACTGATGCTGGGGGATGCCGATTTCGCGCTGGCGGGCGGAGTGGAGGTGATGAGCCGCGCGCCCTACATCCTGAAGGATGCCCGCTGGGGCCAGAAGATGGGTGACGTGAACGCGGTAGACATGATGCTTGGCGCGCTGAACTGCCCGTTCGGCACCGGCCATATGGGTGTCACCGCCGAGAATGTCGCTGCCGAATGTGGTATCACGCGGGAGGCGCAGGATGCCTTCGCGCTGGAGAGCCAGGCCCGCGCCGCCCGCGCCATTGCCGAGGGACGGTTCAAGGGGCAGATCGTGCCGGTGGAGATCGTCACCCGCAAGGGTACGACGGTGTTCGACACCGATGAACATCCGAAAGCCACGAGCGGCGAGGGGCTGGCGGCCCTGCGCCCTGCCTTCCGCAAGGATGGCACGGTGACGGCTGGCAATGCTTCCGGCATCAACGATGGTGCGGCGTCCATCGTCCTGGCGCGGGCAGAGGCGGCGGAGAAGGCCGGGCTGAAGCCGCGGGCCCGTGTGCTGGGTTACGCCCATGCGGGCGTGCGTCCGGAGGTGATGGGTCTCGGCCCGATCCCGGCGGTGAAGGCGCTGATGGAGCGGACCGGGCTGACAGCGGGTGATTTCGACGTGATCGAGTCGAATGAAGCCTTTGCCGCGCAGGCTCTGGCCGTTTCCGACGGTCTGGGTTTCGACCCGGCGAAGGTGAACCCGAATGGCGGCGCGATCGCGCTTGGCCATCCGGTTGGCGCGACGGGAGCGATCATCACGCTGAAAGCGCTGGCGGAGCTGGAGCGGACGGGCGGGCGGCGCGCGCTCGTCACCATGTGCATCGGCGGCGGGCAGGGCATCGCCATCGCGCTCGAAGCCATCTGAACCGAAGCCGACGCGGGCCGGACCGGCGCGAAAGCGGCGGGGGCGGAGAAACCGCCCCCACACCGCGCCCCCGCGCGCGCGTGACAGGAGACAGGGCGAACTGCTCCTCCGTCGCCCAAGGACCGCGCTCCCGCGCGCGCGTGACAGGAACATGCTTTTGGCCTGCGTACTGGTGCGTTTCTCGCCTGCCAGCGCGTGTGACGTAGCATATTGCGATGCTACCGCTGATTTTGCGCTCGTCTCCGTGCGCGCGTGAGAGTGCGGCCCCCTCAACCTCTGAGGGGGCATTTTCATGCCTCGCCTCCGCGTGCGAGTAGCGGTTCTGACGGCCGGGGTGGGGGTATCTCGCCTCCACGCGTGTGTGACAGTGCGGGAGAGCAGCGGGAGCAGTAATAGGGTCCGCACTCGCCTCCGCGCGCGTGTGACAGCCCTCCGGGGAGGCGCGCCCGGCCAATTCATGCACCTCACCTCCGGCGCGCGTGACGGTGCCGACGCAGGTGGAATGAGCTACGCACTTCGCGCCCGCCTCCGCGCTCGTCATGGCGCATTGAGGGCTCTGGCTTAGTAGGAAGTGAATATCCGCCTCCGCGCGTGTGACGGTCCAAGGCCGGTGATCTGGTCCACCGTCTCACGCCCGTCTCCACACGTGCGCGTGGTGACGGGAGCAGCAATTCCGCCGGGTTCGGAAGGAATTCTCGTCTCCACACGCGCGCGTGGTGACACAAGAAATCCATCCGGGATGCTCGCGAACGCCCCCGTCTCTAACACGCGCGCGAGGTGGCGGGCCGAAACGGGAGCCGAAACAGATTCCGGAACCTGCGTTCGGGCAAGAGATTTCCGGCCGCAACACCGCTGGAGATCCGGGCATTGCCGGCAGACCAGCGGGCCTACTTGCCGGTTTTACCCAGAGGGCCGGTCGGCAACATTTCGGCGGCCGGTGGCTTAGTGGGGCATTGCCGCGTCGTCGGAGGGCGAAGCGTCATGCGTATGAGGCGGCGGTGAGGGCAAGGCGGGGCCGCAGCTTCCCGACCGGTCTTCGGCAACGAGCCGGGTCACCGGTTCAGCACCTGCTTTCGAGAGCCCGTCCGCGACAACGGCGGGTGAAGCATGCGCCGCCGCCCCTTCCGGGGCGACCGCAGCAGCGGTCAGGGCAGGGCGGGGCGGCGCAGTTTGCTGACCGGGAGACCATCGCTCGCCAGAATGCGTGCAAAGGCAGCTTCGATCCCTTCATGGGTAACGGCCATCGCGTGGCCGTTGGCGTGGATCAACCGCCGCTTATCGGCGACCAGGGCGACATGCCCCGTCCAGAACACCAGATCTCCGCGTTTCAGGGGGGTTCCGGGCGGAAGCTCCGCACCCATTGCTTCAGCGGACGCCTCTCGCTGGAGATCGCTGTCTCCGGGACAGGCCACCCCGGCGGAGAGAAGCGCGATCTGCACGAGGCCGGAGCAGTCGATCCCCTCCCGGCTGTTGCCGCCCCAGAGATAGGGTGTACCGAGAAGCCGCTCCGCCACGTCGACCGGATCAGGCTCCAGCGTGTCCACGGGGCGCAGATGGCTGCGGGGCACGAACCAGCCGTCTGTCGTCTCGGCAAAGGCGCCGCGTTCGTCCACCACATGAAGCAGGCTGCCGAGAGAGAGGAGTCTCGCCTCGCCCCGCTTGATGTCGGGATGCCAGTAGGCATGGGTGGCAGGGGTTGCGACGCGGTGTGTTGCCGGTCCCGCGGGCTGCCCCAGAGCCTCCTGCCGCATCCAGCCGACATAGCCGTCGCGATCCGACTGGCCGAAGGCGTGGCCCTCCTGCCGGTCGATGACGAGGAACGTTTCCCCGAAGATCATCTGCCGGTTCCTGAGGCCGCCCGGCGCGTCGAGCAGGTCGGCGGTCGTGCGGATCACCCGGAGCGGCTCGCCGTTCACATAGCGGTCGGCTGGCACGATGCCGCGCAGCGACTCCAGTGCCACGCGACCATTGGCGGGGGTGAGGCGGGGATCATTCATAGCGACAGAACCTTGGGCAGGGCGGAGAGAATGGCGCGGCCCGCCTGACCGGTGCCGCCTTTCGTTCGCGCGGGCGCGGCGGCGGGCTGCCAGCCGTAGATGTCGAAATGGGCATAGCGCGCCGCGACGAAACGGCGGAGGAACAGCGCAGCGGTGATCGCACCGGCCATGCCGCCGGAGGGCGCATTGTCCAGATCGGCAATACCGGGTTCGATCATCTCCTCATACGGCTCCCAGAAGGGCAGGCGCCAGATCGGATCGGCCACGCGCTCCCCTGCAGTGGTGAGCGCGGCGGCCAGCCCGTCATCATCGGTGAAGAAGGGCGGCACATCCGGCCCAAGCGCCACACGCGCGGCTCCGGTCAGCGTCGCCATGGAGATCACCAGATCGGGCTGTTCCTCATCCGCCAGCGCCAGCGCATCGGCAAGCACGAGCCTTCCCTCCGCGTCGGTATTGTTGACCTCCACCGTCAGCCCTTTGCGGGAGGTGAGGATGTCCTTCGGACGGAAGGCCGATCCGCCGACCGCGTTCTCCACCGCAGGGACGAGGACGCGGAGCTGTACCGGCAGGCCGAGCGCCATGATCGAGCGCGCAAGCCCCATGACGTTCGCGGCGCCGCCCATGTCCTTCTTCATCAGCAGCATGGAGGAGGACGGTTTCAGGTCCAGCCCGCCCGTGTCGAAACACACGCCCTTGCCGACGAGCGTGAGCTTCGGCCCCCGCTCGCCCCAGCGCAGGTCGAGCAGCCGCGGCGCCCGCGGGCTGGCGCGGCCGACGGCGTGGATCATGGGGAGGTTCTCCGCCAGAAGTTCCTCTCCCCGGATCACGCGGGTCTCGGCCCGGAAAGGTGCGGCCATGGCGAGGAAGGCCAACTCAAGCTCCTCCGGCCCCATGTCGGAGGCGGGCGTATTTATAAGATCGCGGACCATGGTCTCGCTGGCGGCCAGCGTCTCCAGCCGGGCCGCGTCGATGCCGGCGGGGGCAACGAGGCGGGGCTTGTCGGCCAGCTGCTTCTTCGGACGGTAGCGATCGAAGCTGTAGCCCGCGAAAAGCCAGCCGAGCGCCGCTTCCTCCGCCATTTCGGGCGCCAGCCCTTCCAGTTTCCAGAGTCTCGCGGGAAGTTGCGGCACCGCCCGCGCGACGGCGAAGCGCCCGCGTTTCCGCGCCGCTGCGTCGCCAAGGCCGAGCACCGCGCCGAGAGGCGCGCCATCCGTGCCCGGCAGCAGCCGCAGATCGCCAAGACGCCCCTCGAAACCGGTCGCCGTCAGCCATGCGGCCACTTGCGGCGGCTGTTGCTCCAGCCAGCCGCGAAATGCCTGTTGCTCCACAAGGTGAAGGGGCAGGGCGGCGCCATCATCGGCGGCGAAGGTCTGGCTCATGGGCGCTCCGGTGTCAGTCTGCTGCGACTTTTGCGCGCGACCCTAAACCTCATTTCCGGGAGAGCAAACCCCCGGATGCCGTCTGCGCCATTCAGGTCGCATTGGGTTGTGCCCGCCGCCGGAGTTGGCTCCGGGATCTCCAACCTCGGGGGTTGCACTTCGCCACGAAAGAGGGTGGAGTCGGGCCGCTTCGTCAAAGGAGAACCCGATGCTGCCGATCCGCCCCCTGCCCGGTTACCTCGTGCAACGTTATCACGGCTGGCGGGCGACCATCTGGGAGGACAACCGCAACTGGTACCGCCGTCTGGCGGAGGATGGCCAGCGCCCCCGTGCCATGGTCATCGCCTGTTGCGACAGCCGGGTGGACGTGGCTTCCATCTTTGGCGCGGATTCGGGTGAGCTGTTCATCCACCGCAATGTGGCGAACCTCGTGCCGCCCTATGCCCCGGACGGAGACCATCACGGCACCTCGGCCGCCGTTGAATATGCGGTTGAGACGCTGCGCGTCGCCAATCTGATCGTCATGGGTCATTCCCGCTGCGGCGGGGTGCAGGGCTGCTACGACATGTGCGCCGGTCATGCCCCTCAGCTTGAGGAAAAGACGAGCTTTGTCGGGCGCTGGATGGATATTCTCCGCCCCGCTTATGCCAAGGTGCTTGATGTGCCCGAGGCTGAGCGCGTTCCCGCGCTGGAGAAGCTGGCCGTCCTGACCGGGATCGACAACCTCCTGAGCTTCCCCTTCGTCACGGCTGCGGTGGAGGAGGGGCGGCTCTCCCTGCATGGCGTGTGGAATGATATCGGAGAGGGCGGGCTGGAGAGCTACGATTCGACGACCGAAAGCTGGAACGCGGTCTGACGGCTTACGACGCGGGAGACCGGCTTGGTATGGCCTGCGGGCTGTGCAGAGCGCTTGGAGAAATTCGGGCGCTTTGGAAGCACTTTCTGTAGGCGGGTGCCGTTAGCCCCTCGGGCCGCGTCCAACCGGGGAACATTCCCCGCAGATAGGCGGTCAAGTTCCGGGAGCAGCAAGTCCGCGTCTGACAAAGCTGCTGCGTGCAACTGAACGGGTTTGCAGGTCTCGATACGCCCGCCTTCTTGCAAGCATATGCCCCGACGGGAGAGCGCAGAAGCGAAAGACGTCTTTCGTCCGGTCGATTCGCTAGGAAAGCTCCGTAATGGACCGAGGCACCCGGGATAACGGGCGGTGCCGCGCCCCTCTCT
>NZ_JGYG01000012.1 GCF_000740795.1 Haematobacter massiliensis
GCTCTCAGCTCTCAGCTCTCAGCTCTCCCCCGCAAAGCTCTGTTCCCAGCCCACGACGACTGGCCTTGACAGCGGGCGCGCCTCCGGGAAGCTACGGTCATGCTGAACGTGCGACCTGTCGGATACATCATCGGTCTGCTGGTCGCCGTCATGGGGTTGGCGATGCTTGCGCCGCTTGCGCTGGAGGTGGCTCTCCGTACCCCACATTGGCGCCCGTTCGCGGAAAGTGCGATTGTCACATTTCTCACGGGCGCTCTGGTCGCACTTGCCTGCAGGGGGGAGAGCCGGCAGGGTCTCACCATCCGTCAGTCCTTTCTGCTGACCGCGGGAACATGGATCGTGCTGCCGTTCTTCGGCGCGCTGCCGCTGATGATCGGGGCGCCCCATGCGAATATCACAGATGCCTATTTCGAGGCGATGTCCGGCTTCACCACCACGGGAACCACGGTCTTCGTCGGGCTGGATGATCTGCCGCGGGGCACAAACCTGTGGCGGGTGATGATGAACGGCATGGGCGGGCTGGGCATCGTCATCGTGGCGATGATCTTCCTGCCGGTCATGCGCGTGGGGGGCATGCAGTTCTTCCGCTCCGAAGGGTTCGACACGCTGGGCAAGGTTCTGCCGCGGGCCATAGACATCGCTGGCGCGCTTCTGCGGCTTTACATCGTGCTGACGGTCGCCTTCGTCGTGATCTTCCGCATGCTGGGCCTTTCGGCCTATGACGCGACGGTGATGGCGCTCTCCTCCGTTTCGACGGGGGGATTTTCCAGCTACGACGACAGCTTCGCGCGATTTGGGCCGGGGCCGCAGTGGGCGGCGGTGGTGTTCATGATCATCGCTTCGACCCCGTTCATCCGCTACATCCAGCTCGTCCGAGGCGATCCCACACCGCTCTGGCGCGATGTGCAGGTCCGGGCCTATCTCCGCTGGCTGTTCTACGCGGTGATGCTGGTCTTTCTGTATCGTACGCTGGTTTCCGGCGCACCCGTCCTTCAGACGTTGCAGGAGAGTGCCTTCAACGTGGTGTCGCTGTTCTCCGGCACGGGTCTGACGACGGCGGATGCCTCCAGCTGGGGGCAGTTTCCGCTGACGGTCGTCATCCTGGCGGGATTGGTCGGGGGTTGCACGTCCTCCACCGGTTGCTCGATCAAGGTGTTCCGCTTCCTGATCCTTTTTCAGGCGATCCGCAGCCAGATCCTGCGGATCAACTCCCCCCATGCGATGCATCCTGTCCGATTGGAGGGACGGGTGGTGGATGCGGATGTGCTGAACTCGGTGATCCTGTTCTTCACCATATTCATGCTGAGCCTTGGCGTGCTGACACTTGGCCTGTCGGTCTGCGGATTGCATTTCCGCACCGCCATGACGGCTGCCTGGACGGCGATCGCCAATGTCGGCACCGTCTATGGCCCGGAGGTGGAGGCCAGCGGGGCGGTAGGGGGCTTTCCGCACAGCGCGAAATGGCTGATGACCTTCGGTATGTTGCTGGGGCGGCTGGAGCTGATCGCGGTATTCGTGCTGCTGATGCCCCGCTTCTGGCGCGCCTAGTTCCAGCAGGCGATGCGGAGGCTGATTGCCCGGGCCAGTGCGGCCAGCGCATCCGGCTCGAGCGTGACAGTCGGGGATGCGCCTTCCAGCGGCAGATCGTGGGCAGGGATGGCCCGGGCGACGGCGCCCGGCCCGGTCGCAGGCAGCAGCATGCCCAGCACTCCCCCCGTCCGGTCGAGCACCGGCCCGCCCGCATCCTCCGGCGTCGTGCGAAGGGCAAGGCGCGCCCGCCCGTCCGTCTCTCCGTTGTAGCGCCCGTTGAGGATGGCCGCCTGCGCGCCGCCCGGCACCGCCCCATAGCCCGCCGCGACGATCTCTCCGCGTCCCAGCGGTTCCGCAGAGACGCCTGCAGGGCGAGCGACGGGGCCGGATGGCGCGCGGCCCTCCGGCCGCAGAATGGTCAGATCGCCGCGTTGTTCCTCCACGACCATCGCGGTCGGGGAGGTTGCCTCCGCCGCCGCGGTGATGCGGGTGCAGCCGGCCACGGCCTCCGTGACGGTCGCCACGCGCCCTGCCGCATCGAGCCGGAAGCCGGTGGCACGGCGCGTGGGCCTGCCGATATCCACCCCGGCCAGCAGGGCGGCGCGATCCGCCTCGGCCATGCTGCCGGCCGTGGGGTCCAATGCGCGACCGGGCAGGGGCTGGAAGCTCCGCCGCATCTCCGCCAGGACACGTTGCATTTCCGTGTCCTTGGCCAGCGGCCAGACCACGATCCAGCCCTTGACGGTATCGCCGTCCAGCCGGGCCTCCCCTTCCGCCGCGCGGCTGTCATCCTTCGCGCTGAGAGTGAATCCCTCCGGTCCGAAGCTGTTCATGCGACCGCCGGGAAGGGCGAGGGTCTCCGTCGCCTCGAACGTGCGTGTCAGTGGATCGCCGGGGGCGGAGATGAGCAGCACCTCCACACCCTTTTCGCCAACATAGCGGACGAAAGGCGGCTCATAGCCGCTGAAGGCCACAAGGCCGAGCGGCAGGGTGATGCGGATACCGGAGGGGCCTTCGGTGACGTCCGTCATGCCGAGATCGTCCCGCTGCTCGCGATGGCGCGTCAAAAGGGCCATACGGCTTTCGGGGCTGAGCGCGCCTGTCTTCGGTTCCCCGTTCGCGCGCTGCCATGCGGAAAGTGCCGCGCGCGTGCCGGGACCGAAGGCCCCGTCGATCATGCCGTCGTAGAGGCCGAGCCATGCGAGCGCCGTCTGCACCTCCCTGCGTTCGTCGAGCGAAAGTTGGCTCTCTGCCCGCCGCGCGCTGTCTGGGCCGGTCGGGGCGGTTGGCGTTGACGGGCGGGGCGGCGGGCTGGCGACAAGCATGGCCTCTGCCTCGGCGCGAACGCCGGGGGGCCAGAAGCGCGCGCCATAGGCCGCGCCGCGCATCAGGTAGCTGTCATGCGGCACCCGACCTTCGCCCTGCATCTGTGCAAGCCGCTTCTCCGCCTCCGCCCGTGAAAACGGGCCAATGGCGAGCGCGTGCCAGCCGGTGGGCAGGACGAAGCCGGCCAGATCAGGAAATTCCCGCTGCCAAAGATGCGCCCGATCCAGCGCCTCTGCCTCTGCCGGGCGGGCCTCGATCTGGATCCAGACAGCATCCTCGGCCCTTGCCGGCTGCCCCAGCAAGAGTGCGAGCACGGTAACCCATGCTGCCACAACAAAAATCCGCATCTCTGCCCCTTCTTTTGCCGTGTTCCCGGCCTTGACGGCGACATTAGCGTGCCTGCCGCGATTTAGCATCCGCGAAAACGGGTGCTGACGTTGACCGCCCCGCGCCCCGCGCCTATGGAGATGACGACCTTTCAGGAGGCAGCATGGCACCCGCAACCACCCCCCGGAGCTTTCAGGAAATCATCCTGCGGCTTCAATCCTACTGGGCCGCGAAAGGCTGCGCGGTGTTGCAGCCCTATGACATGGAAGTCGGGGCGGGCACGTTCCATCCGGCGACCACGCTGCGCGCGCTGGGAACGAAGCCCTGGGCCGCCGCCTATGTGCAGCCGTCGCGCCGTCCGACCGACGGGCGCTATGGCGAGAACCCGAACCGCCTCCAGCACTATTACCAGTATCAAGTGCTCATCAAACCCTCGCCGCCCGATCTTCAGGCGCTGTATCTGGGCTCGCTCGATGCCATCGGCATCGACACGGCGCTCCACGACATCCGTTTTGTCGAGGACGACTGGGAAAGCCCCACGCTGGGCGCTTGGGGGCTGGGCTGGGAGGTCTGGTGCGACGGGATGGAGGTGAGCCAGTTCACCTATTTCCAGCAGGTCGGCGGCCATGACTGCAAGCCGGTCTCTGGCGAGCTGACCTACGGGCTGGAACGGCTGGCCATGTATGTGCTGGGCATCGACCATGTGATGGACATGCCGTTCAATGATCCTTCCGCGCCGATCCCGCTCACCTACGGCGACGTGTTCCGCCAGACGGAGCAGGAATACAGCCGCTGGAACTTCGATCAGGCCGATACGGCGATGCTGCTCCGGCACTTCGAAGATGCGGAGGCGGAGTGCGAACGCATCCTCTCTGCCCCGGAAGTGGACAAGGCGGGACGTCGGATCGTCATGGCGCACCCGGCCTACGACCAATGCATCAAGGCCAGCCACCTGTTCAACCTGCTGGATGCCCGCGGTGTGATCTCCGTGACGGAGCGGCAGGCCTATATCGGGCGGGTGCGCGCGCTGGCCAAGAAATGCGCGGACGCCTTCGTCACGACAGAGGCAGGCGGAGCAGGGGAAGCGGCGTGAATGGCAGGCTCGTCGGCGGGATCCTGATCGGCGCGGCGCTCCTTTCGGGCATCGCGATCTATTGGCTGCAGGTCTATGCCTTCTACCGCGACGTGCCGGAGGCGGAGGCTGCGCTCACGCTGACCGACCGGGACGGACGGGTGGAGCCGCTGGCGGTCAGCGATTTCCGCGCCATCGACGCCTCCTCCTCCCCCATCCGGTTCCGCGCCTGCTTCCGCACCAGCGTGGCGGCCAGTGAGATGGAGCGCTTTGCCCCCTATCCCGGTGCGGAGCCGCTGATCGCGCCCCGCTGGTTCGATTGCTTCGACGCCCCTGCCATCAGCGCGGCGCTTGCCTCCGGTGCAGCGAAGGCTTTCCTTGGCGCGGCGCATTCCGAAGGGTATGACCGCGTCATTGCCCTATATCCCGACGGCCGGGCCTATGCCTGGCAGCAAATCAACCCGACTTTCGCGCGAGAGACCGATGCCAGACCTGCTCCTTGAACTCTTCTCCGAGGAAATCCCGGCGCGGATGCAGGCCAAGGCCCGCGACGATCTGAAGAAGCTCGTGACGGACGGGCTGGTGGAGGCGGGGCTGACCTATGCGGGCGCCGCGGCCTTTTCCACACCGCGACGGCTCGCGCTGACCGTACATGGCCTGACGGCGGAGAGCCGCGCCGTGCGCGAGGAGCGCAAGGGCCCGCGGGTGGATGCGCCCGAACAGGCCATCGAGGGCTTCCTGCGTGCGACCGGTCTGACGCGGGACCAGCTTGAGGTGCGCGCCGACAAGAAGGCGCAGGTCTATTTCGCCGTGATCGAAAAGCCCGGCCGCGCGGCGCCGGAGATCGTGGCGGACGTGGTGGAGCGGACGATCCGCACCTTCCCCTGGCCGAAGTCCATGCGCTGGGGGTCCGGGTCGCTCCGCTGGGTGCGGCCGTTGCATTCGATCCTCTGCCTGCTCACCAGCGAGGCGGGGGCGGAGATCGTGCCCTTCAGTGTGGACGGGATCAAGGCAGGCGCCACCACGGAGGGCCACCGCTTCATGGCGCCGGGCCGCTTTGCCGTCACGGGATTTGAGGACTATGCCGCGAAGCTGAAGGCTGCGAAGGTGATGCTCGACCCCGCCGAACGGGCGGAGCATATCCGCAACGACGCGGCCCAGATGGCCTTTGCGCAAGGGCTGGAGATCGTGGAGGACGCCGGCCTTCTGACGGAGGTCGCGGGGCTGGTCGAATGGCCGGTCGTTCTGATGGGCCCGATCGGCGAGGAGTTCCTGAGCCTGCCGCCGGAGGTGCTGCAAACCTCCATGAAGGAGCACCAGAAGTTCTTTTCCGTCCGCGACAGGGCCGGGCGCATCGTGAAATTCGTGACCGTCGCCAACCGGGAGACGGCGGATGACGGCGCGACCATCCTGCAGGGCAACGGCAAGGTTCTGCGCGCCCGGCTTTCGGATGCGCGCTTTTTCTGGGAAAACGACCTGCGCACGGTGAAGACGGAAGGGCTGGAGGGCATGGCCGCGGGGCTTGCCCATGTGACCTTCCACAACAGGCTTGGCTCGCAGGCCGACCGGATCGGCCGGATCGAGGCGCTGGCGCGGGAGATCGCGCCGCTGACAGGCGCCTCTCCCGATCTCGCGGCGGAGGCTGCGCGCGTGGTGAAGGCGGATCTCCAGTCGGCCATGGTCGGCGAATTCCCGGAGCTTCAAGGGGTGATGGGCGGTTACTATGCCCGCGCCGCCGGGCTGCCCGATGCGGTGGCCGATGCCTGCAGGGCGCATTACTCGCCGCTCGGACCCTCCGATGAGGTGCCGACGGAGCCGGTTTCCGTTACCGTGGCGCTGGCGGACAAGCTGGACACGCTCACCGGCTTCTGGGCGATCGACGAAAAGCCCACAGGGTCGAAGGATCCCTTCGCGTTGCGCCGTGCCGTATTGGGCGTGATCCGGCTGATCCTGACCAACGGGCTGCGGCTCGACCTGCTCGATGTGCTGCTCGCACCGATCCGGCGGAGCCGCGCGGCCATGGCGGCAATCACGCCGGAATTTGCCGGCGCCCCCGATCTTTCCAACGAGCGGGTGGAAAAGGAATGCGCGCTGGTGCTCGCGGGTGACCTGCTCGCCTTCTTCCATGACCGGCTGAAGGTATATCTCCGGGATCAGGGCATCCGCCATGACGTGATCGACGCCTGTCTGGCGATGCCGGGGAACGATGATCTGACGCTTCTGGTGAAGCGGGCGGAGGCGGTGGCGGCCTTCCTGAAATCGGAGGACGGCGAGAACCTGATCCAGGGCTTCAAGCGTGCCAACAACATCCTGACGGCGGAGGAGAAGAAGGACGGCGTGGAGTATTCCTTCGGGCCGGACGTGAAATACGCCGAAGCGCCTCAGGAAAAAGCGCTCTTTGCCGCGCTGGACAGGGCGGAGGCGGAAATCGCGCCCGCGCTGGCCGCAGAGGATTTCGCCGCCGCGATGACGGCGACCGCCGCCCTGCGCCAGCCGATCGACGCATTCTTCGAGGCCGTGCAGGTCAATACCGAGAATCAGGTGCTGCGGAGAAATCGGTTGAACCTGCTGAACCGGATCCGCACCATCTGCACACGGGTCGCCGATCTGGGTCGCGTCGAAGGCTGACGCTGCGTCGCGGCAATTTTCCGAGCGCCGGGCTTGTCGGCCCGGCGGGAGCGGATATCTTGAAGGGGGGATTGCTGCGGTGCAGAAAGTGACGGATTTCGTCTCCATCACACCGACGGCGACGATCGCCGTCCAGAGCCACGGCTGGCGGGCGAAATGCCTCCAGCGGCTTGTGCGTCTTCAGATGCCGGTTCCGCCGACAGTGGCGCTCTCCTTTGATGCGGTGCGGGCGCTGGCGGCGGGCTATCCGCTGGATGCCTCCGCGCTTACCGATCTGCTGGGGCCGGGGCAACTTATCTGTGTCCGGCCCAGCCCCGAGAATACCGAATGGGGTGGCCCCTCTGCCGTTCTGAACATCGGCATGAGCGAGGCCTGTCACAGCGCGCTTTCGGAAACCCACGGGCGGGAGGCGGCAGATGCGCTCTATCTCCGCTTCGTGCAGGCCTATGCCGTCAACGTCGCGCGTCTGGACCCCGACATGTTCGAGAGCGACATGCCGACGGCGCAGGCCCTGCGTTTCGCGCTGCGGGCCTATGAGGATGAGACGGACGAACCCTTCCCGCAGGAGGCAGAACGGCAGCTCGCCGACGTGCTCCGCTCCATGTCGCGGGCTTGGGAGGGTACCTCGGCGCGGCTGCTGCGCCAGGCGAAGGGCGCACCGGCGGAGGCGGGGCTTGGTCTTGTCGTGCAGGCCATGGCGTTGGGTCTGGGCCAGGTGGAATCCGGGTCTGGCGTCATGCAGTTCGTCGACAGCACGACGGGCAAGCCGCGCGTCACCGGCCGTTACCTCAGCCAGAGCCAGGGGCGCGAAGCACTGGCGCGGCAGGAAGGGTCGCTCTACCTCACGCGCGATCCGCGCGGCCCATCGCTGGAGGAGCTCTGCCCCGGACCCTTCGACGAACTGATCCGGCTGGGCGCGGTGAGCCGTCAGGGTCTGCGCGAGGAAATGCAGATCGAGTTCACCATCGAGAACGGCCATCTGCACGTATTGGACGCGCTGAAAGTCGCGCGAACCTCCCGCGCGGCCGTCACCATCGCGGTCGCGCTGGCGGAGGACGGCGTCATCGAGCGGGAAGAGGCGCTTCTGCGCATTCAGCCCCGGGCACTCTCCGAACTGCTGCACCCACAGGTGGACCCGGCGGGCGAACGCGACGTGATCGTCAAGGGCATTGCCGCCAGCCCCGGCGCAGCACAGGGGCGGATCGTGTTCAGCGCCATGGCGGCGCAGGCCATGTCCGCGCGCGGGGAAGCGTGCATCCTTGTCCGCCGCGAAACTGCGCCCGAGGATGTTCGCGGCATGCACGCGGCGAAGGGTATTCTGACGGAACGCGGCGGGATGACCAGCCATGCGGCGGTGATCGCCCGGGGACTTGGCCTGCCCTGTGTCGTCGGTGCTTCATCGCTCCGCTTCAACCCAAGGGACAGGACGCTCACCGCCATGGACGGGCGCATCTTTCACGAAGGCGACGTGATCACGATCGACGGCACACGTGGTGAGGCCCTGGCGGGCGCGCCGGGTTTGCTGGAGCCGGCCCTGGACGATGCTTTCTACAGCCTCCTGCATTGGGCGGATGCGGTGCGCGATATCGGTGTCCGTGCCAATGCGGACACGCCGGATGACGCCCGCATGGCCCGTGTGTTCGAGGCGGAAGGTATCGGCCTTTGCCGCACCGAACACATGTTCTTCGAGGAAAATCGCCTGACAGTGATGCGGGAGATGATCTTTGCCGACCGGTCCGAAGATCGGGCCGAGGCTCTGGATCGTCTGCTCCCCATGCAGCGCGAGGATTTCATCGAGCTTTTCGAGATCATGGACGGCCATCCCGTCTGCATCCGGCTGTTCGACCCGCCATTGCATGAGTTCCTGCCCCAGACCCGTGACGGGATGCGCGAATTGGCCGAAGCGCTGGACCGCCCGCTGTCGGAGGTCACGCGCCGGGTGGAATCCATGACTGAATTCAACCCCATGCTTGGCATGCGCGGTGTTCGTCTCGGCATTGCGATGCCCGAGATCTACGACATGCAGGTCCGCGCGATCTTTGAGGCGACGCTGGAAATCGGCCGTCGCGGCAAGCGGGTTGTGCCGGAAATCATGATCCCGCTCGTCTCCGCTCAGCGGGAGGTCGAACTTGTGAAGGCCCGGATCGATGCCGTCGCCGCGCTGGTGCAGGCCCGCATGGGCGTGCCGCTGGATTTCCGGCTCGGGGTCATGGTGGAAACGCCGCGCGCGGCGTTGCGGTCGGGCGATCTTGCGCAGCACAGTGCGTTTCTGAGCTTCGGGACGAACGACCTGACGCAGATGACCTATGGCCTGTCGCGGGACGATGCCGGCCGGTTCATGGGCACCTACGTTCAGCAGGGTGTGTATCCCGAAGACCCCTTCCACCGGCTCGACACCGAGGGGGTGGGGGAGCTTCTGCTGATAGGGGCGGAGCGAGGGAAACGGGTGAATCCTGGTCTCACCATCTCCATCTGCGGGGAACATGGCGGCAATCCCGAATCGATTTCCTTCTGCAGGGCGGCCGGGTTCGACTATGTTTCCTGTTCGCCGTTTCGCGTTCCGGTTGCAAGACTGACGGCTGCTCACCTTGCGTTAGAGAGATGGCGGCGTCGGTAATTATCTAGAAGTTTCCGCTTAGTATCGGAAATATCTCGTATTATTTGCAAAAAACGATCGGCAAGGTTCCGCCAATAATCGTTGTATTTTTGCCACGTGAGTGGACCGCCTCTGCAATTGGCGCCTATTCCCGTTCGCGTAGCCCTTGGGGCGCGCGAATGAAAACCAGTCGGGGAATGGCATGACCAGGACAGGACGGGGTATCGTGGTGGCTCTGGCTCTGGCCTTGGGAACACCGGCGACCGCCTTTACCGATGCGGCGACAACCGCGACGAAAGCGCAGGATGCGGCGAGTACAACGAACGATGTGCGAAGGCCCGTCGATCCATGGCTGGTGAAAGCCGTCTCCGCCACGCCGGCAGGAGAGATGCGTGTCCGCTATGATGCGGACTGGCTCGACGAGCAGCCGAAGGCAAATGGCGATGCGAACTGGCGTTGTCTGGCCAAGGCCGTCTACTTCGAATCGCGCGGTGAACCGTTGCAGGGACAGTTCGCGGTTGCGGAGGTGATCCTCAACCGGGTCGAGAACCGCCAGTGGCCCAATTCGATCTGCGGTGTGGTGAAGCAGGGCTGCCAGTTCTCCTTCATGTGCGACGGTACGCCTGATCATATCGCGGAACGCAAAGCCTATGAGCGCGCAGGCAAGATCGCGCGGCTGATGCTGGACGGGGCTCCTCGTCAGCTCACCTACGGCGCGACCTTCTTTCACACGGTCCATGTGAAACCCGGCTGGTCGCGCAAGATGGCGCGGACCACCCTGATCGGCGACCATCTGTTCTACCGGCTGCCTGGCGCGACCCAGCGCGTAGCGGTGGATTGAGGTTGCGAACGGCATTGCTGGCATCTTCGGCTTCATCGTCCTAGGATCGGCACCTTGCAGACGCCGCGCGAGGAGCTTCCGATGACTGATGAAACCCGCCTCGCCTTCGCTCACCCGGAGGCGCGTGCGGCCGCTACGGCGCCGGAGCCGCCGCACGACCGGATCAGCCTGCGCGATCACGTGGTAGAGGCCGATATCGGTGCCTTCGCGGAGGAGCGGGGCAGGCGGCAGCGCCTGTGTTTCGACATCGTGGTGGAGGTGGCGGCCCGGCCGGAGGGCAGCGACGACGATGTGGATCACATTCTGTCCTACGACCGCCTGACGGAAGCGGTGCGTGATGAGCTGGCGGAGGGGCGGGTCAACCTGCTCGAGACGCTGGCGGAAGGTGTGGCGAAACGCATTCTGTCGCATCGTCTGGCGCGGCGCGCTTTCGTCCGTATCCAGAAGCTCGACCGGGGGCCGGGCGCGCTCGGGGTTGAGATCATGCGGACAGCGGGGGACGGGGCGCGGGCAGAGACTGCGCTTCCCGCTTTTGCTGTGCTGCTGGTGCGCGCGGGGGAGGCTGGGCGCGCTTCCGCCTTGCTGAGCGGGGTTGGGGAGGTCGTGGTGATCTGTCCGGGCCTTCCAGACGAACGTCCCTTGACTCCCAGTATGGCGGCGCAATGGCGGATCGACCTGCTCGCGCTCGATCAGGCGGCATGGCTTATTGCCGCCGCGGATCCGCGGCTGTCCGTCGTGGCCTCCCGGACGGAGATGGATTGGTCGCTGCGCCAGGGTCGTCCCATGGTCTGGGCGCCCGCAAAGATGCTCCTCGACGCGGGCGTGGAAGCGCTTCCCGCACCGGATGATCTCGCGGCGCTCGGCCTCTGGCTGGCGGACCGCTATGGCGCGGCGCGGATCATCGCACCGGAGGAACTCTTGCTGCCGGCGGGTCCGGTGGCCGTCACGCGTCGACCGGCCTAGCCCTTGCCTCCAAGGCTGCTTTCCGCCACAGAAACCGGATGACTTATTGGCGTCCTATAGTGATGAGCGACCCAGCCATGCCGGAGACGGCATTGCCGCTGGCGGGGGGACCGCTCTGGTTCGACCGGGTGGAGATGTGGGAACGGGGCGGGCCGAGGAGCCTGCTGCCGGCATGCGATCTGCCGCCGGAGATGCGGGCACGGCTGACAGAGCCGCGTGCGCCGGTATGGGGACTTACGCTCGACCATCCGGTGGTCATGGGGATCCTCAACGTCACACCCGACAGCTTCTCCGACGGCGGGCGTCACGACGCCCCTGATGCTGCGCTGAACCATGCCCGGAGCATGATCGCCGCTGGAGCCGGGGTCATAGACATCGGCGGAGAATCGACGCGGCCCGGCGCTCCCGAAGTGCCTGCGCGGGAGGAAATTGCCCGAACCGAGCCGGTGATCGCCGCGCTGAGTGCCGGGACGGCGGTTCCTCTCTCCATCGACACGCGCAAGGCCGTGGTGGCACGTGTTGCGGTCGCGGCAGGGGCGGCGCTGGTCAACGACGTGACGGGTCTCGACTTCGACCCGGGCATGGCTGCTGCCGTCGCGGAGACGGGGGCGGCCCTTTGCCTCATGCACTCCCGGGGCACGCCGGAGACGATGAACAATCTGACGCTCTATGACGATGTGCTGGCCGACGTGTATGACTGGCTGGAGGCCGCAGTCGCACGGGCGGAAGGGGCGGGCATTCCTCGCAGCCGGATCGTGGTGGACCCGGGCATCGGCTTCGCCAAGACGGCGGAGCAGAACATCGCTCTGCTGCGGGGACTGTCACTGTTTCACGGGCTGGGCTGCGGATTGCTGCTCGGGGTATCGCGCAAGCGCTTCATCGGAACGATCGGCGGTGCGTCGGAGCCTCGCCAGCGGATGCCCGGATCTATCGCCGTGGCTCTTGCCGGTGCCGGGCAGGGTGCGCAGATCCTGCGGGTACATGATGTGGCCGAGACGGTTCAGGCACTGCGTTTGTGGCGCGCCATGACAGGCAGAGGTTGGGAGACGGAAGAATGACACGCAAGCTCTTCGGCACGGACGGAGTGCGGGGGCAGGCCAACACCTACCCGATGACTGCCGAAATGGCATTGCGTCTTGGCGCGGCCGCCGGGCGCTATTTCCGGCGCGACGGGCTGAACCGGCATCAGGTGGTGATCGGCAAGGATACGCGGCTGTCGGGATATATGCTCGAAAATGCGCTGACGGCGGGGCTGACGTCCACCGGCATGAATGTGCTGCTGCTCGGGCCGGTGCCGACGCCTGCGGTGGGCTTCCTCACGCGGTCCATGCGGGCGGATGTCGGAATCATGATCTCCGCCAGCCACAACCCGCATCAGGACAACGGCATCAAGTTCTTCGGCCCGGACGGGTTCAAGCTCTCCGACGAGGCGGAGGCGGAGATCGAGGCGATGGTGGCGGGGGAGATCCTGCCTGCCAAACCGCAGAACATCGGGCGGGCCAAGCGGATCGACGACGGGCGTGGGCGCTATGTGGAATATGCCAAGACGACCTTTCCCGGGCGCGGACGGCTGAACGGGCTGAAGATCGTGGTGGATTGCGCCAATGGCGCGGCCTATCGCGCGGCGCCGGAGGTGTTGTGGGAGTTGGGAGCGGAGGTGATCGCCATCGGCGTGTCGCCTGACGGCTTCAATATCAATGCCAACTGCGGCTCCACCCATCCCGAAACTGCCGCGCGGCGCGTGGTGGCAGAGGGGGCGGACCTTGGCATCGCGCTCGACGGTGATGCCGACCGGGTGATCCTGATCGACGAGCAGGGGGTGATTGCCGATGGCGATCAGATCATGGCCCTTCTGGCACGGCGGATGCAGGAGAGCGGCACGCTTGCACATGAGACGCTCGTCGCGACCGTGATGTCGAACCTCGGGCTGGAGCGCTACTTGGCGGAGCGCAACATCGGGTTGAAACGGACCCCGGTCGGTGACCGTTACGTGGTCGAGGCGATGCGGGAGGGCGGCTTCAACCTTGGCGGGGAGCAGTCGGGCCATATCGTGATGACCGACTACACGACCACGGGCGATGGTCTTGTCGCGGCGCTGCAATTTCTGGCCGCGATGGCAGATACGGGTGAGAAGGCAAGCGTGCTCGCCCGTCAGTTCATGCCCGTTCCCCAGTTGCTGCGGAATGTCCGGTATACCACCGGGCAGGAGCCGCTTTCCCTCAAGAGCGTTCGGGATGCGATTGCTGAGGCGGAACGTGCGCTGGATGGCCGTGGCCGGCTTCTCATCCGCAAATCCGGTACGGAGCCGTTGATCCGGGTGATGGCCGAGAGTGAGGATGACTCACTGACGGAAACGGTCGTGTCGGGCGTCGTCGATGCGGTGGAAGCGGCGACCCGCGGCTAAAAGGGCCGCCGTGGCTGGCGACCCTCTCCAATGACCACCGGGCCGCCGCCGTGGCGGCCCTGTCGTGTCATGCCACCGCGGCCGCAGCGCGCTTGCGCTTGATCTCCTCATGCATCCAGGCGGTGATGTAGAGGGGGAGCGGCGAAAGCAGCACGATGATGTTTGCAGTCATCGCGGAAACGTCCCGGCCCTCCGCCCAGATCTCTATGACATAGACGGCGAGGATATGGATGGTGAACACCTGCAGCGAATGCCGCCCCAGCGTCGTCAGGAACGGCCGGGTGAAAAACCAGTTGGCGAAGACCGAGGCCTTGTTGATCCAGCGACGGCTGCTTTCCTGGCCCGCCGAGATCAGCCAGACGATCAGGAACAGGTCGAGGAAGAACGCCACCACATAGATCGGCGCCAGCATGGCCCTGTCAGATGTCCAGTAGAGCGTGTTGCTGTAGTCCGCTCCAAACCAGTGCTGACGCACCGCGATATCAAACACTGCCAGAGCGGTGAAGCCAACCAGCCCGACAAAGAAGGCCTGCTCGTAGGCGGGCTTCTTCAGGAACTCGAGCGACAGCGTCTTGTTCGCCATGAGATAGCCCGGATAGAGACCTGCAAAGAACAGAACCTGCCAGCCCAGAACGTCGAAATAGATACCGATGTTGACGGGATGGCCCATCTCGCGCAGCGCGCCCTCTATCGGCGGTTGCAGGATGTCCGTCAGTCCGAGTTGCGCGCCCAGCCACAGCAGCACAGAGGTGATGAGGACCACCGGCCCGCGACCCGTCTTGAAGGCCCAGAGCACGAAGGGGGTGGCGATCATAAAGAAGACATACATCGGCAGGATGCCCATATGCATCGAGCCGCCCACGAGCAGCAGCGAGACGAGCGTGAACAACACCGGCTCCCGCGCATAGGAAGACAGGATCGACGGCACCTCTGCAAAGGCCGCGAATACCAGGGCCGCCACCAGAAACACACCGATCAGGGCGGCTTGGTAGGCGTATATCTTGCGGATGCGGGACCAGATGCTGCTGGTCATAGTTTCGTAGCCGCGCTTGAGGAGGAGCTTGCCGTAGACAAGCCCCACCACGAGCCCGGAAACAAAGACGAAGCCCTGAGCGTCCTCTACCCAGCCGATGGAATGGTGAGTGAGAACACCGATGGGCGCGTTCACGACGGGCGCGACATGGGCGATCATCATGAAAAGCAGGAAATACCCGCGAAATCCGTCTATTAGCGTGAGTCGCATGGGATCTCTCCGAATGAAAAGCAGGGTTCGGAAACCGGAACCCTTTGGCGGCTAACGCTGTAGGCCGGGATTCGATCCGTGAAAAGATCGCGACGGGCAAAATCCCGCCATAACCCCGCAAGGGCGCGGAAAGTTATCGCCGATGGCGGCGAACCGCAAAAAAAGCCGTGCGCGGGCTTGACGCGCCAACGGGGCTGGAATACCTACGCGCCACTTCGGCGGAGTAGCTCAGTTGGTTAGAGCAGAGGAATCATAATCCTTGTGTCGGGGGTTCAAATCCCTCCTCCGCTACCATTCATCCTGCACAGATCGATATCCTGAGGGGCGCGGATGGTGCCACGTCGCAGCCATGAGCTACGGCGTCTTGGGGCATCGCGGGTACGGGGTTGAGCCCCTATATATCGCCGCCGATGCGGCCTTCATGGTCGCATGAATTTTCGGCACGGCCCCATCGCCGTCCTGACCACGCCGCGGAAGCATGGCACCTATGCGACTGTGTGGATTGCAAAAAGCTCGCGTGCGGGCTGTGCTGCACCGGATATTTTTAAGGTGCATTCATGGAAACCAGCACGGATTTGCAACTCATCCTGCATGTCAGGAACATCAACGGCTTCCTGAAGACCTTTCTCGATACGATGGGTGAGGGTCTCAGCCCCGACGCCAGAACTCAACTCGAGACCCTGATCGACGCTTCGAACATGCTTTTGCTTACGCTGGCGTCTCCACAGGATGACGCACTGACGCCCGGCGCAAGCATCGTATTGCCCTGCGCCCCCTCAAACGGGTGATCTGGCAGCGGACAGGGGTTAGCGGTCGCTGTCAGGCTGATTGGCAGACTTGCGTTGCATTTTGTCACGGAGCGCTATTTGTAACACTCGTGCCCAAGCGTTGGGCGAGATGCACGGGGAAGCTGGTCTCAGCTTCATCCGCGTCCGGGTCCGCGCTCATCAGGAGTTCTCCATGACCGTGAAAGCAGGAACCGCCAAGGCGGGCAAAGCCCGCGTTGCCCCTAAGTCCATCTTTGATGACGTCTACGACGACGCGCAATGGGGAAGGGGCAGGAACTTCGCTACACGTCCCGCAGCGAAAGCGCCGGAGGGGGGCGATGTCTGGAAACTGACGTTAGGGAAGGCGCGGGATAACCCACGCAAGGTCAAGTAAGTCAGATATTCGATCAGGAGCTGTGCCGCCGCGGCCCGGCGACAAGAGTTTCAGACACGAAGCCAGCGCTCCGTGCAGCAGCAATGAACGCGCGGCGCGCAGTTCCGACAGAAACCATGCAGTCCATGGCCGCGTCGAGCTGGTCCACAGCTTGCTGGCGTGCGTCGTCGGATACAGGCCACTTGCGACGAAGCCAGTAACTTGCCTGTTCAATAGTGCTGAATTTCTGCACATCTCCGTCGGGAGACGTGACAAAAGACAGGGGTTCACCCCAGTTAATCTCGATCAAAATGTACTTCTTTCTGGAAGGTGGATTGCCCGCATTCGTGATGTCGAGGCAGTCCATGAAGGTGCGGGATCGGCATGTCGCCGGTCCCGCGTCAGCATCGTAGAGGCTGGAAGATTAGGCCAGCGAGAGGTTCGTCGCCGATTCGCGACCGTTGCGGTCACGCTCGATATCGAACGTCACGGCTTGGCCATCATTGAGGCCGCGGAGACCCGCGCGCTCAAGAGCGCTGATGTGGACGAACACGTCCTTGGAGCCGCCTTCGGGCTGAATGAAGCCGAAGCCTTTGGTGGAGTTGAACCATTTTACGGTGCCATTGGCCATCGTAATAATCCTTATCATAGATGTCGCCCGCAGGAGGCGGCGACCCGGCAAAGCTGAAAATCGAAAGCTGAGCCGAAAGGAACAGGTTCGAAAAGCATAGATGCCGGTCGTATATAAGTGTTGTGGAAATAAATGCGAGTGGGCAAGTGAAAATTTCTGGGATTTCGTCCAAGAAAGTTCCGGAAGCGCTGGAGCCGCCGGCCGTCGGATCGCTCCGCCGCCCCCAGCTCCTCGGGCGAGCGAGACCAGGCCAGATTGGGCTTGGCCTCCCCTGCCGCGGGAGCGAACTGTCGCCAAGGTATGCGGAGGCTGCTAGCGTCGCGGGATGCGATTCCCCCTGCTCCTTGTCCCCTGTCTGCTATCCGCCGCCTGTGCTTCTGCGCAGGAGACGGGGGAGCGTGACTGCGTGGTGCTGTTGCACGGGCTGGCGCGAACGGATGCGTCCTTTCTGTTGATGGAGGAGGCGCTCGAACATCGTGGCTACCATGTAGTGAATTCGAACTATCCTTCCACGGCCGCGCCGGTGGAGGCCCTTCTGGGCGATGTCGATACCGCGGTTGCGGCCTGCGGCGATGCGGAGGTGAGCTTCGTGACGCATTCCATGGGCGGTATACTGCTCCGCGCATGGTTCGCACAGTCCCGCCCGGCGCAGCTGGGGCGGGTCGTCATGCTGGCGCCGCCCAACGGCGGATCAGAGATCGTGGATGAATTCTCGGGGCTTGACCTGTTCCGCTACATCAACGGACCGGCGGGGATGGAGCTCGGAACCAGCCCCGAGAGCCTGCCTAACCGCTTGCCGCCTGTGGATTTTCCGCTTGGCATCATCGCGGGCGACCGGTCGCTGAACCCGATCTTCTCATCTCTGATAGACGGGCCGGATGATGGAAAGGTTTCGGTCGAAAGCACCAAGGTGGCGGGCATGACGGATCATATCGTGCTGAACGTCACGCATACATTCATGATGAACAACCCGTTGGTCATCGCCGAGACGATAAGGTTTCTTGAAACCGGCGCCTTCGATCATGCCATGACCGGCGGCGAGGCGCTGCGCAGCCTCACCACCGGGCCGGGAGGGCTGTTCAGCGCCCCGCCGGAATGATCCGGTTCACGTGCCCCATCTTGCGGCCAGGACGCGCTTCGGACTTCCCATAGAGATGCAGGGCGGTATTCGCCTGTTGCGCCAGTTCGGGGACGCGCTGGACATCGTCTCCGACCAGGTTCTCCATCTCCACATCCGCGATACGGTGCCCATCGCCCAGCGGCCAGCCCGCGACGGCGCGGATGTGCTGCTCGAACTGATCGACGACACAACCGTTCTGAGTCCAATGGCCGGAATTATGGACGCGGGGGGCAATCTCGTTCACCAGCAGCCCGGTTTCCGTGACGAACAGTTCTACGCCCATCACCCCGACGTAATCGAGCGCATTCAGAATCCGCGCCGCGATGAGAACCGCGTCGCTCCGCTGCGCTGAGGTGAGAGTGGCGGGGACACGGGTGGTGTGCAGTATCCCCTCCCGGTGGACATTCTCGCCGGGATCATAAGCAGCGACCGAACCATCAAGGCCGCGCGCGGCGATGACCGACACTTCCCGGCTGAAACTGACAAACCCTTCCAGCACGGCCTCCGCTCCCGCCATTGCGGTGAAGGCATGGTCTGCTTCCTCCAGGTGGCGGATACGGGCCTGCCCCTTGCCGTCGTAACCGAGACGGGTGGTCTTGAGGATCGCAGGGGCGCCGATCTCCGCCAGCGCCTGTGTCAGATCGTCCCGCGTGATGACACGGCGGTAGGGCGCGGTGACAAGACCCAGAGATGTCAGGAAGTCCTTTTCCGCGATGCGCTCCTGACTGACGGCCAAAGCCCGACGACCAGGGCGGATCGGGCGGATCGCCTCAATCGCGTCGAGAGACGCGGCAGGCACATTCTCGAACTCATAGGTCACCACATCGACGGAGGCGGCAAAGGCAACCAGCGCTTCCCGATCCTCCCAGGCGGCGGTCGTGACGCGTTCCGCGACCTGCGCGGCGGGCGGGCTCGGCGCAGGATCGTAGATGTGGCAGCGGAGTCCCAGCCGTGCAGCCGCGACGGACAGCATTCGGCCAAGCTGACCACCGCCAAGAATGCCGATCATTGCGCCGGGGGGGAGGGTGTCACTCATCAACCGGCTCCTCGGGAATGGAGGCGGAAAGCGCCTCTCGCCAGGCGTCGAGGCGGGCGGCAAGGGCCGCATCGCCGAGCGCCAGTATGCCTGCCGCCAGCAGGCCGGCATTCGCCGCGCCCGCCGCTCCGATCGCCATGGTCGCGACCGGATAGCCTTTGGGCATCTGTACGATGGAATAAAGACTGTCGACGCCCGAAAGCGCCCGCGTCTGCACCGGCACTCCGATCACCGGCACCCGTGTCTTGGAGGCCATCATGCCGGGAAGATGCGCCGCGCCGCCTGCTCCCGCGATGATGACCTTCAACCCGCGCGAAACAGCGGTGCGACCATATTCCCAGAGCCGGTCGGGCGTCCGGTGCGCCGACACGATGCGCTTTTCGTAAGCCACGCCGAGTTCGTCGAGCACGGCCGCCGCTTCGCGCATCGTCGGCCAGTCCGACTGGCTGCCCATGATGATGCCGACCTGAAAGTCCATCCCGATCTCCCGTCTGATGGCGCGGGACTATAGCCATCACGCGGCGGCGAGCAACCGTCGCCAGCCGGCCTCAGGCAATGATGTCGGGGGTAAGCAGGTCTTCGTAGCGCTGAATGCGGTCCTTCAGCAGCAATTTCTGCTTTTTCAGACGGCGAAGGGTGAGCTGATCACCACGGCCCGTCTCCTCCAGCGCGAGGATCGCCTCGTCCAGATCGCGGTGCTCGCGCTTCAGCAGCTCAAGCCTGATGCGCATGGCTTCTTCCGTCTCGAATTCCTGCGGAACGTTCATCCTGACATCCGTGCGACTGGCGTAGAAGACCGAATATAGCGGGGCCGTGCCATGAAGGCAAAGCCGCAGCACTTGCGATAGCGGAAAGCACGCCCCATATTCAAACTCGAGGGTCGCCGATATCCGGGGCTCCAAGCACGTCGCTTTTCAAGGGCTTGCCACGATGACGAAACTGACTTTTGCTGCCCACCCCTATCTTCTGGGCTTCGATCAGCTTGAGCGGCTGGTGGAACGGACGGCGAAGAACGGCAATGATGGTTATCCGCCGTATAATATCGAACAATCGGGTGAGAACGCCTACCGGATCACGCTTGCTGTGGCAGGCTTCCGGGATGAGGATCTGTCTATAACGCTGGAAGACCGCCAGCTCGTCATTCGGGGCCGGCAGGCCGATGACCCGGCCGAACGGGTCTTCCTGCATCGCGGCATAGCCGCCCGACAGTTCCAGAGGAGTTTTGTCCTTGCCGAAGGCGTCGAGGTCAGAGGGGCCAGTCTTGAGAACGGGCTTCTGCATCTCGATCTGGCGCGGAGCCGCCCGGAATCGGTTGTCCGGACCATCGAAATCAACAAGGGTTGAAGGAGGACATCATGGACGCGGAATTTGAACTTTCCCAAGCTGGCGCGGAGCGCATCGTCTATGTCCGCCCGGTAGAAGTGTCCGATCTGCCTGAAATCGTTCAGGAGCAGGCACTGGGAGCAAAGCAGTTGTATGCGCTTTACGATGAGGACGGAGAGCGTCTCGCGCTCGTTCGGGATCGTCGGATCGCCTTTGCTCTGGCGCGGGAGAACAATCTGGCTCCGGTGAGCGTTCACTGAGATTGCAGCGATAGCGAAGAATTACAGTGGCCCCCGGTGAGCATCCGGGGGCCACTGTCATTATGCTGTCCTTTTCAGTGTCCGGTGGAGCCGGAGGATACTTCTCCATCACTTTCGAGCAACGCGGCGAGAGCGAGGGCAACGTTCTCCGGCTGGGTTGGTTTCGCGCAGACAGCGGCACCCTTGTATCGGCTTATCAGCTCACTCGAATTGTTCCGACCGGTATGAAAAACGATGGGAACGTGCCGACGAGCGAGACCATCGGCCAGCGGGAAGACTGCCTCCCCCGCCAGATCGACGTCAAGGATGGCGCCGTCGATCTGCTCCTGACCGAGCACTTCGAGCGCACGTCTCAGCCGGTGACAGGGGCCGATCACGCTCGCCCCCATGTCCTCCATTACGAAAGTGAGGTCGAGCGCCAATATGGCCTCATCCTCAACGATCAGAATATTCTTTCCACTCAGCATTTTGCCACTAATCGCGCTGCTCATCGCGACCCTTTCCTTGTGCCGTCTTTATGTGTCCAAAGACGATCACGAAATTTCTCTGGCCGAGCGATTCCGGGGTTTCAGCGGGCACGATCCGACCTTGTTCGATGTTCTAATGGGTCAGTGACGCCATTTGATTTCGTTTGGAACGCCAAAATGGGCCGGAGGGTTCCCGCGACGGTTCCGGAAAACCGACGATCCGCAGCGAACTATGAGTAATTTGAGGGACTGCGGCCGCGATGCCACATCCGCGCGGCAGAAACCATACGGGCGGCGCCGATAAGGCGCCGCCCGTGGTCAGACACCCGACTTCGGGTGGTCAGTGCCGGATGAGGCCCAGGGCCGTAAGTTTTTCGAGAATTTGCGAGGCGCAGTCGGCGACGTTCTGACCTTCGGTCTCGATCCTCAGGTCGGGCGATGCAGGTACTTCATAGGGGTCGGAAATGCCGGTGAACTCCGCGATCTTCCCGGCGCGGGCAAGTTGATAGAGACCTTTCCGATCCCGCCGTTCACATTCCTCCAGGCTGGTCGAGACATGAACCTCCAGAAATGTGCCATGCGATTCGACCATCTCCCGCACCGCCTGCCGGGTGGCGGCATAGGGCGCGATGGGGGCGCAGACAGCGATCCCGCCGTTCTTGGCGATCTCTGCGGCTACAAACCCGATGCGGCGGATGTTGATGTCCCGATGCTCGCGCGAGAAACCCAGTTCCGACGACAGATGCTTGCGCACCAGATCACCGTCCAGCAAGGTCACCTGCCGCCCGCCGATTTCCATCAGCTTGACCAGCAGCGCGTTTGCGATCGTCGATTTTCCCGAGCCGGAAAGACCCGTCATGAACACCACGAAGCCCTGCTTCGACCGGGGCGGAGAGGTCCGGCGCAGTTCCGTCACGACGGAGGGGAAGGAGAACCAGTCCGGTATTTCCTGTCCCTCGCGCAGACGACGGCGAAGTTCGGTGCCGGAGATATTGAGGATGGTTGCGCCATCCTCCACCTCGTCACGGGGCTCATACTGGCCGCGCTCCGCCACATAGACCATCTGACGGAAATCGACGAGCGTCACGCCGATCTCGTCCGCATGCGTGCGAAACAGGTCCTGCGCGGCATAGGGATCGTAGAAATCCTCCCCTTTGCCGTTCTTGCCCGGCCCTGCGTGATCGCGGCCGACGATGAAATGCGTGCAGCCATGATTGCGGCGGATCAGGCCATGCCACACCGCTTCCCGCGGACCACCCATGCGCATGGCAAGGTTCAGGAGGCTGAGTTCCGTGCTCTCCGTCGGATACTGGTCGAGCACCGCCTCATAGCAGCGCACACGGGTGAAATGGTCGATGTCGCCCGGCTTGGTCATGCCGACGACGGGGTGGATCAGCAGGTTCGCCCCGGCTTCCCGTGCGGCGCGGAAGGTCAGCTCCTGATGCGCGCGGTGCAGCGGGTTGCGCGTCTGGAAGGCCACGACGCGGTTCCAGCCGCGCTCCCGGAACAGGGCGCGGAGTTCGTTGGGCGACTTGCGCCGAGCCTGGAAATCGTAATGAACGGGAGCCTGCAGGCCGGTAATCCGCCCGCCAAGATAGACCTCGCCTGCAGTATCGTGGAGATAGGCGACAGCCGGGTGCGAGGGGTCGTTCGCGCCGAAGACATGCTCTGCCTCCCGCACCTTGTCGGGCGACCATTTGTCGTTGACGGTGAGGATGGCAAGGATCACGCCCTCCGCATCGCGGAGCGCGATTTCCGTTCCTTGCGCGACATTGGCCGCAAAGGCCGTGGACACATCCAGCGTCACTGGCATCGGCCAGAGCTGACCATCCGCCAGACGCATCGTCTCCACCACGCTGTCATAATCGGCGCGGTCCAGAAAGCCCTCCAGCGGCGCGAAGCCGCCGTTCATCAGAAGCTCCAGATCGCAGAGTTGTCGCGGCGTCAGATCCCAGGACAGAAGACCCGCGGCATGGGCTTTCAACGCCGGGACATCCTCGGGAGCGGCGTAAAGCTCCCGGATCGGCGAATGGGTATCCTGATAGGCAATTTGCGCGACGGAGGCGTCTGCGACGAGATCTTTCATGCTGGCCCTCGGCTTTCTTCGCCACGGAGAAACCGCAGCGTGCCGGGGCTTTAGAGCCGCGCTACCCTTCCGATCAAGCTTGGACAGGCGGGTATGACGACGAAAAGGCGGATGATCCGCCTTTTCCATCCGGGTCGGGAGAAAAATTTTCTCAAAACCCGAAATGCACAACGCTGTTTTTGGACCAATCGTCCTGCGCAGCCGTCACTCTGCCGGTCGGGCGACTCTGCCCGACGCCTGCATCACATCCGCAGGCATGTCATTGGAGATCATGGAGACCCCGAGGTCCGGGGTGACCGGCTCCGCTTCGCCCTGCTGTGCGAGCCAGCGCTCCGCATCGAGCGCGGCCATGCAGCCCATGCCGGCCGAGGTCACCGCCTGCCGATAGGTGTGGTCCGTCAGGTCGCCCGCGGCGAAGACGCCGGGGATGGAGGTCTGCGTGGTGCCCGGCTCCACCCACACATAGCCGCCCGAATGCAGGCGGAGCTGATCCCTTACCAGTTCGGAGGCCGGATGATGGCCGATCGCGACGAAGAAGCCGTCGCAGGCCACCGTCTGTTCCTCCCCTGTTTCCGCATCACGCAGCCGGACACCGGTCACGCCCAGCGGGTCCGTGGTGCCGAGGATCTCCTCCACCTCCCGGTTCCAGAGCACCTCCACCTTCGGATTGGCGAAAAGGCGGTTCTGCATGATCCGCTCCGCCCGGAGAGAATCGCGGCGGTGGACGAGGGTGACCTTGCTGGCGAAGTTCGTCAGGAACAGCGCCTCCTCCACGGCGGTATTACCACCACCGATCACCACCACGTGTTTGCCGCGGTAGAAGAAGCCATCGCAGGTCGCGCAGGCAGAGACGCCGAAGCCCTTGAACCTCTCCTCGGACGGCAGGCCGAGCCATTTCGCCTGCGCGCCGGTGGCGAGGATCACGGCATCGGCGGTGAAGGCCTGCCCGCTGTCGGTTTCCGCGCGGAACGGGCGCGAGCGGAGGTCGAGCCGCGACACCATGTCCGGGATCACTTCTGCGCCCATCTCGCGCGCGTGGTCGCCCATGCGGAGCATGAGATCCGGCCCCATCACCGCGATATCGCCGGGCCAGTTCTCCACATCCGTGGTGATGGTGAGCTGGCCGCCGGGTTGCAGCCCCTCAATCACCACAGGTTCCAGCATGGCCCGCGCCGCATAGATCGCGGCGGTATAGCCGGCGGGGCCGGAGCCGATGATCAGGACACGGGTATGACGGGTGTCGGCCATGGGGATCTCCATCTTTGTCGGATAGGGGATATAAGCGTTCAGGGCGCGCGACGGAAGCCGCCGCGCGGCAGGAGAGTGACGCAGCGCGAACGTTGCCCGGAAGGCTTGCCCTGTCGGCCATAGGGGAATACATCCCCACCGGCGCCGGGCAACAATCTTGCCCCGGCCTCCCCTTTTACGCATCAGATGGAGCGGAGCCGCCAATGGCAGGCGAGAAACTCGACCAGATCGACCGGATGATTCTCGCGGAGCTGCAGGCCGACGGGCGGATGACCAACGTGGAGCTTGCGCGCCGGGTCGGCATTTCTGCGCCGCCCTGCCTGCGCCGCGTGCGCTCGCTCGAGGAACAGGGCTATATCCGCGGCTACCATGCCGAGGTGGATGGCCAGATGCTGGGCTTCGAGGTGCAGGTCTTCGCCATGGTGCGCCTGACGAGCCAGGCCGAGAAGGATCTGCAGTCCTTCGAGCGTCAGTGTCAGGATTGGCCGCTCGTACGCGAATGCCACATGCTGAACGGCGAGATCGACTTCATCCTGAAATGCGTGGCTCCCGATCTGACGAGTTTTCAGCGCTTCCTGACCGGTGATCTGACCGCCGCGCCGAACGTGGCCAGCGTCAAGACATCCCTGGTCATCCGGGGAGCCAAGGACGAACCGGGCGTACCCTTCGAGGTGCTGGAGGAGCGGCTGAAGCGGCTGGCTTGAGGCGGTCTCGCGTGAAGCGGGTGGCCTGAGGAGGCACCGACGCGAACCGGCTTGGGTGGAAGAAGCCCTACAACCGGATGGCGGAGAGAAGGCGGCCATAGTCTGCCTCTCCCGCATGGACGGTACGGCGGTAGGAGAAGAACCGCTCCGGGTCCGAATAGGTGCAATGCCCTGTCCATTCCGCCGCCCCGATTCCCGCTTCGCGGAGACGATGAAGGCCGAAGGCGGGAAGATCGAACATCATCCTGTCTCCCTTTCCCTGAGCAAAGAACCGGGAATAGGTGCGATCCTCATCCGTGAAAGTGTAGAAGAACTCCGGCCCTACTTCGTAGGCGCGCTGGCTGATCGTGGGGCCGATGACGGCGACCGTATCCGCGCGCCGGGCGCCCAGCGTCTCCATCCGGTCGAGCACGGTTTCCAGCACACCCTCAAGCGCGCCGCGCCAACCCGCATGGGCCGCGCCGATCACGCCAGCCTTCTGATCCGCGAACAGCACCGGCTCACAATCTGCGGTAAGGATGCCGAGAGCGAGGCCCGGCGTTCGGGTTACCATGCCATCGGCGCGGAGCGGCGTCTCCGGCGGTGCCTCCAGGACGACGACATCGGGAGAATGCACCTGGGCGAGCGTCACCAGCGACTGCACCGGCAGTTCCAGTGCCTTGGCGGCGCGCGCCCGGTTGATTGCGACAACTTCCGCCATATCGCTGGAGCCGGGGCCGCAGTTCAGCCCGTGGAATATGCCGGATGACGCACCTCCCTTCCGGGTGAAGAACCCGTGTTTCAGCGGGGCGAGGGCAGGAGAGGTGATCGGGTCGAGCGTCATGCGGTAAATCCGGGGGGCAGGGGGGCGGACTGGGGATAAAGGGCGAGAGCTTTGAACACAGTTCCCATCGCATTGGCCGCGGTCAAGCGCTCCGTTGCCGCCTCATGGCTGAGGAGGGTATCTCCGCTCATCCGCTGCGCGAGTTGCCGGGCGCGCGCACGGAGGCCGAGCCGCTCCAGGAAGACGCCTTGCTCGACCATCCCGGTTGCACGCGCAGGTGGCGCGGCACGGGCCACAGCCTCGAAATCCACATGCGCCGTCAGGTCTGCCAGACCGGGTTCCGAGAGCGGGTTGGTGAAGCGGTGGTTGCGCACGGCCTGAAGCGTGTCCCCCCGCGAATGCCAGCCGCCATAGTCCACGAAAAGGGCAGTGCCGCCGTGGCGGGCGAGCCGCGCGCCGACCTCCCCCACCACGGTGCGCAGGCCCGGACAGAGTTCGACGATATCGCCGGGCCGCGTGTCCGTGATCCGGTCAGCCAGCAGCGAGACGGGCACGGGTGGGGAGAGAGCAAAGGCGAGCTTGCCGCCCTCTTCCGTCACCATCACCTCCTGCCATCCCGTGGCATGGCGGTGGAACTGCCGGATGGGGAGAGCATCCAGAAACTCGTTGGCCAGCAGGAAAAGCGGCAGCTCCGGGAGCGTTGCGACACTGTCGTACCACTGCGGCTCATAGCCGGCCAGGGCCGCGCCCTGAGCCGTGCGGAGTGTGGGGGATGCCTCCATCAGACAGATACGCATCGCCTGGTGCAGCCCCGGCACACCCCGGGTCGCGCGAAGGACGTCGGCCATCAGTGTCCCGCGTCCCGGCCCCAGCTCCGCCAGCGCGAAGGGAGCGGGCGCGCCCTGATCCAGCCAGCACTGAGCCAGCCACAGACCCAGCAATTCGCCGAACATCTGGCTGATCTCGGGTGCGGTCACGAAGTCACCGCCCCGCCCGAGAGGGTCGCGGGTGGTATAATAGCCATGGTGCGGGTCGAGCAGGCATTCGGCCATGTAATCGGCAAGCGTGATCGGCCCTGTCCGGGCGATCCTGAGCGCGATCTTCCGGCCGAGCGGCGTCACCTTGCCCGCGCTCGCAGGATGAGCAGCAGGCCCACCGCGATCATCGGCAGCGACAGAAGCTGCCCCATGGAAAGCCCCCAGCCACCGCCGAACTGGACCGCATGACCCAATGGGTTGCCGGGTCCGATGAACTGATGATCCGCCACGCGGACGAATTCCACGATGAACCGCGCGAGTCCGTAGCCCACGGCAAAGACGCCCATCAGCGCTCCCGGCGTCCTGAGCCAGCCCTTGCGCCAGGCGAGCCACAGAAGCAGCGCCCCCAGGATCGCGCCCTCCATCAGCGCTTCGTAGAGCTGCGAGGGGTGACGGGCGCAGGGCAGGCTCCACCCGGGGCAATCCTGCGCTGCAGCGCCGGGAAAGATCACCGCCCAGGGCAGTTCAGAGGGGCGGCCCCAAAGCTCGGCATTGATGAAGTTGGCGATCCGCCCGAGCATCAGCCCCGGTGGCGTCGCAACGGCCAGCGCATCGCCGAGCGACAGCGGCGGCACCTTTTCCTTCAGCGCGAACAGCAGCGCGGCCAGCGTCACGCCGATCAGCCCGCCGTGGAAGGACATACCCCCCTCCCATACGCGCAGGATCTCCGCCGGATGCGCAAGATAATAGCCCGGCTGGTAGAACAGCACGAAGCCAAGCCGTCCGCCAAGCAGGACGCCGAAGATGATCCATGTGAGCAGCCGTTCCACCTGCTCCGCCGTCATCGGTGCGGTGTCGTGGGGCCAGAGGTCGGGCCTGCGGATCAACGCGACGATCATCCGCCATCCGATCAGCAGCCCTGCGATATAGGCAAGGGCGTACCAACGGAGCGCCAAGTTAAAACCACCAATGGTAACGGAGAAGATCTCCGGCGAAATGTCGGGGAAGGGGAGCACGGCCTGCATGAGGGCCTTCCTTCCCGCTTGTCCACGGCAAGTCAAGGTGACGCGCGCGATATGCGTGGCTGCGCCGCAGGATCGGCGCGGGGGCGGGGCTATCTTCGGCGTCCGGCTTGTGCATGGGGCGCACGCGTCCATATAAGAGAAACCTGTCAAGGAGGCCCTGATGCAGACCCGTAACCGCATTTTCGACGATCTGTCGCAGCTCATGACCAACGCCATGGGCGTGGCGCAGGGTGCGCGGTCGGAGGCTGAGACAGCCATGAAGGGCTGGGTCGACCGCTTCCTTGCCGATCGTGATCTCGTGACGCGGGAAGAATTCGACGCCGTTCGCGCCATGGCACAAAAGGCGCGCGAGGAAAACGCCGCGCTCAAGGCGCGGCTCGACGCTCTGGAGGCCCGCTTCGCGGAGGCGGCCCAACGCGCGGAGCCTGAACTCCCTCCGAACGCCGACGCGCCAGACGCCTGAGCGCCGCCGTTGCGGAGGCGGATATTACGCACCCGCGGTGCGTGATCCTGCGTGCATGAGGCGGCGGTTCGGTCCCCCTCCTTGCGAAAGTCATGGCTGGCGAAGGCCCTGCCGATCTCCGGTACTGTGATTGGCATTAACGGTGGCTGTCGGCTGGTCACTCTGCGACCCCGTTCGCCGTTTCAAGGACACATGCCTTCCTGCATCGCGACGTTGGATGATCGGGTCGCCGCCACGTTGTTAGGCGTTCCCTTCCGGCAAAGCGTCAGCAACGGCGCTCGTGCAAGATCGCGCTCGCAGGATGGAAGCCGTTCCGGGCGGGAGTTCTGAAAAGCATTTCAGGCACATCCGGCGGCGGAGATCTTCTACACATTGTCGAGGCGCGTTCGGGAAACCGCAAGTCTCGGTGCGTACCCGGAGCGGTTTGCCGGCCTTGGGCTTAGCCCCGGACCGATGCCCGGCTTTCTGGCCGCCCGACAAGGGCCGGGATGTTTCGGATGCGGCTCCATGACCGCGTCATGGCCCAATGAGCGATTCCCTTTAATTGAGCAGAGTCCGGCGCCTGTCGGGGGGTATTTTTCCTCCCTTCCTCCACCTCTGCCTATCCATAGCCTTACCCACAGGATTTTGCGGTTCATCCACGACTGTCACCGAAATATCGCTTTACAGAATGGGTCATTAACCGCACCATATCTGGTAGAAAGAGTTGGCTCCTCCCGCTCCTTCTTGTCGGACACCCAGCGTCTTGTGGGGTCTTTCCCCCAACGCCAATTCAAAGAGGTCGGGCCATGTCGCTATCCGAGGACTTCATCGACAGCACGGAAATCCACCCGATCGACATCGTGGAAACGCTGGCCGAATACCGCGACTGGGACTTTGAGCGTGTGGCGGAGGATCAGATCGCCATGACGGTGGAGGGGCAGTGGCGGAGCTATTCCATCACCCTCGCCTGGTCGCCGCAGGATGAGGTGCTGCGCCTGCTCTGCACCTTCGAGATGGACCCGCCGGAAGGCCGCTCTGCGGATCTGCATGACCTGCTGAACCTTGTGAACGATCAGTGCTGGACGGGCGCCTTCGCCTATTGGGCGGAGCAACGGCTGATGGTCTGGCGCTACGGGCTCGTGCTGACCGGCGGGCAGGTGGCGGGGCCGGAGCAGATCGACAGGATGATCGCCACGGCCGTGCTGGCGGCAGAGCGCTACTACCCGGCGTTCCAGCTTGTCGGCTGGGGAGACCGCAGCGCGAAGGAAGCCCTTCAGGTCGCCATTGCCGAGGCTTACGGTCGCGCCTAGTCTCTGCGCCGTCTGACGGATGGAGACGGCGGAATGAAGATGGATGAGCTTTCGGCGCGCGGCCTCGTGCTGCTCGGATGCGGAAAGATGGGGTCGGCGATGCTGGAAGGCTGGCTGACTCGTGGGCTGGCGCCAGCAGGGGTGACGGTCATAGACCCGCGCCCCTCCGACTGGCTGAAGAAGACCGGCGTCCATCTTGGCAGCGATCTGCCCCCCGCGCCGGCCATCGTGCTCATCGCCGTGAAGCCGCAGATGATGGCCGAGGCGCTCCCGGTTCTGAAGCCGCTCGGGGAAGGCGAGACCTTGTTCGTCTCCGTCGCTGCGGGCACGCCCATCAGTCATTATGAAAACGTGCTGGGCGGGGCGACGCCGATCATCCGCGCGATGCCGAATACGCCGGCTGCCATCGGACGCGGGATCACCGCCTTGATCGGCAACGGGGCGGCGACAGAGGCTCACCTCGCGCTGGCCGAGAGCCTGCTCTCCGCCGTTGGCGAAACCGTGCGGCTGCAGGAGGAGAGCCAGATGGATGCGGTCACCGCCGTCTCCGGTTCCGGCCCGGCCTATGTGTTCCACCTGATCGAGGCCCTGGCGGCGGCGGGAGAGGCGGAGGGGCTACCCTCCGAGCTTGCCATGCAGCTCGCCACGGCGACCGTTGCGGGCGCAGGCGCGCTGGCTATGGAAAGCGGTGAAACACCGACCCAGCTTCGCATCAATGTCACCAGTCCGAACGGCACCACCGCTGCCGCGCTTCAGGTGCTCATGGATGAGGAAACCGGGTTCCCGCCGCTTCTTCGCCGTGCGGTAAAGGCCGCCGCCGACCGCTCCCGCGAGCTGGCTCGATGAGCGGCGGTCGTGCAGCGGAGATCGGCTGGGAGGATTTCGCGAAGGTGGATATCCGCGTCGGCCGGATCGTCCGGGCCGAGCCCTACCCGGAAGCGCGCAAGCCTGCCATCAAGCTCTGGGTCGATCTTGGGCCGGAGATCGGCGAGAAACGCTCCTCCGCGCAGATCACCGACCATTATACGCCGGACTCGCTGGTGGGCCGCAGGGTGATGGCCGTGGTCAACTTTCCGCCGCGCCAGATCGGCAAGGTGATGTCGGAGGTTCTGGTGCTGGGCGTGCCTGATGGTGCGGGCGGTGTGGTGCTGATCGCCCCCGATCAGGACGTGCCGCTCGGCGGGCGGCTTTACTGAGCTCCGCCGTGGCAGGGTTGCCGATGGCCGGCGCATATCTTTTTGCCCGGCCCTCTTCTCATTGAGCCGCGAAACTCGCGACCGGGAGCAGCGGACCGCCTGCTATTCCAGCAGGCCCGCTTCGCGATAGTACCGCTCCGCTCCCGGGTGGAGCGGGATCTGAAGCATGTCGAGCGCGGTTTCGATGGAGATGTCGACACCCTGTGATGGCCCGTTGTCCAAGGCCGCCCTCGTCTTGTCGTTCCAGAGCGCGCGGGTCAGGGCATAGACCATTTCCTCCGGCTCATCTGCGGTGGTGACCCAGACCGCGCCGAGAGCGAGAGTAGGGATATCCTCCTCGATACCTTCATAGGTCCCGCCGGGAATCACTCCCTCTCCCAGAAAGCCGAGATCGACGGCCAACGCCTCGGCCGGAAACCCCTCCAGAGGAACGAGCGCCAGATGCGTCTTCTCCGCCAGCGTCGCGATGAAGGGCGCAGGGAACCCGCCGACGAAGAAAAAGGCATCCAGATCCCCCGCCGCCACTTGCGCAGCGGCCTCGCGCGCGGCCATGGGCAGGAGCGTGACGGCCTCCCGAGGTACATCCCATGCGGAAAGCACAAGTTGCGCATCGAAGGCCGTTCCGGAGCCGGATTCGCCCGGTGAAACCCGCCGGCCCTTCAGATCCGCTGGAGAACGGATGCCGCTATCGGCACGGGTGACGAGATGGATGCTTTCGCTGTGCAGCGTGGCGATGGCACGAAGATTACCGACTGCCTCCCGCCCGTCCCACAGACCGGTGCCGGTTTCCGCCCAGGTTGCCACGTCGGACTGGACGATGCCGGAATCCGCCTTTCCGCTCGCCAGGGCCTCTATATTCGCGACCGATCCGGTGGAGGTCGTTGCCTCAACGCTTACGCCCGGGACGCCGCAATCCAACGGGTCAGGACAGTCGGCCTCCGCGTTCGGGCCGGAGACGGCGGTGGCGATGGTCTGTCCGATGGGGTAGTAGCTGCCGCCTTCCTCCCCCGTCGTTATGGTGAAGGTGGTTCCCGCACTGGCGATGCCTCCCGCGAGGGTTGCTGCCAGAAGTGCCAGAAGTCCGCGTCGCATGGCCGCCATCCCCGCTTGTCTTTTTTGCCAAGGGAGCAGTCTCCGCCGGGAAACTCAACGCCAAAGATGGCGCGGCGGCGGATCTTCACTGTCGCTTGTGCAGGGGCTCGTGTGCAGGGCTGGTCCCGAGGCTAGTGCCTGATCTCTACCCGTTGCCGCAGGGCACCTGTCGCAAGGTCGAAGATCAGAATCTCGTTCTCCGCCGTCACGACCGCATACCAGTCCGGCCCTTGCGTAAAGGCGATTGGGGTCGTTCCGTCCGGGAGCGTGACCGTCGCCGGCAGAGGTGGCGGTGCCGCGCGGTGCGGCAGGCGGGTGACAAGCAGCGCCACGATCGTTATCACGCCGATAATCAGCGTTGCCGTCAGCACGGTGACCAGCAGTTTCAGAAAACGCAGGCTCGGGGGCAGCGCCTCCGGGGGGGGAGCATCATCCATGTCGGCCTCCAGTTCAGCGCCATCGGGCAGGGTTCTCTCCGTTCTGATCGGAGAGGCTCCGCCCGCGCGTCTTGATAAGGCGCTCGCTCGCGACGTGCCAGAGGGGGAGGCGCTCTCACGCTCCCGCCTTGCGCGGCTCATTGCCGCCGGCGCCGTGCGGCGCGGGGAGGAGGCGCTGACCGATATCTCTGCCCGTGTGGCGGCGGGTGATGAGATCACCATCCTGCTCGACCCGCCCGAGGAGCTGGAAACGCTGCCGGAGGCGATCCCCCTTGTGGTGATCTGGGAGGACGATGACCTGATCGTGGTGGACAAGCCCGCGGGCATGGTCGTCCACCCCGCACCCGGCTCCACTTCGGGGACGCTGGTGAACGCGCTGCTCCACCATTGCGGCGACAGCCTCTCCGGCATCGGGGGGGCGCGGCGGCCGGGCATCGTTCACCGGATCGACAAGGAAACCTCCGGCCTGCTCGTCGTCGCCAAGACCGACCGTGCCCATCACGGCCTTGCCCGGCAGTTCGAGGCCCATACCGTCCACCGGCATTACCGCGCGCTGGTTCATGGTGTTCCCGACGCCGCCGATCCCCGGCTCCGGGGTGTCCGGGGCGTGGGATTTGAGCCGGGGGGCATTCTGCGCATCGTGACCGGTATCGACCGCCACCGCACCGACCGTCAGCGTCAGGCGGTCACCTTCACCGGGGGCCGCCACGCGGTGACCCGCGCGCGTGTAGAGGAGCGCTTTGGCCAGCCGCCCGTCATCGCGCTGATGGACTGCTGGCTGGAAACCGGACGGACCCACCAGATCCGCGTTCATCTGGCCCATGCAGGGCACGGGCTGGTCGGGGACCCGGTCTATGGCGGGCGTCGCAAGGCTTCTGCCCGCGCACTGGGCCCTGAGATCGCAGCGGCAGTCGACGCCTTCCCGCGGCAGGCGCTCCATGCGGCGACGCTGGGATTCACACATCCGGCAACCGGTGAGGATCTCGCCTTCGAATCGCCGCTGCCTGAGGACATGGCGATTTTGGTCGGCCTTCTGCGTGGCGAGTGACGTGTCTGTTGCTCCAGCGGCTCCCCGCGCCTGCAGAGCGCCGCATGGGGAGAATTCTGAATAGAGCAGGGCTGCCGGAGAGACACTTGTCCTGCACCGCCGCCCCGATCCGCAAGCTCATATCGTGAGCAAGGCAGCCTTCGCCACCGACAGTTGGTCACCCGCGCAAGCGGCGCCATATATTCGATGAACCGTGCGGAGTGCCATGCAGAGCTATCTCACCCTCATCTTGCTTGTTCTCGCTCAAGGGGCGGTCATTGCCCGCGTCCTGATCCGCAAGGACAGGCAACCGGCTGCCCGGCTCGCCTGGATCATGGTCGTCGGTACCGTGCCTCTGCTGGGTATGGTGCTCTACTTCTTTTTCGGAGAGGTGACGATCCGGCGGGAAACGCTGACCCGTATGGAGCGCGCCATCCGCATTCTGCCCAAGGTGCCGCCTCCGGATCCTCCGGCCAAGGTGCCCGAACGGCTTGTCTCCAGCTTTCAGCGGGTGAGCGGGGTAAACGGCTTTCCCGCAGTCGGGGGCAACCATGTCGAGATGGCGCATGACAGTGACGATGCAATCACGCGTCTCGTCTCCGATATCGATGGGGCGACGGACCATGTGCACCTGATGTTCTACATCTGGCTGACCGACAACAGCGGGCTGCGGGTTGCGGAGGCCGTGGAGCGCGCGGCGCGCCGCGGCGTGACCTGCCGCGTCATGGTGGACGCTTTCGGCTCCCGCGCCATGCTGTCCTCCGATGTCTGGAGCGGAATGGGGGAGGCCGGGGCGAGCATGGGTGTCGCATTTCCCACATCACACCCGCTCCTGCGCATGTTCATTTCCCGCATCGATGTGCGCGATCACCGCAAGGTGGCCGTGATCGACGGTGACCTGTGCTGGTTCGGCAGCCAGAACTGTGCCGATGCGGCCTTCCGGGTGAAGCCGCGCTACGCGCCCTGGGTGGACGTGTTCTTCCGTGGCGCGGGTCCGGTGGCACGGCAGATGCAGATGATCTTTGCGGCGGACTGGCTGGCGCACAAGGGAGAGGACCTGACGCCGCTGCTGTCCGCGCCATTGCCGTCGCCGCAAGGGGACGAAGTGGCTATTGCCTATGGCACCGGGCCACGCATCAACCCGCACGCGGTTTCCGACAGCTTTCAGCTTGCCATCGGCGCCGCGCAGCGCAACCTGACGGTCACCACCCCGTACTATGTCCCCAACGAGCCGCTGCAGGACGAACTTTGCTCAGCGGCCATGCGGGGGGTGCGGGTCCGCATTCTGTTCCCCGCGAACAACGACAGCCGCTTCGTCGCCTGGGCCAGCCAGAGCTACTATGAGGCGTTGCTGGAAGCGGAAGTAGAGATTTACGAATACCGCGGCGGGCTCCTGCACGCCAAGACCATGTCCATCGACGATGACGCCGTACTGGTAGGGTCGGCGAACATGGATCGCCGCAGCCTCGACCTCAACTATGAGAACAATGTCCTGCTCTTCTCGCCGGACCTGAACCGGGCCTTGCGGGCGCGACAGGAGGAATGGCTTGCGGACTGCAACCGCATCACGCTGGAGGAAGTTCGGGCGTGGTCGCTGCCGCGCCGCCTGCTCAACAGCGCCATGGCGACTCTCGGGCCGGTGCTGTGACGCTGCGCACATCGGCGTGAGACTCAAGAAACATCGCTGCTTTTGGAACGAAACGCCACCCTTCATGAGTTAATAGGGTCAGTGAAGCCGGGTCTTGAACGTTATGGGCCGGGCAACCATATCTTGCTGCCCCCTGAGGAACTCGCCCGACAGGGGCAAGAAGGGAGATGCGATGGCAACCTATACCAATCTTCCGGCCCCCAGCCCGGAACAGGGTCTGAACCGCTACCTTCAGGAGATCCGCAAGTTTCCCATGCTGGATCCCAACGAAGAATATATGCTCGCCAAGCGGTGGGTGGATCATCAGGACGCTGGTGCCGCTCATAAGCTGGTTACATCCCACCTGCGCCTCGCGGCGAAGATCGCCATGGGGTATCGTGGCTACGGCCTGCCGCAGGCGGAAGTGATCTCGGAAGCGAATGTCGGGCTCATGCAGGCCGTCAAACGCTTCGAGCCGGAGAAGGGATTCCGCCTTGCCACCTATGCGATGTGGTGGATCCGGGCGAGCATTCAGGAATACATCCTGCGGTCCTGGAGCCTTGTGAAGCTTGGGACGACTTCCGCACAGAAGAAGCTGTTCTTCAATCTGCGCAAGGCCAAGGCCCGCATCGGCGCGCTGGAGGAGGGTGACCTGCGGCCGGAGAACGTCAAGCAGATCGCCCACGACCTCAACGTCACGGAGGACGAGGTCATCGCGATGAACCGTCGTCTTTCCGGCAGCGACGCCTCGCTCAACGCCATGATCGGCGCCGAGGGCGACAGCGCGACCCAGTGGCAGGACTGGCTGGAGGATGAGGATGCCGATCAGGCTTCCGACTTTGCCGAACGTGACGAACTGGAAGCGCGGCGCGAGCTGCTGGAGGAGGCAATGGGCGTACTGAACGACCGGGAGAAAGACATTCTCGTTCAGCGCCGTCTGTCCGAGGCACCTGTGACGCTGGAGGATCTCTCCGGCCAGTACGACGTGAGCCGGGAGCGTATCCGGCAGATCGAGGTTCGCGCTTTCGAGAAACTCCAGAAGCGGATGACCGAACTGGCTCGTGAACGGGGAATGCTGGCGACTGCCTGAGGGCTTGTCCGGGAGCGGGGACGATGTACCTTCCCCCGCTCCCCGCAGCGCATTGCTTGAGTCGGTTTTCACTTCGAGAATTTCTTGCTCGATCCAAGGTTATTTTCGCAGTGCTGTTGTTCTGCAAAAATTCATCGCATGCGGAACATAATCCTGCGCGCCTCATGGGTTTGTCACCAGCGCGCGTCCTTCGTGTTCAGGCGTTTTCGTCACCGCCAAGCAGCTCTCCATCATTGGTAGAGGTGTGAGGAGCTGTCACGCTCCGGCTTGTGCTGCGTTTTTCTCAGAGGAGTGCCGCGTGGTTCTCAGAGAGCCTGTCTCAGGCAACCTCTTCCTCTCCATGGATGCAGGAGAAGGCGGGCGGGTACGGCAGTTCTACCGGTCCCCAGAAGCGTCCGGATGATCTTGAACGGCTCGACGCAGCCTTGGAGCAGAGCAGCAGCTCCCGCCGCTTGTTTCAGCAGATCCTGGCCCTTAGGCTTTCGGCGAGGCGTTGCGCCAATCGCGTCCTTGTGCCCTCCCCCCGCCCGCGAGCCTGCGCCGGGGTGGATCGCGTTTCGTATAAGACATTCTTCCGCTCCATGCTTCGCGGCGGAAGTACTGATGGGTCGCGCTGCTCCCACACCCGCTCTCCTGAAAAACCCGCCAGGTCGTCATGTGCGGCGACGCGCGTCATCGCGTGGCCAACGGCGGCTTCATCCCCTGCCTGGACGGGGCGGCCGCGATCTCTTCGCCCAAGGGAGTGGCGGTTGCCGCTGCCGCTGCCCGTTCCGCGGGCAGCAGGGCGGGGGCAGCTGCAACAGGCTGGAACGCCCCGGAAAAGTGTGAAACGGTTTCCTCGACATGACGGCGAAGCCGCGAGACGGGGGCAAGACCATGGCAATCAAGGCGGCGATCTATCACCTCACCCACTACCGCTACGACAGGCCGGTTATTCTCGGGCCGCAGGTGATCCGCCTGCGCCCCGCCCCGCACAGCCGTACGCGGGTGATATCCCACGCTCTGAGAGTGTCGCCCGACCGGCATTTCGTGAACTACCAGCAGGATCCCTACGGCAACTGGCTGGCGCGGTATGTCTTTCCCGAGCCGGTGACCGAGTTGAAGATCGAAGTCGATCTGGTCGCGGACATGACCGTCTATAACCCGTTCGACTTCTTTGTGGAGGAAAGCGCGGAGTTCTGGCCCTACGACTACCCTGAGGATGTTCAGGCCGATCTGTCGATCTATCGCGCGCCGGAACCGGTCGGGCCGTTGCTTGCCGACTTTCTTTCGAGCGTGCCACGGGAACGGCAACGGACCGTGGATTTCATCGTGGGTCTGAACGCCCGCGTCGCACGCGAGATAGGCTATGTCATCCGCATGGAGCCGGGCGTGCAGACACCGGAAGAGACCTTTGCAAGTGGTCTCGGATCGTGCCGTGACTCGTCGTGGCTGCTGGTGCAGGCACTGCGGAACCTGGGCTTCGCGGCGCGGTTCGTCTCCGGCTATCTGATCCAGCTGAAGCCGGACCTGAAGGCGCTGGACGGTCCGTCCGGTACGGAGGTCGATTTCACCGATCTGCATGCGTGGTGCGAGGTCTATCTGCCGGGTGCAGGCTGGGTCGGGCTGGACCCGACCTCCGGCCTGTTGACGGGAGAGAGCCATATCCCGCTCGCCGCCACACCGCATTTCCGCAATGCCGCGCCGATCTCCGGCCTCGCCTCCTACGCGGAGGTGGATTTCAACTTCGACATGCGCGTGACCCGGGTGGCGGAGCATCCCCGTATCACCAAACCCTTCTCGGAAGAGGCGTGGAGCGCGCTGAACGACCTGGGCCGCAAGGTGGATGCCTCGCTTGCCGCAGGGGATGTGCGGTTGACGATGGGAGGTGAGCCGACCTTCGTCTCCATCGACGATTTCGAGAGCGCGGAATGGAATACCGCCGCCGTCGGGCCGACGAAGCGGGTGCTGGCCGACAGGCTGATCCGCCGCCTGCGCGACCGCTTCGCGCCGAACGGATTTCTGCACTACGGTCAGGGCAAGTGGTATCCCGGCGAGACGCTGCCGCGGTGGACCTTCTCGCTCTACTGGCGGAAGGATGGCAGGCCGCTTTGGGGCGATGCCACGCTGATCGCGGCCGAGGGGGAACAGACCGGGGCCACGCCGGAGCAGGCGCAAGAGTTTCTGAAGGTGATGGCGACCGAGCTTGGCGTGCCGCCGGACAATGTGATGCCCGCCTACGAAGACCCCGCCGAATGGATGGTGCGAGAGGCCCGCCTGCCGGAGAACGTCACCCCGCAGAACTCCAAGATCAAGGACCCGGAGGAGCGACACCGCATCGCCAGGGTCTTTGACCGGGGGCTGACGACACCCTCTGGCTATGTGCTGCCGGTGCAGAGCTGGCAGGCACGGGCCGGGCGGCGCTGGTTCTCGGAGAAGTGGCGGACACGCCGGGGTAGCCTGTTCCTCGTTCCGGGGGACAGCGCTGTGGGATACCGCCTGCCACTCGGCTCGCTGCCCTATGTCTCGCCTTCTCAATTCCCCTATGTGAACCCCGCCGATCCGACGATCCCGCGCGATCCGCTCCCCGTGGCCGATGCGGTAGACCGTGCGCGGCGCCAGCAGCCGGTGATGCGCTTCACGGGCACGCCACGGGAAAACATCGTTGCGCCCGCCCCCGCGGGGGAGGTGGGAGGTGTCGTGCGAACGGCGCTGTCGGTGGAGCCGCGGGACGGGCGGCTTTGCGTGTTCATGCCGCCGACGGAGCGGGTGGAGGATTACCTCGACCTGCTGGCGGCGGCAGAGGCGACCGCGGCCCGCATGGGCCTGCCTATCCACATTGAGGGCTACACGCCCCCGCAGGACAGCCGCCTGAACGTGATCCGCGTCGCGCCGGATCCCGGCGTGATCGAGGTGAACATCCATCCTGCCGCAAGCTGGGAGGACTGCGTCGCCATTACCGAAGGCGTGTATGAAGAGGCGCGGCAGACGCGTCTGGGCGCCGACAAGTTCATGATCGACGGCAAGCATACCGGCACCGGCGGGGGCAATCATGTGGTGGTGGGCGGCGCGACGACGCTTGACAGCCCGTTCCTGCGCCGCCCCGATGTGCTCCGCTCAATCATCCTGCATTGGCAGCGGCACCCCTCCATCTCCTATCTGTTCTCGGGGTTGTTCATCGGGCCGACCTCTCAGGCCCCGCGGATCGACGAGGCGCGGCACGACGCGCTCTATGAGCTGGAGATCGCGCTGGCCCAGATGCCGCCTCCGGGGCAGGGGGAGGCGCCGATGCCCTGGCTGGTGGACAGGCTGCTGCGCAACCTTCTGGTCGATGTCACGGGGAATACCCACCGGGCGGAGATCTGCATCGACAAGCTCTATTCCCCCGACGGGCCGACGGGCCGCCTCGGACTGGTGGAGTTTCGTGGGTTCGAGATGCCGCCCGATCCGCGCATGTCGCTGGCCCAGCAGCTGCTCATCCGCGGGCTCATCGCCCGGTTGTGGCACGCGCCGGTGACGGGCGAACTGGTGCGCTGGGGGACCACGCTCCACGACCGCTTCATGCTGCCGCATTTCGTCTGGGAGGATTTTCTCGACGTGCTCCGCGACCTCGACCGCCATGGTTTCCCGATGCGGTCGGAATGGTTCGAGGCACAGCAGGAGTTCCGTTTCCCCTTCGCGGGGGAGGTGGAATACGAGGGCGTCCACCTCGAGCTGCGACAGGCACTGGAGCCTTGGCACGTTCTGGGTGAAACCGGCGCCATAGGCGGCACGGTCCGCTATACCGACAGTTCCGTGGAGCGGATGCAGGTGAAGCTGACGACCGCCGATCCGGGGCGTTACGTGGTGGCCTGCAACAAGCGCCGGGTGCCCCTGACGCCTGTGGGGACCAGCGGCGTCGCCGTCGGCGGTGTCCGGTTCAAGGCGTGGCAACCCGCGGCGGCGCTGCATCCGGTGCTTCCGGTCAATGCGCCGCTGACGCTCGACATCTTTGACACATGGACGGGGCGGGCGCTGGGGGGATGTACTTATCACGTGGCTCATCCGGGCGGACGGAACTATGACACCTTCCCGGTCAACGGCAACGAGGCCGAGGCCCGTCGTCTCGCACGGTTCGAGCCAAGGGGCCATACCCCCGGCCTTTACATGCCGCCTGCCGAAGCGCCCAACCGGGAATATCCGATGACGCTCGACCTGCGGAGAGCGCCGGGGCTTTGAGATGGGAAGTCTCAGCGCCCCAGCCACGAACGATGCACTAGGCAGGCTTCTCGCCGACTATCATCCGAAGAGCGGCGTTCCCGACGAGTTGCTCGATAGAAGCGGACGGGTGCGCCCGGTCTGGCGCGCCTTCATGGAGCGTCTCTCCCTCATGACGGAGGAGGAGATCCGGTCCCGCGCGGCCCGGGCGGATCAGTATCTCCGCGATGCGGGCGTGTTCCATCGTCAGTACGGCACGGCCGATGCAGCCGACCGCGACTGGCCGCTCAGCCCTGTGCCGCTGCTCCTGCCCGAGAGCGAATGGCGCACCCTCTCGGCAGGCCTGATCCAGCGGGCGAACCTGCTGGAGGCGCTGGTGGCCGATCTCTACGGTCCCAACCGCCTCGTGCGAGAGGGTTATCTGCCGGCGGAACTGGTGGCGGCCAACCCGGAGTGGCTCCGCCCGTTGGTCGGTGTCACGCCGAAATCGGGAGATTTCCTGCATTTCCTTGCCTTCGACCTCGGACGCGGCCCGGACGGCGATTGGTGGGTGCTGAGCGACCGGGCGCAGGCGCCCTCCGGCGCGGGCTTCGCGCTGGAGAACCGGATCGCTACGGGACGCGCGTTCCCGGATGCGATCGCGGAGCAGAATGTCCACCGCCTCGCCGGCTTCTTTCGGGCCTTCCGCGACCGTCTGATGGACCTGAGGGGCGGGGAGGACGAACGCATCGGCATCCTGACCCCCGGCCCGATGAGCGAGACCTATTTCGAACATGCCTTTATCGCCCGCTACCTCGGTTTCAGCCTGCTGGAGGGGGACGACCTGACGGTGCGGAACGGCGCGCTCCTGATCCGCACCGTCGCGGGGCTGCGGCCGATCAGCGTTCTGTGGCGGCGCATGGACGCCGCCTGGACGGACCCGATGGAGCTGAACGAGGCGTCGCGTCTGGGCACACCGGGCCTGCTCGGGGCGATTCGTGCGGGCAACCTCGCGATGGTGAACGCCCTCGGCTCCGGTGTTGTGGAGATGCGGGCGCTGCTCGCCTTTCTTCCGCGCATCTCGGAGGCGATGACCGGTGCGCCGCTCCTGCTGCCGAACATCGCCACCTGGTGGTGCGGGCAAGCGGCGGAGCGGGATCACGTCCGGCGGCACGCAGGCGAGATGACGATCTCTCCCGCGCTTTCCAACAGGCTGTTCTTCGATCTCGAGCCAGAGGCCGCCGTCGCCGGCCGGTTCCGGGGTGAGCCGCCCGCCCCCTCCCTCGACGAGTGGATCATGGCAGGAGGCGGCGATCTGGTGGGGCAGGAAGCCGTACACCTTTCCACCATGCCCGCGCTGGTGGAGGGGCGGCTGGTGCCGCGTCCTTACAGCCTCCGCGTCTATCTGGCGCGGACGGCGGAGGGCTGGACGGTCATGCCGGGCGGCTTTACCCGGATCGGCACGTCGGAGGATCCGACGGCCGTCGCGCTCCGTCAGGGTGCTTCCGTGGCGGATGTCTGGGTCGTGGCCGATGCGCCGGTCGAGACCGACACCATGATCCAGCGGCCGAGCGTGGCTGAGTTCCGGCGACAGGCGCCGCTTTTGCCCGCGCGTGCCGCAGACAACCTCTACTGGCTGGGCCGATATGTCGAGCGCGCGGAAACGACGGTCCGGCTGCTGCGCGCCTGGCACGCCCGCGTGGCCGAGACAGGAGAGCAGGACGCGCCGCTCCAGTTGCTGATCGGCGACTGCCTTGAGGATCGCGGTGCAGAGCCGGGGGGCGGTGTCCCCGCTGGACTGCGCGACATGCTCCGCGGCGCGCTGACAGCGGCGAGCCATGTCCGCGATCGGTTTTCCGTTGATGGCTGGATGGCGCTTACCGATCTCGACAGCACCGCGGGGCGGCTGGCAGGTGTGCTGAAACCCGGCGATGACGGTGCGCGGGGAATGAGTGTCCTGCTTCGCAAGATCACCGGCTTCTCCGGCCTGGTGCATGAGAACATGTATCATACAATGGGCTGGCGCTTTCTCTCCACCGGGCGGGCGCTTGAGCGGGCACTGGGAACCGCGCGGCTGCTCGCCGTTCTGGCCGATGAGGCGGCGCCCGATGGCGCGCTCGATGTCGCGGTGGAGGTCGGGGACAGCGTGATGACCCACCGTAGCCGCTTCGCCGCAGAGGCCAACCGCGCAACCGTCATCGACCTGTTGGCGCTGGACCGTCTGAACCCACGCGCGGTGCTTTATCAGCTCGATCTGATCCAGGAGCGTATGGGTATGCTGTGGCGGGGGCAGGGCAATGCGCCGATGGGAGAGGTGGAGCGCGCGGTTCTGCGCCTGCGCACCCGCGTCGCCACCGCGACACCGGAAGAACTGACCAGCCCCGCGCTCGATGCCGTGGCGGAGGGTCTGGGCGAGATCTCCGTTCTCATCGGGCGGAAGTGGCTGATCTGAGCAGGAGGGCCCATGCGTTATGAGCTGAAGATGAGCCTCGATTATATCTATGAGGGCGGGGCGGAGGCCGGGCGGCACCTGCTGCGGATCGTTCCGCTTCAGCTCGCCGGGGAGCAGCGCGTGGAGGAAAGCCGTGTGACGGTCGATCCTTCACCGGCGGAATGGCACGAGCGGACGGATTTCTTCGGCAACAGGGTGATCGAACTCGCCTTCGACGGGCTGGTGGAGGAGACATGCTTCCGCCTTGAGGCGCGGGTGGAGCGGCTGCCGCAGGGCGCGCTGTTCGATGTTTCGCCGCGACTTGCCGACATCGCGCGAGAGGTGATGGAGCATCGCGATCTGGGGCCGGAGTCGCCGCATCATTTTCTTGGCCCTTCGGCCCGTGTGCCGCGCGCCGCCGCGCTTATCGGCTATGGACACGGGTTGGCGCTGCCCGATCCGACGGTCTGGGAAACGGTCGTGGCGCTCGGGCAAGCGGTTCATCGTGACATGATCTATGATCCCGACGCGACGGAAGTGGACACCCCTGTGCTGGAGGCATTCGCCGCCCGCCGTGGCGTGTGTCAGGACTTTGCCCATGCGATGATAGGCGCGCTCCGCGGGCTCGGGATTCCGGCGGGTTACGTCTCGGGTTTCCTGCGCACCGAACCGCCCCCCGGCGCTCCCCGGCTTGAGGGGGCAGATGCCATGCATGCCTGGGTGCGGGCATGGTGCGGGCATGAGATGGGCTGGCGCGAATACGATCCGACCAATGCAATGGCGGTGGGGGAGGATCATATCGTCATCGCGCAGGGGCGCGACTATGCCGATGTCTCACCCGTTCGCGGCGCGCTCCGCACAGCGGGCAGCCAGAGTTCGGAGCAGGCGGTGGATGTCATCCCTCTTGGCTGAGCCGCGCCACTGCCGGGAGACGTGTTGACACATGAGGATATCGGCAACGGAGAACTTGGTGGGAGCTGCTCCCACCTGCCAAGCCAGCCAGCGGCGTCAGCTCTTCGCGCTTCGCGGCCTCTGGCTGAGCCGCTCCCCTCCGAAACGGCGACTCCCGGAGGTACCGGTGGCGCCATTCGCGCTCGTGAACCCCTAGAAACGCCGCCAGAGCGACAGTTCCACATAGTTGCCCTTCTTGCCATGCCCGGCGGAGATGCGGCTTTCGGACGCGAGCGGCAGAGGTATGCCTGTCGCATGCAGACCGAAGCGGCTGCCCTGCCATGTGTCCGATACTTCCGGCCCGAACCACGGCCCGTCGTCGCCCAGTCTGAAGCCGGTTGCGGCGCGAAGGTTGCGATCGGTTTCCTTAACCCATTGCCCCCGGAAGCTGGTCATCCAGTCCTGGTTGTCCCACCAGAAATCCAGCGCGCCGAGCGGGTTCGCGTCATCCTTCTGCTCCACGCCGGCCAGTGCCGTGAGATAGGCGCCATGCCCGACAAAACGCCAGCCCCCCGCAAGGGCCAAGCGGGTGCCGCCGTCGTCCGGGCGGCCGATCTCGACCGTCCCGACCGGGCCGGAACTGTCCAGACCGCTGAAGGTGCCCATCAGCCCGACACCGCCATAGGTGCTTCCCGCCGATCGCTCTGCGGAAAGGTAGGCAAGCGAACGGGGTTCCGCCACGACGCTTGCCGCAGGCAGGAGGGCGAGGATGAGCACGGATATAAATCGCATGTCATCGGATAAACCCCATGCGGCAAGGGATTGCAACCAGTGGATTATATCGACTTTTCTCTACCTGTCGCAGCAGAGCATTTCGGCAAGCTCGTCGGGGGCCGACAGAAACGGCGAGTGGGATGTCGCCAGCCGCCGGACTGCGGCTGCCGGCCAGTCGCGCACCATTGTGGCCTGAAACGCAGGGGGTATCGCGCGATCTTCGGTGCAGAGGATGTAGCGGCGCGGCAGCGCAACCGCGGCATCCGTGTCCGGCACGGGCGTCTCCTGCGGTGCGACAGGCTCCGGGCAGAGCAGCGCGGCCGCGCGGGCGGCACTCTCCGGCGGGCAGTCATGATAGAAAAGCAACTCAGCCAGGTCTGCGCGAAAGGTAAAGGCGGCGCCACCGTCCGTCATGACATAGCTGCCCCGGAGCGGCTGGTCGGGCCAGGCTTTGCGCATCTCCCGCAGTGATCTGCCCGGCTCGGGCACATAGGCCGCAAGATAGACAAGCTGTTCGATCCTGCCCGGCACAAGCGCCGCCGCCGCGGTGATCGGAAAGCCGGCGAAGGAGTGCCCGACCAGGACCGAGGGCTGATCTATCGCTCTGGCCACGCGCTCGGCAAAGCCCGCGAGCGTCGCCTCCCGCGCGGGTGTGTTGTCCTCTCCCCGGCAGGGGAGGTCTATGGCCACCGTCTCATGGCCGCGTCGACGGAGCGCCGCTTCCACAGCCGACCAGCACCATGCGCCGTGGCAGGCGCCGTGGACCAGCACGAACCGCGTCATCCCTCCCGCTGGCCTTGCCGACCGCTCTGGCCGTGCGCATCCTCGTGGTCGTGGTCGTGGTCGTGGTCGTGGTCGTGGTCGTGGTCGTGGTCGTGGTCGTGGTCGTGGTCGTGGTGACTGTGCTTCCGGGTCTGCGGCTCGCGCGGACCTGCGTGGGCGATGCGGGCGGCGAATGTGGCGATCAGTGCCGCATATGCGGCGGGGCGATCCACAGGCGGCAGGTGACCTGCGCCCCTGATCAGGGCGAACTCCGAGCCACGGACCAGATCGGCCGTTTCGCGGACCAGATCTGGCGGGGTGGAGCCGTCCTCCGTCCCTGCCACGGCAAGCGTCGGCAGGGTGAGCGACGCCGTCGTCGTGTAGAAATCGGCGCCTGCCAATGCCGCGCAGCAGCCAAGATAGCCCTCCACCGGCGTGGCCAGCAGCTTGGCCCGCCAGGGCAGGTCAAGACCATCGTCCCGGAAGGCGCGGGAGAACCAGCGCGCCATCGTCTCATCGGCCACAGCCGAAAGACCGGATTGGCGGACCGTCGCCATCCGCCGCTCCCACACGTTCGGCCCACCGATCCGGGCAGCGGTATTGGAGAGGATCAGCCCGCGCACCAGATCGAACCGCTTCACCGCCAGCCCCTGTGCCACCATTCCTCCGATGGACAGGCCAAGGAAGATGGCATCGCGCAGGCCAAGCCCGTCCATCAGCCCTTCTGCATCGCGGACGAGCGCGCCCATCCCATAGGGCGCGGGCGGCACGGATGATCGGCCATGCCCCCGAAGATCATAGCGGATGATCCGCAGCTCGGGCGGCAGGAGCGGCACCACCGCGTCCCATAGGGTATGATCGAGACCCAGCGCATGGGCAAGGACAAGCGGCGCGCCCTCCGGTGCGCCATCTTCACGCCAGTAGAGCGTGGCACCGCCCGCCTCTATCAGCCCGTCGCGCATCAGACCGCCTTGGCAAGGGCGCGGTTGAACATCGCTGCATCGGTATTTCCGCCGGAGGCAACGACGATCACGGTCTCGCCCTCGATCTCATCCGCGCGGTAGAGAGCCGCCGCCAGCGACGCCGCACCACCCGGCTCCAGAACGAGCTTCAGCCGCGTGAAGGCTTCGGCCATGGCGGAGAGCGCTTCGTCATCAGAGACGACCAGCCCCGGCCCGCAGAGCCGCTTGATGACCGGGAAGGTGTTCTGCCCCAGCTCCGGCGACAGGATCGCGTCGCAGATGGAGCCGGTGAGCTTCAGGTTCCGCTCCCGATTGCCGGAGGCGACGGAGCGGGCGGCATCGTCAAAACCCTCCGGCTCGGCCGTCCGAACACGCAGGCCCGGCGCCTTTGCCTCAAGCGCCAGCGCGATGCCGCTCGTCAGCCCGCCGCCGGAGCAGTTGACGATCACATCCGCGGTGGTCAGGCCAAGCTCCGCGACCTGTTCCGCGATCTCCAGCCCAACGGTGCCCTGACCGGCGATCACCTGCGGATCGTCGAAGGGATGCACGAGGGTGAGATTGCGGGCGGTCGCGATCTCCAGCCCGATCTCCTCGCGGCTGCGGTTGCCGCCACGATCATAGAGCACGACCTCCGCCCCATAGGCGCGGGTATTCGCGATCTTAAGGGCGGGAGCGTCTGCGGGCATGATGATAACGGCTGGAACCCCATGCATCGCCGCCGCCGCCGCAACCCCCTGGGCATGGTTGCCGGAGGAAAAGGCCAGAACGCCGCTCGCGCGCTGCATCTCAGGCAGGGCGGAGATGGCAGACCAGGCACCGCGGAACTTGAACGATCCGGTGTGTTGCAGGCATTCCGCCTTCACAAGAACCCGCCGCCCGGCAATCTCGTCGATGAAGGGGGAGGAGAGGAGAGGCGTGCGCCGGACTTCGGCCGGGAAGCGGGAGCGGGCGGCTTCGATGAGCGAGAGAGAGGTCATTGGCAGGCTTTCAGGAAGGATCGAACCACGGCAAGGGAGACGGGTTCGTCGAGGAATGGTACATGGGCACGGTCGGGAACCTCGCCGAACAGGATGTCGGGGCGGCGGGCACGCATGTCCTCGGCCATCGACTGGGTGAGCAGATCGGAATTGGCCGCGCGGATCAGCGCGACGGGCAGGTCCGCCAAAGCGTCGAACAGCGGCCACAGATCAGGAGGCGGGCCCTGGAAGGCAGCAAGGAACGCCTCGCGAAGCGCCGGGTCGTAGTTGATCTCCAGCCCCGAGGGAGTTTCGATGTAGTGATGGCGGACTTCCTCTTCCCAGCGATGGGCGGGGACATTCGCGAAGCCTGTCATGACGGAGGGCATGGCCTCCGCCGCCTCTGCATAGGTCTTCCACTTCGGATTGCGGCCGATATAGGCAAAGATGGCCTCCAGCCCCGGTTTCGCGATTTCCGGTCCCACATCGACGAGACACAGGCCGCGGAGCCGTGCCTTTTGCGTCGCAGCAAGGAACAACCCGTTCAATCCGCCGCGAGAGGTGCCGATGATCGCCGCCTTGTCTATGCCCAGATGGTCGAGCAGTTCCACGACATCGCGGGACTCACGCGGAACGGTATAGGTCTTCTCTCCGGTCCACGCGGATTGCCCGCGCCCCCGGTAGTCGGGCCGGATCAGGCGGACATCGGGCAGATGCGGCGCCAGATAGTCGAAATCCCGCCCCGTGCGCGACAGGCCCGACAGGCAAAGGACCGGGAGCCCGGAGCCCTCATCGGTATAGTGAATCTCCGCGCCGTCCGAGGCCTTGAATGTCGTCATGCCGCTTCTCCCCATGATGCGGGGAGGAGACTGGCACAGCGGCGGGCAGGACGGAAGAGGCGGCGCGCCACGGCTCCCCTGTCAGAGGTTCTCCGGCTGCGGCATTCCTATGACGTGAAAGCCGCCATCGACGCGAATGATCTCGCCCGAGGTGCAGGCGCCGTAATCGGAGAGCAGATAGACCGCTGTCCCGCCGATCGACTCGAGAGTGGCATTGGCACGGAGCGGCGCGTTCTCCTCCGTGAAGCGATAGGTCTTGCGCGCACCGCCGATCGCCGCGCCGGCCAGCGTCCGCATCGGGCCGGGAGAGATCGCGTTGACCCGGATGCCCTGCGGGCCGAGGTCGTTCGCCAGATAGAGGACCGAGCTTTCCAGCGCTGCCTTGGCCACGCCCATCACGTTGTAATAGGGCGTCACGCGCGTCGATCCCTGATAGGTCAGCGTAATGAGCGAGCCGCCCTCCGGCATCAGTTCCGCCGCGCGGCGGGCCACATCGATGAAGCTGAAGCAAGAGATGGAGAGCGATGTCTTGAAGTTCTCGCGGCTGGTATTGATGAACCGGCCGGTCAGTTCCTTCTTGTCCGAATAGGCGATGGCGTGGACGAGAAAGTCGATCTGTCCCCATTCCGCCCGAAGCCGCGTGAAGCAGGCATCGAGCGAGGCATCATCCTGCACGTCCACGTCAATCAGGAATTCGGAGTTCACGGACGCGGCCAGCGGCTCCACCCGCTTGCCGAACGCCTCGCCCTGATAGGAGAACGCCAGCGCGGCGCCTTCTGCATGAAGCGCCTTCGCAATGCCCCAGGCGATGGAGTGATCGTTCGCGACGCCCATCACCAGTCCGCGCTTGCCCGTCATCAATCCGGCCATGGTCTACCCCAGGTACTTGCTCATGATGAGCGTGGCATTGGTGCCGCCGAAGCCGAAGCTGTTGGACAGCACGCTGTCGAGCGCGACGTTTTCGCGGGTCTGGGTCGCGATCTCATCGGCATGGATGGCGGGGTCGAGGTTTTCGACATTGGCGGAGCCGGCGATGAAGCCGCCGTTCAGCATGAGCAGCGAATAGATCGCCTCATGCACGCCCGTCGCGCCCTGGCTGTGGCCGGCCAGCGACTTGGTGGAGGAGATCGGCGGAACCTTGCCTTCTCCGAAGACGCGGCGCACCGCCTGCACCTCCGTCACGTCGCCCACCGGGGTCGAGGTGCCGTGCGCGTTGATGTAGTCGATGCTGCGGTCTTCGGGCAGGGTGGCGAGCGCCATGCGCATCGCCCGTTCGCCGCCCTCGCCCGAGGGCGCGACCATGTCGTAGCCGTCCGAGGTCGCGCCGTAGCCGGTCACTTCGGCATAGATCTTCGCGCCGCGGGCCAGCGCGTGCTCCAGCTCCTCAAGCACCACGACACCGCCGCCGCCGCCGATGACGAAGCCATCCCGCGCCGCGTCGAACGGGCGGGAGGCCTTCTCCGGCGTGTCGTTGTATTTCGACGACATCGCGCCCATCGCGTCGAACAGGCAGGAGAGGGTCCAGTGCACCTCTTCGCCGCCGCCGGCGAAGATCACGTCCTGTTTACCCATCTGAATCTGCTCCACCCCGTTGCCGATGCAATGGGCGGAGGTCGAGCAGGCGGAGGTGATGGAATAGTTCACGCCCTTGATCTTGAAGGGCGTGGCCAGCGTCGCGGAGTTGGTGGAGGACATGCAGCGCGTGACCATGAACGGCCCCATGCGCTTCGGCCCGCCTTTCTCGATCACCGTCTGGAAGGCGGTGAGAAAGTTCGACGTGGACGATCCGCCCGACCCCATGATGAGGCCGGTACGCTCATTCGACACGTCGCTTTCCGGCAGGCCGGAATCCTTCACCGCCTGCTCCATGGCGAGGAAGTTATAGGCCGCGCCCGCGCCCATGAAGCGCAGGTTCCGCTTGTCGATGTGGTCTTCCAGAACGATCTGCGGCACGCCGTGGACGTGGCACCGGAAACCGCGTTCGGCGTATTCCGGTGCAAAGACGATGCCCGAGCGCCCGGCCCGGAGGGAGGCTTCGACTTCACCGGCATTGTTGCCAAGCGGTGAGACGATGCCCAGTCCCGTGATGACGACCCGGCGCATGGCTGGTCCTCCCCCTGTATCAGTCGGTGAAGAGTCCGACCTTCATGTCGGTAGTGTTGTAGATTTCCTTGCCATCCGCCAGCATCCTGCCATTGGCCATGCCAAGCTTCAGCTTCCGGTCGATGACGCGGGTGAAATCAACCAGATAGGTCAGCTTCCGCGTGGCGGGTGTCACCATGTCGGTGAACTTCACCTCTCCCACGCCCAGGGCCCGACCGCGACCGGGCATTCCGCGCCAGCCGAGGTTGAAACCGGTGAGTTGCCAGAGTGCGTCCAGGCCGAGACATCCCGGCATTACCGGGTCGCCGACGAAATGGCATTTGAAGAACCACAGGTCGGGGTTGATGTCATATTCCGCCACCACATGGCCCTTGCCGTGCAGCCCTCCATCGGCCGAAATATCGGTGATGCGATCCATCATCAGCATGGGAGGTTCGGGAAGCTGGGCATTGCCCTGTCCGAACAGCTCCCCTCGTGCGCAGAGAAGAAGACCTTCCTTGTCGAAGCTCGTCGGGTAGTCCGGCATGGGGCGCAGGCGTCCTTTGTCCTTGATCTGGGCTGCCCCCCTCTATCACCGCGCTTGCCGTCAAAGCAAGTCCGGCCCCCTCTCTCCGCAGCCAGAGACCTTGCTGCACTGGGATTTGGGTTTGCAAATGTGTCGCATGGGGCTTAGATGAAGATCAGGAGAAGCCTTATGTCAGCCAGCCAGAACATGTCAGCCGACGCGATCGACCGGGGGAGCCGCTGGCTCGCCGACGGGAGCGTGCGGCCTACGCGGCAACGTGTTGCGCTCGCTGCCCTGCTGGTCGGGGATGGCAAGAATCGGCATGTCACGGCAGAAAGCCTGTATGCCGCCGCGCTCGACAGCGGAGAGAAGGTCTCCCTCGCCACCGTCTACAATACGCTTCGCGCGTTCTGTGAGGCGGGGATCATGCAGGAAGTGCTGGTGGACGGGAACAAGTCCTATTTCGACACCCGCATCGACGATCACCCGCATTTCTACTGGGAAGATACGGCATCGCTTTCCGACGCGCCCGCCGATCAGCTTGAGATCGCCCGTATTCCCGAAGTGCCCGAGGGCATGCAGGTGAGCCGGGTCGATGTCGTGATCCGCCTCCGCCGCAGAGGCTGACCTCGCCATCGCCGGCATGGCCTAGGTCGCGTGTCACGACAGGTTCGTATGGCTCCGCCGGTAAGCCGGCACGTGACGCCTCCGATCGGGGCTTGGGGGTTGACCGTTCGCTCCGTCTCACTACGCAGCCTCGCAGCCTCGCAGCCTCGCAGCCTCGCAGCCTCGCAGCCTCGCAGCCTCGCAGCCTCGCAGCCTCGCAGCCTCGCAGCCTCGCAGCCTCGCAGCCTCGCAGCCTCGCAGCCTCGCAGCCTCGCAGCCTCGCAGCCTCGCAGCCTCGCAGCCTCGCAGCCTCGCAGCCTCGCAGCCTCGCAGCCTCGCAGCCTCGCAGCCTCGCAGCCTCGCAGCCTCGCAGCCTCGCAGCCTCGCAGCCTCGCAGCCTCGCAGCCTCGCAGCCTCGCAGCCTCGCAGCCTCGCAGCCTCGCAGCCTCGCAGCCTCGCAGCCTCGCAGCCTCGCAGCCTCGCAGCCTCGCAGCCTCGCAGCCTCGCAGCCTCGCAGCCTCGCAGCCTCGCAGCCTCGCAGCCTCGCAGCCTCGCAGCCTCGCAGCCTCGCAGCCGATCGCGCGCGCAAATCGCAGCCGACTGCTTCGGGCGGCGCAAGGTGCGCCTGAGCAGATGCCGCCGCAGCCCCTCTGTTGCGATTTCGGGCGTTCCGGTGTAGCAGGCGTGCTTCCTCACCGTTCGCCCCGGAGTAGCTCTCATGGCCACGCCCAAGAAGCTCTACATCAAGACCTACGGCTGCCAGATGAACGTCTATGACAGCGAACGCATGGCGGAGGCGCTGGGGGCGAAGGGCTATGTCACCACAGACGTGGCGGAGGAGGCGGACATGGTTCTGCTGAACACCTGCCATATCCGGGAGAAGGCGGCGGAGAAGGTCTATTCGGACCTCGGTCGTCTGAAACCGCTGAAACTCGCGAAGCCGGACCTGAAGATCGGTGTCGCGGGCTGCGTCGCGCAGGCGGAGGGCGAGGAGATCATGCGACGGATGCCGCTGGTCGATCTGGTGGTCGGCCCGCAGACCTATCACCGTCTGCCCGCCATGATGGAGAAGGTGGAGCAGGGCGCCCGCGCCGTCGACACCGAGTTTCCGGAGGAGGACAAGTTCGCGCATCTGCCGAAGCGGCCGCTTCCGAACCGGCCGCCCGCGGCGTTCCTGACCGTGCAGGAAGGCTGCGACAAGTTCTGTGCCTTCTGCGTCGTGCCCTATACCCGAGGTTCCGAAGTGTCCCGCCCCGCGGAGCGCATTCTGCGGGAGGCCCGCGATCTGGTGGAGCGCGGCGTGCGGGAGATCACGTTGCTTGGCCAGAACGTCAACGCCTATCACGGCGAGGGGGAGGGCGGCGACTGGTCGCTCGCCCGGCTCGTGCGCGCGCTGGCGGAGATCGACGGGCTAGAGCGCATCCGCTACACCACCTCCCACCCTAACGACATGTCCGACGACCTCATCGCCGCGCATGGCGAGGTGGCAAAGCTCATGCCCTATCTCCATCTGCCCGTGCAGTCGGGGTCCGACCGGATACTCAAGGCGATGAACCGGCGGCATACCGCGGAGAGCTATCTGCGCCTGATCGAGCGTATCCGCACCGCGCGCCCCGACATGATGATGTCGGGTGATTTCATCGTGGGCTTTCCCGGAGAGACGGAAGCCGATTTCGAGGCCACGATGGAGCTTGTGCGGCAGGTGAACTACGGCATGGCATTCTCGTTCAAGTATTCCTCCCGTCCCGGTACGCCTGCCGCGGATCGTCCGCCCGTGGCCGCTGATGTTTCGGACGACCGGCTGCAGCGGCTGCAGGCCTTGCTGACGACGCAGCAGAGGGCGGCGCAGCAGGGCATGGTGGGCCGGGAGGTGAGCGTGCTGTTCGAGAAGAAGGGCCGCATGCCGGGCCAGATGGTGGGCAAGTCAGACTATCTTCACGCCGTTCATGCGGTGACGGATGCGGCCCCAGGCACGCTGGCGCGTGTGCGGATCGTGGAGGCCGGACCGAACTCCCTCGCCGGTGAGCTTGTCGCCTGATTGCGGTACCTGCGGGAACCATGCCGCAGTGCATGGCGTTTTTTCGCTGCGGGAGCCAAAGCGCGCTTGCGTGAAGCCGGGCGTCTTGGCACCATCCCCTTGCGACCCTTTGCCATAGGAGTCCTTATTGGGCATCAGCGCGCTGACACCCCCGCCTCGCCCGGAAGACGTTTCGGAAACGCTTCTGGAATTTCCCGATAACAGGCTGCTCATCGACCTGTGTGGCGAGTTCGACAGGAACCTCGCGCGGATCGAGCAGAAGATCGGGGTGCATATCCTCCGACGGGGGAATCAGCTCGCAGTGATGGGAGGAGCAGGCGCGCGGGATGCCGCGGCAACTGCGCTCCGCGCCCTTTACGCGCGGCTGGAATCCGGCAAGCCGCTGGAACCCGGCGATGTGGATGCCGTGATTCGCATGGGAGATCAGACCTTCGCGCGGGGCGGCGACGCTCAGTTCGAGATGTTCCACGGCACGCCGATGGAAATCCGCACCCGCAAGAAACATGTGGAGCCGCGGACCGAAGCCCAGAAGGCCTATGTCGAGAACCTGTTCAAGAACGAACTTTGCTTCGGCATCGGCCCGGCGGGAACGGGGAAGACCTATCTGGCTGTTGCCGTCGGCGTCACCATGTTCATCGGGGGCCATGTCGACAAGATCATCCTCTCCCGTCCCGCCGTCGAGGCGGGCGAGCGTCTGGGTTTCCTCCCCGGCGACATGAAGGAGAAGGTCGATCCCTACATGCAGCCGCTCTACGACGCGCTGAACGACTTCCTCCCCGCCAAACAGGTGCAGAAGATGCTGGAGGAGAAGCGGATCGAGATCGCGCCGCTGGCCTTCATGCGGGGACGGACGCTCGCCAACGCCTTCGTGGTGCTCGATGAGGCGCAGAACGCTACGACCATGCAGATGAAGATGTTCCTGACCCGTCTGGGCGAAGGCTCCCGCATGGTCATCACCGGAGACAGGACGCAGGTGGACCTTCCGCGCGGTACCGCCTCCGGTCTTTCGGATGCGGAGCGGATCCTTGCGGGGGTGAAGGGCGTGTCCTTCAACTACTTCACTGCGCAGGATGTGGTCCGCCATCCGCTTGTCGCCCGTATCATCGAGGCGTATGAGCGGTCCGAAGCGGGCTGATCCGTTCGGGCGGGCGGCGCCCTTCTGTCCGCGCGGGTGCGCATGGCGCTTGTCGATACGATCATCGAGGATGATCGCTGGGAGGAAATAGACCTTCCGGCGATCGCCGAAATCGCGGCCGAAAGGGTACTTGCCCTGCTGGATATGGAGGGGGAGGGGTTCCTCGTCAGCGTTCTCGGCTGTGATGATGCGCGGATCGCGGTCCTGAATGCCGATTTCCGCGGCAAACCGCAGCCTACCAATGTGCTCTCCTGGCCTTCCGAGGAGCGGGGCGCTGAGGAGGATGGCGGCACACCCGATCGGCCCACGCCCGGGGATGAGGATGACCCCGAGGAACTGGGCGATATCGCCATCGCCTGGGAAACCTGCGGTCGCGAAGCGTCGGAACAGGGCATCCCGCTCAAGGATCACGTGACGCATCTGGTCATCCATGGTATTTTGCACCTGCTTGGATATGACCATGTGAGGGAGGCCGATGCCGCCCTGATGGAGGGACTTGAGGTCAGGATACTTGCCACGATGGGCATATCTGACCCATATGCTTGATCGGGGGGCACAGGCCCTCGCAATCTGGAAAGGAACAATGGGCGATTCCGTCGATGGGTCTTCTAGCGCGGCGCACCGCGCGCAGGACTCCGAAGAGAATTCACAGCGCGGCTTTTTTGGCCGCATCCTGAATGCTCTTTCAAACGATGCCGAAGACACGGCGCGCAACTCTGCAGGGGCAGGGGTGGCGCGATCGGGCTTCGGCGGACTCAGCAAACTCAGGACCATGCGCCTGTCCGATGTGATGGTGCCTGCGGCAGAGATCGTCGCAGTCGATGTCGACATCGACAAGGACGCTCTGGTCGAGGTATTCCGGGAACATGGCTTTTCTCGCGTGCCGGTTTACGAACAGACGCTGGACAGGCCATTGGGCCTTCTGCTGCTGAAGGATCTGGCGCTCCGCTACGGGTTCAACGGTCAGACCGGGCCATTCGACCTGCGGCCGCTTCTCCGCCCGCTGATCTACGCGCCGCCTTCCATGCCGCTTTCCGTCCTCTTGCAGAAGATGCAGGCGGAGCGGACGCATCTTGCGCTGGTGATAGACGAATACGGCGGCGTGGACGGGCTGGTCACTTTCGAGGATCTGCTGGAAGAAGTCGTCGGCGAAATCGACGATGAGCACGACATCGTCGAGGGCCGGCTGTGGTTGCAGGAGCGTCCCGGCGTCTGGATCGTTGAGGCCCGCGCCCCTCTGGAGGCGTTCGAGGAAGCGATCGGCATGCAGCTCGCCGATACGGAGGATGAGGAAATCGACACGGTCGGTGGCCTCGTCTTCATGCTCTCCGGCCGTGTTCCCGCTGAAGGCGAGGAGATCGAGCATGAAAGCGGCGCGGTGTTCGAGGTGATCGACGCCGAACCCCGCCGGCTCAAGCGGCTTCGCCTGCGTCTGCCCGCCGCGGCGGCGGCTGCGGCAGGATAGCATGACCGAAGGCCGGACGGCGCTGGCTGGTCATCCGGCCAGCGGGATCACGCTTCGGCATACCCTGCGCAGGGCGCTTCCCTCATTGCTGGCCGGTGCCCTGATGGCTTTGGGTCAGGCGCCTCTCGGGTTGTGGTGGCTGGCTTTGCCCGCGCTTTGCTGGCTGATGGCGCAGATCTCGGCGGGCGAAAGCCTGCGCGTGGCCGTGTGGCGGGGCTGGTTTGGCGGGGCGGGCTATTTCGCCGCGGCGCTTTTCTGGATCGTCGAACCCTTCATGGTGGATGCGGCGCGGCAGGGTTGGATGGCCCCGTTCGCGCTGGTTTTCATGGCGGCTGGCATGGCTCTCTTCTGGGGCCTGGGGGCGGGGGTTGGCTGGCGGCTGGGCCGGGGCTGGACGCGGCCGGTCGCGCTGGCGCTGAGCTTTGCTGCCGTCGAACTGATGCGCGGCTATGTGCTGACCGGCTTCCCCTGGGCGCTGATCGGGCACATCTGGATCGACACGCCGGTGGTGCAGGCGGCGGCCTATGTCGGGCCGGTGGGCCTTACGCTCGTGACGACCCTTCTCGCTGCGCTGCCGCTTGTGCTGCGCCTGCCTGGCGCGGTGGCGGCGGCGGGCCTGATCGGACTGTTGTGGGCGGGTGGTCTCGCGCGTCTGGCAGAGCCGATCCCGCCGCGGGAGACGCCGATCCGCGTGCGCCTCGTTCAGCCCAACATTCCCCAGCATCTGAAATGGGATCCGGCGCTCATCGGGCCGCAGTTCCGCCAGCAGCTCGACCAGACGGCCCTGCCCGCCGATCCTTCGCCCGACCTGACGATCTGGCCGGAGACGGCGCTGGTCTGGCTGCTGGAGGATGCCGCCGAACCCCTCGCGATGATTGCGGAGGCCGCCGGTGGCCGTCCTGTCGCACTCGGCGTGCAGCGGGGGGAGGGCGGGCGCTACTACAATTCCCTCGCCGTGCTGGATCGAACGGGGCAGGCCACCGGGCTTTACGACAAGCACCACCTCGTCCCGTTCGGCGAGTATATCCCTTTCGGCGACATTGCGGCGCGGTTCGGGATCCACGGTCTCGCCGCGCGGGAGGGGGACGGATATACGTCCGGCCCGGGGCCGGCCATCCTCGACCTTGGCCCGCTGGGCAAGGTGCTGCCGCTCATCTGCTACGAGGCGGTGTTCCCGCAGGACCTCCGCGGCGCGCCCGAACGCGCTGACTGGATCCTGCAGGTCACGAACGACGCATGGTTCGGCAATCTCTCCGGCCCCTATCAGCATCTGGCACAGGCGCGGCTCCGCGCGGTGGAGCAGGGGCTGCCGCTGATCCGTGCCGCGAACACCGGCGTGTCGGCCATTATCGACGCAAGGGGGGCGATCGTCTCCGCCCTGCCGCTGAATGTGGAGGGTACGCTGGACGGCAGCGTTCCCGCGGCCCTGCCGCCTACACCCTATGCGCGTATGGGCGATCTGCCCGTGGCGAGCCTCATTCTGTTTGCTGGAGCAGTCCTCCTTCTGTTGCGGCGCAGAGAAAGCGATTGAACTCCGCCGCTGCCGCCGCTACGGCTTGGCATCGCACCCGTCACAACGGCTTCCTGGCGTGACGGGGATGTCTTAATGGAGCGCTTCCCGATGTCCCGACAGAACTACGTATTTACTTCCGAATCCGTTTCGGAGGGTCACCCCGACAAGGTCTGCGACCGGATCTCCGATGCGGTCCTTGATGCCTTTCTCACCGAAGAGCCGAATGCCCGTGTCGCCTGTGAGACCTTTGCCACGACGAACTGCGTCGTGGTCGGCGGCGAGGTGGGCCTGTCCGACAAGGACAAGCTCCACAGCTACATGGAGAAAATCGAGGACATCGCGCGCGCTTGCGTGAAGGACATCGGCTACGAGCAGGACAAGTTCCACTGGGCGACGTTCAAGCTGAACAACTATCTGCATGAGCAATCTGCCCATATCTCCCAAGGTGTCGACCGGGATGGGGCGGGCGATCAGGGCATCATGTTCGGCTATGCGGTGGACGAAACGCCGGAGCTGATGCCCGCGCCGATCCTCTACTCCCATGCCATCCTGCGTCGCCTGGCAGAAGCGCGCAAATCCGGAGAAGCGCCGAGCCTTCGCCCGGATGCCAAAAGCCAGCTTTCCCTGCGCTATGAGGACGGCAAGCCCGTGGAGGTGACGCAGCTTGTCCTCTCCACCCAGCACGCGAGCGAGGATCAGACCTCCGACGACATCCGCGCCATCGTGGAGCCGTATATCCGCGATGTGCTCCCGGATGGCTGGCTGACCGAGAAGACCGAATGGTGGGTCAACCCGACCGGCACCTTCGTCATCGGCGGCCCGGATGGCGACGCCGGTCTGACGGGGCGGAAGATCATCGTGGATACCTATGGCGGCGCCGCGCCGCATGGCGGCGGTGCCTTCTCCGGCAAGGATCCGACCAAGGTGGACCGTTCTGCCGCCTATGCCGCCCGCTATCTGGCGAAGAACGTGGTCGCCTCCGGGCTTGCGCAGCGTTGCACGCTTCAGCTCTCCTATGCCATCGGCGTGGCGAGGCCGCTCTCCATCTACGTCGATACCCATGGCACCGGTGTGGCGGATGAGGTGGAGATCGAACGTGCCGTCGCGCAGGTCATGGACCTCACGCCGCGCGGCATCCGTGATCATCTGGAGCTCAACCGTCCGGTTTATGCCCGGACCGCGGCCTACGGCCACTTCGGCCGTCAGCCCGACAATGACGGTGGTTTCAGCTGGGAGCGGACCGATCTGGTGGAGGCGCTGAAGCGCGCTGTCTGACCCCCTTTTGCTTGACGCGCGGGTTCTGCCGCGCGAAGAGGCCCCGGTATCAGCGACCGGGGCCTTTTCATGACTGACGACCAGAGCGATGCCGCTGCGGGTGCCGACCGTCCCTGGCGCAATTTCTATGGCCGTCGCCACGGCAAGACGCTGCGGCCTAGCCAGAAGGGTTATCTGAGCGAGGATCTCGGCCAGTTGCGCCTTCCCGGCATTACCCATGAGGAGAACCCGGAGCGCGCCGAGCTGGACCTGACACAGCTTTTCGGGGACCGGCCGGTATGGCTCGAGATCGGCTTCGGCGGCGGCGAGCATCTGGTGCATCAGGCCGCGCAGAACCCGGAAGTGGGCCTGATCGGTTGCGAGCCATTCATCAACGGCGTGGCGATGCTGCTCGGCAAGGTGCGGGAGGCGGATGTCAGCAACCTCCGCCTGCATCCGGGCGATGTGCGCGACCTCTTTGACGTGCTGCCCGATCACGCCATCGCGCGGGCGTTCCTGCTCTATCCCGACCCCTGGCCGAAGAAACGTCACCACCGGCGCCGCTTCGTGACGCCTGAGTTCCTCGCGCCGCTCCACAGGGTGTTGCGGCCAGGGGCCATCCTGCGCGTCGCGACCGACATTCCCGACTATGTGCGCCAGACGCTTGGGGAAGTGCCGAAGGCAGGCTTCGAATGGCTGGCCGAAGGGCCGTCCGACTGGCGGGAGCCCTGGTCCGACTGGCATTCCACCCGCTACGAGCAGAAGGCGCTCCGCGAGGGGCGGGTGCCGCATTACCTCACCTTCCGCCGCCTGTAGCGGCCCAGATAGACCGGCGCGGACAGTTCGGCTATGACGCGGCAAGACCACGGAGGATCCCCCATGACTGCCGAAGCCTCGCCCGTTCCGCTTGTCGTCCGCGCTTCCGCCCCTCTCAGGGGCAAGGCGACGGTGCCGGGGGACAAGTCCATCTCGCACCGGGCGCTGATCTTCGGCGCGCTTTCCGTGGGTGAGACGCGGATCAGCGGCCTTCTGGAGGGCGAGGACGTCATCGACACCGCAAAGGCGATGCGGGCCTTCGGGGCGGAGGTGACCCGGCACAGCGAAGGTGCATGGAGCGTGCATGGCGTGGGCGTCGGCGGCTTCGCCGAGCCGGAGAACGTCATCGACTGCGGCAACTCGGGAACAGGGGTGCGGCTCATCATGGGCGCGATGGCGACTTCGCCCATCGTCGCGACCTTCACCGGGGATGCCAGTCTGCGCCGGCGTCCCATGGCGCGGGTGACGGATCCTCTGTCGCTGTTCGGCACGGTGGCCTACGGCCGCGCGGGCGGACGCCTGCCGATGACCGTGCTTGGTGCGCGTGACCCGGTGCCGGTGCGCTATGCATTGCCGGTCCCGTCGGCGCAGGTGAAATCCGCCGTGCTGCTTGCCGGGCTGAACGCGCCCGGTGACACCGTGGTGATCGAGCGGGAGCCGACGCGCGACCATACCGAACGGATGCTTCGCGGCTTCGGCGCCTCCCTCCGCGTGGAAGAGACGGCGGAGGGGCGGGCGATCATCCTCACCGGTCAGCCGGAGTTGCGCCCCCAGACGGTCGCCGTGCCGCGCGATCCGTCCTCCGCCGCGTTTCCCGTCGCTGCCGCGCTCATCGTGGAGGGCTCCGATATCCGTGTGCCCGGCGTCAGCCGCAACCCGACGCGCGACGGGTTCTACCTGACGCTGGTCGAGATGGGGGCCGACATCGCCTTCGAGAACGAGCGCGAGGAGGGCGGGGAGCCGGTCGCCGATCTGCATGTCCGCTTCTCCGCGCTGAAGGGCGTGGAGGTGCCGGAGGACCGTGCAGCCTCCATGATCGACGAGTTTCCCGTGCTGTCCGCCATCGCGGCCTTTGCGGAAGGCAGCACCGTCATGCGCGGCGTGCGTGAACTGCGGGTGAAGGAAAGCGACCGGATCGACGCCATGGCGCGCGGGCTAGAGTCCTGCGGCGTCACGGTGGAGGAGGGAGAGGACATCTTCATCGTTCATGGCCGGGGCACGGATGGTGTGCCGGGGGGCGCTACCATCCGCACTCACCTCGACCACCGCATCGCGATGAGCTTCTACGTGCTGGGCCTTGCCGCGCAACAGCCGGTGACCATCGACGATGCCCGGCCGATCGCGACCTCCTTCCCCGATTTCCTGCCACTCATGCAGAAGCTCGCGGAGGGTTGAGGATGCGACAGATCACCATACAGCCGCTCACGCTGGAGGCCTTCGCGCCTTTCGGCGACATCCTTGCCGCGGATGGGACAGCCGACCGGATCATCAACCAGGGTCTCTGCGGGCGCTGGCATGACCGGGCCGGGCTGGATTTCGGGCCGGAGGGGCGGGCAGGGTTGTCGATCTTCAAGGCGGAGCCGCGGGCGTTGCCGCTGAAGCTCGATCTGGTCGAGCGGCACCCGGACGGCAGCCAGGCTTTCGTGCCGATGTCGCTCGATCCGTTCCTTGTCATCGTCGCGCCGGATGACGGGGGGCGTCCCGGTATGCCGCTGGCCTTCCTCACGACGGCGGGGCAGGCGATCAACTTTCACCGGGGTACCTGGCACGGGGTGTTGACGCCGCTCCACGCGCCCGGGCTCTTCGCTGTGGTGGACAGGATCGGCGATACGCCCAATCTTGAGGAATACTGGTTCGACGATCCCTATACGGTCGTTTCACCCTGAGGTTCGCTTCCTCCCGCCTGCTCCTGATCCTGCTGTGCCAACCGCATCGCCATGTCGATCATGCGGTTGGAAAAGCCCCATTCGTTGTCGTACCAGCCGAAGACGCGCACCATGCCGCCGCCCGTCACGGCGGTCTCCGGAAGCGCCATGATCACGCTTTCGGGCCGCGCGCGCAGGTCGGTGGAGACAAGCGGACGCTCGGTCGATCCGATGACGCCGCCCGCCTCGCGTAAGGCAGCGTTGACAGCCTGCACCGTGGCCGGCCGCCGGGGCATGAACGTCAGATCCACGGCCGAGACGGAGGCCGTCGGCACCCGCACGGCAGACCCCTCCACCCGTCCGGCCAGATGCGGCAGCACGATATCCACGAGCCGGGAGGCTGAGGTCGTTGTTGGCACCATGGAGAGCGCGGCGGCCCTGCTCCGGGCAAAATCCGCGGCGGGACTGTCCACCGTGGGCTGGCTGCCGGTATAGCAGTGGATGGTGGTCATGTAGCCCGTCTCCACCCCCCATTCCGCGTCCAGAAGCCCCAGCAGCGGGGCCAGCGCGTTTGTCGTGCAGGAGGCGTTGGAGACGATGCGATGCGCGGAGGTCACCTCTCCCTCGTTTGCGCCGATCACGGCGGTGATATCCGCGCCCCGCGAGGGGCCGGAGATGAGCACCCGGCTCGCCCCCGCGCGCAAACCGCGTTCCGCAATGTCCCGGCTGTCGGCGCGGCCTGTGCACTCCATCAGCACATCGACGCCCGACAGATCCGCATGCGACAGGTCTGACTGGCGGAGAAGCGGGATCTCGCGCCCATCCACCACAAGATGCCCCGCGCGAAGGGCCACGCTTCCGGGGTAGGGGCCGAAGACGCTGTCATATTCAAACAGATAGGCACAGATTTCAGGAGTGGCGATATCGTTCAGAGCGACAATCTCGATATCGCCCGGACGGGTGGCCAGCGCTCTCAGCACCGAACGACCGATGCGCCCGAACCCGTTGATCGCCACACGAACCGACATGCTGTTCCCTCCAGTTGCCTTGTACGTGCCTAGCCGCACGGCGGAAGAAGGCCAAGAGGAAGGACATCACGCGATTTCGCTTGGCGTCAGGGGCGACTCGGCATTACGCTGATGTGGCAACTTTCAGGAGACTGCTCCTATGCCTGTTCGCTCCGTCCGCCGCTCTGGGTCGTTGTCTCGTGCTGGTGCGCTTATCAAGCGCATGGGGGAGGCTTTGAAAGCTGCGGTGGCCGGGCCGATGCGTGCGCCGGATGCGCTGCCCGTTCCGATCCGGGTGGAGCAACGCCCGATGCGTCGCCGCTGATCCGTAGCTTTGCCGGCATAGGATAACGAAAGGGCCGGATCGACCGGCCCTTTTCGATTCGTCCGTCTTGTATGGTGAGCGGCGGGAACCGCAGCAACCGTGCCGGCGTGATTTCCCGAGAGCCTGGACTAACCAGGTGGGTGCCAGATACCGGGACCAGGATCCCGGCAGAGCCAGCCCCCTCGGAAATGCTTATCGGCCACTGGAAAAAAGCCTGCGCACGAGAGGAGCAGAACCCGCCTTCCCAAAAATAGGCCCCCCGTGAGGAGGCGACAAGAGCCTGTCACGGAAAAGATGTGATCGTAGCCCGGCTGGACAGACGTTCTCTCTCTGTTCATAGTCACGCCATGCAACCCCAGCCCCTTCTTATCCCCGGCCTACAGCCCGGACAGCTCCTCCAGCGTGGAGTGAGTCGACATCTCCTCTCCCTCGGCTTCGCGACGGTGGAGGAGTTGGTGCCCGCCCCGGGCCTCCGGGTGGACGTTATGGCGCTTGGTCCCAAGGGGGAGATCTGGGTGGTCGAATGCAAGTCATGCCGCGCCGATTTTGCGGGTGACAGAAAGTGGCAAGGATATCTGGAGTGGTGCGACAGGTTCTTCTGGGCTGTCGATGCCGATTTTCCTGCCGATCTTTTGCCTGATGGCACCGGCCTGATCCTCGCCGACAGCTATGATGCGGAAATCCGCCGCCTCGGGCCGGAGACGCCGCTGGCCGGCGCGCGCCGCAAGCTCCTCACCCAGAAATTCGCCCGGCATGCAGCGCTTCGGCTGCAGACGCTTCGCGATCCGGGTGCCGGTGGCTCAGGGCCCCGCTTTTGACGGATTGCTCTATTGGCGGGGGACTACATGGCCTCGCAACGCTTGATGGCGATGATTTCAGACATAAGGGCGGCAGCGCCTGAGGACCTCTCCGCCGTGACCCGCGCTGGTACATGAGACCTTCGCAGCTTAACAGCCCAACACGGAGGCTGCGGCCTCCCTGCGTCGGGAGCATTGGCTTATTCTTGGCAGGAGGATCAGTTCAAGGCTCACCGGGAACTTTTCGGCCGAAGGCCTGACACTGCGCTGACTGAGATTGCCATACCGGTCCCTCGCCTTACGCTCCCCGCCGTTCTGTCGGTTTGACTGACTTGGCAAAGCGCTTTGCGAAGTGAAGTGAGGTTCATGATCCGCAGGTATCACAACGAGTTCACCGCCCCTCCGCAAACGGCACTATTGCTGCGAAATTCCCGTAGCATCTTGCGCGAGCGAGGTGACCGGCAGGAGAACCCACTGAAAGTCCGTGCTACGAGCGACCAGCACCTTAAGATCAAAGCGGGCCGTCAATTATCGACGCCGCAACCCTAAGGGGTCGAAGGCCTGCAATCGCGCCCCCGAGCAAGCGAAACGGCTTCGCCCGCAGGTGAGCAGCTGGAGCAAGCTCGGAAACTTTAGCTTCGGTTGCGCAAAGCCGAGCCGGATCGTTGAGCCGACCTCACCTCCAGAAGAGCGAGAGGTAGGCCGCTCACGTTTGAGCAACTGAACCGCGCCTGCCCGCCTGAAGGACTGCACGCCCGAAGGAAACGCCCTTCCTGGCTCACGACGGGCGAGTTCAGCGTTTCTTGCCTTTTGGCGAGGGTTCCGAATTGCCCATGCTGCGTGCGGCTTCTGCTGCGGCGCGAAGCTCCTCGGCGATTTCCTCTGCCTCTTCGGGGTCGAAGTCGAGCGGCAGTTCCATGCCTTCCGCCTCGACATAGATTCGCACCATCCCGAGAGAGGTGGGACCGATCTGGAGATTGGCAGCGACTTCGCTTTCCTTGTTGATACCCATGTTGTTCCCCTTGATGCCGGTGGTGCGCCCCTGCGGGACTCAGAGCGGTTGGATATGCGTCCTTTGTCATTTGATCAAGCGATGGGTCTTGCCAAAGCCCGCCATGAAGGGTAAATCGCCCCCCGTGCCGCCTTAGCTCAGTTGGTTAGAGCGCTAGATTGTGGATCTAGAGGTCCCCCGTTCGAGCCGGGGAGGCGGTACCACCGGTTTCAGGTTCAGACAGCGCTGACCGCTTCACCGAGTCCTTTCTCTCCCTAGATGATCCTTGGTCGAGCGGGGCGAGGGTGCCGTTTCCACTATGCGGTCGCATCTTGGTGAAACGAGTCAGAGGGGAGCACAGTCGAGCCGCTCGGCGAGCTTGGTTGAGTGGAATTGGTGCTCCATCGGCTTCGCCCGGCGTCTGTTATCCATGCAAAAGCCCAGCTTCCGCCCCAAGGCATGGTCGAGAGCCGATTCGTGCTCAACACCTCCTGCAACAGCAATCGCATTTCTGCCGATGGCACGTGCGCAGTGATTTCTTGCTATGAGGTCATGTCTTTGGACAATTCCGCCCTTGTCGTCGCCGCAAGTGCGCTATCCTCTTGCGTAGTCCTGACGTGCTACGCACAGACGCCGGGTATTAGGGGGTGCAGGGCGGGGAGCTGCTCTGCACCCTCTGTCGTGAATAGACAATTTTCAGCAACTCCCCCGTGTTTGCCGGGTCGTCGTCGCTCGCCGGGTTATTGTCCGAGCGGTGGCACATAGAGACAGCGGGCGCGATTCGCGACGATGCAGAGGTGAAAATCCTCGTCCTGGCTCTTCTGAAGGGTCCGACTGGTATACGGGATCACGGCGCGGAAGGGGGCGTCCATGAGCGGGTACTGGCCAGCCTTGAGGTCGATCTCCCATCCGTCCTTGGTGGCATGAACCGCGGAGGCGGGGATCGGCGCGCAATCCTGCCCTGAGCAGCAATAGGTACTGTACCAGCTATGGGCGAGCACGGGCGACGCCGCGAGAAGCGCAGGACACAGGATCAGGCAGGACAGCTTCATCGCGCATTCCCTCCACATAGCGGACCCTCCACGTGGCGGGGGGTGCCAGACAGCTCTAGGGACTTTGGCTCAGACGGGTAGAAGCAGCAGCGAAACGGCGTCGGGCGCAGGAGGCCCATGACGAAAGTGTAGGATAGTTCCGACCCTTAGCGAGAAGAACGCGGCGCTCCGCCGTTCAATTTGCGAAAAAAGGCCATGCGCTGGTCGCGCATGGCCTGAAAAAGCGGCAGTAAGCAGATAAACTACTGAAGGTAGCTCATCGGATCGACACTCTCGTATCCGTTGCGCACTTCGAAATGCAGGAAGGACGGGTTGCCTGGCCGCACGGTTGCGATGGACTGACCGCGCGTGACTGCGGAGCCTTTTGCCACCTTGATGCCATCGATATTGGCATAGACCGTGAGCAGGTTGTTCGCATGGCGAATGACGAGGATCGGCACCTGATCGGTATCCTGGGTGATCGCGGCGACCGTACCGTCGGTCGCGGCATGGACGGCGGCTCCGGCCGGGGCGGCGATGTCGATCCCTTCGTTCTTGCCGCGCGCATAGGGGCGGATGATGCTGCCCTCCACCGGCATGGCGAGTCTGGCAGAGGAGGCGGGGGTCCGCTGTGCGCCGAGATTCGGTGAGGCGGGTGTGGCCGCTGCGATTTCCTCGTTGGTCTTGGTGTCCTTCTCGGGCAGCGGCGTCGCGGCGCTCGGCGGCGTCGGCGTGGGAGAGCCGGTGCCCGGCTGATTGGCCGCTGTCCGTGCGGGAGCGGGGCCGGTGGCGACGGGGATCATCAGATACTGGCCGTCCCGCACCGTCATCTGGGCGTCCAGCCCGTTCCATTCCGCCAGCGAGCGCGCGGAGACGTTGTAGAGCCGCGCGATCGAATAGGCCGTTTCCCCGCGCTTGACCTGATGGCGGACAGGCTCGGTGCGGCTCGCGGACGCCGCGGGCGGCGCGCTCCCGACATTGGCGGAGCTGGCGCTCTGGCTGCTTGCCGGCGTTCTGCGCACTGTACCGGAGGTTTCGGCCCTTTCGATCGCGCCGGAGGCGAGCGTCGTCACATCGACGGGGGCGGTGGCTATCGACCCGGAGGAGATCCCGCCCGTATCGGAGGAGAAGCCGGACTCCGCCGTCATCGTCACCGGCTCGCTCACCCGCCGCGGCAATGCCAGAACCTCGCCTTCCCGGAGGCCGGTTTCGCTGGCAAGCGCGTTGTAGGAGGCGAGTTCGCTTGCCGGAATGCCCACGCGCTGCGCGATGCTGCCGACAGTGTCGCCCCGCCGGGCCACGGCCACCTGATATGTCGGATAGGAAATGACGCCCCGCCCGTCCGGTTGCGGACGGTTCGCCGTCGGCTGGCGCGCGGCTTCGGATGTGTCCAGATTGGTGGGGATGACGCCGCGCATGTCCCAGTCGAGCGGCCGCCCGCAGGCCCCCACGATGGCAAGCGCTGCACAGGCGAGCGCGATCCGGCGCAACGGTCGCTGAGCGGAACGGAAAGGCATCACTGTCATCCTCTTCAGTTTCCCGACGGGGCCGTCTGCGCGACCCTTACGTCCGGCATCATTCTTGCCCAAGCCCCTCAACGAGCGGCACGAACCGCACGGAGCGAAGCTCTTCGTAATGCACGCCTTCTGCCGTGCGCGTGACCTTGATCAGGCTCTGCACCGCGTCCGACTGGCCGACGGGGAGCACCATGATACCGCCCTCCCGCAACTGGGCCAAGAGGGGGCCGGGCGGATCTTCTGCCGCAGCCGTGACGAGGATGCGGTCGAACGGCGCCTGCTCTGGCAGCCCGTAGGATCCGTCAGCGGTAAAGGCAGTGATGTTGTGCAGGCCGAGGCGCTGGAACGTCGCCTCCGCCTGCCGGACGAGCCTGCGATGCCGGTCGATGGTATAGACGCGCCGGACAAGCTGCGACAGGATCGCCGCCTGATAGCCGGAGCCGGTCCCGACCTCCAGCACCTTGTCGCGCGGACCGGCCTCCAGCGCCTGTGTCATCAGGCCGACGATGGAGGGCTGGGAGATGGTCTGGCCGCAGGCGATGGGCAGGGGAGTGTCATCATAGGCCCGTTCGGCAAAGACGCCGGTAACGAAGCTCCCCCGGTCGATCTTCTCCATCGCCGCCAGCACGCGGGTATCGGTCACCCCGCGGGAGCGCAGGGTGAACAGAAAGCGCATCTTTCGTTCGGAGAGGTCGTCCTCCGTCATCGCTCAGGAGGTGAAACGGGCGCGCAGCGTTTCTACCGCGTCATGAGCGGTCAGATCGGCGCGGAGCGGGGTGATGGAAATATAGTCGTCAAGGTTGGCGGCGACATCGCTGCCGTCCTCCGTCCGCAGGTGCTGCGGGCCGCCCTTGATCCACAGGAAACGTCGCCCGGTGGGGGAGATCGTGGCCTCCGCCGTGAAAAGACCCTCGCCGCGGAAACCCTGTTTTGTGATCCGGGTCCCCTTCACATCCCCCGAACCGATGGGGGGAAAGTTGACGTTGTAGAACAGCCTGTAGCCCATTCCATCCCACAGCCCCTTCTCCAGCAGGTCCCCGACGACGCCCGCTCCAAATTCGGCTGCCGCATCAAAGGGATCGGCAAGGTCGCGCGTCCGCGGCCCGAGGAACTGCGACAGGGCAATCGCCTTTACCCCTTGCAATGCGGCTTCCATCGCGCCGCCCAGAGTGCCGGAGTAGAGCGTGTTCTCTGCGGCGTTGTTGCCGCTGTTCACGCCCGATATCACCAGGTCGGGCTTGGCACCGTCCATGACATCGTGGATGGCCGCGAGAACGCAGTCGGCGGGCGAGCCTTCGGCAGCATAAGTGCGCTCCGCAAGACGGGCGATCATCATGGGCCGGGTATAGGAGATGCAGTGACCGACGCCGGATTGCTCAAAGGCGGGAGCGACAACCCAGACCTCTCCCTTTGGTCCCGCGACCTTGTTGGCGATGGCGATGGCGACCTTCAGGCCAGGCGCGTTGATCCCGTCATCATTCGTCACAAGAATTCGCATGTCACCGTCCCCTTATTCCGCTCCTGATTAGAGCAGGGGAGGCGTCAGGTAAAGCGAACGGTCAGGCGCGCTGCTTGTGGCGCCACAATCCCCAGGCGCCGGATATCGCAGCAGAAGCGACCGCCCCCGTGGCACATCCCACCATCCAGATCGGCAACGCGCGACCCGGATCACCGGTGAGCATGATATGAAGGGCCAGCATCAGCAGGCCGAAGAGGCTTCCGAAAACCGCATGTCCCGCCATTCCGTCCCCCTTGTCGCATTGGCGCATGAGGCCCGGATGACAGCCGGGCAGGGATGCGCGATTCGATTGCGAAGTCGGAAGAAAGACGCTCAGCCGCGAAGAAAGTTCCCGCCTGCGCCGAAAATGTCACAAAGCAGCGGCAAGTCGGGCGGCTTCGGAAAGCTCCGATGCGAGGAGCGAGCGGTCCTCCCCCGGGAAGAACCGCGCGCGTGTGGCGGTGGGCATCGGCGCGGGCGTCTCCACCAGCACGCGGGGGCCGACCTTCACCGCTTCCGCCTGCCAGCTCCGGGCGAGGGAGATCTGTCCCGCCTTGGTGGAGCCATAGGCACCAAAGAACTTTTCCCCCGCGTGAGGGTCGTCAAAGAACAGTGCCGTGCCCCGTTCCGCCGCGCGGAGCAGCGGCTCGACCATGCCGATCAGCATGCCGGTGGCACGCAGGTTCACGGCGAGGGAGCGGTCCCAGTCCTTCGTGTCGATATGCCCGGCAGGGGTCAGCGGTGCCGCGTGGATTGCGGCATGGACCCAGAGATCGACCTTGCCCCAGCGCTCGAAGATCGACAGGCACATCTGGCGCATCGCATCGTCGTTGGTGATGTCCATGGGGGCAAGCGTCGCCGCGCCGCCTTTCTGCTGGATGCGGTCATCCAGCTCCTCCAGCCCGCCGATGGTGCGGGCGACCGCGACAATGTGATACTCACCGGCCAGAACTTCTGCCATCGCGGCACCGAGACCGCGGGAGGCACCTGTCACCAAGGCAATCTTCGTCATTCGGCGGCAGTCTTCATCTGAAAGCCCTTCTCCACCATGTCGGCGGGGAAAACGGGGTAATCGCCTGAGAAGCAGGCATCGCAATACTGGGGTTGCGCCTTGTCACGGCCCCCGGCCTCTCCCGCTGCGCGGTAGAGACCGTCGAGCGAAATGAAGCGGAGCGAGTCCACCCCGAGGTAGTCCCGCATCTCATCCTCCGTCATATGCGAGGCGAGCAGCTTTTCCCGATCCGGCGTATCGACGCCGTAGAAACAGGGCCAGGCGGTGGGCGGAGAGGCGATACGGAAATGCACCTCCGCCGCGCCTGCATCCAGGATCATCTCCTTGATCTTGCGGCTGGTGGTGCCGCGAACCACGGAATCGTCCACAAGAATCACGCGTTTGCCGCGGATCAGGGCGCGGTTCACATTGAGTTTCAGGCGGACCCCCATGTTGCGGATCTGCTCCGTCGGTTCGATGAAGGTCCGGCCCATATACTGGTTGCGGATGATGCCCATCGCATAGGGGATACCCGATTCCTGGCTGAAACCGATCGCAGCGGGGGTGCCGCTGTCCGGCACGGGGCAGACCAGATCGGCCTCTACCGGGGCTTCGCGCGCCAGCTCCACGCCGATCTGGCGGCGTGTCTCATAGACCGACCGGCCACCGAGGATGGAGTCGGGGCGGGAGAAATACACATGCTCGAAGATGCAGAACCGCGATTTCATCGGAGCGAAGGGGCGGAAGCTCTCGATCACGCCGCTGTCGGAGATGACGATCATCTCTCCCGGCTCCACTTCCCGGATGAACTCCGCCCCGATGATGTCCAGCCCGCAGGTCTCCGAAGACAGCGCCCAGCCATCACCGATCCGGCCCAGCACCAGCGGGCGCACGCCCAGCGGGTCGCGCACGCCGATCAGCTTGGTCCGCGTCATGGCGATGACCGAGAAGGCCCCTTCGACCCGGCGCAGCGCATCCTTCATCCGCTCCGGAATGTCGCGCTGAATGGAGCGCGCCATCAGGTGAATGATGCATTCGCTGTCGGAGGAGGATTGGAAGATGGAGCCGCGCTCGATCAGCTCACGGCGCAGTTGCGCGGCATTCGTCAGGTTGCCGTTATGGGCTATCGCCGCGCCGCCCATGGAAAACTCGCCGAAGAAGGGCTGCACATCGCGGATCGCGGTGTTGCCCTTCGACCCGGCGGTGGAATAGCGCACATGCCCGATCCCGATGGAGCCGGGCAGCGTCTTCATCACCTCGGCATCGGTGAAGTTGTCGCGCACATAGCCGAATCGGCGGGCGGAGTTGAAACCGGTGGCGGGATCATGCGTGACGATGCCACCCGCTTCCTGCCCGCGATGCTGGAGGGCGTGCATTCCGAGGGCGACGAAATTGGCCGCATCGGTCACACCGATGACACCAAATATGCCGCATTCTTCTTTCAGCTTATCGTCGTCGAACGGATGGCTGTGCTGCTCGTCGCGCATGGCGCGTCCTCCGAATCCGGGGCGGGGGGAACGTCGTGCCCCACATAGTAACTCGGGACGCGGAAGTCATCCCCCTGAAAGTGCACGGACGCTCGTCAGTTCTGCGCAGGGGTTGCCGGAAGATCGGGCGTGACGACCGGCGCGCCGCAGCTGCCGACAAGCTGTTCATAGCGGGACACGATCCAGCCCGGCGCGTCTGCGGGGATCGACCTGTCGATATTCCCCTGCACGGAGGAGAAAATCTGTGCCGAGCGGGAGTTGTCCACCATCGGGATCGACGTGCCCGACATCGCACGATCATACACCACGAAGGCGACTGCCACGAGCAACAGGCCCCTCAGGACACCGAAGAAGAAGCCGATGCCCTGATCCAGCCCGCCGAGCGCCGAACGCTGCACGACCCCTGAGAACAGCGGCGTGAACAGCGAGGCCAGCACCAGCGCCACCGCGAATACGGCCGCAAAGGCGGCGATCAGCGACAATTCGCAGCTGTCGGCGAGAAAGTTGTTCAATCCGGGGATTTCGCGAATCAGCGGTTCTGCCGCTGGCGCAAAGATATAGGCGAGGATCGCCGCCACGATCCAGCCCGCGATGGCCATCGCCTCCCGCACGAAGCCGCGCGAGTAGGCGAGAAGCGCCGAGACGACGATGACGGCGGCCACGACCGCGTCGATGATGGTGAAGCCCTGCATCTGTCCCTGCTCCGCTGTCGTCTATCCTGCGCCGAATGTCTCGCCCACAAAGGCGGCGAGATCGGCGAAACCACGCAGCCCGTCGTCCCCTTCGGGGCTTTCTGCGCTGCGGGCGGGCGCGATGGCTCGTGAAAAACCAAGTTTCCGCGCTTCTTTCAACCTGTTTTCCGTCTGGGAGACGGGCCGGAGCGCGCCGGAGAGGCTGATCTCGCCGAAAACTACGGTTTCCGGAGGCAATGCCGCATCCTCCCGCGCGGAAAGAAGCGCCGCTGCCACGGCCAGATCCGCGGCCGGTTCGGAGATTCGCAACCCGCCCGCGACGTTCAGATAGACGTCCAGCCCGCCGAAGGGGATGCCGCAGCGCGCTTCCAGCACGGCAAGGATCATGGCGAGCCGCCCGCCATCCCAGCCGACGACGCTGCGCCGTGCGCTTCCGGGGGGCGAGGGCGCGACGAGGGCCTGTATCTCCACCAGCAGGGGCCGCGTTCCCTCGATCCCGGCGAAGACGACGGAGCCGGGGCTGGGCCGTTCCCGTTCCGACAGGAACAGGGCGGAGGGGTTCGCGACCTCCGCCAGACCGGTGCCCGTCATCTCGAAGACGCCGATCTCGTCCGAGGGGCCGAAGCGGTTCTTGACCGCGCGAAGGATGCGGAACTGATGGCCGCGTTCCCCCTCGAAATAGAGCACGGTATCGACCATGTGCTCGACCACGCGGGGGCCGGCGATCTGCCCCTCCTTGGTGACGTGGCCCACGATGATGACGGCGGTGTTGCGCCGCTTGGCAAAGGTGACAAGCTCGTGCGCCGCCGCCCGAACCTGCGCCACCGAGCCCGGAGCGCTTTCGACGGTGTCGGACCACATGGTCTGGATCGAATCGACGATGACGAGGTCCGGCTTCTCTGCCTCCAGCGTCGCGATGATGTCGCGGAGCGCGGTTTCGGCGGCCAGCCTGAGCGGCGCGCCGCCAAGCCCGAGCCGCTCGGCCCGCATCCTGACCTGCGCGGGCGCTTCCTCTCCCGTGACATAGATCACGGACAGACCCGCCTGCGCAAAGCTGGCAGCGGCCTGAAGCAGCAGGGTGGATTTGCCGATACCGGGATCACCGCCGACCAGAACGGCGGAAGCCGGGACCAGCCCGCCGCCCAGCACCCGGTCCAGTTCTCCCATGCCGGAGGCGGTGCGGGCGGGCGGAGGCTCCCGCGCGGCAAGATCGCCCAGGGGCACCATGCGCCCGCGAACCTTGCCCAATCCTTTCGGCGCGGCGGAGAGTGGCGCTTCCTCCACGATGGTGTTCCATGCGCCACAGGCGTCGCAGCGCCCGGACCATTTCGGAAAGGTCGCACCGCAGGCGGTGCAGGCGAAGGTGTGGGAGGGGGCGCGGGCCATGCACCCTTCTGCCCGACCGCCGTGACGCCTTCAAGTCTGTCATGGGCTGCGGCAGTGGTCCACGCTTGGCGATGTCCTCGGATGATCTGGCGGCTGGCCCTGGGGGACAAACATGATGGCTGGGTGGCCGCTGGCCGCAGTTGCCGCCCTCAGTTACTGGCCGCTCCCGGTAGGGCGGCGCATATCAGACTTCCGGCCTGCTTGCTGCAAGGCGCGTCTGCGCATAAACGGGAGCAAAGGAGACGGCATGGCGCGCGGCAATTCGACAGTCGGGGCGGAGCGGGCGAAATCCCGCAGGGTTGGATCCCTGCGCGGACTGGCTCCGTTCATCCGGCCCTACCGTGTTCTGGCCTTGGCGGCGGTGCTGGCGCTGATCCTGACGGCGGGCGTTTCGCTGATCCTGCCGATGGCGGTCCGGCGGGTGGTCGATGGCTTCGGATCGGACGCGCTGCTGCTCGACACCTATTTCACCGCCTTTCTCGGCATCGCCGCGCTGCTCGCGGTGGGGACCGGGCTGCGCTATTACCTTGTTACCCGGCTGGGCGAGCGGGTGGTGGCCGATATCCGCAAGGCGGTGTTCGATCGGGTCATCAGCCTCAGCCCCGGTTTCTATGAGCGGGTGATGAGTGGAGAGGTGCTCTCCCGCATTACCACCGATACGACGGTGATCCTGTCGGTGCTCGGCTCCTCCATCTCCGTGGCGATGCGCAATGCGATCATCGTGGCCGGCGGCACACTGCTGATGCTGCTCACCTCGCCCAAGCTGACGGGGCTCGTGCTGCTCATCGTGCCGCTGGTCATCGTGCCCATCGTGACGCTGGGACGCAGGCTCCGGGCGGAATCGCGGACCAGCCAGGACTGGATCGCCGCCTCCGCGGGCAATGCCTCCGAAGCGCTCACCGCCGTGCAGACGGTGCAGGCTTTCGGCCATGAGCCGGAGACGCGCGCGGCCTTTGCCCGCGTGACGGAGAAGGCCTATGCCTCTGCGCAGCGGCGCATCGGTACGCGGGCGGTCATGACGATGATCGTCATCTTCCTGGTCTTTGCGGGCGTCGTGGGGGTTCTCTGGGTCGGCGCGCGCGATGTCCGTGCGGATGCGATGAGCATCGGCGCGCTCGTGCAGTTCGTGATCTATGCCATTCTGGTTGCGGGAGCCGTGGGTTCGCTCTCGGAGACATGGGGGGAGGTGCAGCGCGCCGCCGGGGCTACCGAGCGTCTGCTGGAGCTTCTGGCGACGGAGGACGAGATCACGGATCCCGCCGCGCCCGTTCCCCTGCCGCGCCCCGTGCGGGGAGAGGTCGCCTTTCGCGACGTGTCCTTTCACTATCCCACCCGTTCTCAGCGGTCGGCGCTGGAGGATTTCACCCTTACCGTCCGGCCGGGAGAGACGGTGGCCCTCGTCGGTCCGTCCGGGGCGGGCAAATCCACCGTGCTGCAACTGCTCCTCCGTTTCCGCGACCCGGACTCAGGCAGCGTGAGCCTTGACGGGATCGACCTGCGGGACATGGCGCGCGGCGACTTCCGCGCCGCCCTTTCACTCGTGCCGCAGGATCCGGTGATCTTTGCCGCCACCGCGCGGGATAACATCCGCTTCGGCAGACCCGATGCAACGGATGAGGAGGTCACCGCTGCGGCGCGTGCCGCCGCCGCGCACGACTTCCTCACTGCCCTGCCGGACGGCTATGACACCTGGCTCGGGGAGCGGGGTGTCGTACTGTCGGGTGGCCAGCGGCAGCGGATCGCCATTGCCCGCGCGATCCTCCGCGATGCACCTGTTCTGCTGCTGGACGAAGCGACCTCTGCGCTGGATGCCGAGAGCGAGCGTGCGGTGCAGCGCGCCGTCGCCCGCCTGTCGGAAGGGCGCACGACCATCGTCGTGGCCCACCGGCTTGCGACCGTCAGAAGCGCCGACCGGATCGTGGTGCTCGATGCGGGGCGAATTGTCGCAGAGGGAACGCATGAGACGCTGGTAGCCGAAGGCGGGCTCTACGCGCGCCTCGCACGGCTCCAATTCACTGAAGGGCTGCAAGCGGCGGAGTAGGGCCTTGCCCTCCGCGTATCCCGCTACAGATTGTCGGGGGAACGGCGCCGCCGAACGGTGCCGGAAACCGGAGGAAAACCATGGGTGTATGGGATTTCGTTAAGGATGCTGGCAAGTCGCTTTTCGGCGGCGGCAAGGCGGAGGCGGCAACCACCGCTCCTGATGCCGAAGCGCTGAAGGCTGAGGTCAAGAACCTTGGCCTGAACGACAGCGGTCTACAGATCCATACGGAAGGCGATACCGTCAGGGTGACAGGCAAGGCCGCGACGCCGGAGGAGAAGGAGAAGGTGATCCTTGCCGTCGGCAACGTGGCGGGGGTATCGAAGGTCGAAACCGACGAGGACGATGGTCCGGAGCCGGTGTTCTACACGGTAAAGAAGGGCGACACGCTCTCCGCCATTTCCAAGGCCACGCTCGGTAACGCCAATCGCTATAACGAGATCTTCGAGGCGAACCGCCCGATGCTCACCCATCCCGACAAGATCTATCCCGGACAGGTGCTGCGCATTCCGCAGTAACCTTGCGTTACCCCGCCCTGGCAGATGGTGCAGCCTTCCGGGGCGGGGTTAACGTGGCGTAGCCGGGGCGCTCCTGCCCTTGCTTTTTCCCCTCCCCGCCCTGCATCCTGCCATCCGACGGCGGAGGGGCCGTCACTAGACGAGGAGGACCGACCGAATGGGTGCCTATGCCACCATAGCCGACCGTAATGCACTCGAAGCCGAGATGCCTTGGAGCGCGCGTGACGTGCCCACGACGATCCATCAGCTTCTGGAGCGCACCGCGGCTCGCTACGGAGACAGCCCTGCGATCGGTTTTCAGCTTTCCTCCGGTCCACAGGATCCCGCCGAAACCCTGACATGGCGGGAGTTCCGGGATGAAGTGAACCGCGCCGCGAACCTTTTCCGCAAGCTCGGGGTCGGCGAAAACGACGTCGTGGCCTTCATCCTGCCGAATTCGATGGAAACGGCTGTGACGCTTGTCGCCGGAATGGTGGCCGGAATAGTCAGCCCGGTGAACCCGTTGCTTGATGCGGAGCACATGGCGGGCCTTCTGCGGGAAACGAAGGCCAAAGTCGTCGTCACGCTGAAGTCCATCCCGAAATCCGACATCTCCCAGAAGGTGGCAGAGGCCGTGGCGGCAGCTCCCTCGGTGCAGGCGGTGGTGGAGGTGGACATGCTGCGCTACCTGCCGGCGCCGAAGCGCTGGATCGCGCATTTCCTGCGCCCAAAGGCCGGGCGCCGCCATCAGGCCCGCATCGTCGACTTTACCAAGGCGGTCGCACAGGAAAGCGCCACGCTCTCCTTCGCTGATCCGGGGAAGGATCGGGTGGCGGCCTATTTCCATACCGGCGGCACTACGGGTCTGCCGAAAGTGGCGCAGCACCGCTATTCGGGCATGATCTACAACGGCTGGCTAGGCGCCACGCTGCTGTTCAAGAGCACCGACGTGCTGATATGCCCGCTGCCGCTGTTCCACGTTTTCGCCGCCTATCCGATCTTCATGTCCACCCTGTCTTCCGGTGCCCAGATCGTTCTGCCGACACCTGCGGGTTACCGGGGGGAGGGGGTCTTCGACAACCTCTGGAAGCTGATCGAGCGGTGGAAGGGCACTTACCTCGTCATCGTGCCGACGGCGATCTCCGCCCTGATGCAGCGGCCTGTGGATGCCGATATCTCCACCCTCCGCGGCTGTTTCTCCGGCTCCGCACCGCTGCCGCAAGAGCTGTTCAAGCGGTTTCAGGCGACGACAGGCGTTCAGATCGTGGAAGGATACGGCCTGACGGAGTGCACCTGCCTCGTTTCCGTCAACCCTCCGGACGGGGAGAAGAAGATCGGCTCCGTGGGCCTGCCGTTTCCCTATACCGATGTCCGCATCCTTCACGCCGACGAACACGGCAACATCACGCGCGAATGCGGAGCAGAGGAGATGGGGGAGATCTGTGTCTCCAATCCCGGTGTGTTTGAGGGATCGACCTATACGGAACCGGGGCGGAACCTCGGCCTCTATGCGGATCGTCGCTACCTGCGCACGGGTGATCTCGGGCGTCTGGATCGGGATGGTTACCTGTGGATCACGGGCCGCAAGAAGGATCTTATCATCCGGGGTGGTCACAACATCGATCCTGCAGAGATAGAGGAGGCCCTGGCCGGCCATCCCGCCGTGGCCTTTGTCGGGGCGATCGGTCAGCCGGATGCCTTCGCTGGCGAACTTCCCGCTGCCTATGTGGAACTGATCCAGGGGGCGGAGGTCACGCCGCAGGAGCTGCTGGATTATGCGCGCGCGCATATCCATGAGCGCGCGGCCGTGCCCAAGTTCATAGGTATTCTGGACGAACTGCCGAAAACAGCGGTCGGCAAGGTGTTCAAGCCCGACCTTCGCCGCCTCGCCATCACGCGGGTGCTGGATGCGGCTCTCGCCGAGGCGGGGATGTCCGCACAGGTCGCGGAAGTGGTGGAGGATCGCCGCCGTGGGCTTGTCGCCCACCTGCACCGGACAGGAGAGGTGCAGGAACCGGTGGTGGCCGAGGTGCTGAGCCGCTTCACCATCCCGTGGGAGTGGGAGGATCGCCGCCCCCTCCCGGTGCCAACTCCGGTTGCGTGACGGGGCGGCCGGTTGATCGGAAGACCGCCGGGCGGCAGGTTGGCGCCCGGCGTGCGCGGGATCAGAACTCCCGTTTCAGCACCATCTTGTCGAGCGACAGGTAGCCACCGCCGAAAGCCGCAAAAAGCGCGGTGAGACACGCCCAGAAGATGGAGGTGAACTCCGCCTTCTGCTGAACACCGGACAGGAAGGAAGCGCCTCCATCCGGCGCCAGCCGGGCCCGCGCGGCGTCAGTAAAATACTGCGCGCCCTCTCCGGTCATGAAAGCGACGCCTTCCGGGGTAAGAAAATTGGTCCCGTAGGGATTGTTCACGTGGAAGGACAGGGTGACGAGCAGCAGGATCGTCGCCGCGACGGCAGCGGGCCGGGTGAACAGTCCGATCACGATGAGGATGCCCCCCGCGAATTCCGTCAGCGCAACGAGAAGCGACCAGAGCCATCCCGGACCAAAGGGCACGAGGCCGCCCATCATTCCCGCCATGGCGAAGGGCGCCTGTATCTTCGGCCAGCCCGACATGACGAGCATTGCGCCAGTGATGATGCGGATAAGAACCCAGACGCCGGGTTGGGCGAGATAGTCATAGACCGGCCCGAGGAAGGGCAGGATCAGCCGGTCGCGGGGATTATCAAGAGGCGTAGGCATATGTCATGGCCTTTCCCATTGTTGCCGGGCAGGTCATCCGGCAGGCCCGTGGCCGCCCCTGCTCCTGCCGCTATGGTGCGACAGTCTCATCCCGCGTCAACCAGCCGCCTTGCGATTGCGGGAAAGGCGTCGCCCTCAGGACACGGCTTCCGTCGGGAAAGGCCCTTGACCCGCGTGCCTTGCACCAAACGATTCGCTTGTCGGTGAAGCGGCCGCCGGCGTCTCCGGCCATCACCCTGTCACAGCGTAGCCGGACGGATGGTCACTGCCCTGCAAGGAGCTGCCGCCGGTGGAGCCTGCCGGGACGCAGGAGCATTCCGCCGGCTGACGACGGTATCCTTGCTGCTGGCCCGACATCGTCAAAGTGGAACATCAAATGCAAATCATGCTGTTGGCCCTCGCATCGTGCAGGGTTGTTTGGTGGACACCGGCTGGCGACCAGTTGCGCGCAGGCGGCGGACACTGCTCCGATAGCGCGCCTTCGATGCTGCCCCCGGCGGCGGGCCAATACGCGCTATGCTTGCCGCCTGTTTCGGTCCTGGATGTGTTCTCGCGCAGCATCGCAATCCGGGGAAACTCTCGCTCCGACTTCGGTCCGCTTCCCTGACTTCGCAGGCGTCCTGGGGCCATCGCCCAGCGCCGGTTTACAAGCAGGGCATCTGTTCATCTGCGCTGGGCTTGCGGCCGATGGTGCGCCGGCCCTCATCATTGCCGCCTTGACCTGTCCCGCAGCGCATCCGGTCCTTAACAACGAATAAAACACGTCTGATAGGCTCGCTCCGAAGGCCGCCAAGCGCGCCGCTTTCGGGCGTGCCTTCCGCTCGTGAGGGTAGATGGCCTGTAAAGAGGGACGCCATGCAACGCGCGGTGCCTTAGCGGAATGTCAGCATCCTTGAGGCAGGGTCGCTGCATCCGAAAAACCAGCCTTCAGGAGACGCCATGACCCAAAACCTTTTTGCCAGCCAGGCTCCCGGCCTCACCGCGCCGCTGCTGCATATCTTCGACATCCTGCCGGGCGAGCCGCTGGCCTATGTCACCCGCGCGATCCTTCTGGCGGAGGAGGGGACGGTCACGCTCACCACCCTTGGGGGAGAGACGGTGACGACGCTGCCGCTCGCGCCCGGTGTCTGGCATCCGGTGATGGCGACGGCGGTAGGCGCGGCTACCGTTCGGATACAGGGCGGATGCTGAGCTTTCGTTACTGGGCGGGGGGTGGAGCTGCGGTCGCCCTCCTGCTCGCAGGCATGTGGACGGGGGACAGGCTGGCAACGGCGGCGGCTCTCCGGGCGAATGCGGCGGCGGCGGAACAGGCGGCCTTGCGTGCCGCCGCCCTGCGCCAGGCCGAGATGGAGCGACTGCGGGCAGAAGCGGGGCTGGACCTCGCCTTGGGGAAGGTGATGGATGATGCGCGCGATATGGATGACCGTGCTGTGGTGTTCGACGCTGGCCGCATGCGCCAGCTCTTCCCCGCGCGATGAGCCGGTGCCGCCCTCGCTCCTGCAACCCTGTCCCGATCTCACGGCACCCAGCGGCGATATGACGGCGGCTGCCGTATGGCAGGCATGGAACCGTGACCGATGGGCCGGGGCGGTCTGCCGCTCGCGGCACGCAGGTCTCGTGGCCGCTCTGGAGGGCTAGAGACGACGCATCCAGAACTGGAGCGGCTTCGCCGTCTCGACGGCTTCGCCAATGTCCTTCCAGCGGAAATGCGCGATGACGCCGGGCAAGGGCTCGTATCCCCGTGCCCGCCAGAAGCCATCGAGCGGGCGGTACTCCGCAGGCCGCATGGGGTGATCCGACGGGCGGATGACGGCACAGAACGCGCTCCAGACGAAGCCGTGCTCGCGGGCGTGGCCTTCCCGCTCATCGAAGAAGCGATGACCTATGCCATGCCCGCGCCATTCCGGCAGCAACACGGATTCCGCACAGTAGAAGATCTGGTCGAGCGGCTCGGACCGGCCGGCAAAGGCAGCGGCGAAATCGTCGGCGTGATCGGTCATCGGCGTGCCGGTGGCCGCGCCGACGATCCGCTCGCCGTCGAAGGCGCCCACCACCACGGCCCGCGGGCTGTTGCGATAGGCGTCCAGATATCGCCGCTCGTAAGTCAGATCGCCATCGTAAAGGTAGGGCCAGTCCCGGAACACCGCGATGCGCAGCCGCGCCACACCGTCAAGCGCGCCCTCCAGCGCGGTGCCGGTGAGGCGCTCCACTCTCATGCAGAGACCTGACGGATCCAGTCGGCGAGATTGTAGAAGGTGGTCACGCGGGTGATCTTGCCGCCTTCCAGCGAAAAGAAGGCGCCCGCCGGCAGGACATAGGTCTGGCCATGTGCGGGGGGAAGGTCGCCATCGGTCTTGAGATAGGTGCCGTTCACCACGAATTCCGCAGCCCCCCGTGTACCATCGGGGGTGGCGAACAGGACGATATCCGTCAGGTTTTCCCGGTAGCATTCGGCCATATGCGCGCCGAATTCCGCAAAGCGTTCCTTGCCGGTGCGGGTGCCCCCTTCGTTCACATTATGCACGAATGCCTCGGACAGTTCGGCGAGCATCCCGTCGAGCGAACCATTGTTGAAGGCCTCATAGTAGCGGCGCAGGGTGGCGATGGCGTCAGTCATGTTTCCTCACTCACTCAAGGATCGGTCCGAACCGCCCGATCATCTGTTCGCGGATCTGGTCGCGTGTCTGGCGGTAGGCATCAAGCTTCGCCTCCCGCGATTCACCAAGGCCGCTCGGGTCCATGATCGGCCAGTATTCGATGTCCAGATGGTAATAGCGTGTCAGTTCCAGGGCCGTGCGCTGACTGGCGGGGGAAAGCGCCACGATCAGATCGAAGGTGGACATGTCGTCCCCCCAGTCATGCATCTGCTGAAAGTTGCGGACCCTGTGCAGGGCAAGGTCGATGCCGATCTCCGCGCAGACGGCAATGGCGAAACCGTCGATGTCGAGATCGCTGCGCACTCCGGCCGACTGGACGTAATGCCGTCGGCCGTAGAACTTCTTCATCATGGCTTCGGCCATGGGGGAGCGGATCGAATTATGGTCGCAGCAGAAGAGCACGGAGGTCAATGTCGCGCCCGTCACGCTCTCAGCTCCCCCGAAGGACGCAGACCAGCGTGAAAAGCCGTCGCGCCGTATCTATATCGACGATCGCCTTTCCCTCCAGCCTCTCCTGAAGGAGCCGCGCCCCTTCATTGTGGATGCCGCGGCGGGCCATGTCGATGGCCTCGATCTGCGCAGGACCAAGGCGACGGACCGCGTCGTAGTAGCTCTCGCAGATCTGGAAATAGTCCTTCACCACCTGCCGGAAGGGGCCGAAGGACAGGTGAAACTCCGCCAGCCGCGCGGCGGTCTCGTTCGAGACATCAAAGACCAGCCGCCCGTCCCGCACACAGAGCAGGAGCCGGTACGGCCCGGGCGGTGCGTCGCGGCCATCCCGTGCCGGCAGGGTGAAGCTGTTGTCTTCCAGCAGGTCGAAAATGGCGACGCGCCGCTCCTGCTCCATCTCCGCCGAAGGCGTGGGAAGCCCGGTATCGTCGATCTCGATATGGGAGAGCCGCATCATCTCAGCCTCCATTCAGCCGGTCGAGCCGGGCGCGGACGGAAAGGCCATGCGCCTCAAGACTCTCGGAGCGGGCCAGCCGTTCGGCAGCCGGGCCGATACGCCCCAGCGCCTCCGGTGTCATCCGGGCAAGGGTGGTGCGCTTCATGAAATCCAGCACGGACAGGCCGGAGGAGAAGCGCGCCGAGCGGGCCGTGGGCAGCACATGGTTCGGCCCGCCCACATAGTCGCCGATGGCCTCCGGCGTCCATGCGCCAAGGAAGATCGCACCCGCATTGGAGATATCGCCGGCCAGTGCCTCCGGCTCCTCCACGCAAAGCTCCAAATGTTCCGGTGCGATGCGGTCGGCCAGCTGCGCCGCCGTGGCAAGGTCCGGCACAGTGATCACCGCGCCGTAGTCCCGCCAGCTTGCATCCGCAATATCACGGCGCTCCAGCAGGGGGATCAGCCGTTCCACCGAAGCGGTCACGGCGCGTGCCAAAGCGGGATCGGGCGTGATGAGAATGGATTGCGCGCTCGCATCATGCTCCGCCTGGCTGAGCAGGTCGAGGGCGATCCAGTCGGGATCGGCGTCGCCGTCGGCAATGACCAGTATCTCCGAAGGGCCGGCGATCATGTCGATCCCGACCTTGCCGAAGACGCGCCGCTTGGCCGCGGCGACATAGGCGTTCCCGGGGCCGGTGATCTTGTCCACCGGGCGGATGGTTTCGGTGCCGTAGGCCAGCGCGGCGATGGCCTGCGCGCCGCCGATGCGATAGACCGTCTCCACCCCCGCGAGCCGTGCGGCCAGCAGGACGAGGGGGTTCACCTTGCCGCCGGGCGTAGGCGCACAGATCACCAGCCGCTCCACCCCCGCCACCCTTGCCGGGATCGCGTTCATCAGAACCGAGGATGGGTAGGAGGCCAGCCCGCCGGGCACATACAGCCCCGCCGCGCCAACCGCTGTCCAGCGCCAGCCGAGCGTCGCGCCTGCGTCATCGGTCCAGCTTTCGTCGCCGGGCAGCTGCCGCGCGTGGTAGTCGCGAATGCGCTGTGCGGCGAGTTCCAGCGCCGCGCGCTCCTCCGCGTCGATGCCGGTGATGGCAGCGTCTATCTCCTCAGCCGTGAAAGCCAGCGTCTCCGGGGTCAGGTCCAGCCGGTCGAATTTCCGGGTCAGGTCGATCACCGCGGAATCACCACGCGCCCGGACATCGGCGATGATATCTGCCACCGCCGCGTCCACGTCCGGCGCATCCTCCCGCTTGGTGGCGAGGAAGCTCTGGAAGGCGGTTTCGAACGCGGCGTCGGTGCAGTCGAGGAATACGGGCATCGGGGTCTCCTTCCCGCCTTGGTAGCCGCTGCCGCCCCCCGCCTCAAGCTCAACCGAAAGAATGGCGTGCCCGCGGAAAGAATGAGGGGGGCTTTTCTTGGCTCATGGCCGCCGCTATCATCGCCGCATGTTCACGATCGAGCACGATTTCGACGCGACCGTGGTGACGCTGGTCGATGAAGGCAACGCCCCCCTGCAGGAGGACGTGGTCTGCAATGGTTTCGACGACCGGGTGACGGTGGAGCAATACGATCCCCGTAAGGATGAGGTCGTCTCCATTACCTTCTCCATGTCCCAGATCCGCGACCTTGCCGCTGCGCTGAACCTGCCAGAAGGGGTTTATCGGCTTCGTCCCATCCGGTGATGTTGCTGCGGACAGTGCATCCTCGACCGGCAGGCGGAGGGGGCTGTCAGCTTCGTGCCGGCCGCTGAGGCTTGGTCCCTGTGTCCTGCAATCGGCTGCTCTGGCCCGCATGGTTTCGCCCTGATCTCAGGAAGCCTTGTCTCCCCGTTGAAGGGGACAGATCATGGATCTTGCCGGTTCAGCCTTCCGGACGCGGCCACTGGCCGGAAATGGTGGTTTTTGCAGCCAGAGGAGAATGCGCGTCGCGATGATTGCTGCGGCGGTGCGCAGCAGGTCCAGGTGGCATCTGTTTGGTCCCGAGCGATGCACGAAAGGTTTCACCCCATCCGCTCGTCTCCTGCGGGACAATGCGCATAGGGCAGCGCCCGCACCCTGAACAGGCGACGGTGCCTTGGCTTCAACTGATAACACAGCGACCCGTGACGGCGACCTGTGCGGCGTTCTGACCTGAACAGCATCCACCGCGGTCTGGAAAACTCCGGCCTTCTGTGACGGCGCGCTTATCGGGAGCACGTGCTGCGGGGACACCCTGCCTACTGGCGGTCCCGATGGCTCCGCTCCCCACTCCCGGTATGCGGGCAGCGCCGAGAATGCTCCTGCAAGGAGGACGCCGGAAAACACGGGTTCCCCCTTGCGGGTATCCCCGCGCGGGCGGGTTTCCCACACTTCGATGGCGCGGCTTTTCGCGGCACCGGACCCGCAGCGCTGGCCGAGCCACGCCCAGTTCCCCGTGGCCGGGGGTGCCTCGGCCATCCTGTATCGCCGTCTGCCTGCGCGGAGAGAATGCCCCTGCAAGTTATGCCTGAGAGGCCGGGTTTCCCGGATGCGCAGGCCTCGACCCAAGGGGGATTTCCGGCGGGCGGGACTTTCCTTCTGCTCGACGGCTTCTGCCCGGAGGAGGCGGATCGCGGCGCCGATGGCGCAGCTTTCCGCGCACCAGCGCATCTTCGGCACTGGCGCATCCGCCACAGCTTCGCGAGCTGCGGGGGAGGGGTCTTTTCCTCGGCAGGACAGGGGGCTAGATAACCCGAAGACGACCCGGAGTGACGATGGCTCGGTTCCCGCTTCTGCTTCTTCTTCTGGCGATGGTGACCGCCGCCTGCGCCCCCGCATCGCGGGACAGGATACCCGTGCCGGTCCCGCCCTCGCGTACCGAAACCACGCCCGAATATCGGCCGGGGGCGCGGCTGGATGCCCGGACGGCGGCGCATAATTTCATTGTGGTGGTAGACCGGATGGAGCCGGTGGTGGAAGCGGAATGCCGACGCCAGCAACCCCGGCGCGACTGCGATTTCCTCATCGCCGTGGATGACCGGCCGGGCCAGCCCGCCAATGCCTTCCAGACGCTGGATGCGGAAGGGCGTCCGGTGCTGGCCTTCACGCTGTCGCTCATTGCGGATGCGCGCAATCAGGATGAGATCGCCTTCATCATGGGACATGAGGCCGGGCACCACATCCTCGGCCACCTCCCGCGCGCGCAGCAGCAGGCGGCGGCAGGGGCGATGATCCTCGGCACGCTGGCCACCCTCTCCGGTGCTGATGCGGAAAGCATCAAGCAGGCAGAGGGAATGGGCGCCAGCATGGGTGCGCGCACCTATTCCAAGAACTATGAGCTTCAGGCGGATGAGCTGGGCACGATTCTGGCCTATCGTGCGGGGTTCGATCCCGCGCGCGGGGCAGAGTTCTTCCGCCGCATTCCCGATCCCGGCGACCGGTTCCTCGGCTCCCACCCTCCGAATTCGGAGCGCCAGCGGGTGGTTTTCAACACCTTGCGGCAGCTTCAGACCGGGCGGATCCGCTAGGGGTCCGCGCCGTGTCGATCCACCGGGTGGACGCGCGGGCGAGCAGTGCGGCGGCCAGAAAGTTTCGCGCGGGCCTGTCGTGTCAGTTGCGCCGCGACGCCAGCCCGTCAGGCGGAAGCCCATGCGTGCGCCGCGGTTGCGGAGCGCAGGCCTCGGGCGTCGTGGGGGGTGGCGCTCGGCGGTAAGTCGTTGGTGCGCCCGCCTCCGTGACAAGCGCCCCGGGCAGGTGGTTGGCGTCCTGTCCCCGGTCGGCGACCAGCCGGCGCGCCGGCTCGGCCACCTCGATCAAGGTCTCGACCAAAGCCTGGGTCGTGGCGATTGGTGTTATCTGCGGTGTTGTTGGCGGAAGTCGGCAGAGGCCAGGCCTGCCCCTGCCGTCGGCCACTCCGTGCAGCTTCGTCGTCCAACCGCCACGGGAGGGCCTGTTCCTTGTACGAAGGCCCCTCCTTCGTGCCGCTGCCGAGCGGTGGGCCTTGATATGGTTGACGTCGATCGACATCATCGGGTCATCGGGTCATCGGGTCATCGGGTCATCGGGTCATCGGGTCATCGGGTCATCGCGGCCCTCCGTGCACCCGGGATGACCGGTCAGCGCCCCGAAGAGCCTGTGCCAGCCCCGTGGTCGCAACCAGCGGGCGGTGTGGAGATCGTGCAGAGGCCGCAGGTCGGGGCAACTTCGTCACGGCAGGTGCGCACTCCCGGAGATTACCCGCCGGTCATCCATGCGATGCCAGCTCTTTCCGCCTCCGTGGCAGGCGCGATCCGCACCCCCTCCGCCTCGCCTCTCCGGTAGCAGCCCCGCCTCCGACGTGCGAGACGACGGACTCACAGGAGAACCCCCGAAGCCTATCGCGCACGGGCACCGGAGCACGGGGGGGCGCGCCGGTGATGGATGCCCGAGGAGCGGCTGGCAGCGGTCAGCGTGGCGCGGCGAGGATGACGACCGATCCGGCGAGCACGAGAGCCGCGCCCGCCATGTCCCAACTGTCGGGGCGCTGCCCCTCCACCAGCCAGAGCCACATGAGGCTTGCCGCGACATAGACCCCGCCATAGGCCGCATAGCTCCGCCCGGCGTGATCCGCGGGGGTCAGCGCGAGAAGCCAGCCGAAGGCAAAGAGCGCGGCCATTCCCGGCGCCAGCCACCAGGCGGGGGCACCCATCCGCCACCAGGCCCAGATGGCGAAGCAGCCCGCGATCTCTGCGATCGCGGCGGTCAGGTAAAGGATCGGCGCCGGAGCGGAGATCACGACGGATCGCGCCAGCGGTTGACGATCGGATAGCGGCGATCCAGCCAGAAGGCGCGCTTCGTCAGCCGGGTTCCCGGCGCCGACTGGAAGCGCTTGTATTCGGAAAGATAGACCAGCCGCTCTACCTTGCGCACCGTCTCCGCATCGAACCCGGCGGCCACGACCTCGGCGACGGAGCAATCCTCGTCCACCAGCATTTCCAGCATCCGGTCCAGCACCGGGTAGGGGGGAAGGCTGTCCTCGTCCTTCTGGTCGTCGCGGAGTTCGGCCGAGGGCGGCTTGTCGATCACGCGGGGTGGAATGACGATGCCCGGCGGCCCCATCATCCAGTCCCGGTGATGGCGGTTCCGCCAGCGGCAGGTTTCGAAAACGCGGGTCTTGTAGAGGTCTTTGAGCGGGTTGTAGCCGCCCGCCATGTCGCCATAGATCGTGGCGTAACCCACGGCGACCTCTGACTTGTTGCCCGTGGTAAGCAGCATCTCCCCGAACTTGTTCGACAGCGCCATGAGCAGCAGGCCGCGCATCCGGGACTGGATGTTCTCCTCCGTCAGATCGGGTTTCATCCCCTCGAACAGCGGGCCGAGCGCGGCGCCTGCGGCCTCCACCGGGCCGGAGATCGGCACCTCGTCCAGCTGGCAGCCGAGGGCATGCGCCACGCCCGCCGCATCCTCCAGCGAATGGGCGGAAGTGTATCGCGAGGGCAGCATGACGCAGCGCACGTTCGCCGGGCCGATGGCATCGGCAGCAATGGCCGCGACCAGCGCGCTGTCCACCCCGCCCGACAGGCCCAGCAGCACTCGGCTGAAGCCCGACTTGCCAAGGTAATCCCGCAGCGTCTCCACCATCACGCGGTAGTCGGCCTCCCAGTCGTCGGGAACGGGCACGACCTCTCCCCGCAGGGCGCGCCAGCCGTCTTCCCGCTGCACCAGATCGACATGGGCGATGGCTTCCTCTCCGAACGGCATCTGAAGCGCCAGTTCGCCCCCCGGATTGAGCACGAAGGATGCCCCGTCGAAGAACTGGTCGTCCTGACCTCCCACCATGTTGAGATAGACGAGAGGCCGGCCCGTTTCCGCCACGCGCGAGGCCATGAGACCGATGCGTGTTGCCTGCTTGCCCCGGTGATAGGGGGAGCCGTTGGGCACCACCATCACCTCCGCCCCCGCCTGGGACAGGAGGCGCGCGACATCCTCGTGCCAGGCATCCTCGCAGATCGGCGTGCCGAGGCGCAGCCCGTCCAGCACATAGCCCTCGCCCACCGTGCCTTCGGCGTAGAGGCGTCTTTCGTCGAACACCTCCTCGTTCGGGCGGTGCTTCTTCAGCACATGCGTCATCCGCCCGCCCGAGAGCACGTGCCACGCATTGTAAAGCCGTCCGTCCTCCCGCCAGGGCGCGCCGATGCCAAGCGCGGGCCCGTCGGCGCAGTCCTGTGCCAATTGCTCAAGCACCCGCATCGCGTGGTCGGTGAAGGCGGGTTTCAGGACGAGATCCTGCGGCTGATAACCGATGAGGAACATCTCCGGCAGCACGACAAGGTCCGCCCCCGCCGCCTTGCCCGTCTCCCAGGCATGGCGGGCCTTTTCCGCATTGGCCTCGATCGCACCGACCGTGGGATTCAGCTGGGCGAGCGTCAGTCGGAATGCGGCGGCGGTCATGCGGTGTCCCCGATCGTTGGTCGTGCGCTGATGTTCCAGTTAGCCGCTTGCGGCCCGGAGGGAAAGCGGGGAGGCGCGTCCCAGGCTATTCGCCCGCAGCGCGTGGCCTTGTCCGGCTGGCCATTCGCCGGCAGGGCGGGGTGGCCTTGTCCCGCGATGATGGCTCCGCTACGGTCGGCCCGATCCGCCCCAGCCGTCGCCAGGGACGGGATTTCAGCGGACATCACCGGGAGGAACGGGTTTGGCTCCGAGAGGTATCGCAGCGACCGCAGGTGGCATTCTCATCGCGGCGCTGGTGGCGCTTCCCGCCGGATCGCAGCAGGCGGCGCCCCAATCTGCACCGTCGCAAGGCGAGCAGGCCGCGCCTGCAGGCAACGCTCCTATAAGCACTGCTCCCGCAGGCACCGGGCCGATCATCACCAAGCAGTATGACGACGGCTCTCTCTATCAGGGCACGTTTCGCGCGGGTCGGCAGCATGGTCAGGGCAGCTACAAGCTGCCGAACGGCTATGAATATTCCGGCGACTGGGTGGACGGAGAAATCCGCGGGCAGGGGCGCGCGCGCTATCCGAATGGCTCGATCTACGAGGGTGCTTTCGCCAACGGGCGCCCCGAGGGATCAGGCCGCATGGTTTTTGCCGATGGCAGCACCTATGAGGGCGCCTGGGCCGCGGGTGAGATGGCGGGGGAGGGTGTCCTCCGACATGCGGATGGCGCGGTCTATTCCGGGCATTTCGTTACCGGGCGGCCCGATGGTGAGGGGGAGCTGCAATCCGCCGACGGGACGCGCTACGCAGGCGCGTGGAAAGAGGGCCGGCGGGAGGGGGACGGTCGCATCTCCTATCCAGACGGCTCGGTCTTCGAGGGCGCCTTCGTCGCCGACCGGCGGCAGGGAGAGGGGCGGCTCACGCTGCCGGACGGCATGGTCT
>NZ_JGYG01000013.1 GCF_000740795.1 Haematobacter massiliensis
ACATTGCCCCCCCGCGGCTGGGAGATACGGGCGCTTTTGGCACCATCGACGGATTTCAGCAGCAGGCCCGCCAGCCCCCCCTTGCTCATGTTGCTGTTCGGCCGTTCCGTCTCGCTGTTGGAGATGGTGACCTTCGGCCCCGCCACGCTGACAACGGTGCGGATGCGGGTGATCAACGGCAGGTCGAGGCTTTCATGCGGGGTGCGGTACCGCGCGAGGCTTTCTTCCGTCTCCACGTAATACTGGCCGAGGATGTTGCCGCCCGCGGGGGAGCTTTGCCCCCGGTCCCCGATGATGAACCCTGAGAGATCCGCCCCCGCCCAGTGCTGCTCGAGATAGACCATGGGGAACATGAAGGACCACAGCCCCCCGTTCGGGCCGAGATCGAGACCGCGGACCTGAATGCCCCATGAAATCACCGCCCGCACCGCGCGCCTGACCTGCTCGGGGCTGCCGGCATCGGTCCACAGGAGGGGCAGGATCGCGGCCTGCATCGCCGCGACCTCCCGCCCGTAGTTGCTGTCCATCACCCCCGTGCCATAGGGCATGTATTCCCGGTAACCGCCCTGCTCCGCGCCGTTTCCCGGAATGGTGTTCGTGCCGAGCGAGGCCTGAAACTTCTCCGCCCGCGCCAGATAAGCCTCAAGGTCGCGCGGCGGGCGGGTGCCGGCGGCGGAGCGGCGCGGAAGGGCGCGCAGGATGTGATCCACATCCACCCGCTCCAGAACGATGGGCGCCACCGCCGCCCGGTTCACGGGGGGCGCGAAGTCGTTGGGCCCGGGCAGCGTGTCGCCGATCATCAGGCCGAAATATTCGTCCACCAGCGACGTGCCCGAGTCTCCGGCGCGGCGGATATGGGACCGGGCCGCCACCAGGATGTCCCCCCGCCGCATCTCGAGCGGGAACTGCGCCACCGCCTCGGGCTGATGCATGGCGTTGATACGGCCGTCCTGGGACTTGGCCCGCTGATCATATCCGCGGCGCTCCGGCCCCGGATTGAGCGTGGCGCCGTGGATCGTCCGGCCATAGGCATCGGTCGTCGTCGCAGGGCTGCGCGACACGATGCGCACGATACCGCCCGCAGGCGGTACGATGACGGCCTGACGCTGCGGGTCCGACGTATAGCCGATCTGCGATCCTTCCGGCATCAGACCCGATATCTGGACCGTCCCGTCGGACGAGCTGACGGTGAAGGTCTCCGTCGGCTCCGGCGTCACGACCTGCCCGGAAGGGGGGGAGGCGGCCGCGGGACGCGTCATCGGCAGCGCGACAAGGGCGGTGGCCAGCAGGGCGCATAGCAAGGTCGCGGGAAGCAGGCGGAGGGCCGAGGTGCCCCGTTTTCCCGGCGGCGAGCGGTGCCTCGCCCGGGAAAGGGCATGGATCGTCGCCCGGCGGCGGGGGAAGGCAGGGAGGATCATGGCGTCAGCGTCCGCATCTGGCGGCCCGGCGGGGAGCGGCAGGCCCGTCCGTCTGAGACTGACGCCTTGGGACGGCAATGCAAATCACTTTCCGATCCCGCCCAGAGCTCTGGCCCTGCGCAGGGGCCGCGCGCCACCCCCGGGGGAGCGGCCGGAAGGGCAGATGTGCAGGACCATCCTGTTTTCGCCCGATCCGTCACCGCTATTCGGGGCCGCTTCCCTCTCTGGCCATGTTTCGCGCGCGAAACATTCAGCTCCCTCAAGGGTGACACGCTCGGCCTTCCCACCTGTTTCGCTTGCGAAAGTCTGGCCCCCCGGATTTTTGGTCCCCGGGTGCCTGGCCCCTGGCCCCGAAGGCGAACACGAGCTCCCCCGTGTTTCGCGCGCGAAACGTCAGCCCTGCAGACGCAGCCATTCCGCGAGCCGGTCGCGGAGCGCCGGGGTCACTGCCGGGCCGCTGAGGACGATGCGCCTTGCGCCACCCGTCATGGCAAGGCCGGGCAGGATCTCCTGTGCGGCGGTCTTCTGCCGGAGGGCGGATCGCGGTGCTTCGGCCCACCGGGCAAGAGTGGCCAGTTCCATGGCCGGATCCGCGCTCTCCCCGCTGCTCAGAAGGCGGGCCAGAGCCACCCCTGCCTCCGGCTCCTCCGCCAGCCGTTGCGCCAGTTGCAGCCCCAGCCGCTCACCGATTGCTGCCGGGAAGCGGAGACTGCCATCCAGCGCGTCGTAGAGGTTGAGGAAGGAGCCGATCTTCGACCGCTTGGCCCGGCTCGCCGTGGCGTAAAGGCTGCGGAGCGCTTCTCCCCGATCAGCGAAGGCGCCCGCCTCCACCGCCTTGGCGGCGATGCGGGCCCGCTCGTAATAGCTCAGGCCCGCGCGGATCTCGTTCTCCTCCACCATGGCGACATAGGCGGCGCCCGAGCTTTCGGGTGTCCGCAGCAGCGCCAGCACGGTTGCGAACCGCGCCTCCCCCGTTTCCGCATGGAGCCGCCGGAGCGCGGAGAGCCGCCGCCAGCCGGAGATCAGGCCGTAGCGGCGCCCAGTTTCGGGAGCGGCATCGCGCGCGGCATCGCCTTGTCCCATCACCCTGCCCCGGGTCTCGCCGTCTGCAGAACTGGGGTGCAGATCTGAACGGAAACCTTGGCCGAGGTCGATCACCTCCACCGGGGCGCGCTGGCCATGGAGGCGCAGGCTTTCCACCAGCGCGTCGAAATCCTCGCCATCGAAACTCACCCGGTCGCGCACCAGATGGCCGGTGTCGATGGTGTCGAGGGGCAGCGCCTCCACCATCCGTCCCGTGGCGCGGGCCTCCGCCACCTCTCCCGCCAGCGCCTCCAGCGCGGCGGTGGCCGCCGTCTCCGCCGCGATGCGGGAGATGGGGGGCGGGCGCGGCGCGGGGGCGGCGGGCGGGACGGGCGAAACAGCCCGGGAGGCCGGGCCGAAGGGCATGGATTTCGTCTCCAGCGGGCCCTCCGGCATATCGGCCGGATCAGGCTCGGCGGCGAAGGGCAGGGTGAGGCGCTTACGGGCCATGAGACTCCTCCGGGTCAGGAATGTTTCGCGCGCGAAACATCAGGATTTGGTTGGGCTGCCCATGGCAGGCAGACCATGCGGGGCAGGCCCTGCTGGCGGGACGGCAGGACATGAGGACATCCCCGCCGGCTCTGGTCGGCTTCTGCCGGGCACCGGGGTTTGCCCCAGCCCGCCGCGACACATCCGGCGGCAAGCCGCCATGGGCCGCCATCCGGGCCGCATCGGGGCGGGCCAGCACCGGGATCACGCCGCTTGCGCCGGTCTGCAAAAGCTCCTGCAAAAGTCCCGGCCTGCAAAAGCTCTGGACGACCCGAGATGTTTCGCGCGCGAAACATCACTCGGCCGCCTCCCGCGACGCCAGTTCATCCCGCCGCCAGCAGCCCAGCAGCAGCTTCTTGAACACCGCATAGGTCGCGTCGAATGTCTCCCGTCCGCGGATATAGGTGTCGCGGTTGAAGTCGCGGTAATCGGCCTCGTAGATGCCGGCGACCTGCTCCCCCGCCTGGCCGATCAGCGCGGTGAACCCCTGGCGGGAGGGGGAGAGGGTACGGCCCAGATAGGCCTGCATCAGCCCCGCCAGCTCTGCCTGCTGCGCGCCGTCGTAACGGGTGACCAATGCGCGCACCGCATCCCATTCGAAGGAAAGCTCCGGCCGCCCCAGCGCGCGGGCCGCCACATTCTCCCCCTCCTCGATGGAGGCGAAGGTGGAATGCAGCATGTCGAAGAACCGCCCCGTGGAATCGAACTCCAGGAAGGAGGCCCCCATCGGGACGAGCAGGATATCCGCCGCCGACAGCCCGTTGATCGTCAGGTAGCCGAGCGCGGGGGGCGTATCGAGAAAGACGAGATCGTATTTCTCCAGCACCCCGTCTTCGGCGAGGCTTTCGGAGAGCGCGTCCCAGAGCTTCCAGCCGCGCGCGGCCATGCGCCAGACGGGGATCTGGAACTCGGCCCAGTAGAGGTTGAGCTGCGCGCCGATCAGGTCGATGTTTGGCCAGTGGGTCGGGCGGATCAGCTCTTCCGCCGTGACCTTCAGCGCGTCGTTCAGTGTGTCGTCGATCGGGATCGGCGCCTCCCCCCGGTCGATCCGCCCGGCATTGGAGACGCGCAGGTGGCGGGCATAGTGGCGGGCGAGCAGCGGAAAGACCGTGCCCCATTCATCCGCCACCTGACCACCGAAGATCGAGGTCATCGACCCCTGGCTGTCCAGATCGACCACCAGCACCCGGTAGCCGTCGAGCGCCGCCGACATGGCCAGATGCGCGGCGGTGGAGGTCTTGCCGACCCCGCCCTTGAAGTTCGCGACCGCGACGATCTTGGCGGGCTGACCCTTCGGCCGGTAGGGCTGGTATTCCTTCGCGCGGGAGCCTTCGGCGGCGAAATGGGCGCGCAGCCTGAGCACCTCATCCAGCGTGAACCACTTGGCGCCACCCTCCGTCTCCGAGGCGCCCTGCGGCAGCTCGGGGTTCTGGCGCAGCACCCGGCGGAAATGCTGGGGCGCGACGGGGATCAGGTATCTGGTGATCTCCCAGGTGGAGAAGAGCCGGAGCCGTTTCTGCCCCTGCGCATCGAGACCCCGGCCCACCAGATCCTCCCGCCCGCGGGCACAGGCGGCGGCGATCTCGGCAAAGCCGCGGCTGGTCACCGGGGCGCCCAGTTCCGCCAGCGCCGCATCGGGCGAGATGTTGAAATAGGGAGGATCGGCCTCCGGTCCCGTGCTCATCTGCATCCCTCCGGCAGGTCTGCACCTGCCCCTTTCGCGCGGCGGTTATCCACCAATGTATCGCTTTTTTTAACACATATCACAAAACGCGGTACATGAAACATAAAAGCGAACACAGCCGATTTTTTCTCAGCAAATAAAGGGGTTCCGAAGGAGGGGCGCGCGCAATTTTTCGTTCATTTGTGGCGCGCTTGTCACGGCTTCAGCGGGGGGCGGTGTTAGGTATGGAGTTATTTCATAGTTACGGGATCGCGCTCTCTCCGCAAAGCCCTGAATTCACGGGGTGAGCGGTGGCTCGCAGGCGCAGGAGTGAATCCGAAACCCCGTTTCTTCGACTCGGAAACCACGTCGCTCCGATTCCAATCCCACGCTCGGCGGGCCGCAGGATCTGCATCGCCCTCCCCCGCGGCGCTGGACGGAAGGACGCGCGCTTTCTAGGGTGTCACTGAAACCACGAAACGAGTCACCCCGTCAGAGGGGACCGGAGAGGGTCGGGCAGATGCGGAAGACAGGCGCGGCACAGGCTGCGGAACCGGGCGGCAGCCGGGGGCGGGGGGCATGACGGCCGCCGGTTCCCGCCGCCGAAATCCCCCGCGAGCGGAGGGGCTGCCGGTGCCCAAAACTGTGCCCGCTGCGAGCCTTCCGGCCGAACTGCCGCGGGGCGGCTTCTTCGTGGCGGATATCTTCGATGCGCTGCCCAAGGACGATCTGGGGAGCATGGAGCATCCGATGTTCTCGCTCTCCACCCGGCCGGACCTGCGCATCCTCGCCTATGCCCATAACGGGGTGGAGATCACGGTGACCCCCTCCGTCCGCGGCCTCGCCACGATCCACGACAAGGACATCCTGATCTTCTGCGTGAGCCAGCTCATGGCCGCGATCAACGCCGGTCGCCCGGTGTCGCGGAGCCTCCGGCTCAAGGCGGCCGACCTGATGGCGGCCACGGGGCGGGAGGCGTCGGGCGACGGCTACCAGCGGCTCCGCGAGGCTTTCGAGCGGCTGGCGGGCACCCGCATCACCACCAACATGGTGACCGGAGAAACCGAGACGACCACCGGCTTCGGCATGATCGAGGCCTGGCAGATCGTGCGGCATAGCCGGGGCGGGCGGATGATCTCCGTCTCCGTCACCCTGTCGGACTGGCTCTACCGGGCCGTGCTGTCGAAATCGGTCCTGACGCTTTCGCGGGACTACTTCCGGCTCAGGAAGCCGCTGGAGCGGCGGGTCTATGAGCTGGCGCGCAAGCACTGCGGGCGGCAGCCGGAATGGCGGGTGTCGATCGAGGTGCTGCACAAGAAATCCGGTTCCGCCTCTCCCCGCCGGGTGTTCCGCAAGATGATCCGCGACATGATCGCCGCCGATACCCTGCCCGATTACACGCTGGCGGAGGAGGCGGGCGATGTGCTCCGCGTCACGCCGCGCGAGGTGGTGGAGCGGGCGCGCACGCCGCTCGGCGCGCCGCAGCTCACGCCCGAGGCGATCGAGGAGGCGCGGGCGCTGGCCCCCGGCTGGGATATCTATGCGCTGGAGGCGGACTGGCGGCGCTACTGGGCCGCGACCGGGCGGCCGCGGCTGGCCTCCGCCCGGAAGGCCTTCCTCGGCTATGTCCGGGCGCGGGCGGCGGAGAAGGGCTGACCCGATGTTTCGCGCGCGAAACATTCCCGAATCGTAGCTTCACGCGGACCGGTCTGTGGAGGGCAGGGCAGGCGGGGCGCGCCTCTCTCGCCGTAAACAATCCGCCGGATTCCGGGGGGCGGTTCTTTGCGGATCGGAAAACAGTCAGGCGAGTTTCCGAGGCATCTGCGGGGGGCAAGAAACGAAAAGGTTGTCTTTGTTACATAAGATCGCCTTCAGGTTGTTAAATTGTTGACGGAATGCACCTCAAAGATGCATTCGAGAGCCGGTATTAACCCTATTGTTGTAATTCTTTCAGTTTGTTACCTTGGTCTTGCTACTAAAAGTTGAATTAATGTTTTTCCGCTCCCCCAAAGCGGTCTGACGGCCCCAAACAATAAGGATCAACATGAAACATCTTCTCGCGGCTGCGTTTCTTGCAGCACTCCCCGTCGCGGCTCCGGCGGTCACCATAACACCGGTTGCAGGCGAGCTGACTTCGGCCACCGACGTGCTCTCTCCGGGCGGCACGGTGGTCTTCAACGTCATCGTGGACAGCCCGATGACCTTCGACTTCAGTCTGGCCGGATCGGGCGATTTCACCGATCTGCTCGACGTGACCTTCTCCATCAACGGCGGTCAAGCCTATACCTGGAGCACCTTCGGCACCTTCTTCGGGCGTGCGCAGCTTGCCACCGCCGGCGGGACGCTGCCCAGCTTCACGACGTCGGAAGATTTCTACGTCACCTTCTTTGACGGCGTGGCGAGCCCGGTGGGCGTGACGCTCACCCTGATATCCGAGGCGGTGCCCCAGGTGCCGCTTCCGGCCGCCGGTTTTCTGCTGCTGGCCGGCCTTGGCGCGGCGGGTATCGTCTCCCGCACCCGCCGGTCGGACGCCAAAGCCGCCTGATACCGGATTATCCTTGCCGGGAAAGGCCGCCTTCGGGCGGTCTTTCCTTTCGGATGTTTCGCGCGCGAAACAGGGTCGGATGAGCGCTCCGCACGGAGACATGTCCTGCGCGCCGGACTGCGCGCGCCAGCAGCACCTGAACCAGCAGCCCCTGAAGATGTGAGACCAGCCGTTGGCCTGTCCGCCCCGCATGGCCGCTGCGGTATCAGGCGGATGCGGAATTCTTCCTGCCTCCATCCCCGGCCCGGCCTCCCGGCCAGCGTCTTCCGGCCAGCGTCTCCCGGCCAGCGTTTCCCGACCAGCACCGGCCGGCCAGCGCCTGGAGCCCGATACCCGACCTGTACCCGACCTGGCGCTCCCGACCCTGCAGACCCCCGGCCTGTCAATCTCCGGGCTGTCGATCTCCGGCCTGTCAATCTCCGGCCTGTCGATCTTCTATGACATTTCCAGCTTCCCCCGCCGGCCTGTGACCGGGCAGCCTCTCTCCCGCCCAAGCCGAAGAACGCGCCGCCAAAGCCCCTGCAACCGCTTGCACGCGGAGCGAACTTCCGGTTTCATGCGGGTGACCCTGTCAGCCGAGAACTCCCCATGATGAAGAAGAGTGGCTCATCCCACAGCCCCAAAATTCTGGCCGTGGCATCAACGGGAGGGCACTGGGAGCAGCTCATGCAGATCGCCCCCGCCTTCGAGGGGGGGAGCGTCACCTTTGCCTGCACCGACGCCCGCCAGGCGGAGCATTACGATCTGCCCGCCTTTCTTTCGCTCCGGGATTACAACCAGAACGAACCGCTGAAGATGCTGCGCGGTCTGGGGGAGACCTTCGTTCTGGTCAGCCGGCTGAAACCGGATGTGATTCTGTCCACCGGCGCCGCTCCCGGGCTTCTTTGCCTGCTCTGGGGCCGGGTCTTCGGGGCGAAGACCATCTGGATCGACAGCATCGCCAATTCCGAGAAGCTGTCGTTGAGCGGCAAGCTGGCCCGAAAATTCTGTCACGTGACCCTGACACAATGGGAGCATCTGGCGCAAAAGGAGAGCCAGCCGGCCTACTGGGGAAGCGTCATATGATCTTTCTGACCCTTGGCACCCAATTGCCGTTCGATCGTCTGGTGAAGGCGATGGACGAGGTCGCGCCCAGCCTCCAGGAGGCCATCTTCGGACAGATCGGCAATGCCCGCGTGAAGCCTGCCAACTTTGAAAGCGTCGATTTCCTGGCCCCGCGTGAGTTCAAGCAGCATTTCGACGCGGCCCGCGTCATCGTGGGCCATGCGGGGATCGGCACGATCCTGTCGGGGCTGAAGGCGGAGAAACCCCTTGTCCTGATGGCGCGGCGCGTGGCCTTCGGCGAACACCGCAACGATCACCAGCTCGCGACGGTTTCCCAGATGAACCGCATCCCCGGCATCCACATCGCCGAGACGCGCGAGGATCTGCAAGCCCTTCTGTCGGAGCCGGACCTCGCCCCCATGAAGGCGGAGGAGTCCCTCTCCCGTCAGAACCTGCTCACCCGTCTCCGGGCGGAAATCTTTTCCTGATCGCTTGCCCCTCATCGCGCCGTTTCGGGCCCCGGCAACCCGCGGGAGCCGGGGAGGGAGGGGGAGGCCGCGCGGGCACGGGCTTTCCTCACGGAGGGGAGTGCCCCGGAAGCACAGCCCTGCCTGCAGGCCATCCCTCCGATGCTGCAATGCAGAACCCACTTTGTGTTTCCCGAACTTCCGTTTATATTGAAGAATGTATCGGGGCCTTCCGATGCGGGGACGAACTAGCGTAAGGGCTGCCAGACTTATGGATTTCGACGTTGTCGTGGCTACCCGAAACCGCCCGGATGCGCTTGAACTCTGCCTTCCCCTGCTGATCGGGCAGTCCCGCCGGCCCTCAAGGATCATCGTGGTCGACAGCTCGGACGATGCGGCGCCCGTTGCCGATCTGGTCGAACGGCTGCGCCCGCAGTCCGACGTGCCGCTGCGCCTCATGCGGTCGGCCAAGGGGCTGACGCGGCAGCGCAACCTCGGCCTGACGGAAGTGACGGCCCCGGTCGTGTTCTTCCCCGACGACGATTCCCTCTGTCATCCGGGCACGACGGAGGCGCTCCTGCGCATCTATGAGCGGGACGGGGAGGAGATGATCGCCGGCGTGCGCTGCGTCGATGCGCCCGAGCCGCCCCCCGGCATCGATCTGGGGCGCAGCTACCAGATCAGCGATGCCCATCGGAGCGAGGCACGGATGAAGCGGCTCCGGCACCGGCTCGAACGGGGCATCGCCGACCGCAATCCTTTCCCCGCGATGGGCAATGCGCTTGCCGATCTCGTGCCCGCTCCCGACTGGCTGGAGGAGGAGGATGCGGTGAAGGTCGGCTGGATGACCGGCTATCTCATGTCCTTCCGCACCGCGGCGATCCGCCCCTCCGGGTTCGAGGAGGCTTTCGCGGGCTACGGCCTGTTCGAGGATATCGACGCGAGCTTTCAGGCCATGCGGTTCGGTGCGCTCGTGGCGGCAAGGCGGGCACGGGTCTATCACCATCGTGCCCCCGCCGGGCGGCCGGATCCGTATCATCACGCCGCGATGAGCATCCTGAACCGTGGCCTCATCTTCGCCAAGCAGTTCGGCTCGGGCAGGCTGGCTCCGGCGCAGGTCGCCGATATCCGTGCGCGCACCTATTCCTATGCCCGGTTGCGGATGATGGGGCTTTTGCCGCGGATCCGTTCGGCAGAGGCGCGGGCGGAACTCAAGGGAACGCGCGACGCGCTCCGCGCGCTCGATCAGCTGCTGAAACTGCCTCCCGACCGGCTGGGGGAGGGATACCTGCGTCTGGCGCGGGATCTCGGTATCGGGTGACAGGGATGATGGCGGAGTGGCGAGTGACAGCGGAACGATGACCTCCGATCCCGCCGCAGGGCGGCAACCCGACCAGAGTGGAACGCCCGTTGGCATGCAATCCCCCCTTCCTTCCCGCGGAGCACCCATGCGGCAGAAACTGAAATCAGCCCTGTTCGGCGGGCCCGCGGGCGCCGTGTTCCGGGGCATGAGCATTCTGGCGATCGGCGGGATGGCGGCCCGGGTCATCGGCTTTGCCAGCTATCCGATCGTGACCCGGCTCTACAGTTCCCATGATTTCGGCATCGCGGCGCTCATGCTCGCCTTTACCGGGATGATCGCGCCGCTGCTGACGCTGCGCTATGGCACGCCGATCGCCCAGCAGCGCAGCGACGGCGCGGCAATGAACCTCTTCGTGCTTTCCCTGACCTGCGCCCTGACGATAATCGCGGTCGTGACGCTTGTGCTGTTCTTCTGGGGAGAGCGGCTTTTCGCCCGCATGTCCATGGAGGATCTGGCGCCCTGGTGGTGGCTGGTCCCCGTGGGCCTGATCGCCTCGGTAACCTATGAGATGCTGTTGTCCTGGGGCGTCAGGCGGCGGAACTACCGGGTGATCTCGCAGTCCCAGATCAGCCAGTCCATCACCAGCAGCCTCGCCAAGATCGGGTTCGGCCTTGCCGCTGCCGGGCCGATCGGCCTGCTGCTCGGCGGGGTTCTTGCAAGCGGGGGAGGGTCGGGGCGGATGCTGCGCGCCTTCCTGCCGGATTTCCGCAAGAGCTTCCGCATGGTTTCCTGGCGGCGCATGCGCTACTTCGCCTGGCGCTTCCGCAGCTTTCCGATCTTCCGGCTGCCCTCGCATTTCCTGCTGGCCTTCGCCATGCAGGCGCCCCTCATCTTTTCGGCTTCGCTCTACGATCCCGCGACGACGGGGCAGTTCGGCCTTGCCATGCAGGTCATGGCGCTGCCGATCGTGATCATCTCCCAGACCCTCGGCAATGCCTATTACGGCGAGATCGCCAAGCTCGGCCGGCGTCAGGCGGGCCGCATCTTCGATCTGAGCAAGATCATCCAGAAGCGGCTGTTTCTGGTGGGTATCCTGCCCACGCTCGTCGTGACCTTCTGGGGACCGTCCCTTTTCTCCCTGGTCTTCGGGGCGAACTGGGCGCAGGCGGGATATTTCGCCTCATGGCTCGCGCTCTACATGCTGTTCCAGGTCACTTCGACGCCGCTCATGCAGGTGTTCAACATCATGGGCAATCTGGCGGCCTATCTGATCATCAACGGATTGCGCGTGGCCCTGCTGCTGGTTCTTTACTGGGCCTGCCGGCGCACCGGGGCGGAGGCAGAGGTCTATGTGGCCAGCTACAGCATGATAATGGTGTTTTTCTACCTGTTCTCCAGCGGCTATGTCTTCTTCGAGCTCGCGCGCACCGCCCGCCGGCAGCGAGAGGGGAGTTCTGCATGAGGCGGAACGTTTCGCAGTTGTGCGGGCAGATGATTGTCGCTTTAACCTTCCCGAACACCCCTCCTTTTCTGAACACCCCCTTGAACAAGCATCAAAAGGCAACCTCCCCATGAAGATAGCGATGATTGGCACGGGCTATGTGGGCCTCGTCTCCGGCGTGTGCTTTTCCGACTTCGGACATGACGTGGTCTGCGTGGACAAGGACCCCCGCAAGATCGAGATGCTGAAGCGGGGCGAGGTGCCGATCTACGAGCCTGGCCTCGATCAGCTCATGGCCAAGAACGTGCAGGCCGGACGGCTGTCCTTCACCGGCGATCTGAAGGAGGCGGTGGAGGGTGCGGATGCCGTCTTCATCGCGGTCGGCACGCCGACGCGGCGGGGGGACGGGCATGCGGACCTGACCTATGTCTTCGCCGCCGCGCGCGAGGTGGCCGAGGCGCTGACCGGCTATGCGGTGATCGTGACGAAATCCACCGTGCCCGTCGGGACCAATGCCAAGGTGGCCGCAGAGATCCGGGACGCCAATCCGGCCGCAGACTTCGACGTGGCCTCCAACCCCGAATTCCTGCGCGAAGGTGCTGCGATCGACGATTTCATGCGCCCCGACCGCGTGGTGGTGGGTGTCACCTCCGAGCGCGCGAAGGAAGTGATGGGCGCGATCTATCGCCCGCTCTTCCTGCGCGACTTCCCGATCCTCTACACGGATCTGGAAACGGCGGAGATGATCAAATACGCAGCCAACGCCTTCCTCGCCACCAAGATCACCTTCATCAACGAGATCGCGCGGCTGTGCGAAAAGGTCGGCGCGGATGTGAAGCAGGTCTCGAAGGGCATCGGCCTCGACGGGCGGATCGGCAACAAGTTCCTGCATGCGGGGCCGGGCTACGGCGGGTCGTGCTTCCCCAAGGATACCTCGGCGCTGGCCCGCATCGGGCAGGACCATGCCGTGCCGATGCAGATCGTGGAGACGGTCATTGCGGTGAACGACGCGATCAAGCGGCGCATGGTGGACAAGGTCGTCGACCTCTGCGACGGCTCGGTCAACGGCAAGAAGGTCGCCGTCCTCGGCGTGACCTTCAAGCCCAACACCGACGACATGCGCGACGCGCCCTCGCTCACCATCGTACCGGCGCTGGTGGGCGCGGGGGCGCGGGTCTCCGTCGTCGATCCGCAAGGGAAACGCGAGGGGGAGAAGCTCCTGCCCGGCGTCGCCTGGAGCGAGGATCCCTATGAGGCGGCGAAGGGCGCCGATTGCGTCGTCCTGCTGACCGAATGGAACGAGTTCCGCGCCCTCGACCTGCCCCGGCTGGCGGAGACGATGGCCGTGGCGAGGATGGCCGACCTGCGCAACGTCTATGACGAGACCGGCGTGCTGGAGGCGGGGTTTGCCGCCTATGCCGGCGTCGGGCGCTGAGGGGACGGAGAAGATGGCGGGGCAGAGGGCTTTCATCACCGGCTCGGCCGGGTTCATCGGCTACCATCTGGCCGAAAGGCTGCTCTCCGATGGCTGGCAGGTCCTCGGCCTCGACGCGATGAGCGACTACTACGAGGTCTCGCTGAAGGAGAAGCGCCACGCCATGCTGGGCGCACATCCCGGCTTCCGCGCGGTGATCGGCCGCGTGGAGGATCCGGGGCTGGTGCGCGGCCTGATGGAGGAGTTCCGCCCCGATGCGGTGATCCACCTCGCAGCCCAGGCGGGGGTGCGCTATTCCATCGATGCGCCGCGGTCCTATGTGGAGGCGAACCTCATCGGCACCTTCGAGGTGCTGGAGGCGGCGCGGGCGGTGCCGCCCGCACATCTGCTGCTGGCCTCCACCTCCTCTGCCTATGGCGCCAATACCAGGATGCCCTATGCGGAGACGGACAGGGCCGACCACCAGATGTCCTTCTACGCCGCGACGAAGAAGGCCACGGAATCGATGGCGCATTCCTATGCCCATCTCTACGGCCTGCCGACGACCATGTTCCGCTTCTTTACCGTCTACGGCCCCTGGGGCCGGCCGGACATGGCGCTGTTCAAGTTCACCAAGGCCGTGCTGCAAGGCAAGCCCATCGACATCTACAACCACGGCGACATGAAGCGTGACTTCACCTATGTCGCCGATCTGGTGGAGGGGATCGCGGGGCTGATCGACGTGGCGCCCGGGCAGGAGCCGGTGGGAGAATTCGACAGCCTCTCCCCGGTGGCGCCCTGGCGGGTGGTCAATATCGGCAATGGCGCGCCCGTGCCGCTGATGGATTTCGTCTCCGCCATCGAGGCGGCGACGGGCCGGGAGGCGGAGAAGAACTTCCTGCCCATGCAGCCCGGCGACGTGCCCGCCACCTGGGCGGATGCGACACTCATCACCCGCTTGCTGGGCCATCCCCTGCCGAAGACCGACATCAATGAAGGGGTGGCCCGTTTCGTGGAGTGGTACAGAGAGTATTATCGTATCTGACTTCCACGGGGTTCTTTCATGAAGATCGCGGCCCTCATTCAAGCGCATCACCGCCCGGACCTGATGGAAAGACTGCTCGACCGGCTTTCGGGGGAGCTTGGGCACGGTATGTCCATATAGATGCCAAGTCCGACATCGGAATTTTTTCACCGCTTTTCGGAAAGGCCGACTTCCTGCACGACCGGGTCGCAGTCTACTGGGGCGGTTTTTCCCAGGTCGAGGCGACGCTGCGGTTGATCGAGGCGGCGCTGGCAAACCCGGAGGTGACCCATCTCTACCTGATGAGCGGCCAGGACTATCCGCTTCGGAGCGATGAGGAGATCCGCCAGGGGATCGCCGGCGCAACGCGGGACAAGGGAGGGGAGGGCGGGAACTTCCTGGAGATCGCCAGAATGCCTTTTCCCGACAAGCCGATGACCAGGATCGAGAAACGGTTCTTCCGGGATAATCCGCCGGGCGTGGCGATCTGGCTTGAACGCGCAGCCCGGATCCTTCCCCGGCGCAAGGCGGAGGTGCTGCTGCGCGGGCGCGTTTCCCATGCGGGCTGGCAGTGGTGGCTGCTGGAGCGCCGGGCGGCATAGTCTCCGGGATTTCCACAAGGCCAATCCCTGGTGCGCGAAAGCCTTCCGGGGAACGTTCTGCAGCGACGAAGTCTTCTTCCAGATGCTTTTCGCCCCTTTGGGCTTCGAGGCCGACAGACAGGGACCGACCGTCATGCGCTGGACGCCGGGCAGTTACAATCCCGATCCCGTGACACCCGAGGTTTATGAGGACATGCGTCGCGACCGGCACCTCATGGCGCGCAAGTGCGCCGATTTCCACCCGGCGGACCACAGGCCCGGCTCAGGGATGGACCATCACAAGGGGCGGGATTGCCTGAGGACCGGGATCGGCTTGACCTGGCGCGGATCCTGGATTTTGCGGAAGCGGAAGGCCGCCTGCACCAGCGGGCGGGAGAGGCGGCCCTCCTGCATGGCGATCATGCTCCGAGCAAGGCGGCCATCTCGGGTATGGTGTTCCTTCCAGGAGAGGGCCGCGAAGTAGCGCGCCTCCTCGACCAGTCCGGCCTTGAGGTATTTTACCGCGATCCGGGCGAGATAGCTGGCCAGATAGGCGCTGGGTTCCCGGAACATCCCGGCCTGCATGCCGAAAACATCGATGGAATCGAACCCCTGCCGGTCCCATTCACGGGCGCATTGCAGCGCCATGACGGCCAGGGTGATCTGGGCGACATGTTTCTGCATGTCGGTGGCGATGCCATCGCCCGCGAAAAGCCGGCGTTCGTAAAGCACATCCGGGATCACGGCATATTTGCCCCCGTAGCGCGACATCCGGCACCACAGGTCCAGATCCTGGGTGAAACGGAAGAACGGCCGGTATCCGCCCACCGCCTCGTAGGCGGAGCGCCGGTACATCACCTCGCCATGGGTGAAGGGGGAGTGGATGCGCCCCAGAACCTGCTCATGCGTGATTTCGGGCCGCGCCTTGAGGCCAAGGTCGCGGACCTTGACGATCTTCCAGTCGCGATCTACCTCCGCCTCCCGCAGACCGCAGGCGACGCCGATATGATCGGGGTGGGTGTCGAGGAATTCAGCCTGCTTGCGCAGCCGCGCAGGCAGGGAAGCATCGCCGGCTCCCATGACAGCGATGTATTCGCCGCCTGAGCTGTCGATGGCCTTGCGGATCGCGCTCACGAAGCCTGCGTTCGCCTGATGGATCACCCGGAGGCGCGGAGTATCGTAGCTGTCGAGGATCTCTCGCACACGGGGATCGGGACTGCCGTCATTGACCAGCACGATCTCGTAATCATCGAAATCCTGGGCCAGCAGGCTGTCTACCGTATCGCGCACGAAATCCGCCCTGTTGTACCAGGCGCAGACGACTGAAACTTTCGGAGATCGGGGGTGGGAAGGAGTCATTCTCATCCAATCCGGTTCGCAAGAACCCTGCAGGAAGGCCACTGCCTCTCAACAGTATCAAATGGATCCGGGGGTTCAAGTGGCCGTGCTGCAATGCAGAGATTAACTTTGAGATGAATCGGCGGGTCTGGAGGTTGCCATCATGTTTTGTTAGAAAAAAGAGATATGCCGATAGAATCGTTAGCGGTATCTTTTGCACTGCAGCGATTGGCAGGAAGAAGAAACTGGTTTACGGTCGAGACAAGGCCTGTGGAGCCTCACAGTATGTTTTCAAGCATCATTAGGTGAAAGCGGATGTACGCAATCATTGACGGCGGGATCATCCCGCGCGGCCATGTCCGGGTGAGTGGAGCGAAGAATTCTGCAACGCGGCTTCTCTCGGCGGCTCTGCTCAGCGATGAGCCCGTCACGCTGCGCAACTTTCCCACAGAACTGGTCGATGTCGGTCACAAGGTAAACTTCTGCCGCAAGCTCGGGGCCGAGATCACGCTGGACCGCGAGACGGAGCAGGCCTCCATCAGCGCGCAGGCGCTCAAGTCCCGGTTGCTAACCCGCAACGACTACGATGTGCCGATCCGCACGACCTATCTGCTCTCGGCGGCGCAGGTACTCCGCTCCGGCATCGCGCGCATCCCTTATCCCGGCGGCTGCCCTATCGGCGGCGGCTCGGCCGGCGGGCGCGGCTATGACCAGCACATCATGGTATGGAAGGCGCTTGGCGCCGAGGTGACGGAAAAGGACGACCATATCGAGATCACAGCCCCCCAAGGCTTTCAGGGCGGAGAAATCCGTTTCAGCATCTCCACCGTCGGCGGCACGGAGACGGCGCTGATCTGCACTGCCATCGCCAAGGGGCGGAGCGAGATATACAACGCCTACATCACCCCGGAGGTCGAGGACCTGATCGCCTTCCTGCGCCGCATGGGCGCGAACATAGAGGTCTTCGGCTCCAGCCACATCGTGGTGGAGGGGCGGGGCCAGCCGCTCGGTGGCACTCATATGTCGGTGATGAGCGACCGGATCGAGGCGCTGACCTGGATCGTCTACGGCATCCTCTCAGGCGGCGAACTCACCGTGCATAACGTGCCTTTCGAGAGCATGGAAGTGCCGCTTCTGCATCTGCAGCAGGCGGGTATCGACTTCTTCCGCAACTCCCGTTCGGTGCATGTGACGCCGGGATGCCTGACCTCCGGTTCTGTCCAGCCGTTTGAGTTGGCCTGTGGGGCGCATCCGGGTGTGATTTCGGACATGCAGTCCTTCTACGTCATCCTTGCGCTGGCGGCGGCGGGCACTTCTCGGGTCTATGACTACCGCTACCCGGAGCGCATTGCTTTCGTGGGTGAACTGGCAAAGCTCGTTCAGGGCGACCACCTGACGGCGGAACGGGGCAAGATCACCATCAACGGGTCGGCGCGCTTCAAGCCGGGGGTGGCGGATTCCACCGATCTGCGCGGTTCCATGGCTGTCGTGATGGCTGCGCTCTGTGCCGACGGGCGGTCGATCATCAACAATGTCCACATGGCGCTTCGGGGGTACAACGACCTGGAGGGCAAGCTGCGCACCATCGGTGGCCGTATAGAGGTGCGTGAGGATCGGCATGCCGCCTGAGGCAGCTTTGCTGCGGGCAAATGTCTCCGCACCTATCGCGGCCCTTCTCGTGGCACTGCGTCAGGCGGGAGTGACCCGTATCGCCGAAGGGCGGCCGCTGGCCCAAGAGGTTCGCTGGCGGATCGGCGGGCCGGCTGATCTGCTGGTGGAGGCGGAAAGCAGCACGGAGGTGGCGGCCTGTCTGCGGTTGGCGCGAGCGCATGGCGTACCGGTCTTCATTCTGGGCGACGGCTCCAACATGTTGATGGACAGCCACGGCTACCGCGGCCTCGTGCTCAGGATCGGGCGGGCCATGTCCGCGCTGCACATCGAGGGGACGCGGGTCATCTGCGGCGGTGGCCTCTGGGTGCCACGCTTGGCCTTGGAACTGGCACGGCGCGGGCTCACGGGGCTTGAGCATGTGGCAGGCATTCCTGGAACGATCGGCGGGCTCGTGCTGATGAACGGCGGGAGCCAGCGCAAGGGCGTCGGCGCTCATGTCCGCCGCGTCACCGTGGTGACGCCGGAGGGAGATATCCGCAGTCTCACGCAGGAAGAGATGGCTTTTTCCTATCGCCATTCGGCGTTGCAGGGCCGTGGCTGTGCCATCACTGAAGTGGAGTTGGAACTGGAACCGGGAGATCCGGCGGCGATCCGGCGCGAGATGATCGACATCCTTGCCTCCCGCCGGCGGAAATTCCCGAAGAACCTGCCCAATTGCGGCTCTACCTTCCTGTCGAACCCCGCGATGTATGCGGTGGTCGGCCCGCCCGGCAAGGCCATAGAGGAGGCGGGACTGAAGGGCATTGCCTTGGGCGGGGCTCAGGTCTCGCCGCTCCATGCGAATTTCATCGTCAACCGGGGCGGCGCTACATCGGACGAGGTTCTGGCCCTGATTGCCCATATCCGGCAGACTGTCCACGCCCGTACAGGCTACAGGATGGACTGCGAGGCGCGCTTCGTCAGCGCCGAGGGTGAGGAACGCCCCGCGCATGATTTCACCGACGCAGGGCGGTTCGATATTGGCCTGCTGGGCCGGATCGCGCTCTGACCACAGCTATCTGTCGAAGAGGGCATCCGCTAGGGATTGGACAGGGTGCGGCTTTTTCTGTGTCCGAGCAATAGGCCGGTCATCTGCTGTGCGACACGAACCGGCGTCTGTAGGACCGGGAATGCCTTCCTTAGCTGGTCCCAGATCAGGGTGGCGCCTCCGCAGAACACAAGGAAAGCCACCGTGAACGATGCCTTGCCCCAGAAGGGTAGCCAGTCGAGCGATGGCAGAATCAGGAGAAGCGCATTCCCAATGAAGAAATAGGCCAGCGTCGCACCGCCGATCCGGGCCAGCGGCGTGACGACCCACTGGGGAGCGATAATGCAGATTGATCGGGCGAGGAACAGAAGCCCGAGGGCGGAGAGCAGGCCATAGGCGTAATAGCCGATGTCATTATCCCCCCGCCATTGCGTGATGTCCGCGATCCGCAGCAGAACGCCATGCAACCCGAACCAGCCGAGTTTCGTGCCTAACAGCAGCAGGCTCAGGCCAGTGGCCATGCCGAGCCAGAGGCGGGCCGCATGCATCTCGGCCTTCTCTGTCAGCCGGGAAGGGCTGAAGAAAGCGGCACCCAGGGTCATGCCCATCACGACGAGTGTTAGACTGTGCAGGATACTCGGTCCCCATGAGGTTCCGATGCCGAACAGGAAGCCCGCGAAGTGGGCGAAAACGGGAGGAGCGGGCAAGTGGTCCAGCACAATCCAGTCTAGCAGCCAGATGCCTGCGACAACCACCCAAGGCCCTAGGAGGCCCGTGCGCGCCCGGAGTTGGACAAGCAGGAGTGTAATCGGCAGCAGAAAGGTATAGATTTTGAAGATATTGGCATAAGGTGAGGGCGCCACCAGCAGCGTCGCCCGTATAGCCTGTCCTCCTCTCACATGGCCGAAGACCAAGGCGAGAACGACCAGCGCAACATAGCAGATGTAGCAGATGATCGCGCGCGAAATCATGCCCTGCGCTGCCCTGTCCGGGTCGCTTCGGTAGCGTCTCAGGTAGACAATCTCTGCCATGACCCCGAACAGGATCATCAGGGCAGGCGTTGCGGTGCGGGTGATCGATTTCAGCCCCAGTATCACATCGCCACCCGAGAAGGCGTCCGACTTCAAGAAGAGAAGTGTGTGAGAAAAAAGCGCGAAGCTAACGGTGAGATAGCGAAATAGGTCGATGGAAGAGATGCGGGACACGGCCGGCTGCATTTTTCTCTCCTGCACACGAGGACTTCAGGATTCTGCGGGTGCGAAGAGATTCAAGCAAGCATAACCTTACCGAGTTGTGTTCTTCGTGGCATTCATCTCCACCGCGCACCCGATGTCGGCTGCGAGCTGCTGATGGCGGTGCGGATGCACAGCGGGCATCGGGCGAACATTAAGGAAAGCGTCTGCATTGCATGCTGGGTGATAGCGCCCAGGCTGTGGTGTCCACGGAGGAGTTTTGTCACTTGCTGACCGTGCCGGCGAAGTCGATCAAGCGCAGCCTCCACCGGCTGCTCTCGGAGGTCGAACTCAAGATGCTCTGGGAGGCGCTGCGCAAGCCTGTGGCTTGAATTTGGACGAACCGAGGGTCTGCGTTGGTGCCCGAAGGATCTTCGTTCAGTACGATATTTAACGATATTCGTTATAATATTCGGGCCGATCTCCAGGGATCGGCTTCCTCCGAGGTCCGGTCCGATAATACCCCTGGATCCTGCCCCGTGTGATCGGTGGTTTGGCCTCCCCGCTGGTGTTGCTGCCCCAACCGGGGGCCGATCGCGCCCGTGGCATGTCGCCGGGGGGCCGAGACGCAGGCCTGAGCCGGGAGGCCTTTACAAGGCGCTGTCTCCGATCAGAAAACCCCACGCTCTTCACCCCTGCTGGGCGCGACGAAGGCGCTGATCCGCCTTGAGGCATCCGTCATCCCTGCGGACTGATACATCTTAATCTTTGCACTTGCTCGAATCGTCGGCCTCACGGCACCGTGAGGCGATTGGTTAATCGGAGGATTTGGGATGAGAGCGTTTGCGCTGGCGGCTGCGGCTTGCCTGACGGTGGGGCAGGCTGATGCAGCGATTTACAAGTTCGACTTTGAGTGGACACAGCGTAGCTGGGACCCCAATATCAATGATGACACAGTGAATGGAGGGTATTTCCGTCGATCTGGTGGTTCTCTAATTATAAACGAAGCCCTCTACCCTGGTCGCTCAATTGCGAACACTACACTCAGATTTACTGCGAACTATTGGCCGCAGGTGGCGGAAGTAAGTATAGCGGGATCCTCTACATACGACGCCTTTACAACCGATGATGATGGGCAGACCATTCTACATGAAATCGGACTTATCTTTTCAGGGGCTTGGCCTGTCGGATACCCTGTGACGATGCAAAACTCGATTGAGATATCGTTCGATAGCGTCGGGCAGATAGTATCTTTTTCTGGCTCTGAAGCTATCGGTGGAAGTGAAGATTACATATTTGGTGGGCCGGGCTGGAACCCGTTCTGGGATGAACTTTTTGAACAGGGATATGATGATATCAGCGAGCGAATACCCTCTACGGTCGTGCGATCAACCCTTGCCCCCGTCCCCCTTCCTGCTGCCGCCCCGCTGCTGCTGGCAGGGACGGCTGCGCTTTGGGCAGTCGGGCGCAGGCGCAAGGCGCGTCAGGGGGCGTAGGGCAGCACCGCTTTCTCGTAGACCGGCAGATATAGCCCATCCTTGCTGACCTGCCCTATCACCGGGAGGCCGTATTTGAACAACCCCTTCGGATATGCCTCCCACACGATCCCCTCGAAAACGGTTTGATCTCCGGCATCGTTCATCGCAGTCGCCCCCGGCTGCCCATTTCCCGGCCATTGCTGGAAGTAGCCCCCGGCGCTGTGATAGAGGCTCGGAGTGATGCGCACTTTGGTGCTGACCGGGAACGCCTTTCCCTCGGGGTGAACAATCGTGACTTCCCCATCCGACAGGCTTGCCAAGAGATACGAACTCGTCGTCCCGCCGGCCACGTCTGTCCACATGAAACCCGAGATGTTCTTCGGATTGAGGGCCGATATATTCCCGCGGTTCGCCGCGACGACAGGCACGATGATCTCCGTTCGACGCGCATTGCCAAATCTGGCTTGTCCGAAATGAGGAATGCCCGGGCCGCGTCCGAGAGCGCTTGCCAGAGCCATGCCTGTTATCGGGGCCTGCAAGACAGCGCCATTCGTAACGTCCTGCCTCGGATGCGCTGTAAGGTTTCCGACCAAGCCTGCGGTGTCGCGCAAATCCATGCGCGTAAGAGCGAGGACACCCGTCACGCCCCCTTCAGCGGCGAATTGGATGGCTGACTGGATATATTGGTCTTTGGCAGGTTTTGAATTGACCGCCTGTTGGCCACGCGCGGGCGCATTTACCAGCCTATAGCCCGGTTGAATGATCTGGTCGAAGTGCATGAGTTGGCCGGGCGCCCCCCCTCGGAGGACGGAGGCCAGCGTCTGTGTGGCACTGCCCGCGTTGACGGCTTCGTTGAACAGCAGGACCGTGATGTCGTTTCCCGCTAGGTCGATCATCGTCTGAAGCTGGTCAATCTCGGCTTGCATTCGGAGGAGGTTCCTCGACCCGCCCCAGACGCCTCGCCCCGCCTCCGAGGCGTTGACGATGGCGTGGATGCCCGGAACCATGCTGGCAAGCTGTTGGGCAAGGAGCATCTGACCGCAGTTCTGGAAGCTGTCGGGATTGGTCGTGCTGACGGGGGGCGTCCCCGACCCTGTAATTCCGTACCGGGCAGGAGCCTCATCAGACCCTCCGGCCAATGTGGATTTCCCTTCCCAGAAGGTGCAGTAGGCAACTTTTCCGATGTCGGGCAGGGGAGGCATGGTGAACGCCGCGCCGTAGACGCTCGGATTGGGGCATTGGGTTCCGCGCGCCAGCGAGGACGGGCCAACCAGCAGATGCTTGAACCCGACAGCGCAGCGCCCGACGCTCCGCGCCACGATCTCCGGGCTGGCTGTCAGGCGGACCTCCCGCCAGCACCAATGCTTCGTGGCCGGGATCGACCGCCTGACGCTCCATGCCCCACCGGTGATCCTGCCTGCGCTTACCCAGCCGGTGACCGCCTCGCCTCCCGTACCGACAAGGCGGAACTCGACCGCCATCCCCTCCAAGGTGGCGTGAGCCGGGCCAGAGAAGGTCACAGCGCGTTCCAGCGCCTCGATCTCGTCCCCGCGCAGCCCATAGACCCAGCCGTCCATAGCGAAATTCGGCACGCCGTCCCGGATCGAAGGGTATGGGTCATGGTCCAGCATGCCCGACATAACTGCTCCCACTGTCGTATACCTAACGGGTTCCTCGTGTGGCGCACGCAAGCCGTAGCCCGATCTCGCGATCAGAGAGGCGAGGAAGTGAGCCTGCTGCCCGCGAGCCTGGCAGCCCGAGGCCGATACCGAAATAGTGCCATGCTCAGGTTCCTTATGCACGCAGCATTGGGCCAGGGACGATGTTACTCGTAGAATAGTCGCGGTTGCCCTCCCAGACATCGGTGTTTCCCTTCAACCCATTGTGGCAATACACGCCGCAGGTCACGCGAGATGGGACGATCCGGTTCCCGATAGGCCATCGGCCCCGGGGTCTTCCGAGAGGAGACCATTTCCACCGAGCGCGGGCTGAGCTCCCCCCGAAACAGTGACGGAGGCGCGATCGCGCTGAAAGCCGTGAAAGGCGAGCGCCCTGTGTCGGAGCTGGCGGCCGAATACGGCGTGCATCCGATGAGGATCCCCCGTGGAAGAAGGCGTTGCTCAATGGCGGTGGCTATCTGTGAGCGGGGCAGCAGGAAAGCCCGCAGCGGAGGAAACGGTCCCTGCATGCCAGGAGTGGAGATCTGGCTGTCGCCAACGATTTTCTGTCACGACAGTGGATCGGCAAGTGAGGCGTGGCGGGACCGAACAGGACCCTCCCGTGCTGTCGATCGGGCGCAGGGAGGGACTCAGGCACCCGCCGCCCCGTTCCCGGACAGCCCTGTGGCGGCCAATTGGCTCCCGTCGAGAACATCTGGATGCAAAAATACCACGGCCCTGTCACTCAGAACGATGTGCGGGGGTCAGAATTTTATGCGCCTCCGCCGTGAACCACAGAAGCGGCCAGCCAGCGCAGCACCGGTAAGAAGGCAACCCGTTTCGGCATCATTCTTGCGCCCTGCACCCGCCGGGGTCATCGCGGCCCGTAGGGATGGCGGGACGGAGGACTTTCAGAACACGATAAATCCCGGATACCCGCCCATTTCGGCGATTCATGCGATCATTACGGGGTGTTCTCAGACGCCGCGTTGTCATTATTGCATCTCATTCGATAAGCGCAACTTATCGGTAATGATGGAGGACAGTCTGGTCGTTTCATGTGGCGCGCGGAATCGCAAAATTCTGCGCCTACAGTATCCGATATCTCAGTAAACAGGCGTGTTGTTACAGATCACGGTGGCGGCGGGTGAATCCTCCATCGACCAGCGGTTCTGTGGTTGCCTCTTCTGGTCCATGCAGGCGGCAGGAGGTCGCCAGCCATCGGGCATTGGCCTGAAGGGCGGTCGGCCTGCTGGCTGCCACGAGCGGAACAGGCGGCAGCCATTTCTCCAAATGGCCAAGGACAGCCTCGGCCGTGGAATGCAGATGCATCACCTGTCGACATCAGCCGTCATTGCGCCGCGCGCCATTGCCATGCCACTCACCGCTTCCTGAAGGCATGGCCCCCCGATGCCCTGCGGCCCGCCGCTCTGAACATGTGATCACAGGGGGCGCGGGCGAAAGAATGTCAGGAAGCGGCTGACTGCTCCACAGAGTGGCCTTACCCCTGCTACACTGCCGGTCCATGCCCTTACATGAAGAGGCCGCAGATGATCCGTTCCCGCTTCCCTGCCTGCGCCATGCTGGCCGCGGCTGTCTTGACCGGTTCCCTTTCCACCAGTCCCCTTTCCGCCGAGACCCTGCGTGGAACCGTCACCTATCGGGAGCGTATGGCCCTGCCGCCCGGAGCCGAAGTGGAGGTGAAGCTCGTCGATGTCTCCCGCGCCGATGCGCCGGCGACGGTTCTTGGCGAAACCACGCTGCAGTCCGACCATGCCGCGCCGTTTCCCTTCGCTCTGGATTATGACGCGGCCGCCATCGTGCCGAACCACAGCTATGCGTTGCAGGCACGCATCACGGCAGGGGGGCAGCTGCTTTTCATCACCACAGCCCATCATCCGGCCTTCGAGCACCCGGCAGGGCAGGCCGAAATCGTGGTGGAACGCGTCGCCACCCCCGCCGCAAGCCCCGCGGGCCTCTGGCGGCTCGAAAGCCTCATGGGTCAGCCGGCGGAGGCGGGCGTCCAGTCGGTGATCGAGATTGCGGCAGATGGCACGTTGTCCGGCTCTGGCGGCTGCAACATGATCACCGGCAAGGCGAGGATAGAGGGGGAGCGGATCGATTTCGGCCGCGTCGCCAGCACGATGATGGCCTGTCCGCCCATCGCGATGGGGCAGGAAATGGCGCTTTTCCAGGCGCTCGAAGCGGCGCGGCGCTGGCAGATAGATCCCACCGGTCAGGCCCTTATTCTCTTTGATGAGGCTGGGGGCGGGCTTGCGGCGTTCCGCAGCACCGAAAGGTGAGCGGAACGCCGGAAATATCCCGGAAAGCCGCACCGGGCGGCGATGGCGGAAAAGCCCCCGTCGTCCGCCTGCTTGCCCGGGATCGGCACACAGGCGGCAAAGCAAAAGGGCACGCGAATGGCGTGCCCTGTGCGAGTGGTGCAGTGATCCGGGGGATCAGTCGTCAACGTAATCCGGTACGATCAGCGCGGTAGGGGTGTTGGCACCGCGGGTGACCATCGCATCATGGCTGAGGATCAGGTTGATCCGCTCATGGTCATTGTTGCGTTTCGCATTGTCGAGCTGGACCAGCTCGTTCAGGCTGAATTCCGTGGGGTTCACACCGAGTTGCTGGGCAAGCTGGGCTTTGCCGGGATTGACGCCCTGCGCCATGACGGGAGCGGCAAGACCCAGAAGAGCAACGGCGAGCATGGATTTGGCAAACATCTCTTTCATCCTTCGTTTGGACCGTCTTGCAGTTTCACTCTTGCGGTCCACCGATCTTTCCATCGGCTACGGCACTGATATAGGCTCAAACATAAAAGTAGATAAGTACCGTAATCACACATGATATGTGCACCAACGCACATACATTTTCCGATAGTCACGATTGACTTTGCCGCATCTCCCTTGCTGTGATCACAGAAAGTATGGCTGGAAGAAAACGGAAATCCGTCAATGGTCCATGCCCGCGCCCTGACGGCGCCTGATGGCCCCTACAGTGCCGATCCCGATATCTCAGCGCTTCCGGGCGGCGACGAGCAGGATCATCGGCCGCTCCCGCTCCACCGCAAGTTCCGGCATGGCGGTGACCTGTGCCCTGGTCGGAGCGAATTCGTCCAGCCGCAGCAGATCGAAACCGCCCGCGATCAGCGTGTTGAGCGTCGTGGCGAGCTTACGGTGCTGCTTGACCACTCCGGGTGCGAACCAGTCGGTGCGCCGCTCCCCCTCATCGGCATAGCCGTTGACGGGCCAGGTCGGGCGGCCGTCCTCATCCTCCGTCCAGCGGGGATGCGCCGCGGCCATGTAGACCGGATGTTCGATGGTGAAGACCAGGCTGCCCCCCGGCACCAGCGCCCGATGGATCATCTCGGCCAGCCGGGAGAAGTCGACGATGTAATGGAAGGTGAGCGCGCTGTAGACCAGATCGAAGGCACTCGCGGGCAGGGTGAGCTCTTCCAGATCAGCGATGCGGTACTCTATGGCCGGATCATCGGTTCTGGCCCGCGCCTGTGCGATCATGTTCTCCGACAGATCATACCCCAGAACCGAGGCGGCGCCCCCGGCCCGGAACCAGCGGGAGGCCCAGCCGAAGCCACAGCCCAGATCAGCCACGCGCGCGCCCCTCACATCCGGCAGCAGGGCGCGGATGGCGTCCCATTCCGGCGCGCCTGCCAGCCCCAGAACCTGGCGCGGAAGCTGGCTGTAGCCGGCAAAGAAATCGGGGGTGTCGTAGATGTTCTGGGCCATGGTTTCCCTCATGCCGGGGGCCGACCATGCCCGACCTCTGCCTGAAAGGAGAAGCCCCAAATGAAAAAGCCCCGCGCGAAGGCGGGGCTTTTCCGGTTTTCAGGGCAGCTCAGAACACCCGCATGATCGCGCCGCGGAGCTGATCCACCGCGAGAGCGGCGAAGGCCAGCGTGCAGAGCAGCAGCATGATGTTGATGAACAGCCCGTTGCGCCATTGCTTCGGCACGCGGTCGGTATTCAGGATCCACAGCAGCGTCACCGACATGAAGGGCATGAACAGCGCGCCGAGCACCCCATAGGCCAGGATCAGATAGACCGGCTGGCCCAGGAACAGCATCACCATGGGCGGGATCGTCAGCCAGACGATGTAGAACTTGTAATACCGCCCGCCGGCGAGCCGGTCGGGGTCGTTATGCGGCTTGCCCTGCACATGGCCGAGGAAGTCCGCGAACATCAGGCTCACCCCGTTCCACACGCCGACGAGAGAGGACATGGCCGCCGACCAGAAGCCGATCAGGAACAGCTTGCTCATCCAGGTGCCATAGCGTTCGCCCAGCACGGTGGCGAGGTCCACCATCCCCTGATCGCCACCACCGATGGCGATATTGGCCGAGTAAAGCAGCTCCGCGCCCACGATCAGCGTCGCCACGACGAAGATGCCGGTCACCAGATAGGCGACGCCGTTGTCGATCTGCATGACCTTCATGTAGCGCGGCGTGTCCCAGCCCTTTTCCCGCAACCAGTAGCCATAGGCGGCAAGCGTGATCGTGCCGCCCACGCCGCCCGCGACGGAGAGCACGTTGATCATCGCGCCTTCGGGGATATGGGGGACGAGCCCCCGCACGATCTCTCCGAGGTTCGGTACGGTAAAGGCGGCGGCGGCGACCATCGAGATGAACATCAGGATGACCATCACGGTCAGCACCTTCTCGAACAGGTCGTATTTGCCCGACCAGACGAGCGCCATGCCCAGCAGCCCCGAGATGATGCCCCAGACGGCGACGCTGAAGAAGGGGAACAGCGAATAGAGCGCAAGTCCCGTGCCCGCCATGGCGGCCGCGCCATAGACGAAGCCCCAGATGACGATATAGGGACCGAAATACCAGCTGGTCCATTTGCCAAGGCTCGACCAGCCTTCGAAGATCGTGTTGCCCGTGGCGAGGGTATAGCGACCAGCACCCTCCACCAGGATCACCTTCATGATGCAGCCTGCGATCACCGACCACAGCAGGGCATAGCCGTATTTGCTGCCTGCGACAGTGGTGGCGATAAGGTCGGCCGCCCCGACGCCGGTCGCGGCCACGACGAGCCCAGGCCCGACGATGCTCCACTTCGGCTCGGCGGCCTGTTGGGATTGCTGGGTCATCCTCACTCCCTTGTTACAATGAGGCCCCCATAATCGGCGCACCTGCCCTAGGCAACCGATGCGCCCGCCAAAGGGCCTTCGGCACATAACGAAGGGAGTGTCATGTGTCGCTTTGTCACACAAGGTGAGATATTTGTCTTCTTCCTGTGCCTCTTTGGCGGGCGGTGCGCGCTAAATGGGCACGAAGGCGACCAAGTCCGGGCCAAGTGTCCAAGGTGTTCGGGGTCAGGTGTTTAGGCCGGATGCTCCGGGCCGGGTGTCCAGCGCCGATTGCTCCGGGCCTGAGTACTGCAGGCCGGTCGCAGACGGGCCACCCCAGCAGCCACATCACAGCAATCAGGCGCCGCGCCCCATCGCCGCAGACGCAAAAGACGCGGGAACCCGGCAGGGGGTGCGGAGATTGAGGAACAGAAGATGATCGAGAGGACTGGAATGCCACAGCCGAAGATTACCGTCAGTACCCGCTGGAACGATGCCGCCGGAGTCTGGACGGCCACCTCCGGCGATATCGCCGGTCTCAGGCTCTCCGCCCATAGTTTCGGCGAGTTGCAGGAACGGCTGCCGGGAGTTCTGAGAAGCCTTCTCGCCCGGTCACGGCCGGCAGCAGGTCTCCAGAAGGGGGAACAGGGCAGGGCCTGAATGGCCTCAGAAGGGGAGGGCGGCAGGGGAATCCGCGTTTGAATCCCGTCCTGTTGCGGATCCTGCGGGTCATGATGTTTCCCTGACCTGCAGTCTGGCTTCCTGCCTTTCGCGGCCCTTCGCCAGCAAGGCTGCCCTATCCGATGAGCATGCAAGGCTGTCGCGGGAGCGGGTCGATCCCCGTCATCGCCATCATTTCTACCATTTCTACCGATAAACTTACTCACCGAGACGCCAAGGGCCTGCTCCTCCCGCAGCATGAGGCCCGGTCGTCCGCCGGAGGCCATGCGGATAGCGAGCTGCCGCGCGGCCCCTTTGCCACAGCCCCTGCGCTGGCTGCCCAAGGTCGCCTTCCTACACCGGCGGGGCTTCGGTCAGGTCGATGTCATCCGCCAGAAGGGCTGCGACGCGTGGCCCAGCGCCGCTGATCGGGCGGAGCGTGATCGCCCCCATTCCGGCCTATCGCCCCGAAATGCCAGTCTTTCCGCGGGCCGGAAAGGCGCCGGCATGGGCCCTTCTGTCGGCTGGCGCAGCGGTTCCACATGCCGCACCGCATCGCAATGCATTGGCAATGGGGCCGCCGCCGCTGCCGGGGTGGAGGCGCTCTGCCGAAGTCGCGGTCGTGCCATTGCCAGGGGCGGCGTTTCAGGACGCCGCCACGGCGCTGAGCGAACCAGGGGCGCTGGCGACGACGCCATGTTCATCGGAAGCGGGCTGAAGGTGTGGATCGGCTCAGCAAACGGCGAGTGGGCTGGCGCCGAAGGGAAGGGTGGGGTCGTCCCCTGTTCCCTGTCCCTTGGCCCTGTCCCTTCGCCCCGCAACAGGAGCAGGGCGGCGACCTCTACGGGGATTTTCCGACCCATGCAGGAAGGAGCCGCTCCCCGGACAGGGGTGACCCGGATTGCCAAATTGCGGGAGGCTCGTGCCGCCTCCCGCAAGATCAGTCGACCTGTTACTCGACCAGCCCGCGCAGGCGGCTCATCACATCGGTGAGCACCGGGCGGATCACCTCGGCGATCTCGCTATTGCCGAAGAGCCGTTCCTGTGTGGATTGCAGGGCAGGCAGGGCACTGTTGATGACCCCGTTGATCGCAGTCCTCGCGGTATCTGGCAGGGCGCTCACCATCGAGGCAACGGAACCGAGACTGTCGCTCACCCCTTGCAGGGCGGGAAGCGCCGCTTCGGCACTGGCGCGGTCCGTCACGGTGTCAAGCGTGCTGCGCAGCCGGTCGATAGCCCCTGTGATCACATCCGTCGGCCCGCCGGACGGAGCCGGGGTGGTAGTCGGTGCGGGGGTTGGTGCGGGAGTCGCCGGCTCGGGGGTCGTTGAGGTTGCCGGCGGCGTAGATGTCGGCGCCGGGGCTGCCGCGGGCGGGGGAGCGGGCGGAGCCGGGGGCGGCGAGCGGAAGGCGCCGAGTGCCCATGCGGCCAGCAGGGCCAGTACCACGACCCCCAGTATCAACGGCAGTTTCGAAGGGCTTTTCTGGGCCGGCGGTGTCTCTTTCTTGGGGGTGGCCGCGGGTTTCGCTGTGGCGGCAGGCGGTGTTTCCACGGCCGTCTTGGCGGCTGCGGCCTTGGCCGTCACGGATTCCACGCCGCTCGCCGCGGCAGTCGAAGCCGTGGTCGCCGCAGAGGCGGCAGCCCCGCCCAGCCCGCCGAGCAACCCGCCCGCCGCGCCGAGGCTCTGGGCCAGGCCGGAAGGCAGGGCCTTGGCGATCTCGTCCTTTCCGGCGATGAGCTGATCGAGGATACCCGCGGGCGTAGCCCCCGGCGCCGCCACGGCCTTGCCGAGCGAGCCGAGCAGGAGGCTGCCTACGGCCCCCATCAGCGGGGCCGACTTCTCCTGCGAAAGACCGGCGTAATCCCCTACCTTGGAGGACAGCGTCTTGAGCGTCCCCTCTCCGAAGAGGGAGGAGAGTATCCCCCCCACGCCGGTCACGCCCGCCCCGGTGGCGGTCAGGTCGTCAGCCAGCGGATCCCCCTCCTGCTTGCCGAGCCCGGTAAGCGCAGAGACAAGCGCCTTGCTGCCCTGCGGATTGGTGGCTGCGCTGACGAGACCCGCCAGCAAGGCAGGGGCTGCCGCCGTGATCGCCTGCCGCGCCTTGGCAGGATCGACCCCGATCAACCCGGCGATGCGGTCCACGACAGGACCGGACAATACCGTGGTTAAAAGCGTCTGAACGAGTGACATGGAACCTCCCTCTGGAAAGCCGTTCCTGCAGGGGTCCTTCCGTATCCGTCCCGGCACGGAATGCCCCGAACTTGTAGACATATCGCAATGGGTGCAAAAGCCACCCCTAAAAACAGCGAAAAAGCGGGAAATGGCCATCCTTCCCTTTGGAGGAACGATGGGCTGTCAGTAAAGATCGGCCAGAGGGGGTGGCTGGACAGCCGCAGGACGGGCAGGAAGCTTGCGTCCAGCGCCGAACGGGTGCAGGCGGGAAAGGAAATCCCGGAGGTGTCATGCCCTACAAGAGGCCCCCCGCCACGCACCCGCTTCAGGAACCGGCCGAAGCCGGACCTGCCTCCACCGCAAATGCCGGAGGCGGGGAAAGCGGCACCTCTCCCCCCTCTGCCATGTTCCGGGCGGATGGGGAGCCGGATGCGCGGCAGGAGCGTGAGCAGGAGCCTGAGCAGGATCTGGGGCAGGATCTGCGGTCGGGCCCTGCGGGAAGGCCGGAGGAGGGCGGTGCTCCCTCCCGCCCGGTCCGGGCGCGGCTGCGCCGGGGGGCTCTCCGCCGGTCGCAGGCGCTGCTCGTTTCCCCGGCCCGCTGGCGGGCAAGGCTCGTCTTCTGGATCGGCGCGCTTGTCACGGGGCTGGTCAGCGTGGCCTTTGCCCATGCCGCCGATACCGCGCAACATCTGTTCGGCAGGATGATCTCCGGCCCGCCGTGGCGGCTCTGGGCCACGCTCCTGCTGACCCCTGCGGGGTTCATCGCCTGCGCCCTCATCGCCTGGCGCTATTTCCCCGGCTCGCAGGGCAGCGGCATCCCACAGACCATCGCGGCGCGAGAGCTGAAAGGGCGGGGGCGGCTCATCTATCTCTCGATCCGAACGGCGGTGGGGAAAATCCTGCTGACCGTGGCCGGCCTGCTTTGCGGCGCCTCCATCGGGAGGGAGGGGCCGACGGTGCAGATCGGCGCGGCGATCATGCTGCTTTCCGCCCGGCTCGGCGGCATGACTCAGGCGCGGGGGCTGATCCTGGCCGGATCGGCGGCGGGGATCGCCGCGGCCTTCAACACCCCCCTTGCCGGGATCGTCTTCGCCATCGAGGAAATGGGGCGGAGCTATCATGCCCGCACGAATGGCCTTGTGCTGTCCACCGTCGTGATCGCCGGCCTGGCCTCCCTGGCGATAGAGGGGCATTACACCTATTTCGGGGCCTCGCAGGGCACGCTGGCGCTGGCGGAGGGATTGCCGCTGATCCTTGCCACGGGCGTGGCGGGCGGCGTTCTGGGGGCCGGGTTCTCTGCCGGAGCCCTCTGGCTCACGCGGCGGATCCGGCGCTGGAATCCCGGATCACCTGCGCGGCGGATCGTGGCGGTCGCAGGGATCGCCGGGCTGGTCGTGGCGGTGGCGGGCATCGCCACGCACGGGGCGGCCTTCGGCACAAGCTATGACCACGCCCGCGCGGCGATCGGGGGCGAGACGCTGGGACCCGAGTTTTTTCTGGCAAAGCTCGCAGCCACGCTGGCCTCCACCGTCTCGGGGATTCCCGGCGGCCTCTTCGCGCCCTCCCTTTCCGTCGGCGCAGGGCTGGGCAGCGTGATCGGGGCCTTGATCGGCACGCCGGGCGGCATGGCGGCGGTGCTTGGCATGACGGGCTATTTCGCCGGAGTGGTTCAGGCGCCGATGACCGCCTTCGTCATCGTCTTCGAGATGACCGGCAATCATGACGACATCCTGCCCGTCATGGCCACGGCGCTCATCGGCTACGGGGTGGCCCGGATCCTGACGCCGGAGCCGCTCTATCACGGCCTCGCCCGCCTGTGGCTCGCCGATGCGCTCCGCCTGATGCGCAGCAGAGAGCAGGACAATAGGCCCCCCCTCTGATCGCGGGTGATCAGGACCTATCTCACCAGAAAGTATCTAGGTAATCGGGATCCTCGCCGCCCTCATCCTGACATTCCTGATCCTCGCGCGTGGAAACAGAAAGCGCAAAATATATTACAGTGACGACGATAATCGCGATGGCGCAGGCGATTTTTATCTCTGGAAGCATTGAGCAAGCGACATGATTAATATAAATATCTATATAATAATATACATGGCCGGACATGCGGCCAGTAATAATCCGAAATCACTAAGTCATCGCAGGGTGACCATTTCTATTTCTGGCGTCAAGAAATCCGGTTCGGAATTAATATAGCCTATCGGTCTTCGTCAACAGGATTTTATTGGCATCGAACATGTCGATTGGCTTCATAAATATGCTGCCCCGGGCCATACATAAAGAAGTAAAATGAGTTCATTTTGATATGATTTAATCTCTTTTCCCGCAGCACCTCAATTCTGGCACATGATTTCCGAATGCCGATCTCTATAACATATTATGAAGTTTATGAAATCTTTTGTATTGGAAATGGGTCTGCAGGATCGATTTCAATGAATCGCGATTATTTACGCCAAAATCAATAGTATTGCTTATGGTATCATCATGATGAATCATCAGAGCGGGATAATGACTTTCTCCTTCACTAAGTCATGCCCCGGTCAAGATGTAACTCCGCATGGCCAATTGATATTGTTCTGCGGAGGCGTCGGCGCTCCGGGGCGGTCAATGCCAGAGTTCATTTAAGGCGTTATATGCCGTGCAAACGGCATGGTCCCTGACAAAGGCGGCATAAAAAACCCGCTCGTGCGACGTGCGGGCCTGAACAAACGTCATGTTACAACGGATACACTCGGCCCTCGCCCCGGGTACAAGCAGACCGCAGATCCGGCCGGATATCGGAGCGATGATCGCAGCATCTTGTCTAAAGGGATAAGCGGGTGCAAACTTAACGAGGTTTTCAGTACGTCTACCCAATTTCGGGAGTTCTCCATCATGCAGAAGCAGCTGGTTGCCGAAGGGCTTGGAACCTTCTGGCTGGTTTTTGGCGGTTGTGGCAGTGCCATCTTTGCCGCGGCGTTTCCCGGACTCGGGATCGGGTTCGCAGGCGTGGCTCTCGCTTTCGGGCTGACCGTGCTGACCATGGTCTATGCTGTCGGCTGGATCTCGGGCGGGCATTTCAACCCCGCGGTTTCTGTCGGGCTGGCGGTCGCGGGGCGATTTCCCTCCGCCCATGTCGTGCCCTATGTCGTGGCGCAGCTTGCAGGGGCCATTCTCGCCGCCGCCGCACTCTATCTGATTGCAACGGGCAAGCCGGGCTTCGAGATCGGCGGCTTTGCCGCAAATGGCTATGGCGACCATTCGCCCGGGGGCTACTCGATGATGTCGGCGTTCCTGATCGAAACGATCCTGACCGCCTTCTTTGTCATCATCATCCTTGGCGCGACCCATCCGCGTGCCCCCGCGGGCTTCGCCGGAATCGCGATCGGGCTGGCCCTGACGCTGATCCACCTGATCGCCATTCCGGTGACCAACACATCGGTCAACCCGGCGCGCTCAACCAGCCAGGCGCTCTTTGCCGGGGGATGGGCGCTTGGTCAGCTGTGGCTCTTCTGGCTGGCGCCTCTGCTCGGCGCGGTGATCGGGGGCATGATCTGGCGGATGCTTGCCCATGACGGCCATGTGGCGACCGGTCAGCCCGCCGCCTGACGGGCGACACGGGAAACGGATCTCCGGGAGTCTCCGGAGGAAACAGCCCTGCCTCCGGGTCAGGGCTGTTTCTGTTTCACCCGGTCCGACGGTCTCCCTGCCGATTCACATCGCCCCGGCCGCCGACCAGGAAACAGAGTTATTCTTTTATTTTTAAAAAATAAAATGTATTGCATTGCCTTTTGTGGCAATCAATCGACATTGTAACAGAGCCTCTTCCCGGAGCCTGAAATGAATCTCTTGCCCTTTCCCACCTCCTCGGAGCGCGTCACCCCCCTGGCCAAAGCGCCTGCAGAAGTTTCCAGCAGCCATCTCCTGCCTGCCTTCGATACGCTGGCCCGTGTCATCCAGGAGAAATCGGCGGGGCGGCAGGTCATTTTCCTGCCCAATCCCGGCAACTTCGGGGATGGGCTGATCCGTCACGGGGCGAAGCGGTTCTTGTATGACTACCGGATTCCCCATACCGAAATTCATCTCGGCAAGGGATCGGCCCGCTATTTCCTGGCGCCCTATCTCGCCCGCAGGAACCGGTATCTCTTCATCTACTCGGGCGGGTCCGCCTGGGGGCACAACTATCGTCACGCTGGCGATATCTGTGCCTTTATTTCCTATTTCACAGACAATCTCATCGTTTTACCCTCCACTTTATACCATCAGGCACCAAAAGTGCGGGGAACCCTGTTTCGCCGAGATGAATATGAGAGCAAGGAAGCCTGTCCGCGGTCGCTTTTCTGTCATGATATGGCGCTCTACCTGATGGCCAAGGGACTGAAGTACGATTTCGGCCCCCCGGAAACCCCTGTAGGCTACGCCTACCGGCGCGATCGGGAATCCTCTCATCGGTTCGAGAAGGCCGCGGGCAACATTGACATCAGCGCGCTTGGCAATCACATGTCCAACGGCGACGACTTCCTGCGCGAGATCGCCCGGTATGAAACAATCGTGACCGACCGGTTACATATCGGCATCGGTGCGGCGATCGTTGGACGCAAAGTGAAACTGTACAGCGGCAACGATTACAAGATACGCGCGATCTATCGGACCAGCCTCACCCATGTTCCGAACATCGAATTTCTGGACTGACCGCACGCCTTTCGCACAAGAGGCATGCAGACCGGAAATTTTTTGCTACGAGCTTGGCCTCCCGGTCACGTCTTATCTTGTAAAACATTATCATGTTGAAGATCATTGGTGGTGACTCCCTTGCCGTAGTACGAGTACGAGGATCTCACCATGAACTACTCCTGCGTGATTGCGACCCGGAACCGGCTGGAAGCGTTGAAGCTCAGCATACCGATGCTGCTCGGCCAGACCCGTCCGCCTCAGGACATCATTGTCGTTGATTCAAGTGATGATGAAGCGGCCGTCCGCAGCCTTGTCGAAGAGTTCGCGGCCGCGGCTCCCTTGCCTGTGCGCTACATCCGCAGCGGACCGGGCGCGGCGGCGCAGCGCAACCTCGGCCTGCGCCATGTCACCGGCGAAGTCGTGCTGTTTCCCGATGACGATTCCCTTCTCTATCCCGATGCGATGGATCACATCATGCGGGTCTATGAGCGGGATACCGAGGGTTTGATCGGAGGGGTCTGCGCGGCGGAAGCCCATGCCCCTCATGAAAGCGCCGGCATCGCCGGGGCCAGCGACCGCCCCGGCTACCGCCGCCGGCGGAGCGATGCGATGTCCCTTGCCCTTCTGCCCCTCCGGCGGCGGATGGAGGACCGGCTGATCCCCGACCCTTTCCTGACCCTTGCCGCGCAGAAACTTGCGCGCCTGCGGCAGCCGGACTGGCTGGAAGAGGTGCAGGCGATCCATGTTCCCTACATGACCGGCTTCCGCATGTCCTTCCGGACAGAGGTGATCCGTGCCCTTCAGTTCGATGAAGGGCTGGGCCGTTACGCGCTGTTCGAGGATATCGACGCCTCCCTGCGGACGCTCGACAATTTTTGCGTCGTGGCTGCGACGCAGGCGTTCATCTATCACCACAAGGCCCCCGAACGGCGGGACGCGGGGCGGGCGATGGGGGTCATGCATATCCTCAACCGCGCCTATGTGCTGGCGAAGGACAGGTCCGACAATCCGCGGGAATGGGCACGGATACAATCGGAAGCCCGGCGCTTTGCCGGCTACAAGACCCTGCTCTACCGGCTGCGCGCGAAATCCACCTTCGCGCGGGATCGCCTGCGCGGTGCGGAACTCGCCTCCGCCGACCAGCAGAAACTCTTCAACGCACCGCGGCACGAACTGGCCGCGACCTATGCCCGCGTGAAGGAGTTTTGCTTGCGGAGCCCCGTGCGGGAAAGCTCCGGGCCACAGGCCACTTCCACCTCCTGAATTGCCTTGAGCGCCCCTCCGGCGGGCGATGGCTCACCGGAAATATCGGATGGCGGCAGGAGCAGAAACCAGCCGCCATGATCCGCCCCGACATTCCCGCGCTTGACCCAAACCACCAAGACTGGAAGGCTCCAGCCAGGGTCTGCCCCCAGGAGGCGCGTCGTGGCCGTTCCGAACTTCGTCCCCTCGCCGGTGCAGGGCATCTCCGGTCCCGGCCCCTATGCCATCCCGCATCCCTATGAGGCGGGGGATATCGGGGTGCTGGTCCTGCATCACGATACACGGATCGAACTGTCGGAGGCGGAGTTCCGGCTGATCCCGCCCGCTTCCTCTACGACGGGGGAGCTTTTGCTCGCGCCCGAAACGGCGGAGCGGCTGGCGGGGGGTCTGCTTCTGCCCTTCCGGCAGAGCCAGCTTGCGCAGGGCTGGGGACGGAGCGGGGGGCGGCACGGACTGGAGGCACAGCTCGACCTCATCGTGCGGGCGTTGCAGGACCAGACGCGGAGGCTGGATGCGGCGCTCAGGCTCGACATGCCGGTGGCGCCGCTCCATCCGCAGCCGGGGCGCCCGCTGGTGGGGACGGAGACGGGCGGGCTCGACTGGGGCCGGACCACTGTGGAGACGGCGGAGACCGCTGCCGCGATGCTGGAGCAGGCGGGCCTGATCGCCACGCCCATGCCCTGGCCCGGCAAGGCGGAGTTCCTCTCCGCGCCCCTCAATCCCGCAACCCGCCTCGCCCGGGTCATGGGGGACGGGCTGGAACTGGTTTACCGGCGCGACCCGGCGGGCGCCACGCGCCATGAGGATGGCAGCCGCTGGCGGCTCCTCTCGGGGGCGCATTACCCCGATGTGGCCAGCCTCCGCGCGGCGCGGCATCCGTTCGATCCGGGCGACAGGCTGCGGGCCGGGAGCTTCGGCTATGTCACCTTGGCCGCAGACCGGACGGCCGCCCCCGACCTGGTCACAGCGGGGGGAACGACGCTGGCGGTGGAGGCGGACCGGGATGGCTACGTGGATCTCGACGCCTTCGGGGCAGCGGGCGACGGGCGGACGGATGACAGCGCGGCCCTGACACGCGCCATCGCCCGCGGCAAGGTGCGCCTCGGGCCGCATACCTATGCGGTCAACGAGATCCAGCCCGTAACCGGCATGCGCATCGAAGGCCCGGGGGGAGAGCTTCAGGCGGGGCGCTACGGCCTCGTCTGCACGGTAAAAGGGGGGGCCATCTTCCGTGACCGGGATGAAAAACCGATCTATGCGGCGGTTCTGGAGGGCTTCTTCGCACAGGCAGCCGCCCCCGGCGTGATCTTCTACGACAGCCCCGCACAGAAGAAATACACCGGCGGCTTCCGCATCCGTCGTCTGGAGATATCGAACGAATTCCAGCTCCTCTTCCGCTGCGTGCCGATCTACTGGTCGATCGACGACTGCCGCTTCGGCTTCTTCGGGGGAAGGCAGGGAGGCGGGCAGGCGTTCAGGGTTTTCGAGGCATGGTCCGACTCGACCGGCTGCCCCGTGAACCTGAACAAGGTCACGAACACCACTCACTACCACTGCGCCGCGGATAAGGATTTCCCGGCGGCCTATATATTGCGCTGCGGGGCGAGCTGGACATTCGAGAACTGTTCGGCCGAACAGTTCAGCTGCGCGGTCGTGGAGGCGAGGAGCTTCTCCACCGTCCAGTGGCTGGGAGGATGGATCGAACATATCGACTATCCCGTGGTCTTTCGCGCAACGATAGACAAAGGCGCCCCCTATGTCCTGAACGGCACCCCGCTTGCTGTCGAGGGGACAAAGTTCTTCATCGGCAATGAAACCTGCCGTCATCTGGTGGATAACAGGAACGGCCTGGTTACCCTGCGCAACCTGAATATCCTGGGCCAGGCGACCGGGTTCCGGGCCGTGACGAACCCCTGGCAGGTCGCGCTCTTTCGCGGCAACTACATCGGGCGAAATCCCGCTTTCGATACAGCTCTCGTGGAGCAGGGCCAGCTTCGCACCGGCAGGCTGTCCCCCTGGCGAAACGGCATCCCGCCCGAGCGTCTCACATCCCTTTCCAGAACCCTGCGCCTTTCCCCCCGGGTATCCGGCCTGACCGGCGAGCAGACAAGCCTTCTGCATCTCGCCGGTGGTTCGGCCAGTCAGGCGGTGACGCTGGAAGTGCCGCTCCAGATCCTTGCGCCCCTGGACGCAGGCTATGTGACGATGGCCGCCATCGGCGCGTGGAATGGTTCAGGACAGGGACGGCTGGTGCGCGCCGCCTACTGGGCGAATGCGGATCCCGCCTCTGCCCAGGCGGCGGCGACCGCCGCTCCCGAGCAGGGCATCACCCGGAGCGACACCGGTCTCGGGATCACCCGGCTGACATGTTTTGTTCCGCATGAGGTGTCCTCCTTCCACATCGGCCTCGTGTTCGAAACGTCCCGCGATGAGGAGTTTCTTCTGGAAGGCATGCATCTTCTGGTCGGCGATGCGGTCTGCAACTATCCCTTCTTCGCCTGAAGCGAAGCGGTTGCGCCTGAAGCGAAGCGGTTGCGAAGGCGGCGAGAGCGGCATTATGGAGGGTCCGGGGCAGGTTCTGCCCGGCAGCGCAACCGGAGCCGACCCTGTGACGCCTTCTCCTCCCCTCCTGCTGACATCGGCCATCCATGTCTCTGCGCCCCTGACCAACCTGACCGATGCGAAACAGCGCCTTGATGCCCATCTCGACAGTCTGGCGGAATGGAGCAGGACGCCGGGTGTAGAGGAAATCGTGATCTGCGACGGTTCGGGTTACGATCTGGAGCCGCATCTCGCTCCCCTGCGCCAGGCCCATCCCCATATGCGGTATGAAGCCCTTTCCTTTCGCAACGATCAGGAAATGGTTGCCCGGCGAGGGAAGGGCTATGGCGAGGGCGAGATCGTCCTTCATGCCCTCGGCCACAGCAGGATCCTGCAAAACAGCCCCGCTTTCGCCAAATGCACGGGGAAGCTGTGGCTCAGTAACTTTTCCGCCTGTCTTCGGGGGTGGAATGGGCAGGCTGGCTTCAATCTCTGGGGCCGCACCCGGATCGACAGCATCGATACGCGCTTCTATCTTGTCGCGCGCGATTTCTTCGACCGCCATCTTCGCGATCGCTACCGCGATGTCGACGATCCGGCGGGATATTACCTTGAGCACAGCTATCGCGACGGGTTGGAGGGACTTCCTCCCCGCAGCTATGTGATGTGGCCCGCCCCGCGCCTGCAAGGCGTGTCGGGTTCCTCAGGGCAGGGCCTGCCGCCCCAGGGGGTCGGCAGGCGGATGAGGAATGACTTGCGCAACCTTGCCTTTCGCGCGGGAATCCTGCCGCTCTAGCCTTGGGAGCACAGGCGGGCATTGCCTATCCCTTCGCCAGATTTTATTCCCGTCCCGGTGCGCGAGACGGTGGCCCTCCGAGCCGCCCATCTCCCGACCGGAGAGCTTATGGACCTGCATCATCCCCAACCGCGACCCCTTTTCTCCGACCGGGAGGGTGCAAGCAGCCTCGGTTCCGCAATCCCCCCCGTGCTTGCCGGCAAGGGGACAGTCCATGACACGCCCCATGCGCGGGACTGCGGTACGGAAAGAGGCCCCCTGAGCGGCTCCGCGACCCTGTCCCGCCCTGACGGGATCCCTGCCGATCTGCGCCCCGGGAACCAGCATCTGTCATGACGGAAGCCCGCTTCAACCTGAGGAAGAATGTCCTCCATCAGGCGTTCTCCTTCGCCGTCAGCCTGGCTCTCACCTTCCTGACCTACCGCATCCTGATCGAGCGCAGCGGGATCGAGGCTGTCGGAACATGGTCTCTCCTGCTTGCCTGGACCTCGCTGATCCGGCTTGGCGATCTGGGCCTTGCCACGGCCACGTTGAGGTTCGTGGCACGGCATGATCTGGATCATGAGCAGGAAGTCATCCGGGATACGATCGAAACGGGGATACTTTCCAACAGCGCCATCTTCGGACTGCTGAATCTTCTTGGCTGGCTCATCCTGACATGGGCCCTGCCTTATCTTGTCTCGGCCGATCATCTGGCGGAGGGGGAAGCGCTGCTTCCCTGGCTGTTTCTTCTGTCTTTTCTGAGCAACCTGTCCTGGATCGTTCTGGGCAGTCTTCAGGGCCTTCATGCCGGCTATGTGGCGGCCCGGCTTTCCGTGGCGGGAAACATCCTGCAGCTTCTGTTGGCCCTCCTGCTCATTCCGGCCTTCAGCCTGCTGGGACTGGCCTGGGCCCAGATCGCGATGCACCTCGCCCTGGCGATTGTCGGGTGGCTTCTGCTGCATCACTGGGTGCCTTCCGCCGGGTGGGTGCCGTATCACTTCAACCGCGAGCGGTTCCGCGAGATGCTCGGCTACAGCCTGCGCGCTCAGGTGGCGAGCACGCTGTCCAACTTCTTCGAGCCTGCCACGAAACTGCTCGTCAGCCTGTTCGGCGATGCCGCGCTTCAGGGGATCTACGAACTGGCCTACAAGACGGTCATGCTGCCCCGCTCCGTCGTGATGGCCAGCATTCAGGCCTCCATGCCCGCGTTCAGCTATCAGACCAAGACCGATCCGGAAGCAAGCCGTGCCCTCTATCGCCGTATCCTGCGCCGCACCGCGCAGGTGACAGTCGCGGTCGGCGTGGCGATCTGCCTCGGTGCACCGGTTGCCTCCTGGCTCTGGCTCGGGCACGTGGATCTGCGCTACTGGGCGTTCACGGTGATCCTGACCCTGGGGATCCTCACAGCCCTCCTCAATGCGCCCGGCGCATCGATAGGCTTCGTGACGGGAAATCTCCGCCACAATATCTGGACGGCCCTTGCCACCCTTGCCCTGACCTTCGCGCTGGGGTTCGTGATCGGGCAAATCTTCGGGCCCTACGGCACGGTGGCGGCCATTTCCGCAGGAACGGGCCTGGGCAGTATCATCCTCAGACGGATGAACGAGCGCTTCCTGCACCAGCAGGCACCAACGTGATCCTCCGCCTCTGCTCCCTTTCCGTTTCGATCTCCGGCCTGTAGGTAATCCCTCATGAGACTTGCCATCCTGTGCGCCAGCTTCAATCGTGTTGCCGTCACGCTCCAGGGCCTTGAAAGCCTGCGGAACGCGCTCGCCTCCGCACCGGGGCTGGAGTGGAAGATATACCTGCTCGACGATGCCTCTCCCGACGGAACGGCGGAAGCGGTTCGCACCCGCTTTCCGGATGTGCGGGTCATAGAGGGAACGGGAAACCTCTTCTGGAACCAGGGGATGCGCCGCGCCCAGGCCGCCGCCCGGGAAGAGGGGCCGTGGGATGCCTATCTGCTCTACAATGACGATTCCGTACTGATCCGGGAGGCGGTGGTCGATTTCATTTCCCGTTATGACGCTTACAATCGCGAAGCTCCGACGGCCTGTGTCGGCTCCTTCCTCGACCCCGACAGCCGGGAGCCGACATACAGCGGCTACGCCCGGAAATCGCGGCATTTCCCCCTGACCGTCGCGCCGGTCTTTCCCAAGGGCCAGGACATCGCCTGCGACACGTTCAACGGCAACTTCGTCATGGTGCCCGGGGTCGCGTTCGAGGCGCTCGGGGGGCTCAGCCCAAGCTACAACCACACCTATGGCGATATCGACCTGGGTTACGGGCTTGGCCGGAACGGCGTGCGCCGTATCGTGATCGGCAATCCGGTCGGATATGCGAGCCGCAATCCCCCGGCGGATCTTTCGACCCTTTCGAAACGCTGGAAGAAACATTTCGGGGGGCCGGACAGCTGGCGGCAACATGCAGCCTTCTACCGGCGAAACACCGGGTCCGCGCTCTGGCCGGCCGTCATGACGCTCGGCCTTGCCGCCCGGGTAAAACGCGCGCTTCTGGGATGATCTTCACGGCTTCTGCCCGGCTCCCCCGCGGGGCGGAGCCGTCAGCTCACTTCATCAGTTCCCGCACGCCGGCGGCGAAGGCGGGCACGTCGCCGCGGGGGGCGTAGTCGGCGGCGCCGCGGCACTGGCGTTCCCACAGATCGCGGTCCGTGGCCAGGAGACGCATGAAGAAGGCGAAGCCCTCCGGATTGTCCGGCTCCACCACGAAGCCGTTCACGCCGGTGCGCACCAGGCTGTCCCGCGCGCCGCAGATATCGGAGAGGATTGAGGGCACACCCATCGCCTGCGCCTCGATCACCACGTTTCCGAACTGCTCCTCGGTACTTGTCAGCACGAGGGCCAGGGTGGAGGTGAGCAATCGCGCGATGGCATCGGTCTGCAAGAAGCCGTGGAATATCACGCGCTCCGCAATGCCGAGCGCCTCGGCCCGGGCGCGCAGTTCTGCCTCCAGCGGGCCGGAGCCGCAGAGATGGAGCGGGCGCGGCGCGGGATCGGCAGCGGCATAGAGCGCATAGGCCTCCAGCGCCACGAAGAGGTTCTTCTTCGGCACGAGCCGGGCCACGATGGTGAAATGCCGTTCCCCGAACGGGATACCTTCCGGGGCTGGCTGGCCCTCCGACATCCGGCGGATGCGGTCCAGAGAGACGGTATTATATACCCCCGTGATCCGCTTCTCCGGGATTCCGAGAAACCGGAAATAGTCCCGCGTCCTGAAGCCCGATCCGATCGCCCCCTGATAGGGTTTCAAGAACCACGATTTCACCCATTCGCGGAAGGGCCTGCGCGGCATGTCGTCAAACTTCGAGCAGCCCATGGTATAGACCCGGTCCCCCCGCAGCCGCAGCAGGCAGGCAAAGGCAAAGACCGGCATCCAGCTGTAGTGGCACATGAACCAGATGGCCCGCCCCTCCCGCCGCCGGAAAGCCGCGAGAGAGCGCAGGAGCGCCAGCCCCGTCGGGCGGGACGCGGGATGGAGCGTCACCTTGCGGAAGCCCTCGCCCGTCTCCGGCACCCAGTCATAGGTGTCGCTCTGCCCATAGAGTTCGAGGCCCACCACCTCCGCCTCTCCGCGGACCTCCGCTGCCACGGCGTCGCAGCGGTCGGCATGCATGGGGCCGAAGTTCTCCCACAGGAAGACGAGCCGCGGCAGGGAACCGGCCGGCTTTACACCCGGCTCCACACCCCGCGGGGCTTCCCCTGCGGGGTTGCGGGGATCGGGGTTTCGGGTATCCGGGAGTGCGGCCTCGGGCGGAGATACGGGATGGCTCATCGGGGATCAGGCCTCCCGCAGCGCGGTGGTATGATCCTTGAACCAGCCGTAGGTATCGCGCAGGCCATCCTCCAGCCCGGTCTGCGCCTGCCAGCCCATCGCGGCGAGGCGGGAGACATCCATGAGCTTCCGCGCCGTCCCGTCGGGTTTCGTCGTGTCGAAGGAAATACGGCCCTCGAAGCCGGTGACCTTCGCGATCATCGCGGCCAGCTCCGCGATGGTCACGTCCTGACCTGTCCCTACGTTGATATGGGACAGCATCGGCTCGGTATTCGCCTCATAGACCGCGCGGGGCAGGCCCAGGACAAAGAGCGAGGCCTCCGCCATGTCATCCACATGCAGGAATTCGCGCATGGGCGTGCCGGTGCCCCAGATCACCACCTCGTCGCGGCCCTCGCGCGCGGCCTCATGGAAGCGGCGGATGAGGGCGGGCATGACATGGCTGTTCTCGGGGTGGAAGTTGTCGCCCGGACCATAGAGGTTCGTGGGCATCACCGAGCGGTAGTCGGTGCCGTATTGCCGGTTGTAGCTCTCGCAGAGCTTGATCCCCGCGATCTTGGCAACCGCATAGGGTTCGTTCGTGGGCTCCAGCACCCCGGTCAGCAGCGCATCCTCCGCCATCGGCTGAGCGACGGCGCGGGGATAGATGCAGGAGGATCCCAGGAACAGCAGATGCTGCACGCCCGCCTTGTGGGCCTGATGGATGACATTCGCCTCCATCATCAGGTTTTCATAGATGAACTCGGCCGGGTAGGTGTTGTTGGCATGGATGCCGCCCACCTTGGCCGCGGCGAGGATCACGGCATCGGGCTTTTCCTCCGCCATGAAGGCCCGCACTGCGGCCTGGTCGGTCAGGTCGAGTTCGGCATGGGTGCGGGTGACGACATCCGCCCCCCGGGCCTGCAGGCGGCGCAGGATCGCCCCCCCCACCATGCCGCGATGTCCGGCGACGTAGTATTTCATGTCCCGCCCCTTACGCTTCGACCGAGACCGGCGCGTGGAAGCCATGCTCCCGCAGCAGCCGGTGACGGCGGGCGGATTGCAGATCCTCGGCCACCATCTCGGCGCACATCTCCTGCGCGGTGATCTCCGGCACCCAGCCGAGCTTCTCCTTGGCCTTGGTCGGATCGCCGAGCAGCGTCTCCACCTCGGCCGGGCGGAAATAGCGCGGGTCGATGCGCATGATGACCTGGCCCGTCTTCACGTCGGGCGCCTTGTCCCCCGTAATGGCGGTGACGGTCGCCACCTCCTCCACGCCGGTCCCGGTGAACTCCAGCGTCAGCCCCAGCTCTGCCGCCGACCAGCGGATGAATTCGCGCACCGAATACTGCTTGCCGGTGGCGATGACGAAATCCTCCGCCGCCTCCTGCTGGAGCATCATCCACTGCATGCGGACATAGTCCTTGGCATGGCCCCAGTCGCGCAGGCTGTCGATATTGCCCATGTAGAGGCACTGCTCCAGCCCCTGCGCGATGTTGGCCAGGCCCCGGGTGATCTTGCGCGTCACGAAGGTCTCGCCGCGGCGGGGGCTCTCATGATTGAAGAGGATGCCGTTGCAGGCATAGATCCCATAGGCCTCGCGGTAGTTCACCGCGATCCAGTAGGCATACATCTTGGCCACCGCGTAAGGGCTGCGCGGATGGAAGGGGGTCGTCTCCTTCTGCGGGATCTCCTGCACCAGCCCGTAGAGTTCGGAGGTGGAGGCCTGGTAGAAGCGGGTCTTCTGCTCCAGCCCGAGGAAGCGGATCGCCTCCAGAAGCCGCAGCGTGCCGATCGCATCCACGTCGGCGGTGTATTCCGGCGCCTCGAAGCTCACCGCGACATGGGATTGCGCGCCGAGGTTGTAGACCTCGTCGGGCTCCACCTCGCGCAGGATGCGCGTCAGGTTCGACGTGTCGGTGAGGTCGCCGTAATGCAGCTTCAGCCGCGGGTCCGGGTTGTGCGGGTCTTCATAGATGTGGTCGATCCGCTGGGTGTTGAACAGCGAGGCGCGGCGCTTGATCCCATGGACTTCATAGCCCTTGGCGAGCAGGAATTCCGCCAGATAGGAGCCGTCCTGGCCGGTGATACCTGTGATAAGGGCCTTTTTCATCGGGGTCTCCTGGCTGAAAGCGGGCGGGGATGGCTGGAAGGCGCCCGCGGACTGCAGGCGGTTATCGTGAAAATCCGCCGGGCGCGGACAAGAGCGGAAATAACCGCGGGACGCCGACGGACGAAGAGCGGCACCTCCTGCGGGCGGGCGGGGCGGGCTGCAGAAGCGCGGCCGGGCAGGCCGGCTCTACGGGAATGGCGAATGCCGCAAGGGCAATTGTCCGGGAGACAGGTCATGTCAGTGCCGGACCAGTTCCAGAAGCTTGCGGGGATATTTCGACAGGATGCGCGGATAGCTGGTGGCAATGCCGTTCTCCCGGCAGGCGCGGCGCACTTCCTGCGTGCCGAGGATCTTGCTCCTCAGCCCCGAGGTGCTGGCGCCGCCCGCCTCCATCCTGACCCAGACCTCCGGGACATGCCGCCAGCGGATGTCGCCCTTCCGGAACACGCGGGCCACGAATTCGAAATCCCCGGCGATGCGGTAATCTGTCCGGTAAAGACCATGCGCCTCGAACACACGGCGATGAAGGAACAGCGCGGTATGGGCGGGCATCGCCCCCGCCGCGATCCGCTCGGGCCGGAAGTGGGAACTGTCATAGCGCCGGATCACCCGGTCCGGCTGGCCGGGCGGATGAAAGGTCACATCGGCAAAGACCGCATCGAGATCACCCCCCGCAAAGGCTTCCGCCACGCGGGAGAGGACATGCGGATGGGCGTAACGGTCATTGGAGTGCAGGATACCGATCACCTCTCCCTCCGCCCGGGCGATACCCTTGTTGATCGCGTCGTAGATGCCGCGATCCGGCCCGGAGGCGAGACTGATGAGCGGGCTGGCGAACCCCTCCACCACGGCACAGGTCTCGTCCTTCGACGCACCGTCCACCACGACAAGCTCCCGCTCCGCATGGTCCTGAAGGAGAAAACTCTCAACCGCCCGCGCGACCGTCGCCCCGGAATTGTAGCAGGCCATGACGGCGGAAATCTTCATGCGGTGGCTCGGGTATCCTGGGCCTTCGGTTGGTTCTGCCGCCTAGCACGGGCGGGCCGTCATGGAAAGGGAAGGGAAGGGGCGGGCAGGCGGATTGCTGCGCCTGGCGCGGAAGCAGGCGGAAGGGGCCGCTTCGCCTCGACCGGCTCCCGACCCTTAATCGCCAATGGCCCCATGTCACGGAAGGGGATGGAGTGCGGCGCCCTCACGATATCGGTGACCGGCTTTGCCATGGCGGGTGGCCTGGTGTCGATTGCACCGGGCAGGACGAGGCGGTGCAGGAGGAGGCCGGGCGGGAGGAGAGTGGGTAGGTGGAGACTGGGTGGGGGCAGGCTGGGCGGGGGCAGGCTGGGCAGGACGCGACACGGGGGGGTAGGGAGAAGCAGCAGGCAAGGGGGTACCCGGGCAGGGGCAGGCAGGGGCCTGACCACGGGCCTTCCTTGCCTCTCCCTCCCGGATCCCCATACCGACCCGACCGGGAGGGCGAAACCGATGGCCTCTCTCCCCGATCTCCCCCCACGGATCTCTCCCCCCGGTCTCCCCCGACAGAATATCCCGGAGGCCCGCATGGCCACGGCCCGCCTGTGAGCCCGGTATTTCGCTGAGGCCGGTATTTCGTGGGAGCCCAGTATTTCGTGGGAGCCCGGTATTTGAGTCTGGTATTTTGAGTACGGCATTTCCTGAAGCAGGGATGCACACGGCCAGTCGCATCGGCCTCCCTCCTCCTGCTTCGGGCGCGCGCCGCTCCGATGCCACAAAATCGTCAGGCGCAGATGCACCGTGACCGCCCGCTCCGGCGCGCAGGTCCTCATCCGGTCGTGACGCCCTGTCGGCTCGACCTCGGCAGCGGGGCTGCATATAGTACCGCCACCGGCGGCACCCCGCCCCGGAGGCCAAGCATGGGAAAGCGATGACGAGCCGCGCCATTGACGCCAGTCCGGTCGCACAGCCTTTCCGGGCAGGCCTCAGGGGGGCCGATCTGCTGGCGGGGATGCTCGTCTTCCTGGTGGCCTTCGGCATCTCCCTCTCGCTGCTGGGAGCCTATACAGGGGGAGACCAGCTCAACTACCGCGCCTTCTATGACGAGGTACGGGGTGTGCGGGCCGATGCCGTGCCGATCGTTCAGGCGATGACCACCGGCTCGGCCGAACCGCTCTATGGCTATCTGATGTGGGTCACCTCCAGCGCGGGGCTGGACAAGGATGTCGTGATTTCCGTGATGAACGGAATACTGGCGCTGGTCCTTTTCCTGTTCCTGCGTCGCTATCGGGCTGGTGTGCTGCCGACCGCTCTCATCTTTACGAACTTCTACCTCATCACGCTGTTCACGTCGCTCGAACGCCTGAAGCTCGCCTATATCCTGCTGACGCTCGCCATGCTGGTGTCGGGGTGGAAAAGGGCGCTGATCCTGTTCATATCCATGACGGCGCATTTCCAGTCCTTCCTGCTGATCGCGGCGGGGGCGGGTCTGCGTGTCGGGTCTGCCGACTTCCTGCGCCGCTACGTCACCCCGTTACAGCTGCTTCTCATCCTCATGGGGATTCCGGTCGCCATCATCGGATTTCTGCTCTTTGTGCTGCGCTTCCTGCCCGCCATTCAGGGCAAGATGGCCGCGTATCAGGGGGGCGGGGTGGCCGAACTGGCCAGCATGGGGCTGCTCATCATCGTGGGAGTGGTCGTGCTCCGCCGGAAGCAGGCATTCCTGGTGGGTCTCATTCCGATCGCGATGGCGGCGGCGGTCTTCGGGGCCTCCCGCATCAACGTCATGGCAGTCACATTCCTGCTCTACCTTGCCGTGACGGAGCGGCGGGCCAGTCATCCGCTGATGCTGGCGCTTCTGGTCTATTTCAGCCTGAAGACCATCCCCTTCGTCGAGAACATCTATGCCTGGGGCGATGGCTATTACATCCCCTGATCCCAGCCCGGATATCCCATGACCTTTCGCCTTCTGATCAATGCTTCCAACCTCCGTGTCGGCGGGGTGGTGCAGGTCGGCATCTCCGCCATCGACGAAATCGCGCGCCTCGGCCCGGAGGGAATGGAGATCAGCGTGCTCGCCTGCGAGGGGGTGGACCGCAACCTTGCCCAGATCGGCTGCGACACGGGCGCCTTTGCGCGCTACCGGGTGCGCTCCGTTCCCGGTCTCTCGCCCTTCGACCCCGTGCTGGATGAGGAGATCGCGCGGGCCGATGCGGTCTTTACCATATTCGGCCCGCTCTATGCCCGCCGCCGCCCGAAAGTGAGCGTGATGGGCTTTGCCCAGCCGTGGATCATCTATCCCGACAATGACATCTACAAAGGCCTTTCCCCGCTCGCCAAAGCGAAATCGCGGCTGAAATACGGCCTGCAGGCGGCGATCCTGCGGCGGAATGCCGACCATGCCATCGTGGAGGCCGGGCATGTGAAGGAGCGGCTCGTCGCCCGCGGGCTGTTCCGCGAAGGACAGGTGAGCGTGGTCTCGAACTGCGTGAGCGACATCTTCCGTCAGCTGGAGATTTGGCGGCCGGTGGCGCTGCCGGAGCGTAAGGGGCTGCGCATCGGTTTTCTTGGCCGGGATTACCCGCACAAGAACCTGTCCATCCTGCCGGAGGTGGCGCGCGCGCTCCGTGAACGGCATGGGATTGCGGTGGAGTTCCTCGTCACCCTGACGGAAGCAGAATGGCAGGCACGCAGCCCGGAGTTCCGAAGCGCGGTCACCAATGTCGGGCCGCTCGACCTCGCCCAGTGCCCCTCCTTCTACGCGGGGCTGGACGCCGCGATCTTCCCGAGCCTGCTCGAATGCTTCTCCGTCATGCCGCTGGAGGCGATGGCGATGGGGCTGCGGGTGTTCGCTTCCGACCGGCCCTTCGTAAGGGACATCTGCGGACCCTTCGCGCGCTATTTCGACCCCCATGCACCGGAGGCAGCGGCCGCCTGTATCGCCGAAGGACTGGCCACCCCCCCGTCGGATGAGGAGCGGGAGATGATCCGCGCGCAGGGTTTTGCAGGTATGAGCCCCACCGAACGCGCGAAAAGCTATCTGGAGATCGTCCGCCGGGTCGTCGCGGAAAAGGGTGGCGCTGTCCCGGCCGGAGCACGCATCCCGCTCAGGGGATGATACGCCGCTCCTTGCGGCCTATTCGGCCGGATGGGCCGCAGGATGATGCGGACGGATGTTCCGCCCGGAAGGACCATTCCCGCCCCGGCCGCGCAGCAGCGCCACGCGGCGGTAGAGCAGCAGGTAGCAGCAGGCCACCACGAGCAGCGCCCCCCAGATGGCGAGCGAGCTTTTCGCACAGAACACCGCCAATACGGTGGACAGCAGCGGGAAGGCCCAGAGGATCGTGCTGGCCACGGGGTTGCGCAGCTGGGGCCTGCCCAGCCCCCGTGCGATACGGCGGGCGAGGCTGCGATAGACGAGGCTGTGCAGATGCAACCGGTCGGGCTGGCCGGGATGGCTGCCGGTCCGCACGGTGCGGCGGTGGATCGACACGAAGGTCTCGATCATCGGATAGGCCAGGAGCAGGATGCCGATGATCGGCGAGATCTCCGGGTTGCGGGCAGGGAGCGCGACGGCGAGAACCGCCAGCAGATAGCCCGTCCCATAGGCGCCGGCATCGCCGAAGAAGATCAGCCCGAGCGGATAGTTCAGCAGGAAGAACCCGGCGATGGCCCCGATGGCGACAAGGCAGACACCCATGATCGCCGTATCCCCCGTCTGCCAGGCGATGAGCCCGAAGCCGGCGAGGATGATGATCGCCGTCCCCGAAGCCAGCCCGTTCACCCCGTCGATGATGTTCAGCGCATTGGCGATGCCGCCAATGGCGAAGGCGGTGAAGAGCACGGCAATCGGGCCGATGGCCAGCAGCATGTCCACCCCCGGCAGGTCCACCCCCCGGATGGCGTAGCCCGAGAGCAGGCAGAAGATCAGCCCCGACAGGATGGTGGCCAGCAGGCGGGTGCGTACGCCCACCCGCTTGGTCACGTCCTCGATCAGCCCGGAGGCGAAGGCGGGGATCGCAGCAAGACAGATCATCCACCACAGCTCCCGCCCGCCATCCGGCAGGGCAAAACCACCCGCCAGCGCACCGACCATGAGGGCAAGCCCGCCGACCCGCGGGGTCGGCACGGCATGGAGCTTCTGCACGCCCACCTGACTGTCGAGGGTCAGATGCCCATGCAAATGGCGCGTCAGGACGAGAACGGTGGCGAACAGGCAACTTGCCAGGATCGCGAAGGCGAATGCGTTGACGAAGATCATGCCGGAACCTTGAGGTGGGCGGGTGATATCCCGCCACATTGGAAATACTGCCCGCTGCACCGGGCCGCGACAGCCCGGAAAGAAGGCCTCCGAGGAGGCTGGATCGTGGAGGACTGCCTCCAGGGCTGTCCCAAGTCTGACAGGTGCCCTGAAGGAAGGGGAGGAACGACCGCCCTTTTCATCCGGCGCCGGCTCATCCCTCCGGACCGTCTACCCGGAGGCATTCATGGAGGCCCTGCCGGTGTAAAGTCTCATTCGATTGTCCTGCACGGCTCACGAACTACGCCCATCATTATCGCTCATGATTGGCAAACGGCAACGGTCGCCGACCCATGTTTATCGTTTTGCGGCCCAGGCACATCAGACCATGTTGCTCCTGTGCCGCCATCGGCGATCTTTTGCCTTTCATTTTCCGGGCGAAAGGGAGGTTACTCCTCCTTCGCCTTGTATTCATAGCGATAGGAATAGCTCTGCGCCGATTTGGCCTTGCGGTGATCATAGGCATTGAAAACCGCGCCCTTGAAGCCGGTGCCTGCCGCCTCCATCGCGGCCTGAGCCGCGCGGATCTCGCCCTCCGGCGTCTCGTCGAAGCGGGCGACGAGCAGGCTCGCCCCCGCTGCCTTGGCGATGATGACCGGATCGGTGACCGCCAGAACCGGGGGGCAGTCGAAGATCGACAGATCGAACCGCTGGTCCAGCTCGCGGATGAGCGCCGGAAGCGTCGGGCGCAGCAGCAATTCCGCCGGGTTCGGGGGGAACTTGCCTGCAGGCAGGAAAACCAGCCCCTGCACCCCGGTTGGCACCAGCACATCCTCAAGCCGCGCCTGTCCGGTCAGGATATCGGCAAAGCCCGGTGCATCGCGGGGCACGTCGAACATCCGCCGCAGGCGCCCGCGCCGCATGTCCGCGTCGATCAGGCAGACCGACTGTCCCGCCTGGGCGGAGACGACGGCGAAGTTGGCCGACAGGAAGCTCTTGCCCGCACCCGGCGCGGTGGAGGTGATGGCCAGCGTGCGGGAGGGGGCGTCCAGCATCCCGAAATGCAGCCCCGTGCGGAGCGAACGCAGCCCCTCCACGGCAAGGTCGGTGGGCTTGGTTGCCGCCAGCAGCGGAACGCGCCCGCCGCGCCCGCCTTCCGGCCTTTCGGCATCCGGGCTCTTGTTGATGGTGGCAAAGACCGTGAGACCCATGTCCTCCAGGTCGGAAGCGCTCTGAATACCCTTCCGCAGCCAGTTCCGCAGCAGCACATAGCCCGCCCCCAGCATTCCGCCCAGCAACAGGGCAAGAGCGAGAACGCGCGCCTTGCGGGGCGCCACGGGACGGATCTGGGTCTCTGCCGGATCGACGATCCGCACATTGCCGACGGTGGAGGCGCGCATGACATCCACTTCCTGCGCGCGGGTCAGAAGCTCGGTATAGATCTCCTGCGCCATTTCCACGTCATGGGTGTAGTTCAGGATCTCCCGCTGCGTGTCGGGCAGGGTGCCGATCTCCCCCCGCAGCTTGTTGAGCTGATCCTCCAGCCGCTCCCGCTGCGCCAGAAGCTGGCGGTAGCGCGGGTGGTTCTTGGTATAGAGATCGGCGACCTCGTCCTCCTGCGAGCGGAGTTCACGAAGTTCGGTCTCCAGCGTGCCGATCTGGGTCAGCAGGTTCTGTGTCTCGAACTGGATATCGACGGAACGCTGCGACTCGCGATAGGTGTTCAGCCGGTCCTGTGCATCCAGCATGTCCTGCCGGGCCTTGGGGATCTGCTGCTGGATGAAGCCAAGGCTGTTTTCTGCCTGCGCGGCAGAGCGCTCCACATTCTGGCGGACATAGGCCTGCGCGATGGCGGCCAGCGTGCGCTGCGCCTCCACCCGGTCGCGGGAGGTGAAGGACAACTCCAGGATGCCGGAATCGCGGGTCTTTTCGGCAACCGACAGGGACCGGCGAAGCCCTTCGATGACATCCTGCGTCTCGCGGTGGGCGATCTCGAACTGCCGTCCCGGCTGGCCTTCCAATTCCCCCACGCGGAGGGCGAAGCCGATATCGGTATCCTGCAGGACTTCCCCCACGCGGCCCTCGAACAGGCGGCCGTCGGGGGTGGTCACGCGGAAGGTATCCCCGTCGCCCTTGGTGAGGGTGAAGGTTTCTCCCGTCCAGTGCGGCGGCACGGCGAGCAGATCGAGGCGGATCCGCTCCCCCCCTTGGGCATAGGGCCGCAGAAAACTCATTCCCTTGAAGGGCAGCGCGCGGGACCGCAGCGCATAGCCGATCACCGGGAACTGCCGGGGCCGGGCTGTCCATTCCAGATGCACATCCGCCACCGCCTGGTTCAGCACCAGACGCGACATGATCAGTTCCCGTTCGGTCGTGGCCTGGGTCTGACCACCGCCCATCAGATCGGAAAGCCCCGAGGGCACGGCGAGGTTGCCGGTCTTCGGTTCCAGCTGGATCAGCGCATCCGCCTCATAGGTGGGGGCGGTGAGGAAGATGTAGAGAACCCCCGCGAGCAGCCCGGCCGCGGTAAATCCAGCGACCTTGCCCTTGGCGGCCCAAAGCTCCTCGGCCAGCGCGGCGAGATCGACTTCCTTCGCTTCCGCCTCGCGCGGGGGCTTCGGGCTCATGCCCCGGCTCCGGAACCTGAACCTGGGCGGGAACTAGGCCGGGGGCCGAGCCGGGCGATCCAGCCCTGCGCCGCCGCCGCGATTTCCCCATGCACGGCCTCGTGGAATTCCCGCGACCGCTGATAAGGGTCGGCGATCCCCTTGGCGCCGGTCCATTGATCGAACAGCATCACGCGGCCCGACAGCGCGGGGGCCAGGCGGGTGATCTCCGCCTTGTGCCCCGGCTCCATGACCAGGATCAGATCCTGCGTGCCGCCCAGTTCGGCGGTGAACTGCCGCGCCACATGGCCTTCGAGCGAGATGCCATGCTCCGCTGCCACCTCCGCGGCCAGCGGATCCGCGGCATGGCCGACCAGCGCCCCGATCCCCGCCGAAGTCACTCTGACCCCCGGCAGACCCGCCTGCAGCACGCGCTCTCCCAGCGGGGAACGGCAGATATTGCCGACGCAGACGACCATCACATTCGAAATCATGGGCTCTTCCAGGATCAGTTCAGCGCATTGTCGGTCGCCGCGACCACATTCGTCGCCTGCACCGTCGGCAGCAGTTTGGAGATCGTGTCGTTCCAGCGTTGCAGCGGGTTGCGCGTGACATAGACGACATCGCCCGGCTCCAGCACGAAGCGCGTGCCAAGCAGCAGCCCGGTGGGGGAACTCGTCTCGAGCTGGAAGACGGTCATGCGCCCCCGCACGTTGCGGAAGACAAAGACGCCGCGCGCATCGGACCGGGTGGAGCGCACACCCTTCTGCAGGGCCAGCGCCTGGGTGAGAGAGACGGTGTCGAGCGACAGGTCGACCGGCCCCGCCTCCGATATCTCGCCCATCAGATAGGCCTCCTGCGCGCGTTTGCGCAGCACGGAGACCACATCCCCCGACCGGAGCATCGGGTTGTTGGCGGCCATTCCGGCGGAGAGATAGCCCTCCACATCCACGTCGTAGAACTGGCTGCCGCGCTGGACGCGGACGCGGCGCATGTCGGCATTCTCGGTGAAACCGCCCGCCTCGCTGATCGCTTCCAGCAGCGTGCGGGGACTGGTCGTCATCTCCAGCCGCTGCGGCATCTTCACCTCGCCCGAGACGACGACGCTCTGGGAGTTGAAGGCGGCGACACGCACCTCGAGCTGCGGCTCCGGGACGTATTCGGCCAGCCGCCGCGTCACCTCCTCGCGGATCTGCTCGAGCGGGCGGCCCTCGGCCCGGACCTGGCCGATGAAGGGGTAGAAGAAACTGCCGTCCGCCTGCACGCGGAAACCGGAATCCTCCGCCGCCCGCTGCGGCCCGGCAGGGAGCGTCAGCTCCGGATGATCGAAGACGATGATGTCAAGAATGTCGCCCGGCCCGACGAGATAGTTCCAGCGCCCGCCCCGCGGCATGCTGGTGGCGACATGGCCCTTGGTGGGCTGAGCGAAGCTTGCGATATTATCCGGGGTCAGACGGATGATATCGACATTCTCCTCCTGCGCCGCACGCTCCTGGCCGCTTTCATCGACGGGGAAATAGACGAAACCATCCGTGCAGGCAGTCAGGATCAGCGGGAGGCAGAAGAAGATGGCATGCTGGCGCATGTCGTTCCTTTTATTGTTCCGAATCCCGCGGGTGTCCCGCCCCTCGGGAGGTGAATATACACGTCATCCCGCCAAGAAAACCCGCGCCGGCACAGCCAATCGCGATTGTGACATCCCCTGCCCGCACTTCGGCGGAGCTCTGCTGGCAGGAGAGGCGGCATGGCGGCATGGATCCGGGTGCACCGACCGGACGGGAGGGACCATGCCCGGTGGCGGGGCCCGTCGCTCTTTCGCCGTCTCCGGGCAGGGTCGTGCCGGAGGGGCGCAGGATCACGCGCCCGGCTCAGGCATTCTCCAGCGCCGGGCCACCCGCCACCGTCCTGTCCCAGCCCACAGTGCGATAGGACCGCCAGGCATCCTCGATCATGGTGCCGAGGTCGGAGCGGGCCGGGGTCCAGCCCAGTTCGCGCCCCGCCTTCTCGCTGCCGCAGACCAGCGCCACGGCATCGCCCGCGCGCCGCTCCCCCAGGACCACCGGCACCTCGCGATTGGTGATGCGACGGGCCTCCTCGATCACCTCCCGGACGGAGAAACCGCTGCCGGAGCCGAGGCAGAAGACCTCCACCCCGCCATCCGCCACCCGTCCCGCTTCCAGCGCCTTCACGCCGAGCACATGGGCATCCACCAGGTCCGAGACATGCACATAGTCGCGGATGCAGGTGCCGTCCCGCGTCGGGTAATCGGTGCCGAAGACGGTGAGCGCCGGGCGCCTGCCGGAGATCGCCTCAAGGATCAGCGGGATCAGATGCGTCTCGGGGTCGTGGAACTCGCCCACCTCCGCCTCCGGATCGGCCCCCGCCACGTTGAAGTAGCGGAAGATCACCGAGCGCAGTCCGTAGGCCGCGCCGAAGTCGCGCAACATGTCCTCGATCGCGCGCTTGGAGGCGCCATAGGCGTTGATCGGCGCCTGCGGGGTCTCCTCCGTCAGTACCACGCCGTCTTGATCGCCATAGGTCGCGCAGGTGGAGGAGAACACCACGTCGAGGCAGCCCGCCGCCACTGCCGCCTCCAGCAGGGTGAGGGAGGCAGCGACATTGCCGCGCCAGTATTTCCCCGGCTCCCGCATCGCCTCTCCCACCTGGGAGAGGGCGGCGAAATGCATCACCGCGACCGGCCTCCACCTGGCAAAGACCTCATCCAGCCGCGCCCTGTCGGCGAGGTCGCCCTGCTCGAACGGGCCAAAGCGCACCGCCTGCTGCCAGCCGGTAACCAGGCTGTCGTAGGTGACGGGCACATAGCCGGCGCGCTGTAATGCCTTGCAGGCATGGGAACCGATATACCCTGCTCCGCCAGTGACCAATACATGTTTCGTCAAAGATATCTCTCCGAAGTCGTCATGGCAGCCTGCCAGCAGAGCCGGAGCATGACAAGTCGCTGCAATGCAGCTATCGCCCATCCCTCACCAGCCACAGGCCCATGAGCCAGCCGACGACGAAACCACCCAGATGGGTTTCCCAGGCCAGCATCCCGCTCATCGCCCACCAGAGGACCAGGTTCAGCCCGGCAAGCCACAGAAGGGACCGGATCACCGGCCTGAGGCTCTCCCCCCGTGCCCGCAGATATTGCCAGCTCAGCGCCATGACCGCGCCCGCCAGCCCGAACAGCGCCCCCGACGCCCCCACCATCGGCTGCGGGGACTGGGACAGCAGCGCAAAGCCCAGACCGCCACCGATCATGGAGGCCATGTAGAGCAGCAGGAACCGTCCCTGCCCCATCCGCTCCACCAGCGGCGGCGCAAGAGAGAACAGGGTGAGCATGTTCACCCCGAAATGGATCATCCCCCCGTGCAGGAAGCCGTAGGTCAGGAACATGAGCCAGGGTTGCGCGGCATAGTTGGGCCGCCAGTTGCCCAGAAGCCCCGTCCAGAAGCCGCCATGCTGCCAGGCCCAGAGCCGCCAGCCGGGATCGCCCCAAAGCCCGTAATCAGCTCCGGAGAGAATGAGTTCCGGGATCAGGCAGGCCACGAACAGCACGAGCACCACCGGCATGGCGCGCATTCGGTCTGTCAGAATGCCCTCCCGCCGCGGGAAGCGGGGACGCTGACGGGCGGGAAGGGGTTTGTCGGGCCGCATGATGCCTGAGAGGTGATCCAGCAACGCCCAGGATGCAAGGGAAACCTTGGAAGCAGCCCGGAAAGCAAAACGCCGGCGCAATCGCACCGGCGTTCCGAAAATCGTTTCTTGAGGCTCAGGCCGCTTTGCGGCGCTTTATGGCGCCCAGGCCGGCCAGACCACCGATCAGCAGCAGGCCCGCCGCCGGAAGCGGAACCGCGGCGACATATTCTTCGAAGCCGATGGCGTCGATGTCATAGCCGTCACGGCCATGGCCGGCGATCACCGGGCTGGTGTCCTCCACCTTGAGGAAGAGGAACGGCGTCGCCGAATAGAGCGAGCTGACCTGGTTGGAGTATTCCCCCAGAGTGGTCCAGGATTTTCCGTCGAGGCTGACCGAGAAGATCGCGCTCTCGATATAGGTTTCCCGCGGGAGGTTGGTGACTTCGAACACCTTCCCAGCGCCGCTCACCAGGCTCGAGAAGCCGAGCACGATGCTGCCACCGAAGCCGAGGGAGTAGAAGCTCCCATCCTCGGCACCCGTTGCTGCGATCGGGTTGCTGCGCACCGGCGCAACATAGCCCTTCTGTTTAGCCGAAACCACGCTGCTTGCATAAATGACAGCAGCATTTGCCGAGGCAGCGGAGGCCGCGGCGATGAGGGCAGCCGTAACAACCTTCTTCAACATGTTTCTCTCCATAATTCTGCCAATCGGCTCAGGGGCCGGAGCCGAGTTCATCACGCTTATGTCAATTATTAACATGTTGCGATGCGGCGTGACAGCGGTTTTTTTAATATTTCCTAGTTTATTAATAAAACTCAGCTGCTTGCGCTTAAGAGAGCGCCTTTGTCCCCGATATGGCACAAAAGATCGGAATTTCTTGAACTTGTTCGCTGGAATAGCCCGATGCGCTCGCCGTAAAGGTGTTATTTTTAATAACTTTTATCCTGAGGCGCGAAATGAGGGAGGTAATCATCTTCGTCTTAAGATTGAAAATTCTCTTTCATCCACCTGCTTGCAGGTGAACTGTTGAATACTTTCGTTTTGGAAAGTTGTGTCCGAACAAGGGGGATTCGCCGCGCTCGGGATGCTGCAACGCAGAAAACCCGGCCGGAGCCGGGTTGTTCAGTTTGCCTTCAGCAAGTCAGAACGGAATGTAGCGGGGCAGGACGTTCAGGCTTTTCGCCATCAGCCGCTGAATGCGGGCATCGGCGTCGGCCTCGCTCTCGTTCGTGCCGATCGGGGTGACATAGCGCACCAGCGCCCCGTCCGTACGGCCGCGGGTCAGGCTGTCCCAGACGACGCTGGCCTTGGCGAGATAATCGTTGGTCATCCGCTTGCCGCGCTGCTCGAACCAGTAATAGACGAGCTGTTTGGACAACCCTTTCTGGATTACCGCCCGGTTCACGGTGAAGGTACCGTAGGGCGTTCCCGGGAAGCTCACCTCGTGCGGCTGGAAGGTGAAGATCTCCCAGCCCCCGACCGGGAGACAGACTTCCGGCGAGTGGATGCCGGCGCCTTCCGTCTGCTTCTCGTAATAGGCCGAGAAGAAATGCACATAGTCCTTCTCGCCCGGTGCGGTATAGGCGGCGTTCATGTAATCGGTCGCGGCCAGCACCCGCTCGATCTCCGGGTCGAGACCGGAGGCCGCGCCCGACCATTCCCCGAATTGCCGGGGGAAGAGCGCGAAGGGCTCCCGGTCCATCTGCTGGGCCTGCGGCCCGCCATGCAGCGCCCAGCCCGCCGACAGGGCAAGCGTCAGCAGTGCCCCCGCCGCCAGCGCCTTCGAGGGGCGGATCGACAGGATGCGCCCCATGAGCGGCGCCATGCCGCGGGTGTCGAGGTCGATCGCCTCCGCCAGCGGCAGCGGGTTCCGCGTCAGCCGTTGCAGGCCCATCGCCATCAGGAACAGGATGCCGATACAGGCGATGAAGATCACCCAGCCTTCGAAGAAGTGCAGGAACCCTTCGGCATGCTCGATACCGTAGGAGTTCACCAGCACCCCGATCACCCCGATGCGGAAGGAGTTCATCAGCACGGTGAGCGGCACGGCCGACAGCATCAGCACAGCCTTGTGCCAGAAGGGGCCGCGATAGAGGATGGCGAAGAGATAGGTGAAGCTCAGGATCGGGAACAGGTAGCGCAGGCCCGAACAGGCTTCCGCCACCTGCAGCTTGTAGACCCCGAGGTCGATCACATTGCCTTCGAGATAGACCGGCACACCGGCAAGGCGCACGAACCACACGCCGATCTCCGACGAGATCCCCTGCAGGAAGATCGTCAGGTGCCAGTAGAGGAACTGTGGCAGCGGCAGCATGAAGATCAGGTGCAGGACAGGAAGCTGATGATGCTTGCCCCGCTCCCAGCCGAAGACGGTGAGGACCACACCACCCACCCAGATGATCATCGCATAGGTGACGATATCGGGAATGCGGGTGAGGTTGCCGAACAGCGCAACCGTGAGGCCCAGCAGGATGACGAGGAGTCCCGGCCAGCGGTCCCGTACCTCGGCCGCGGGCGGCGGCATCTGCCGCAACTCCCGCAGGAAGAGGTAGAGCGAGATCAGCGGTATGAGCGGCCCATGGCTGTATTCCGGCGTGGACCAGGCCTTCGCCAGCGAGACGAAGCCGATCCAGAAGATCGGGATCGACCCGGCCAGAAGCAGAATGAACCACATGAAACCGGGGGCGTTCACCGAGGGAAGCGCAGCCGCCAGGGAGGAGCGGGAATTCTCGTTCGCGGCCGTCATGGAAATCCTCTAGTCAAATGTGGCCGGGGATAGCCCAGGGCGCCCGGCATATTCGCCGGAAGTATGTCCCTGTATAACATAAGGCTGCACATGCGGAAACCGAAGCAAAACCATGACCCGGCCGCGAATGGTACAGAAAATTCACATGGTTGTGAGAGCGTGCCCGGCCGCACGGATCTTTTCAGGTCCTGAGCTCAGGGCCTGAAAAGGAACTGGCGCTGTATGGTCAGGAAGACGGCGTTTTCCTTGGCCGTTCCTGCGGGGCGCTCCAGCTGGGTATATTCGTAACCGCCCGAAAGCTCCCAGTCCCGGGTCAGGTCATGGGAATAGGCCGCGCGGATCTGACTGCGCGTCCGGTCGCCCCCGGAATCCTGGAGGTTGTTGAGATCGGCATAGCTTACGCTCAGCGAAACACCCGAAACCGGGGTCAGCTCATGCGATAGCCGGAGCAGGAAATTGCGCGCCTCCACCTCTTCGTCGTCGCTGTTGGTGCTGACCGATTGCGACAGCCGTGCGGAAAGGCTCCCATTCTCCAGGTCATGATTGTAGGTGATCGACCCGATGGCGGTCGTCTTGCCGCTGTCGCCCCGCGAGGCGCCGAGGCTGAGCGCAAGGCTGCCGCTCGGCAGGTCCATTGCGCGGGACACCTGGAGGGTGGAGCGGCTGCCGGAGGTATTCTGGCTCTGGTCGAAACTGATTCCGACCGTGCCGTTGGTTAGTTCCTGCGTGGCGCCGAGAGTGCCGATGACCCCGGTCGTCCGCTCTGTTCCGCGGTAGCCGGAGAGATCGGTCTTCTCGCTCTCGATCTCCTGATAGCCTATGGAGCCATTGAGCGTGAGCCCGGTACCGACCTCATGCACGGCACCCGTAGAGAGCGAGCGGGTCTGCCGGTCGGTCTGCTCCGTATCGTCGGCGGAATAGTCGCGATACAACCCATCCAGCGTCAGCCGGGTGGTCGGCGTGATCAGGAAGCCGAAACCTGCCGTCGCCGTATAGGTTTCGTTGTCTTCGAAGCTCGTGTCGCTCGTCTCAAGGAAGTTCCGCTTGTAGGCGCTCAACCCCGCATTGAAGCTGAGCGGCCCGGACATGCCGGTGCGGAAGCCGACACTGGCGCGGATCATCTCCCGATACCCGTCGCTGGTTGAAAGATCCTGCGCTTCGAGATCGATATTTTCCTGCACGAGCTGGAACGGATCGAAGAAGGCGATGTCGGCGCGGTTGTAATAGGCCGACGATGTCAATTCGCTGTCCGCCCCCGTCAGCGTATAGCCGAAGCGGAGGGTCTGGTTGTCGAAATCGGTCTGGTAGCCGCTGTTCGTCGCATCGCTCGGATAATCGGCCAGACGCAGCACCCCGCTCGCCGCGAGGCTGAGCTTCTGGACATCCGTCTCGCTCAGGTAGCTGAGGCCGAGGGTGTTATCGACATAGGTGGTGGTTCCTGACGGATCATCCGACAGGTCGTAGTTGTCGCTCACATGCAGTGAGGACGAAAAGCTGAACGTCAGCAGCGGGTTCGGCAGATCGCCTGCCGCCTGTGCCGGCGCCTCCACAGGCACAAGGGCCGTTCCGGCGAGAAGAAGAAATGCGAGCGGCAGCCGGCGAAGGCCTGCCGCAGCACGGGACCGCCCGGTCTCCCGGCTGAGGGAAGCGAGGCATGCGGAACGGGCAGGGGTCATCTGCTTACTCGAACAGCCGGCGCTGCGGGACGATGATGACATCGCCTTCGGTGATGGTGGTCATGCCGCTGATCCGGTTCTGGCCACCCCCCACATGGTCGAGGTCGAAGAGATAGACGGCCGCAGCCTTGGTCCGGGGATCCTGACGGTGGAGTTCGATCCGATTCCGCGCGGCAAAGCGGCTGAGCTGACCGGCCTCGGCCAGGAACTGCAGCAGCGTGGTGCCGGACTTGATGTCCTTGCGGCCGGGTTCGTTAACTTCTCCCATCACATATACGGGAAATCCTTCCGCGGCAGCGGCGGCGGACTGCGGCGGCGCGACGCTTCCCACGGTGACATAGACGGTAGGCGTCGCAGCGAAGTTCGGCGAGAGGCCCTGCGTCAGGGCGGAGCGCAGCTGCTCCACCGTCCGGCCGCTGGCGCGCAGCGTTCCGGCCTGCGGGAAGCTGATGCTGCCATCGGGAAGGACGAGCACGGAACGGTTGAGGCTCGGATCGTCGAGCACCTCGACCTGCACCACATCGCCCGGACGCAGGTGATAGCCGCTCTGGGCCGAGGCAGGCGCGGAGAAACCGCCGGCGACGCCGCCCGCCACAAGGGCGACCGCCGCGATACGTGAAAGGGGGGAAACAAAGATCCCGAGCAAGGTTCTGAACATCAGGCGCACCCGTTGGGGAATGGTTACGATCAGGGATAGGAGGTTTGCGGGCAGGTGGAAAGCCGAGCTCCGCAAAAGGCGAGGACTGCGACACTTCTGCCGCGGTTCTGAAGAAAAATCCGCCGGAATAAAAGGCTTGCCCGGCAAAGTTCCGCTGGGCAAGCCCGTCATTCCTTTCCGGTGGCCCTCTGCGGCGGCCATTTTCGGCAACGGCTGCTCAGTTGCGCGCCTCGGGTGTCGAGACCACAGGCGCATCCGGCACGGCAAGGCGGGCAAGCTCCGCCTTTACCCGGTCGGCATAATCGGCAGGAAGCGGAATGGCCCCCTCATCGAGCCGGAGGAGAAGCTGCTTCGCCTCATCCTTCCGCCCCAGCGCAGAATAGGTCATGGCAAGGTGATACTGCACCGTCCCATCCTGCGGCAGGCCTTGGGCGGCAGGTTCCAGATTGCTGAGCGCCTCGTCAAAGTTGCCGCGCCGGTAGGCGATCCAGCCATAGGTGTCCTGGAAGGCAGGCACCGTCGTTCCGCGAAGCCGCCGGGCGACCGTATAGGCCCTGTCGAGGCTTGCGTCGTCACTCCGGTAACCGGCCAGCAGGCTGGCGAGGTTGTTGGCAATGATCGGCGAATTCGAATCGCGCTCGTACATCGCCTCGTAGAGAGTGATCGCCCCGTCGATATCGCCGGATTTCTCCAGAATGCCCGCCTTGATCCAGGAAAGCGTGGGCGCCGTCGGAATGGCGGCAAGACCCGCCTCCAGCACCTTGCCCGCGCCTTCCGTGTCGCCGGTGCTGAGCAGCGCATTGTGCAGCGCGGCCCAGCCCATCTCGAAACCGGGATGCGATTGGGTAAGGGCGCGCATCTCGTCAAGCCCTTCCTTCTGCCCGGCAGAGAGCAGCACGGCGGCATGGAGGTAAAGGGCCGTCGGATTGTCGGGCGTCTTGGCGAGCAGGGCATCGGCCTGGCGCAGGGCCTCCTGCGTGTCGCCGCGCAGCAGGCTGGTGCGAATCAGGGCAAGCTCCACGCCGGGACCACTGTCCCCCTCCGCGGCCAGACCGCGCAGGAAGGCGGCGAGTTCCTGATCCTGGTTCAGCGCGGCGAGCCGGTTCGCCGTGATCTCATTGGCGGAGTTGACCGCCTGATCGGTACCGATCTCCTTCAGGGTGCGCACGACATGATCGGCGCGCGGCCAGTCCTTCATCGCGACATAGACGCGCCCCAGCGCGGAGAGCAGGTCGACGTTGCGCGGCTGAAGCCGGAGCGCGTTGACCAGCGCATCCTCCGCCGGAAGATGCTTGCCGTCCTGCTCGAGGAAGGCGGCATACCGCAGCGATTCGGACGGCGCCCGGCTGGAGGCGACCACCGCCTGGGAAAGCATCTCCCCCATCAGGTCTCGGCTGCCGTCCCGCTCATGCGCGCGGGCCATGAGCGTCATGATCTGCGGATCGCGGGGAGCATATTCGAGGGCGGAGCGGAGCGCGACCAGCGCATCGCCGGTCCTGTCGTCGTCGATCAGCCAGTTGCCCTTGAGTTTAAGCGCATCGACATCGCTGGGCGTGGAGGCGAGCACCTCCTCCACCAGAGCCCGGCCGCCAACCTTGTTGCCGACCTGCGCCATCATCCGCGCGAGCGTCACGCGCGCCTGGTTCAGCACATCCGGTTCGGGCTTGCTGTCGATGATCGACTGCATTTCGGCCATGGCGCCATCGCGGTTTCCGGCGTCGAAATCGATCCCGGCGCGCATGGTGCGGTAGATACCGACCTTCGGCGGGTTGCCGGCGACGATGCGGTCGATCTCCTGCCGTGCGGCGGGCATGCCGCGGGTCTGGGCGATGAAGGACACCAGCCGCTGGCGCGCCGCCGGATCGGCGGAGGCCGGATCGACGCGGCTGCGCAGAAACTCCTCGGCCGCCTCGGGACGTTTCTGGTTGATGAACAGGCCGAGCAGCGAATTCTCGATCTCTGTGTCTTCGGGATTGGCAAGGGCCATCTGGCGCAGCTGCGCCTCAAGATCATCGGTCCGGCCGAGCTGGAAGAGCGCGGCGGCCCGCATCCGCTGAAACTCGAAGGAGTTGGGGTCGTGCTGCAACCCTTCGTCGAGCGAGGCCAGCACGGCCTCCCAGTCCGACTTGCGCACCAGACTGTCGAGCGTCACCCGCCGCGCGACGACAAGCTCGGGATGCTGCCCGACCAGCGCCTGAGCACGCTGCAGCGCCGCCTGTCCGGCAGCCTCGTCCCGGCTCATCAGCGCGGCCCGGTAGTCGATCATCGCGCCGATGCCCTGAACCTCCGGCTCATCGGGCGCCAGACGCAGCGCGGCGCGGCCGTAACGGTCCGCATCGTCCCAGTTACTCGCATCGAGCGCCATCTCCGCCAGCGCCCGGTTGCCCTCTGCATTGTCAGGATATTGTTCGACGAGGCGGAGATACTGGCTGTAGGCCTCCCGCACGCTGCCCTGCTCCCGCAGGAGCCGTGCATAGGTCTGCCTTGCCTCCTGGTGATTTCCGTCGAGAGAGAAGACGTTGCGGAATTCCACCATCGCCCGGCTGACATCGCCCTGCTCCAGCAGGGCAAGCCCGGACTCGTAGTGTTTCTGCGCCTTTTCCTCGGAGGATTCGCAGCCCGCGAGCAGCCCGATACCAGCCGCCAGCGCAATACCGAGGCCGATCCGCCCCCGAAGAACCTTCCTGCCCGTCACATTCTCACCTTCGTCCATGGCGCCCGGACCAATCCCGGACGCATTTTTTCAGAGACGAGGTTAGTATCCCGTCCCCCGCACAACAACAGCCACTGTACGCAGGAGAATTGACAAATCCTTTACGAAAGACAGGGAGTTGTAATAATCGAGATCAAATTTCGCGCGGCCCGCGAAAGAGCCTTCGTTGCGGTCCGACACCTGCCACGATCCGGTAATGCCGGGACGCAGCTCATAATAGGCCTGGCCGGGATAGAGCGCGCGCTGTTCCGGCATCATGGGGCGCGGCCCGATGAGGGACATGTCTCCCTTGAGCACGTTCCAGAGCTGCGGCAGTTCGTCGAGCGAGGTCTTGCGCAGGATGCGGCCCGCAAAGGTGATGCGGGGGTCGGACTTGAGTTTCTGCGTCTCGTCCCATTCGGCGCGGGCGGCCGGGTCGGAGGCGAGATATTCCTCGAGCTTCTCCTTGGCGTTTGGAACCATGGTGCGGATCTTCAGCAGGCTGAAGTGACGCCCGCCGCGGCCCACGCGCTCCTGACGGTAGAAGGGGGAATGCCCGTCCATCATCACGAAGCCCGCCATGATGGCAAGCACGGGAAGGACGAAGGGAAGCGCCAGGACGATGAGGAGGATGTCGATCGTCCGTTTCGCGCCATTCCGGTAAATGCCCGAAGGGGTGGCGAGGGGATTGTCCTGATCGAGGGAGGAAGAAAGGCCTGTCTGCGAAGCGGAATTGAAATGTACAGTCATAAGTCCGTTCCCGTTTCCGAGGCTCCCAGGGGGGAGGAAGAGCCTGCAGCGTGGAGCAACACGATTCTGCCGTGCCAATATATGCGGTGCCGGTGCGTTAACAGAATGCTTACCATTCTTTCTCGCGCCCGCAAAGGGAGTTTGGGCATTAATGTTAATCGTCCACCCCCCAACAACATGAAAATACAGTTTTTCTCACACGTGCACATTGATTGTGCAGTTGCAGCATTGCGAATTGTTTCACTTTGCCGCACATTGTTCGCAGATCAGGGTGAAGCGTCGCCGCGGAAGCGGCTAAACCGCCGAAGGGACTTCAACATAATCGTGAACATGCCCCACCGCCTCTTGCCTTGTCGTCCCCGGACCGACGAAACTGGACTCTCGGCCTCCGGTCAGGCAGCGGGCATAATCGACGGGGCGGAGGATTGTGCCCATCCTGCCGCAAATTGGAGAGATCTGCACAGAGGGGTTTCGTCCCCCGGTTGCAGGGTGATTGTTTGAGAGCGGAGTGCTATAGGCATCCCGCAAGGGACCGACCAGGTCCGGACGAGAGTAACTGAAGGCAATTCATGGCCCCACAGCAGCTTTACGCGGAATTCTTCGGCCTTCGGGAGCGTCCCTTCACGCTGCTGCCGGATCCTTCCTTTCTCTACTGGTCGGCCCAGCATCGCCGCGCCTTCTCGGTTCTGGAATTCGGCATCCTGTCCCGCGCACCGATCACGCTCATCACCGGCGAGATCGGCTCTGGCAAGACGACGCTGCTGCGCGAACTGCTGAACCGGCTGGAGGAGGACGTGACCATCGGTCTCGTCTCCAACGCGCAGGGCGGGCGGGGGGAGCTTCTGCAATGGGTGCTGAACGCGCTCGCCGTGCCGATCACGCCGGGCGAGACCTATGTGCAGATGTTCCAGAAGCTGCAGGAGTTCCTGATCACCGAATATGCCGCCGGGCGGCGGGTGATCCTGATCTTCGACGAGGCGCAGAACCTCTCCATCGAGGGGCTGGAGGAACTCCGGCTGCTCACCAACATCAACTCCGGCAAGGACGAGCTGATCCAGCTCATCCTCGTCGGCCAGCCCGAGCTGAAGGCGATGGTGCTGCATCCCAACATGCGCCAGCTCGCGCAGCGGGTGGCGGCCTCCTTCCATCTGAACGCGATGGATGCCGATGCGGTCGCCGGATACATCGCCCATCGGCTGGTGAAGGCCGGGGGCACGGGGACGGAATTCACCCCCGGGGCGGCCACCGCCATTCATGCCGCCACGCGCGGCGTGCCGCGGCTCGTCAACCAACTGTGCGATTTCTGCATGCTTTACGCCTGGAGCAGCGAAACCCCACAGGTCACGGAAGAAACCGTTCAGAACGTTCTTGAAGATCAGGTATTCTTCGGTGCCAACGCGCTTGGCCCGGAAGAAGAGGAGACGACGGCGTGAAGGCCACTCTCAAATATTACACCTCCGTCTTTCTGCGGCGGCTGCACTGGTTCCTGATCCCGGCCGTGGCGATCACCGCCATCGGTATCATCATCGCGATGACCCTGCCGCCGACCTATGTCTCCGCGACCCGCTTCGTGGTCGAAGAGCCGCAGATCCCATCGCGTCTTGCCGCTCCCACGGTAACGACATCGCCGCTCGAACGGTTGCAGATCATCGAACAGCGGCTGATCTCCCGCTCCAATGTCATCGACGTGGCGCGCCGGGTCAACATTCCCGGTATCGCGCAGATGAGCGCCGACGACATCGCGAGCTACATGAACAGCCGGACGACGACGAAGATCATCGCCCCGCGCGAAGGCGCAACGCAGATGACCATCTCCTTCGACGCGCCCACGCCCCAGCTGGCGGCCGCCGTGGTCAACGAATATCTGAGCGTCATCCAGCGGGACGACGTGGAATCCCGCACCGGCATGGCAGGCCAGACCTACGACTTCTTCCAGCAGGAAGTCGAACGGCTCTCGACCGCCCTGAACGAGCAGAGCGCCAAGATCCTCCGCTTCAAGGCAGAGAATGCCGACGCGCTCCCGGAAGATCAGTCCTATCGCCAGCAACAGCTCATCACCATGCAGGCGCGGCACGACCAGCTCGGGCGGGACATCTCGAGCCTGACCGAACAACGGGCCCGCGTCATTCAGGTCTTCCAGTCCACCGGGCAGATCCAGGCGGTCACCTCGCAGAATGCGAGCCCCCAGCAACAACAGCTTGCCCAGATGCGGAACCAGCTGAACCAGGCGCTGGCCGTCTATGCCCCCGACAATCCCCGCATCCGTATCCTGAAAAGCCAGATCGCCCAGCTTGAAGCCACCATCGCCGGCACGGCCCAGCCGGACCAGAGCGACCCGCTCAAGGCCCAGATGGCCGAGATCGACGGACGGATCGGCACCCTCAAGGCGCAGGAAGAGCAGCTTCAGGGCGAAATCAGCCGCATTCAGGATGCGATCAGCCGCGCTTCGGTGAACAATGTCGCTCTCGCCGCATTGCAGCGTGACTATGACAATATCCAGAGCCAGTATTCCTCGATCCAGAATCGTCTTTTCGACGCCTCCACGGGCGAAAGGATCGAACGCCAGGCGCGCGGGCAGCGCATCACCATCCTGCAACAGCCGGTGGTGCCCAGCAACGCGGCCAAGCCCAACCGGATTCTGATCGCGGGCGGGGGTCTCGGCGCCGGCATTCTCGCCGGTCTGGCTCTCGTGTTGCTGATGGATCTCCTGAACCGCTCGCCGCGCCGACCGGAGGATATCGTCAAGAAACTCGGGATCATGCCGATCGCCACGATTCCCTACATCCGCTCCTCGCGGGAGGCCGTGGTGCACCGGAGCCTCAAGGCGGCGCTGATCCTGCTCATTCTCATCTGTGTTCCGGCCATCGTCTGGAGCATCCATACCTATTATCAGCCGCTCGACGTTCTCGCCGAGCAGGTCAAGGAACAGATCGGCCTCTGACAGGCCGGGAAACGATCGTGACGGAGACATTCTGATGGAACGCTTGCAGGCAGCGATCGAAAAGGCCCGGGCCCAGCGGGAGGATACACGGCCGGAGTACACTCCGCCGCCGCCCATGCAGCAGCAGGGCACGGCTTCCGCGGTGGAGAGCGCCGTGGAGGGCAATGGGGTCGATGCGGCCTGGGCCGCCCTGCGGCCGCTCGACACGTCGCGGCCGGCCTATTCGAAACAGGGCGATCTCATCGCCCTGCATCCCGGCGGGCCCGGGGCGGCCTATGACATCCTGCGCACGCGGCTCGTCCAGCAGGCCGAAACCCATGGCTGGCGGCGAATCGCCGTCATCTCGGCCGGGGCCGCCGCGGGAAAGACGACGACCGTGGCCAATCTCGCCTTCAGCCTTGCCCGGCAGAGCGATTACCGCAGTCTTGTCATCGATTTCGACCTTCGGCGCGTGACCCTGGCCCATGCTCTGGATCAGAAGGTCAGCCACACGATGGAAGACGTGATCGAAGGGCGGGTGCCGTTTTCGGAACACGCGCTGCGCTATGGCGACAACGTGGCCTTCGGGCTGAACGGCCAGACGGTGCGCCATCCGGCCGAACTCCTGCAGAGCCAGCGCACCAAGACCGCGCTTGCGGAGATCGAGGCGCAGTACAAGCCGAACTTCACCATCTTCGACCTTCCGCCCTTGTTCACGGGGGACGATTCCATCGGCTTCCTGCGCAATGTCGATTGTGCGCTGATCGTGGTCGCAGCCGAGGAAACCCCGATGTCCCAGATCGACACCGCCGAACGCCAGGTGTCGGAGCTTACACAGGTCATGGGCGTGGTGCTGAACAAATGCCGGATCACGAGCGATGACTATTCCTACGACTATTCAGGCTACTGAGCCGGCAGCGGGCGGCGGCGGGATGGCTCCCGGCACCGCCGCTCCCGATCTGGCGGTCATCATTCCCCATTACAACGACACCACCCGCCTGCGGCGCTGCCTGTCCGCACTCGCCTCTCAGGATCTGAGGGGGGTGGAGGTGGTGGTCGTGGACAACGGTTCCACCGAGCCGCTGGCCCCCATCGCAGAGGCCTTTCCCTTCGCCCGCTTCGTGACCGAGGCCGAAAAGGGAGCAGGCCCCGCCCGCAACCGCGGAGTGAAGGAAACGACCGCGCCGGTGCTGGCCTTTCTCGATGCCGACTGCCTGCCCGCGGACGACTGGATCGCGCAGGCGCGGGCCACCGGCGGACGGCAGGACGGCGACCTCTTCGGCGGGCGCATCGACATTTTCGACGAAACCCCGCCTCCCCGTACGGGTGCGGAAGCCTTCGAAGCGGTCTTCGCCTTCGACTGGAAGGGCTATATCGAGAAGAAGGGCTTTTCGGTCACGGCCAATCTCGTCACGCGGCGGGAGGTCTTTCTCCACACCGGGCCGCTCAGGAACGGGCTGTCCGAGGATCTCGAATGGTGCCGTCGGGCGACATCCAAGGGCTGGCGTCTTGGCGCCGCGCCGGAGCTGCGCGTGTCGCATCCCTCGCGCTCCGACTGGGCGGCGCTTCGCAAGAAGTGGAACCGGATGACACGCGAGGCCTATGAATTCGAAGGGGCCGGGTCACACGCCAAATGGGCGGTGAAGGCGCTGGCCATGCCGGCCAGTGCTGTCGCCCACCTTCCCAAGGTGATGACCAGTACCCAGCTTACCGGGCCGGGTGAGCGGATCCGGGCCGCGGGCACGCTGTTCCGCCTGCGGCTGCAACGTATGGTCTGGATGCTGCGCCAGGCAGGAGGCGGAACGATATGACGGCGCGGACGGCGGGCGATCAGGCCATCGGAGCGACGAAGGAGCGGGCCCCCTGGCCCATCGTCGTGATGCTCATCTGCGTCATCATGGTGCCGATCGAGTTCAGTTTCCGCATGGCAGGGATGTTCCTGACCACGTCGAAACTCTGCATGATCGTCATGACCCTCGTCATCCTGCCGAAACTGCCGTCCCTCAAGATGAAGCCCTATGACTGGCTTATCGTCGCCCATGCCTTCTGGACAGCGGCCGCGCTTATCCTTCTTTACGGCACGGCGAGCGGCATCCAGTCTTCCGGCTTCTATCTGCTTGAATTCCTTGTGGTCTATCTGGTCGCGCGCGTCTACCTGCGCACTCCGGGGCAACTGAAGGCAACCATCAACGTCCTGTTCGTCATGGTGGTCATATCAGCCGCCTTCGCGATCCCGGAAGGGCTGACGGGCAAACCGATCGCCCATGAGATCGCGCGCGCCATGACGGGGAACTACTACCCGCTGAACCATGAGACGCGCATGGGGATCTTCCGGGCCAAGTCCTTCTTCGAACACGAAATCCTCTACGGGGTGTTCTGTGCGTCGACGCTGACGATGGTCTGGTTCGCGAGCACGCCGGAACAAAGGACGTGGAGAGCGCCGCTCATCGGCGTCGCCACCTTCTTCTCCGCCTCCTCGGCCCCCCTGATGATCTTTACGCTGCAGATCTGGCTCCTGATGATCGAGCGGTTCACGCGGACCGTCAAGAACCGGCTCCTGGTCGTCAGCAGTTCGATCGGGGTCGTGCTCCTGATGCTGGATACCTTCACCGGGCGCGGCGTGCTCGGCATCATCACCATGATCTCGCTGAACCCCGCAACAGCCTGGAACCGGCGTGCGATCTGGCAATTCGGTATCGATGACGTCATGCGCCACCCGTTCTTCGGGTTCGATCCCATAACCTATTCGCGTCCGAACTGGCTGGGGGCGAGCGTCGACAACTACTGGCTGCTCATCATGATGCGGTCAGGGATCCCGGCCCTGGTATTCCTGTTCCTCGCCCTGCTGCTCATCTGGCTGGCCGCCTGTCGTCTCGGGAACAAGAACGAACTGGTCGTCCGGCTGCGGAACGGCTGGGGAATGGCGATCATGGCGCTCCTGCTCACCGGGGCAACGGTGGCCTTCTTCGGCAAGCTGCAACCGCTTTTCTCCTTCTTCATCGGCTTCGGCGCGGCGCTGGCCAATTGCTACCGGCCGGAGGAAGAAACCCCGACCGAGAAAGCCGCCGAACCCGTGCGGCGCGGGCCGGTCTTCTCCCGGTTCGGGCCGGAAGCCATCGGCGCGATGCGACAGCGGCCGGAGCAGCCCGTCGTGAGCGCGCGGGCGGAGGCGTCCAATGCACGCGGGGAAAGCCTGCCCCTTCGCCGCCAGCCTGCTGCAGAACAGGGACGGGAGCCGGGACCGGAGAGAAACAAGCCGACCCTGTCGCGCTCGGGCTGAGGTTCTGGCGGGAGCGGCAGGGCGCCCCTTGCAGCCCTCGGCTCCTGCCCCCGCCCGCCCGGCCTCACAGGGCCTGCGCACCGCCTGCAGGCAGCCCGCTCCCGCTCTACGACACGACACGCAGGGCGGGCGAGCGGCGGGCGGGGAGCGACGCCGAGGACCCGGGCGAGGAAGCTTCAGCGTTCCCGGAAGGCGTGCATGATCTGGCTGACCAGCGGCTGGACGAGATAGCTCATCACCGTATGCTCCCCTGTCTCGAGGAAGGCCTCGATCGGCATCCCGGGCACGATGGCCGAGCTTTTCTCGTTCAACCGCTCCAGTTGCCCCGGCTCCAGTTCCAGCCCCAGGCGATAGAAGTTGCGCTCCGTTCCGCCCTGCGTCCCGGTGGAAACGACGGTGGGGGAAATCTGGGTGACATGCGCCTCCAGCCGGGGTGTGGCGCGATGGTCGAAGGCGGTGAAGAGCACCTCCGCCTTCTGGCCGGGATGCACCCGGTCGATCTCGCGCGGCTCCAGCATCAGTTCGAGCTCCACCCCGTCATCCACCGGGATCACCTGCAGGATCGTGCCGTTCGGCGGCACGACACCGCCCAGCGTGGTCACCTGCATCTCGTGCACGATGCCGGTCGAGGGCGCGCGGATGTCGACCCGTTCCAGCTGGCGCGACAGGGTGACGATCTGGATCGTGGATTCCTCGATCTCGGTCTGGGTGCTGCGCAGATCGGTCACCACGTCCTCGCGGAACTGCCGCTCGGCCTGATCCACCTCGATGATCGCATCCTGCATGGCATTGCCGACGCGGGCACGGTCGGCCTCCGCCTCGGCCAGTGTGCCCTTCATCTCGGCGCGGGCGCGCTGAAGCTGCAGGATCTGCGGCTCGCGCATCAGGCCCTGATCGAAGAGCTTCCGGCTGTTGGCCAGTTCCTGCTCGATATAGCCAAGCTGCTCGGCCTTGGCGGTGATGGAGGCCTCCAGCCCGTCGATCTGGCGGCGGAACTGTTCAAGCTTCTCGCCAAGCTGCGCCCGCCGGCCGGTATTGAGATGCTGGCGGGCCTCGAAGACCCGCATCTGGCCTGCCTCCGGCTCCGCCATGGGCGGCCGCTCGAAGGGCAGGGGGGGATAGGTGAAGACCGGCGCGGCAAGGCCCCGATCCTCCGCCTCCAGCCGCGCCTTGCGGGCGGAGGCCTCGGCGAGCCGGGTCCGGGCGATGTCGAGATTCACCCGGATCAGCGTCGGATCGAGCCGCATGAGCAGCTGCCCCTCCTCCACCCGGTCGCCGTTGTGGACGAGGATCTCCTCCACCACCCCGCCGTCGAGGCTCTGCACCGTCTTGGGCTTGCCGCGCACCACGACCTGGCCCTGCGTGGCCACCGCGCTGTCGATCTCCGTCGCATAGGCCCAGAAGCCAAAGACGGCGAGCAGCGCCACCGCCGCCACCACGCCGACGCGGCCTGTCAGGCGCAGACCGGTTTCGGGCCGGACAGGATCGGATGCGGCATGGACCGGCACGGAACCGGGCAGCATCGGTGTCATGGTCATTGCTGGCCTCCCGCGGTGATGCCGGGCATCTGGTTACCGCCAGTCCCGGTGTCGGGAACCGGGCGCAGCAACAGGCCACGCAGCACCTCGTCCCGGTCACCGAACTTCACGACATTGCCGGCGGACAGCAGCATGATCTTGTTCACCTCGGCCAGCGCGCTGGTACGATGGGTCATCAGGATCACCGTGGCGCCGCCGGCGCGGAGGGCATGGATCGCCTGGGCAAGCGCCGCCTCTCCCGCCGCGTCGAGGTTGGAATTCGGCTCGTCCAGAACGATGAGCCGCGGCCCGCCGAACACCGCCCGTGCGAGGCCGAGCCGCTGTACCTGGCCGCCGGAAAGCGGCTGGCCGGGGATGCCCACCTTCGTGCCATATCCTTCGGGCAGCGCGAGGATCATGTCATGCACACCGGCCAGCCTGGCGGCCGCGATCATGTCGTTGTCCCGGGCCGCCGGGTCAAAGCGGGTGATGTTGTCGCGGATGGTTCCGGGAAGCAGTTCCACCGTCTGCGGCAGGTAGCCGACCGCGCGTCCCAGAACCTCCGGATCCCATTGGTCGCGGGTCGCACCGTCAAAGCGGATATCGCCGCCATCGGGTTTCCAGGCACCGACGATCAGCCGTGCGAGGGTGGATTTGCCGGCCGCGGAATTGCCGATGACGCCCAGCCCGTCGCCCGGCTCCAGCGCGAAGCTGACCTGGTTCAGCATCCGCGGCCGCTCCCCCCCCGCGCCAGGCACGGGGCCGAGGCATGTCAGCCGGTTCGCCACCACCTTGCCGGTGGGCTGCGGAAGGCCGATGGGCCGCGGCTCCTGCGGCGCTTTTTCGAAGAAGGCGATGAGCCGCTTGTGGGCAAGGCTCGCCGCCCCGATGATCCGCCACTGGGCGATGATCTGGTCCACCGGCGCCAGCGCCCGCCCCGAGAGGATGGAGGTGGCGATGATCATCCCCGCCGTCATCTCATGGCGCAGGACAAGCAGCGCCCCCACCGTCAGCATGGCCGACTGCAGCAGCATGCGGAAGGATTTGGAGAAGGCGCCCGTCACCTCCGACACATTGCTCGCCCCCTGGCCCGTCGCCAGCGCACGGGCATGGTCCTGCTGCCAGCGCTCCGTCACGCCGCGCTCCATGCCCATCGCCTCGATCAGCTCGGCATTGCGCCTGCCCTGTTCGGAGAAAGCGCGCGCCTCCCCCTCTATCACGGCAGAAGCCTCCTGCGGGGCGCGGGTCAGGCGCCGGCCCAGCACCGCCACCAGCGCCACGATGGCCGCCCCCGCCAGCGTCAGCCAGCCGAGCCAGGGATGGATGAGAAACAGCAGGCCGAGATAGAGCGGGATCCACGGCACATCGAAGATCGACCCCATCGCGGGTGAGGAGAGAAACCCGCGAACCGTACCCAGATCGGCCAGCGGCAGGGGCGATGCGCCCGGTTTCCGTGTGGCCTGCTGCCCGCCCGAACGGAGCCAGGCGCGGAAGGCGGTCGGTCCCACCTCCTGATCGAGCCGGATCGCCGCCCGGCCGAGCAGCCGCGAACGGAGGAATTCGTAAAGCCCCATGAAGGCGTAGAGGATCACCACGATCAGGAAGAGCCCCTGCAGCGTCGCGATCGATCCCGAACCCAGCACCCGGTCATAGACCTGAAGCATGTAGAGCGGCCCCGTCAGCATCAGGATGTTGATCACCGCGCTGAAGAAGCCCGTCATCAGAAAGGTGCCCCGCAATCTGCGGAGCGCTGCGCGATAGGCGTTGCTTCCCGAAGGGGCCTGAGGAGATGTAGTCCCGTCGCTCATTCTGCTGTCCCGCTGATCCCGTCTGCTGTCACCGTGCCTCCGGATGTCATGCCGCGCCGGAACGTTTTCCGGAGCGATTTCGGACCGGATGTCCGTCAGGCCGCCAGTCTGCTGCCGAAACCCTACCGTATTATGAATCCCGTCCTGATTGTAGAAACGGCAGTCCTGCCTGCCTTATCATGCTCGACAGGACGCGCCATCGCAGTTCCCGTTCGAGCCTGCCTGTTTTGCGGAAACATGCTCATGGAATAGACAGATCCCGGATCGTAATGCCGCAATGCAGCACGAAACTGTCTCACGGACTTCCCCTGAGGCGATTCACGTATTAAGCAAGACGTAGCAGCACCATGGCTGAGGAATGCGGATCATGAAGATGGACCCTGTGGGCGCCCCCCCGCCCGCCGCATTCGCGGAAGCCGCGAGCCTTGCCCGCGTCCGCAAGGGCGATCTCTGTGCCGGCTGCGGCGCCTGCGCCGCGATCGCGCCCGGCTCCGTCACCATGCGCATGACTCCCCCCGGCTGGCTGCGCCCGGTTCAGCAGGGGCCGGTCAGTGCGGGACAGGATGCGATGATCGCGCGCGTCTGCCCCGGCCTTGGCGAACGGGTCGAGGCGGCAGGCCGCACCGATGATCCGCTCTGGGGCCCCTATGACACGATGCGGATCGGTCATGCCCGGGACGAGGCGCTGCGCTTCTCCGGCTCCTCGGGCGGAGTGCTTTCGGCGGTGCTCGTGCATCTGCTGGAGACGGGCCAGATCGACGCGGTGGTGCAGACCACGGCCGATCCGGAACAGCCGATCGGCAATATCGCCACCATCTCCGTCACCGAGGCCGAGGTGCAGGCGGCGGCCGGGTCGCGCTACGCGCCCTCCGCGCCGCTCGCCGGGCTGAACCGGTTCCTGGAGAACGGCAAGCGCTACGCCTTCGTGGGCAAGCCCTGCGACGCGGTGGCGATGCGCGCCTGGCAGGAGGCCGATCCCCGCGTCCGCGCGAGCTTTCCGGTGATCCTGTCCTTCTTCTGCGCGGGCGTGCCCTCGCAGACGGGCGGGCGGGCGGTGCTGAAGGCGCTCGATGCCGACCCCGCGGAGGTCGTGGGTTTCCGCTACCGCGGCAACGGCTGGCCGGGCTTCGCGACGGCGGTGCTGCGCGACGGAACCGAACGCAAGATGAGCTATCATGACAGCTGGGGGAAGGTGCTTTCCAAGCATGTTCAGCACCGCTGCAAGATCTGCGCCGACGGCACCGGGATCGCCGCCGACATCGTCTGCGCCGATGCCTGGGAAAGCGACGAGCGCGGCTATCCGCTGTTCACCGAAGGCTCGGGCACCAGCCTGATCGTGGCGCGCAATGCCTTCGGGCGCGAAATCGTCGAGGCGGCGGTGAAAAGCGGCCATGTCGAGGCGGGGCCCTTCGACGTGAGCACGCTCGCCGGGATCCAGCCCGGGCAGCGCGAACGCCGGCGCGCGCTCCTTGCCCGGCTGGCGGCGCTGCGCCTGTGCCTGCGCCCGGTTCCCGACTACCGTGGCCTGCTGCTGTGGCAGGCCGCCCGGCAGAACCCCGCCTCGCGCAACCTGAAGAACTTCCTCGGCACGCTGCGCCGCACACTCAAGGGGCGTGGCAAGCGGGCGTCCTGACATTCCCTCCGCCACGCGGAGACTTGCCCTTTGCCCGCCCGCTCCGGCAGGATGTGCGGGACCACCGCCGGGACGGCCTTGAAATCCCTCCCGGAATTCGTGATGCTGCATCGCAGCGCGATCTCTGGCGACAGGTCCGGCTTCCGGTCGCTGTTCCGAAAGAAGGAAAAGGCAGGTTGAACCAGCTGACCCAGACCCCCGCGGCCTCCAACGCGACATCCGCCACGCCGTCCAACGCGGGCGAGGGACCGGATAAGGGGACGCTGCCTGCCGAACTCACCGTCATCATGGTCAGCTACAATACCCGTGACCTGACGCTGGCCGCCCTCCGCACGCTCTACGAGACGACGAAACGGACCCGCTTCCACACGGTGGTCTACGACAACGATTCGAAGGACGGGTCGGTCGAGGCGATCGCGGCCGAATTCCCGCAGGTCGAGCTGATCGCCTCGACCGACAACCTGGGCTTCGCACGCGCGAACAACGTGGTGGCGGCCGATGCCGGCACCGAATGGCTGCTGCTGCTGAACCCCGACACGGAATGCCATCCGGGGGCGATCGACAACCTGATGGATTTCTCCCGCGCGCATCCCGAAGCCGGGATCACCGGCGGGCGCACCGTCTTCCCCGACGGGCGGCTCAACATCGCCTCCTGCTGGCGGCGCATGACGCTCTGGTCGCTGTTCTGCGCCTCGGTCGGGCTGACCGCCGCCTTCCCGAAATCCAGCCTGTTCAATCCCGAGGCCATGCCAGACTGGAAACGCGACAGCGTGCGCGAGGTGGACATCGTCGTCGGCTGCCTGCTGATGATTCGGCGCGAACTCTGGAACAAGCTCGGCGGCTTCGACCTGCGATATTTCATGTATGGCGAGGAGGCCGATCTCTGCGCCCGGGCGCGGGCGATGGGCTACCAGCCGATGGTCACGCCGGATTCGGAGATCATGCATATCGTCGGCGCGGCGTCCAACAGCCTCGCGCGGAAGCGCATTCCGCTTACCAAGGCGCGGGTCACGCTGATGCGGGATCACTGGCCCCGCTGGCAGGTTCCGCTCGGTCTGGGGCTTTTCTGGTTCTCGACCGCGCAGCGGCTTCTGGCAGCCACGGTCATGAACAAGCTCCGCCCCAGCGAGAAATCCCGGAGCCGCAAGAGCATGTGGGACGAGATGTGGCAAAGCCGCGGAGACTGGTTGCGCGGCTACTGATCACGCGGCGGCGGGAGCCCTCCGGCTCCTCCCGCCTCCCCGAGGGGGAGGAGCCGGAGGAAGAGCCATGTGCCCGCCGCGGCAAAGCCCGCGGCGACCAGCATCTTGCCCCAGATGGGCCAGGCCGGGGCGAAGAGCGTGACCAGCAGCAGGCGTGTTCAGGCTTTTCCCATGGCCGGACTGCTCACCATCAGGCTTGGCCCATCAGGCCTGGCCGCTCCGGACGAGCGCATCTTCCATCGCATCCGCCGTGCTGAAGCGGCCATAGGGACCGACGTCGATGTTGGAATGGAGAATGCGGGCCGGGTTGCCGGCCACGACGGAATTGGCGGGGATCGATTTCGTCACCACCGATCCGGCGCCCACCACGCAGTTGTCGCCGATCTCCACCCCCGGCATGATCATGCTCCGCCCGCCGATGAAGCAGTTCCGCCCGATGCGGGTATGCAGGTAAAGCCCCCGCGTCCGGTCATGGGTCAGGATACGGCTTTCGAAGGCGAGATAGGAATATTCCCCGACATGGACGCCGATCGGGAAAGTCCGGTCGAGCTTTGCGGAGAGCGACATCTGCACGGTCGGGTGAAGGTCCATGCCCCACATCCGCGCCAGCCAGGCGCGACGCAGGCCCACGAGAATATTGCGCAGGCCGGAAAGCTTGTTCAGGCCGCGCCGCCGCACCTTGGCAGGTTGGGAGGGCACATCGAGGATACTGGGGGTAATATCGGTCATCAGTGCAATCTCCGATAGCTTTAAGAGAGTGTTTTGCAACTATAGCGATTATTGCTATTCTTAGTACACCTTTCTGAATATGCAACAGGGTTGAGAGCGGTTGGACGGCACAACTCAAAGAATATTAACCCGCCCTCTTTACCCGCAACCCGCAGGTCACTCCCGCATGCCCTCCCGGCCCGGCACGGCACCGTTTGTTATCTGCGCAAAGATTGTGATGCTGCAATGCGGCGGAAAAGGTGATTGCGGATTGAGTGTCCGGCAAGATGCGTGGATACTCCTGCTCTCAAGGCATCGCGAAAGCGCGGCCCGCCCCTCGGGGCCAAGCCGGGAGCATTGGGAGCATGCAGCACATCACTCTCGCCGACGGGGCCCTGAGGGGTCGGAACAACAACTTCAACCTGATCCGCATGATCGCGGCCACGGCTGTCCTCGTCTCGCATGCCTGGCCGCTGAGCCTCGGGCCGCAGGCCGCGGCGCCGCTGGAACATGTTCTGGGGACGATATCGCTCGGCTCCATAGCCGTGGCGATCTTCTTCGGCCTGTCGGGCTATTTCATCACGGCGAGCTTTCAGAACAGCCGGGGCGACCGGATGGTGTTCATTCAGGCCCGGCTTCTGCGGCTGTTCCCGGCTCTCGCGGTGGTGGCGGTCTTGACCGTGATTGTCGCCGGGGTCGCGCTCACCACCGCTCCCGCGTCGCAGTACTGGCCCGCGGCGGTGAAATACGTGCTGCGCACCCTGAGCCTCGCCCTGCCGATGCAGCCGCTGCCCGGCGTGTTCGAGGACAATCCCTTCGGGCCGGCGGTCAACGGCTCCCTCTGGACGCTGTTTTACGAATTCCTGTGCTACATGGGCGTTCTCGCCCTTGGCATCGTGGGGCTTTTGCGGCGCGACTTTCTGCTCCTGCTGGTCACGGGACTTTTCCTGATACACGCCTTTCCGCCGCCCGAATGGTATCACCCGCGGCTCATGCGGCTGGCGGAGCTCGGCTATCCCTTCGCCATCGGCATGGCCTTTCGCCTCTGGCAGAAGCAGATACCGCTGCACTGGCTGATCTGCGTGGCGGCTATCCTGCTTTCCGTGCTGGCCCGGTTCACCCCCTGGTTCAACGTCGTCTTCATTCCGGCGCTCATCTACTGCACCTTCTATATCGGCCACCTGAATCTCGGGCGGCTGCGGGAGTACAACCTGCTCGGGGACTATTCCTACGGCACATATATCTATGCCTTCCCCATCCAGCAGGTGGTGGCGCACTGGGGGGTCCGGGATCCCTTCGTCAACATCGCCATCGCTCTGCCGATCACGCTGGTCTGCGCCGTCCTGTCATGGAAGTTCGTCGAGAAACCTGCGCTCGACCTACGCCGTTCGGCCCCGCCTCAACAGCCGAAACCGCAGCCGGACGCCCTCGGGGCGGCTGCCAGCACCCCGGCAAGTGTCCGCCGGGAACCACGTGCCCTGAAATAACCGGCCCCTCTTCCCCCATAGCCCATAAAAACAAGGCTGCGTTCCCCCCGGCGCGGAAAGGACAACAGTGAAGAAGAACATTACGGTTGGACTGATTTGGCATTCATCCAACTCCCCGAACCTCGGCGTCGGCGCACTGACCGTCTCGCAGATGCATATCGTCGACAGCCTGGCCCGCGACCTCGGCCTGTCGGTCCGCTACATCATCATGACCGCGAAGGACAATTTCCCGCATTACATCCAGGGCGACAATGTCGAGCTCTTCGGGATGCGGACCGTGGATCTCGTGCGGCCGGACCGCCTGCTCGCACGCGTGATGAAATGCGACTTCATCCTCGATATCGGGGCGGGCGACAGCTTCGCCGACATCTACGGCCCCGGCCGGATCCGGCGGATGCTGACCTCCAAATTCGTCATCCATGCGGCGCGCAAGCCCCTCGTGCTCAGCCCGCAGACCATGGGCCCGTTCGAACCGGGGCGCACGCGCGACTTCGCCATGGCCTCGGTCCGCCAGTCGCGCGCGGTCTTCACCCGCGACAAGCTCTCGACCGACTTCCTGCGCGAGGCGGGGTTCAAGGGCACGATCGGCGAGGCAACCGACGTCGCCATGCGCCTGCCCTATACCCGGCCCGAACGGGCGCCGGGCGGCAAGGTGAAGGTCGGGTTGAACGTCTCCGGCCTGCTCATGCGCGGCGGCTACACGGGCAAGAACATGTTCGGCCTGACGGTGGACTATCCCGCGCTCATCCGCAGCATCATCACCGATTTCCAGGCCCGGCCGGAGGTGGAGTTGCATCTCGTGGCCCATGTCCTGCCGGGAGACCGCTCGGCCGAGGATGACGCCCATACGAACCGGGAAATCGCCGCCGAATTTCCAGAGCTCATCCTGGCCCCGGAATTCCGCAGCCCCTCGGAGGCGAAAAGCTACATCTCCGGGCTCGATTTCTTCATGGGCGCCCGGATGCATGCCACCATCGCCGCCTTCTCCAGCGGCGTGCCCGTGATCCCCATGGCCTACAGCCGGAAGTTCGCGGGCCTGTTCGGCACGCTGGGCTACGACCGGACGGTCGATCTCAAGGCGCTCGACAACGAAACCGTGCTGGCCCGGATCCGCGAGGGATATGAGGGCCGCGAGGCGCTTGCCGGCGAAGTGGCCGCGGCCTTCGGCAATGCCGATGCCCGCCTCAAGGTCTATGAGGCGACGCTGCGCGACCTGCTCACCGAGGCGAGCGCCAAACGTCGATGATCCGCTCCGCCATTGCCGTTCTGGGCAGCAACATGGGCATCGCCGTGCTCAAGTTCCTGCGTAACATCGCCCTTGCGCGGATGCTGACCGTCTCGGATTACGGGACGGCGAATACCTTTGCGGTGATCTTCGCGCTCATCGAGATGATCGGCTATCTCGGTCTCGACCGGCTGCTCGTGCAGGACAAGAACGGCGACACGCCCCGGATGCAGGCGGTCCTCCAGGCCGTTCAGGTGGTCCGCGGCATCCTGCTGGCGCTGCTGCTGTTCCTCACCGCGCAGCCGCTTGCCGATCTGATGGGCGTGCCCGAGGTCGGCTGGGGCTTTCAGGTGATGGCGGTCATGCCGCTGATCCAGGGGTTCTGGCATCTCGACATGGCGCGCGCGGAGCGCTCCTACCGCTTCGGCCCCGTCATCTGGGTGATGCTGGGGTCGGAACTGGGGGCGCTGCTGGCCATCTTCCCGATGTACTATCTGTTCGGGGATTATCGGATGGCCCTCTGGACGCTGGTGTTCCAGCAGGTGCTGCGCTGCGTCATCTCCCATGCGACGGCGACCCGACCCTACCGGCTGGCCTGGGACTGGGGCATTTTCCGCCGGGCCATGTCCTTCGGCTGGCCGCTGTTCCTTGCCGCGATGATGCTGTTCATCGTGTTCCAGGGCGACAGAGTCATCATCGCCAACCAGCTCGGCATCGAGGCGCTCGGCCAGTTCTCCGTCGTCTTCATGCTGACGCTGACGGCCAGCAACGTCCTGATGCAGAGCGTGCAGCGCCTGCTTCTGCCCCGGCTTTCCGCGGTGCAGGATCAGGAACAGGCCTTCATCCGCCTCGCCCATGTCACGACCGAGCTCGGCATGGCGATGGGTGTGCTGGTCGTGCTCGGCTTCTCGCTCTTCGGCAACGATCTGGTGCTGCTGCTGTTCGGGACGAAATATGCCGAGGCGCTGGACATCCTCGTCTGGCTGGCGCTGGTTCAGGGCATCCGGCTGGCCAAGACCGGCGTTTCCGTCGTCGCATTGGCGCGGGGCGAGACCAAGAACATGTTCCTCGGCAACCTGCCAAGGGTGCTGATGTTTCCCTTCGTGTGGTATGCGCTCGACCATGGCTACGGGCTCGTCTTCGTGGTGGTCACGGCGGTGATCGGCGAACTGATGGGGCTGGCGCTTTCCCTGTGGATCCTGCGCAGCTGGCTGCGGGTGCCACTTCGCAAGCTGACGGGGCCGTTCCTGTGGTGGGCGCTGGCCCTCGGGGCGCTGGCGCTCGACACCTGGCTGCTGCCGCCGGTGCCCGTGGTGTTCGGCAACTTCAACTGGGTGCAGATCCCGCTCGTCGCCCTGGTGGCGGCCTCCCTTCTGGGGATGGTCAGCCTCCGGGGATGGCTCCTCGGCCGATGGCAGCTGCAAAGGGGGCGCAGGCAAAGTCCCGCTTGAACCGGGGGGCGGGTGGGATTACGCTTTACCTTATTAGAGATTTAGTGAATTCTACCTGTGGTTGAAAATTATTAACCATTTTCGGCCGCCGCATTTCCTCAGGAGGTCACATGAGCTCTTCCCCCGGCCGGCTCTACTACCTCGACGCTTTGCGTGCCTTCGCGATGCTCTACGGCATTCTCGTCCATGTCACGACGCTCGACCGGCCCGAAGGGCTGCGCTGGATCGCGGTGACATCGGGATATTTCCGGATGAGCCTTTTCTTCCTGGTTTCAGGATTTTTCGCCGCAATGATGCTGCAGCGATATGCTGCGGGGGATTTCCTGCGGCGACGGTCGGTTGCTCTTCTGGTTCCTCTGGCAACGGGCCTCGTTTTGCTGAATCCGATCACCAACTGGCTCGTGGCCACCTATCACAATGGCCCGGTCCCGCTGTCCGCCATCCTGAACCCGGAAAGCGCGCGCCTGAAGGGGCCGGGCGTCTGGCACCTGCATCTGTGGTTCCTGCTCACCCTCTTCTTCTTCGTGGCGACGGCTCCCACGCTCATCGCCCTTGGCCAGCGTCTTTCGAAACCGGGGGGACGGATCGCCGCGCGGCTCGCATCGCTGCCGCCGACGGCGGTCATCCTGCTGCTCGCCCTTGCCATCGCGGCCGCCAGCCTGACCCTCCGGGTCGGCTATCAGGTCGCCCTCGACCCGCTGCTCGAAGCAACGCCTCTCGCATGGATCGGCCCCACGACCATGTATTACTGGCCCTTCTACATAACGGGGATGATCCTTTTCGCCTATCCGGCGCTGTCGGACCGGTTCCAGTCGGTAAGCATTCCGGCCCTCGTGCTCGGCGTCCTGGTGGCGGTCGCGGGGGTGAAGATCGGCCTGCCCGGCGCCGCGGGCGATGTGGTTCGGATCGTGGCGAAGGCCTTCTGCACCGTGACCGCGGTGGCGCTCTTCATGGCCGTCTTCCGGCGGTTCCTGAATCGTCCCACCTGGCTCTCCAAGGCGGCAGGATATGTCTATTCGGTCTATATCATGCACTTCCTGGTCATCTATGCGGTGGCCTTCGCGCTGCGCCCCCTCGGCCTCGGCCCCTATTCGACCTTCTTCGTCGTCGCGGCCATTACCTATGTGATCGTCTTCGCGCTGCACCGCCATGTCATCAAGCCGTCGCCGCTCCTTGAATTCCTGCTGAACGGCAAGCCGATGCGGCCCCGGACCACCGCCAGCCCCGCCCGGCAGAACTGATCTCGTCCAAGATCGCTCCCGCCACAAAGGAGCCTCATTTCGGTCCCAGACTGTCTTCTTCAACGAAGGAGACAGTCCATGGCCACGATCCATGTATCCGATACCGAGGGGCTTCTTGCCGCCCTGAAGTCGGCAGCGGGAGGCGACACCATCGTCCTTGCGGATGGCGATTACGGCGCGCTCAACCTGAAAGGCAGATACGGACCGAATGTCCTGCCCTATGACAGCCCCGTCACCATCACCTCCGCCACGCCGGGGGGCGCGCGTTTCGAGACGGTGACGATCCGGGACGCCCAGAACCTGACCTTCGATCAGGTGACGATGACGGGCGAATTCCGCGCCTCCTTCTCCAGCAACATCGCGGTGACGAACAGTGTGGGGCACGCGCTCTACTTCCGCGACGTGGCGGGCGCCACGATCACCGGCAACCATGTCTCGGAAGGCAAATACACCCTCAACCTCTTCTCCGTGTCGGACTTCACCATCACGGACAATGTCTTTGAACGCGCGGGCGCCGACCTGATCCAGATCAGCCGCAACAGCTACAACGGCCTGATCGAGAACAACGTCCTGTGGGATACCGTGGCGGCCACGCCCGACATCCACCCCGACCTCATCCAGATCTACGGCTATGACGGCATGACCCCGCATGACATCGTCATCCGGGGCAACTACCTTTACGACGATCCGGCGACCGGCCTGATCATCGCGCAGGGCATCTTCCTGTCCGGCCCGCAGGAGACCGGGTTCCGCAACATCCTGATCGAGGACAACCTCGTCTCCGTCCGCAGCCCGAACACGATCTATATCGACGGCGGGCAGGAGAACGTCTTCATTCTGAACAACTCCCTCATCGCCGGGCCGGAGGTCTTCAAGGGCGGCGTGATCCGCCTGACCCTCAAGAATGGCTTCGACAATTCCGGTGTGACGGTGGAGGGCAACCTCGCCAGTTCCATCCTGGACGAAACCAAATCCTCCACCATCGGGGAGAACTATCTCTACAAGGGCTACAAGGCCGCCGCGGAGCTTTTTCAGGGGGCGGGCGGCGACTGGCGGGATTTCCTTCTGCGCGATCCCGACGGGCCCGCCGCCGGTTTCGGTGCGCTCGACAAGCTGGCAGAACTTCTGGCCGGGGAAGGGATCACGTCCCCGCCCTGGGACCTTCCGGGGGACCTTCCGGGGGAGCTGCTGGCAGCCCTCCGGCTTGCCGGGCTGCGCGATCTCGATCTGTCGGGCAACCTCGT
>NZ_JGYG01000014.1 GCF_000740795.1 Haematobacter massiliensis
GAAATCAGCGCCTTACTTGGGAAATGTGGGAGGAAACGTAATCGCGCTGCGAGAATAGCGAACGCCCCGCCAATCCATGTGCAGCGCTCCGGCACAGTTGATCCATAGAGCTTTACGGCCCCGCCTGATCCAGTCGCCCGCCGACCCGCACCATGGCTTGGCGCACTGCCTTGCCGGTTGCGTCGTCCGTTTCCACGAACAGGCCGCAGAGCGTGGCCGGGCCGCTGCCCGGTTCAAACCGCCCGCTCGCCATGCCGGTGATAAAGCGGCGGAGCGGCTCCATCTTGTTCATGCCGATGACGCTGTCGTAGTCGCCGCACATGCCCGCGTCCGATTGGAATGCCGTACCGCCCGGCAGGATCTGGGCATCCGCTGTCGGCACATGGGTATGTGTCCCCACAACGACAGAGGTGCGCCCGTCGCACCAGTGGCCCATGGCCATCTTTTCGCTCGTCGCCTCGCAATGCACGTCAAGCAGGATGGCCGTGGCCGCAGCGCCGAGCGGATGGGCCTTCAACACCGATTCCACAGCGGAGAACGGGTCGTCGAACGGGCGCTTCATGAACACCTGCCCCAGCACCTGCGCCACGAGGATGCGCCGCCCGTCCGGAAGCGGGAACAACCGGAAGCCGCGCCCCGGCGCGATCTTGGAGTAGTTCAACGGGCGGATGATCCGCGGCTCCTGCTCGATGTAGGACATCATGTCCTTCTGGTCGAACGCATGATCGCCCAGCGTGAGGCAATCCGCGCCCGCTGCCAGCAGCGCCTTGGCATGATCGGGCGAAAGCCCCGCCCCGCCTGTCGCGTTTTCGCCATTCACCACGACGAAATCGAGTTTCCATTCCGCCCTGAGCCCGGCTAGCCGCTCCGCAATGGCGGTGCGGCCCGTCCGGCCCACGACATCCCCGAGAAAGAGTATCCGCATGATCTGTCCCTAGACCCGCGCGAGGCGAAGGGCAAGGTTCAGAGTGACCTGAGCCCGAGCGGCGTTTCAAACCAGGCCATCATACCGGGTGCGCCGGGCTGAACCGTGACCCGCGCGTCCGCGAGGAAGGGGGCCAGCGCCGCTGTCAACGCCGGCGCGTCGGGATGGCGCAGCTCCAGCCGCACGAGCTCTATCCCCGTATCCCCCAGACGCTGCACGGGATGGGCCACCCCCTGCCATTCGATCAGCGCCGGAAAGATGCCATCGAATGGCAGCTCTCCATTCTCCGACAGGCTGAAGCGCCAGGCGAGATCACCCCGGGTCAGATCCTGCGGCACGCCGGTGCCCGGGGGCGCATGGCGCAGCGCCGCCGTCAGATCCGGTACCGCCAACACCCAGTTGGTCAGCCGCGCAGGCCCGGTGAACCCGTCCAGCCCGAACCAGCGCGGACGGCAGGGCGGCGTCAGATGGGGCGCGGCGGAGATGACCTCCAGATAGGCCTCGCCTGCGCCCAGCAGCCGGTTGTGGGTGGCCATCAGCGGATGCTCCCCGCCACCGCCGGGAGCGACGCCAAGGTTCGCTTCCACGAATGCCGCTCCGTCCTCCAGCGTCGCGGCGGAGACGACGAGATGATCTATGACAGCCACCTATTCCGCCGCCTCGCTTTGCCGCGATGCCCGGATGAGATCGAGGATGTTCTTCGCCGCATCGGGAATGTTGGTGCCGGGGCCGAAGATGGCCTTCACGCCGTTGTCGTAGAGATACTGGTAGTCCTGCTGGGGAATGACCCCGCCGCAGACGACGATGATGTCGCCCGCGCCATGCGCCTTCAGCGCCTCCACCAGCTTTGGCGCCAGCGTCTTGTGCCCCGCCGCCTGGGACGAGATGCCAACCACATGCACGTCGTTGTCGATGGCGTCCTGCGCCGCCTCCTCCGGCGTCTGGAAGAGCGGGCCGACATCCACGTCGAAACCGATATCGGCAAAGGCGGTGGCGATGACCTTGGCGCCGCGGTCGTGCCCGTCCTGCCCCATCTTTACCACCAGCATCCGCGGGCGGCGGCCATCCTCTTCCGCAAAGGCTTCCACGTCGCGCTGGATCGCGGCGAAGCCCTCATCGCCCTCATAGGCCGCCCCATAGACGCCGGCGAGCGTCTTCACTTCTGCCCGATGACGGCCAAACACCTTCTCCATCGCCATGCTGATCTCTCCCACGCTGGCCCGCGCACGCGCGGCTTCCACCGCCGCTTCGAGCAGGTTCCCCCCCTCCGTCGCGCGGCGCGCAACCTCGGCAAGAGCGGCCTCGCAGGCGGCCTCGTTCCGGGTCGCGCGGATACGCTCCAGCCGGGCGATCTGTGACTCGCGAACCTTCTGATTGTCGATGTCGAGAATTTCGATCGGATCCTGCTGGGCGAGGCGATACTTGTTCACCCCGACGATCACGTCCTCTCCCCGGTCGATGAGCGCCTGCCGCCGCGCCGCGGTTTCCTCGATGCGGAGCTTGGGCATCCCGGTGGCGACGGCTTTCGTCATGCCGCCCATGGCCTCCACCTCCTCGATCAGCGCCCAGGCCTTGTCGGCCAGGTCCGCGGTGAGGCTTTCGACGTAATAGGAGCCAGCCAGGGGATCGACGACATGGGTGATGCCGGTTTCTTCCTGCAATATCAGCTGCGTGTTGCGCGCAATGCGTGCCGAGAATTCGGTCGGCAGAGCAATGGCCTCATCCAGCGCGTTGGTGTGAAGCGATTGTGTGCCCCCCAGCGCCGCCGCCAAGGCCTCATAGGCGGTGCGGATGACGTTGTTGTAGGGGTCCTGCTCCTGCAACGACACGCCGGAGGTCTGGCAGTGCGTCCGCAGCATCAGGGAGCCCGGCTTCTTCGGCTCGAATTCCTGCATGATCCGGGTCCAGAGCAACCGCGCGGCGCGCAGCTTCGCCGCCTCCATGAAGAAGTTCATGCCGATGGCGAAGAAGAACGACAGCCTTCCTGCGAAGTCATCGACGTTCATGCCAGCGGCAATGGCCGCGCGGACATATTCCCGCCCGTCCGCCAGCGTGAAGGCGAGTTCCTGCACGAGGTTCGCCCCGGCTTCCTGCATGTGGTAGCCGGAGATGGAGATGGAGTTGAACTTCGGCATCTCCTTCGATGTATATTCGATGATATCCGCGATGATCCGCATCGAGGGTTCGGGCGGATAGATATAGGTGTTGCGGACCATGAACTCCTTCAGGATGTCGTTCTGGATGGTCCCCGAGAGCACGGCACGGTCATGCCCCTGCTCCTCCCCCGTGACGATGAAGTTGGCAAGGATAGGGATCACCGCGCCGTTCATCGTCATCGACACGGAAACCTTGTCGAGCGGGATGCCGTCGAACAGGATCTTCATGTCCTCGACGCTGTCGATGGCCACGCCCGCCTTGCCGACATCGCCCACCACGCGCGGATGATCGCTGTCATAGCCGCGGTGGGTGGCAAGATCGAAGGCCACCGACACGCCCTGCTGCCCGGCGGCGAGCGCCTTGCGGTAGAAAGCGTTCGATTCCTCCGCCGTGGAGAAGCCCGCATATTGCCGGATCGTCCATGGCCGGCCGGCATACATCGTCGCCCGCACCCCCCGCGTGTAGGGAGCGATCCCGGGCAGGCTGCCCATATGGGGGAGGCTGGCCGTGTCCTCCTCCGTATAGAGAGGCTTCACGGGAATGCCTTCCAGCGTCTGCCATGTCAGCGTATCGGGATCACGCCCCTTCAGCTCCTTCGTGGCCAACCCGCGCCATGCATCCATCTTCTCGGTCATCTTTCTCCCTCCGCGCGGAGGCTGCGGCACAGGGCCGCAACCGCGATCAGCGCGCTTTTAGCTGTGAATTGCACGTAGGCCTGCCTATATCTTGCGCGACTGGAGGCCCCATGAACCGCATCGCGACCGTTGTCCTTGCCGCATTGCTCGCGACCCCCCTGCTGGCGGGCACGCTGATGGCGGAGACGCTGACGGCGCCGGTTCTCAGCACCGAACACCGCGCGCTGGCGGCCGGCACCGGGGCGGATCCGCTCCCCGCCGAAGGGGTGAAGCTTTCGGAGTTCGCCTGGACCCATCGCCCGCTGGTGATCTTCGCGGACAGTCCCAACGACCCCGCCTATCTCCAGCAGCGGCAGATGCTGCTCTCCAGCCCGGAGATCCTCGCGGACCGGGAGATCGTCGTTATCGTGGACAGCGACCCGGACCAGCGGTCCGACCTGCGGACGCGCCTGCGCCCGCGCGGTTTCTCCCTTGTCCTGCTTGACAAGAACGGTTCCGTCCTCCTCACCCGCCCGCTGCCCCGCACGGTGCGGGAGATCGCGGCGGCGGTGGACAAGACACCCCTCCGCCGTCAGGAGTTGCAGGAGCGCCGGAGCGCTCCGCGGAGCCAGTAGCGCGCTCACTCGAACTCCATGATGATATCATCCACGGCCAGGCTGGCGCCGGGTTCCGCTGCAATGTGCTTCACGACAGCCTTCTTCTCCGCGCGCAGGATATTCTCCATCTTCATCGCCTCTACCACGGCGAGTGCCTGGCCTTCCTGCACCTCCTGCCCCTCTTCCACGAAGATGCGGACGATAAGGCCCGGCATCGGGCAGAGCAGGAATTTCGACGTGTCGGGCGGCAGTTTCTCAGGCATCAGCCGAGCGAGCTCAGCCTGCCGCGGGCTGCGAACATGGACAATCATGTCCGCCCCCTGGAAGCGGATGCGGAAGCCGGAAGTCGCATACCCCATCTTCAGCGTCAGCGGCTCTTCGTCGATCGTCACATGGGCGAGCGTTTGCCCCGGCCGCCAGTCGGAGATGACGCGATGCTCCGCGCCATCCTCGAAGGTCACGGTGGCGCCGTCGCGATCCGCCTCGACATCAACGTTCAGGTCTTCGCCCTGCAGCGACACGACCCAGCTGTCGCCGACCTTGCGCTCGTGGTTGTCCATCCGCCCGGAGATGCGGGAGCGGCGGATTTCCGTCACGCGGAACATCGCGGCCGCTGCTGCCGCCACCTTCCGCGCGAGCGGCTCCGGCAGCGTCACGCCCTGAAATCCCTCGGGATATTCCTCCGCAATGAAAGCCGTGGTGATGTTGCCACTGCGGAAACGCGGATGCGCCATCACGGCGGACAGGAACGGCAGGTTGTGACCGATCCCCTCCACCTCGAAGGCGTCGAGCGCCTTCTCCATCGCATTGATCGCAGCCTCCCGATCGGGTGCCCAGGTGCAGAGCTTGGCGATCATCGGGTCATAATACATGGAGATCTCGCCGCCCTCATAGACGCCGGTATCGTTCCTTATGATGGGAAGCTTCTGCTCTGCCAGATAGTCGTCGAGGAACTGGAGGTTGAGACCGCCCTCCTCCACGCCGATCCGGCCCTCCTTCGGCGGCCGATAGCGGGTCAGACGTCCGATGGAGGGAAGGAAGTTGCGGTAGGGATCCTCGGCATAGAGGCGACTTTCGATGGCCCAGCCGTTGATCTTCAGATCTTCTTGCGCGAAGGGCAGCGGCTCCCCGTCAGCCACGCGGATCATCTGCTCCACGAGGTCGATGCCGGTGATGAGCTCGGTAACGGGATGCTCCACCTGCAGACGGGTGTTCATTTCCAGGAAGTAGAAATTCCGCTCGGCATCCACGATGAACTCCACCGTGCCTGCCGAAGTATAGCCGACCGCCTTGGCCAGCGCGACGGCCTGCTCCCCCATGGCCTTGCGGGTTTCCGGGTCGAGGAAGGGCGAGGGTGCCTCCTCGATCACCTTCTGGTTCCGGCGCTGGATGGAGCATTCGCGTTCATGCAGGTAGACGCAATTGCCGTGCTTGTCGGCCAGAACCTGAATCTCGATATGGCGGGGCTGGGTCACGAACTTCTCGATGAAGATCCGATCGTCCCCGAAGGAGTTTGCAGCCTCGTTCTTCGACGACTCGAAGCCTTCGCGCGCCTCTTCCGCATTCCAGGCGATCCGCATCCCCTTGCCGCCGCCGCCGGCGGAAGCCTTGATCATCACCGGGAAACCGACTTCCCCGGCGATGCGCACCGCTTCATCCGCGTCGGCGATCAGCCCCATGTAACCCGGCACGGTGGAGACGCCCGCCTCCTGCGCGAGCTTCTTGGAGGTGATCTTGTCGCCCATCGCCTCGATGGCGGAAGACGGCGGGCCGATGAAGACCACCCCCTCCTTCTCCAGCGCCTCGGCGAACTTGCGGTTCTCCGACAGGAAGCCGTAGCCCGGATGCACGGCCTCTGCGCCGGTCTGGCGGATGGCGTCCATGATCTTGTCGATCACGATGTAGGACTGGTTGGCAGGCGGCGGGCCGATATGCACCGCCTCGTCCGCCATCTTCACATGCAGCGCGTTGCGGTCAGCGTCGGAATAGACGGCGACCGTCTTGATCCCCATCTTCCGCGCCGTCTTGATGACGCGACAGGCGATCTCTCCCCGGTTCGCGATCAGGATTTTCTTGAACATTCTCCGTCCCTTCCGTCACATCCCTCAGGCGAGCCGCGGCGAAAGGCCGGACTGCCCTGACATTCCTCACATGCCGGGATCCCGCCTGAAAGGCCGACCCGCTCCGGGGGGATGCGGGTCGGCAAGTCAGGAAAGGTTGACGGTCTGGATGGACCGGAGCGGCAACCCGCCCGCGATCAACATGCCTTCTCCGTCACCCGGCGCAATGGCCTTTGGCATGCAGGCATCCGCAATGCGCGGGAGTCCGCCTGCCCCTTTTCAACCCTCATCCTCCTCATCGCCCCAATCGTCCCATTCCTCCTGGGCAGGGGCTTCCGGCTCCGCGAAAACCTGCGGGAAGGCGCGGCGCGCCTTCACCGGATCGATGCGCAGCAAGGCCTCATAGCTTTCCGGATCAAACGGATCTTCGGCCGGGAACACCTCCTGCATGAACAGCCAGGACAGCCGCCCCGCATCGAGATTCCCGCGCTCGAACGGCTCCTCCCCGAACTGTTGCCAGAGGGCCGCCATGAAGGCTTCGTCCACCGCGCGATCGACCTTCCTTCGGTCGGCATAGCGCTTGCGGGAGATGAGTTTCGTCGCGCCCTCCTTGTTGGCGCGGCGAACGGTAAACTGAAAATCGGTACCGGGGTATCGACCCGGAAATCCGCGGTGTTTGAGCATCAGAACGCCTCCCAGATGCAGTGGCCGTTCTCGATCCGGTAGGCCTCGAAGAACTGGACGACGCCGGGATCGGCGTCACCAAAGGCAATAGCGCGATCCGCGACGGAGATCACCACCTGCACGGGCAATTCACCGATGTCAGACATATGCGGCAGCGCGAAGCCTTCGCAGAGGGCGCGCATGTCTTGCTCCATATCCTGCTCCCCCATGCGGCTGGCCACGAAGCGGAAGCGGAAGGTCAGCCCCTCCGGCCCCTCGGTGTCGCTGAGCATCTCCTGAAAGGTCACGGCAGTGCCGGAGGGAACGCGGATCGCCTCCGCCCCTCCCATCGCCGGCAGTGCCATGAGACCCGTCATGAGAGCGCCCATCCGATCCCCGCGTCAGAGCGGGATGTTGTCGTGCTTCTTCCACGGATTGGCGAGCTTCTTGCCCCGCAGGCTGGCAAAGGCACGCGCCACGCGGCGACGGGTGGAGCGCGGCTGGATCACCTCGTCGATGAAGCCCTTCTCTGCCGCAACGAAGGGATTGGCGAACCGCTCCTCATACTCCGCCGTGCGCGCCGCGATCTTCTCCGGGTCGCCAAGCTCCGAGCGATACAGGATCTCCACCGCGCCCTTGGCCCCCATCACCGCGATCTGCGCCGTCGGCCAGGCATAGTTGAAGTCGCCGCGCAGATGCTTTGACGCCATCACGTCATAGGCGCCGCCATAGGCCTTGCGGGTGATGACGGTCACCTTCGGCACCGTCGCCTCGCCATAGGCGAAGAGCAGCTTCGCCCCATGCTTGATGACGCCGCCGTATTCCTGACTTGTCCCCGGCAGGAAGCCCGGCACGTCAACCAGTGTCAGGATCGGGATCTCGAAGGCATCGCAGAAGCGCACGAAGCGGGCCGCCTTGCGCGAACTGTCGATATCCAGGCAGCCCGCGAGCACCATCGGCTGGTTCGCGACGACACCTACAGTCGCGCCCTCCAGCCGGATGAAGCCGATCAGGATATTCTTCGCGTAATCCGCCTGCACCTCAAAGAAATCGCCCTCGTCCGCGATTTTGAGGATCAGTTCCTTCATGTCGTAGGGCTGGTTGGGATTGTCCGGGATGAGCGTGTCGAGGCTCGACTCCACCCGGGCGGGATCATCGAAGAACGGGCGGACGGGAGGTTTCTCCCGGTTGTTCAGCGGCAGGAAATCGAAGAGCCGCCGGATTTCGATCAGGGCCTCCACATCGTTCGCGAACGCGCCATCGGCGACGGACGATTTGCGGGTATGCGTACCAGCACCGCCCAGTTCTTCCGCTGTCACCACCTCGTTCGTCACCGTCTTGACCACGTCGGGGCCGGTCACGAACATGTAGGAGGAATCGCGGACCATGTAGATGAAGTCGGTCATCGCTGGCGAATAGACCGCGCCCCCCGCGCAAGGCCCCATGATGACGGAGATCTGCGGCACCACACCGGAGGCCAGCACGTTCTTCTGGAACACGTCGGCATAGCCGGCGAGCGAGGCCACGCCCTCCTGAATCCGCGCGCCACCGGAATCGTTCAGACCGATGACCGGCGCACCGTTCTGCATCGCCATGTCCATGATCTTGCAGATCTTCTGGGCATGGGTTTCGGAGAGCGAGCCACCGAACACCGTGAAGTCCTGGCTGAACACATAGACCATACGGCCATTGATCGTGCCCCAGCCCGTGACGACCCCGTCGCCGGCGGGCCGCGACTCCTCCATGCCGAAATCTGTCGAGCGGTGCTTGACGAACATGTCGAACTCTTCGAACGACCCCGCGTCGAGCAGGATGTCCAGCCGCTCACGAGCGGTGAGTTTGCCCTTGGCATGCTGCGCGGCAATGCGCTTCTCGCCCCCGCCCAGCCGTGCCTCCGCCCGGCGCTCCTCCAGCGCTTCGAGAATGTCCTTCATCTTCCCCTCCGGCTTTTCCGGCACCCTAAGCAGGGGAGGGACGGCAGGAAAGACCTTTCAAGGATATTTGCAAATAAGATCGCAGCTTATAAATGCAAATTGCAAACTCAGCTAACCCCCAACAATCGTAATAGCGACATCATATGTCGCTATTCTTCCACCATGCCGTTTTTGGAATGGACGCAGGGACGGAGTGCATCTAGCAGCCGGATATGACCGCGACATTCCCTCCCCCACGCAGCACGACGCGTTTCCTTGATCGGAGATCACCGCCCCATATCGGCACGCTGATCTTCATGGCAGCGCTGCCCGCTCTCACGACCAATATCTTCCTGCCCTCGCTGCCGACGATGGCGCGACATTTCAACACCGATTACCATGTCGTGCAGCTTGGCGTGTCGCTGTTTCTGGTGGCCAATGCGGTCCTGCAACTGGCGATCGGCCCGATCTCAGACAGGTTCGGCAGACGGCCGGTGCTGCTCGCCTCCGTCGCGGGGTATCTGGTTGCGACGCTCGGGGTCATGCTCGCGCCAACGGTAGAGCTGTTCCTCGCGTTCCGCATGTTGCAGGCGGTGATCGTGGCGGGAATGGTGCTCTCCCGCGCGATCATCCGGGACACCCATCCGCCCGAACGATCGGCCGCGATGATCGGCTACGTCACGCTTGGAATGTCCATTGCCCCGATGATCGGGCCAACGCTGGGAGGGCTTCTCGACCAGACCTTCGGATGGCGGGCGAGCTTCACGCTCCTCCTCATCGCGGGCGGAGCGCTCCTTGCCCTCGCCTGGGCCGATCTGGGAGAGACGGCGCCGCTTCGGAGCCATGGCGGTTTCCGGCAGCAGTTCCGCGCCTATCCCGCCCTCCTGTCCTCCCGCCGCTTCTGGGGGTTTTGTCTGGCCGCGACCTTTTCCTCCGGGGTGTGGTTCGCCTATGTCGGCGGCGCCCCCCTCGTCGCGAGCGACCTTTACGGGCTTACGCCCATGCAGCTCGGTATCGGATTCATCTGTCCCGCCGTCGGTTATGCCCTGGGCAACTTCCTGTCGGGCCGGCTGTCGCTGCGCTTCGGGATCGAGCGGATGGTGCTCTTCGGCAATATCGTCTGCATGCTGTTCGCGATGGTACTTCTCGTGCTGGAGATGTTCGGCCTGCTGAGCGTGACGCTCTTCTTCGGAATCGTCGCGGGGATCGGTGTCGGGAACGGCCTGACCATGCCCAATGCGATGGCGGGCATGCTGTCTGTGCGGCCAGAACTGGCCGGCTCCGCCTCCGGGTTGGGCGGCGCGGTGACACTGGGGGGAGGCGCGGCCTGCGCAGCCCTTGCCGCGTTCCTTCTGGGAGCCGGGGAGAACGGAGCCATACCGCTGCTGCTGTTCATGGCGGTGATCGGCCTCCTGGGCCTCCTTCCCCTGCTCTGGCTTCGCCGCTAGGGCTTGCGACCCCCTTTGCAAAGCTTATGGTGGCGTTTGCAAAGAGGAGACCGCCATGGCGATGCAAAAGCTCTATGCCGGGGTGAAGCTGCGTGAGACACGCACCCGTCTCGGCCTCACGCAGAAGGTCTTTGCAGAGAAACTCGGCGTCTCCCTTCCCTATCTGAACCAGATGGAGAACAACCACCGGCCGGTCTCCACCGGGGTGGTGCTGTCGCTGGCGCAGGAATTCGGGCTGGACGTCACGGAGCTCTCCACCGGCGAGGGCGAGCGGATCGTTTCCGACATGCGGGAGGCGCTGGCGGACCCGGTTTTCAGCGAGTCGACGCCGCCGCTGGGCGATCTTCGTCTTGCCGCCTCCAACGCTCCGGTTCTGGCGCGGGCCTTTCTGGACCTGCACCGCGCCTATCGGCAAAGTCAGGAGCGCCTCGCCTCGCTGGAGGATGTCCTCGGGCGAGAGGGAAGTGCACTCCGCCTGTCGCCCTGGGAGGAGGTCCGCGACTTCTTCCACTACTGCGACAACTACATCGACGCGGTGGACCGTGCAGCCGAACGCCTCACTCACGGAACGGATGGCAGACGGCGCGATCCGCACACCGCCGCGGAGGAGATGTTCGCGAGCCTCGGCTACCGCGTGGAAATGACCGAGACGCCCGTCCTGCGCAGCGCTGACCCGGAGCGGCGGGTCATCACACTCTCCACCACCGCCCCGCCCGCGACACGCACGTTTCAGCTTCTCCATCAGCTCGCCCTGCTGACCCAGCGACCGCTGCTGGAGGCGACGCTCGACCTCGCGCGGTTCCAGACGGAGGAGGCCCGCGCGCTGGCCCGCACGGGAATGGCCAATTACTTCGCAGGCGCGGCGCTTCTGCCCTACCGCGCCTTCCTTTCGGCAGCGCGTCAGACCCGGCATGACCTTGAAAGACTGGCGGACCGCTTCGGCGCGTCGATCGAACAGGTCGCGCACAGGCTTTCCACACTGCAAAGACCGGGAGAGAAGGGCGTGCCCTTCTTCTTCGTCCGCGTCGATCAGGCGGGCACGATCACCAAGCGCCACTCCGCCACGCGGTTGCAGTTCGCCCGCTACGGCGGCTCCTGCCCGTTATGGAATGTCCATCAGGCGTTCGAGACGCCGGGCCGCTTCCTCCGACAGCTGATGGAGACGCCGGACGGGGTGCGCTATCTGTCCATCGCGCGGGACATCTCCAAACCGGCAGGCTCCTTCGGGGCGCCGGTCCGCCGTTATGCCATCGCGCTTGGCTGCGAGATCGGCCATGCGGAGAGCATCGTCTATGCCGACGACCTGAACGTCTCGCGGCAGAAATCCTATGAGGTTGTGGGCATTTCCTGCCGGATCTGCGAGCGGCGCAACTGCCATCAGCGATCCGTGCCGCCTCTGGAGCGTCGCTTGCGCATCGATCCGGACCATCGCGGCACCCTGCCGTACGAGATCGGCGGCTGACCGGGGAAGGCAGAGCTTGCACCACCCCGGTCAACAAAGCGTCACCCGGCGGGCGTCACGCAGCGGCTGGCCGCATCATCCCAGACCTGACCGGTCACGCAGTTCTGGGCCGAGACATGTTTCGCCCCGCAGGCCGCGGCGGCGATCCCCGGCCCCAGCGCCGCGATAAGCGCAAGGGCAGTGGCAGGAAGCAGTTTCGTCTTCATCTCCGTCTCCCTTTCGTGGTGGAAGAGGCAAGGGTCCGGCCAAAGGTGATTCGTTGCAATATGCAATCGTCCCATGGCCGGAAGGCGTCACGCCTCTCCGAACACCCGGCGGAAGATCGTGTCCACGTGTTTGGTATGATAGCCGAGGTCGAATTTCTCCTCGATTTCGGCAGGCGAGAGGGCGGCGGTCACCTCCGGATCGGAGAGCAGCTCCGTCTTGAAATCCGCGCCCTGCTCCCAGACCTTCATCGCGTTCCGCTGAACGAGGCGATAGGCGTCCTCCCGGCTCACACCCGCCTGCGTCAAGGCCAGGAGCACCCGCTGCGACATGACCAGCCCTTTGAACTTGTTCATGTTCTTGAGCATGTTCTCCGGGTAGACCACGAGCTTTTCAATGACACCGGCGAGCCGATTCAGGGCGAAGTCCAGCGTCACCGTCGCATCCGGCGCAATGCCCCGCTCCACGGAGGAGTGGGAGATGTCGCGCTCATGCCAGAGCGCCACGTTCTCCATGGCAGGCGTCACGGCAGACCGCACCAGCCGCGCCAGACCCGTCAGGTTCTCGGTGAGAACGGGGTTGCGCTTGTGCGGCATGGCGGAGGAGCCTTTCTGCCCGGGGGAGAAATATTCCTCGGCCTCCAGCACCTCGGTGCGCTGCATATGCCGAATTTCGATGGCGATATTCTCCATCGACGAGGCGATCACACCCAGCGTGGCAAAGAACATCGCATGCCGGTCGCGAGGGATGACCTGCGTGGAGATCGGTTCGGGCTTCAGCCCCATCTTCTCGCAGACATATTCCTCCACTCGCGGGTCGATATTGGCGAAGGTGCCGACCGCGCCTGAGATGGCGCCAGTCCGCACTTCCTCGCGTGCGGCCACCAGCCGCTCCCGGCCCCGCGCCATCTCCGCGTAGAAGCGCGCGAAGGTCAGGCCCATCGTGGTCGGTTCGGCGTGGATGCCATGGCTGCGTCCGATCCGCACCATGTCCTTTGTCTCGAAGGCGCGTTTCTTCAGCGCGGCCAGCACCTTGTCCATATCGGCCAGCAGGATGTCCGCCGCGCGGACGAGCTGCACGTTCAGCGTCGTGTCCAGCACGTCCGAGGAGGTCATGCCCTGATGCACGAACCGCGCCTGCTCCGCGCCGATATGTTCGGCCAGATGGGTGAGAAAGGCGATGACGTCATGCTTGGTGACCGCCTCGATCTCGTCGATCCGGGCCACGTCGAATTCCACGTCCTTGGCTTTCCAGACCGCTTCCGCGTTTTCCTTCGGGATCACGCCGATCTCCGCCTGGGCGTCGGAGGCATAGGCCTCGATCTCGTACCAGATGCGGAATTTCGTCTCCGGCGACCAGATGGACACCATTTCGGGGCGGGAATAGCGGGGGATCATGGCGGCTCCTCGGGCAGCTTGAAAATGGCTCGGATCGGAACGGGGGCGCCGCGCGTCGGGCACGGCTGACCGGGGCCGTTTAGGCCCTGACGGCCGCTTCGGCAAGCGCCGCCTCTGCGAATGCCGCTTTGAGACGCCGCGATCCTGCGCCAATATGGCGCGCCAGGCTCCCGTCCGGAGCCTCCAGCCTTCAGCCAGGTTCGCTTCTCCCCATGACCGACACCCCTTCCCTGCCCCCCGTTTTCCACGATGCCCTGCCCATCGCCGCATGGATGGACGAGAAGACCCGCCGCCTTCCCGGCATCCAGCCCCTCGCGCCCGGCGACTGGCTCCGGGTGGACGAGGCATTTGCCGGGCAGATGGCGCTCCGTGACAGGCTCATCACCACGCGGCGGGACGAGGTTCTCGCGCTGGAGGACAACACCCGACCGGCAGCGGAGGAGTTGCTGGAGCGCGTGCTGGCGGAGATCACGGCCCATCCGCGCTTCACAGTCGAGGCAGGGGTGGTTCGCCGCCCTGACGGTGTTGAGGTGACGATCGACCGGCGTGATCCGCTCGCCACCGCGGGGCGGCTCGTGCAATGCGATCTCTGCCTGCTCGACAATCCGGGCGGTGGGGAACATGTGCTGCTGGGCGCGGTGCTCTGCTTTCCGGCAAGCTGGACGCTGCGGGAGAAGTTCGGGCGCGGGCTGCTCTCCATCCACGAGCCGGTGCCTCGCTATGACACGGATGTGGCCAAGCGGGTGCAGCGGCTGTTCGACGCCGTGCGGCCGGAACAGCCGCTCTGGCGGGTGAACGCGCTCTCCTACGGATCGGCGCTTCTGCACCATCCCCGCCCTGAATATGCCCCCCGCTCGGCCCCGGGGCCGGAGAGCTATGTGCGCGCGGAACGGCAATGTATTCTCCGCCTCCCGGTGACGCGGGCGGTGGTCTTTTCGATCCACACCTATCTGCTGCCGCGCGAGCGTCTGTCGGAGGAACAGGAGGCCGGGCTGACGGCGCATCCGTTCCACCGCTTTTCAGCCTGACGCGCCGGCAGCATTAACGATTTGTAAACCGCTTCCGGGCAAGGTCGGGCCGTGACCAGCAGGAAGGTTTCCCGATGACGGCCCGCGCCTATACCGTCGCTTTCGAAGGGGTGGAGGCACGGATCGTGGAGGTGCAATGCGCCCTTTCCGCCGGGTTGCCCGCCTTCTCCATCGTCGGGCTTCCCGACAAGGCGGTGTCGGAGGCAAGGGAGCGTGTACGCGCGGCGCTGGCGGCGATGTCCATCGCCCTGCCCAGCCGCCGCATCACCATCAACCTCTCCCCCGCCGACCTGCCGAAGATCGGTTCGCATTTCGACCTGCCCATCGCCATTGCCCTGCTGGCCGCGCTCGAGATCGTGCCTCGGGATGCGGTGGAGGGCGCGGTATTCATCGGCGAGCTGTCGCTTGACGGCCGATTGCAGGCGGTAAGCGGCGCGCTGCCGGCGGCCATGGCGGCTGCGGCCGAAAACCTCGGCCTCGTCTGCCCCAGGGATTGCGGGCGCGAGGCAGCATGGGTGGAGGCGGCGCAGGTGATCGCCCCCCGCTCGCTTCTGGAACTGGTCCGGCATTATACCGGGCAGCAGCCCCTCCCCCCCGCCGAACCCGGTGAAGTCGCCGCCGCGGCAGCCACCCGCGATCTGGCCGATGTCAAGGGACAGGAACGGGCGAAGCGGGCGCTGGAGATCGCTGCGGCGGGGCGCCATCACCTCCTGCTCATCGGCTCTCCCGGATCGGGGAAGTCCATGCTGGCCGCGAGGCTTCCGGCCCTGATGCCGCCGCTTTCTCCCGCGGAGGCACTGGAAACCTCCATGATACACTCGCTCTCCGGCCTGATCCGGGAGGGCGGGCTGTCCAGAAGTCGCCCCTTCCGGGAGCCGCATCACACCGCCTCCATGGCCGCGATCGTGGGTGGCGGGCGTACTGCCGCGCCAGGAGAGGTCTCGCTCGCCCACAACGGCGTGCTGTTTCTGGATGAATTCCCCGAGTTTCCCCGCGCCGTGCTGGAGACGCTCCGCCAGCCGCTGGAAACGGGGGAAATCGTCGTCTCCCGTGCCAATGCCCATAGCCGCTACCCCTGTCGTTTTCTGCTGGTCGCCGCCGCGAACCCCTGTCGATGCGGCTTCCTTGCGGAACCCGCGCGGGCCTGCGCCAAGGCCCCCGATTGTGGAGCAGACTATCTCTCCCGCATATCCGGCCCGCTGATGGACAGGTTCGACCTTCGGGTCGATGTCCCGCCGGTGGCCTATGCCGACCTCGACCGACCCGAAACGGGCGAAGGCTCCGCCCCGGTGGCCGCGCGTGTGACAGCGGCACGGGCACTCCAGAGCCAGCGCTACGAAGGGAAACCAGGCATCCGTTCGAACGCCGATGCGGAGGGCCGACTGCTCGAGGAGATCGCGACGCCAGACATCTTTGGCAAGGCGCTTCTCAACCGCGTGGCGGAGCGGTTCGGCCTTTCCGCGCGCGGCTATCACCGCGTACTGCGTGTGGCCCGCACCATCGCCGATCTCGCGGGTTCGGACATCGTGCGAGAGGCGCATGTGGCGGAAGCGGTCAGCTACCGCCTCAACCTTGACACCGCCGAAACCAGTTCGTCCCGCAAGGAGGCTTAGGAGGCTTAGGAGGCTTAGGAGGCTTAGGAGGCTTAGGAGGCTTAGGAGGCTTAGGAGGCTTAGGAGGCTTAGGAGGCTTAGGAGGCTTAGGAGGCTTAGGAGGCTTAGGAGGCTTAGGAGGCTTAGGAGGCTTAGGAGGCTTAGGAGGCTTAGGAGGCTTAGGAGGCTTAGGAGGCTTAGGAGGCTTAGGAGGCTTAGGAGGCTTAGGAGGCTTAGGAGGCTTAGGAGGCTTAGGAGGCTTAGGAGGCTTAGGAGGCTTAGGAGGCTTAGGAGGCTTAGGAGGCTTAGGAGGCTTAGGAGGCTTAGGAGGCTTAGGAGGCTTAGGAGGCTTAGGAGGCTTAGGAGGCTTAGGAGGCTTAGGAGGCTTAGGAGGCTTAGGAGGCTTAGGAGGCTTAGGAGGCTTAGGAGGCTTAGGAGGCTTAGGAGGCTTAGGAGGCTTAGGAGGCTTAGGAGGCTTAGGAGGCTTAGGAGGCTTAGGAAAAGGACTTGTCGTTCCGAGTAAAGCAGAAATGTCTGAAATCTGACGCAATCAGGAGATATAAGGAATACGCGTCATTTTCCGTCGAGCGCTCGGCTTGCAGAGCTGGGGAGGCGCGACAAACTTGCAGCAGCCTTGCGGGGGTTCGGCGCGGCCGAGCCGTGACGGAGCCGGAGGCGCTTGGTCCACCGGGGCAGGCAACGCCTTTAGCCAGCCGCTCCACGAACCGCTCGTCCATGCCCGAACAAGCCCGCATCAGCTCACAAACGGGGCACAGACGGTGCCGACGACACCCGAAGCACCGCCTGCGCCAGTTCATCGGAAGCGCGCGGCTTCCCATCGGTCAGTTCGCCAGCCTCTCCTTGATCTCCTTGCACAGCACAGCAATCTCCTGCGCGGCGAGGCTGCTTCGTGCGGCTTCCAGCGCCGAAAGGCCCTGCCCGAGAGTTTCGGCATAAACCACCCGGTTACCGAGCGTCGCGCCTGCCAGATCGGCGTTCAGGGATCGGGCCGCTTCGGCCACTTCACTCGCGAGGCGCGTTCCGGGCTTTGTCCGGTTCAGCACCAGCACCGCCGTGCGCTTCACCCGCTCCGCCAGATCGAGCACCCCTTCGGTCGCCCAGAGATCGACATGCGAGGAGGCCACCGGCACGAGCACCAGATCCGCCTCCCGCAGGGCGGGGCGAAGGTCGGAGTCCACTTTGGGAGGCGTATCTATGATGACGTAATCCGCCATCCTGCGCAGCTTGTCGCATTCATAGGACACGCCCCAGGCGGAGGCCGTGGAGAATTCCAGCCCCGTATTCCCCAGCCGCTCCCGCCGGGTCATGAACCAGCGGCCAAGGCTGCCCTGCGGATCCGTGTCGATCAGCGCCACCGAATTGCCTTCCGCCGCCAGCGCGACGGCAAGGTTGGCCGCGATAGTGGTCTTGCCACTCCCGCCTTTCTGCTGCGCAACGGTGATGATCCTGCCAGTCATGCCTGTCCCCTTCAGCCCCTGGTCCAGCCTACCGACCATGCCGCAGCGCGGAAAGGAAAACTTGCGAAATGCCGGGGTTCAGCGCAGTCGCGGCGGCTTCGCCGGATCCATGCCGGGTGGAAGCGACGCCGTTTCCACCCGCACGGGGGCGGCTTCCGGAAGATCGAAGCGCAGGCCCACACGGGCAAGTCGCGCCGCGATCGGATCGGAGAGGTCGAAGAAGGCCACGTCGAGCGCGCCTGCCTCTATCCCCGAAAAGGCCAGCGCCTCGTGCGTCGCACGAACCAGCGCCTGTGTTGCCCCCGGTGCGGCTGCCATGAAGGCCAGCATGTGGCTCGGCCGCCCATCCGCGTAGCGCACACCGACGAGATAGGCGGAACGTGCAAGCCCGGCAGCGAGCGCCAGCTTGGTATCCAGCGCCGCGACGAAGCTCTCCGGCAGGCCACGCGGCGGCAGGATCTCCTCCGGTCGGGCCTCCAGTTCCTCCGCCTCGCGATCCAGCGTTTCCGCGAGCCAGCGAACCGCATCAACCGGCATCAGAAAGCCGGAGGCGGCACCAAGGTTCAGCGCCAGACCCAGACCCTCCCCCGCCAACATCCCAGCGACCACCCGTCCCGGCAGGGCGACATAAGGGGCAACCCCCTCTGCAAAGGCCGCCAACCGGTCCTCCCGATCGAAGGCCGCAATCATCGCGCCGTCTTCAAGCGGGAAGATACGGGGACGGACGGTATCGTCCTCCGTTTCCTCCTCCAGCAGCAGGTAAAGCTCCGAATCGGCCACCCGCTCATAGAAGGAGAGCCGAAGCGCCTCGTCCTCCGGATGGGCCTCCATCGCCTCATGCGCCAGATCGATCGCCGTCTTCTGCATCGCCGCTCCTTCAGCCTTCATCCAGCACTTCCCGCACGCGCGCCCTGAGCACGGGAAGCAGCTCCGCCGCGAACCAGGGGTTCCGTTTCAGCCATCCGGTATTGCGCCAGGAGGGATGAGGCAAGGGGAAGAAGCGCGGCGCATGGGAGCGCCAGCCGGCCACGGTCTCCGTAACCCCACCCTTTGCGCCCAGATGCCAGCGATGGGCGTGGCCTCCGACCGGCAGGAGGAGCGGCATCTCGCCCAGCGCCTCCGTCACCTGACCGTGCCATGTAGCCGCGCAACGCGGCGGTGGCGGGAGATCGCCGCCCTTGGCGTCATAGCCGGGAAAGCAGAATGCCATCGGAACCACCGCAACACGTGTAAGATCGTAGAATTCGTCCTCCGACATGCCCAGCCATTCCCTAAGCCGTCTGCCGGATGCGTCCCAGAACGGCCGTCCGGCCTCATGCACGCGCAGGCCCGGCGCCTGACCGGCGATGAGGATTCGTGCACCCGGACGGAACCAGACCACCGGACGTGGCTTGTGGGCCGTCGCGGTGCGTGCGAAATCCGGCGCGCACAACCGGCAGGATTCGATCCCCCGGACAAGCTCCGGCGCGGTTTCAGGTGGCAATATGGACATGCGATACTAGGTAGGCATCGGGATGCGCGGTGACAATCGCTGCGTTTACCGGATGGTAGGACGTTCATGACATACCGCGCGTGACGGCGCGATAAGCCGCGAATGAAGACAAGAATAGACAGGTGACACTCTGGCTGCACGAAAATGTTGCATCCGGAGGATACACAGGCCACCATACCCCTGTTTGGACAGGTGATTTTAGGAATGAGTATTCGGGTAAGACGGTTTCGCACCCGCTCCGGCGAAGCGCTGGGACCGCTGGCGCCGCCGGTGACCGGGAGCATTGCGGCGATTGCTGCGGAGCGTGTCATGATGCAGGCACAGTTGCCCCTGGCCGGCGCGGTGGCGGATGTCCCACAGATGGGGCTTGCCGCCGAGGAGAAACGGGACGAGCGGATTGCCGCCGTGGGTTCCGTCGGCGTGGACTGGCGCTCCGCGTGATCTTACCTATTTTGGCGTCAACAGAATTCAGCGTTACGGAGACGCCGGAGTGACAACGTTTCGTATTGGAGAGGTGGAGGTCGGCAACGACCTTCCCATGGTGCTCATCGGTGGTCCCTGCCAGCTGGAGACCGCCGATCATGCCCAGATGATCGCGGGCCGGCTGAAGGAGATCTGCGAAGGTCTGGGCATCGGGTTGATCTTCAAGTCGAGCTTCGACAAGGCGAACCGCTCCTCCCTTACCGGCAGGCGGGGCGTCGGGATGGAGACCGGACTGAACATCCTGGCGGGCGTGAAGCAGATCTTCGGCCTCCCGGTGCTCACCGATGTTCATGAGAGCTGGCAGTGCGAGGACGTGGCTGCGGTGGTGGATGTCATCCAGATCCCCGCCTTCCTCAGCCGCCAGACCGATCTGCTGCTTGCCGCAGGACGGACGGGGACGGCCGTTAACATCAAGAAGGGGCAGTTCCTTGCCCCCTGGGACATGCCGAACGTCGCCGAAAAGGTCGCCTCCACCGGTAACGACCGTATCCTGCTGACGGAACGGGGCACCACTTTCGGTTACAATACATTGGTGACGGATATGCGATCTCTCCCCCAGATGGTGCGGACGGGATATCCGGTCATCATGGATGCCACCCACTCCATCCAGCAGCCGGGCGGCCTCGGCACCGCTTCCGGCGGCCAGCGCGAATTTGCCCCCGTCATGGCGCGGGCGGCGATCTCGCTCGGCATCGCGGGCGTGTTCATTGAGACGCACCAGGACCCCGACAACGCGCCATCCGACGGTCCGAACATGATCCGGCTTGATCGCATGCCCGCGCTTCTGGAAAGTCTCAAGGCATTCGATATGCTTGCCAAAGCCGACCCGATCCGCATCTGATCCCCCCAAACGAGAGTTCCGTATGAAACCCTTGCCCGTCTCCAAGCCCAACACGTGGGAATTCCTGCGCGATCCGATGATCGCCCCCACCGGATTCCGCGAATATGACGCGCGGTGGAAGTATCCGCAGGAAATCAACCTGCCCGGCATGACGGCGCTGGGTCTGGGCCTTGGCACGCAGATGTGGAAACGCGGGATCGAGCCGGTGATCGCCGTCGGCAACGACTATCGCGATTATTCTCTGGCCATCAAGAACGCGCTGATCCTCGGCCTCATGCAGGCGGGCATCCATGTAAAGGATATCGGCCCCGCGCTGTCCCCCATGGCCTATTTCAGCCAGTTCTATCTGGATGCGCCCGCAGTGGCGATGGTCACGGCCTCTCACAACCCGAACGGCTGGACCGGTGTGAAGATGGGCTTTGAACGCCCCCTCACCCACGGGCCGGACGAAATGGCGGAGCTGAAGAACATCGTCCTGAACGGTGAGGGCGAGGCCCGCGAGGGTGGCAGGTACGAATTCGTCGATGGCGTGAAGGAAGCGTATCTGGACGATCTCGTCGGTGACTTCCGTATCTCCCGTCCGCTGAAGATCGTCTGCGCCACCGGCAACGGCACCGCCTCCGCCTTTGCGCCCGAAGTGCTCAAGCGCATGGGGGTTGAGGTCGTGCCGTTGCACAATGAGCTCGACTACACCTTCCCGAACTACAACCCGAACCCCGAAGACATGGAGATGCTCCATGACATGGCCCATGCCGTGACGGCGTCGGGCGCGGACATGGCGCTCGGCTTCGACGGCGACGGGGACCGCTGCGGTGTCGTGGATGACGAGGGCGACGAGATCTTCGCCGACAAGGTGGGCGTCATCATGGCGCGCGATCTGGTGAAGCTCTATCCCGGTGCGACCTTCGTGGCCGATGTGAAATCCACGGGCCTCTTTGCCTCCGACCCGGACCTGATCGCGGCGGGCGCCAAGGCCGATTACTGGAAGACCGGCCACAGCTACATGAAGCGTCGGGTCAAGGAACTGGGTGCCCTCGCCGGGTTCGAGAAGTCGGGCCACTACTTCCTCGCCGAACCGATCGGTCGTGGCTACGATGACGGGATGCGCGTCGCGGTGGAGATCTGCAAGCTCATGGACCGCAATCCGGGCGCCAAGTTCTCCGACCTGAAGAAGGCGCTGCCCAAGACCTTCTCGTCGCCCACGATGTCTCCCGCCTGCCCGGATACCGAGAAGTATCAGGTGCTGGGCCGGATCGTGGAAAAGCTGGTCAAGCGCGGGGAGGAAGGCGGCTCCCTCGGCGGTGTGAAGATCAAGGAAGTGGTGACCGTGAACGGTGCTCGCGTCATCCTTGAAAACGGCGGCTGGGGGCTTGTGCGGGCATCCTCGAACACCCCGAATCTCGTGGTCGTGGTGGAAAGCCCGGAAAGCGATGAACAGCTCCGCGCGATCTTCAAGGATCTGGACAGCGTGATCCGCACCGAACCCTCGGTCGGTGACTACGACCAGACGATCTGATTGGCAGGGGGCCGGCTGCCCGGCCCCTTTACCTACCCGCGGATCACACGCAGCGCAGCTCCGCGCAGCGCCATGACCACGCCAAGGATCAGCGCATTCGCGACCAGACCCGTCGCAAAGGCCGCCATAAAGGGCTGGCCCTGATGGAGCGTCATCGGGATCAGCGCCGCGACGAAGGCAATCCCGGCAAGCGATGGGACAAGCACGCCCGTGGTCGCCCGCGTGTTGGAAATAGTGAATGTCAGCGCAATGAGCAGCCCGATCCGAAACGGATCGGCAAGCTGGCTCATGAACAAGTTCAGCAAATTCAAGTCATCCTCCCCAAAAGTCTCCCGAGGGGGATACTGCACGCTCGCCTCTCAAAAAGAAACTTAAAACGGGGCTTTGCGATTTCCGTTCAAAGCACACCGTTTCCGCGCATCAGGCGGTCTGCGGTCTGCGGTCTGCGGTCTGCGGTCTGCGGTCTGCGGTCTGCGGTCTGCGGTCTGCGGTCTGCGGTCTGCGGTCTGCGGTCTGCGGTCTGCGGTCTGCGGTCTGCGGTCTGCGGTCTGCGGTCTGCGGTCTGCGGTCTGCGGTCTGCGGTCTGCGGTCTGCGGTCTGCGGTCTGCGGTCTGCGGTCTGCGGTCTGCGGTCTGCGGTCTGCGGTCTGCGGTCTGCGGTCTGCGGTCTGCGGTCTGCGGTCTGCGGTCTGCGGTCTGCGGTCTGCGGTCTGCGGTCTGCGGTCTGCGGTCTGCGGTCTGCGGTCTGCGGTCTGCGGTCTGCGGTCTGCGGTCTGCGGTCTGCGGTCTGCGGTCTGCGGTCTGCGGTCTGCGGTCTGCGGAGAGCACACTCTCCTCCGCTGAAAAGTACAATCCGTAATCCCGGTACGAGGCCCATTATTGCGCGGTGCCTGTTAGCCGGACCTTGCGGATACGTCCACGATCGCGCCCGAACTGGCCGAGAGGCGTCGGTCGATGGCCTGACCTTTCAAGCTCAAACGGGGGATGACGTTCGTCTCAGGCATTCCGCTCACCACGGCTGACGTATGTCATGGGCAGGGCGCGCTTGTCGTCGGCGGGGGCAGCCTCCTGGCCCGCAAGAAACTCCTGGCCCGCAAGAAAATCGTCATGCCCTGCTCCCCCGGCAAAACGTGAGTGACAGCGATATCTTTCACCATCGGTGCCCGAAGCCCGCTGCCGGGACTCCAAGGCCGCAAGAACCGAGCCGGGATCAACCGCTCCGCTTCCTGACAGAGCCTAACAGGCCAGAAGGCCGCGAAGCAGCGCCCGCTCGCGATCCCCCTATGCGAGCAGGGGGCGCAGCGCGGCCTGCACCATGCGCAGAGGGGGCAGGAAGCGCCCCGCCATTTCCACCGCCGGAACCTGCGCCGCCGGGGCGCCGATGTTCAGCGCGGCAATGACCTGTGCCCGATCGTTCAGAACCGGCACGGCTATGGAACACAGGCCGATTTCCAGTTCCTGATCGATCACTGCATAGCCCTGCTGGCGGATATGGGCGAGTTCCTGCATCAGCAGAGCAGGATCGGTGAGCGTATGCACGGTAAAGGCGCGACGGTCGGCGGAATGGATCAGGGCCTCCGCCTGCCTTTCCGGCAGCGCGGCCAGCAGAACACGGCCCATGGACGAACAGAACGCCGGCAGACGGCTCCCCGCCATCAGGTTGATCGACATGATCCGTTGCTGGGCGGCGCGCGCGATGTAGACGATCTCCGCTCCATCCAGCACGGAGACGGAGGAGCTTTGACCGACCTCCATCGACAGCTTGTCGAGCCGCGGCTGGATCACCGTGGCGAGCGGCAGCCCCTGCAACCACGCTTGGCCGAGCCGCGCGATCTTGGGGGTGAGCGCGAAGAACTTGCCGTCATGCTCGGCATAACCGAGCTTGACGAGCGTCAGCAGACAGCGCCGCGCCGTTGCCCTGTCCAGCTCGGCCCGCTCCGCCACGTCGGTAATGGTGAGCCGCGGCACCCCGGCGAAGGTTTCGATGACCCGCAGGCCCTTTGCAAAACCGCCCATCAGGTCGCGTGCATCGGTCATTTCCGGCCCTCAAATGCGATAATCGAACAAATATCGCATAGCGCACAAAGCTGTTGCTGTCGAGGAAAGCTGGGCATAGGGTCGCGCGCGACGGCCGGCCCGGACCCGTTCCGACCCCGAAGCGCGCGGCCCGCAGGAAGGAGACCCGCATGGACAAGACACTCCCGAGCACGGCGGACGCCGTGGCGGAGATCGGTGACGGCGCGACGTTGATGATCGGCGGTTTCGGCGGATCCGGCGCACCGCTGGAACTGATGGCGGCGCTGATCGCCCGCTTCAAGGAAACCGGCAGCCCGAAGAACCTGACAATCGTCAACAACAACGCCGGAAATGGCCGCGTCGGTATCGCCGCGATGATCGACCTTGGCATGGTCGCCAAGATGATCTGCTCCTTCCCGAAATCCAGCGATCCCCGCGCCTTCACGGAGCGCTACCTGGCCGGTGAGATCGAACTCGAACTGGTGCCGCAGGGAACGCTGGCCGAGCGGATCCGGGCGGGCGGCGCGGGCATTCCCGCCTTCTACACGCCCACCGGCTACGGGACCGAACTTGCCGAAGGCAAGAAGATCGAGGAATTCGACGGTCGCCCCTATGTGCAGGAGCGGTGGCTGAAGGCCGATTTCGCCCTCATCAAGGCCCGGGATGCCGACAGGCTGGGCAACCTGACCTACAACATGGCCGCCCGGAACTTCTCCCCCATCATGTGCACCGCCGCGGCCACGACGATCGTACAGGCCAGCCATATCGTGGAGCCGGGGAGCATCGACCCGGAGAACGTGATCACGCCCGGCATCTTCGTGGACCGCATCGTCCACGTCGCCGAACCCGAGCAGGAAGAGGTGCTCATCCGCGCAGGAGTTTCCCAGGAATGACCGTGAACGTTCGCGACGACATCAAGCTTTCCAATGCCCAGATCGCCTGGCGCGCGGCGCAGGACATCCGGGACGGCGCCTATGTGAACCTCGGCATCGGCTTCCCTGAGATGGTGGCGCGCTACCAGCCGCCCGGCCGCAAGGTGATCTTCCATACCGAGAACGGCATTCTCGATTTTGGTGCCGCCCCGCCCGAAGGGCAGGAGGACTGGGATCTCATCAACGCCGGCAAGAAGGCGATCACGCTCAATCCGGGCGCGTCCTTCTTCCATCATGCCGACAGCTTCGCCATGGTACGCGGTGGCCATCTGGACGTGGCGATCCTCGGCGCACTTCAGGTGGCGCAGAACGGCGACCTCGCCAACTGGCGGGTGGGCGACAAGGGCGTTCCCGCCGTTGGTGGCGCGATGGACCTTGTCCACGGCGCGAAGCAGGTCTGTGTCATCACCGAACACGTGACCAAGAAAGGCGAGCCGAAGCTGGTGGAGAGCTGCACCTTCCCGCTGACCGGCGTGGCCTGCATCACCCGCGTTTACACCAGCCATGCGGTGGTGGACATCAGGGATGGCCATTTCATCCTGCGGGAGAAGCTGGCCGCGATGACCTTGGATGAACTGCAAGCGATGACCGGCGCCAGGCTGGTGATCGACGGGCCGGTCGGCGATCTGACCGTTCCGGCACTGTGAGGAGGACAGAATGACCGAAGCCTATATCTGCGACTATATCCGCACCCCCATCGGCCGTTTCGGCGGGGCGCTTTCCTCGGTCCGCGCCGACGATCTGGGCGCGATCCCGATGAAGGCGCTGATGGACCGTAACGCGGGCATCGACTGGGAAGCCATTGACGACGTGATCTACGGCTCCGCCAACCAGGCGGGCGAGGACAACCGCAACGTGGCGCGCATGTCCCTGCTGCTGGCGGGCCTGCCGGTCGCCGTGCCGGGAACCACGATCAACCGGCTGTGCGGGTCCGGCATGGATGCCGTCATCATGGCGGCGCGCAGCATCAAGGCGGGCGAAGCCGAGATCATGATCGCAGGCGGCGTCGAGTCGATGTCCCGCGCCCCCTTCGTGATGCCGAAGGCGGACACGGCCTTTTCCCGCAATGCCGAGATCTATGACACGACCATCGGCTGGCGCTTCGTCAACCCGCTGATGAAGGCGCAATATGGCGTCGATTCCATGCCGGAGACCGGCGAAAACGTGGCCGAGGATTTCCATATCAACCGCGAAGACCAGGACGCCTTCGCCCTCCGCTCCCAGGCCAAGGCCGCCGCAGCACAGGAAAATGGCCGGCTGGCCAAGGAAATCACCCCGGTGACCATTCCCCAGCGCAAGGGCGACCCGAAGGTGGTCGACAAGGACGAGCATCCCCGCGCCACCACGATGGAGGCGCTGGCCAAGCTCGGCACGCCGTTCCGCAAGGGCGGCACGGTGACGGCCGGCAATGCTTCCGGCGTGAATGACGGCGCCGCAGCGCTCATCATCGCTTCCGAAGCGGCGGTGAAGAAATATGGGCTGACACCCATCGCGCGCGTTCTGGGCGGTGCCGTCGCGGGCGTTCCGCCGCGGATCATGGGCATCGGCCCGGCACCCGCATCCAAGAAGCTGATGGCGCGGCTTGGCCTGACGGAGAAGGACTTCGACGTCATCGAGCTGAACGAAGCCTTCGCGAGCCAGGGCCTTGCCACGCTCCGCGATCTGGGCATCGCGGATGACGATCAGCGCGTGAACCGCAACGGCGGGGCCATCGCGCTCGGCCACCCGCTCGGCATGTCGGGCGCACGGATCACCGGCAGCGCCGCGCTCGAACTGCAGGAGACGGGCGGCAAGCGCTCTCTGTCCACGATGTGCATCGGCGTGGGCCAAGGGATCGCGGTGGCGCTCGAACGCGTCTGACACTGACCAAACACAGCGAAAAGGGGCGGCGGGATCAATCCGCCGCCCCTTCTCTCATTCATTGACCCGCTGATGAGGTTCGTCCAGCCGCCGGATACGCACCTTGTCTATGGCGTGGCCGTTCATTGCCGTCACCTCGAACTCCAGCGCGCCCGCACTCACCCGTTCGCCCACGGCGGGCAGATGGCCGAGCTGCCACAGGATATAGCCGGCGAGCGTCGAATAGCGTTCGGTCGCATCCTCCAGATCGGTTTCCAGCAGGTTGGAGGCCCGCCGGATATCCACCCAGCCGCTGACCAGATAGGAGCCGTCGTCGAGCCGCTCCATAGTGGTTTCGTCGTCGTGCTCATCCGCGAAATCGCCGGCGATGGCTTCGAGGATGTCGGTTGGCGTGGCGATGCCTTCGATGGTGCCGAATTCGTCCACGATCACCGCCATCTGCACCGGCGTCTTGCGGAGCTGCTCCATGACGCGGAGCGCATTGACGCTTTCATGCAGCACAAGCGGCTGTTTCAGTGAGCGATCGAGGTTGATCGCCCCTTCCGCCAGAACATCCCGCATCAGGTCGCGGGTAAGCGCTACGCCCACGAAGTTTTCGATGCTGCCCCGCGCGACCAGATACCGCGAATGCCCTTCGCGCAGGATCTGCTCCTGCAGCGCCGCAACGGGCATGTTCAGATCGAGCCAGTCGATCTCCGTCCGTGGCGTCATGACGGAGGTCGCGGGGCGTTCCGCCAGCGTCAGGACACCCCGGATCATCTCCTGCTCCTCCGCGCCGAACAGGCCCGCCTCGCTCGACTGCTGGGCAATCACCTCGGCGTCGCCCGACAGCTCTCCCGAGGACCGGGACCGCCCGCCGAGCATGCGCAGCACCGCCTCCGCCGCCCTGTCCCGCATGTCGCCGGAGGTCAGCGACCGCTCCCGGTTACGACGGCTGATCTGGTTCAGCGCCTCGACCATCACCGAGAACCCGATGGCAGCATAGAGATATCCCTTCGGCAGGTGGTAGCCGAAGCCCTCCACCACCAGCGAGAACCCGATCATCATCAGGAAGCCGAGGCACAGGATCACCACCGTCGGATGGCGCGAGACGAAGGCCATCAGCGGCTTGGCCATCAGCAGCATCACGCCCACCGCGATGATGACCGCGATCATCATGACGGAGACATGTTGCACCATGCCGACCGCCGTAATCACGCTGTCGAGCGAGAAGATGGCGTCCAGCACGATGATCTGCACGATGACCTGCCAGAACACCGCATGGGCCACGCGCTGTTCCTTGTGCGCCATGTGGCCTTCCAGCCGTTCGTGCAGTTCCATCGTCCCCTTGAACAGCAGAAAGACGCCGCCCACGATCAGGATGATGTCGCGCCAGGAGAAGCTGTACCCCCCCAGTGAAAACACGGGCTGGGTCAGCGTCACGATCCACGCGATGGAGGCCAGCAGCCCCAGCCGCATGACGAGCGCAAGCGTAAGGCCGATGATCCGCGCCTTGTCACGCTGATGCGGCGGCAGCTTGTCGGCCAGAACGGCGATGAAGACGAGGTTGTCGATGCCGAGAACGATTTCCAGAACGACGAGCGTGGCAAGCCCCACCCAAGCCGACGGATCGGACATCCATTCAAAGAACATTAGGAAAATCCTGTTGGAGTGTTCGGTGCAGCATATGCCCCGGCCCGCGTCACGGCAGACGGAACTCCATCGCGGAAACTCGACATGTCAAGACAAGCGGACAGGGGGGCTGGCCCCCTTCGTCGTGGTCCCTCTCCGGGACTGTCGTCCTCCGGGGGAGGAAACGTGTCTGAATGCGAGGGCATTCTTCCGCTCTTTATGCTGCCCGCAAAGCCTAGCGCAGCCATACGTGTCCCGCAACCGGCCTGCAGCGCCCGGGCTGCGGCGAATTGCTACAGCCTCCGCGCCAAGCACTCCGTCATCCTGCCTGAGAGACGGTCGTTTCGCGCGCCCTGCCCCGTCCGCCGGCCGTTGCAAAGCCGCAGGACGGCGGGGCGCAAAAAGTGCGATTTTCCGTCTTGCACCCCCCCGCGCCCTTCGCTAAACACCGCCGCAGTTGGGGCGTCGCCAAGTGGTAAGGCAGCGGTTTTTGGTACCGCCATTCCCAGGTTCGAATCCTGGCGCCCCAGCCATCTACCGGAAAGCATCTGCATCCTTGCGATAACCCGATCCTTTCCGGGCCTGCTTTTGCCAACCTCTAGGCGATGATGGATCATCCGCCACTCCCCCATGCAGGACGGGTGACGGCGAAGGGTTTCAGACCACCTCCACCCTCACCGGACCCTCCGTCACCTCCCCGGCAAGGCTGGCGCGGTCATAGCCCGCGGCGCGGATGCGGGCGAGCGTTGCCTCCGCGGCCTCCGGCGCGACGGCGACCAGCAGCCCCCCCGAGGTCTGCGGATCCGTGAGCAGCTTCAATCGCCAGTCGGGCAAACCTTCGGGCAACACCACGTCCCCGCCATAACTGGCCCAGTTCCGGGTCGAAGCGCCCGTCGCCAGCCCCCCTTCTGCCAGTGCCTCGGCATGGGCAAGGACAGGCAGCGCCCCCATCTCAAGACGCAGACCGAGGCCCGCGCCCTTCGCCATCTCCAGCCCGTGCCCCAGAATGCCGAAGCCGGTGACATCGGTAATCGCATGCACCGCCGGGTCGCGGGACAGCTCTCCCCCGATCCGGTTGAGAAGCGTCGTCGTCGCGATCATCTCCTCGTAGCCGCCGGAAGGCAGAACGCCTTTCTTGATGGCGGCGGAATAGATGCCGACGCCCAACCCCTTGGTGAGGATGAGCTTGTCGCCTGCCTGCGCGGCGCCGTTGCGACGGATATCCTCGGGCGCGGCCAGCCCGATGACGGCAAGGCCGTAGATCGGCTCCGGCGCGTCGATGGAGTGGCCCCCCGCAACCGGAATGCCCGCCTCCGCACAGATCTCCGCGCCCCCGGCCAGAATGGCCCTGACAGTCGGCACGGAAAGCTTGTCGATCGGCATGCCGAGAATGGCGAGCGCCATGATCGGCCGGCCGCCCATGGCATAGATGTCGGAGATCGCATTCGTCGCGGCGATACGCCCGAAATCGCGCGGATCATCCACCATCGGCATGAAGAAATCCGCCGTGGCGATCACACAGGTCCTGTCATCCACCTGCCAGACCGCCGCATCGTCCGAACTTTCGTTCCCCACCAGAAGCTGGGGGAAGGCCTGCGCCAACGGCTGTTCGGCCAGAAGGTCACGCAGGACGGATGGCGCGAGCTTGCAGCCGCAGCCGCCTCCATGCGCCAGCGAGGTGAGCCGGGGTTCGGAAAAGATCTGATCGGACATGGCAGAAGCTCCGTTCTCAACCTGCAAAGTCTCGCACGTGGCCTGCCCGGGGTCGAGGCCTGGTTTGCCTCTGGCCCTCGCCCGCTATATTCCCATGTGGAACACATGAAGGAGGGACGCCATGCGTCTTTTGTCCTGCGCAACCTTGGCCACGGTGATCGTGGGGGGTGCCGCCTTTGCCCAGCAACGCGACGTGACGGGAGAACTCACCTACCGGGAGCGGATCGCCTTGCCGGATGGCGCGGTCGCAAGTCTGGAACTGCGCGATGAGACGGGACGGGTGGTCGCCGCGCGGGATTTCGGAACCGAAGGGCGGCAGGTGCCGATCCCGTTCGACATCAAGGGACCGGCCGATATTCCGCTGGTATTGCGCGGCGCCATCCAGCTCGGGGGAGAGGTGAGGTGGGTGTCGGATGCCACGCCCATCGCCTCGGGAAGCGGCCCGGTGGCCGTACCTCCGCTGAGGATGCATCAGCACATGTCGATGGGTTTCGCCTCCACCTATCGCTGCGGTGACCGGCTGGTGGAGATCGGCTTCGTCAACGACGGAGCGCGCATGCGGATAGGGGCTGACTACTACGATCTTCACGAAGCCAAAACCGCCTCTGGTGCGAAGTATGAGGCAGAGGATGACCCGGGAACCTTTGTCTGGAGCAAGGGACCGGCCGTCACCGTGAGTCTTGGCGGCGGAGCGCTTCCGGAGTGCCAGATCGACATAGACAGCACCGCCAATGCCGATTTCATGGCGCGGGGCAATGAGCCGGGCTGGAGCCTCGCGCTCACCAACGGCAGCTTCACCTTTACCCCGCAGGAGGGCGAAAGCATCTCGGGCCATCTCTCCCCCCCGGAAGTGATGCCTCAGGGCCGCCGCTACACCGGCGGAAGCGACGTGGTTCTGGCAATCGCGGATGCCGTCTGCAGGGATTCCATGACCGGGCTGCCTTTCCCGCGCCAGGTGACAGTTATGGCCGGAGAGCGGGAGTTCAAAGGCTGCGGCGGAGCGCCCGAACAACTCCTCATCGGGCAGGACTGGCAGGTGGAGGATATCGGCGGCGGCGGGATCATCGACAACTCCCAGGTCACGCTGCGCTTCGCTAACGGGCGTGTGTCGGGGCGCGCTGGCTGCAACGGCTACTTCGCGGGCTATGAGCTGACGGGGGAGACGCTGCGCTTCCAGCAGGCGGGCGCGACCATGATGGCCTGTGCCCCGGCCCTGATGGATCAGGAGCGGAAGTTCCTCGACACGCTGGCAACCGTCACGGGGTTCGACTTTTCCGACGACGGGGCGCTGCTGCTGAAGTCAGGGGACGAGACGGTGCTCAAGGCCCGCCACTGAACACGGGGGATTCGTCCTTCACCGCCTCCATCGCGACAAAGGTCGAGGTGGAGGCGACATGCGGGAGAGTGGACAGCTTTTCCCCCAGCACCGCGCGATAGTCGGCGATATCGCCCGTCCGCACCTTCAGCAGATAGTCGAAGGAGGCAGCCATCATGTGGCACTCCTCCACCTCCGGGATCAACTGCACCGCGCGGTTGAACGCCTGCAAGGCCACCTCCCGGGTGTCAGACAGCCGAACCTCGACAAAGGCCACATGTGCGAGGCCCAGTCGGATCGGGTCCAGCACCGCGCGATAGCCCTTGATGTAGCCTGCCTCTTCCAGCCGCTTCACCCGCGCCTGAACCGGGGACTTGGACAGGCCCACCTTGCGCGCCAGTTCCGTCACCGGCAGCCGTCCGTCCACCGACAGGGAGCGCAGGATGGCCCGATCAAACCGGTCCAGATCGTCGCTTTGCATGTCAAACCGCGGCGCTGCTACTTTTCGGTCCATCCGCCTTCTCTTGTGCTGAATGCAGGCAATCCGCCTTCTCAAAGGGGTATATCATGGGTGAATAACGGGAGAAAAGCGGATGCGCGACGCGGCGATGGACCTTCAGACAAAGATCGAAGCCCTGACATTGGCAGAGGAAGGCCCCCTCCTTGCCCGACTGATGGAGGAAGCGCGGTTGTCGTTGGAGGACCGCGCCCGGATCGCCGCCAAAGGAGCGGAACTGGTTCGCCTGATCCGGGAAAGCGCGAAACCCGGGCTGATGGAAGTGTTTCTTGCCGAATACGGCCTGTCCACCGATGAGGGTATCTCGCTCATGTGTCTGGCAGAGGCGCTGCTGCGCGTCCCGGATGCCGAGACAATGGATGCGCTGATAGAGGACAAGATCGCCCCGTCGGACTGGGGCAGGCATCTGGGCAAATCCTCCTCCAGCCTCGTCAATGCCTCCACCTGGGCGCTGATGCTGACCGGGCGGGTGCTGGACGAGCGGGAGCCGGGCGTGGCGGGCCATCTGCGTGCCGCCGTGCGGCGTCTGGGCGAGCCGGTGATCCGGGGCGCCGTTTCCCGCGCGATGAAGGAAATGGGGCGACAATTCGTCCTTGGCGAGACGATCCAGTCGGCCATGAAGCGCGCAGAGGGAATGGAGGCGAAAGGCTTCACCTATTCCTACGACATGCTGGGAGAGGCCGCGCGGACGGAGGCGGACGCCCGCCGCTATCACCTCGACTACTCCCGCGCGATCACGGCAATCGCCGCCGCCGCGAAGGGCAGCGACATCCGCTCCAATCCCGGCATCTCTGTGAAATTCTCCGCCCTGCATCCGCGCTACGAAGTGGCAAAGCGCGCGCGCGTCATGGAGGAGCTGGTGCCCCGCGTGCGGGCGCTCGCCGGTCTCGCCCGTGCGGCGAACCTCGGCTTCAATGTCGATGCGGAGGAAGCGGACAGGCTGACCCTCTCGCTCGAGGTGATCGAGGCGGTGCTGTCGGACCCCGCGCTGAAGGGCTGGGACGGTTTTGGCGTGGTCGTTCAGGCCTATGGCAAGCGCTGCGGGCCAGTGATCGACCGTCTCTACGATCTCGCCACCCGGCTCGACCGCAGGATCATGGTGCGTCTGGTGAAAGGCGCCTACTGGGACAGCGAGATCAAGCGCGCGCAGGTGCTGGGGCTGGACGGGTTCCCCGTATTCACCCGCAAGGCCGCGACCGATGTGAGCTATATCGCCAATGCGCGGAAGCTGCTCGGCATGACGGACCGGATTTATCCGCAGTTCGCAGGCCACAACGCCCATACCGTTGCGGCGATCCTCGACATGGCGACCGACCCCGACGCCTTCGAGTTTCAGCGTCTGCACGGCATGGGAGAGCGCCTCCACGACATCGTGCACGAGCGGGAGGGCACCCGGTGCCGCATCTATGCGCCGGTCGGGGCGCATCGCGACCTGCTGGCCTATCTTGTCCGCCGCCTGCTGGAGAACGGTGCGAACTCCTCCTTCGTGAACCAGATCGTCGATGAGGATGTGCCCGCCGAAACCGTCGCCGCCGACCCGTTCGCCGAGGTGGAGGCGCATCTGGCCGATGCGCATAACCCGGTGATCCGCCGCCCTGCCGAGATATTCGAGCCGAGCCGCGGCAATTCACGGGGCTTCGATCTGACCGACGCGGGCGATCTCTCCCGGATAGAGGCCGCACGCACGCCATTCCTCACCGCCCGGTTCCGTGCTGCGCCGATCCTTGCGCGACCCGTCACGGGCGGCGAGCCTGTCACCGTGATGAACCCCGCCGATCCCGCCGATACCGTCGGCACCGCGGTTTTCGCAACACCCGATCAGGTGGAGGCCGCACTCGAAGCGGCCCGGCCATGGAATGCCCCTGCCGCCGACCGCGCCGCCGTGCTGAAACAGGCCGCCGATCTCTACGAGGCCGATTTCGGCCGCCTCTTCGCCCTGCTCTCGCGAGAGGCTGGAAAGACGCAGGCCGATGCGGTGGCGGAGCTGCGGGAGGCGGCCGACTTCCTGCGCTACTACGCCGAAGGTGCGACCGCCCTTCCCCATCCCGCTCGCGGCACCTTCGCCTGTATCTCTCCGTGGAACTTCCCGCTCGCCATCTTCACCGGTCAGATCGCCGCGGCGCTTGCCGCCGGAAACGCGGTGATCGCGAAGCCGGCAGAGCAGACCCCGCTCATCGCCGCACTTGCCGTGGAGCTTCTGTTGAAGGCGGGCGTTCCCGCAACCGCCCTGCAACTGCTGCCCGGCGACGGCGGCGTGGGCGCCCGGCTTACTTCCGATCCGCGGATAGACGGTGTGGCCTTCACCGGCTCCACGGAGACCGCGCTGGCTATCCGCAAGGCCATGGCGGAGCATCTCTCCCCCGGCGCCCCCCTGATCGCGGAGACCGGCGGCCTGAACGCGATGATCGTGGATTCCACTGCCTTGCCCGAGCAGGCTGTCCGCGACATCGTCGCCTCCGCCTTCCAGTCCGCCGGGCAGCGCTGCTCCGCGCTTCGCTGCCTCTATGTGCAGGAGGATGTGGCGCCCAGTGTCACGCATATGCTCTTCGGCGCGATGGATGAGCTTGCTCTTGGCAACCCGTGGACGCTCACCACCGACATCGGCCCGGTGATCGACGCCGAAGCCGCCTCAGGCATCGCGGCTCATGTCGCACGGGCGCGCAGCGAAGGGCGGCTGCTGAAAGACGTTTCCGCCCCCGGCACCGGCCATTTCATCGCGCCCGCTGTCATTCGCGTCTCCTCCATCACCGATATCGGGCAGGAAATCTTCGGCCCCGTTCTGCACCTTGCCACTTTCCGCGCGGGGGAGATCGACAGGGTCATCGACGCGATCAACGCTACCGGTTACGGGCTGACCTTCGGCTTGCACACCCGGATCGACGACCGGGTACAGGAGGTGGTGGAGCGCATCCACGCAGGCAATATATACGTCAACCGCAACCAGATCGGCGCAGTCGTCGGTTCGCAACCCTTCGGCGGCGAGGGCCTTTCCGGCACCGGCCCGAAGGCGGGCGGGCCAAACTACCTCGCGCGCTTCACGCTTTTCGATGCCCCCAAGGCAGAAAGCACGGACAAGGCGGAAGCTGATCTGGTGTCTCTCCGCGGCGCGCTCGCCCGCTCCTCCGCTGCTGCGGAGCAAACGGTGCTGATGCCCGGCCCCACGGGCGAATCGAACCGACTGGAGCTCCGCCCGCGCGCGCCGATCCTGTGCCTCGGTCCCGGTGATGCGACGCGCGCGGCTCAGAAAGCGGCGGTGGAGCGCCTGGGGGGCAGAGCGGTTGTCGTCAGCGGATGCCTGCCGCCTGAAGAGCTCGCCACGGTGACAGGTGTCTCCGGCGCGCTCTGGTGGGGCGACGCGGCAGCGGGGCGCGCCTATGCCAAGGCGCTCGCCGCGCGCAAGGGGCAGATCCTGCCACTCATCACCGCTGAGCCGGACGCAGGTCACGTGCTGATCGAACGTCATCTCTGCGTGGACACCACCGCCTCGGGGGGCAATGCGGCCCTCCTCGCGGACGTCGGAGAATAAGCTTCGGGAGGGTGTGGAAAAGTTGTCTTTTGCCTCTGGACAGCCCCCGCACCCCCCGCTATACCGCCCCCGTGTTCCGGCGTAGCTCAGCGGTAGAGCAGTTGACTGTTAATCAATTGGTCGTAGGTTCGATCCCTACCGCCGGAGCCAAAAAATCCTAGAAAAGCAAGGGCTTAGCGCTTGCCAGTCTCGTTGTGCAGTGTAGTGCTACGATACACTGTGGCAGGAATGTGCGCATCTCCGGTATCTCTTCGGCTTGCGTCATCCCATGGGCGACGAGGGACCATTGACGATGGCAGATACCGCTTCCCACTGACCGCCCTTTTCCCCGGCAGGACGACCAAGGCCAGGGCCTGGCCGGAGAAACGATAGACCGGTTAGGTCGATCAGGGACGGACCTTGCGTGCGAGGGGGACTCCGCTTCGGAGAGCCGGGACGCGGGCCGGTGATCAGCTACCGCTCAACTGGGTGACCCAGCTCTCGTGATTTGCGGCGAAATGAATCACCCGATGACAGCAACACCACTGCGCAGCGCGGCACCGTCCATTAGACGCAAAATTCGCGTGGATAGCCAGCTGAACGGGTAGAAGGGGTCGGGCTTGACCAAGCCTCATTCGTCATCCGCCCGCAATCTCGCATACGCCACGACAGAACGCGACGCGAGGACCACGCATAGAGGATTTCAATCCTTCTGACGGAGCGGAACGTTCCAGAACCGTTGTCCTGTTGGGGATATTTTGCCTTGGCGATTCGGGCTCGAGCATCGGGAATGGCCGCGGCGCTCGCCGAAATTGCGTTTGGAAAGCCTGTCGGGGGAGCTATCAGGACCAGTAAATTTACGATGGACCGTTCTCTAAATTAGAACGATTAATTAATAGGCATAAAATTGGCTTGAACTCTGAGAAGAAGTTCGAAGGACACAATTAATAAACTGTATTTATTATATTTTATGTTTTGCTTACGCCTTGTTCGTTTCAAGGCGCAATTCGTGCCCAATCTTTAATCGATATCTCAAAAGTCGATTCTTCATTGCGCGATCAGGCCAAAAATCAGCATAGTCAGGGCTGCGAGTAGAAGCAGTCGGGGCACAGTCCTGGACATTGCTCGACGGAACCCTCTGTCGAACGGAAACGCAAATGCTTGCCAACACACTGATAGAAGACGGAAATATTTCAGACATTGCGCAGCACCGCTGCTTTGGATGCTTGACCGGCGGCGACGCGGGAAAGCGAGCCTGCGCAATACGCCAGCTTTTCGCCGAGGGAATTGCGGCTGAGCGGCTCGAAACCCTCGCTGCGTCCTCCAAAACCGCACACTGATCCAGAAAGGTTCCGCCATGCTGCACCAACGGCTCGCCGCCTCTGCCCTGGCCATTGCCGCTTTCTCCGCCCCGGCCGTCGCGGCCGACAAGGTCACCTTCCAGCTCGACTGGCTGCCGGGCGGCGACAAGGCGCCGATCTATGTCTGTATCCACGAAGGCATCTGCGAGGCGGCGGGCCTGGAGGTCACCATTTCCTCCGGGCGCGGCTCCACCGACGCCATCTCGCGGCTCTCCGCCGGCAGTTCGGATATCGGTGTGTCCGATATCGGCGCGCTGATGGCCGCCCGGGCGCAGGAAAAGGTAGGCGTAACCGCCGTTCTCTCGATCTTCAACAAGGGGCCGCACGCTTTCTACGCCGTGAAGGGCACGGGGTTCGACAACGTGGCCGACGTGAAGGGCAAGACCATCGCCACCTCCCCCTTTACCTCCTCCAACGTATTCCTGCCGCTGGTCCTGAAAGACGCGGGCATCGCGGAAAGCGACGTCGAGGTGATCAAGGCCGATCCTGGTGCCTTGGGGCCGATGCTGATGACCGGGCAGGTCGACGGCATCATCGCCTGGATGACCGACCGCACGCGCTATACCAACCAGGGCACGGAGGCCGGCAAGGAAATCGAGGTGATGCCGTGGTCGGCCGCGGGGCTGGATCTCTATTCCGCCGCGCTGATCGCGAATGACGAGTTCCTCGCCAACCGGCCGGATGTCGCCAAGCGCTTCGTCGAAGCCTATCGGAAGTCGATGCAGTTCGCCCATGACAACCCGGAGAAGGCGGCGGATGCGGTCACCTCGATGGTGGCGGAACTCGGCGCCGAGGATGTGCTCGGATCGCTGAAGGACATGCTGCCGCTGGTCTTCAACGAGGTCACCGAGAAGGATGGCCTGGGCAGCTTCGAGCCCGGCCGGCTTGCCGCGACCTGGGCGCGCGTCTCGGCGGCGCAGGGTATCGATCCGTCGGGCTACGACGTGGAGACGACCGTCACCCGCAGCCTCATCCCGGAGATGTGAGCCATGCAGCCGCCCCCAGCCATCCGCTTCTCCCATGCGGGCCAGGTGTTCGAAACCCGCTCCGGCCGGACCGAAGCGCTGCGCGATGTGAGCTTCGAGGTCGCCCGGCACGAGTTCCTCGCCGTGCTTGGCCCCTCGGGCTGCGGCAAGTCCACACTTCTGCGGATGGTCGCGGGGCTGCTGCCGCCGACGCGGGGCCAGGTCGAGGTGTTCGGCCTGCCCGTGACGGGGCCGCGCGAGGACATCGGTATCGTCTTCCAGAAACCCACGCTCCTGCCCTGGGCCACGGTCGAGGACAACGTGACCTTCCCCGTCCGTCACAAGCGCGGCCGGGTCAGCGCGGAGGATCGCGACCGGGCACAAGATCTGCTGCGGATGGTTGGCCTGGAGGGCTTCGGCAAGCGCCTGCCCGACGAGCTTTCGGGCGGGATGCAGCAGCGCGTCGGCATCGCGCGGGCGCTGCACCTCGATCCTGACATCCTGCTGATGGACGAGCCCTTCTCGGCGCTGGACGCGCTGACGCGCGAGGTGATGGGGTTCGACCTGCTCGACATCTTCGCAAAGCGTCCCAAGACGGTGATGTTCATTACCCACTCCGTGAATGAGGCAGCCCTGCTTGCTGACCGCGTGCTGGTGATGACCGGCCGTCCTGGCACCGTGCTGACGGAAATCCCCGTGCCCGCGGGCCGTCCGCGGGGGCCGGAAACCATGAAGGAGCCTGCGATCCATGACCTCGCTTCCCATCTTCGCGACCTCCTCCTCCGGCGCGAGGCCGCCTGAGATGGAGAGTGCAGACGTCCTCCGCCCTTCCGACCGCATGGCCTGGCTGCGGCAGATCGGCCGTCTCCCCGGCCTGGCCACGCTGGCCACGCTGATCGGCACGGTGCTGCTCTGGGAGGCGATGGTGCACTTGTTCACCATCCCGTCCTACCTGCTCCCCGCGCCCTCAACGATCCTGGCCGCCTTTCCCGCCATCGGCGCCGAGCGCTGGATGCAGCATATCTGGTCAACGCTGCGCGTCGCGCTTCTGGGCTTCGGGCTGTCGATCGTCGTGGCGATCCCGCTCGCGGTTGTGATGATGCGCTCGCCCTTCCTGTCCAGAACGCTCTACCCGTTGCTGGTGGTGGTCCAGTCGACACCCGTGGTTGCCATTGCGCCGATCATCATCGTGGCTCTTGGCGCAGGCGATGCGCCGCGCATCGTCATCACCACGCTGATCACTTTCTTCCCGCTGGTGGTCTCCACCGCCACCGGCCTCGCCGCCACCCCGCCGGAGCTGATAGAGCTGTCCCGCTCCCTGCGTGCGCCCGCCTTCCGCGAGATGACGCAGATCCGGCTGCCCTTTGCCGTGCCCTACATCTTCTCGGCGCTGAAGATCTCCATCACGCTGGCCGTCATCGGTGCCGTGGTGGCGGAGTTCTGCGCCTCCAACGCCGGGGTCGGCTATTTCATCCAGTTCTCGACCTCGCTCTTCAAGCTGCCGCAGGCCTGGGCCGGCCTCTTCGTACTGGCGGCGATGTCGCTGATCCTGTTCCAGGCCGTCGTCCTGGCACAGCGGCTCCTGTTCCCCTGGAGCCTTCCCAAGCAACGCTGATCTTTTCCCCCGGAGTAGAAGCAGTCGGGTTCGCCCGGACATTGCTCCTCAATCTCAGGAGACTGCAATGACCCAACAAGATTACGCTCTGGCCGAGCTGAACAAGGAAACCACCATCGGCGGCGAAGGGACCACCGTCGAACGCGCGGTGCCCGTCATCGACCTCTCGGACTTCGAGAACCGCAAGCAGGAGATCGCCGACGCGCTCTGGGCGGCCTCCACCGACATCGGCTTCTTCCAGGTCACCAACCACGGCATCCCGCAGGAGGATATCGACGCGGCCTTCGACAATGCCTGGGACTTCTTCAACCTGCCGACCGAGGTGAAGGCGCAATACCCGATGCCGAAGGGCACCAACGCCGGCTGGGAGTTCAAGGCGCAGGTCCGCCCCTCCACCGGTACGCCGGACAACAAGGAGAGCTATCAGGTCACGCGGCCGCTGATGGAGGGCAAGTGGCCGAGCGAGGAGGAGCTTCCCGGCTTCAAGGAACGCGCGCTCCGCTTCGAGGCGCAGAACTGGCATCTCGGGATGCGCATCCTCTCCTGCTTCGCGCTCAAGATGGGCTTTGAGGAGGATTTCTTCGCCAAGGCGCATGACCCGGCTTCCGACCAGTACCAGTCCACCCTCCGCATGATCCACTACATGTCGATGGAAGACGCCAAGCCGGAAGACTTCGCCGCATGGCGCGCGGGCGCGCATTCCGACTTCGACTGCCTCACCATCCTGCACCAGAAGGAAGGCGAGGGCGGGCTTCAGGTCTGCCCGGGCAAGGACGCGGCCTCCGGCGCCTGGACCGACGTGCCGCCGCGCAAGGGCCACATCACCTGCAACATCGGCGACATGCTGATGCGCTGGTCGGACGATCAGCTGCAGTCGACGCTGCACCGCGTGCGGATGCCGCGGGAGGGCGAATACATGGGCCGCCGCCTTTCGCTGCCCTTCTTCTGCCAGGCGAACCGCGATGCCCTTATGGTCGGCCCGCTCGGCAAATACGAGCCCATGACCGCGGGTGACTATCTGACCATGCGCATCAACGCGAACTTCGCCAAGGTATGAGGCGTTGAGCATGGGCCTTTCGGGTGACATTGTAAGGACGATCGAACCCGGAAGGACCATGCTGCACGGACGCGCCCTGCGCTACATCGACGAAGTTGCCCGGCAGGGGTCCATCCGCCGGGCCGCTAAGGAGTTGAATGTCGCCGCCTCCGCCATCAACCGCCACGTGATCGAGCTGGAGACCGAGCTTGGCGCGCCGATCTTCGAGCGGTTGCCGCGCGGGTTGAAGCTCACTTCGACAGGTGAGCTGCTCGTCGCCCATATCCGTGAGACGCTGCGCGCGCATGACCGGATGCGATCGCAGATCCAGTCCCTGCGGGGTCTGAGCCGGGGCGAGGTTTCTCTTGCCACAATGGCAACGCTGGCGGCCGGGCGACTGGCCGATGTGGTCGCCGCCTTCCGCGAAACGCATCCGCTTGTAAGCGTCAGGATCATGGTCGGCGACCGGGCGGGGGTGACGGAGATGATCACGTCCGGCCGGGCGGAAATCGCGCTGGCCTACAACCTGCCGCAGGACAGCCGGATTCAGCGGGCGGCGGAGTTTCAGCACCGCCTCGGCGCGGTGATCGCGAAGGAGCACCCGCTGGCGTTGAAGAAATCGGTGCGCGTGGCTGATTGCCTTGTCTATCCGCTGGTACTGGCCGACAAGAGTTCCTCGCTGCGGGACCTCGTCGAGAAACTCGCGCCCGCGAATGTCGAGGTGGTGCCCGCGGTCGAAACCAACTCCATGGAGCTGATGAAGCGCCTCGTGCGCCAGTCGCAGCATGTCACCTTTCTGAACCGCGTCGATGTGGATCAGGAGTTGCGCGACGGCGATCTCGCTTTCCTGCCGCTGAGCGGTGCGGCGGGTAGGCAGCGGGTCAGCCTCGTGCACCGCTCCCGCGGTTCCCTCTCGCCTGCGGCGAGCCGCTTCATGCAATTCGTGATGGACCACTTCGGAACCTCGAATGAGGCGAAGCGGCTCCCTGAGGGACAGGAAGATCCATGATACAGGACTTTGGCCGGGCAGGTCCGGCGCAGATGCTCACCGGGCGCGGCGCGCTTCTCCTCTCCCGCGCCCAGGTACCGGTCTCCTTGCTTGCCGACGGCGCGCCTGCCGGGGCACCCTTGGCGCCGGATGGCACGGTGTCAGTCGACATCCGCCTCACCGACGGACTGGTCGCCGCAGTTCAGGCGCCCGGCGCCACGGAGGGTCCGGCCTGCGATCTGGGGGGGCGCCAGGTCTGGCCGATGCTCATCGACATGCACGCGCATCTCGACAAGGCGCACGTCCTCGGCCGCGCACCGGACTCGGGGGGAACTCACGCGGGCGCGCGGGAGGCCACGACCCGCGACCGGCTCGCTCACTGGACGCGCGAAGACCTGATGCGGCGGATGGATTTCGCCCTTGCCTGCGCCGAGGGGTACGGCACGGCCGCCATTCGCACGCATCTGGACAGCCATGAGGGCCAGGCGGAGACGACATGGGGTGCCTTTGACGCAATGCGCGCCCGCTGGGCGGGGCGGGTGGAATTGCAGGGTGTGGCGCTGGTGCCGCTCGATGCCTACGGAACCGGCCATGGCGCGCGGCTCGCGGACCTCGTGGCGGCGAATGGCGGGCTTCTCGGCGGCGTCACACGGGTGAGTGGCGGCACCCATGGCGGTGGCCTTGACGACATCGACGCGCTGCTCGATCGCCTCTTTGCCCTCGCGCGGGAGCGGGATCTGGATGTCGATCTGCATGTCGATGAGGCGGCGGTCGCCTCTGCGTTGCCGCATGTGGCGCGCGCCGTGCTGCGGCACGGTTACGAGGGGCGGGTGACCTGCGGTCATTGCTGCTCGCTCGCGCTCCTGCCAGAGGAGGAGGCTGCCGCGGTAATCGCCCTCCTGGCCGAGGCCGGGGTCGCGCTGGTGACGCTGCCGACGGTAAATATGTATCTTCAGGACCGCACACCTGGGCGCACGCCGCGTTGGCGCGGGGTCACGCCGGTGCAGGAACTGCGCGCGGCGGGTGTGCCGGTGGCTGTCGCCGGGGACAACACCCGCGACCCGTTCCATGCCTATGGCGACGGCGACATGCTCGACACCTGGCGGCAGGCGGTACGTGTGCTGCATCTCGACCACCCCTTCGCCGATGCGCCCGCGCTGGCAGGGGCCGTGCCGGCAGCGATCACCGGCTTCGCCGCTGGGACCATTCGCGTTGGCCGTCCCGCTGATCTGATGATCTTCGAGGCCTGGTCCCTCGACCAGATCATCGCGCGCCCGCAATCGGACAGGCTGCTGGTTCGCCGCGGTGCGCTATCTGCCGCGCGACCACCCTCCTACGCGGCCCTCGCGCCGCATGAAGAACCCGCCCCTGTGGGTTGAAGCAGAGATTGCGGATAATCGCCCGGAGATGACCTGATCGAACCCGGGCACAGACTGGTGCTGCTTCATCCGGGGTCGGAAACCAGCCAAACTCGACGCGAACCGAAGGCTCTGTCCGAACCATGAATGCCCTGCTCTTGGGGGTCTTGTTTCAGCGTGTCTGCGCGCGCCATGATTGCGCCCTGCCGCTAAGAAAACATTGGAACAGCACTCAATTTATTATGTGAGATCTCCCCGCACCCGCCTAAAGAGGCTTTGGCAATCCCTCGCAGAATTATTCGCGAGGGGCATAATCATATCCCGGCAGAACGCGACTGTAGCTGGTGGTCGCAACTCTTCTTCTTTCTTCGGATTGAGAGGGAGAAGACGACCGGCGTTGCACCAGAAATAGTTGGCCTGGGGCGACCGCTCAGACCTGCATCGGCTCTGATGAGCAGCTCGTTCTGCCTGCCGTGCGCGCGCGAGGCGACGGTCGCGACTGGCCTGATAAGGCGCAGCACCTGACCGATCTGGAGGTGCCGCTGCGGCCTTCGGCGCCACTGGTGGCTATCAAGAGAGGACGTTTCGAGTTGCCGATGACGCCGCTGCGCGCCACCGGCCCGCTGGGAGAAAGCGGGAAGAGCGCTTCGATATTTCGCCCGCCGTGTGATTCCAGACGCATTGAAGAGGCAGCCAGACGCCCCGGTCGCTTGCCGGGGCCGCCAGCGTTGCTCTGGACCCCGGCGGGCCAAAGTGCTTTACCCATCGCGACTGAAGGAGCTTGCCATGGCATTCGGAACCAATATCCGCACTTATTTCAACGGCACCTGGCATGACGGCGACATTCCGGTAATGCGCGCCGCCGATCACGGCATGTGGCAGGGATCGAGCGTGTTCGACGGCGCCCGCCTGTTCGAAGGAATCACGCCCGACCTGGACACCCACTGTGCCCGGGTCAACCGCTCCGCCGAAGCGCTGATGATCACGCCGAACGTCGACGCGGGCGAGATGGTGGATATCGTGCTCGACGGGCTGAAGTCCTATGGGCCGAAGGCAGCTGTCTATATCCGCCCGATGTACTGGGCGATCCACGGCAGCGAACTCGGCGTCGCGCCGCTGAAGGGCGAGACCGGCTTCGCCATCAGCCTTGAGGAAGTGGCCATGCCGCCGATCACCTCCTCCACCACGCTGACCACGACCTCCTTCCGCCGCCCGGTGCTGGCCGACAACGTGACCAACGCCAAGGCGGGCTGCCTTTATCCGAACAACGCCCGGATGCTGGTGGAGGCGCAGGCCAAGGGCTTCGGCAATGCGCTGGTGCAGGATGCGCTCGGGAATGTTGCCGAAACCGCAACGGCGAACGTGTTCATGGTGCGGGATGGCGAGCTGTTCACTCCGATCGCCAACGGCACGTTCCTCTCCGGCATCACCCGTGCCCGGCACATCGCCAATGCCCGTGCCGCGGGCATCACGGTGCACGAAACCATCCTGACGCTCGACGATTTCCGCAAGGCGGATGAAGTCTTCCTGTCGGGCAACTTCTCCAAGATCACCCGCGTGTCCGCCTTCGAGGACACGACCTACAAGACCGATACGATGACGCGCCGGATGCGCGACATCTACTGGGACTGGGCCCATTCGACCGCAGCCGCGGCCTGAACCTTCCGGGCGGCGGTTCCGCCGCCGACTCGCCGCGATGCTCTCGGCGGGCATTGCGGTGGCAACGCTCGGAAGCACGATCCTTGTGCTCCGGGACAATCCCTTCGCCGCGCCGTTTGTGGAGCGATCGACGGCGGAGATCGCCCGCGCGGCTGATCGCGCCATGGCGCGCGCCGTAACGGCGGACTGGCTTCTCCCCCGGCTCAGCCAGGCGCTGCGGGCGGGGGACGAGGACGCCGTTTCCTTCTACGCCGCCCTTGCGGTGGACCACCATATCCCCCTGCCCCAGCCGCTTTCGGAAGACCTTGCCGCCTTCCGCGCCGAGCAGTCGGGGAGTTTCGCGTGGATATCCGATTGCGCGGCCTGCGCCTATGACATGACCCGCTGCGCGAGTGTGCAACGGCTCGCGATCTGCGCCCTGCCGGTGGAAATGACCCCGCTGGGCGATCTGAATGCCCTCCGGCGAGGGGGTGCGGCATATCTCTCCGGCCAGTCGCCCGACCGGCTGGAGACGGGCCTCGCCGTCGTGGGGCTGGGGGCGACGGCGGCGGCAGTTGCCACCGGCGGGGGCGGTCTGGTCGTCAAGGCAGGGGCGACGACGCTCCGCCTTGCGCACCGGTTGGGGAGGATCACCCCCGGCCTTTCCCGCGCGCTGACGGAAGGCGCACGCCTGCCGTTGGGCAGCGGCGCGCGTGCTGCCCGTTCCGCAGACGTGACCGCGGATCTACTCCGGCTCGGCGGAAACGCTGGGGTGGTGCCGACGCTGCATCTTCTTCGCCATATCGACAGTGCCGAGGATGCGGCGCGGATCGCGCGCCTGTCCGATGCTGCCGGCCCCCGCACGCGGGGCGTTGTGGAGGTACTGGGCAAATCCCGTGCACTGCGGCTGACGGTCCGTCTGGCAGACAGGGTGCTGGCAGCGATGGCGTTGATCTACGCTCTCGTCCTGCAACTCGCCCTGTGGGTGGCGGGGCGTCTGGGGCGGGCGGCTCTCCGCGCACTGGCTTGACGGTTGCGGCGGACGCCCGGCTTTGACATCATCGAACGGCTCTCAGAAGGGATCTGGAATGCGCAAGTTTCTGGTGGTGCTGGATGACACCAAGGAATGCCTCAACGCCATGCGGTTCGCCACGCTTCGCGCGGCGCATACCGGGGGCGGCGTGCAGGTCATCTCCATCATTCCGCCGGAGGAGTTCCAGCATTGGATGGGTGTGGCCGACATCATGCGGCAGGAAGCGCGCGACCGGATAGAGGCGCATTTCGAGGTTTTCGCCAAATGGATGCGCGACAAGCATGGCGTGGACCCCGAGCTGGTCATTCGTGAGGGCGAGCCGGTGACGGAGATTCTCGCCCAGGTGAAAGCCGACCCGGAGATCGGCATCCTCGTGCTGGGCGCAGGGGCGGAAAGCGCGGATCCCGGCCCCCTCGTTACCCAGATGTCCCGCAGTTCCGGCTCCCTGCCGATCCCGATCACCATCGTTCCGGGCGGCATGTCCAAGGAGCGTCTGGAGGAGGTCGCCTGACCCCTTCGCCACCCGAGGCTTCGCCGCCCGGTGGCATAATCGCCTGATGCTTCGCTGCGCCGTCTGCTGGCTCCCTCCGCGAAGCTTCACCACGGCGGTTTCATCGTCCGCAGGTCGGGGCTTCTTGCGGGCCAGATACCCCGACACGGTCGCTCAGCCACCTTGCGCCTCGGTGCCGTGTTCGCTGTCGCGAAATGGCCCCACATCGCGGCGGCTGTCATGCGTTTCGTCATGGTCGTTGATCCGGCGGGGCCGGCCTTCCTGGCCAGCCAGCGCGATTTGCGCGGCACGGGAAAGGGCCGGAGCTTTCGCCTGTGCCACGGCTTTCCGGACGCCGGGAGCCGAGAGAAGGCGGACGACAGCGAGCACGCCCACAGACGGATGAAAATGGCTTTCGGCAAGCCCTGCGCAGAAGACCTGCCGAACCGTCCCGGCTCCAGCACCTGATTTCCCGGCGCCGCGCGAGCCTTTTCGGCGGCCTGGCCAAACGGCCCGTCTTTTCCGCAACCCGCCCTGCTGTCCAGTGCAGCGCTGGCGCCGGCCGGGCCGGCGCCTCTCGCATCGTCCCTTCAGGCGACTGCGGCTGCCGCCCGCTCCACTTCCTGCTTGCGCAGCAGAAAGCGCTGGATCTTGCCGCTCGGCGTCTTGGGCAGATCGTCCACGAACTCGATCTCCCGCGGGAAGGCATGCGCGGACAGCCGTTTGCGCACATGCTGCTGAAGCTCCTCGGCCAGCGCGCGGCTCGCTTCGAACTTCGGGCTGAGGACGACGAACGCCTTGATGAGCTCCGTTCGCTCCGGGTCGGGCTTGCCCACCACGGCGGCTTCCACCACAGATGGATGCTCGATCAGCGCGCTTTCCACATCGAACGGTCCCACGCGGTAGCCGGAAGTGGTGATAACGTCATCCGCGCGGCCTACGAAGCTGATCGTGCCGTCCTCGTTCAGTTCGACCGTATCGCCCGTCAGGTAGTATTTCCCCTTGAACGCCTTGGTTTCCTGCTGGTGGTAGCCGCCGAACCAGAACATCGGCGAGGCTTCGCGGTCCATCGCCAGAATCCCCGGCTGCCCCGCCCCCAACTCCTCCAGCGTCTCGGGGTTCACCACGACGAGCCGGTGCCCCGGCATCGCGAAACCAGCCGAGCCGAGCCGCACCTCATGCGACAGCCCGTGGAAGTTGCAGAGCACCATGCCGAGTTCGGTCTGCCCGTAGTGGTCATGGATGACGGTCTCCAGCTCGCTCGCACACCAACGGATGACCTCCGGCGTCAGGGGCTCGCCCGCGCTGGAGATGGCGCGGACCTTGCCCCTCAGCGCCGGGCCGACACGATCCCGCGCGGCGAGCAGCATGCGGTAGGCGGTGGGGGAGCCTGCAAGCACATCCACCTCCCGCCGCTCGATCACGCCGATCGTGCTCTCCACCGTGAAACCGCCTTCGTAGAAGGTCGTCGGATGGCCCATGCAGAGCGGGCCGGAGAGAGCGTAGTAAAGACCGTAGGCCCAGCCCGGATCCGCAACGTTCCAGAAGGAATCGCTGTCTTCCAATCCGATCGCCAGCCGCATGTATTGCGTAAAGGGCACCAGCGCCTTGAGCGGCACGAAGAGCGCCTTGGCAAGCCCCGTGGTGCCGGAGGTGAACATCATCAGAAACGGATCGTCGCCCGTTCGCATGACCGGCGCGAAGGTTTCCGGCTGGAGCGCCATCTCGGCCCAGAAGCTGTAGTCGCCCCGACGGATACCCTCTCCCCTGGGGCCGCCGACGGTCACCACGGGGGGCAATCCCTCGACCCCCTCCAGCTTGTGGCGGTTGGTCGGGTCCGTCACGATCACCTTTGCCTCGGAAGTGGCAAGCCGATGCTCGATCGCCTTCGAGCCGAAGGCGGTGAACAGCGGCACATAGACCGCACCGGCCCGCCACGTTCCAAGCAGAACGACGAGAAGCTCCGGCGTACGCGGCAGGAGACAGGCGACCATATCGCCCGGCTGCACCCCCAAGGACTTGAGAAAGCCAGCGAAGCGCGCCGCCTGCTTGCGAAGCTCGGCAAATGTGTGGGTTGATGACCCACCATCCCTGCCCTCATAGAACAAGGCAATCCGTCCCGGCAGCGCGTGCCGGTCGCAACATTCCACGCAGGCATTCATCGCTTCCAACGAGCCGGAAAGCGTCTCCCGCACCAGCGCGTCATAGTCAAAGGCGGCGGTTGCCTCCTGATGGGTCTGCATGAATTTCCTCCCTCTCGGCCGCGATTTGGAAGCGGCCCTCCCGCGGAAACTCTAAAAGCGCCGGAAAGCGACTGCAAGCGGAGGCAAATTAACTTGATTTGCGCGGTTTGCCCGCCAGATGACTCAGTGTCTTCCGCTTGCAACGAGGTTGATTATGACACTCTCACCCGAAGCTGACGACCGCGACGCCATTCGCAAAAGCTGGGGATGGTTTCTTGCCCTCGGTATTTTGTTGCTTGTTTTCGGTTTTATCGCGGCCGGTAATCTGTTCCTCGCCACTATAGCCTCGACCTATCTCGTCGGCATCCTGATGATCATTGCGGCCTTCGCCGAGATCATCCACGCCTTTTCCGTTCCCGGATGGGGCAGCAAGATATTCGCCGTCATCGCCGCCGCCCTCTATGGCTTTGCGGGATACTTCGCCTTTTCCCAACCGCTTGCTGCCACGGCGACACTGACGCTCGCGCTCGGTGCCCTGCTGCTGGCGACGGGTGTCATCCGGGCCTTCATGGCCTTTAGGGATCGGGATGTCATCGGCTGGGGATGGCTGCTCTTCGGCGGCATCGTGACAGCCATCGCAGGACTTCTCATTCTATCGGGATGGCCGGGCAACAGCGTCTGGGTGCTGGGCCTTGTCCTCGCGGTAGACATGATCGCCACGGGTATCGGCTATATCATGATCTCTCTCGGCCTGAAGGACGTGTAATCCTGATCACCGGCGACGGGCGAGGAAGAAATCCTTGAGGAGCCGCTCTGCCTCGCCCTCACCGATACCGTCGTAGACTTCCGGTATGTGATGACTTTGCGGATGGGAGAAAACACGGGGGCCATGTGCCACGCCGCCGGATTTCGGATCGGAGGCGCCGTAATAAACCCGGGCTATCCGCGCCTGCGAAATAGCCGAGGCACACATGGGACACGGCTCCAGCGTCACATACAGGTCATGTCCCGGCAGCCGCTCGGACCCGAGCGCCGCACAGGCGGAGCGGATCACGAGTATCTCGGCATGGGCCGTGGGATCGGCAAGTTCCCGCGTCCTGTTGCCGGCGCGCGCAACGATCTGCCCTGCCGGATCGACCAACACCGCACCCACAGGAACCTCGCCGCGGAGGGCAGCAGCTTCTGCTTCGGCGAGCGCTATATCCATATGGCTGCGGAACGGAGACATGCGCCTAGGTGAAACCTTTCACGCGGCGGTGCAAGCCCGCTTCCGCTGAAGCGGCTTTGGATGTATGGCGACGCGATGACACAGGAACAAAAGACGGGCGAGCGCATCGCCAAGGTTCTGGCGCGGGCGGGGATCGCCTCCCGCCGGGACGCAGAGCGGCTGATCGCCGCGGGAGCCGTAACGGTGAACGGGCGGGTCATTGACTCGCCCGCGCTCGACGTCACGCCGAAGGATCGGATCGCGGTTGAGGGTCGCCCCCTTCCCGCAGCCGAGCCGCCGCGGCTGTGGCTCTATTACAAACCCATCGGGCTGGTCACCACCGAGCGCGATGAAAAGGGCCGCGAGACGGTTTTCGAGAACCTGCCGGAGGAGCTGCCGCGCGTGCTCTCCGTCGGGCGTCTCGACCTCAACTCCGAGGGTCTGCTGCTGCTCACCAACGATGGCGAGATCAAGCGGCGGCTGGAACTGCCTTCCACCGGCTGGCTGCGGCGTTACCGCGTCCGGGTCAACGGCCGACCGGAAGACAGCGTGCTCGACCCGCTTCGCAAGGGGATTGAGATCGAGGGTGAGCGGTTTCAGCCGATGCAGGTCGTGCTCGACCGTCAGCAGGGAGCAAACGCCTGGCTGACCGTCGGGCTGCGGGAAGGCAAGAACCGCGAAGTCCGCCGGGCGATGGAGGCGGTTGGTCTTGCCGTGAACCGGCTCATCCGGGTGAGCTATGGGCCCTTCAAGCTCGAGGATCTCGAACCGGGCGAGGTGCGGGAGGTCCGCTCCCGCGTTCTTCGCGATCAGCTCGGCCTCAAGCCAGAGCCGGAGCAGACAGTCGCCATCACGCGCCGGCTTGGCACGAAGGCGGAGAAGGACAGCCCTTCCGGCAAGCCGCGCAAGCTTTCCGCCGGGCCGCGGGACATGACCGGCGCGACTGACCCCTCGCGCTCGCTCCGCGTGACGAAGCCCATGCCGCTCCGCACGGAAAGCGTTCGGCCCCCGCGTGGCGAAGGCGTCAAGCCGCGGGAGCGCAGCACGGGCGACGCCTCGCCCCGCCCCCTCCGCAGTGATGCGCCGAAACCGGCCCGTTCGGGCTGGGGCGAGGACAAGCCGCGCAAGCCCCGCGCCAATGCCTCCGCAGATCGCGGCTTCGCGTCCGATACACCGCGCAAGCCAAGGTCCGAGGGCTTCAGGAGCCATGGCGGTGGAGAGGGCAAGCCCCGCTCCGAAGGTTTCCGCAGCCATCGCGAGGCATCGCGCGAGGATCGCGGGGCCTCCCGCGATTTCCCGCGTGAGGAGGGCAGGCCGCGCCGCGAAGGCGGTGACAGACCGCGCCCGCAGGGTGACGACCGCAAACCCCGGAGCGGCGGCTTCCGCAACGACGATGCCAAAGGCTCGGGTGAACGCGGCGGAAAATTCGGTGCGAAGCCCCGTGCGGAAGGCTTCCGTAGCCACGCGCAGAATGAGGAGCGGCCACGGTCTGCAGGCGAGCGGAGCGGCAAGCCTCGCTTCGAGGGCCGCCGCGAAGAGTCCGACAGGCCCCGCAGCGGCGGCTTCAAACCGGCTGGCAAGAGCTTTGCCTCCCGTGGCGCCGCCGGTGAGGAGCGCAGCGAGCGTGCGCCGCGGTCCGGCTTCGGCAAGGCGCCCTCCTCCCGCGCTGGGTCCGAGGGCGAACGCGGGCAGCGCTCGGGGTTCGGCAAGGGCAGTTCGGAACGATCCGGCAGCCGTAGCTTTGGCAAGGGTGCCGGCGAACGTTCCGGCGGCGGCGGCTTCGGCGGAAGTCGGAGCGACGGCGGGCGGAGCGGCGACGGCGAACGGGGCTTCGGCAAGGGCCGGGCCGCTTCCGGTGAAAACCGCTTCGACAAGGGCCCTCGCCCCGCACGCGGCGGCCCGGATCGCGCAGGTGATCGCCCGGGCGGGGATCGCCGTGGCGCGGACCGGGGGGAGCGCGGCGGGCCGGACCGCAGTGGTCCCGGAAACCGTCCGCGCGGGCCGAAAGGCCCCCGCCGGGGCGAATAGACTGCACATAGGCTTGGGGACGGAGGGCCTGCGGGCCCCGTTTCGCCCCAGCCTCGGTCCCCCGCTATATGGCCCAAGTGAATCACGCCAATGGGCCGAAGGGAGAAGCCCCCTGACATCTCCTGCGGCGGGGGCGCTCCGGCATGATGATCGAGGGAAGGGCCAGGGAAGGGCCAGGCGAGGGAAAGTCACGAATGCCTTATTTCTTTACTCGCGACGAGCTGGTGGACGCTGCAGCACTTGTGCATCGTCAGCTTTTTCCGACGCCGCAGATCAGCTGGCCGCTTCTGTCGCAGGCGATCGGGGCTGATGTTCTGGTCAAGCACGAAAACCACCTGCCAACCGGCGCCTTCAAGGTTCGGGGCGGCATCACTTACGTGGACTGGCTGCGCCGCACTCAGCCCACGGTACCGGGCCTTTGCACGGCGACGCGCGGAAATCACGGCCAGAGTCAGGCCCGCGCCGCGACAGCGGCTGGTTTGCGGGCCCTGATCTATGTCCCCCACGGCAATTCGCAGGAGAAGAATGCCGCGATGCGGGCCTATGGCGCGGAGGTCGTCGAATTCGGACGGGATTTCGATGAAGCCCGGGAGGAAGCCTATCGCGTGGCCGCACGCGACGGGTTGGCGATCGTGCCGCCCTTTCACAGGGAGCTGGTGCGTGGCGTGGCCACCGCGGGGCTGGAACTGCTCACCGCCTGCCCTGACCTGCACACGGTCTATGTGCCCATCGGAGCAGGATCGGGCATCGCCGGAATGATCGCGGCGCGCGACGCACTCGGCCTCGCCACACGGATCGTGGGTGTGGTCGCGGCGGGCGCACCTGCGGTGAAACTGTCTCTGGTCGCCGGCGAGCCGGTGGCGACGAACCGGGCGGAGACGATCGCGGACGGACTTGCGGTGCGCGTTCCCGTCCCGGAGGCGCTGGCCGTCATCGCGGAAGGCGCGGAGCGGGTCGTTTCAGTGACGGATGAAGAAATTGCCCAGGCGATGCGGCTTTACTTCCGCACGATCCATTCTGTCGCCGAAGGGGCCGGCGCTGCGGCTCTCGCCGCTTTGCTTGCGGAGCGGGAGCGGATGGCAGGGCATCGCGTAGGCGTGGTGCTGTCAGGCGGAAATGTCGATAGCGACCGTTTCGCAACGATTCTGTCGGGCGGCCTTCCCCCACCCTGAGACGGGTTGAATTTGTCGCCGGAATCCATAGGTGTGACAGGTTCACGACGGAATGACCCCATGATCCGCTATACGCTGAAATGCGACCGGGACCATGCCTTTGAAAGCTGGTTCCAGTCCGCGGGAGCCTTTGATGCGCTGGAGAAGGCCGGGCAACTCGCCTGCCCAAGCTGCGGGTCTTCCACTGTGAGCAAGGCGTTGATGGCCCCTGCCGTGAAGCCTGCGGAGCAGGAGGTTCGCCCGCTCACCCAGCAGACCGAGCAGGAAAAACTTCTGGCGGACGTCCGGCGGCATCTGGAGGAGAACTCCGAATACGTCGGCATGAACTTTGCGAGCGAGGCACGCGCCATCCATGAAGGTGACGCGCCCGATCGCGCCATCTATGGTGAGGCACGGGCGGACGAGGCCCGGAAACTGATCGAAGATGGCGTTCCTGTGGCCCCCCTGCCCTTTCTGCCAACGCGTAAAGCCAACTGAGGCCAGTCTGCACCTGACGGGATAACCTGCGGGCGCGGAGACCAGCGACCAGCCAGAAATCACATTCGGGTCTCAGAAAGCTCGCCGTTGCGCCATTCGCTGGCCTTCGGCAACGCCCCTCCTGAGAAGACGTTCAAGACAGTCCCGGAGGCTACGTAGGCTTACCACACCGGGAAATCGGGCGCCGTCGGATGCGCGTGCCGGCTCTGCAGCGGATGACGGGTCTTCATGCCCGGCAAGCCGGGTAAGGCACACGGCGAAAGATATCCATGCAACTTTAGAGGGCCTTGCGGAATGTCAGGCGGAGCGCTGCGCACGCCACGCGCCCCGATGGTCCCTTGCCCTTGCTCCGCCGCTCACTTATGACCCCCGGCTGACGGGCGCGGGAAGACGAACGGGGGGCAGCATGCCGCTTCTGGTGATGAAATTCGGGGGAACCTCGGTCGCGGATCTGGCGCGGATCAGGAATGCCGCCGAAAAGGTCAAGCGTGAGGTGGAGCGGGGCTATGACGTGATCGTCATCGTCTCCGCCATGTCGGGCAAGACCAACGAGCTGGTCGGCTGGGTGGAACAGACCTCCCCGCTGTTCGACGCGCGTGAATACGATGCGGTCGTCTCCTCGGGCGAGAACGTGACCGCAGGTCTCATGGCGCTGACCCTGCAGGAAATGGATGTGCCGGCGCGCTCCTGGCAGGGCTGGCAGGTGCCGATCAACACAACCTCGGCCCATTCCGCCGCACGGTTCGTGGACATTCCGCGCCGCAATATCGACCAGAAGTTCGCCGAAGGCATGAAGGTCGCCGTGGTGGCGGGCTTTCAGGGGCTGTCGCCCGAAGGGCGGATCACCACGCTTGGCCGCGGCGGCTCCGACACGACCGCCGTCGCCTTTGCCGCGGCCTTCGACGCGGAGCGCTGCGACATCTATACGGACGTTGACGGGATCTACACGACCGACCCCCGGATCACGTCCAAGGCGCGCAAGCTCGACAGGATCGCGTTCGAGGAGATGCTGGAACTGGCCTCGCTCGGCGCGAAGGTGCTCCAGACACGTTCGGTCGAACTGGCAATGCGTTACAAGGTGAAGCTGCGGGTACTCTCCAGCTTCGAGGATACTGACGAAAACTCCGGCACCCTGGTCTGCGACGAGGAGGATATCATGGAATCGCAAGTCGTCTCTGGCGTGGCCTACAGCCGCGACGAAGCCAAGATCACCCTCTTCACCATCGAGGACCGCCCCGGCATCGCCGCGGCGATCTTCGGCCCGCTGGCGGATGCGGGAGTGAATGTGGACATGATCGTCCAGAACATCTCTGAAAAGGACTATGACGAGGCGCATCCGGGCGCGGTCACCGACATGACCTTCTCCGTCCCGGTGAACCAGGTCGCGCGCGCGCGGAAGGCGATGGAGGATGCTCAGACGAGCAGCCTCATCAACTACGACGAACTCATCATCGACGATGAGGTGGCCAAGGTTTCCGTCGTCGGCATCGGGATGCGCAGCCATGCCGGCGTGGCAGCGAAGATGTTCGAGGCGCTGTCGGCGCATGGGGTGAACATCAAGGTGATCTCCACCTCCGAGATCAAGATTTCGGTGCTTATCGACCGGAAATACATGGAACTTGCGGTTCAGGCGCTGCATGATGCCTTCGAGCTGGAAAAGGCCTGAACTGCGACCGGAGTGCGATGCCCGACCTGAGCGAGAGTGATAGCCGCAAACTGCTGCGGCGCCTTCGCGATACCCTGGCGCTTCCCGCGGCGGGGCAGGAACGGCTGGATCGGGTGACGAGCCTCATTGCTTCCTCCCTCAAGACGGAGGTCTGCTCGATCTATCTCTTCCGGGATGATGACACGCTGGAGCTTTGCGCCACGCAGGGCCTCCGCCCGGAAGCGGTTCATCAGACGCGGATGCGGCTTGGCGAAGGGCTTGTCGGCCGCGTCGCCAAGACGGGCAAGTTCATCAACACCGCCAATGCGCCCGCCCAGAAGGGCTTCCGCTACATGCCCGAGACGGGGGAGGAAATCTACTCCTCCTTCCTCGGTGTGCCGCTGCAGCGGCTGGGCGACCGGCTGGGCGTTCTGGTCGTGCAGTCGAAACGCGCGCGCGAATTCTCGGAGGACGAGCTTTACGCGCTCGAAGTCGTCGCCATGGTGCTGGCGGAGATGTCTGAACTCGGTGCCTTCACCGGCGAGGGGGAAGCGCTGCAGGCCCCTCATCAGGGGCCGGAGGTATTCCGCGGCGCCACCGGGCAGGAGGGCGCGGCGGAGGGGCGGGTCTGGCTCCATGAACCGCGTGTGGTCATCACGAACCCCGTCAATGACGATCCCCGCCGCGAGAAGGCACGTCTGCGCGCCGGAGTGGAGCGGCTGTCCGCCGATGTGGACAGGATGATGCAGGCCATCGGCGCGGCGGACAAGGAACAGCAACAGGTGCTGGAAGCATATCGCCTGTTTGCAAATTCCCGCGGCTGGCGGCGGCGGATGGAGGAGGATATCGACCGTGGCCTTTCTGCGGAGGCGGCGGTGGAAAAGGAGCAGTCCACGATCCGCGCCCGGCTTCAGCAGTCGCAGGATCAATATCTTCGGGAACGTCTCGACGATATCAACGACCTTTCGAACCGGCTGTTGCGCATCCTGACCGGACAGGGACAGGAAACCGGGGCGGAGATGCCGGAAAATCCGGTGCTGGTCGCGCGCAACATCGGGCCTGGCGAGCTTCTGGAATATGATCGGAAGTTGAAGGCAGTCGTCCTGGAGGAAGGCTCCGTCGGCAGCCATGCCGCCATTGTCGCGCGGGCTTGGGGCATCCCGCTCGTCATCCGCGCGGAGGGCATCGTCACGGAGGCGCTGAACGGCGACCAGATCCTCGTGGATGGCGACTCGGGCGTGGTCCATCTCCGCCCGGAGGAGACGATCGCCGCCGCCTTCCGTGACAAGATCGCCATGCAGGCAAAGGCGCTCGAACGCTACGCCGACCTGCGCCCCCTGCCCGCGCTCACCAAGGACGGCAGGCGGATCGCGCTGCACATGAATGCGGGGTTGATGGCCGACCTGCCATCCCTCACCCATTCCGGCGCCGAGGGAGTGGGCCTGTTCCGCACTGAGCTGCAGTTCCTGATCCGCAGCCACGTCCCGGGACGGGAGGAGTTGGCGCGCCTCTACTCCCGCGTGATGGATGCGTCGAAGGGCAAGCGCGTGGTGTTCCGCACGCTCGACATCGGGTCGGACAAGGTACTGCCCTACATGAAGCCGCAGGACGAGCCGAACCCCGCGCTCGGCTGGCGCGCGATCCGCGTCGGGCTGGACAAGCCAGGTGTGCTTCGGATGCAGTTGCAGGCGCTGATCCGCGCGGCTGCGGGTCGCCCGCTCAGCATCATGTTCCCCTTCATTGCCGATCCGCGCGAATTCTACGAAGCGCGCGAGGTTCTGATGCGGGAGATGGCGCGAGAGGCGCGGCTGAACCGCGTCCTGCCCGCGAGGCTCGAAGTCGGCGCGATGCTGGAGACACCGAGCCTTGCCTTTGCGCCCCGTCAGTTCTTCGAGCAGGTGGATTTCCTGTCCATCGGCGGCAACGACCTGAAGCAGTTCTTCTTCGCGGCCGACCGCGAGAATGAGAGGGTGCGTCGTCGATATGACACGCTCTCCAGCGAGTTCCTGGGTTTCATCGCCCGGATCGTGGAGCGCTGCCGGGAGGTCGGCACCCCACTGTCCTTCTGCGGAGAGGACGCGGGGCGGCCGGTGGAGGCGGCATGCCTTGCCGCCATGGGTTTGGACATGCTGTCCATGCGCCCCGCCTCCATCGGGCCGGTGAAGCATCTGCTGCGCCGCACCAATCTCACCAATCTCGCCGGTGTAATCGCCGGTGCGCAGGCGGAGGGCGCGCAAAGCGTGCGCCCGATGGTGATGACCTATCTCGCCGGTCTGAAGGATTAGCAGGCCGCCCGGTCATCACCTTGACAGTGCGGTGCCGTTGGCGATTTCGCCCCCGTAGGTGAAACGGCTCCGAACAACCCTCGTCGGGTTATCCGGTAACGATGCCCTGTTATCCAGCAGCCAAATCGCCCGGCGGCTTGTCAGGAAAGCCGCTTCGGCTCCATCGCAGCGGCGAAGGCAGCGGCGACCGCCACCGGATCGTGGTCCCGGGCAAGGCGTTTCAGCCCGAAGCGGACCCGGGCCATCTCCTGATAATAGCCGACAAAGGCAAAATTGATCGAAGCTCCCGCCGCAGCGCCGATCAGCGGCACGCTCTGCGCCGCGATTTTCTGGCCCAGCACCACGGAGAAGGGGGCAGCTGCGCTGGCGATAAGGCGCTGCATCGTCGGGCCGGTAATGGTGAAGCGCGCCGTGAGAAAGGCCGTGTTCACCCCGTCATCAAGCTTCAGCGGCCCGCCGCTGGCAAATACCTGCAGGCAGTCAAACAGCGTGCGTTCATCGCTCGGATCGAAGCCGTTATCTGCCGCGATCCGCTGCAGGCCCCGAAAGATCATGGTGATGGTGACGGGCAGCTCCACGATGGAGGTGCCGATCCCCCCCATGCCGCCCACCGCGCCAGAGAGGGTCGCGACCGCCCGATGCGCCCCCGGTCCGAGCGGACCCTTTCCGCCGCCGGTGCGCACGGCCAGCCTGTAGGCGCGTTCCAAGCCGTTGCGGGTGACCTTCTCGATACGGTCCTTCACCCCGTCTGGCAAGCGCTCCAGCCCGTTCTCCACCACCCCGCCAGCCGCGTTGACGAGGCTCAGCAGAAGCGAACCCGCCTCCTTCTGGCGGCGCGCCAGTGCCTCGATCTCAGCTTTTACGTGGGGGGGGAGGTCATGGCTCCGCTCGCCCGGAAGCTCGTCCACGGGCGGAGCAGATTTCACGGAGTCGTCGTCGCGCGCATGTGTCATGGCTGGGAATCTGGCCCGCCACAGCACCGCTTTCAAGGGCCGATCACTCGGGAATCACCACGCCCTCATGCCGCGTGACTTCTCCGCCGACGCTGCTCCAACCACCGGGCGCCAGCTCAAAGCCCAGTACTCGTTCCGGATTGGTCGGCGGCGGCATCACCACATCGGCGCGGCGGGAGAAACCGAAACGGCGGTAGTAGGGCGCATCCCCCACCAGCAGAATGCGGCTCCAGCCCATGCGGCGTGCCTCGCCCATGCTCTCGCGCATCAGCAAGCCGCCCAGCCCCTCCGATTGCCGCGTGGGATGGACGGCGACAGGGCCAAGCAGCAGCGTCGACCGCCCGCCCACCAGCACCGGCCAGTAGCGGATGGCGGCCGAGACGTTCTCCACCTCATCCCGCAGGAGCAGGCAAAGCGGCGCCACCGGCTGAACCCCATCGCGCAGCCGGTAGGAGGACAGCGCCGTCCGCCCCGGCGCGAAGCAAAGGTCATAGAGCGCCTCCACCTCCCACAAGTCGTCGGGGGTTTCCTCCGTCAGCCTGAACATGCGCGCTGCCCCTTCCCGCCGCCCGTCGCTTTCGGGCTGGCAATCGTTTTCCGACGCTCTAGGAAGGATCCACGCTGAACGCAACGGAGACTCTATGTTCTATACCCCCGCCGAAGGCCATGGCCTGCCGCATAATCCGTTGAACGCCATTGTCACGCCGCGTCCCATCGGCTGGATTTCCACCCGTAGTGCGGATGGGTCGGAGAATCTGGCGCCTTATTCGTTCTTCAACCTCGTGGCCTATGTCCCCCCGCAGGTCATGTTCGCCTCCACCGGCCGCAAGCCCGACCGGGAGGAGGGCAAGGATACGTTGTCCAACATCCGCGAAACCGGTGTCTTTTGTGTGAACATCACCGGCGAGGCGCATCTCGACGCCGTCAGCGCCTCCTCCGCCGCCTTCGGGCGCGAGGTGGACGAGTTCGAGGCAACCGGCGTGGCGCGGGAGGATTGCGTGACGATCCCCTGCTCCCGCGTGGTCGGCACGCCCGCGACGCTGGAATGCCGGATGACGGAAATCGTCACGCTCCGCGGCCAGAACAACTTTCTTGTTCTGGGAGAGGTGACGGGCATTCACCTGAACGACGCCTGCCTGATCGAGGGTCGTTTCTCGCCCGAGGTGTTCCAACCCCTCGCCCGCATGGGCTATCGCGACTATGCCGTGGTACGGGACGTGTTCGAGAAGCTTCGCCCCGGCGAGAGCTGAAAAGAGCGGACAGGCGGCAGCACTGATCCGGGCTTGCACAGCTGCCCGGCATCAGTCTTTCTGTCGCGCATGGACGGCGCTTACGAATCCCTCCCGCATTTTCAGCTTGAACTTCGCCTCATCGCGCAGGGCGTCCTGCGTGTGGCGGGGGTGGATGAGGTCGGGCGCGGTCCGCTCTGCGGGCCAGTGACGGCCGCCGCGGTGCGCCTCCGGCCCGATTGCATTCCTCCGGGGCTGAACGACTCGAAGAAGTTGACGCGCGAGAAGCGGGAGGACCTGGCCCTCCGCATCATCGACTGCGCCGAGGTGGCGATTGCCCACGCGACGGTGGAGGAGATCGACACCCATAACATCCTCCGCGCCAGCCATATCGCGATGTGCCGCGCCCTGGCAGCCTTGCCGGGCGGCTGCGATCACGCCCTGATCGACGGCAACATGCTGCCCCGCGACCTTGCCATCCGGGCAGAGGCGGTCATCGGGGGCGATGCGATATCGCTCTCCATCGCCGCCGCATCCATCGTCGCGAAGGTGGAGCGGGACAGGATCATGGTGGATTTGGCGCAACAGCATCCGGGCTATGGATGGGAAAGAAACGCCGGATACTCCACCGCCGCACATCTGGAGGCGCTCCGGACACTGGGGCCGACCCCACATCATCGGCGTTCCTTCCGGCCCGTCCACAACATCCTGTATCAAGACCTTTCAGCAACGCCTTGACTCAATAAACAAATTGACGGCGATTCGCTGATTCGCCATTTTTTGCCTAACGGAACGGCCCCGAGAAGGCCGTCGTACCAGAGGCAAGAGTAATGACGAAGACCACCAGCCGACAGGCCGCCAGCCTGCCGCTCAATGAGATCATCGCCGGGGACTGCATCGAGGCGATGAACGCCCTCCCCGCAGGGTCCGTTGATCTGGTCTTTGCCGACCCGCCCTACAACCTGCAACTCCGTGGTGATCTCCACCGGCCCGACAACAGCCGCGTCGACGCGGTGGACGATGCCTGGGACAAGTTCTCCAGCTTCGAGACCTACGACCGCTTCACCCGCGAGTGGCTCGCCGCGGCGCGGCGTCTGCTGAAACCCAACGGGTCGATCTGGGTCATCGGCTCCTATCACAACATCTTCCGTGTCGGCACCGCCCTTCAGGACGCCGGTTATTGGGTGCTGAACGATGTCGTCTGGCGCAAGACGAACCCGATGCCGAACTTCCGCGGCAAGCGCTTCACCAATGCGCATGAGACGCTGATCTGGGCTTCCCGGTCGGAAGGCGCAAAATACACCTTCAACTACGAGGCGCTGAAGGCGCTGAACGAAGGGGTTCAGATGCGGTCGGACTGGGTCATCCCGATCTGCACCGGGGGCGAGCGGCTGAAGGACGATACCGGTGCCAAGGCGCATCCGACGCAAAAGCCGGAGGCGCTGCTTCACCGGGTTCTGATCGGCACGACCAACCCCGGCGATGTGGTGCTGGACCCCTTCTTCGGCACCGGAACGACCGGCGCCGTGGCCAAGATGCTCGGACGGAGTTTCATCGGCATTGAGCGAGAGGCCGCGTATATCCAGGCGGCACAGGCGCGGCTCGACCGCGTTCGCCCGCTGGAAAGCGCCGCGCTGGAGGTATCCGGCTCCAAGCGGGCCGAGCCGCGTGTGCCCTTCGGGCAACTGGTGGAGCGCGGCATGCTCCGTCCGGGCGAACAGCTCTATTCGGCGAACGGCCGTTCCGCCAAGGTGAGGGCAGATGGCACCCTCATTGGAAACGATGTGAAAGGCTCGATCCATCAGGTCGGCGCGGCACTGGAAGGCGCGCCCTCCTGCAACGGCTGGACTTATTGGCACTTCAAGCGCGAAGGCCAGATGATCCCGATTGACCTCCTACGCCAGCAGATCCGCGCGGAGATGGTCAGCGACCGCTGACCCCCGCCCCCTGTCGCCAGCGCCGCCGGCGGACCGATCGCCGCAGCACAACTCCCCCGCCATGCTGCCATGGCGGGGTCTTTTCATTGGCCTCTCGCCTTCCCATGTCTGAACTCTCACCGGTCGGGAGAGATGAGCCATGTTCACCGCAACAACGCATTTCAGCCTGCCGCGCGCCGCGGAACATCTGCCGGAAATCGCCATGCTGTTCGCTGGAGCCGGAGAGGTCAGCCATGACCGCAACCGCGCCGATGCCCTGATGCCTTTCGGACGGCTCACCTTCTGCGCCGTTGCAGCGGGGCTGGATGTCACGCTCGTCGCGCCGGATCCGCGCGCGCTGGCGCAGGGGCGGAAGATGGTGGAACATCACCTGCGCCGGGTTGTCTTCCCGCTCCGCTTCGAAGGGCTTGCCTGGACCTCGCCCGTGGCGCTGGCCTGATCCGCACGGACGAGGTCATAGGCCTTGCGCATCACCGTTGGCAGATGCGCGGGGCTGAGCATCATGAAGCACCCCTGAGTCGGCGCTGCAGTCTCCGGCAACTCCGCCACACGGAGGGCGAGGCGCAGGTGGAAATGCGTGAACGTATGCAGCACCTCTCCCCCCGGATCGCGCCACTCTGCTGCGACCGGGGGGGCCTCCTCCGGCGCCTCCACCGTCCAGTCCGTGCCCGGAAAGCCCAGCATCCCGCCCAGCAGCCCGCTTTCCGGCCGGGTCTCCAGAAGCCATGCGCCATCCGCGCGCCGCGCGAGATACAGGATGCCGCGCCGCACCGGCTTCGCCGCCTTCGGCAGCTTGCGCGGCAGCTCTGCCTGCACCCCCTCCGCACGGGCGATGCATGGATCCCGCCATGGACAGATGCCGCAAGCGGGGCTTCTTGGCGTGCAGATGGTGGCGCCCAGATCCATCACCGCCTGTGCATAATCGCCCGGCCGCTGGGCCGGGGTAAGCCGCGCGGCCAGCGCTGTCAGCTCCGGCTTGGCGAGGGGGAGCGGCGTCTCCACCCGGAAGAGCCGTGCGATCACCCGCTCCACATTGCCATCCACCACCACCTCCGGGGCATCAAAGGCGATGGAGGCCACAGCGGCAGCGGTGTAAGGACCGACACCCGGCAGCGTCAGCAGACCCTCCCGCGTGGCGGGGAAGCGTCCGCCATGCTCCGCCACGACGGCCCGTGCACCCTTCAGCAGGTTCCGGGCGCGGGCGTAGTAGCCAAGCCCCGCCCATTCCGCCATCACCGCCGCATCCTCAGCCGCCGCAAGCGCAGCAACATCCGGCCAGCGCTCTGTGAACCGCCGAAAGTAGTCGCGCACGGCAACCACTGTCGTTTGCTGGAGCATCACCTCCGACAGCCAGATGCGATAGGGATCAGGCCGAACGCCAGCCTTCCGCTCCGCCGGTCCGATCCGCCAGGGCATGACGCGGGCGTGGCGATCATACCACTCCAGAAGCGCCGCGGAGAAATCGGCCGATGTCCAGTCCTGTCTCAAGTCAAGCAAAATTCCGTCAACTCCGATCGCTTCCACTGGTGCGTCGCTGGTTCGCTGCCTTAGAATAGGGTCTGGATCCGGAAAACAAAGATGCCGCGCAAGACGACACCGCCATTCTCTCCCCCCTCTCGCCGGATGCGCGGGTTCGAACCTGCCGCGGGCCTTCTGGGCGAACGTATCCGGCAGGCGGGAGAGAAACGTGGTTTCGCGGTTGCCCGGCTTCTTACCCACTGGGCGGAGATCGTGGGGCCGGAGATCGCCGCAATGGCCCGGCCCGTCAAGATGTCCTATGGCCAGCAGGGCTTTGGCGCAACGCTGACGCTGCTGACCACGGGAGCGCAGGCTCAGATGCTCCAGATGCAACTGCCCTCGATCGTTGCACGGGTGAATGCCTGCTATGGCTATTCCGCCGTGTCGCGCATCACGATCACCCAGACGGCACCCACTGGTTTCGCTGATGGCCATGCCGCTTTTACAACCCCCCAGCCCCCGCAAATGCCCCAGCCCGCACCGGAGATCACACGCCGCGCAGCGGAGGCCACGGGCGGCGTGCAGGACGAGGGGCTTCGCGCTGCGCTGGAGCGGCTTGGGCAGAACGTGATCGCCCGCGCCCCCGGCAAAGACAGAACGTTTGGAAAATGAGGATGACGATGAAGACCACCCTTTCCGCCCTTGCGATGGCAACGCTTGCCGGTGCCTTCTGGCTGGGCGCTTCGGCGCTTCCCGATACGGGCGCGGCCCGGGCTCAGGCTGCCGGCACCGCCGCTCCGGCTGCGGCAGAAGACCCTGCGCGCGATATTATCATGGGCAATGTGGACGCGCCGGTGACGATCATCGAATACGCGTCCTTCACCTGCCCGCACTGTGCGGCTTTCTCCAACGACGTGTTCCCGGAGATCAAGAAGGAATACATCGACACCGGCAAGGTGAAGTTCATCCAGCGCGAGGTCTATTTCAACCGCTACGATCTCTGGGCCGCTATGGTCGCACGCTGCGGCGGTGACATGCGCTATTACGGCTTCTCCAAGACCTATTTCGCCAAACAGCGCGATTGGGCCGGGTCGGACGATCCCGCCGTCGTCGCGGAAAACCTGCGCGGGATCGCGCGGGCGGGCGGATTGAACGACGAACAGGTCAACGCCTGCCTGAACGATCAGGCCACCGCGGAAGCGCTGGTGAAGGCCTATTCGGAGCGGGCGCAGGCGGATGGCATCAACTCCACCCCGACCTTCATCATCAATGGGGAGAAGCACAACAACATGTCCCTTGCGGACATGAAGGCGGCTCTCGACAAGGCGGTATCGCAATAAGAATTCCCGCCGCTTGACAGTCAGGGGGCGCGGGGCTTAGGGCCGTTACGAAACCGTTACAAGCCCTGCGTCCATGCCCCCTGAAGTCTTTGGCCTCGTTCTTGTCGCCGCGTTGATGCACGCGGCGTGGAACGCCATCGTCAAGGCCTCCGGCGACAAGACCCTCACCGCCGTCATGGTCGCCGGAGCGGCCGCACTCATCTCCCTGCCCGTCATGCCGTTCCTCGCCGCCCCGGCGCGGGAAAGCTGGCCGTTTCTGGCCCTCTCCGTGTCGTTGCAGGTGGCCTACTACTTTCTGGTCGCGCGCGCTTACACGGTGGCTGATATGAGCCAGACCTACCCGGTCATGCGCGGGACTGCTCCGCTCATCGTGACCCTCGTCGGGATGGTGCTGCTTGGGGAGCATCTGGGCGGAATCGCGCTTTCCGGCATCCTCGTGATCGCATTCGGCATCCTCAGCATGGCCCTGTGGTCAGGCGGGGCGACCAGCCGTGCGGGGCTGGGTTACGCGATGGTGAATGCCGTCGTCATCGCGGGATATACCCTTTCGGACGGCTATGGCGCGCGGCTATCCGGTGCGCCGATCGCTTACACGATGTGGGAATTCGTGCTTACCGCCGCGCCCATGCTCTCCTGGGCGCTGCTGCGCCGCCGTGCCGCCTTCCTGCGTGAGGTGACGGCGGGATGGCATTGGGGCCTGCTCGCGGGCTTCGGGACACTCGTCTCCTATGCAGTCGCCCTCTGGGCAATGACACTCGCGCCGGTGGCGGTCGTCGCAGCGCTCAGGGAGACGTCTATCCTGTTCGGAACAGCGATAGCGGCCTTCATATTGCGCGAAAAGATAAGGCCGCAACGCGTTGTTGCAGCTTGTCTTATCGCGATGGGAGCAGGCCTGCTCCGGCTCGCCTGACTAGGCCAGAAGCCGCACCAGATCGTCGCTGTGCAAGGGTTCGATCTCCTCGGGCGCCCAGTCTGCAGGCGGCACTTCCGTGGCCAGTGTGGAGTATTTGTACTCGCAGATAAGCTCACCGCTCGCGGCGATGGACGCAACGATCAGGCAATGCCGAACCAGCCTATGCCCCTCGTAAAGATCAACCGCACCGCGCAAATGGATGACCCCTTCCGCCGCGATCGAGAACCCGCCTTCCCAGGTATGCAGTACCGGATAGATACGTCCGGCCACCTTGGCGCGGAGACGGGTATTGGCCTTCCGCTCAAACGGCGTGGGAACGTCCCGCAGGTTTCTTGCAACTTCGCTTGGCAGCACATCCATGAGCAATCCCTCCACAGATATGAAATAATGTGAAGCATTTCCCGTGATCTTCAAGTTACTGTCCCATGAAGTTTTCACGACGGGAGACACCATGGGACAGCTTGTTGACGGCGTATGGCAGCCGGGCTGGTATGACACCAAGTCAACCGGGGGCGCGTTCAAAAGGTCCACATCCGGCTTCCGCAACTGGATCACGCTGGATGGCAGCCCGGGGCCGAGCGGAGACGGCGGCTTTCCTGCCGAAAGCGGGCGCTATCATCTCTATGTGTCCTATGCCTGCCCCTGGGCGCACCGGGCATTGATCTATCGCGCGCTGAAGGGCCTGACGGAGCATATCAGCGTTTCGGTCGTGCATCCCGACATGCTGGACGATGGCTGGACCTTCGCCACAGACTTTCCGGGAGCGACCGGGGATACGCTTTATGGCCTTCCCTTCCTGCGCGACATCTACACCAAAGCGAGGCCGGATGTTTCGGGGCGGGTGACGGTCCCGGTGCTCTGGGACAAGAAGCGGGAGACGATCGTATCGAACGAGTCTTCCGAGATCATCCGCATGTTCAATTCCGCCTTCGACGCGATCACCGGCAACACGACGGACTACTGCCCCGCAGCGCTGCGCGAGGAAATCGACGATCTGAACGCGGTCATCTATGACGGGCTCAACAACGGCGTCTACAAGGCCGGCTTCGCGACGAGCCAACAAGCCTACGACCCCGCCGTGCTCGACGTTTTCGAGACGATGGATGCGCTGGAGGAGTTGCTCTCCCTCCGCCGATTTCTCACCGGAGCGCAGCCGACAGAGACGGATTGGCGGGCCTTCACCACGCTCATCCGGTTCGACCTCGTGTATCATCTGCATTTCAAGTGCAACCGGCGGCGGCTGGCGGATTACGCGAACCTATGGCCCTATACGCGCGAACTGTATCAGGTGCCGGGCGTGCGGGAGACGGTGCGCTTCGACCATATCGTGCGCCACTATCACTACAGCCACGACACGATTAATCCCTATCGCATCCTGCCCATCAACCCGGTCCTCGACTTCGAGCGCCCGCCGGGACGGGAGCAGGTCGGGCGCTGAGCCTCAGCTCTCGCCCAGCCAGTGCTTGCGAAGCCAGCGTGTCGGCAGGACGCGCTTGCCCAGACCCCCGGCCGTATAGCCTTGCATGGCCTCCTCGATCTTCGGGCGGCCGTGGAAGGCGACGATCCGGGCATCTCGCGGCAGGCGCGGTTCAAGGAAAAGGTTCAGGGGCCGCGGCGGGCGGCAGGCGCGCTTGAAACTGACAATCCATTGATCCGGGAAGGGCGCGAAGTAGCCCGCCTCCCATGCCGTGCCGGAGGTATAGCTCTGCTCCGACCCGACATAGCGCCGGATCTCTCCCTCCGGATCGCGGGCCATCGCATCGTAAAGCGCGGTGTGGATCGCGGGGTCCATGCGGAGCACGGAGCCATGCCCGCGGGAGGCGCGCGAGCCTGTCGTGGTCCATTCGCGCCGCATACAGACCTTGCCCGGCTCCCATGTCATGAGATCGTCGAGCGACCCTGTCACGACCACGTCGATATCGAGGATCAGCAGAGGCCCGCTCAACCCCGGCACAGCGCCGGCCCGGAACAGGGACAGCTTGCGGAGCGCGCCGTGATAACCGTGCTTCCGCATCTCCGCGAACATCGCGGGAAAGAACGGCTCCTCCGCCAGAGGCAAAATCTCGATCCCGGCATCCAGCCCGGTCGGATCGTCGGTCATGCAGAAGAACCTGAGCGGCCCGGTGACGTTGCGGCGAACCCCTGCATACAGGCGGTTTACATACTCCGACCCATAGGCAGTGCCCCATTTCATGCAGGCGACATGGGTGGGTGCGAGCGGCGCGGAAGCGGTTTCGGACATGGGCTACCTGCAAAGACGGGCGGCCATCGACGGGCCGGCCTCACCCCTACCCGCTCGGCGGGATGTTGGCCACCGCAGATCAGGCGGTGAGCGATTTCTCGAAATATACCCGGTCGAAGCCATCCTCCTGCCGCCGTCCGGTTTCTACATATCCAAGCCGCGGATAGATCGTCAGATTCTCGGCCATCTTGGCGTTTGTGTAAAGGCGGACCCCCGACAAGCCTGCCGCCTGCGCTTCGCAAAAGGCGATGAGCGCCTTGCCCACGCCCCGCCCCGCAGCTTCCGGTGAAACCGCCACATTCTCCAAGAGCATGTGGTCTCCCTGCGGATAGAAGACGATGAAGCCCAGCCGCTCCGCTTCCGCAAGCGCGACATGCACCTGCCTCGCAGCGATCTGACCGGCGAAATCGGCGGTCATCGGGGCAGGCTTTCGCCCGATCAACGGCACGTAACGTGCATAGGCCCGCTCTGCGCAGGCCCGGATCCACGGCTCATCGCCAGCTTCCGCCAGCCGGATGACAAGCGGCATTACGGGCGTCACTCCTCCCAGAATACCGCTGTCAGGTCATTCGCCGGGGTCGGCGAGTTTTCCCAAAGCCCGCGGATCTTTGCATTCGCGACGCCTGCCTTGGGAAGCTGGAACAGGAACCCGTTGACGAAGTCCTCCGAGATCATCTTCTGTGCCTTCTTCAGCAGGTCAGAGCGCGCCTCCCGTCCGGTCGTTGCGGCCAATGTATCCATCAGCGTCACGAACTCCGGCTTGGCATAACCGAAGTAATAGTCCGGGCGGGCATAAATATTGATGTCCATCGGCTCGACATGCGCGACGATGGTCATGTCGAAATCCTTGCCCTTGAACACCTGCTCCAGCCATTGCGCCCATTCGAGATTGGCGATCTCCGTCTCGATCCCCACAGCGCGGAGTTCGGCGGCGATGATCTCTCCCGATCGGCGGGCATAGGCTGGCGGCGGCAGCGCGAGCCGAAGGCGCAGCCCCTCTACTCCCGCCTCTTTCAGCAATGCCTTGGACCGCTCCGGATCATAGGCCGAAAGCGCTGTCAGATCGACATAATCCGGATTGTGCGGGGCGAAATGCGTACCGATCGGAACACCATAGCCGAACATCGCGCCGTCGATCAGCTCTTGCCGGTTGATGGCATGGGCAATCGCCTTGCGCACCCGGATATCGTCAAGCGGCGCCTTGCGATTGTTCAGGCCGAGGATGACTTCCCCCTCCGTCGTGCCGACCAGCACCTTGAAACGCGGGTCGCTCTCGAACTGGGCCAGCGTCTCGGGCGCGGGAAAGTTCGGGAAGGCATCGACATCGCCGGCCATGACGGCAGCAAACGCAGCGGTCGGATCCGAGATGAACTTGAACGTCGCGGACGTAAGCTTGGCGGGTGTCCCCCAGTATTCCACGTTCCGCTCGATGGTCACATGGTCGCCCTTCGCCCATTCGACGAATTTGAAGGGGCCGGTGCCTACGGGATGCGTGGCATTGGTGGCCGCGCTTTCCTCTGCCACCATGACGGCATCGCCCCAGGCGAGGTTGAAGGGGAAGTTGCCGTCCGATGACCTCAGCGTGACACGCACAAGAAACGGCTCTGGCGCCTCCACCTTGTCGATATTCGTGAAAAGTTGCTTCTGCGCGTTGGTGGAGTCCGGTCCGCGCGCCCGGTCGAGGCTGAACACCACGTCCGCAGCATTGAAATCCGTTCCATCATGGAACTTCACGTTATGGTTGAGCGTGAAGGTATACACCTTGCCGTCGTCGGAAACTTCCCATTTTTCCGCGAGCGAAGGCACGATGGAGCCGTCCGGGGCGAACCGCGTCAGCCCTTCGAAGATATTGGCATAGGTCACCTCGTCGATGGCCGCTGCCGCACCGGCGGTCGGGTCCAGATTGGGCGGCTCCAACGCCATGCCGAGGGTCAGCGTATCCTGCGCCGCCAGAGCCGTCCCGGCGGACAGGACAACCGCCGCGACGGCGAGTTTCAGGCGTTTCATCATGGCCGCGTTCCCTCACCTCGTTTTCGCGCGCATCAGACACGTGTTACCGTAACCGATCAAGCGGATAACCGCCTACCGCTCCGCAACACTCTCGGCCAGAGGCCGCCGCTCACGATCCGGCGAGATCAGCGAAGCAGATCGGCCAGCGTCAGCGCCATGACCCGCGCGGAGTCGAGCATGTCATCCACGCCAACCCATTCGTCGGGCTGGTGGGCCAGATCCAGTATCCCCGGCCCATAGGCGATGCAGTTCTTCAGCCGGCCGATTCGATCTATGTGCTTCTGATCGTATGTGCCGGGGGAGCAGACGAACTCGGGATGCGTGCCCAGAACGGTCGCCACCGCCGCGGCGACACTGCGCACGACGGGCGCACCCTCATCGGTCATGGAGGGAAGCACTTCGAAGAGGTCGCGGATCTCATAATCGAAGTTGGGCCGCGTTGCCTTCAGCCGGTCGAGCAGGCCCTTCACCTCCCCTTTCACCTCGCTCAAACCTTCTTCGATGAGAAAGCGGCGGTCGATGATGATACGGCAGCGATCCGCGACACAGGGCGCAGGCAGCCCGGTGAACCCCTCAGGCTGCTCTGCCTCGCCGCCGTGAATGGAATTTATGTTCATCGTCGATTGCCGCGCGCCTTCGGGCACCACCGGCATCTCCGTCCGCTTGGAGGCAAGGAGCGGATAGAGATGTGTCTCTATCTCAGCCAGCACCGCCGACATGTGCCGGATCGCGCTGTCCCCCAGAAACGGCATGGAGCCATGGGCAATCCGGCCCTTGGTCTCGATCTCCGCCCACCAGACCCCGCGATGGCCGAGGCAGATACGGTCCTTGTTGAGCGGCTCGGGGATGATGACATGCTGCACGCGCTCCTGGCTGAAGTAGCCGCGCTTCGCCAGCCAGGCGACGCCACCGTAACCGCCGGTTTCCTCATCTGCCGTGGCGGAGATCTCCACCGCTCCGGCAAAGTCTGGGCAGGTGTCGACAAAGGCCTCGGCCGCGATGATGGAGGCCGCCAGCCCTCCCTTCATGTCGCAGGCGCCGCGACCGTAGATGCGCCTCCGGTCCAATTCTCCTCCGAAGGGGTCGCGCGTCCAGCCGTGCCCGACCTCCACCACGTCATGATGCGAATTGAAATGGACGCAATCGCCGCGACGCACACCCTCGCGCCGGGCGACGATGTTCCAGCGGGGGAAGCTCTCGCTGTCTCCCGGTGTTCCCTCAGCCCGCAGAAGCTCCACCGTGAAGCCGCGCGCGGCCAGCCGATCGGCCAGAAACGTACAGATGTCCCGGTAATTCCGGCCCGGCGGATTGAGCGTGGGAATACGGATAAGCTGCTGCGTGAGCGCGATCAGCTCCCCTTCCCGCGCGGCGACGGCGGAAAGCAGACGATCGGAAAGCGCGGGGGGAGATCTATCATGACTGGTCATCCCGCCACGGTAGTCCCGGAAAAACCGCCGCGCAATCGGGGCATTGGCGGTTTTCGGATGCGTGATATCCTGTCGCCATGGCAACGCTTCTGATCCTGCTCCGCGTCGCCGTGTGGTCCTTCCTGATCGGCACGGCGCTTTATTTCTCGGTCGTCTTCTATCTCCGTTCGCTCCACCGGCAACGGCTGGAAGAGCGCTGGCAGGGTCTTTCGGAACCCAAACCGGCCCGGAGAGAGTTCGTGCAGCGCGGGATGCGGCTTTACGACAGTTCCGCGCGGGCGCGACGATTGCTGGCAATTTACGCGCTGCCCCTCGCTGTCATCGCGTTTCTGATCTACTTGGTGAATGTGAACTGAGCCGGAGGGACAGCCTTGCGTTATGTCAAGTGGACGCTGATCATCGTCATCGTGGGGCTCATCGGCTCCTTCCTGCACTATACGCTTCCCCGCCATGATACCGTGCGAATCGTTGGCACGGAAAACCGGCGGGTGGATTTCGGCGACAACTCCTTCTTCTGGGCAAGCCCGCCTGCGGGTGAGACGGCACAGGGGACGCGAGACGTGCGGTTCATTCAGGCCATCAGGCCGAACGGGCGCGCCATCGTCTATCGCAACGAGGATACCGGCTGGGGCTGGCCGCCCTATTTCAAGATGGACAGCGCCAACCTTCAGGCCCGCGCGCAGGATCTGATCTCAAACGCCAATGATCCCAAATGGGTCTCGGTCACCCGCTATGGCTGGCGGAACGAGTTCTTCTCGATCTTCCCCAACGCCATGGCCATCCGGCAAGTCTCCGGGCCGGATGCGCGGGTCATCCCCTGGGCGTCGATCATCATCCTGACCGTCCTGTTCCTGCTTGTGATCTGGCTGGTCGTCCTGTGGCGCAGGTTCCGGCTTCGCACTGTCGAACCGGCAATGTCCCGGTTCGACGATGCGATAGACCGCGCCGACGCCAACCTCGACGAGGCACGCGACAACATGAGCCGCGGCTGGCAGCGCTTCACCGGCTGGTTCACCGGCAAGCGCTGATCCAGATCAGTAGCCAGCGCCCCTGTCGACGAGGTGGAGAAGCGGCTCCCCTGCCTCTCCCCGCCGGATATTCTCCGCAGCGACGCGGGACGCAGTCGCGGGACGGGTTGCCGCGGCAATATGCGGGGTGACGAAGACTTTCGGGTGCGCCCAGAACGAGTGCCCCGGCGGCAGCGGCTCCTCCCGGAACACATCCAGCACGGCGCGGCTCACATGGCCTGCATCCAGCGCCTCGAGAAGCGCCTCGTCCATGATGAGCGGTCCGCGTCCGGGATTGATGATGCTGGCTCCCTTCGGCAGCAGGGCAAGGCGCGCCGCGTTCAGAAGCCCGTCGGTCTCCGGCGTCAGCGGCAGGAGCGTGACGAGGATCTCCGCCTGCGAGAGGACATGGCTCAGCCCCTCCGCCCCGGAATGGGTCTCCACTCCCGGCACGTCATGGGGCCGCCTGCTCCAGCCCAGCGGCCGGAAGCCCAGCGCCCCCAACGCCCCCGCGACCGCCTGCCCAAGTTCCCCCAGCCCGAGGATCACCACCGTCCGCTCGGCGGCGAGCGGTGGCACGATCCGCCGCCACCGCCCGTCCTGCAGGCAGTCGTCCATCCTGAGATGCAGGCGGAGCACATGGCCCGTCACATATTCGACCATCCCCTGCGTCAGCGCGGGATCCACCATCCGCGCCAGCGGCTGCGTGAGCGTGGCATTGCCGGTAATCCGCTCCACCCCCGCCCAGAGATTCTGGACGAGACGGCAGTTCACGAAGGGCGCGTAATCCGAAATCCGCCCTGCGGGGGAGGTCACGATGTAATCCACGCACGCCGGATCGGCGGGAGTCTCGGCGGTCAGTTCGGCCTCCACGCCCGCCTCCTTCAATGCGGCGGGCAGGGTCTGCTGGTAGGCGTCCCATTCGTCAGGGCTGCCGGCAAACAGGATCAGGGGCATGGATTACCTCGGCTTGTGGATATGCGCGCTCTGCACCAGACCATACGCCCAGAGCAGAACTAACATCACCGTCCCGCCATAGGACACGAAGGGCAGCGGCGCGCCCTTCGCGGGCGCAAGGCCCATGACCATCGACATGTTGACGGTGATGTAGATGAACAGCGTCCCCGCGATCCCGATGGTCAGGAGCGAGCCGTAACGGTCCTTGTTCGTGACGCCGGACGACATGGTGAAGAACAGCAGCAGCGCATAGAGCGTGAGCAGCGACATGCCCCCTACGAAGCCCAGTTCTTCCGCCAGCGATGTGAAGATGAAGTCGGTGTGCTTCTCGGGCAGGAAGTTCAGGCGGCTCTGCGTGCCCTCCATGAACCCCCGTCCGGCCCAGCCACCGGAGCCGAGCGCGATCTTCGCCTGCGTGATGTGATAGCCCGCCCCCAGGGGATCATTCCCCGGGTCGAGAAACGTGTCGATGCGCCGGAACTGGTAGTCGTGCAGCAACTGCCATGGCGTGCCGCGGCTGTTGAGCACCAGCGCCACCGCGCCCACCACCAGGGCGATGACGACGGCAAAATAAATCCAGCTGACCCCTGCCGCGAACATCAGCAGCCCGCCCCCGGCAATCAGCATGGTGGAGGTGCCGAGATCCGGCTGTTTCAGCACCAGAACCGTCGGCAGCACGATGATGAGCAGCGGGATCAGCACCCAGAGCGGACGCGACACCTTCCGCACGTCCAGCCAGTCGTAATAGGCGGCGAGCAGCATGATCATCGCGATCTTCATGATCTCGGACGGCTGGACCATCATGAAGCCGAGATTGATCCAGCGGGTCGCCCCCATCCCGGTGTGGCCGAACAGCTCCACATAGACCAGCATCAGGAAGGCGGCCATGTAGACCGCGCCCGACAGGTTGCGCCAGAGCCAGATCGGCACGAAACCCACAAGGAACATGATCACGATGCCAAGGCCGAAGCGCATCATCTGCGGCTCCGCCCAGGGCTGCATCGATCCGCCGGCGACGGAGTAGAGCATCAGGAAACCCATGGAGCAGATCGCGCTGATCAGCACCACGAGCGGCCAGTTGATATGCAGGAACTTGCGCAGGCCCGTCGGCACCTGCTTCAGGTTGGATGCGAGATAGGTCATGCGCGTGTTGTCCGGGGCGGCGGCGCGGCAGGGGTGGGCGCAGGCTCCGCCCCTTCCGCAGGAGGGGCCACGGCAGTCGGGCCAAGACCGCCGCCCAATGCGAACTTTACCATGTCCCGCGCGATGGGCGCGGCCACGGCTGAGCCGCCTCCGCCATGTTCCACAACGACGCTCACCGCGATGCGGGGGGCGTTGAGCGGGGCATAGGCCACGAAAAGCGCATGATCTCGCCGGTTCCACGGAAGCTGATGGTTGCCGAGCACCCCCGACGCCCGCTCCGCCGCCGAGATGTTGCGGACCTGCGATGTGCCTGTCTTGCCCGCCATGAGCATGGCCTCATCGGCGATGCGGGAGCCACGTGCGGTGCCGGTGCGGCCGTTCATCACCTGGTCCATCCCCCGGCGAACCTGCGCCAGATGCGCCGCAGGAAGGCCCAGATCCTCCCCCCCCGGCACCGGTTGCTCAATGCCGTCGATCGACTTGATAAGCCTCGGCAGCACATTTCGCCCCGTCGCGATCCGCGCCGTCATCACGCAGAGCTGGAGCGGTGAGGTGAGGTTGAAGCCCTGCCCGATGGAGGCGTTGATCGTGTCGCCCACGAGCCAGCTTTCGCCCCGCGCCTGCCGCTTCCACGCCTGCGTCGGCGCCAGACCTTCCGCCACGGCGGAGAGCGGCAGGTCATGACGAACCCCAAGCCCGAGAAGCCGGGACATCTCGCTGATCTTGTCGATCCCGACGCGCTGCGCGATCTCGTAGAAGAAGACGTCGCAGGATTGCGCCAGGGCCTCGACCAGCGACACCCGCCCGTGCCCTCCGTGCCGCCAGCAGTGGAACCGGCGCCCGCCATAGGCGAGATAGCCGGGGCAATAGACGGTGTCGGCCGGATCGAGCATTCCCGCCCGCATCGCGGCCAGCGCGGTCACCATCTTGAAGGTAGAGCCGGGCGGATAGGTGCCCTGCACCGTCTTGTTGGCCAGCGGACGATGGTCGTTCGACATCAGGGTCCGGTAGTCGGCCACGGAGATCCCCCGCACGAACAGGTTCGGGTCGAAGGACGGCGCAGAGACCAGCGCCAGCAGATCGCCATTGTGCACATCCATCACCACCGCGGCGGCGCTTTCCGCGCCCAGTCGGTCGAGCGTGAAGCGTTGCAGCCGATGATCCACGGTGAGCTGCACGTTGCCGCCCGTGTCACCCTCCTCCCGGCTCAGTTCCCGCATGACGCGACCGACGGCGTTCACCTCGATCCGCTTGGAGCCGGCGGTGCCGCGCAGCACCTCCTCCATCCGCTGTTCGACGCCGTTCTTGCCGATCTGGAACTTCGGGATCTGCAGGACTGGATCGCGGCTTTCCAGATTGGCCAGATCGCTCTCGCTCACCGGGCCGACATAGCCCGCGACATGGGCAAAGTCGCCCCGGAGCGGATAGAAGCGCGACAGGCCCACTTCAGGGGTGACCCCCGGCAGCGCCGGACCGTTCACCGCGACCTCGGAGAACTCTCTCCACGACAGCCGATCCACCACGGTGATCGGCACGAAAGCCGACCGGCGGCGGATCTCGCGCAATGTGCGCTCTATCTCTTCCTCCGACATCGGGATCACGCGCGACAGGCGGTTCAGCACTTCGCCGACATCGCCCGCATCCTCCCGCACGATGACGACGCGGTAGTTCTGCTCGTTGCCCGCGATGATCGTGCCGGTGCGATCCGCGATAAGCCCGCGTGTCGGCGGGATCAGCCGGATGGAGACGCGATTCTCCTCCGCCAACATGCGGTACTGGTCGGCCTGATCGATCTGGAGATAGCGCATCCGCCCCGCCAGAAGCGCGAGAACGCTGACCTGCAAGCCGCCAAGGACCAGCGCCCTCCGGGTGATCCGGCGGCTGCTTTCCTCCACATCCTTGTCATTACGCTTCATGCGCGTCTCCCCAACCTGTCCTGCTCGGGGTCATGCAGGGCAAAGACGAACCGTGTCGCGAGTACGACCACGGGATAGGCGATCATCGTTGTCAGCACGCGCAGCATCTCGGCGGAGAGCGCCGCCTGCGGGACCAGTGCCGCGGCGAGCACCAGCCGCTCCAGCAGTGTCATCGCCACGAGCACCGCCGCGACCATCGCCCACTCCACAGGAAACGGCAGCCCGCGCAAAAGCGCAACCCGCCCCCGGATGAATTCGGTACCCAGCAGAACGATTGCCGCCCACAGCCCGGGCGGACGGTGATAGAGCATGTCCTCCAGCAGGAACACCGCGATGATAAGCGGCGCAGGCACGAAATCGGGCCTGCGCAGGATCCAGGCGAATGCCAGCGCGATCATCAGGTCAGGGCCGGGGAGGGTCGGGGGCAGCGTGCTCAACGGCAGGATGCGGATGATGTAGAACAGCACCGCGAAACCCACGAAAATCGCCCTGTAGATCCACCGCTGAAGGGCGAGCGGATCAGCCATCCGTCCGCGCCCCCGAACGCTGCGTTCCCCCGGCTCCTGCTCCTTGCGCGTCCAGGGGCGGCGGTGGCGGCCCGAAGGGCTGGTCGGGCACGATGATGAGCCCGCCGGGATCATCAAGCTGCTCCGCCAGGTGGCTGCGCAGCACGCGAAGGAAGTCGAGCCGCTCGTAATCCGCCGAGAGCCGCGCCCGAAGCCGCCGGTCCGGCCCCTGCGCCACCTGCCCGACCAGCAGGTCCGAGGGGAACACTCCGCCATCCCCCGAGGTCACCACCCGGTCGCCCGGCCGCACCAGATCGGGCGCCTCGATGAAGTCCAGCGGCGGCGAGGAGGTATTGTCCCCCGACAGGATCGCGCGTTGACCCGACGGCTGGATCGTCACCGGGATCCGGCTGTTGGAATCCGTGAGCAGAATCACACGGGAGGTGGTCTGCCCCACACCGGAAATCCGCCCCACCAGCCCCAGCCCGTCCATCGTCGCCCAGCCGTCCATGATCCCGTCACGCGCGCCCACGTTCAGCAGCACGGACTGCCGGAAGGGGGAGCCGGAATCGGCCAGCACCACGCCCGTCACATGGGTGAGCTTGGGGTCGAGCCGCACCTGGTTGAGCCCGAGCAGCTTGGCATTCTTCTGCTCCAGCTGCAGCGCCGCCTCCTTCCACGCCTTCATCTGCTGAAGCTCGCGGCGGAGTTCCTGATTCTGCTCGTAGATCCGCGCATAGGAGCGGAAATCATCGATCATGTTCGCCGCCTTGGTCACCGGGACCAAGGCCCAGTCGAGCGACGGCACAACACGGTCGATCAGCGCGGCGCGGAAGCTTTCCACCCGCGGACTGTCGATGCGCCAGACCATGAACAGCCCGATGAGCAGCACGAATGCCGTGCCGATCAGCAATCTCCTGATCGGGCGCATGTACTCAACATGGCCGTTGCGGTCTCTTGCCACCGATGTCCCCCGGCGCCGGTCGTTGAGCCGGGTTCTCCGGCCCGACCTCAGCTATCGTAGTCGATCACATGCCGAAGCTGTTTCTCATACTCCAGAGCCTTGCCCGTCCCCAGCGCGACACAATTCAGTGACTGATCCGCAATGGAGATGGACAGCCCCGTCTGCTCCCGCAGGCTCAGGTCAAGATCGCCGAGCAGCGCACCGCCGCCGGTGAGCATGACGCCGCGGTCCACGATGTCTGCGCCCAGATCGGGCGGGGTCGCCTCCAGCGCGATCATCACCGCGTCGCAGATCTGCTGCACGGGTTCGGCCAGCGCCTCCGCCACATGCGCCTGATTGATCTCCGTCTCCTTCGGCACGCCGTTCAGGAGGTCGCGCCCGCGCACCAGCATGGAGGCGCCGCGCCCGTCGTCGGGCATCCGCGCCGTGCCGATGGAGGTCTTGATCCGCTCCGCCGTCGCCTCGCCGATCAGCAGGTTATGGTTGCGCCGGAGATAGGAGATGATCGCCTCATCCATCCGGTCGCCGCCCACCCGGACGGAGCGCGCATAGACGATATCGCCCAGCGACAGGACGGCCACCTCGGTGGTGCCGCCGCCGATATCCACGACCATGGAGCCGGTGGGATCGGTGATCGGCATCCCCGCGCCGATCGCCGCCGCGATCGGTTCGGCGATCAGACCCGCGCGCCGCGCGCCCGCCGAGATCACCGATTGCCGGATCGCCCGCTTCTCCACCGGGGTCGCGCCATGCGGCACGCAGACGATGACCTTCGGCTTGGTGAAGGTCGTCCTGCGGTGAACCTTGCGGATGAAATGCTTGATCATCTCTTCCGCCACGTCAAAATCGGCGATCACGCCCTCGCGCATCGGGCGGATGGCCTCGATGGAGCCGGGCGTGCGGCCGAGCATCAGCTTCGCGTCCTCGCCAACGGCAAGAACCTGCTTCTTGCCATCCTTGACGTGGTAGGCCACCACCGATGGCTCGTTGAGGATGATCCCCCTGCCCTTGACGTAGACGAGCGTGTTCGCCGTCCCGAGGTCAATCGCCATGTCGGACGAAAACAGACCCGCAATACCCATGCCCTGAGACTTTCCGTGTGCAACCCTAGAAGATGAAGGCCGCGAGTCTACCCGCACGGCGGCCAGTCCTTCGTATAGAGCGCACATGACTTGAGCGAAAGGGGCGGGTCGGGTCGACAGGCGCGTTTCCGCACGTCGTGATCACCTGCGGCACCGGCGGAACCTTGCCGTTTCCACCTCAAGATGCAAGCGGGGCGGCGCCGGCAAACCGACACCGCCCCTTTTGCCTTCGGCCGGCCCGTCAGGAGACGGCGCGGACCTCTTCCTCCGGTTTGGTCTTTTGACGCCGCACGATCAGGTTGTTCAGCGCATTCACATAGGCCTTGGCGGAAGCGAGCATGGTATCGGTATCCGCTGCCTGCCCGGTGACGATCTTGCCGTCTTCCTCCAGCCGGACGCTCACGGTGGCCTGTGCATCGGTGCCCGCGGTGATCGCGCTCACCTGATAGAGCTTCAGCCGCGCCTGATGCGGGAACAGGGCCTTGACCGCATTGAAGGCCGCGTCGACCGGGCCGTCGCCCGTCGCTTCGACGGATTTCTCTTCGCCGCGGATGGCCAGCGTCAGCTCCGCCGACTGGCCTTCCGTCCCGCAGACGATCCGCAGGCGGCGGATCTGGATCGCCTCATCCGCGGCCTCATTCGCCGTTTCCGTCACCAGCGCGACCAGATCCTCGTCGAAGATCTCCTTCTTGCGGTCGGCCAGCGCCTTGAAGCGGACGAACACGTCGTTCAGCTGGTTGTCGGAGGTCTGGAAACCCAGATCCGCGAGCTTGGTGCGCAGCGCCGCACGCCCGGAATGCTTGCCCATCGCGATATTGTTCGCGGTCAGGCCGATATCCTCGGGACGCATGATCTCGAACGTCTCCACGTTCTTCAGCACACCATCCTGATGGATACCCGATTCGTGCAGGAAAGCGTTCTTGCCCACGACCGCCTTGTTGAACTGGACGGGGAAGCCGGACACCTGCGCGACGACGCGCGACAGGTTCATGATCTTCGTGGTGTCGATGCCGGTCCGGTAAGGCATGATGTCGTTGCGCACCTTCAGCGCCATCACCACCTCCTCCAGCGCGGTATTGCCCGCACGCTCGCCCAGGCCGTTGATCGTGCATTCGATCTGCCGCGCGCCAGCCTCCACCGCGGCGAGGGAGTTCGCCGTCGCCATGCCCAGATCGTTGTGACAATGGGTGGCGAAGATCACCCCGTCCGCGCCCGGAACACGTTCCAGCAGCATGCGGATCAGCTCGGCGCTTTCGCGGGGCGCGGTATAGCCCACGGTGTCGGGAATATTGATCGTGGTGGCGCCCGCCTTGATCGCCGTCTCCACCACGCGGCAGAGGTAATCCCGCTCCGTCCGCGTGGCGTCCATGGGCGACCACTGCACATCCTCACAATGGTTGCGGGCACGGGAAACGGTGGCATGGATCTTGTCGATCATCTCATCCTGCGTCAGCCGCGTGATGTCGCGGTGCAGCGGCGAGGTGCCGATGAACGTGTGGATCCGCGCGCGGGGCGCGTATTTCACCGCTTCCCAGGCCCTGTCGATATCCGTGAAACTGGCGCGGGCGAGACCGCAGATGACCGAGTTCCTGGCGTTCTTCGCGATTTCGCTCACCGCGGCGAAGTCACCTTCCGAGGCGATGGGGAAGCCCGCCTCGATCACATCCACCCCCATCTCGTCGAGGAGGGTTGCGATCTCCAGCTTCTCCTCATGGGTCATGGTCGCGCCGGGCGATTGCTCCCCGTCACGCAGAGTGGTGTCGAAAATCAGAACGCGGGCCTGATCGGCGGAAGCGGTGGCGGTCATGGAATGTCTCCTGCTGTCTTGCGATGCCTGTCGGGTGTCTGGCGCGCGGATACCTCTGAGCGGTCGCGCCTGACGGCACGCTCAGAGGCAGCTAAGGAGAAGGAGCCCGCGATACGGCAGGGCGCAGGCTGCGCCGCTGAAAACAGTGATATGCCGGTTCGCGTTCATGCGGCGGACTATAACCGGCCAGCGGAGAAAGAAAAGCGAAAGTTTTGCGTCATTGGCGCAGCTTTTTCCAATCCGTAGCATTCCAGGGGGCGATTTTCTGATATCCTGTGCCTATCCGCTCCCCCAAAAAGCCATTTGGAGGCGCGCCCATGCGTATTGTTGCTCTCGTCATTCTCGCCTGTTCATTCGCCCTGCCCTGTGCCGCGACGACCCTGACTTTCGACGATATACCGGGATGGCACGACGGTCCCGCCCCCATCGCCTGGCGGGAGGGCGGGGCGACCGTCTCCGCCGATCCGAATTCCGACGGTGTCGTCTGGTATATGCGGCCCGGCGCGGTGCATCTGGACGATTCGGGCACGTCGCTGACCAGCGGCGTCACTCTCACGACCGGCGGGCATTTCCGCGCTCTGGGTATGAGCGTCGTCGGCTATGATCTTGCGAGCTACGTCGTGACGCCGGATGAGTGGGACATGCGCCCGGTGCCCTATGACAATATCGCGGTCGAAGGATTCCGAAACGGGCTGTCCGTCGCCTATGCCCGCTTTTCGACGGGGCTGACCGGTGGGGCGTTCAGCTTCTCCTTCGGAGCGGAGTTTCGCGGCCTCGATATGCTCCGCATCGCCGCCATTGGTCCCTGGGACCAGAGCTTCGACGGCCTGCCCATTGAATGCGGCGATGCCCCATGCGGGCATGTCGATCTCGACAGTGTGACCATCGCGCCCGTCCCCTTGCCCGGAGGGTTTGTCCTCGCGCTTGGCGGGATGGGGGTTCTGGCGGCGCTGAGGCTGAGGCGGCGTCACGGGGCGTGACGCTTCCAGGCGGGAAAGCCGGCCCCGTCTTTCGCTGCCTACTGAGCGGGCTGTTCGGAACCTGAAGCGCCCGCCTCCGGCAGGTCCAGCTCTCCTGCCGACCAGTTACCGCTCACCTCGCGGCCGGAGGCATAGCGGAAGGTGCCCTGTCCGTTGCGGCGACCGTCGCGGAAGGCGCCGGTATAGACATCACCAGAGGGATAGGTGGCCACACCCTCCCCCGACATCGCGCCATCCGACCAGGCGCCTTCGTATCGGAAGCCGTCGGGGCGGGTGAACGTGCCGGTGCCATCCCGCTTGCCGGCGCGGAAGGTGCCCTCATAGGCCGAACCATCGGGATAGCGCGCCGTGCCCTGCCCCTCCGGCTGCCCTCCGATCCAGTCGCCCTCATAGGTCTGGCCCCCCGGATAGGTCATGCGGCCCCTGCCCTCCGGCTTGCCGCTGGCAAAGCTGCCCTCATAGACCAGCCCGTTGGCCTGCGTGAGCTTGCCAGTGCCCGCGATGCCCCCACCTGCCCAGTCGCCCTCATAGGTGGAGCCGTCGGCATAGGTGATGCGCCCCTGCCCTTCCGGGCGGTCGGCGACGAATGCCCCCTCATAGACGGAACCGTCGGGATAACGGGCGGTGCCGCGCCCCTCTCT
>NZ_JGYG01000015.1 GCF_000740795.1 Haematobacter massiliensis
CCAGATCGGGGTCCAGCTCAGGGACCAGCTCGGGGGCCAGCTCGCTTACGACACGCTTTGGTTCGCCGGAGGCTCCGAGTTCTATTGGATTGCCTTATATAAGTTCGCGCAGAAGATCGGCGTCGAGTACACCGATGAGCAATCAGCCGCCTTGGAAGCGTGGTCGGACTATGCCCGGCTTTGCGGACCCCTTTACCCATATGACGGAGTGGCTTTTGTAAGCAAACGTCCGGAACTGCTGGCCTTTGATGATCAGCAGAGGCTGCATAGCGAGATCGGACCCGCGATGCGCTTTTCAAGCGGGTATTCGCTACACGCGTGGCATGGAGTTCGCGTTCCGTCCAAATGGATCGATGAACGGGATCATATGGACCCAGCCGAAGTGCTCGCCTGTGAAAACGTCGAGCAGCGCGCCGCTGGAATGGAGATCGTCGGATGGTCGAAGGCTATCGATCTGCTGCAATGCAAGGTCATCGATAGCGACCCCGACCCAGACCATGGCGACCTGATCGAGCTGACCCTTCCCGGTCTTTCCGAACCCGGTCGGTTCCTCCGTGCCTACTGCCCCCGCAATGGGCAGATCGTGGAGGGCGTGCCTTACGTTTCCGACATCGACAGCAGGCCGATCAACACCGTCAAGGCGGCGCAAGCCTGGAGCTTCGGCGTCGCGACAGACGCTTTCACCTATCCCACCGCAGTCAGCTAACAGCGAGGTATAAGCTGATGAATATTCGTCAAGGAGAGGTCCGTTTCATCCCGGTGGATGACTTAGGGTCGCACGAAACCCGCCCCATCGTCGCCACGAATGGCGTCATCATCGTGGGTGAGAGCGAAAGCCACCACCACCACGTGCTAGATGCGGATGGCGTGACGGTCATGGAGCGCATCAACGTCCCGGCTGGAATGCGCATTCTTGAAGCCATCGTGGAGAAGCCGACGCGGCTCCGCCAGACGGCGGGCAATCCCCACGGGTCACATGAGATCGCGCCGGGAAAATACGAAATTCGCATCAAGCGCGAGTTCAACCCCTTCATGGAGATGGCTCGCCGCGTCGCCGACTGATACCCCCCCGCCCCTGCCAGCTGGGCGAGCCGTGGACAGGCAGGGGCACCCAACCCAGAATCTCACAGGAGAACCGAATGAGCGTCAACGAAGCAGAAATCGAAGCAGAACTGCAAGCGTCCGGTAAAACCGCCCCGCGCATCACGCCGGGGGATCTGGATGCCGAGATTGCCGATTGTGACTACCACGTCTTCCCCGGAACGACCCTGACGATCTGCGCCCTCAAGCTGAGAAACGGGTTCATCGTGACCGGGGAAAGCGCTGCGGCAAGCCCCACGAACTTCGACCCCGAGATTGGCAAGAAGATCGCCCGCGCCAACGCCCGCGATAAGCTCTGGCCCCTTCTGGGCTTCCGGCTGCGCGACGCCCTCGCATCGTCATGACCGCGCCTCCTGCCGGGCAATGATCCCCGGCAGGGGCACCCAACACGGACGCTTCGCCCGCCACCGCGACGCCAAGCGCCCTTTAGTAAGGAGGCAAAGAATGAACGCTGTTACCAAGCATGACGCGCCGAAGATTGCCGTCCACAAGAACGTCTACATGGCGCTCGCCGCCGCACAAATGGAGATGGGAACCGTCACAAAGGGGGCGGTTAACAGAGCATTCACAAGCCGTTATGCCGACCTCGCGGACGTTATGCAGGCTGTTCTCCCGGCCCTTAACGCGAACGGGCTGGCCCTGTTCCACACTTTTGTCGACGGGTCTGCGGCTATGCGTACCACCCTCATCCATGGGGAGAGCGAAACACGCATCGAGTGCGATGTGCCGCTTATCGTCACGAAGAACGACATGCAGGGCATGAAGTCCGCAACGACCTACGCCAAGCGTATTGGCACGGAGAGCGTTACGGGGGTCGCCCCGGATGACGACGACGGGAACGCCGCAGTCAAGGCCGCGCCGCAGAGGCTTGAGCCGCCGAAATCGGATCCAGAATTCAACCCCGCAGGATGCCGGGATCGTCTGATCTCCGCAATCAGCAGGCGCACCACAAAAGAAGCTCTGACCGATCTTTGGAACAAGGAAAAGGGAGCGCGCGTAGCGCTGAAAGAGGCTGATGAGCCGAAGTATCTGGAATTCGTCGCGGCGTTCAAGGCGGCTGGCGAGAAAGCTCACGCCGACCCCGCCCGCCAAGCCCCCAGCCTCGCCGACAATATCGGCGATGAAATCCCCTACTAGGTGTCCACGATGAACGAGATGAATCCGCGCGCTGTAGTCGGAAACAACAATCCCCCAGATCCCATGGACGAGGCGCTCACCCCTTTCGGTGATGCCATTTCGGAAGCCGAGAACTGGCTGGACGGGGAGCCAGTCACAAACGAAAGCCAGATGAAGGCGGTGGACAAGCTGGCGAAGGACATTCGCTCCGCTCGCCGCGCACTGGACGATGCCAAGAAGTCGGCGACTGCCCCGCTGCATGATGCGTGGAAGGCGGAGATTGCCCGCTGGAAGCCGACCGAGGATGACTTGGACCGGATACAGAAGGGCCTTGCTTCCATCTCGAACGATTTCAAGAAAAAACTGGCGGCTGAAAGGGCAGCGGAGGAACGCGCTACCCGCATCGCGGCGGAGGAAGCCGCTCGGGTCGCCCGCGAAGCGGCGATGAAAGCCGATGATGGCAACATCGAGGAACAGCGCCAAGCAGCCGCCGCGCAAACCGCCGCAGAGCAAGCGCAGCGGGACGCCCGCGCCGCCACCAGGGCGAACGACGTCAAAGGACTGCGCACCGTCACGCGCTACGAGATCACCGATCACCGCGCCCTGCTGAACTGGATTGCCCGCAACTCGCGCGACGACGTGACGGCATTCATCGAGGAATGGGCGCGCCGCAATCACAAGACCCACCGGAGCGCCGAAGGGCTGCGCGTGTGGGACGCCAAGGAGGCATTCTGATGGCCCACTTCGATCTTCTCAGCCCGCGCAAAGGCAAGGACGACAAGACCCGCTGGCACAAGATCGGCGCAGCGTTCCCGCGCGACAAGGGCGGTTTTCAGCTTGTGCTCGACAGCCTGCCGCTGGCGGACAGCGAAGGCCGCGTCACGCTGATGATGTGGGAGGCCAAGCCGCGTGACACCCGCCAGCGCGACACTTCCGACGGCTCTGGCGGCTCTGGCAGCTATGGCGGTGGGTATGGCGCTGGCGGGCGTCCGGGTGGCGATCTGGACGACGACCTCGATTCTATTCCGTTCTGAGGAGGCCCCTATGACCGACGCCGACATTCTCACTGCCCTACAAGCCGCCGAGCAGGAAACAGGATGGCGCACGCCGTCGCTGCTGGTGGATCTGGTCGTGCAGAAGCTGGATCCCACGAACGCCGCCGAGGAAGCGCATTTCCGGGCACAGGCCGAGCGCGTGCTGTTCGAGCGGAACACGTGCTGGGGGGCCGGGTGATGCCGACGAAGATCATCCGCGACCCGGAACATATCGAGGCATTGTCCCGCATTCTGGCGGATCGCAAGCTCCCGATCACGCTGTCCTGGCACCAAGGGGCGAGCCGCAGTCATCAACAAAACCGACTTGCGCAGCGGTGGTATTCCGACATCGCGCGCCAGCTTGGCGACACGACGCATGAGGAGGTCCGCGCTGATTGCAAGGTCACTTTCGGGGTGCCGATCCTCCGCGCGGAAAACGGAGCATTCGGGGCGGAATGGGACGCGTCCCTCGGACGCCTGAGCCACGAATCTCAGCGTAGAGCGGTAAAGGCGTTCGACCTCCCCGTGACCCGCCTGATGACGATGCCCCAGATGACCCAATACATGGACGAGATGCTGCGCCATTGGGGCGGGATGGGTATTCGTCTGACGGACCCGGAAGCCATGAAATACGAGGAGGAATTTGCATGACCTTCCTCTCTATTCCCAAAAAGCCGCTCGGCCCGAAGGTCCGCTCTGCCGTATCAAAGCTTGTGCGTGACAGCGCGGCAGGGCAACCCTGCGCCCTCCGTCTCTCCTGCTGCCTGCCCGGAAATGAAACCGTCGTTCTGGCCCACCTGCGCATGTTCGGAGCCGCAGGCATCGGCCAGAAGCCTCACGATTTCCATGCCGTCTACGCCTGCGCCGCGTGCCACGACCAACTGGATCGCCGCGCTGGGGATGCGGAGTGGGGATACGACGACATTCTGCGCGCTCTCATGGAGACGCAATCACGGCTTTACGCGGGCGGGCTGCTGAGGATCGGCCCGGCATCGAAACGGAACCCCTGACCTAACAGGACCACACCATGAAATTTGCGACCCTGCTTTCAGCGGGCTTGATGCTCGCACCCTGCGCTCAGGCTTCGGAGCGCGAATCCTGCCTCGACGGCTGCATTGCGGAGGACGTGTGATGCGGCTCCACCATTACGTCGCCGCTGCGGCCCTAGGCACATGGGCGGGATTGTGGCTCACCGATGCCCCCGCCGATACCGCTGGCCCAGGGGATTTTCGGGTGGTGTATCTGCCCCCTGATGTCGAGTGCGGCACCCCATACGCATGGCCCGTGGATTTTTCCGGGCTGATGCAGCCTAAATCGACCTTCGTCTATGAGCCGCGCGAACGGTTGCCCCCGGTGATCCTCCCGACCGCCCCCGGCGGGGGAGGTAATCACCGCCCTGACCCGCCGCGCCCGCCATCTCCGGTGCCTCTCCCGTCCACCCTGCTGACACTGCTCAGCGCCGTGATTTCCGCCGCAATCGTATTGAGGATGACCAAATGAGCAGGATACGCCGATTTTTTGCCCGACGCGAAACCTACCTCCGACACCTGCGCGAAATCGAGACTGGCACTATCGAGTACGACAGCCATAGCGACGACGTCTGTCTCGCCCCCGGCGTCACGCTCACAGACGCGCATATCCAGATTGTGCTGCAGCGCCCCTACCTTGCGGATAGCTGGCCCCCCTACCTGCGCGCGCGGATCGGCCTGCCGCCGCTGCGCGCTGGCGAGGATGACGATTTTATCGAGAGGTTTTGGTGATGCAGGAAACATCAATGACCGATCTTGAAAAGCTGCTGGCCGAGGTGACGCCAGGGGAGTGGAAGATTGGACGCCTTGAAAGCTACGAGATGGACGGAACGCCTTTCCGCCGCGTCTATTTCGAGAGTGGAGAGGCCCACATTCGCGGCGCGGATTGCGACCAAAACGCCCGCCTGATCGCCATGGCACCCACCCTCGCCCGAAAGGTAATTGCGGCGGAGAAGCTGGCGGAGGCGCTTCGGCTTCATCAGGCTTGGAGCGACAGCGAGGATGCTGGACCTGACTATGGCGAGCAGTCTCGCGATACACACCCTGACGGTGAGCGCATCTGGAAGCAATGGTGGGATGGCAACCTGAGCTTATGTGGTCGCGCGCAAGACATGACACGCGACGCCCTCGCCGCATGGGAGGCCGAACAATGACCGATCTTGAAATCGCCCGGCTCCGCGCCGAGAACGAGCGACTGCAGGAAATGACTGTGCGGCTGGAGAAAGCCGAAGCCGAACGCGACACCGCCCGCGCAGAGACGGCGATGGCGTTTGAGGTGGCGGCTAAGGCTTGTGACACCTTGGCGCTGGCAGACTTCGAAAAAGGGCCTCTGATGCGTTCTGCAGAGCGTTGCGCCCGATCCGTCCGCGCACTCACACCCGCCGACGCCACAGCCGCCCTTGCAGCCCGCGACAAAGCCACGCGGGAACAGGCGCTGCGGGATGCGCTGACAACCGTGGCGGACCTTAGCGATGACAGGCCAATGAGAACGCTCGCCCGCGCCGCCCTGGGGGATGGGTGATGCAGCCAGCCAAGCCATACACACCCGACACGCTGGCCGAGCGGTGGGGCTGTTCCGGAGAAAAAGTGCGCCAGCTGGTCAAATCTGGCCAGTTGCCCGGGTTCAGGATCGGTCGCATGATCCGAATCCCGGTTTCGGCGGTAGAGGAGTATGAGCGGTGCGGGAATACAGTGTCGGACGCCTCAATGGCCGGTTCGTCGTCACGTGGGATGACAACGGCAAGCGACGACGCTTTCGTCTTGCGGCAGAGACGCGTCGGGAGGCCGAATCAGAGGCCCTGACCGTTTTGCGCAGGGAAACACGCCCTTCCGGTGCACCGCGAACCGTGCGAGATATCTGGCGGGAATACTGCGACGAGCACGCAGGCAGGCCCGCGACGAAAAACATGACTTTCACCGGCCTGCCTATCCTGGCGCATTTCGGAACCCTGCTGCCCGATCAGATCACGGGCCAGCACTGCCGGGACTATGCTGCCTCCCGGGCGGCAGAGGGCAGGAAAACAGGCACCGTATGGACCGAACTTGGCCATCTGAGCACCGCCCTGAACTGGGCGGCAAAATCGCGCATCATCGACCGCGCACCTCACATTCAGCGCCCTAAAAAGCCCGCCCCCAAGGACCGATACCTCACCCGGTCCGAGATAGACCGCCTGCTGGCCGTAGTTGAGACACCACATATCCGTCTGGCGGTGATTCTCATGCTCTCCACCGCCGCGCGGGTCGGGGCGGTGCTGGATCTCACATGGGACAGAGTAGACGAGAAGCGCGGCAGGATCGACCTGCGCCGGGACATGGATGGACCGAGAAAAGGCCGGGCGGTTGTGCCGATCAATCCGGGATTGCGGGCGTCACTGCTGACGGCCCGCGAGGCGGCGCAGACCGATCACGTAATTGAGTATGCCGGGGCGCCGGTGCGATCTATACGAACCGGTCTGCAAGCGGCCTGCCGCAAGGCGAAATTATCTGACGTCACGCCTCATGTATTTCGCCACACAGCCGCCGTTCATATGGCCGAGGCGGGCGTTCCGATGAGCGCAATCAGCCAATATCTGGGCCATTCCAGCACGTCGATAACCGAGCGAGTCTATGCCAGATATTCGCCGGATTATCTGGCAGATGCGGCCCGCGCCATTGATTTTGTGGGGATCAGAAGCGTGAAATAGGTTCGTTGAACCAGACCGCACTACGCAATTTCTTGGTAAGTCATTGAAAAGAATGGTGGGCGCGACAGGGATCGAACCTGTGACCACTACGATGTCAACGTAGTGCTCTACCGCTGAGCTACGCGCCCCACCCGACCCTGACCGCAGCTTCCTGCGAAACCGGCGGTCCTTGTCGGTTGGCGGGTCTATAAAAGGACTCGCGAAGGTGTTCAAGGGCTTTTGGAGAGAACCTTCATCGCACTATATTCGTTTTCGATGGAGATCGCGATGAGCCCTGCCCCCTATACTCTGACGGAGCCTTCCACGCAGACCACGCCGGTTGTGTTTTCCTCGCCCCACAGCGGAAGACACTATCCGGATGCATTCCTGAACGCATCTCTGCTCGATGCGCGCGCGATCCGGTCATCCGAGGATGCTTTCGTCGAAGAACTTTGGTCCTGCGCCCCTTTGCACGGGGCGCCGCTCATCGCAGCGACCATGCCGCGCGCCTTCATCGACCTCAACCGCAACTGCGACGAACTCGACCCCGCCGTGATCGAAGGGGTGCGCCATGTCGCGCACAATCCTCGTATCTCGTCGGGTCTGGGGGTGATTCCCCGGGTGGTTGCCGGCGGGCGGGCCATCGTTTCCGGCAAGATGCCGCGGAGCGCTGCGGAGGAGCGTATCGAGCTTTGGTGGCGTCCCTATCACGCCCGCCTCGGGCAACTGGTGGAGGGGACGATCGCCCGCTTCGGCACCGCGCTGGTGATCGACTGCCATTCCATGCCTCGGGAAGCGGTGGAGAATCACTTTTCCGCCGCAGGGCGCCGCCCCGATGTGGTGCTGGGCGACAGGTTCGGATCGAGCGCCGACGGGCGACTGGTCGAAATGGTCGAATCGCTGCTGGCGGCAGAAGGGCTTCGGGTGCTTCGCAACATGCCTTTCGCGGGAGCCTATATCACCCAGACCTACGGCAACCCGACACGCAATCGCCACGTGATCCAGATCGAGGTGGATCGCGGCTTGTACATGAACGAACGCACCCTTCGGAAAAGCGATGATTATCCGGCTTTTCAGATGCTGATCGACAGGGTGGCCGCCGGAATCGCGGCAGGCGCCAGCGACTTTGCTGGGGGCGAGCGGCGCCACGCCGCAGAATAGCCAGACAGGAACACAGTCATGCCATCTCATCGCCGTGCCCCCGGGGCCAGCGCTTCCCGCCGTTTCGGCAGAAGGATTGCGGGGCTGGCGTTGCTCGCAGCGGCCGCCTGCGCGCCCGCGAGACCCGACCCTGCGACTCTCTCGGCCCGTTATGAACGTATGCCGATCTTTCGGCTCTGGGAGGTCCAGAGAGAGCCGCCGTCCGAGACCGATCTGATGATGGTGGAAGCCGAGTTGGGTGTGCGCGGGCAGATGCGCTTCGGAGGCCGGCACCTTGGCAACATATCCGCAAGCGCGGTGGGCAAGTCCCGCTTCCCCCGCCCCGCCGAACCGGGACTGAAGCGCAGTTGCCGGGAGTTCGACTCTGCCGCCGCGGCACAACGGGTCTTTCTGGCGGCGGGCGGACCGGAAAGCGACAGCTATGGGCTGGACCCTGACGGAGATGGCTTCGCCTGCGCATGGGGCGAGACCCTGCGGCAGAACCGCGACAACGCCGGGACAGGGGCACGCCGGTATGAGCGGAACGAAAACGGCTATTGCTATTACATGTCAGGCAAAGACCGCATCTATGTGAGCCGGATGTTCTGTGCGTGACAGCGTGGGACATGACCGACCGTCGCCGACCGACCCTGGCTGACAGCCGTGCGCGCAAGGCGCGTGTTGAGCTAAGTCGGCGACACGCGCGGGGGATCAGCACCCTGACAGCCGCGCGCGGCAAGGCGCGGGGGACGCCCCCCGCGACCCCCGGCTTTGGCCATGCGCAGCCGACGGGATGCGCCGCACGCGCGGAAGGCTAGCGCAGCGCCCTGCCCCGGATGATCGCGTCCCGGCCGAACCGCGCCCGGATGCTGTCGGTCGCGCGCTCCGCCCGTTCGCGCCGCGCGGCGGTCGGATCAAAAAGATCGACCGTCAGATCGCCCTTGCCGGCAGGCATGAGATCGCTCAACCCGACACCCAGCAGGCGGAACGGCCCCGCATCCTTGACATGGGCCATCAGATCAAGGGCCGTCCGGTAGATCTTGTCGGCAAGCTGCGTCGGCTCCCGAAGCGTCTCCCTCCGCGTGAGGATCGCATGGGTGTGACGCTTGAGCTTCAGCGTCACCGTGCGCCCTGACAGATCGCGTGCCTTGGTCCGGTCGGAAACCTGCTCTGCCAAGCGCCACAGATGCCCCTCCAGCAGGTCACGGTCAGAGATGTCCTCGAAGAACGTCGTCTCCCGCGAGATCGACTTGACCGGGGCATGCGGTGTGACGGGGCGGTGATCCTCCCCACGGGCCAGATGCCACAGCCGATCGCCCGAATGGCCGAACCGGCGGGACAGGTCCTCCCGGCTCCAGCGGCGCAGGTCTGCGAATGTGCGGATACCGACGCCCGCCAGCGCCTCCTGAAACGTGGGGCCCACCCCCCAGATGAGCTGGATCGGCCTGTCGGCGAGGAAGTCCATCGTCTCGGCCCTGCCGATCACGGAGAACCCCCGCGGCTTGTCCAGGTCCGAGGCGATCTTGGCGAGGAACTTGTTGTGCGACAGGCCGATGGAGCCGGTCAGGCCAAGCTCCCCCTCCATTCGCCGCACGAGCCGCGCCAGCATCACCGCTGGCGGCGCGTGGTGCAGCCGCTCCGTCCCGGTGAGGTCTATGAACGCCTCGTCCAGCGACAGGGGCTGCACGGCGGGGGACAGTTCCTCCATCATCGCGCGGATTTTGCGGGAGACGTCGACATAGACCTGCATCCGGGGCTTGATGACCACCGCGTCGGGGCAGAGCTTCAGCGCCCGGAACATCGGCATGGCCGACCGCACGCCCTGAATGCGTGCGATGTAACAGCAGGTGGAGACAACTCCCCTGTGACCGCCGCCGACAATCACCGGACGGTCGGCAAGGCTGGGATCGTCCCGCTTCTCCACGCTTGCATAGAACGCGTCACAATCCATATGCGCGACGGAGAGTGTGAAGAGTTCAGGATGCGACAGCACACGCGCGCTCCGGCAGGCCGGACATCTCCGGCCCGCGTCGAAAGGCGTAAGGCAATCGCGGCATAATGCGGGCATCCTTGGGCCTCCTGCGCCATTATCGCGCGGGCGCTCGGCGATGGATAGCCCCATCGCGTGCCGACGGACTGCTCCGGCGTCACATCCACGGTCTGGCAGGTCTTCGCCCCCTTGCCGCGGACTCCGATTGCGGCAACTCTCTGCACAAGAAAGCGGAGGGCGGGATGTTTCTTGAAAGGCTGAGCGGTAGTGAGCTGGTGATGATCGGCATCGCCCTGTTCGTCATCCTGTGCATCTTCCTTGGTGTAAGGATCGTGCCTCAGTCAGAGAAATACGTCGTGGAGCGGTTCGGGCGACTCCATGCCGTGCTCGGACCGGGGATCAACCTGATCGTGCCTTTCCTTGACCGTGTGGCCCATAAAATCTCCGTGCTGGAGCGGCAGCTTCCCGTGGCGCGGCAGGATGCGATCACCGCTGACAACGTCCTCCTTCAGGTCGAAACCAGCGTGTTCTATCGCATTATCGAGCCGGAAAAGACCGTCTATCGCATTCGGGATGTGGATGCCGCCATCGCCACCACCGTGGCCGGGATCGTCCGGGCGGAGATCGGCACGATGGAACTGGACGAGGTGCAGTCGAATCGTGCCCGCCTGATCGAGAAAATCCGCGAGTCGCTGGCGAATATCGTGGACGACTGGGGCATTGAGGTGACGCGGGCAGAGATACTCGACGTCAATCTCGACGAAGCCACGCGCGCCGCCATGCTCCAGCAACTCAATGCCGAACGTGCGCGCCGCGCGCAGGTGACCGAGGCGGAGGGCCGGAAACGCGCGGTGGAGCTTGCGGCGGATGCCGATCTCTATGCGGCGGAGCAGCAGGCGAAGGCGCGCCGGATCAGTGCCGATGCGGAGGCTTATGCGACGGAGGTCGTGGCCCGCGCCATTGCCGACAACGGGCTGGAGGCCGCGCAGTACCAGGTCGCCCTGAAACAGGTGGAGGCGCTGGCCGTGATGGCCAAGGGTGAGGGAAACCAGACGGTCGTCCTGCCTGCCGATGCGGTGGAGGCCTTTGCCAACGCCTTCCGCATGCTGAAGGGGCGTGGGTAACGTGGCCTGGTGGGTCTGGATGATCGGAGCAATCGTGCTGGCGGGGGTGGAGGTACTGATCCCCGGATGGGTCTTTCTCGGCTTCGCCATCGGGGGCATGGTGACGGGGCTGGCCCTTCTGCTCTTCCCCTCGCTCGGGGGAACGGCGATAGTCTGGCTGCTTTTCGCGCTCCTGTCCCTTGCCGGCTGGCTGCTGCTCCGGCGGATCTTCGGGCGGCGGAGCGAGGTGAAAATCTGGAAGCGGGACATCAATGACAACTGAATTCGCCATCCGCCCCGAGCGACCCGACGACGTGGATGCCATCGACCGCCTGATTATCGCCGCCTTCGCAGGGGAACCGCATAGCGAGGGGAACGAGGCGCGGATCGTGCACGACCTGCGGAACGACGGGGTCCTCCTCTCCTCGCTCGTGGCGGAGGACCAGACCCCGGAGGCGGGCGGCGCCATCATCGGACACCTGGTGTTTTCCCCGGTGACCATGGCCAACGGCTCCGTCTGGCTGGGCCTTGGCCCCATCTCGGTCCGCCCCGACCTGCAGCGCAAGGGCATAGGCACGGCGCTGATCCGCGCAGCCTTCGCCCGTCTGGATGAGGATGCGGCGGGCTATGTCGTGGTGGGAGATGCGGAGTACTATGGCCGCTTCGGCTTCGTCGCGGCCCCGCAGGTGACGGTTCCGGGCATCCCGCCCGAACATGTCCTCGTCCGCGCGATATGGACGCCGCCGCCCAAGGGCAAGGCGCTTTATCACCCGGCCTTCGGCCTTCCCGCATGACAGGCCGATGATCGGAAGCAAGGCGCTCCCCGCATTCGACGGCGCGAAAATCGCGCTGTTCCGGGGTGAAAGCCTGCTTGTCATGCTCAGGGATGACAGGCCCGATCTGTCATGGCCCGGCGCATGGGATCTTCCCGGCGGAGGTCGCGAGGGAAACGAGACGCCCGTGGCATGCGCGCTTCGGGAACTGGAGGAAGAGTTCGGCCTCCGCCTGCCGCCTGGGCGGCTTTTCTGGCACCGGATTTACCCGCGTCCGGGTCTGCTACCTGCGCATTTCTTTGCCGGAACGCTGAGTTCGGCGGAAGTGACGGCAATCCGGTTCGGCAATGAAGGTCAGGAATGGCGCCTGATGCCGGTTGCGGAGTTCGTGGCCCATCCGAAGGCCGTGCCGGTGCTCCGCTCCCGCGTTGCGGACTGCCTTGCCGCAGGGTTCAGGCCGGAGGCTGCGACAAGCGGTCAATGAGGTCTCGGGCAGCACGGGCGGGCGCGGCGCGGCCCTCCGTCACCGCCTGCCCCAAAGCCAGCAACTCCGCCCGCACCGCAGGATCGGCGGAAAGGCGGGCGATGAGGCCGAGGCGCACCTCCTCCTCGAACCAGCGGCGAGCCTGCGCCGCGCGATGCTCGGCCCACCAGCCGGTCTCCTGTCGCCAGCGCGCCAGCGCTCCGATCTCCTCCCAGGCCTCCGCCAGCCCTGCCTGTTCCAGGGCAGAGACCGTCAATGCCTTGGGATAACCCGGGGGATCCTGCGGGCGCTTGCGCAGCAGACGCAGGGCACCGGCATAATCCGCGCAGGTCCGCGTCGCCGCTGCCTTCAGGTCGCCATCCGCCTTGTTCACCAGGATAAGATCGGCGATCTCCATTATCCCGCGTTTCACGCCCTGAAGCTCATCTCCCCCCGCAGGCGCCAGCAGCAGGACGAAGATGTCGGTCATCTCCGCCACCATCGTTTCCGACTGGCCGACGCCGACCGTCTCCACCAGGACCACATCGAACCCGGCAGCCTCGCAAAGCGTGACCGCCTCCCGGGTGCGGCGCGCCACACCGCCCAACTCGGAGCGGCTGGGAGAGGGACGGATGAAAGCGTTCGAGTCGCGGGACAGGAGTTCCATCCGCGTCTTGTCGCCCAGAATCGACCCGCCCGTCCGCGCAGAGGAGGGATCGACCGCCAGCACGGCGATCCGCTTGCCGTCCCCCGTCAGCCGCAGCCCGAAGCTCTCGATGAAGGTGGATTTGCCCACCCCCGGAGTGCCGGACAGGCCGAGGCGCAGCGCCTGCCGCCCGCTCCCCGTCAGCCGGTCGAGCAGATCCTCCGCCAGCAGGCGGTGATCGGCCCGCTGGCTCTCCACCAGCGTGATCGCGCGGGCCAGAGCGCGGCGATCGCCCGAGAGAACGCCTTGCGCGAGCATGCCGATTTCGCCCGCCCCGACGGGGCCGCGCCTTGCGGAAGTCGTCTGCACTGTCATCGCATCCCTTCGGCAGGTTTCGGCGGCTGGCCACATTTCCGGCTGCCGCGGGGATTACTTGCCCAAGGGTAGGGTTATATGTCCAGTCCGAACCGGAGAAACATGCCATGCCCCTGCCCATCCGCACCGCACTCGCCGCCGTCCTTCTGGCCGCCCTCCCCCTTGCGTCAGCCAAGGCGCAACAGACGAGCAGCACCTTTGACCTGCGGATCCGGGGGATTCCCGCCGCGACGCTTTCCACGACAGGGCAGGACACAGCGAGCGGTTATTCCGTTGCAGGGCGGCTTCAAAGCGCGGGGCTTGTCGGACTGTTTCGCACCATGCGCTACGATGCGCAGGTTCAGGGGACCATGAGCGGCGGGCGCTACACCCCCTCCCGCTACACGGAGGATGCCGATACCGGCAAGCGGAAGTCCCGCTCCGTCATGCGCTATCAGGGGGGCACGCCGCAGGTGGTGGAATATGATCCGCCCGAACGCGACCGTCGGAGGAATACCGTCGATCCCGCGAGCCAGGGCGGCACCATCGACCCCTTGACCGCCATCTGGATCGGCCTTCGCCCCACACCTGCGGCGGAAGTGTGCAAATACGACGGGTTCATGTTCGACGGCAAACGCCGGAGCCGTGTTACGCTGTCCAATCCGCGCGCGCAGGGGGATGCGATCCTTTGCACGGGGCGTTATGAGCGGGTGGCAGGATTCTCGGATCGGGAAATGGCGGAAAAGACCGTGTTCAACTTCACGATGACCTATGTCCCAGCCGGTCAGGGCATCATGCAGGTCTCGCAGATCAGCATGGACACGCTTTATGGCGCAGCGGTGCTGACGCGGCGCTGATGGCTGAGGGCTGGTCACCGCTTCCCATCGACGCCGTTCTGCCCGCGCTGTCGGAGGCAGTGGCGAAGGCGGGCTGCGCCGTCCTGCAGGCCCCGCCCGGCGCGGGCAAGACCACACGGGTGCCGCTCGCCCTGCTGCCGCAGGTGAGAGGCCGGATCGTGATGCTGGAGCCGCGTCGCCTTGCCGCCCGCGCGGCAGCCGAACGCATGGCCGAAACCTTGGGCGAGAAAGTGGGAGAAACCGTGGGCTACCGGGTCCGGGGTGAAAGCCGCATTGGCCCGAAGACCCGGATCGAGGTCGTGACGGAGGGTATTCTTACCCGCATGATCCAGTCCGATCCGGAGTTGTCCGGTGTAGGTGCCGTGATCTTTGACGAGTTTCACGAACGCTCCCTGAACGCCGACCTGGGCCTTGCCCTGACATGGGAGGCAAGGAGCGCCCTGCGCCCCGAGCTCATCGTCATCGTGATGTCCGCGACGCTGGATGCGGCGCCCGTCGCGCGGCTGCTGGAGGACGCACCGCTTGTCACCTCGGAAGGCCGGGCCTTTCCGGTAGAGACGCGCTGGCTGCCCGCGCCACTGCGCGCCGGAACCCGCCTCGCTCCCGCCATTGCCGCGCTCGTCACGCAGGCGGCAGCGGAGACGGAGGGCGACATCCTCGTCTTTCTTCCCGGAGAGGGAGAGATCAGGCAGGTCGCCGCGCTGCTCGACATCCCGGGCGCGACGGTGCGCCCGCTCTACGGGGCGCTCCCCTTCGCGGAGCAGCGTGCCGCCATCGCCCCCGCAACACAGGGGCGCAAGATCGTGCTCTCCACCGCCATCGCGGAAACATCCCTGACCATCGAAGGCGTGCGTGTCGTGGTGGATGGGGGGCGTGCGCGGCGGGCACGGTTCGATCCCGGTTCAGGCATGAGCCGCCTCGTGACGGAGCGGGTGACCCGGGCGGAAGCGGAGCAGCGCCGGGGCCGCGCAGGTCGCGTGGCGCCGGGCATATGCTACCGCCTCTGGGCCAAGGGGGAGGAAGGCGCGCTTCCCGCCTTTCCACCACCTGAGATGGAGACGGCCGATCTTGCTCCGCTTGCCATGGAACTCGCGCTCTGGGGCACCTCGGACGGTGGCGGGCTGGCCTTCCTGACCCCGCCGCCCGCGCCTGCGCTGGCCGAAGCACGGGCGCTGCTGCATGATCTCGGAGCGCTGGATGATGCGGGGCGCGTCACGGAACACGGGCGGCAACTGGCCCCCATACCGCTGCACCCCCGCCTTGGCCATATGCTGCTGCTCTCGGGCCGGAAGGCCGCGCCGCTGGCAGCGCTGATGGCGGCGCGGGACCCCCTCCGGGGGGCGCCCGCGGATCTCTCTCTGCGGCTGGAGGCCGTGCACGACCTGCGCGCCTATGCCGACCGCCGCCCCTGGCCTGCCGATCGCGCGACGGTAGAAACGATCCGGCAGGAAGCGCGGCGGCTCTCCCGGCTGACGGAGGCCGAAGGGCCGGAGATGACACCCGGCGAAATGGCCTCCCTCGCCTATCCCGACCGCATCGGTCTCCGGCGCAAGGGCGAAACACCGCGTTGGCTGCTGTCGGGGGGCAAGGGCGTGACCATCGCGGCGGGCGACCCGATGGCGGGCCAGCGCCTGCTGATCGCGACCGATCTGAGCGGTACCGCCCGGGAGCCGACGATCCGGCAGGCCGTGGACATCACCGAGGCGGGTGTGCGGCGCTTTCACGGCGAGCGCATCGGCTGGGAGGATGTCTGTCTCTGGTCACCGCGTGAGCGTCGCGTCATCGCCCGGCGTCAGGAGCGGCTGGGGTCCATCATCCTCGGCGACCGCATCTGGCAGGACGCGCCGGAGGAACGGGTGGCAGAGGCGCTGCTGGACGGGGTGCGCGATCTGGGTCTCTCCTCCCTCGGCTGGACGGAGGCGGCGGAGCGGTTTCGCGCGCGCGTCGAACTGCTTCGGGCGGAGGGTGTGGACCTGCCCGACATGTCCGACGCCGGGCTGACCGCAGGGGTGCAGGACTGGCTCCTGCCGCATCTGGCGGGGCGGCGGTCGGCGGGAGATCTGAAGGCGCTCGACCCGCTGGAACCGCTCCGTCAGATGCTGGGGTGGGAGGAGATGCAGACCCTCGACAGGTTGGCGCCCGGCCACTTCACCACACCCCTCGGCAACCGCATCCCGCTCGACTATCGCGGCGGCGTGCCGGGCATCGAGGTGCGATTGCAGGAAATGTTCGGCGTGACGGAGCATCCCGCCATCGGGCCGAAGCGGCTGCCGCTCCGCGTCACGCTACTTTCTCCAGCGCGCCGCCCTGTACAGGTGACGACCGACCTGCCGCGTTTCTGGGCCACGAGCTATGCGGACGTGCGCAAGGACATGCGGGGCCAGTATCCCCGCCACCCGTGGCCCGAGGATCCGACCCAAGCAGAACCGACCTTGCGGGCAAAACCCCGCGGACAGACGGCCTGACGCACCTGCCTCTCCGAAGCGTTCAGAACTCCACGACCACAGAAGCCGCGCTGCGGCGCGCGGGGCCATGGAACACGGCTTCGATATTGTTTCCATCCGGATCCAGCAGGAACGCAGCATAGTAACCGGGGTGATAGGGCCGCTCGCCCGGACCGCCGTTGTCGGTGCCCCCCGCCGCAAGCCCCGCGGCATGAAACGCACGCACCTGCGCTTCGTCCTCCGCCTGAAAGGCCAGATGATGCCGCCCGGTGAGGTTCCCCAGTGCCGCCGGACTGTCGGCGGAGGAGACGAACAGCTCGTCCGCCCAGAAGAAGCCCTCTCCTTCTCCGCCAATCGGAATACCCAAGACCTCCAGCACCGCAGCATAGAACCTGCGGCTCGCCTCCAGGTCGCGGACAACAAGCTGAAGATGGTCGATCAGCCGCCCGCGATGCAATTTTTCGGTTTCCATGTCCTGCCCCTCCTGCGCCAAGAGACAAGATAGGCCGCGGTCCACAGGGTCAAGCAAGCGTGATTCCCCGCCTTTGCCTGCCCGGACTATGCTCTTCATGGTCAGGAAAGGGGGCGGGATGACGATGACAGATATCGGGCGGCTCGGCCTTGCCACGTTTCTCCTTGCCGCGCTCGCCTATCACGCTGCGCCGCAGTTGGCCCATGCGCTTCGGTCTACCGATCGGCAGGATCAGGTGACGATCAACGGCGCTGTCCGTGCGGTGAACCTGTTCGCCCCTGAGCCGGACATGACGCTGGAAGACAGCGACGGGCATCAGTGGCACGTACTGCTCGGCTCGCAACTTCAGATCAGCCATTCGGGCCTGTCGGCAGTGCCGCCGCAGGCAGGCGAGGCCGCTCAGGTGGTGGGCGTGATGTCGGGCGGGGAAACGATCCGCGCCGCGCGGATTATGGTGGAGGGGCAGGAATACGATATCCCCGCCCCCGGACCCGGAAGGACGTAGGCTGGCGAGGAGTTTAGAGCGCCCGGGCGGCGGTCGGCCTTGAACCCCCCGTCTGTCCTCGGTCAGACGTCGAGGCACCACCGCATGACGGCCTTCTGGGCGTGGAGCCGGTTCTCGGCCTCATCGAAGACGACAGAATGCGGCCCGTCCATCACAGCGCTCGTCACCTCATCATCACGATGGGCGGGCAGGCAATGCATGAAAAGCGCATCGGGCTTTGCATGAGCCATGAGCGCCTCGTTCACCTGATAGGGGCGAAGCTGATTGTGCCGCCGCTCCCGCGCCGATTGGGGATCGTGCATCGACACCCAGGTGTCGGTCACGACCAGATCGGCACCCTCCACCGCGCGGGCCGGATCGCGCACGATCTCTGCCTCCACCCCCCGGGAACGCGCGAAATCCAGCCATTCCCGCTCCGGATCCAGCGGCGGCGGCCCGGAGAAGGTGAAGTCGAAACCGAACTGTCCTGCGGCATGGATAAGCGAGGCGCAGACGTTGTTGCCATCGCCACACCACACAACCTTGCGGCCCGCGATATTTCCGCGATGCTCCTCATAGGTCATCACATCGGCCATGATCTGGCAGGGATGCGTCCGGTTGGTGAGACCGTTGATGACGGGGACGGACGCATGTTCTGCCATTTCGTAGAGCGTCGCCTCCTCGAACGTGCGGATCATGATCAGATCGACATAGCGGGACAGCACGCGCGCGGTATCGGCAATCGTCTCGCCATGGCCGAGCTGCATTTCCTTGCCCGACAGCACCATGGTCTCACCGCCCATCTGGCGCACGCCGACGTCAAAGGAGACGCGGGTCCGGGTGGAGGGCTTCTCGAAGATGAGCGCGACCATGCGGCCCTTCAGAGGCAATTCGTCATCCTCAGCGCCTTTGGGACGCCCGTTGCGTGCCACTTTCATCGCGCGGGCGCTGTCGATCATGCCCCGCAAGTCTTCAGGCGACGTGGTATGAATGTCGAGGAAGCTACTCATCAGGCTTGTCTTTCGTCGTTTTGAGCCGGCGTCGGATTGGCGGAAAGCACCATTATGGGCGGCATGTCGGAAGCGGCAGCATACTCGCGGAATCCCGCCCGGCGAAAGGCCCGAACAGCTGCAATATTCGCCGGGTCCGGATCGCCCGCAAGAGCGGGCACACCCTCCGCAAAGAGCGTCACGGAGAGCGCCCGGAGCAGGCCGGACCCCAAGCCCCGGCCAAGCCGGTCCGCGGGTCCGATCAGCAGGTCGATGCCCCGCGCACCCGACGGCAGACCGCCGCTCCCGCCCGGCCAGTCCTGCAGGCGGTAGTGCTGCACGTAGCCGAACGGTCGCCCGCAATAGCTGGCAATCTGCTGCGAGATCAGAGGCGATCCGATCCGATCCCCGATGCGGGCCAGTTGCTCCTCCGGCGCGTCCCACCAGCGGCGGACATGCGACAGGCGGAGCCACGAGCCGAGAAGCGGCAGGTCCGCAGGCGTGACCGGAGCCAGCCGGATGCCGGTCACTGCCTCACTGCCGGCGGCGGAAGGGGGCCGGGCCTCAATCACCGGGCTGCGCCTTCTTCTCGGGGGAGAGAGCGGCGGCGGCGCGGTCGAGCCGTTCCACCGCCTCGGCCATCTCTGCCTCCGCGATGTTCAGCGCGGGCAGCAGGCGAACGACGTTATCGGCGGCGCCGACGGTCAGCACCTTTTCCGCATAGCCCGCAGTCACCAGATCGGCGGGAGCGATGCGGCATTTGAGGCCCAGCATAAGGCCCTGCCCGCGCACTTCCTCGAAAACCTCGGGATGCGCCGCGACAAGCCCCTCCAGCTTCTGGCGGAAGAACCCGGCCTTGTGGTTGACCGCCTCAAGAAACGCCGGATCGGCCACGATATCCATGACCTTCGCCCCCACCGCGCAGCCCAGCGGGTTGCCGCCGTAGGTCGAGCCATGAGTACCCGCCGTCATCCCGCGCGCAGCAGCCTCCGTCGCCAGCACGGCCCCGAGCGGGAAGCCGCCACCGATCCCCTTGGCCACCATCATGATATCCGGCGTGATTCCGGCCCATTCGTGGGCAAAGAGCTTGCCGGTGCGCCCGACACCGCATTGAACCTCGTCAAGGATGAGGAGCGTACCGGTCGTATCACAAAGGGCGCGGAGTTCCTTCAGGAAGGCATCGCCGAAGGGGCGGATACCGCCTTCCCCCTGTATGGGTTCGAGCAGGATCGCCGCAGTCTTTTCCGTGATCGCGGCCTTCACCGCGGCGATATCGCCAAATGGCAGGTGGACGAACCCCGGGAGCAGCGGACCGAAGCCTTTCACCATCTTCTCGGCGCCGGAAGCCGCAATGGCGGCGGAGGAGCGGCCATGGAAGCAGCCCTCGAAGGTGATGATCTCCACCCTTTCCGTATCGCCCCCGTCATACCAGTATTTCCGCGCCATCTTGATGGCCAGTTCCGCCGCTTCCGTCCCGGAATTGGTGAAGAATACCGTGTCTGCGAAAGTATGCGCGACCAGCAGATCGGCCAGCCGCTGCTGCTCGGGCACGATGTAGAGGTTCGAGGTATGCCAGAGCTTGTGCGCCTGTTCGGACAACACTTCCGTCAGCGCGGGATTGGCGTGGCCGAGCACGTTCACCGCGATGCCGGCGCCGAGGTCGAGATATCGCTCCCCGCCTGCCTCCATCAGCCAGACGCCTTCGCCCTTCACAAAGGAAAGTGGTGCGCGGTTGTAGGTCGGCAGGACGGACGTGATCATGGGATCATCCTCTGAAATGCGCCCCAGAGGTGCCAAAGCGGCGGGGGCGAGTCAACGACGGTGGCTTGAAAGAAGGTGTGCGGCAGGCGCACGGCGATCGGGACGTCAGACGCGGTTGCGACGACGTCGGCTCGGCAGGGAAAGGCGGAGCTTCGCGATCATGTGACGCGGATAACGGCTCGGTGCAGGGTTGTAAATCTTTTTCGCGGTGCTCATCTCGACGAAAGTGGCGTTTGGTGCGGTTCTGCTTGAATCGTCGGCCTGTCGCTTGTATCTCGCCGTGTCCCGCTTAGAATGCGGCGCCAAGAACCCGAATTTTGCCGCTTGCCGGTGCGCCCTCTGGCGCAGCCGGGATCGCGGCTTTCAGCCGGAGGCACTGAATGTCCTGGACCGACGAACGCGTCGAGACCCTGAAGCGGATGTGGGGCGAAGGCCAGAGCGCCAGCCAGATCGCCAAGGAACTTGGCGGTGTCACGCGCAATGCGGTCATCGGCAAGGTCCATCGGCTCGGCCTTTCCAACCGTGGACCGGGTGAGAAGGACGAGGAGACCGTCGTCGAAACGGTCGAGGAGATCGTGGTGCAGGAAACGGTGATCGAGGTTACCGTCGAGAGCGTGCCGGAGCCGGAACCCGAACCTGTACGGGCCGAGCCGAGCCGTATCGAGCCGCAACCGCGTGTCGCGCCCCCGCCCCCGACGCAGCTTTCCACCCGCCGCCCGGTGACGAACGGTCTGCAACCGCTTCCGCCGCAGCCCTCTACCAACGAGATCAGCCCGGAGACGCTTGCCTCTGCCCGCGAGGTGGAGAAGCGGGCCCGCAAGCTCACCTTGCTGGAACTGACCGAACGGACCTGCAAATGGCCGATCGGTGACCCGGCGACAGAGGATTTCTGGTTCTGCGGCCATGCCGCTGCTCCCGGAAAGCCGTACTGCGAGGCGCATGTGAGCGTGGCGTTCCAACCGATGTCCGCCCGCCGGGACCGCCGCCGCTAGATCGCACGCCTCTCGCTGATCGAACGCCCGTGCATATCGCGCGGGCGTCATCATCCTGTTGCTTCGGCAGGGCAGATTCAGCGGCAATTTGCCCCGGGGACTTGAGACGGCGGGGAAAAATGACTATTTCGTCGCCTTCCTCGGGCGGCGCGGTCGCTCGCCCTGACGCCGTAGGAGGCTCCCATGCAGACACCCTGCTACGTGATCGACAAGGCGCTGCTCCTGCCCAACATGGAGAAGATCGCCGCGCTGCGCGAAGCCTCCGGCGCCAAGGCACTGCTGGCGCTCAAGTGCTTCGCCACCTGGTCGGTCTTCGATTTCATGTCGGATTACATGGATGGCACCACCTCCTCCTCGCTCTATGAGGTGAAACTCGGACGCGAGAAGTTTCCGGGGGAGACGCATGCCTATTCCGTCGCCTGGGCGCCTGACGAGATCGACGAGGTTCTGGCCAATTCCGACAAGATCATCTTCAACACGGCGGGGCAGCTGGAACGCTTCCGCGACGTGTCGGAGGGTCATGTCCGCGGCCTGCGGGTAAATCCCGGCGTTTCCACCTCCGGCTTTGATCTGGCGGATCCGGCGCGGCCCTTCTCGCGGCTGGGCGAATGGGATCCCCAGCGGATCGAACCGCATCTGGACGCCATCTCCGGCTTCATGTTCCACAACAATTGCGAGAACGAGAGTTTCGAGCGATTTGACGAAATGCTGGGCCTGATCGAGCAACGCTTCGGCGGGCTGATCCGGCAACTGGACTGGATTTCGCTGGGCGGCGGCATTCATTTCACCGGCGAGGGTTATCCCCTGATGAAACTCGCTGAGCGGTTGAAGCGGTTTTCCGAGACCTTCGGCGTTCAGGTCTATCTGGAGCCGGGGGAAGCGGCGATCACCAAATCCACCACGCTTGAGGTGACGGTGCTCGACACGCTGCATAACGGGAAGAACCTCGCCATCGTGGACAGCTCCATCGAGGCGCACATGCTCGACCTGCTGATCTACCGCCAGTCCGCCAAGGTGGAGCCGAACGAAGGGCCTGAGGAATGGATGGTCTGCGGGAAATCCTGTCTTGCCGGCGACATCTTCGGCGAGTTCCGCTTCCCCCAGGCCCTGAAAGCCGGTGACCGGTTGTCGATCCAGGACGCCGCCGGTTACACGATGGTCAAGAAGAACTGGTTCAACGGCGTGAAGATGCCTTCCATCGCCATTCGCGAACTGGATGGAACCCTGACCGAGGTGCGCGACTTCGGCTACGACGAATTCGCCGCCGCGCTCTCCTGACCCCGCGCCCCCTAGCGGGGCCTTCACCCTCAGACCAACGAGGCCTCATGGAATGAAGAAGAACGTCCTCATCATCGGAGCCGGAGGCGTGGCGCAGGTCGTCGCGCATAAATGCGCCCAGAACAACGACCTTCTCGGCGACCTCCACATCGCGTCGCGCACCAAGGCGAAATGCGATGCGATCATCGAAAGCGTGCATGAGAAGAGCGCCCTCAAGGTTCCCGGCGTGTTCGAAGGTCATGCCGTCGACGCGATGGATACCGGTGCGGTCGCTGCTTTGATCGAGAGGACGGGTGCGCAGATCGTCATCAATGTCGGTTCGGCCTTCGTGAACATGTTTGTGCTGGAAGCCTGCATCCAGACCGGCGCGGCTTATATGGACACCGCCATCCACGAAGACCCCGCGAAGATCTGCGAGACGCCGCCATGGTATGGCAACTACGAATGGCAGCGTCGGGAGCGCGTGGCGCAAGCGGGTGTCACCGCGATCCTCGGCGTAGGGTTCGATCCCGGCGTGGTCAATGCCTATGCCCGCCTCGCCGCTGACCGCTATGTGGATGAGGTGAAGTCGATCGACATCGTGGACATCAACGCGGGGTCGCATGGTCGCTGGTTCGCCACCAATTTCGACCCGGAAATCAACTTCCGCGAGTTCACCGGCACGGTCTATTCCTGGCAGGATGGCCAGTGGCAGTCGAACAGCATGTTCGAGGTAGGTCGCGAATGGGACCTGCCGGTCGTCGGCAAGCAAAAGGCCTATCTCACGGGCCATGATGAGGTGCATTCCCTCTCCGCCAACTATCCAAAGGCCGATGTGCGCTTCTGGATGGGCTTCGGCGACCATTACATCAATGTGTTCACCGTCCTGAAGAATCTGGGTCTGCTCTCCGAAAAGCCAGTCAAGACGGCTGAGGGACAGGAGGTCGTACCGCTGAAGGTGGTGAAGGCCGTGCTGCCCGACCCCGCAAGCCTCGCCCCCGACTACGAGGGCAAGACCTGCATCGGTGATCTCGTGACCGGAACCAAGAATGGCGACGCCGCGGAAGTGTTCATCTACAACGTCGCGGATCACAAGGAAGCCTATGAGGAAGTCGGCAGCCAGGGCATTTCCTACACCGCGGGCGTGCCGCCGGTCGCAGCTGCGATCCTGATCGCACGTGGCGACTGGGACGTGCGCAAGATGGTCAATGTGGAGGAGCTGCCACCCCTGCCGTTCCTGAAGGAACTCGACCGTCTGGGCCTGCCGACCCGCGTGAAGGACAAGGACGGCGACAGGCCGCTGGACTATTGAGAGGGTGAAAGCCCCGTATTGAGGAAGGGCGCCCGGGAGGCGCCCTTTTCGTATCAGCTCTTGCGCCGCAGTTCTGCGGATTTCGGCAGGAAGATCGTTAGCACACCAAACGCGGGGAGCCATGCAAGGACGTGGTAGACGCTCGCGATCCCGTGGCTGTCTGCCGCAAGGCCGATCAATGCGGCAGCGATCCCCCCCAACCCGAAGGACAGACCGAAGAAGATACCCGCAACCATCCCGACCCGGCCCGGCAACAGTTCCTGGGCAAAGACGACGATCGCGGAGAAGGCGGAGGCCAGGATCACACCGATCACGACTGTCAGCACGCCTGTCCAGAACAGGTTCGCATGAGGGAGCAGCAGCGTGAAGGGCAGCACGCCGAGGATGGAGACCCAGATCACCACCAGCGGGCCGAACCTGTCGGCAAAGGGCCCGCCCAGGATGGTGCCGACCGCGACGGCACCGAGGAACAGGAACAGCATCACCTGAGCCGCCTGCGTACCAAGGCCGAAGGTGTCGATCAGGTAAAAGGTGTAGAAGCTGGTCATCCCCGCCATATAGGCGTTCTTCGTCAGCACGAGGAAGGCGAGGATCCCGATCGACCACATCACCCGTGCCCGGGGAAGCGGCAAGGTCTTGTCGGCCACCTTGCGGGCCTGCAGCTCCTCGCGGATATCGCGATACCAAAGTCCGACGCGATAGAGCACGAAGCCCGCAATGAGCGCCAGCACACCAAACCACGCCACCGCCGGACGCCCGAGCGGCACGACGATGAACGCTGCAAGAAGCGGCCCGAGCGAAGTTCCGAAGTTGCCGCCCACCTGGAAAAGCGACTGCGCCGTGCCATAACGGCCGCCCGAAGCGAAGCGGGCAACGCGCGACGCCTCAGGATGGAAGATGGCCGAACCGATGCCCACCAGCGAGGCGCCGACAAGCAGTGTCGCATAGCTGCCCGCCACTGAGAGCACCATCAATCCCAGAAAGGTAAGAACGGATGCCCAGGGCAGCGACATCGGCAAGGGGTTCTTGTCGGTATAGATGCCAATCGCGGGCTGCAGAAGCGAGGCCGTTCCCTGAAACGCCAGCGTCAATGCGCCGATCTGCCAGAAATCCAGCGCGAAATCGGCCTTCAGCAGCGGATAGATCGCCGCGAGCAACGACTGCATCACATCGTTCAGCATATGGCACAGGCTGACGGCGAGGATGATAGACCAGGTCGTGCTATCCAGGCGCCGCCGCGGGGCGGGTTGTGCAGGCTGCAGCGGTGCCGCCATATCCGGGGTTATGGGCACATCAGACAAGGGAGAGGCTCCAATTAATACTTTCGCCCGTTCTTAAGGCAGTTCCGAATCGAGTTCTTTCGTGCTTTGGTCAAAGACTTTCGCATCTGGGCCAAGGGAGGAGAGCATGGAGGCGGATCCGAGCTATCGCGAGCAGACTGCCGTTCCGCAGCCCACTCTGGATGCGCTGGACATTTCCAGCGCGCCGGTGATCGCCGCGGCGGCAGATTACCCGGATTACCAGCTGGTTCCACCACACAAACACAGCCGTTCCCAGCTCATCCACGCATTGGAGGGGGTTCTGCTCGTTCGTGCAGATGCCGGGCGTTGGATGGTGCCGAAAGATCATGCCCTCTGGTTGCCCGCGGAAACGGTGCATTCGGTCGAGATGCTCGGCAATGTGCGGATGCGGTCCGCCTATGTCCTGCCCGGAGCGCATCCTGCCTTGCCGGAGGCCATCAGGGTCGTGCATGTCACGCCGCTGATGCGCGAACTGCTGAAGGCAGCAGCCGCCCTTCCACCGCTCGGGCCGCTGGACGCCCGGGATACGCTCGTCAACCATCTGCTGCTGCATGAAATACCGCGTCTTTCGGAACGGCCGCTTGCACTTGCCTTTCCGACCGATCCGCGGCTTGCCCGGCTCTGCCGCGAGTTCATCGCCTCGCCGGATGCCCATGTCGCCATCGACGATTGGGCCGCGCGGGCCGGGATGAGCCGCCGCTCCTTCACCCGTCACTTTCAGCAGGAAACCGGGTTGAGCCTGTCCCGCTGGCGGCAGCAGGCGAGCCTGTTCGCCGCCCTGCCCCGGCTTGCCGCGGGGCAGCCGGTGACCACGGTGGCGCTTGACCTTGGCTATGAAAGCGTTGCCGCATTCACCACGATGTTCCGCAGGATGCTGGGCAGTCCGCCCCGCACCTACGGCATCAAGGTGTGACGCTCACTCCTCCAGCAGACGGCTGACCACTACGGTGACTTCGGGCTTCTTGCCGATTTCCTGCATGGATGTCTGGCGCACCTGACGGCGGATCGCCTCATCGAGCTTGCCGTCATCCGCGATGACCTTGTGCGACACCTTCTCCAGCAGGTCGGCCAGCGCCTGCTCGATGACTTCTTCCACCGCGCCGCCGCTCCGCCCGCGTGCGGGCAGGCCCATGACCTCCGCCCAGGGATCGCCGAGGATTTCGCCCTCGTCGTCGATGATGACGGTGATGAGCACATGACCGTTCAGCGCCATGCGAATGCGATCGCGCACCACGCCGTCCGTCGCACCGATCAGCACGTTGCCGTCGAGATAGAGCCGCCCCGTCTCCACATGCTCGACCACGCGGGGCCGATCGCCGGAGAGGTCCATCATCATGCCATTGGTCACGATCTCCGACGGGATACCCTTGGCGGCAACCAGCTTTGCATGTTCCCGCAGGTGGCGATGCTCGCCATGCATCGGGATGACCATGCGGGCGGAGACCAGATCATGCACCGCCTCCAGGTCCGGCCGGTTGGCGTGGCCGGAAACGTGGTATAGGCCATCGCTGTCATCGACCACATCCACGCCCATTTCCGAGAGCGCGTTCATGATGCGGATCACGCCGCGCTCGTTGCCCGGAATAGTGCGGGAGGAGAAGAGGAACAGATCGCCCTCCTTCAACTCCAGCCCCAGATAGCGCCCTCGCGACAGTTGTGCCGCAGCCGCCCGCCGCTCACCCTGACTGCCCGTGACAATGAGCATCACGTTGTCTCGCGGCATGCTCGCCGCGTCCTCTGGCGACACGGTCTGGGGGAAATCCGTCAGAACGCCGGCTTCGACCGCTGCCGCCACCATCTTGCGCATCGCGCGTCCCAGCAGGCAGACAGAGCGCCCGGCGGCCACCGCCGCGTCCGCCAGCGTCTTCAACCGCGCGACGTTGGAGGCGAACGTCGTCGCCACCACCATGCCGCGCGCATTCACCACAAGGTCGTGCAGCGGCGCGGCCAGCGTCGCCTCAGACCGGCCCGGACGGGGCGAAAAGACATTCGTCGAGTCACAGGTGAAGGCCTGCACCTTGCCATTCGCCCGTGCCATCGCGTGCCAGGCGGCGGCATCGAAAGGCTCACCGACGACGGGCGTCCCGTCGAGCTTGAAATCCCCGGAGTGGACCACCCGGCCGGCGGGCGTGTCGATGACCAGGGCAGCGCTTTCCGGGATGGAATGCGATACCGGCATGAAGGAGACACGGAACGGGCCCACCTCCACCTGCTCGGGATAGGCACCGACGATGTGGAGCATATCTGTCCCCAGACCCTGCTCCTCCAGCTTCAGCCGGGCGAGAACGCCGGTAAAGGCGCGGGTATAGACAGGCGCTTTCAGCCTGGGCCAGAGATGACCGATGCCGCCAAGGTGATCCTCATGCGCATGGGTGATGAAGATCGCCTCCAGCCGGTCGGCCCGCTGGGTCAGCCACGAAACATCCGCCATGATGAGATCGACGCCAGGCGTCGTCTCCATATCGGGGAAGGTCACGCCCAGATCGACGAGGATCAGCCGCTCCCGACCCGCCGGCCCGTAGCCGAAGACATAGGCGTTCATGCCGATTTCGCCGGCGCCGCCCAGGGGCAGGAAGATCAGCCGTTCACTCATGCGTATCCCTCATTCGCGGGGTGTGTCCTTGTTGTAATCGTTGATGATGCGCAGCCCGTGCATCGTCAGGTCGTCTTCAAGACGGTCGAACAGGTCTTCGCCGGTCGCGAACAAAGGCGCAAGCCCCCCGGTGCCGATCACCAGCATGGAACGGCCTCTTTCCGCCCGGATCCGCGCGCAGATCTCCTTCACCACACCGACATAGGCCCAGAATATGCCGGATTGCATGCAGGCGACGGTGTTCCTTCCGATCACGTGCTCGGGCTTGGTGACATCCACATGCGGCAGGGCGGCCGCAGCCATGTGGAGCGCCTCCATCGACAGGTTCACACCCGGAGAGATCACCCCGCCGATATAGGCCCCATCGCTGTCCACGACATCGAAGGTGGTGGCCGTGCCGAAGTCGACAACGATCAGGTCTCCCCCGTGCCGGTCATAGGCCCCCGCCGTATTCACCAGCCGGTCCGGACCGACGAGTGTCCCGGCATCGACCCTCGGCTGGTTCGGAAGGCGGCATTCTGGCTTGCCCACGACCAGCGGGCGACAGTCGAAATACCGGTTGCACAGCACCCTGAGGTTGAACACGACACGCGGCACGGTGGAGGAGATGATGACCTCCGTCACATCCGCGTCGATCTGGTTCAGCGTCATGAGCTGCTTGATCCAGACCCAGTATTGATCCGCCGTGCGACGATGATCCGTCGCGGTGCGCCACGTGGCGATGAAGCGCGTGCCGTCCCAGATCGAGAACACCGTATTGGTGTTGCCGCAATCGATCGCCATCAGCATGGCCTTCTCCCCTCAGAAGAACACTTCCGCGGCGGGAATCGCCCGCCGCCCCTCCGACGTCGCGAGGACGAGGGCGCCCTGCGCGTCGATTGTCTCGAAAATCCCCGTCGTCTCTGTACCGCCTGTGCGCGCGGTGATCCGCTCTCCCAGCCGCGCGGCGCGTGCAAGCCATGCCTCCCGAATGGGAGCGAAGCCTTGCGTCACAAAGGCGGCCTCGCGCGCTGCATAGCTGCGGGCGAGAGCCGTCAGGAATTCCTCGGGCGCGATCCGCACGCCCGTGACCCCCAGCAGGCTCACCGGATGCACGGCATGCGGCTCCAGCTCCTCCACAGGGGGTGCCTCTGCCAGATTGACGCCAATACCGATGGCCAGATGGCTGACCTGAGCGCCCTGCCCGATCCCTTCCAGCAGAATGCCGGCAACCTTGCCCCCGGCGAGCAGCACGTCATTGGGCCATTTGAGCGCAAGGAGCTCCGGCCGGCCCGTCACCCCACCCAAGGCGTCAGCAAGGGCCAGCGCGGCCACGAAGGAACGGAGCGCCACCGTCGCCGGCGGTTCCTGCGGGCGGAGCACCAGCGCCCCGGCGAAGTTGCCCGACAGCATGGACCATGGTCGACCGCGCCGGCCCCGTCCCTGCGTCTGGTTATAGGTGAGAATCCATGCTGGTGCCGAGAGCGACGGCGCGATACGCGCCGCCTCGTTCAGCGTGCTGTCCAGTTCGGCATGGACGCGCCGCCCGATGCCCGCCGGCCAATCGGCCACCCCCGTCATGCTTCGAGGCCCGTCATCCTCAGGGGACAAGCGCCGTGGCTGCGGCCTGCGCATAGGGTTCGATGCCGAACAGGTTGATGACGCCGACAAGCATGATTGCCGCCGAACCCATCAACATCACCCATTGCACCGGCCCCATCCGGCTCTCAACGCCTGCGCCCTCTTCTCCAAAATACATGTAGTAGACGATACGCAGGTAGTAATAGGCGCCGATCACCGATGCGATGACACCCAGGACCGCGAGCCAGGTCATGTTGCCCTCGACCGCCGCCATGATGACATAGAACTTCCCGAAGAAGCCGATGAAGGGCGGCACACCCGCGAGGCTGAAGAACAGCACGAGCAGGGCCAGCGCCTTCAGCGGTTCGTGTCTGCTGAACTGACGGAGCGAGTCGATGTCGCTCACCGGACGGCCATCCCGCTCCATCGACAGGATGAAGGCAAAGGCACCAATGTTCATGGTGACGTAGATCGCCATATAGACGAGCATCGCCTGAATCCCGAAGCTCGTTCCCGCCGCGAGACCCATCAACGCATACCCCATGTGGGCGATGGAGGAATAGGCCATCAGGCGCTTGATATCCGTCTGTACGATCGCACCGATGGAACCGAGATACATGGAACAAACCGACAGGAATGCCACGATCTGGCCCCAGTCTCCCGCCACATTGCCAAAGGCGCCGTGAACGAGCCGGGCGATGAGCGCCATGGCAGCGACCTTGGGCGCCGTGGCGAAGAAGGCAGTGACCGGAGTCGGCGCACCTTCGTAGACATCGGGCGTCCACATGTGGAAGGGCACGGCAGAAATCTTGAACGCCAGACCGGCGAGCATGAACACCAGCCCGAAGAGCAGGCCGAGCGGCAGCTGCTCGGATCCCCGGACGGCTTCCGTGATGCCGCTGAACAACGTCGTCCCCGCAAAACCGTAAACGAGCGATGCGCCGTAAAGCAGCATCCCCGAAGACAGCGAGCCGAGCACGAAGTACTTCAGCCCCGCCTCCGTGGATTTGAGGTTGTCCCGCCGGATCGCCGCGAGCACGTAAAGCGCCAGCGACTGAAGCTCAAGTCCAAGGTAGAGCGACATCAGATCGCCGGCAGAAACCATCCCCATCATCCCGACGGTCGCCAGAGCGAACAGCACCGGATATTCGAAACGGAGCAGGTCGTGCTTGGCAAGATAGTCCCGGCCCATGACCAGCACGAAAGCACCGGAGATCAGAATGACTGCCTTCGCAAACCGCGAGAAGGCATCGTCGATGAACATCCCTCCGAAGGCGAGCCGCGTGCCGCCGCCGAGGCCGATCCAGAACGCGAGGAGAACCATCACCACCGCCGTCACCCAGGTGATCAGCGTGGCGGTCGCATCCTTGCCCGTATAGACCCCGAAGAGCAGCGCGAGCATCGCATAGGCCGCGAGCAGCAGCTCCGGCAGGACGATGGCGATATCGGCAGAGATCATGGCGCGGTCCTTCGGTTCAGTTCTGGGCGAGCCGCGTCGCGGCCTCGCCAGCTTGGGCGACCGCCGTCTCGTAACCCTGCACCAGATTGGCCACGGAAGGCCCGATGATGTCGGTGACGAGCGACGGATACACGCCAAGCAGAAGTGTCATGGCGACGAGCGGGGCGAAGATCGCCTTTTCGCGCCGGGTCATGTCGGTGATGGACTTGAGGCTTTCCTTGACCAGATCACCCAGCACCACACGGCGGTAGAGCCAGAGCGCATAGCAGGCCGACAGGATCACCCCGGTCGCGGCAAGGGTTGCGACCCAGGTGTTCACCTGGAACACGCCGACAATCGTCAGGAACTCCCCGATGAAACCGGATGTGCCGGGCAGCCCCACGTTCGCCATGGTGAAGAACAGGAAGATCGTCGCATAGGCGGGCATCCGGTTCACCAGACCGCCATAGGCGGAAATCTCCCGCGTGTGCATCCGGTCATAAACCACTCCGACGCAGAGGAAGAGCGCCCCCGATACAAAGCCGTGGCTGATCATCTGGAAGATCGCTCCGTCCAGGCCCTGTTGGTTGGCGGCAAAGATCCCCATTGTCACATATCCCATATGGGCGACCGACGAATAGGCAATGAGCTTCTTCATGTCCTGCTGCACAAGCGCGACAAGCGACGTGTAGACGATCGCGATCACCGACAACCACAGCACGAACGGCGCGAGCAGGTCGGAAGCCACCGGGAACATGGGCAGGCTGAAGCGCAGGAAGCCGTAGCCACCCATCTTCAGCATCACCGCCGCCAGCAGGACGGACGCCCCGGTGGGCGCCTGCACGTGCGCATCAGGCAACCAGGTATGGACCGGCCACATCGGCATCTTGACCGCGAAAGAGGCAAAGAAGGCGAGCCAAAGCAGCGTCTGCACTCCACCCATGATCTGCCAGCCGAAGAGCATGATCGGAGCGGATGCAAACTGATGGTTCAGCAATGTCGGAATGTCGGTCGTGCCCGCCTGCCAGTACATCGACACCATCGCCACCAGCATCAGCACCGATCCGAGGAAGGTGTAGAGGAAGAACTTGAACGAGGCGTAGATCCTGTCCTTCCCGCCCCAGATACCGATGATGAGGAACATCGGGATCAGGCCCGCTTCGAAGAACAGGTAGAACAGCACGAGATCCAGCGCCACAAAGACGCCGATCATCAGGCTTTCCAGCACGAGGAAGGCGATCATGTACTCCTTCACCCGGTAGGTGACATCCCAGCAGGCCGCGATGGTCACCGGCATGAGGAAGGTGGTCAGCATGACGAAGAGTACGGAGATCCCGTCAACACCCAGCTTGTAGCGAAGGCCGAGAATCCACTCGCGGTTCTCCACGAACTGAAAGCCGGTATCGGACGGATCGAAGCCGATTAGGATGAACAGCGAGACGAGGAAGGTCGCTATCGTTGCAATGAGCGCAAGCCACTTGGCATTCCGCTGCGCTGCCGCATCGTCGCCACGCAGAAACAGCGCGAGAATGATCGCCGCGACGAGAGGCGTGAAGGTAACGATCGAAAGGAGGTTTTCCATCAGCGCGCTCCTCCCCAGAGCGTCATCCAGGTCACGAGCAGGGCAATGCCGACCACCATGGCGAAGGCATAGTGGAACAGGTAGCCCGACTGCAGCCGCCCCGCGAGCCGTGCAAAGAACGGAATGATCCCGGTGGCAAGCCCGTTGATCCCGCCGTCAATCGTCGCGCCGTCACCGCTCTTCCAGAGGAACCGGCCGATGGCCTGCGCCGGTCGGATAAAGAGGAACAGATAGATCTCGTCGAAGTACCATTTGTTCAGCAGGAACTTGTAGAGAGGGCGATTGGTGGCAGCGACACGTGCCGGAAGGCTCGGATCACGAATGTACATGATATAGGCCAGTCCCAACCCCAGCAGCATTGCGATGAACGGAGAAACCTTGACCCAGACGGGGGCATGGTGGGCATCGTCCATCACATGGTTGTCGGGGTGCATGTAGATCGCTCCCACCTGCACGGGGGCTGCCGCGTGCTCCGCTGGCGCGGGTGCCGCCTCCGCCGGAACATTGGTCTCGACCGAAGTGGCCTCACCCGCGGCGGTTTCAGCGTGCGGTTCAACGGCTGCCCCATGATCGGCTGCCGCGACTTCTTCATGCTCAGCCGGGATGGAGAAGAACTCCATTACCGCGTGATGATCGCCGAAGAAGGGCTTTTGCCAGATCATCCCAGCAAAGACCGCGCCGAAGGCCAGGACGATCATGGGAACCAGCATGACCCGTGGGCTTTCATGCGCATGGTCGTAAGCGGAGCCGTGATGGCCATGGTCGCTGTCGTGGTGGCTGGAATGTGCATCCGCCACGTGGTTGTCGGGCTCTTCTGCCTCATGCTCGACGACATGCGCATCGCGCGGCTTGCCGAAGAAGGTCATGAACATCAGACGCCATGAGTAGAAGGATGTCATGAATGCCGCGATGACCAGCATCCAGAAGGCATATTGCGATGCTCCCGTGCCGCCGGCCCAGGCACTCTCGATGATCGCATCCTTCGAAAGGAAACCCGAGAAACCGATATAGGTGAGCGGAATGCCAACCCCGGTGATCGCAAGGGTACCGATCATCATCATCCAGAACGTGACGGGCAGCTTCTTGCGCAATCCGCCGTAGTTCCGCAGGTCCTGCTCATGGTGCATCGCATGGATGACGGAGCCGGCGCCCAGGAACAGCATCGCCTTGAAGAAGGCGTGCGTGAAGAGGTGGAACATCGCCGCCGAATAGACGCCAACACCGGCGGCCACGAACATGTAGCCGAGCTGCGAACAGGTCGAGTAGGCGATGACGCGCTTGATGTCGTTCTGCACGAGCCCAACCGTCGCCGCAAAGAACGCGGTGGAGGCACCGATGATAACGATGAAGGTCTTGGTCTCCGGCGCGAACTCGATCAGCGGCGACATCCGGCAGATCAGGAACACCCCCGCCGTCACCATGGTGGCAGCGTGGATCAGGGCGGACACCGGCGTCGGACCTTCCATGGCGTCTGGAAGCCAGGTGTGGAGGAACAGCTGCGCCGATTTGCCCATCGCGCCGATGAACAGCAGAAATGCGGTCAGGTTCGCTGCGTTCCAGTCGCGCCACAGGAAGCTGATCTCCGTCGTGGCGAGCGAGGGCGCCGCCGCGAAGATGTCGTCGAAGCGGATCGAATCCACGAGGAAATAGAGCGCTGCAATGCCGAGGATAAAGCCGAAGTCCCCGACCCGGTTGACGATGAACGCCTTCATCGCCGCAGCGCCCGCCGACTGTTTCTTGTAGTAAAAACCGATCAGCAGGTAGGAGGCGACACCGACGCCCTCCCAACCGAAGAACATCTGGAGCAGGTTGTCCGATGTCACCAGCATGAGCATGGTGAAGGTGAAGAACGACAGGTAGGCGAAGAACCGCGCCCGGTAGGGCGTGTCGCCGAAGTTGTCGTCATGCGCCATGTAGCCGAAGCTGTAGAGGTGCACGAGCGCGGACACGGTATTGACCACGATCAGCATGATCGTCGTCAACCGGTCGATGCGGAGCGACCAGTCCGCGTAGAGCGTACCGGACTCGAGCCAGGTCATCAGCGGAACACGGTAAGCCTCACCATCATAGGTCAGGAACAGCACCCAGGAGAGGATCGCGGCCAGGAACACCAGCCCCGTGGTGAGGAACTGGGCCCCACGCTCCGAGATGATCCTCCAGCCGAAGCCGCCGACGATGGCCGCCAGAAGCGGGCCGAAGACGATGATCTTTTCCATGCCTCAGCCCTTCATCACGTTGACGTCTTCGACGTCGATGGTGCCGCGGTTGCGGAAGAAACAGACCAGGATCGCCAGCCCGATCGCCGCTTCGGCCGCGGCGACCGTCAGCACGAACAGGGTGAAGACCTGCCCGACGAGATCGCCGAGGAAGGCCGAGAAGGTCACCAAATTGATGTTCACGGACAGCAGGATCAGCTCGATCGACATCAGGATGACGATCACGTTCTTCCGGTTGAGGAAGATCCCGAAGATCCCGATGACGAACAGCGCCGAGGCCACCGTCAGATAATGTGTGAGTCCGATCATCGTCCTCGTCCCTCGCTTCCGGCGCATCCGCGCCGGCCTTCACCGGCGGTCGGGCCGCCCTTGTTCTGTCGGGGTGGTCAGAGTCCCTGCCCCGGCTTGATGTCCTTGAGCTCGATCGCCGTCGCCGGGTCGCGCATCATCTGTTTGATCACGTCCTGCCGCTTCACATTCGTCCGGTGCCGCAGCGTGAGAACGATCGCCCCGATCATCGCAACCAGCAGCACCAGCGCCGAAGCCATGAACAGGTAGACGTAACGGTCATAGATCAGGTGGCCGAGAGCTGCGGTGTTGTGCATGACCTCCGGCGCCGGCGCGGGTGCCATCCGTGCGGCCTCTGCCGTCGGCGCCATGGTCCAGCTTCCGAAAGCGATGGCGAGCTGCATGATGATGACAAGGCCGATCAGCAGGCCAAGCGGCATGTACCGCACCATCTCGCTCTTCAATTCCTCGAAATCGACGTCGAGCATCATGACGACGAAGAGGAACAGCACCGCAACCGCGCCGACATAGACGATGAGCAGCAGCATCGCCACGAACTCCGCCCCGAGCAGGACGAACAGCCCCGCCGCAGCAAAGAAGGCCAGGATGAGCCACAGAACGGAATGCACGGGGTTCCGCGCCGTCACGACCATAAGACCGGCCAGCACCGTGGTGATGGCGAAGAGATAGAAGGCAAAGGTTAGCATCGTCATTCTTCTGTTCCCTTGGCCCCGAAGACGCTCTGCGCGATCTCCAGCGCCCGGTTCATCGACGGCAGCCCGCCGAACATGCCCATCTGGTAGATCACTTCCGCGATCTCCCGCTTGGTCGCGCCCGCTTCCAGCGCGTGGCGGATGGTGAGCTTCAACTGCGGCTCCGCCTGCGCGCCGAGCATGGTGAGCGCGGCGATGATGACGAGCAGGCGGGTCTTGCTGTCCAGCCCCTCGCGATTGAATGTCCTGCCGAAGGCCATCTCCATGAAGTTCTTGGACATGGTCGGCATCAGTTCGTCGAAGCCCGGCATGCGGAAGTCTTCCAGCGCCGGATTGAGCGAGCGCGCCATCTCCTGGCTGCTTTCCAGCATCGCCTTGAACATGCGGGAGAAGTCGTCGCTCATGTCTGCCTCACCGATAGGGAGCGTCAAGCTCGAGGTTACGGGCGATCTCGGCTTCCCAGCGGGCGCCGTTGTCGAGAAGCTTCGCCTTGTCGTAGAACAGCTCCTCCCGCGTCTCGGTGGAAAACTCGAAGTTGGGGCCTTCGACGATCGCATCCACGGGACATGCCTCCTGGCAGAAGCCACAGTAGATGCACTTCGTCATGTCGATGTCATAGCGCGTGGTCCGGCGGGATCCGTCCTCCCGCGGTTCGGCGTCGATCGTGATGGCCTGCGCCGGGCAGATCGCTTCGCACAGCTTGCAGGCGATGCAACGCTCCTCGCCGTTCGGATAGCGGCGCAGGGCATGCTCCCCCCGGAAGCGGGGAGACAGCGGGCCCTTCTCGAACGGATAGTTCACCGTCTCCTTCGGGGCGAAGAAGTACTTCAGACCCAAGCCGAAGCCCTTGATGAAATCGGTCATCAGGAAGTACTTCGCTGCGCGCGCATAGTTTATGGTGGCCATCAGTGCGCCCTTTCCTTCGGCGTCTGTTTCGTCGGCTGCCGTTTCATTCTCAGCCCCCCATCGACCAGCGGGCCCAGAAGTGACCGAGCACTTCGTAGCGCGAAAGGAAGGCGATGAGGACGACCCAGATCAGCGACAGCGGAAGGAATACCTTCCAGCCGATCCGCATGAGCTGGTCATAGCGGTAACGCGGCACGATCGCCTTCACCATCGCGATGAGGAAGAAGAAGAAACACATCTTCAGGAACATCCAGATCGCACCGTCCGGCAGACCCGGGATGGGCGAGAGCCAGCCGCCGAAGAACAGGATGGAGATAAGCGCACACATCAGCCAGATGGCGATGTATTCCGACGCCATGAACAGCAGATACGGCGTCGAGGAATATTCGACCATGAAGCCCGCCACCAGTTCGGATTCCGCTTCGGGCAGGTCGAAGGGCGGGCGGTTCGTCTCGGCCAGGGCAGAGATGAAGAACAGCACGACCATCGGCAGATGGGGCAGCCAGTACCAGTTGAACAATCCCGCCGAGCCGCTCTGCGCATGTACGATGGCGGAGAGGTTCAGCGAGCCGGTGGAGATCACCACGCCGATGATGATCAGCCCGAGAGAAACCTCGTAGGAAATCATCTGTGCCGCAGACCGGAGCGAGCCGAGGAACGGATACTTTGAGTTCGACGCCCATCCGCCCATGATCACGCCGTAAACCTCCAGCGAGGAGATGGCGAAAAGAAACAGGATGGCGACGTTGATATTGGCAAGCACCCAGCCATCCGCAAACGGGATCACGGCGAAGCCGAGGATCGCCAGGACAAAGGACAGGAGCGGTGCGAGGAAGAAGACGAATTTGTCGGCACCTGCCGGAACCACGATCTCCTTCAGGACATATTTCAGAGCGTCGGCGAAGGTCTGGAACAGCCCCCAGGGACCGACGACGTTCGGCCCGCGGCGCATCTGGACCGCCGCCCAGATCTTCCGGTCGCCATAGACCAGATAGATCAGCGAAAGCATCACAAAAGCGACGACCAGAAGGGACTGACCGACGAGGAGGACGATGGTCCCTGCGGTAGTGGAGAAGAAGTCAGCCATCTTGCCTCACGTTCATTGACCGTCGGTCATCGCTGGGTCGGCCGGGGAGAGAGACTCGCTCCCTCCGGTCACGCTGCTGTTAACAGCATCCGGCCTGCAGATGCCAGCCCGGATGCTGTAGTTGTCAGTGGGGTCGAACCGGATCACGGGACGTTACTCCGCCGCCATGGCGGGCGAGCGCCGGGACGCAGCAAGCGCGGAAAGCTCCGCCATCAGCTGCGACGCCCGGGCAATGGGGTTGGTCAGGTAGAAGTCCTTGATCACCGGACGGAAATCGGCATCAGCCGGTGCAGCGGGGTCGAGCGGCTGCCAGGCGTTCTCGGGCACCTCGTCGATGCGCGCGAGATGCGGCACTTCCGCCACCAGCTTCCGGCGCAGGGCTGCCAGCGAGTCATAGGGGAGCGTCGCGCCGAGTTCGGCCGAAAGCGCCCGCAGGATCGCCCAGTTCTCCTTCGCCTCCCCCGGCGGGAAGCCCGCGCGGAGCGCGAGTTGCGGGCGGCCTTCGGTATTGACGAACAACCCGGCTTCCTCGGTATAGGCGGCGCCCGGCAGAATGATATCCGCCCGATGCGCGCCCCGATCGCCGTGGTGGCCCTGATAGATGACGAACGGGCCGGGCGCGATCTCCACCTCGTCGGCACCGAGGCTGTAGATGACCTCCGCACCGTTGAGCGCAGCATCCATCCCGCCCTCGGTCACCGCGCCGACATCCATGGCGCCCACACGGCTCGCCGCAGTGTGCAGCACGAGGAAGCCGGAGCCGGTATTCTCCGCCAGCCGCATTGCCTGAGAGAGCACCGCTGCGCCATCCGCCTCCGTCAAGGCGCCCTGCCCGATGACGACGACGCTGGATTTCGCCTTGGTCTCCTCCGAGATATCCTTCTCGGCGAGCTCCCGCAGCGCGGCGCGCCCCGGGCCGGCATAGTCATAGGTATAGGTCAGGTCAGCCGCGGAACCTATCAGGCCGACCTTCGCTCCGTTGATCCACGCCTTGCGGATACGCGCGTTCAGGACGGGCGATTCATTACGCGGATCAGTGCCGATGAGCTGGATCAGTTCCGCGTTTTCCAGATCCTCGATCCGGGCGGTGCCGACGTAGCCCGACCGGTTGCCGGCGGGCAGCTTCGCCCCGTCCGTCCGGCATTCCACATTGCCTCCAAGGCCCTGGACGAGCTCCTTGAGAGCATAGATCGCCTCTACCGGAGCAAGATCGCCGACCAGGGCGGCAACCTTCCTGCCCTTCATCGCGGCGGCGGCTTTCTGCAGAGCCTCGCCCCAGGTTGCCAGACGCAGCCTGCCATTTTCACGCACATAGGGCCGGTCCAGCCGCTGGCGGCGCAACCCGTCCCAGACAAAGCGTGTCTTGTCGGAGATCCACTCCTCGTTCACGCCGTCATGGTTACGCGGCAGGATGCGCATCACTTCCCGCCCCTTGGTGTCCACGCGGATATTGGAGCCGAGCGCATCCATCACGTCGATGGTCTCGGTCTTGGTCAGCTCCCAGGGACGCGCGGTGAAGGCATAGGGCTTCGACACCAGCGCGCCGACCGGGCACAGGTCGATCACGTTGCCCTGCATATTGCTGTCGAGCGTCTGGTTGAGATAGCTGGTGATCTCGCTGTCCTCACCCCGGCCGGTCTGGCCCATCTGGGTGATCCCGGCGACTTCGGTGGTGAACCGGACACAGCGCGTGCAGGAGATGCAGCGCGTCATATGCGTCTCGACCAGCGGGCCGAGGTTCAGATCCTCGGTCGCGCGCTTCGGCTCACGGTAGCGGGAGAAGTCCACGCCATAGGCCATCGCCTGGTCCTGAAGGTCGCATTCGCCGCCCTGATCGCAGATCGGGCAGTCGAGCGGGTGGTTGATGAGCAGGAACTCCATCACCCCTTCGCGGGCCTTCTTGACCATGGGTGAATTGGTCTTGACCACCGGCGGCTCGCCGTTCGGGCCGGGACGCAGATCCTTCACCTGCATCGCGCAGGATGCCGTCGGCTTCGGAGGGCCACCGACTACCTCGACAAGACACATCCGGCAGTTGCCCGCAATGGACAGCCGCTCGTGGTAGCAGAAGCGTGGCACCTCGATCCCGGCGACCTCGCAGGCCTGCAGGATGGTCATCGCGCCGTCCACTTCATAGACGAGGCCGTCGATGGAGATTTTCCTGATATTCGACATCACTTACTCCGCCGCGATCTGCCGGCACCCACGGCTCCGCCAGAGCCGCGCGTCATCCAGATATTTCCACCCGAAGGCATGGTCGCTCTCGCCATGGGCTGTGAGATGGTCCAGCCGGGCCAGTCCCTCCTCCACGGTGGGCCGATGCCCTGCGGGCACCCACCACATGACGAAATGCATCCGCCCCAGCACCTCGAACCACTCCGCCCGCCGCTCATAGAAGCTGCGGTGAACGGTGTTCCACACGAAGTGCTCGAGGCTCTTTACGTCTTTCCAGACAGTCAGGTTGGCAACAAAGCGCGGATCGCCCGCGAGCTTTGTTTCCGTATTGCCTTTGCCCGGTTCTCCCGAGCCTTCCATCATCCAGACGAAGCCCGGCGTCCGCTTGCCGAGCGCGTTTACCCGGTCCAGCGCTCCCATGAACTCCGCCACGCGCGGATCATCGGTTTCGGCAATCAGCCTTCCGATGTTCAGCTGGGCCAGATGCATCCCTTCGGGCGCCATCGTCACTCCGCCGCGATGGCCGAGACGCGCCCGGTCTTTTTGTATTTGATGCGATCTTCGATTTCATTGCGGTAATGGCGGATGAGACCCTGGATCGGCCAGGCCGCGGCATCGCCAAGCGCACAGATCGTATGGCCCTCGACCTGCTTGGTCACCTGGAAGAGCATGTCGATTTCCTCGACCTCTGCATCTCCGGTAACCAGTCGGTCCATCACGCGCATCATCCAGCCCGTGCCTTCGCGGCAGGGTGTGCACTGCCCGCAGCTTTCGTGCTTGAAGAATTTCGCCAGCCGCCAGACCGCCTTGATGACATCCGTCTGCTGGTCCATCACGATCATGCAGGCGGTGCCGAAGGAGGATTTCAGCTCCCGCATCCCGTCATAATCCATGATGGCATCGTCACATTGATCCGCCGGGATGATCGGGCAGGACGCGCCCCCGGGGATCACCGCCTTGAGGTTCTTCCAGCCGCCCCGGATACCGCCGCCGTGTTTCTCGATGAGTTCCTTCATCGAGATGGACATGGTTTCCTCGACAACGCAGGGCGTGTTGATATGTCCGGTCAGACCGAAGAGCTTCACACCCGCGTTGTTGGGCCGCCCGAAGGAGGCGAACCACTCCCCGCCACGGCGCAGGATCGTGGGCGCGACCGCGATGGACTCGACGTTGTTCACCGTGGTCGGGCAGCCGTAGAGCCCCGCGCCCGCCGGGAACGGCGGCTTCATGCGCGGCATGCCCTTCTTGCCCTCGAGGCTTTCCAGAAGCGCCGTTTCCTCGCCGCAGATATAGGCGCCCGCCCCGTGGTGCAGGTAGAGATCGAAGTCCCAGCCCGATCCCGCCGCATTCACGCCGAGCAGACCATCCTCATAGCATTCGTCGATCGCGGCCTGCAGCGCCTCCCGCTCCCGGATATACTCACCACGCAGATAAATGTAGCTCGCATGCGCCCCCATCGCGAAGGAGGCGATCAGCGCACCCTCGATCAGCGTATGCGGATCGTGGCGCATGATCTCCCGGTCCTTGCAGGTCGCGGGTTCGGATTCGTCAGCATTGATGACAAGATAGGCCGGGCGCCCGTCGGATTCCTTCGGCATGAAGGACCATTTCATGCCGGTCGGGAAGCCAGCACCCCCCCGCCCGCGCAGGCCGGACTTCTTCATCTCGTCGATGATCCAGTCGCGCCCCTTCCCGATGAGGCCGGCAGTCCCGTCCCAGTGCCCGCGCTTCTTCGCGCCGGCAAGGGAGCGGTCATGCATCCCGTAGATGTTGGTGAAGATCCGGTCCTGGTCCTTCAGCATCTTCTCACCCTTCCAAGGCCCGGCGTTTGCGCCAGACGCGCCATGTGACGATCATACCCCATACGAGGGCGCCGATCGCGGCAAAGTCGATCAGGAAGGCATAGCGGCTGTCCCAGCCCATGCGCCCCCCGACCCATTGCAGGACGAACCAGAGCACCATGGCGGCGGCCATCACGCCGCCCGCCTGTCTGGCCTGCATGGCCAGTGCCCTGTGTGCGTCCTCTGTCATCAGATTTCCCCGCGCTCCACCTTGCGGGAATGGTCGGTCTCCCCGCCGGCAGCGAGGATTCTCGCCTGTCCGACCCAGTCCTCGCGGAGTGCGCGTCCCTTGAATTCGTGCAGATGCTCGTCGATCCAAGCCAGATCTTCCGCCGTCCAGGCAGCGATCTGATCGAAATGGAAGATGCCGAGGTCGTGGAGCATCTTCTCAAGCTTCGGACCGACGCCGGAGATGCGGAGCAGATTGTCCGCCTCGCCTTCCCGCGGCTCGGGCAGGAAGCCAGGACGCGTCGGAGCACCACCGCCGAGGATGACAGCATCCTCCGCAGCAATCTCGGGATCGCTTTCCGGCTCCTGGTTCACATCCTTGTCGTCGCGACCTTCGGGATCATCGCCCGCGACTGGCTGACCAGGTTCACCCGTCGCCGTGCCGCCGGTGGCAGTGCCCTCGACTTCCGGCCGTCCGACGGTCTCGACGGGCGCTTCCTCGATGGAGATCCCGGTCTCGTCAATCGGATGGCCCGCACCCGGAGTTGGCTGGACCTCCTCGCCCCCCTCGACCGGCGCATTTCGGTCGGAACGGTCGAGCCAGGGCGCGTTGAGGGGCACTTCCGTCCCGTCGATGCGCTTCACCGTATCCCCGATGGCAAGTGCGAGCGTCACGGAGGCGTTCCGCTCCGGCCGGTCCTCCGCAAGCTCGGTCAGGCTGGTCAGCCCCGTCGCCGGTTCGGAGGAGAAGCGGCCGTTCTGCGGACCGGGCACCGGAACCTTGCCCGCAGCCAGATCGTCGAGCAGCGCCGTCAGCTTGTCTTCAGTGAGGTTCTCGTAATAGTCCTTGCCGATCTGGGCCATCGGCGCGCCGGAACAGGCGCCCAGACATTCGACTTCCTCCCAGCTGAACTTCCCGTCCGCCGAGAGTTCATGAGGCTGGCCGTTGATCCGGTTCTTGCAAACCGCCATCAGGTCTTCCGCGCCGCAGATCATGCAGGACGTGGTGCCGCAGATCTGGATATGGGCCACGGAACCGGTCGGTTGCAGCTGAAACATGAAGTAGAAGGTCGCCACTTCGAGCACGCGGATATAGGCCATGCCCAGCATGTCCGCGACATATTCGATCGCGGGCTTGGTCAGCCAGCCTTCCTGCTCCTGCGCGCGCCAGAGCAGCGGGATCACCGCCGAAGCCTGACGCCCTTCGGGATATTTCGAGATCTGCGCCTTTGCCCAGTCGAGGTTCGCGGGAGCAAACTCGAAGTGGTTGGGCTGCGCATGGTATAGACGGCGTAGCATCAGACGGCTCCGGTCTGGCGGGCCGCGACGGGCGCGGCCAGCTGGCTTTGGGCAGGGCGGCTCACCGGTCCACCTCGCCGAATACGATGTCGAGCGTGCCGATGATGGCGGTCACATCGGCCAGAAGATGCCCCTTGGCAAGATAGTCCATCGCCTGAAGGTGCATGTAGCCCGGAGCGCGCAGCTTCACGCGGTAGGGCCGGTTGGTTCCGTCGGCAACAAGATAGACACCGAACTCCCCCTTGGGAGCCTCAACCGCCGCATAGACCTCACCCGCAGGGACATGGAACCCCTCGGTGTAGAGCTTGAAGTGGTGGATGAGGCTTTCCATCGAGCGCTTCATGTCACCGCGTTTGGGCGGGGTGATCTTGCCACGCGCCAGCACGTCGCCCGGGGTCTGGCGGAGTTTCGCGATGGCCTGCTTGATGATCTTGGTCGACTCCCGCATCTCCTGCATCCGGCAGAGATAGCGGTCGTAGCAATCGCCGTTGGTGCCGACGGGGATCTGGAAATCGAACTCGTCGTAGCACTCATAGGGCTGCGAGCGGCGAAGATCCCATGCCAGACCGGTGCCGCGGGCCATGACGCCGGAGAAGCCGTACTGCTGGATGTCCTCCTCCGTCACCAGAGCGATGTCCACCAGCCGCTGCTTCACGATCCGGTTTTCGGTGATGAGCGCGTCCAGGGTGTCGATCAGGGTCGGGAATTTGTCGGCCCAGGCGTCGATATCGTCGATGAGGTCGGGCGGCAGATCCTGATGGACGCCACCGGGACGGAAATAGGCCGCGTGCAGACGCGCGCCGCAGGCCCGCTCATAGAACACCATCAGTTCTTCGCGCGCCGTGAAACCCCAGAGCGGCGGCGTCAGCGCGCCCACGTCCATGATCCCGGTCGTGATGACCATGATATGGTTCAGGATACGCCCAATCTCGCAATAGAGCACCCGGATCAGGCTGGCGCGACGCGGAACAACCGTTCCTGTCAGCTTTTCGATGGCCAGGCAGTAGGCATGCTCCTGGTTCATCGGGCAGACGTAGTCGAGCCGGTCCAGATAGGGCAGGTTCTGCAGATAGGTCCGGCTCTCCATCAGCTTCTCGGTGCCGCGGTGCAGCAGGCCGATATGCGGGTCGGCGCGCTCCACCACCTCACCGTCGAGTTCCAGCACCATGCGCAGCACGCCGTGTGCCGCCGGGTGCTGCGGCCCGAAGTTGATGTTGAAGTTGCGGATCTTCTGTTCGCCGGTCAGAGCGTCGTCGAAAGCACCGTCCATCTCAGACCCTCCTCACTTCTTCTCGTCGCCCGGCAGGATGTATTGCGCACCCTCCCACGGCGACATGAAGTCGAATTGACGATATTCCTGCACGAGGTTGACAGGCTCATAGATGACCCGCTTCTGTTCCTCGTCGTAACGCACCTGCGTGTAGCCGGTGGTCGGGAAATCCTTGCGCAGCGGATAGCCGCGGAAACCATAGTCCGTGAGGATGCGACGCAAATCCGGATGGCCCGAGAACAGGATGCCGAACATGTCGAATACTTCCCGCTCCAGCCAGTTCGCCCCGGCATGGATCCCTGTGACGGAGGGCACGAGCTCCTCCTCCCGCACCGGGATCTTCACGCGGATGCGCTGGTTCTGGTACATCGACAGCAGGTGATAGACCACGTCGAAGCGCGCTTCGCGTTCGGGGTAGTCAACCGCGGTCAGATCGACCAGCGTCGAGAATCGGCAGTTCGGATCGGTCTTGAGGAACTCAAGAAACGCTACGATCGAACTGCGGTCGGCCTCTATCGTCAGCTCACCGAAATCCACCTTGGTGGACAGGACGTGCTGCGGTTGCCGGCTCTGGATATGTTCCGCCAGTTCGGCGAGGGGGGCATCTGCAAGGACTGCGTCGCTCATCTTACCCTCAACGTGCTATGGTGCCGGTGCGGCGGATTTTCCGCTGCAACTGGAGGATGCCGTACAGCAGCGCCTCTGCCGTGGGTGGGCAACCCGGTACATAGACATCGACCGGAACGACCCTGTCGCAGCCCCGGACAACCGAATAGCTGTAGTGATAATAGCCGCCACCATTGGCGCAGGATCCCATGGAGATCACGTAGCGCGGCTCCGGCATCTGGTCGTAGACCTTGCGCAGCGCGGGGGCCATCTTGTTGGTCAGCGTCCCCGCGACGATCATCAGGTCCGACTGACGCGGCGAGGCGCGGGGTGCGGCGCCGAAGCGTTCCACGTCATAGCGCGGCATGGACATCTGGATCATCTCGACCGCGCAGCACGCCAGCCCGAACGTCATCCAGTGGAGCGAGCCGATGCGCGCCCAGTTGATGATGTCCTCTGTCGAGGTGAGCAGGAAACCCTTGTCCTGAAGCTCGCGGTTCAGGGCCTGGGTCGCGACCTCACGGTCTGGACCCGCCGTGTTCGCGCCGGTCATCACTCCCATTCGAGAGCTCCCTTCTTCCATTCGTAGGCAAAGCCCACCGTCAAGACGCCCAGGAAAACCATCATCGACCAGAAGGCCACGTCGGTAAGGCCGCCGAACGCCACTGCCCACGGGAACAGGAAAGCGACTTCGAGGTCGAAGATGATGAACAGGATCGAGACAAGGTAGAAGCGGATGTCGAACTTCATCCGCGCGTCGTCGAACGAGTTGAAGCCGCACTCGTAGGCCGAGACCTTTTCCGGGTCCGGTTTCCGCACCGCGAGAATCGCAGCCGAAAGCATCAGGACGAGGCCGAGGGCGACGGCAACACCGAGAAAGACGAGGATCGGCAGGTATTCTCTCAGCAGATCGTCCACTGGTGGCTCCTTCGCTGGGATACCGTGGCATCCCGGGTGGCTGCGAAGCGGTTTACCCCTGCCCCCCGTCCGGGTCAACCAACCGCGGCGCTGCAGAAACGTTCCGCGTGTGCAAACGTCGCGTTTTCATGCAGATCGACGGGCAAAACCCGAGCAACCCGCTCCGCACGCCAGAGAAACGGGCATCTTGGGCCGATTTAACAAGGCTTTCGGGGGTCAGGAGTGTCGCCAGGCCGGGGCGCGCTTTTCGAAGAATGCGGCTATGCCTTCCTCGGCCTCCGCTGTCTCCCATCGCGCGACAAGGGCCGCTATTGTCGCATCCACCGCTTCGGGCGTCACGCTGCCACCGAGTCGCCTGACCAGCGCCTTGGAATCGGCCACCGCTCCGGGCGCCGCGGTCAGGTATGGCGCCACCTCCGCCTCAACCGCGGCATCCAGATCCTCCGGAGGCACAACACGGGCCAGCAGGTCGAGCGACAGCGCCTCCTCCGGTCCGAAGATGCGGGGAGAAAAGAACACGCGACGCGCCCGTGCGGCCCCGAGTCGCGCAATCACGTAAGGCCCGATCGTCGCGGGAATCAGTCCGAGCCGCACCTCTGTCAGGCCGAGTTTCAGCCCTGTCACTCCGATCGCCGTATCGCAGACGGAGATCATGCCGAGTCCGCCGCCGAAGGCCTGTCCCTGAATGCGGCCGATCAGCGGCTTGGGCAAGCGGTCCAGCAGGCCCAGCATGTCGGCGAGCCGTCGTGCCTCTCGCGCCCGCTGCGCCGCATCGGCCCGCATCTGCTCCCGCATCCAGCCAAGGTCGCCGCCTGCGCAGAAACTCTCGCCTTCCGCGGCGAGGATCACGACCCGAACCGAGGAGTCTTCCCCGAGCCGCCGCGCCGCCTCGGACAACTCATCCATCATCTGCGCCGAAAGCGCATTGTGCCGTTCGGGCCGCGCGAGCGTCAGCGTGGCGACACCGCGCGCGTCGATCTCAATGCGTATGGTCTCAGGCCGGCTGGTCTCGGTCATCTCGGCATCTCCGTTTCGGACAGGATCATGGCAGCAGGAGGGGGGCGGGGTGTCCCCCGCGCACAGGACCCCCTCGAGCCGGTGGGTCAGGCGGCTTCGGAACTGCGGAGGCTCCGGGCCATCTGCGCCGCTTCGGCGATGACCTTGCGGTCAAGGCCGGTCCGCCAGCCGTTCTCCTCCAGAAACGCCACAGCGGCTTCCGTCGCGACATTGCCCTTGGCCCCAGGCGCATAGGGGCAACCGCCAAGACCGCCCACCGCCGCATCGAACACCCTCACACCCAGTTCCAGAGACGCCGCGATATTGTCGAGCGCGCGTCCCGCCGTGTCATGGTAGTGCCCCGCCAGCCGCTCTGCCGGCACTTCCTGCAACACGGCTTCGAGCATCGCGCGGATCGTCTCCGGCGTCCCCTGCCCTATCGTGTCGCCAAGGCTCACCTCGTAGCAGCCCATGTCGCGGAGCGCCGCCGCGACACGCGCGACATGGGAGGGCGGCGTCGGCCCGTCATAGGGGCAGTCCGTCACGCAGGAGATATAGCCGCGCACGGGAATGCCGTCGGCTTGGGCTGCTGCCGCGACCCCCCGCATGCGCTCGATGCTCTCCGCAATCGTCGCGTTTATGTTCGCTTTCGAGAACCCCTCCGAGGCAGAGCCGAACACAGCGACCTCGTCCGCCCGTGCGGCCCTTGCCCCCTCATAGCCCTTGAGGTTCGGCGCAAGCGCGGCATAGCTGATCCCGGGTACGCGGCGGATACCGGCCAGCACCGCCGCCCCATCCGCCATCTGCGGCACCCATTTCGGGCTGACGAAGCTCGCCACCTCGATCCTGCGATATCCGGCGGTGGACAGCAGATCGACCAGCGCGATCTTCTCCGCCGCCGGGATCAGTCGCTTCTCGTTCTGCAGCCCGTCACGGGGGCCGACCTCGAAGATCTCGACGTCACGCATTCGGCGCCTCATAGAAATCGCGGGTATAGATTTCGGCCTCGCCATCTTCCTCCAGCGCGCGGCGGAAGGCGGGGCGCGTTTCGAAGTGGTGCAGCCAGCGGGAAGCGGAGGGAAAGGCGTCGAAACGCACGAAGCGGCGCGCCATCATGACGCCATAGCCCACCTGCACATCCACGGCGGAAAAGCCGGAGGGCAGCAGAAAATCGCGCCCTTCAAGACCGCGCTCCACCACCTCCACCGTCTTTTCGAGCCGCTTCGCCTCCAGGCGCATCACGGTGGGCGATCGCATGTGATCCTCCCGCAGTACGATATGCTGCTGCGTCAGGTTGGCGAGGTGCTGGCCGATGGTTTCCGCGAAATGCAGCCATTCCAGCCAGTCCGCCCGCTCCACCTCCCCCGGCGCACGGCCAAGCTGCGGCGCACGGGTTTCGCACAGATATTCGGTAATCGCGCCGGATTCGAACAGCCGTCGTCCGTCGATCTCCAGCGCCGGAACCCGCCCCGCCGGTGACAGGGCAAGATAGTCCGGTGATCGCAGAGACCTATCGAGCATGGAGTGTATGACGACCTCCGGCTGCTCCCCCATCTCCAGCAAAAGCCAGAGGATGCGGAACGAGCGCGCCTGCGGAACATGATGGAGCCGGATCATGCCTCCTCCTCCAGCAGGATGAGCGGCGCGCCGGCCTCCACCTGCGAGCCTTCGCCGGCAAGCACTTCGGCCACCGTGCCATCCCGCCCTGCGGCAAGGGTGTGCTCCATCTTCATCGCCTCCAGCACGGCGAGCCGCTGGCCCTTTTCCACCGCCGTCCCCGGCGTCACGAAAACGGCCTTCACCAGCCCGGGCATCGGGGCCAGCACGGCATTGCCGCCTGCCCCGCCCTCTCCGGCACGGGCGAGTTGATCGACGGGCCGCGCGATATGGGCGCCATGCGCAAAGAGAGCGACGCCCGCGGAGAGCGGCACGATCCGCACTTCCGCCTTCTCACCGTCAACCCACCACTGCCCCTGTCGCAGGGCGCAATCGTGGATGACCTCGCCGATCTCCACCCGGAAATGGTCTGGCGCGAGCGGCAGCACCACAGCGCCTTGCTCCTCCCCATCCAGCAGGAGGGCGACGCTCTGACGGAGCGGCGTCCAGAGCGTGAAACCGGTGTTCGCGCCCCCTCCCGCCGCAAGCCCCGCCACCGCAAGCGCGGCCAGCGGCGCAACCGCGGGCGGTGCGGAGGGCGGTAGGGTCAGTTCCGCCAGATCCCGCGCGATGAGACCGGTATCGACCTCTCCCGCCGCGAAGCCGGGATGGCGCGCGAGTGCTGCGAGAAACGCGAGGTTGGTGACGCTCCCCGCCACTTCCGTGCCTTCAACCGCCGCGGCGAGGCGCGAAAGCGCAATCTCCCGGTTCGGGCCATGAACGATGATCTTGGCGATCATCGGATCATACCACGGGCTGATGACATCACCGGGCCGCACGCCGCTGTCGGCCCGCACGCCCGCAGGGAAGGCAAGATGTTCGAGCCGCCCGGTCGCGGGCAGAAAGCCCGCCGGCACATCCTCCGCGTAGAGCCGCGCCTCGAAGGCGTGCCCGTGAATGGCAAGGTCGCTCTGCCGTGCGGGCAGCGGCTCACCCGCCGCCACGCGGATCTGCCATTCGACAAGGTCGATGCCGGTGATCGCTTCTGTCACGGGATGCTCCACCTGAAGGCGGGTGTTCATCTCCATGAACCAGAATCCGTCCGGGCGCAGTCCACGAGACCCATCCACGATGAATTCGATGGTGCCCGCACCGGCATAGCCGATGGCGCGGGCGGCTTTCACAGCCGCCTCACCCATGGCAGCGCGCATCTCCGCCGTCATGCCGGGGGCCGGAGCTTCCTCGATCACCTTCTGGTGACGGCGCTGGAGCGAGCAGTCCCGCTCGAACAGATGCACGGCATCGGTGCCGTCGCCAAACACCTGCACCTCGATATGCCGAGGCTTCTCGACGTATTTCTCGATCAGCACGTCGGGATTGCCGAAGGCAGTGCGCGCCTCCCCCTGCGCTGAGGCCAGCGCATCGGCGAAGGCGTCCGGCGTCTCCACCAGCCGCATGCCCTTGCCACCGCCCCCGGCCACCGCCTTGATGAGCACCGGATAGCCCACGTCCGCCGCGGCCTCCGCCAGCCGGGCCGCATCCTGATCGGCGCCCAGATAGCCCGGCACCACCGGAACGCCGGCCTCCTGCATCAGCCGTTTCGCGGCGTCCTTCAGGCCCATGGCGCGGATGGCGCGGGCCGAGGGGCCGATGAACACCAGCCCTGCCGCTTCCACCGCACCGACGAAATCGGGGTTCTCAGACAGGAAGCCGTAGCCGGGGTGGATCGCCTCTGCGCCCGTCTCCCGCGCGGCCGCGATGATCCGATCACCGCGCAGATAGCTGTCGGCAGGCTTCGGCCCGCCGATATGGACGGCCTCATCGGCCATGGCCACGTGTTTCGCTCCGGCATCCGCGTCGGAGTAGACGGCCACCGTGGCGATCCCCATGCGACGGGCTGTCTCCATTACGCGGCAGGCGATCTCGCCCCGGTTGGCAATCAGTATCTTGCGGAACATCATTCCCTCCCCAGCGCCATGCAATGCAGGCGCGCCTGTTCTTCGGAGAAACAGCAGAAGATCACGTCGAGCGACGCCTGCGCTTCCCGCACAGTTTTGACGGCAAGCCCTGCGGCGGCTTCCGCGGGATAGCCGTAGATGCCGGTCGATATGGATGGAAAGGCGATGGAGGCCAGGCCGAGTTTCTCTGCCTCCTCCAGCGCGCGGCGGTAGCAGGAGGCGAGCAGCGCCGCCTCCCCGGCGTCCCCTCCCCTCCAGACAGGGCCAACCGCATGGATCACATGGCGCGCCGGCAACCGATAACCCTTCGTGACCTTCACCTCTCCGGTCTCAGCTCCGCCGAGGCTCCGCGTCGCGGCCAGCAACTCCGGCCCTGCGGCGCGGTGGATCGCGCCATCCACGCCGCCGCCCCCCAGAAGCGAGCGGTTTGCCGCGTTCACCACGGCGTCGACATGCAGCGTGGTGATATCGGCCACGACGACCGACAGGCGGCCCTGCTGGCAATGCGGGGTCATCGCACCGCCTCCCCGCTCAGATCAGCCCGCCGCACCAGCCCTGTCTGCGCCCGCCATCGTAGGCCCGCGCCAGCCCGCTTCCGACCATGATCGCCGAAAGCGGCCTGCCGTCCAGCAGCACCGTCGCCAGCGACCGACCGTAGAGATCGCGAGAGCCGAGCCGCACCTCGATCCGCTCCGCGCCCCAGAGCTTCCAGCGGAGCAGCCATGTCGCGGCGACCGCCCGCGCGAATTCGGAGGGGCAGCCGGGGCTGAACAGCTCCGGCGTGTCGAAGCCGCGCAGCCGCGTGTCCACCAGACCGCGCGTCAGGCAGGCGAGCTTCAGCGTATCCCCGTCGGTGACCGACCAGATGCGGCAGGTCTTGCCGTTGCCTTCGTGAATGGGTTTGACCACCGCCATGCCCATGTCCAGCCCGGCCGGCCCCAGTGTCGCCAGCAGGACGAGGAACAGCAGCCGCGACCGGAGCCGGAGAACGCGGCGGAGCATCCAGGAAGGAGAAAGAAGCGTGAACATCGCCCCGCTTCTGACCCGTCCCGTCAGCAAAGGCAACCCGCTCCGGCGAAATCCGCCGATCCCGCCTGGCGCCTGCGAAATCCGCTGGTTGCGAGAGGTTTCTCATACCATGCCTCACATGCGGAACACGCCGAAACGCGTCTTGCCGATCGGCGCGTTCAGCGTGGCCGAGAGGCTGAGGGACAGCACATCACGGGTCTTGCGCGGGTCGATGATCCCGTCATCCCACAGCCGGGCAGAGGCGTAGAGGGGATGGCTCTGCCGGTCGAACATCTCGATGGTGGGGCGCTTGAAGGCGGCTTCCTCATCGGCGCTCCAGCTCCCGCCGGAGCGTTCGATGCCGTCGCGCTTCACCGTCGCCAGCACGCCTGCCGCCTGCTCCCCCCCCATGACCGATATGCGGGAGTTCGGCCATGTCCACAGGAACCGCGGGGAATACGCTCGCCCCGCCATGCCGTAGTTCCCCGCGCCGAAGGAGCCGCCGACCAGCATGGTGACCTTGGGCACTTCCGTCGTGGCGACCGCCGTGACCAGCTTGGCCCCATGGCGGGCGATGCCCTCGCTCTCGTATTTCCGGCCCACCATGAAGCCAGTGATATTCTGGAGGAACACCAGCGGAATGCCCCGCTGGGAGCACAGTTCCACGAAATGCGCCCCCTTCACCGCGGATTCGGAGAACAGCACGCCATTGTTGGCGATGATACCGACCGGTATCCCGGTGACATGGGCAAAGCCGGTCACCAGGGTCTCGCCGAACCGCGCCTTGAATTCGTCGAAGCGCGAGCCGTCCACCACGCGGGCGATGACCTCCCGGATGTCGTAGGGCGTCTTCAGATCGGCAGGGACGACGCCGAGAATCTCCTCCGGGTCATAGGCCGGTTCTTCGCTGGGTTGCATCGTCACGGCAAACGGCTTCGTGCGGTTCAGCCCCGCCACGGCCTGCCGCGCCAGCGCGAGGGCATGGGTATCGTCCTCCGCCAGATAATCCGCCACACCCGACAGGCGCGTATGCACATCCCCGCCGCCCAGATCCTCGGCCGACACGACCTCCCCCGTGGCCGCCTTCACGAGCGGTGGACCGGCGAGGAAGATGGTCCCCTGGTTCTTCACGATGATCGTCACGTCGGACATGGCGGGCACATAGGCCCCGCCCGCCGTGCACGACCCCATGACGACGGCAATCTGGGGAATGCCCTTCGCGCTCATCCGTGCCTGATTGTAGAAAATGCGGCCGAAATGCTCCCGGTCGGGGAATACCTCATCCTGCTGCGGCAGGTTCGCGCCACCGGAATCGACAAGGTAGACACAAGGAAGGTGGTTCTCCTCCGCGATCTCCTGCGCGCGGAGGTGCTTCTTCACCGACATCGGATAATAGGTGCCACCCTTCACCGTCGCATCGTTGCAGACGATGAGCACCTCCTGCCCGGCCACCCGCCCGATCCCGGCGATCAGCCCGGCGCAGGGGGCGGCGTTGTCGTACATGCCATGCGCGGCGGTCGCCCCGATCTCCAGAAACGGGGAGCCGGGATCCAGCAGATTCGCGACTCGCTCCCGCGGGGCCATCTTGCCGCGCGACACATGGCGGGCACGCGCCTTCTCGCCGCCTCCGGCAGCGGCCAGCGCAGCTGCCTCCGCCGCCGTTTCCAGCAACGACAGGTGGGCGGCCCGGTTGGCGCGGAAGCCTTCGGAGGCGGTCAGTGCCGCAGAGACGAGTTTCATGGCGCCCTCCTCAGGCCGTGACCGACATCAGTTCCCGCCCGATGAGCATACGACGGATTTCGCTGGTGCCCGCCCCGATCTCCATGAGCTTCGCATCGCGGAACAGGCGGCTCACCACGCTGTCGTTCAGGAACCCGGCGCCGCCGAAGGCCTGCACCGCCTGATGCGCCTGCACCTGCGCCTGCTCGGAGGCGTAGAGCACGCAGGCCGCGGCGTCCTGCCGTGTCACCTCACCGCGGTCGCAGGCCTTCGCCACCTCATAGACATAGGCGCGCGCGGTGTTCATGGCGGTGTACATGTCGGCGATCTTGCCCTGCATGAGCTGAAAATCCCCGATCTTCTGCCCGAACTGCCGGCGTTCGTGCAGATAGGGCATCACCTCGTCCAGGCAGGCGGCCATGATCCCGGTACCGATACCAGACAGGACCACCCGTTCGTAATCCAGCCCCGACATCAGCACCCGGACGCCCTTGCCCTCACCGCCCAGAACATTCTCGAACGGCACTTCGACATTCTCGAACACCAGTTCCGCCGTGTTCGAGCCGCGCATGCCAAGCTTGTCGAAATGCTTCGACGTGGAAAACCCGGTCATGGATTTCTCGATCAGAAATGCGGTCATGCCCTTGGAGCCGGCGTCGGGATCGGTCTTGGCATAGACGACCAGCGTGTCGGCATCCGGCCCGTTGGTGATCCAGTATTTCGTCCCGTTCAGGACGTAGTAGCCGTTCCGCTTGTCCGCCTTCAGCTTCATCGACACCACGTCGGAACCCGCGCCCGCCTCCGACATGGCCAGCGCGCCGACATGTTCGCCGGAGATGAGCTTTGGCAGGTATTTCCGCTTCTGCTCCTCCGTCCCGTTCAGCTTGATCTGGTTCACGCAGAGGTTGGAATGGGCACCATAGGACAGCGAGACGCTGGCGGATGCCCGCGCGATCTCCTCCACCGCGATGACATGGGCGAGATATCCCATCCCCGCTCCGCCATATTCCTCCGGCACGGTGATGCCCAGCACGCCGAGGTCGCCCAGTTCCTTCCACAGCGGGGCGGGAAAGTCGTTCGTGCGGTCGATCTCTGCCGCCATCGGCTTCAGCCGTTCCTGCGCCCAGCGGTGAACCGCCTCGCGCAGTACTTCGATATCCTCGCCCAGATCGAAGCGCATCGACGCCATGAACATCCCGATTCCCTCCCCGGAATTGAACGTGTGTTCAATAAATATCGCTGGCCTCGCACCCGGTCAATCGCGCAAATGATCGGGCCGAGATGGAGACCAAGATGCGCCCTATCGTTATCGTCCTTTCAATGTTGCTCACGACGACCGCCGTCTCTGCCGAGGAGGTCGGTCGCATCGGGGTGGACTGGATGGGAAATGATGTGGTGGTTGAAGCGATCGACGACCCGAAGGTGCAGGGCGTGACCTGCCATGTCGCCTATTTCAGCCGCTCGACGATAGACCGTCTGCGCCAGGGGAACTGGTTTGAGGATCCGTCGAACTCCGCCATCTCCTGCGCCAAGGTAGGGCCGGTGACGCTGGGCGATATCGAAAAGGGACCAAAGGGAGAGGAAGTCTTCAGCGAGCGGCGTTCAATCATCTTCAAGTCGCTGAAGGTGCGCCGGATATATGATGAGGCGCATCGCACGCTGATCTATGTCTCGCATGGCGATCAGGTCGTGGAGGGGTCCGCCAAAATGGCGATCTCCACCGTTCCGCTGGACTGAGACATCGCTGCCGCGCACATGAGAACGCCGGCCGGTATGCCCGGCCGGCCTTTCTTGCAACCTTTCGGATCAGCTCTTCCCGTGCGAGGATTCGCCGCCCTTCCGCCCCGCTTCCGACGCGCGTTCGCGATCATTGGCGAAGTTTCCCGGATTAGACGACTTAGAGCCGCCTTGCTGACCACCCTTGTTGTGGTCCATGTCCTGCTTCATCTGGCCGCTCTTCTTGTCCTTGTCGGACGAGCCATGTTGATTGGTTGCCATTGTGAGTTCCTCCAACTCCTCGCCAGTCTGACTGGCACAATAACAACAGCAGACGCGCGGCGATGTTCCTGACCGCTGGAGCGCTCGCGAAAAATAGCTCACATCGGCAGGATACGCTCCACCATCTCCGGCAGGTCGGCATAGTCACCCAGCAGGGCATCCGGCTCAAGCCGGGCAATACCGGGGCCCTCGGGGCCGAAGGTGACAAGCACGACAGGCACGCCCGCGGCCCGCGCCGTGTTCCGATCCGTCACCGTATCCCCGACGAGAAGCGAGCGACTGACATCCCCACCCGCGCGCAGAACGGATTGCCGATAGGGTTCCGGGTCGGGTTTGCGGCTGGCAAGCGTATCTGCGCCGATCAGCGACTGGAACAACCCACGCACGCCGAGGCGGGCAAGAAGTGTCTCCGCCAGCGCCTCGGGCTTGTTGGTGCAGATGCCCACCCTGTCCCCCCTCTGGCGGAGCGCTTCCACGGCCTCCACCGCGCCGGGATAGAGGCGGGTGTGACGGTCGATATCCTCGGCATAGGCCTTGAGCAGCAAGGGAAAATCCGCGTCAACATCCGCCTCGCTCCACTCCCGTCCCAGCCGCGAAAGCCCTAGCCGGAGCATCGCGCGTCCACCCGCGAAAGCCGTTCCGGCATCCACTTCGGGGTCGAGCGGTGTCCCCTCCCCGCGCGCCTGAAAACAGGCATTGGCCGCGGCGATCAGATCGGCAGAGGTGTCCGCCAGGGTTCCATCCAGATCAAAGATCACCGTCCGCATTCGCCGCTCCTTGAAACGTCCCGTAAATTCATGTGATGGCCCGCGCTCTTGCGGCAGACGAGGCTCTCGGTAAAACGGGCGCGACAGGAAGGGAAGATCAGACGTATGGCGACGGCACTCATCGTTCTGGCAGCGGGTCAGGGAACGCGAATGAACTCGGACCTGCCCAAGGTTCTGCACGAAGTGGGGGGCGCGCCGCTTGTGGTTCATGCGCTGCTCTCTGCGGCGCCGCTGGAACCGGAGCGCACGGTGGTCGTGACCGGCCATGGCGGGGCCGCGGTTGCCGGCGTTGCGGAGGGGTTCGACGAGCGCGTCCGCACCGTGGAGCAGGCCGAACAGCTTGGCACCGCCCACGCGGTGTTGCAGGCCGCGCCGATGCTGGAGGCCTTTGCGGGCAATGCCATCGTTCTCTACGGTGACACGCCCTTCATCCGGGCCGAAACGCTGGAGGAGATGCTGGCCGCGCGGAAGCAGCACGATATCGTCGTGCTGGGCTTCGAGGCGGCGGATCCCGGACGCTACGGCCGGCTGGTGATGGAGGGCGACACCCTTATCCGCATCGTGGAGTACAAGGATGCGACGGAGAGCGAACGGCGGATCGGGCTGTGCAACAGCGGCGTGCTCTGCGCCGATGCCGCCACGCTGATGCGGCTCGTTTCCGAGGTCGGCAACGAAAATGCGGCGGGCGAATACTACCTGACCGATATCGTGGCCCTCGGCCGGGCGCAGGGGCTGTCCGCCACCGCTGTCACCTGTGCGGAGGTGGAGACGATGGGCGTGAACACCCGTGCCCAACTCGCCACGGCGGAGGCCGCCTTCCAGGAGCGTGCCCGGGCGGAAGCGGCGGAGAACGGGGTGACCCTGATTGATCCGGCGACGGTGCACTTCTCCTGGGACACCGCCATTGGCCGCGACACCGTGGTGGAACCCAACGTGATCTTCGCGCCCGGTGTCACGGTCGAATCCGGCGCGCGCATCAGGGGTTTTTCGCATCTCGAAGGATGCCATGTCTCGGAAGGCGCGACGGTCGGGCCTTTCGCCCGGCTCCGCCCCGGCGCGGAACTGGCCGAAGGGGTGCATGTCGGCAACTTCGTCGAAATCAAGAACGCCACCATCGCGCAGGGGGCGAAGGTCAACCACCTCACCTATATCGGGGATGCGAGCGTGGGCGAGGAAACGAATATCGGCGCAGGCACCATCACCTGCAACTATGACGGCGTGAACAAGCATCGGACGGAGATCGGTGCGCGGGTCTTCATCGGATCGGATACCATGCTGGTCGCCCCCGTGCGGATCGGCGACGATGCGATGACCGCGACCGGCTCCGTCATCACCTCGGATATTCCGGCAGGCGCCCTTGGCGTCGCCCGCGCCAAGCAGGAGGTGAAGCCCGGCTTCGCCCTGCGGTTCTTTGAACGACTCCGCGCCGCGAAGCGCGCCAAGGGAGGCAACTGACATGTGTGGTATCGTCGGCGTTCTGGGCCATCACGAAGTCGCCCCCATGCTGGTGGAGGCGCTGCGGCGGCTCGAGTACCGCGGTTATGACAGCGCTGGAATCGCCACGATCAACCACGGCCATCTTGACCGGCGGCGGGCGACGGGCAAGCTCGTCCACCTGTCGGACCTGCTGGTGCATGAGCCGCTGGCCGGCAAGTCGGGCATCGGCCATACCCGCTGGGCCACCCATGGCGCGCCCTCCGTCCGCAACGCGCATCCGCACGTCTCTGGCGGTGTCGCGGTCGTTCACAACGGCATCATCGAGAACTTCCGCCCGCTGAAGGCGGAGCTGGAGGAGCAGGGCTACAGCTTCGATTCCGACACGGATACGGAGATCGTCGCCACCCTCACCCGCAGCTACATGGAAACCGGCATGGACGCCGACGCCGCTACCGCCGCGACGGTGGCGCGGCTGGAGGGGGCCTTTGCTCTGGGATTCCTGTTCGACGGCGAGGAGGATCTGATGATCGTCGCCCGCAAGGGGTCACCCCTCGCGATCGGGCATGGCGACAGCGAGATGTTCGTGGGATCGGACGCCATCGCCCTCGCGCCGATGACCGACCGGATCACCTATCTAGAAGAGGGAGACCGCGCGGTGATCCGCCGCTCCGGTGCCGTGATCTATGATGCGGCAGGGCGTCGCGCCAACCGCAAGATGGAGACGATCCGCATGGATGCCGCGCGGATCGAAAAGGCTGGCTACAAGCATTTCATGGCCAAGGAGATCGCGGAGCAGCCGGTCGTGCTGGGCGATGCGCTCTCGCACTACATCAATGCCGATGGGGAAATCGTACTGCCCATCGACATAGACTTCGCCAGCGCGGATCGGGTGACGATGTCCGCCTGCGGCACTGCCTATATCGCCTGTCAGGTTGCGAAGTACTGGTTCGAACAGCTTGCGGGCCTTCCGGTGGATACCGACTTTGCGTCGGAATTCCGCTATCGCGAGCCGGTGCTGTCGCCCCGATCGCTGGCCTTCTTCGTCAGCCAGTCGGGGGAGACTGCCGATACGCTCGCGGCGCTGCGCCATGCGCAGGGTCAGGTTGCGCAGACGGTGGGTATCGTGAACGTCGCCACCTCCACCATCGCACGGGAGGCCGATGGTGCTTTGCCGATCCTCGCCGGGATAGAGATCGGCGTGGCCTCGACCAAAGCATTCACGTGCCAGCTTCTGATCCTCGCCCTGCTTGCCCTGCGCGCGGGCGTTGATCGGGGCCGCATCTCTCCCGAGGAACTGCGCGACCATATCGCGGTGCTCCGCAGCCTGCCCGGTCTGCTCAACACCGCCATTGGCCAGTCCGATCAGATCGAGCGGTTGGCCCGTCAGCTCTCCGAAGCCAAAGACGCGCTCTTCATCGGGCGCGGTCCGATGTTCCCGCTAGCTTTGGAGGGAGCGTTAAAACTTAAGGAAATCAGCTATATACATGCCGAAGGTTACGCGGCAGGCGAACTAAAGCATGGTCCTATAGCCCTGATTGATGAAACCATGCCGGTGATCGTCATGGCCCCGCGCGATGCGCTCTTCGACAAAACCGTTTCCAACATGCAGGAAGTGATGGCGCGGAAGGGCAAGGTGCTGCTCATTTCCGACCATCAGGGCATCCATGAAGCGGGTCCGGGCGTCGCCTCCACAATACACATGCCCGAAGTGGCCGCCCCCTTTGCGCCGATCCTCTACGCCGTACCAGCGCAGCTCATCGCATACCATACCGCGGTCGCGAAAGGCACTGACGTAGATCAGCCGCGCAACCTGGCTAAATCGGTGACGGTGGAATAGAGGCGGCTTCAGGCCAGCGGCGTCCGTAGGCAAAGCATTATGGTCTGCATGATCCGTCACTGAGGGGTTAGAAACCTGTTCTGCCTTCTAGCGGTCCCGTCCCACCCCGCTAACAGGCGTTCGCGGCGGGGAACGGCCAGACTTTGAACGAAGCGGAGGCAGTCCGGGTGCTCGCGACGGAACGCCATCCGGCTCGGGAAAGACGCCCGACGGCGGCTAGCTATACGGTGGGTGCATCGCGGCGGATCAGATCGCCCTTGTTGACCGTTCGCTGACCTTCTGCATCAGAGAGACCCCATAGACCGCCCGGACGGTTCGTGTCGATTGCGCCGCCCAGCAGCATATCTCTCGCATACCGTGATGATGGACCTTCCGCCGGTTAGAGGCGTTTCGCGCGTCCATTATGATGGAGAACGGCAAGAGCGGCCTCTGGCACACCGGCCGAGGCAGCCGTTTGCAGAGGTAAGGCGATCAGTAACACCCTTGTTCTCCTGTTCGCGCACGACATGAAGCCGTTGCAGTTGTAGGGTGCCGGGTGCTGGTTCAGATACTGGCGTGAAGCGGTGTAAGTTGGGGTAGGCGATCGGCTGATCCCCGTCGATGGCCACCAATCAGCGAATGCGTCCCCTCGGAAGTCCAACGATATCAAACCTATCGGCAGATAGATCACCGATCAACGGTCGCAAAATGTTTGGACAAATACACGCGTACGACGAGAAAAAGCCGGGGGAGCATGTTCAGATCGGGCAGTCGAGAACTCAATTGTTCAAGTATCAAATTGATCATCCCCGGCCCGACACCAGCCAGAATGATCGGCTCAGCGCAGGGCGTCGCTCAGGTGATGGATGCGCTCCCGACGCTCGTCCATAAGATCACGTCCAGCAATCCGCGGGTGCGCTGATGGACCGGCTTCCAGCAATCCGCGGGTGCGCTGATGGACCGGCTTCCAGCAATCCGCGGGTGCGCTGATGGAACGGCTTCGCGAGCAACTCTGCGCTGCCGTGCGCCGCGCCGTGGCGGGGGACCGGATCGCGGACCGGATCACCCCGCCTGAGGCCGGGTTCGGTCTCTGGCAGGCCTTCGTCGCCCTCTCCGCCCGCAGCTACGGCAGCGCCGGGCTGGAGCGATCCGATTCTCGGAGATCGAGGCATGGGCCCGGCTGATGCGAGTTCCGCTTGAGCCGCGGCATGTCGATTTTGTCACGGCGATGGACGCGACGCCTGTGGAACGAAGCTCGCCACGCCCGCGACCCCGACCCGCCCGTCCGGGCCGCTGTCACCTGCGATGTTCGACGCCGTGTTCGGGTAAGGCAGGGCACGCCCGGCGTTCGACATTCGCCAAAGCGTCCTCGTTCGCCGGTGAGTGGGAAAACCCCGGCAGCCGCGCAGACCCGGCCCTCCTTCGGGCGAGGCGCGGCCATTCGATTCTGCGAGCAGCGCGGGAAACGATTTCCCTCCGACCGCTCACTGTATGCTCACTGCAGGATATTCATCTCATCAAGCGCGTCATCTAACTGCTTGATTTTATTGGCGCACCCGACAGGATTCGAACCTGTGACCTCTGCCTTCGGAGGGCAGCACTCTATCCAGCTGAGCTACGGGTGCGTGTCTGGTGCGTCTCTTAACCGGCCTCCGAGGCGGGTGCAACGGGTTTTGTGCCATTAGGCATCCAGCTCGATCCAGATCGGTACATGGTCGGAGGGCTTGTCCCCCGCCCTGACCTGCTTGTCGATCCGGCAATCGGACAGCAGATCGGCGGCCTGGGGAGTGAGCAACATGTGGTCTATGCGGATACCGTCATCGCGGTTCCAGGCACCCGCCTGATAGTCCCAGAAGGTATACTGCCCAGCGGATTGATTTCGCGCCCGGAAAGCATCCGTGTAGCCGAGCGCCAGCAGCTTGCGGAAGGCCCCGCGTGTCTCTGGCAGGAACAGCGCGTCCTTCACCCAGGCTTCCGGGCGCTTGGCGTCGCGCGGTTCGGGGATGACATTGTAGTCGCCCGCCAGCACCGCCGGATCCTCCAGGGTCAGCAGATGGCGCGCCCGCGCCTCCAGCCGCTGCATCCAGGCGAGCTTGTAATCGTATTTCGGCCCTGGTGCGGGATTGCCATTTGGCAGGTAGAGCCCACAGACCCGCACGGGCCGCGTCGCCACCACCGTCGCCTCCATCCACCGGGCCTGCTCGTCGCTCTCGTCGCCAGGCAAGCCGCGGGTCACATCCTCAAGCGGGTACTTCGACAGGATCGCCACACCGTTGAAGCCCTTCTGACCATGGGTTTCCACGTTGTAGCCCATATCCTCGATCGCTTCTCGCGGGAAACTCTCGTCGACGGTCTTGATCTCCTGCAGGACGACGACGTCGGGCCGCGCCTCGCCAAGCCAGGCAGTGAGGGCCTCGATTCGTGCGCGAACCCCGTTGATGTTGAAACTTGCGATCTTCATGCGGCACCTCCGGCGTCACGTTGTATCCTTCCCGCCGCCGAAGGCCAAGAAGATGGACCTTAACGGGACGACGCGCATTGTTCTGGGGCAGAAGGAGACGAAAATGAACGAACGCGACGTACGCCTCCCCGACGGGGAAGCGATCACCCCTCCGCTGGGACAGGGCACGTGGATGATGGGCGAAGACCCCTCCCGCCGGGCGGAGGAGATCGCCACGCTGCGGAGAGGGTTGGACCTCGGTCTTACGCTGATCGACACGGCCGAAATGTATGGCGACGGCGCGTCGGAGGAGATGGTCGGCGAGGCGATCCGCGGTCGGCGGGAGGAGGTGTTTCTCGTCTCCAAGGCCTATCCCCAGAATGCTTCGGAAGCCAGACTGCCGGATGCCTGTCGCCGAAGCCTCAGGCGGCTCGGGACAGACCGGCTGGACCTCTACCTGCTTCACTGGCGGGGAAACGTGCCATTGGGAGAGACTGTGGTCGCGATGGAGCGGCTGAAACGGGACGGGTTGATCCGAAACTGGGGGGTCAGCAATCTCGATACCGATGACATGGAGGAGCTGTCGGCGGCGGATGGTTTCGGCTGCCAAACCAATCAGGTGCTCTACAATCTCACGCGGCGCGGGGTGGAGTGGAACCTGCTGCCGTGGATGTCCTCCCGCGGGATACCGGCAATGGCCTACAGCCCGATCGAACAGGGGCGGCTTCTCAGTCATCCGGAATTCGCGTTGCTCGCCGAAGGACTTTCGCTCTCTCCCGCCCGTCTGGCGTTGGCATGGTTGCTGGAACGGCCAGGCGTCATTCCCATCCCCAAGGCCGGTAGCGTCGCGCATGTCGAAGACAACGCGGGCGCCCTTGATGTCAGGCTGGACGAGGAGACACGGACCTTTCTCGACAAGCTGTTCCCGCCGCCCACCCACCGGACCCCGCTGGAGATGATCTGACCTTTGGCGGTCACGTCGTGCGGTCTCCGCTCTCCGGCGGTGAGAGTTCGCCCTGCCAACGGGCGACCGTCGCTGTGGCAAGGCCGTTGCCGATCACGTTGGTGGCGGTCCGGCCCATGTCGAGGATCTGGTCGATCCCGAGAATGAGCAGCACGCCCTCCGCCGGAAGGCCGAACATGGGCGATACCGCGGCAACAACCACCAGCGACGCCCTCGGCACCCCGGCAATGCCCTTCGATGCGACCATCATCACCAGAAGCATGATGACCTGTTGTTCAAGGGTCATGTCGATCCCGTAGGCTTGGGCAATGAACAGCGCGGCGAAGGTCTGGTACATCATCGAGCCGTCGAGATTGAAGGAATAGCCGAGCGGCAGGACAAAGCCGGTCACCCGCCCGCTCACCCCGAACGCCTCGAGCTGGCTCACTGTCTTGGGATAGGCCGCCTCGCTCGAGGCGGTCGAGAAGGCGACGAGCATTGGCTCCCGCAACAGCGACAGCAGGTGGAACACGCTCGCCCCCAGAAACAGCCAGCCCGCCCCGATCAGACAGGCCCAGAGCAGCAGCAGGCCGAGGTAGAACCCGCCGATGAACCGGCCATAGTCGATCAGCACGCCCAGCCCCTGCACCGTCACCACAGCCGCCATGGCAGCAAAAACGGCCAGCGGCGCAAGGCGCATGACATAGCCCGTGACCATGAACATCGCCGCGGCGACGGCATCGGCAAGCGCGATTATCGGCGCGGACCGCTCCCGCGGCAGCGCCCCCACGGCAAGACCGAAGAACACCGAGAACACGAGGATCTGGAGCACCTCGTTTTCCGACATCGCCGCCACGATGCTGTCGGGGAAGACGTGGGTGAAGAACTGCGCGAGGCTCAGCGTATTCGTTTCGACGCCCGCCGCGCCCGCCGGCATGGACAGGTTCAGGCCCGCCCCCGGACGCACGATATTCGCCATCACCAGGCCGATCAGCAGGGAAACGAGCGACGCCGTGACGAACCAGCCCATGGCCCGAAGCGCCAAACCTCCCACCGCCTTCGCATCACCAAGGCTCGCGATGCCCGACACGATGGTTGAAAGGACAAGCGGTGCGATGATCATCTTGATGAGCCGCAGGAAGATGGTCGTCACGATGCCGAACCGCCCCGCGATGCGTTCAGCAATTTCCGGGTCCGCCGCCTGCGCATGGCACCAGCCGCCGACGGCGACCCCCAGAACCAGAGCCGCCACGATCCAGAGCGCCAGGTGGCTCCTCCCGTCGGACTTTTGCCCTGCCCCAGCTGCCGCCCCTGAGGGCTTCGTCACTCCGGCCATGTGTTTCCCCCGCCGCGGGCTCCTCCACATAAGTATCGCGCGGGTGGCAAAGGCCAAGCTGGGGCGGCAGAAGCTCCCCGCACATGCGCCGCCCGGTATCGGAATTCTGGCTCAGATAGGCCGGATCCTCGGACACCGCCCCCCGTTCGACCGCCGACAGCCCGAAGCCGCCGACAGCCCGAGGCCCATAACTTCCCGTTGATCGCACTTCCTGAACAGGCCGCGTCCTGCGATCCTGCATCCAGACAACCGGCCGCCGAGCGTTCTCGGGGTAACGGAATGCCAGCCCTGGATGTGGAATGGTCGGCTGCCGTGCGGGCCGATCACGGGCAGCAGTCCGGAAGATGGCGACAGCACAGGAAAGGGGGAATCTGCACCGAAGGGTGCTGCTGTGGTTGCCACGCCTGCGGCTTCCCCTATCCTGCACTCATGGGTGCGCGGCCCGGAGCCTTCGCCCAGCAAAGCGCCTTGGCGGCAACGGAGAAGTGTCATGCGTTTGTCTATCGGCCTTCTCGCGGCGCTGGGTGTCCTGGCGGGCGCGTCCGTCCTGCCCGCACAGGATGTGGTGCCGGAACGGCGTGTAGCGCTCACCAGCGGGCAGGATATTCCGGGCGGCGATATCCGTCAGATTTTCGGCACCACGCTCGACGCCTGCATCCGCGCCTGCCTGGCTGAGACGCGCTGCGTGGCCATGACCTTCAACGCGCGTTCAGGCGCCTGTTTCCCGAAGTCCGTCGCGGGCACGGCCTCCCCCTACTCCGGCGCGATCTCAGGCCCGGTCATCGCCCTTTCCGGCGCCGAGCGAAACCGGGGCGCTGCGCGGACGACGGAGCTTGCGGCATTCCTCACACCGGATGATCTGACCCAGGCACGGTCGCTCGCCGCCGCTTTCGCCGCCCGCCACCCGGCGGAGGGGCGCGCGCTCCCCACATTGCGGGAAGAGGCCGAGGCCGCGCGCGCTGCAGGTCAGTGGCAGGCGGCTGCCGACCTTGCCGCGCAGGGCATCACGCTCACCGACGACAGCGGGGACTGGACCCGCTACGCCCTGCTGACCCGCCGCGCCGCGCTTGTCCCGGAGGCGGAAGATCGCTGGGGTGGTTTGCAGGAGGCTCTCTCCGCTGCGATCAACGCCTACTTGCGGGCGGAAACCCCTTCCGCCCGCGCCGCATCGCTGACGGAACTCGCCGCGACGCTGGAGCCGATGGGCCGGGGACGTGACATGATCCCTGCGCTCAGGCTGGCGCAAACGCTGGACGCGCGCCCCGAAACCGCCGCGGCCCTAGACGAAGCCATCGGCAAATACGGCTTCCGCCTTACCGATACGCAGATCGACACGGCCACCGACCGGCCACGGATCTGCGCCGTCTTTTCCGAGCCGCTGGCGCCCGCCGGGGTGGATTATGCTCCCTTCGTGCGCCTGCCCGATCCCGCGCTGTCGGTGGAGGCTGCGGGCCAGCAGCTCTGCATCGGCGGCGTCCGGCATGGCGAGCGTTACACACTGACGTTCCGGCGGGGCCTGCCCTCCGCCCGGGGCGAAGTGCTCCGCGCCGATACGCCGCTCACCGCCTATGTACGCGACCGCAGCCCCGCCGCATGGTTTCCGGGCCGGGCCTATGTGCTGCCCCGGACGGGAGAGGTGGCGCTTCCGGTCACGACGGTCAATGCGGGCCGGCTCGACCTCGTCCTTTCCCGGGTCAGCGACAGGGCGCTCGTCCGCGCGATGCAGGAGCAGCTGTTTGCGACCCCGTTGCCCCCCTGGCGGATCGAGGATTTCGACGCGCAGCTTGCCCAGGAGATCTGGCGGGGCACGGCGGAGGTGCCCTCGCCCCTGAACCGGGAGATCACCACCCGCCTGCCGCTCGCCGCAGCGGGGCCGCTGGAACCGGGCGTCTACGTCCTTCGCGCGGCCGTTGCGGATGCCGGGGACAGTGACGCGTCCCGGCCGCAGCAATGGTTCGTCATAAGCGATATCGGTGTGACCACCATGACCGGCGCGGACGGGCTGACTGTCTTTGCACAGAGCCTCGGGACGGCGGAGCCGCTGGCCGGGGCGCAGGTCTCGCTCATCTCGCAGGGCAATGCGGTGCTCGCGGCAGCGGAGACGGATGACACGGGCCGCGCCGCCTTTGCCCTGCCCCTGCTGCGCGGAGCAGGCGCGGGGGCCCCGGCGCTTCTCACGCTCCGGCGCGGGGAGGATCTTTCGTTCCTGTCGCTGACGGAGCCGGAATTCGATCTGTCGGACAGGGGGGTCGCGGGGCGGGAAGCGCCGCCGCCGATCGACGTGTTCCTGACGACGGACAGGGGCGTCTACCGGCCCGGCGAGACGGTGAATGTCACCGCGCTCGCGCGGAACGACAGGGCGGCGGCGGAGACCGGTCTGCCGCTCACCCTCCGCCTGACGCGCCCCGACGGGGTCGAGTATATGCGGCAGACCGGCACAGATCAGGGCGCCGGAGGGCATGTCTGGGCGGCCCCTCTCGGCCCGGACGCCGCGCGCGGGCTGTGGCGGATCGACATTCTGGCCGAGGCGGATCGCCCGCTGACCAGCCGGACCTTCCTCGTCGAGGATTTCCTGCCCGAGCGGATCGACGTGGCACTGACGCTTGGCCAGGCTCCGCTCCGGCTTGGCGCGGTGGCGGAGGGGCGCGTGGCCGCACGCTATCTTTTCGGACCGCCCGCCCCCGATCTGGCGGTTGAGGGGGAGGTGCGGCTCCGGGCGGCAGCGTCGCTTGCCGATTGGCCAGGCTATCGCTTCGGCCTGCAGGATGACCCGTTCGCACCGCGGATGGCGCCGCTCCCCTCCGGTCTTCGCACCGGGCCGGACGGAACCCTGCCGCTCACCCTCACCCTGCCGCCGGTCGACTTGCCCCCTGCCCGGCCATTGGAGGCGGAGGTCGTCCTGCGCGTCGCGGAAGGCTCCGGGCGCCCGGTCGAGCGGCGGACGGTCGCGCCCGTCCTGCCCGGAACGCCGGTCATCGGCATCAGGCCCGCCACCGAAGGCCCAGTGCCCGAAGGCGGCGAGGCCCGGTACGATGTCATCGCGCTGGATCCCGCGCTCACCCGCGCAGCCCTGCCCGTCCGATGGACTCTGGAACGGGTGGAGACGCGCTACCAGTGGTTCAACCTCGACAGCGCATGGAACTGGCAGCCGGTGACCACGCGCGCCGAGGTGGCGCAGGGAGAGGCACAGATCCCCGCGGATGCCCCGCTCGTCCTTGCTCCCCGTGTGGACTGGGGCCATTACGAGCTGCGGGTGGAGGCGGCAGATGGCACGCCGGTAGGAACCTCCATCGGCTTCGACGCAGGCTGGTACGGCGCGACAGAGGGCAGCGGCACCCCCGACCGGCTGGAAGTCTCGCTGGATCGGGATGTCTACAATCCCGGCGAAACCGCGCATTTCCGCATCTCCTCCCGCGAAGGCGGGCAGGCGCTGGTGACCGTGCTGGCCAACCGGGTGATCGCGAGCCGGGTCGTCACCGTGCCTGCGGGCGGTGCTGTGGTCGATCTCGCCGTGACGGAGGACTGGGGCACCGGCGCCTATGTGACGGCCTCGCTCCTCCGCCCGCTGGACCGGGCGGCGGGACACAATCCGGCCCGTGCAATGGGGCTGGCCCATGCCGCCATCGCACCGGGAGAGAAGCGGATCCTCGCGCGCTTCGACATGCCCGCCAGCGCCGACCCCCGTGGCCCGATGGAGGCGGTTCTGCGGGTGGATGGCGCGGCGCCCGGCACCTACGCCACCATTGCCGCGGTCGATCTTGGCATCCTGAACCTTACCGGGTTCACACCCCCCGATCCGGAGGGGCACTACTTCGGGCAGCAGCGGCTGGGCGTCGGGATCCGCGATATCTACGGCCGCCTGATAGACGGGTTGAGCGGCGCGCTTGGCACCATACGGTCGGGCGGCGATGCGGGCGCACAGGCGCGCCTGCAGGGAGAGCCGCCCGCTGCTGCGCCGGTTTCTTTCTTCTCCGGCCCGCTCCCGGTTGAGGATGGCGTCGTGCGGACCGGCTTCGATCTGCCCGCGTTCAACGGCACGGTGCGGCTCATGGCGGTGATCTGGTCGGAGAGCGGTGTCGGGCAGGCTACGGCAGATGTCACTGTGCGTGACCCCGTTGTGGTGGAAGCCAGCGCCGCGCGCGTGCTGGCCCCGGGAGATGAGAGCCGGCTGCTTCTCCGCTTCACCCATGCGGCGGGGGCGGCGGGACACATGCCTCTCAGCGTCACGGCCAGCGGGCTGACGCTCTCTTCCCTGGTACCGGAAGGGATCGAACTGGCCGAAGGCGGCACGGCCGAGGTGACGCTGCCCTTCTCCGCCTCAGAGCAGGGCTGGGCACGGATCAACGTGGCCCTCACGACCCCGGACGGCCGTACTCTCTCGCAGGAGGTGGCGATCCCCGTCCGCCGCAACGACCCGCCGGTCAGCGAGACGCGCCGCATCGCCCTCGATCCGGGCCAGACGCTCCGCTTCGACCGCGATGTCTTTGCCAATTACGTTCCCGGTACGGGAAGCGCCACTCTCGCGGCGGGACCGCAGGCCCGGCTCGATGTGCCGGGGTTGCTGAAGCTTCTGGCCGATTATCCTTATGCCTGCACGGAGCAGACGGCCTCCCGCCTGCTGCCGCTGCTTTACTTCACCGAGACGCTCTCGCAGATGGGACTGCCACCTGCCGAGGATGCGGCCCGGCAGGCCGTTGCCCGGATCCTCGCGAACCAGTCGGCCAACGGCTCTTTCGGTCTGTGGCAGGCCGGATCGGGGGATCTCTGGCTCGATGCTTATGCGACCGATGTCTTGCTCCGCACGAAGGAGCAGGGCGGCGCCGTACCGGAACGCGCGTTGACCAGCGCGCTCGACAACCTGCGCAACCAGCTTTCCTTTGCACCCGATTTCGATGCGCGGGGCGGGCCATGGGCCTATGCGATGCTCGTTCTGACCCGCGCCGGCCGGGCGCCGGTGGATGACCTGCGCTATTATGCTGATGTAAAAGCAGCGGCCTTCGACACGCCGCTTGCGGCAGCGCAGCTTGGCGCGGCATTGGCCACCACCGGCGACCAGTCCCGCGCGGACCGCCTCTTCGCTCAGGCGGGCGAGATGGCGCTGGAGCGGCTTGGCGCCCCTGGCAACCGTACCGGGCGGGATGACTATGGCTCGGACCGTCGCGACGCGGCGGGGATGGTCGCGCTTGCGGCCGAGGCCGGCAGCCGCGCAGCGCCGCTCGACCGGATCGTCGCAAGACTGGGAGAGGATGCGACCGGCACCGCCTCCACGCAGGAGGCGGCATGGACCTTGCTGGCCGCCCACGCGCTCTCGGCGGAGACCTCTGGCGACATCACCGTCAACGGCGCTCCTGTCGCCGGCAGCGCTGTTCAGGCGCTGTCCGACGATGAGGCAGCCACGCCCGTCACCGTCAGCAACAACGGCGGCACGGCGAGCCTGCTCACCCTCACCACCTTCGGCGTCCCCGCGGTGGCGGAGCCCGCGGGTGGCCAAGGTTATGCGATCACCCGCCGCTACACCACTCTCTCCGGAGAGCCGGTCAACGGCCCGCTTGCCCCCGGAACACGTCTGGTCGCAGTGATCGAGGTGACGCCGACCGAAACGGTGCCCGCGCGCCTCGTCATAGACGACCCCCTGCCCGGCGGGCTGGAGATCGACAACCCGAACCTCCTGCGCGCAGGCGATCTCTCACAGCTGGACTGGCTGCAACCGACGGAGACCGTCGCCCATGCAGAGTTCCGGGAGGACCGCTTCGTCGCGCAGGTCGACAGCGACGGGGTGGAGGTGCTGCGCCTTGCCTATATCCTTCGGGCCGTGACGCCGGGCCGCTATCATCATCCCGCCGCCAGCGTGGCCGACATGTACCGGCCCGACTACCGCGCCGTGACGGACAGCGGCACGATCGAGGTCGCCCCCTGATGAAACCGCTGGCCCGGCTGATCGTCGCCCTCGTGGTGACTGCGGGCCTTTCCGCTGGCGGGCGGGATGCGTTCGACGGCTGGATCGACGGGACGGAACTACCGCCACTGACCGTCGCCACAGGGGTGGAAGTCGTCGCGCGGGATGGCACGCTCCTGCGTCCCTACACGGTCGCAGACGGCATATGGCGGCTCTCCGCCAGCGCGGCAGAGGTGGATCCGGCCTATCTCGCGATGCTGCGCAGTTTCGAGGACAAACGGTTCGATCACCATTCTGGCGTGGACCTCCGTGCGCTGATCCGGGCGGGGACGGAGTCTCTCCGCGCGGGCCGCATCGTGTCCGGTGGCTCGACGCTCACCATGCAGGTCGCCCGACTTCTGGAGAACAGCGGCACGGGCGCATGGCCGGGCAAGTTCCGTCAGATGCGTGTCGCGCTCGCGCTGGAGCGGCGGTTGAGCAAGGCGGAGATCATGAGCCTCTACCTCGACCTCGCGCCGTTCGGGGGCAATATCGAGGGGGTGCGCGCGGCCTCGCTCACCTATTTCGGCAAGGAACCGCGCCGCCTGACCGCCGCGGAATCCGCGCTGCTGGTGGCGCTTCCGCAGGCGCCCACCCTCCGCCGCCCCGACCGCAACCCCGAAGCCGCCCGCACCGGACGGGACAATGTTCTCCGTCGGGCCGCTGCGGCCGGATTGCTCACGCCTGGCGCGTTGAGGGAGGCGCTCGCCGCGGCCGTTCCGTCGGTGCGGCTACCCTTCCCCGCCCATGCGCCCCATCTGGCTGACCGCATGGTCGCGGCGGCTCCCGGTATTTCCCCGCTGCGCCTGACCATCGACGCACCCCTACAGATCGCGATGGAGAGCCTTGCCGCCCGTGCCGTCGCACCGCGCGGCGACAGGGTATCCGCGGCTATCCTGATCGCCGATCATGGCACGGGCGAGATTCTCTCCTCCGTCGGAGCCGCCGCCTTTGGCGCGGAGGGGCGGCAGGGCTACATCGACATGACGCTCGCCGCCCGCTCCCCCGGCTCCACGCTCAAGCCGCTGATCTACGGGTTGGCCTTCGACGCAGGTCTGGCCCATCCCGAAACCCTGATGGAGGACCAGCCCACACGCTTCGGCAATTACGCCCCCCAGAACTTCGACCGGCAGTTTCACGGCACCGTTCGCGCGCGCGAGGCGTTGCAGATGTCGCTGAACATTCCCGCCGTCGCGCTGACAGAGGCGCTTGGCCCCGCCCGTCTCCTCGCCGCTCTGAAGCGCGCGGGGCTGGAACCGGACTTTGCCGGAACGGAGCCGGGTCTGGCGATCGCGCTTGGCGGGATCGGGCTTTCGCTGGAGGACATGGCGCAGCTCTATGCCGGGCTGGCCCGCGGCGGCACGGCGATCCGCCTTTCCGCCCTCCCCGGACAGGCAGGGACGCTGCAACCCGTGCTCAGCCCGCAGGCCGCATGGCAGGTGGGCGACATCCTTTCCGGCCTTGCGCCGCCGCCCGGCGCTCCCGCGAACCGGCTGGCCTACAAGACCGGCACCTCCTACGGGCATCGCGATGCCTGGGCCATCGGCTATGACGGGCGCACCGTGATCGCGGTCTGGATGGGCAGGCCGGATGGCACGCCTGTTCCCGGTGCCTTCGGGGGAGAGTTCGCGGCACCCGTGCTGTTTGAGGCCTTCTCTCTCATGAAATCGCAGTTGGACCCGCTCCCTCCGCCGCCGCCGGCGACGCTGCTGCTGCCGACCGCGGATCTGCCGCCGCCGCTTCAACGGTTTCGCCCGCCTCAGGCCGCGCGGCGTGAAGGGCCCGTCGTCGTCTTCCCGCCGGAAGGCGCCGTGGTGGAACCGCTGGACGGCCATGTCGCCGCACGGGTGGAACGCGGTCAGCCCCCGTTCACATGGCTCTGGGACGGCAGGCCGATCGTGAAGCAGCGGAGCGGGCGCGAGTTGCTGTTGCCGCTGGATGGCCCCGGAACGTTCCGGCTGTCGGTGATCGACGGTCAGGGGAGATCTGCGGCAGTGACGTTCAGCGTGCCGCGCTGAGGGTCACTCCACCGCGCGAATGAGCTTGCGTTCCAAAACCTGCAAAACCTGGCGCAGATCGTGGCCCCGCTTCAGGATCTGCCCGTCCATGCCGATCACGGCATACATGCCTTGCCGCCCCCGCAGGCGGGGCCGTTTCTCGATACGGTAGAGCGGATGCTCAGCCGTGCGTCGAAATACGGAAAACACCGCGACCTCGCGTAGGAAGGACAGCCCGTAATCGCGCCATTCACCCGCCGCCACCATGCGCCCGTAGAGCGACAGGATCGTGCCAAGCTCCATCCGGTCGAAACTCACCTGCTCCGGTATGAAGCTGGGCTGGCCGGTCGGAAAGGGAGGGATCTGCGCCGTCATTCTGGAAAGGTGTGTCGGAAACTGTCGCAAATCAAGCGCTGTCATGGACAGGCGTGAAAGAACGATGTCACCCCCCTGAGGGTCTGCGGCGACGGGGCCGGGGAAATCCCGCTCTTTGCGACCGCTTCGACCCGAGGACCGGGGTCTATCTCTACCCCCGGCATCGGGGAAGACCCTGCAAAAGCACGCTGCGCAGATCTGATGCTCCCGCTCTCACGCCCGATGGCGAGGGGAACTGCACCTCGCGGACGGGAAGCACTAGGTTCCAGACTCAATCAAGTCCACCAGATGATGACGGCTGCGATTGCGACGGCTGAAGCGAAGTTGATGGCCAGCTTGTCGTAGCGGGTCGCTATGCGTCGCCAGTCCTTCAGCCGACAGAAGGCACGCTCAATCAGATTTCTGTCGCGATACGCCTCGGCATCGTAGGGGATGGGGTTTTTTCGTGATCTTGTTGAGGGGATGACGGCTTCGGTTTTGTCCGCGGCCAAGCGGTCGCGCAGGCTATTGGCGTCATAGCCCTTGTCGGCCAGAAGGCGGGCGTGGGGCATTTATCTAGGAGCGCGGGGGCTTCGGAGATGTCGGCATGGTTTCCGGGGCTGAGCGTGAAGGCAACCGCGCGCCCGCAACCATCTGTCAGGGCATGGATTTTGGTGGTTGGACCCCCACGCGAGCGCCCGATGGCCTGAATTTTCGCCCCCCTTTTCCGCCGTGTGCCGAACGGTGGGCGCGCACGGCGGTGCTGTCGATACTGAGGTCGTCGGGCAGTTCCGCTTGCGCCGCAAGGGTGGCGAAGATGCGACCCCAGAGGCCCCGGCGGCTCCATCGGTTGAACCGGTTGTAGATCGTCGTAGCGGGGCCGTAGTCAGGCGGGCAATCCTCCCAGCGGCACCCAATCCGCAACACATGGATGATCCCGCTGATAACCCGGCGGTCATCCACCCGCCGCGCTCCCGGCTGGTTGGTCGGCAACAGCGGTGCAATTGCCTCCCACGCCCGGTCCGAAAGCCAAAATCCTGCCGACATCGCCCACCTCCCACGCATGACAGAGCGCATTGAATCAGGTGTTCATCACATAATCAACAGGCTAATTGAGTATAGACCCTAAGGGAGTGCGTCGAAGACGGCCTCTCAGCCTCGCCGGACTTCACCATGACACGCGGGTCGCGCTCCGCTGGCGCGTGGAGGGAGGCCATAATCCAAACATGCTGACGATCGCCCGTGAACGCGCTCCGCAGGCGGTTAGGATGAGGCCGGGAGGGCATCCCATAGCAGGATGACGGCGGCCTTCGTCGCCGACCGGCGGCAGGGAGACGGGCGGCTCACGCTGCCGGACGGCATGGTCT
>NZ_JGYG01000016.1 GCF_000740795.1 Haematobacter massiliensis
TCAGCCGCCTGTAGCGGGGCAGTGCCTTCGAGCGCCATTCGGTGATCTTGCCGCCCTCGTTCTCGATCCGGGCACGAGGAACCCGCACCGTCTCAGTGCCGAATGTGCCGGTCAGCTGCCGATCGCGATGCCCTTGGCCCGCTCGTTGCCGCGGCCGTAACGGAGCCGTCCAAGAAAGTCGGCCAGTTCCTCTTCGAACATGGACTCAATGGTGGCACGGACATTTGCCCGAAGGCGATCCTCGATCGGATCATACGCCCCTGCGTCGGGCAGTAGCGAAAAGGATGAGCTGTCGGTATTCTGCTTCATGGCGTGATCTCCCTGGCGGTTGCCGCCGCCGGTTGGGTGGGTGTTGGTTCACCCGGAGATTACGCCGCCAGCCAATTTCCACCACTTCCGAGACACGACCAAGCTGCGAGGGCGAATACGGTCGCCCTCGCAGCCAACTTCACGCCTCGGCGCGGGTCTGGTGACTGGGGTTTTCTTTCGAACTCAGATCGCCCGCTCTGAATGGAGTAGAAATCGCCGCGATGAGCTCTGCGTCCTCGCCGATGCCCGCATTTGGTGTAGTCAGCAGAGTGTCGCCGTAAAAGATCGAGTTCGCACCGGCGATCAAGCACAGGATCTGTGCCTCGCGGTTCAAGCTCGAGCGCCCTGCCGACAGCCGCACAATCGAGGCGGGCATCACCAGTCTGGCAGTGGCGACCATACGGACCAGTTCCAGCGGGTCGATGGGGGCCCGTCCGGCCAGCGGCGTTCCCGCGACCGGCACCAACGCATTGATCGGCACGCTTTCCGGATGCGGCACCATCGTCGCCAGCGTCTGCAACATCGAGGCGCGATCCCGCACGCTCTCGCCCATGCCAATGATACCGCCACAGCAGAGCTCGATGCCGTAACTACGCACCGTCGCCAGCGTATCCAGTCGGTCCTGATAGGTGCGGGTGGTGATGATCTTGCCGTAGAATTCGGGGCTGGTGTCGAGGTTGTGGTTATAGGCCGTGAGGCCAACCTCTGCGAGGCGCTCGGCCTGATGGGGTTTGAGCATGCCGAGGGTGACACAGGCCTCCATCCCGAGCGCCCTGACCCCCGCCACCATCTCGACCACGGCGTCGAAATCGCGACCGTCGCGCACCTGTCGCCAAGCCGCCCCCATGCAGAAACGCTCCGCCCCGGCACTACGCGCGGTGGCGGCCATGTCGATAACTTTCGCCGGATCCATAAGACGCTCACGGGTCAGCTCCACATCGCGGTGATGCGCCGATTGCGGACAATAGGCACAGTTCTCAGGGCAACCGCCAGTCTTGATCGACAGCAGGCTGGCCTTCTGCAGGCGGTTCGGGTCGTGGTGCGCGCGATGCGCGGCATTCGCCATCCCGACAAGCTCGAGCAGGGGCAGCTCATGCAGTGCAAGGATTTCATCGGTTTTCCAGTCGTGGCGCAGCGCACTGCTTGCGGATGTATCCAGCCTCACTTGAGCCCCCGCAGTCGCGCCATCCCCTGAGCCGCAAGCCCTACAACAGCGATCTTGGCGAGATCTCCGGCGAGGAAGGGCAGGACTCCGACGGCCATAAGCTGCTCCGATGGCACAAAGGCCGACAGCCAGATCAGGCCAAACCCGTAGACCACGCCAAGCCCGGTCAGCATCGCAAATGTCTGGCCAAGCCAACCCCGTCCCACAGCTAGCCATCCGGTTACGCCCGAGGCGAGCAGATAGCCGACAAGGTAGCCGCCGGTTGGACCGGCAATATAGGTCAGACCCAGACCGCGCGCAGGCGAGCCCGCGAATACCGGCAAGCCGGCGGCACCCGCCGCGAAATATACGGCGAAGATAGCCACTGCCATGCGCGGGCCGAGCAGGAGGGCAAAGGCCATGACCGCCATCGTGTGCAATGTCATCGGGACCGGCCAGAACGGGATTTGCACCTTGGCAGAAATCGTCATCAACGTGACGCCCGCAATGCCGATGGCCAGCGGGCGAAATACGCGGGCCAGGGGCGTTACAGTGCCAGAATACGGTGTGATTGTGGGCATTGGACCCTCCAAATTATCTATAATATGACGAATCCGTCGTTGCATAGGCACATGGATGGGGGTCTTCTGCAAGACCCCTCGCACTATTATAGATAATTATCGGAGCAGCTATCGCCCCCTTGGCCCCGTCCACTGCACATGGCGCGCAAGTATGGCGCAAGCGTTCATGGTGTCGCCAGCGCGAAGAGCGGCCAGGATAGCGCGGTGATCGCGATCGGTTGGGGCTTCCCATTCTGCCCGCCAGCCCGAAAACAGAAAGCGCGCGCTGGCGGCATGCAGATCATCAATACTGCGCATCAGGCGCGGCATATCGCAGGGCTCGAGGATCAGCCGATGAAAGCGCCGGTTGGCTTCCTCCCAACTCTGCACATCTGGGGCGTGGTCACCAACCCGCGTTGCTTCCTCAGCTTTATCAAGAATTGCCTTGGTCAGATTGGGCGCAGCATTGCGGAGCGCCATTGTCTCAAGTGCCGCGCGCATTCCAGCGACCTCTCTGACCTCCTTGGGGCTGAAGCCGGCAACCCGCACGCCACGACGCGGCTCGCTGATGGCAAGTCCCTGCGCCTCCAGGCGACGAAACGCCTCTCGCACAGGGACATGGCTGGCGCCAAATTCTGTGGCGATGTGATCCTGACGCAGTTTGTCGCCGGCACAAAGCGTGCCTGCAATAATCCGATCTGCAAGGATGCGGCTGATTTTGTCAGCCAAGGTTTCTTTGGTACTATCCGTCATTAATTATAGATAAAATGAGATTCTCACTTTGTCGATGGTCTTCACAAGGCAGAATCGTCTAGGCCGCCAGATCGGTAGGCAGCGCCCCCATTCCACCTTGCTGTCGGACAACATGAGCCGCGCTCCTGGGATCGGCCAGGGCAACGAGGCCCCTGTCCAATAGGATTTTGGCCCGCTTCCTCAGCGACACGCGCCAGTTCCTTCAGCGCCGAGAATGCCCGCACCACCCCGGCGACGGAGTTCCGATCGGTGATGGTGATGGCCGCAAAGCCAAGCTCGGCCGCGCGCTTCACCAGTTCCTCGGGATGCGAGGCACCACGCAGGAAGGTGAAGTTCGAGGTGACGCAAAGCTCGGCGTGAGGAATCACAGGAACACCCCCTGCGCATACCAGTTCCGAGATCCGGATTGTGGGGTGCGGAACAGCCAGAGCCGCGGCCCCTCATTGGTCTCTATCCGCCAATAGTCCCGCACACCGCTGCGCCATGCCGGATCATCGAACCACCATTCCGGGGTGATCTGCTCGGGGCCATGCGCCCGAAGGGTGGTGAAACCCATCCGGCGCCAGCTGAAGCGGGCGGGAGGGCTGCCAGAGACCTGGGCCAGAGCTTCCGCCGGGAAGAGGGTGATGGGACGGCGGGGGCGGCGTTTCGGGGGAAACGCTTCCGATGCCGTATAGGCAGCAGGGACGGTCAGGAAGCTGCGTTCTGGAATGCGACTGCTGGCGGGCAGAAAACGCTGCACCGCATCGAAACCCAGCCGGTTGCCGATCCGCGAGATCAGGTCGGAAAGCTCATCCTCCGCACGCGCCTGCGCGTTGCCGATCTGCTCGGGAGCCAGCGGTTCGGTCACCGTGGCGGAGAGGCGCAGCCCGTCGATCCCGAAGCCGGAATCCACCTTATCCCCCCCCTTGAGGAACAAGGCCGAGATCCGAGCCGGGTCCCGCATTGCGCGGGCTATACCGACGTTAACCAGGGCAGCCGAACGATCTACGCGTGCAGTTCCAGCCGGACAGCCCGGGCCCCCATCTGGGCCGATGTCAGCTTGTCGCAAAGCCGGATCAGAAGACGGTCCAGCACCCCCATCACATCGGCCGTGAGCCCGATCGGCTCGGGCAAGGTCATCCGCACCCCGAAATGCGGCGCATCCGCTTCGGCTGCGACAGGCTCGGCCTGGGTCCCAAGCGCCTGATCGAGACGGCGAAGAAGTTCAGCGCCGAACCGGCGCGCCAGTGGTGCCCGGGGCACAGCGGTCAGGTCGGCGATCTTGTGCAGTCCGAGGCGGGTCAGACCGTCGGCGACCGGAGCTTCAATCCGCAGCGCGCTCACTGGCGTCGGGCCCAGCCGAGAGAGCAACCCGCCTTCCGGGATCACCCCGCCACCACGGCGAGCAAGTGCCCAGGCTCCGCCCCGGGTCTCGGCAATGGCGCTTTTCGATGAGACCCCTGCCCTTTCGAGACGAGCCTCAAGATCGGCCAGAAGCACGACCTCGCCACCGAAGAGATGCGGCCCGCCCGAAACATCGACGATCAACCCATCCGTTCCGTCTTTCGCGGCATGAGGCCCGTAACGGCTGGCCCACCTCCGCAGGCCTTCAAGCGCCCTGCCCTCCCGGATCAGATCGGCGGGCCGCGTGGAGAGCGAGGGCACACCGCACGCGCATCGGTCAGCGGCATGCCAGGGTGGAGCCCGACGGCGCTTGCGGTGCTGTTGAGGCAATGCAGATGTTCCGCGTTCGACGCCCGGAGCGTCAACGCGAAAGGCCCCTCAACGGGGCGGACCCTCAGGCTGATGTCGCTCGCCAGCCTGGGGAACCAGATGGACAGCAGCCGTCGTGCCATTCCAACTCACATCATAGATTCCGATTGTTCCTCTTTTGTTCTTATTAAGGATCCAGCGATGACGAGTCGAGTCCAGAGGCGAGGGTAGCGGATCACATTTCCAGCGGGTCTCGGCGGCACTGCTTCCCCTGCCCTCCTGGATCAGCATCAGGCCAGTGGTGCCTCCGGCCTCGGCTGCCAGCTGGAGCCGCCTGCCCGCGGTCAGTGAGATTGGTTTCTCTGGAGCGGCGATCACCAAAGATACTGGCCGCGCCCGTAGCGCTTCTTCGACCGTCCAGAGCAGATCGGTCTCGCCCCTCGCCTCGATGAAGTGCAACCGCTCGGCAACACCGTCTGGCAGGGATCCCGGCATCGGCCGGTCGCGATCATGCGCCAGCACGATCCAGAAGACCGGCCCTGGCAATCTCGTGGTCTGGAACAGCGCAAAGCCGGTTCGGCCCCGGCCCTCGACTTCGTGGACGCGGCCCTTCACCAGGTGAAGCAAATCATCACTTCCAGCCTGCAGACGGTCACGCAGGTTCCGCACGTGTGCCCTCGGCGGCTATTTCGAGAAGACCATTGGCCAGCGGCCGTTGAAGCTTCAAAGCCTCGCTCGTATCCGCGGTCAGCCAGCAGCGCCATTCATCCGGGCGCGTGAGGATCACCGGCATGGCTTTGGGATGCACTGGTCGAACTGCTTCATTTGGCTCACAGGTCAGAAAGCCGAAGAGGTCAGTTGTCACCTCTCCCTCCTTCAGCTTTCTGACCGAAGTCAACTCGGTGTGGATGCCAGCGAAGAAGGCGATCGGGCGGTCCTTGCCGAGGGCAAACCAGACCGGGTTGTTGCGAGGTGCGCCGGGTCGGGCGTCGAGTTCGGAAAAGCTGGTGAATGGAACGAGACAGCGATGTTCCACGCCAAGCCATCTGCGCCAATGGGGTGAGCTGACATTGCGGATATTTGTGACGCCGGGGTCTGTGCGCTTGCCGGCCAGACAGACGGGTGGCGTCGGCATCCCCCATCGGGCCGTGGTCAAAGTCCAATCCCGTCCTTCACCGCGGGGAATGATCGGCGCGGCATAGTCGGGGAAGATGCCGGATGCAGGCGCGAGATTGCCTGCGGTATCGATCAGATCCTCACCGTCTTCGAGCACGCCCCGAAAGACCTGACGCATCGCGTCCTGGCTTTTGGTCTGAGCGTAAAGATTGCACATCACTCCACCTCGCAGCGTTTCCGCATGAGAACAATCAACGAACCTATCCGATTCCTCACGAACGGTCTATCCTGCTGTTTCAGGGCCACCCGATCACAGTCAGGGATCACGCCCGCAGGACGGATCTCACATAAGCATCAGGGTTGAGGATGGTTCCGATCTGCTTTGCCATGCGGTTTTCAAGCCTGAGAAGTTCCCAAAGCCCGAGCTTGCTTGCAGCGCTGGCGAGGATCTCCTGGCTTACTCTCAGCATGCTTCCGAATTCGAAAGCGATGCGTTTGGCCTCTTGGGCGCTTGTTGGCTCTTCATAGAAAGCGCTGACCTCGGTCAGGGCTCTCCAACTTGGAAGGTCATCGACTTCTCGCTTTCTTTTTTTTGTATCTGAGTCTTGCTCTATGTGGCGGACATTCTGTCCGTCAGAGGCGGGCTTTTGTTCGGTTGGCGGCAGGCCGCAAGTTTTTGCGGTGAGGGCCTGAAAGGCTTGGAGAACCGCTTGGTCTGGAGCGCGGTCCGTGGTGGTCTCCGCGCAGGATTTAGCATCAGCGGCTTCCGCTTTGGAGTGCAGGCGCTGCTCAACCTCTTCAACTTCGTATTGGACGACTGCTTGTGGGGCTGCATGTGACGAGAGGACAGCGGTCAGTTGCGAGAGAGCTGCCCGAGCCTCCACGAGTGTCAGTGAGGTACGCCGCACGAGGTTGCGTAGTCCGTCGATGAAGGTGGCGACAGTGTCGCTCAAGTGGAGTTCGGCGCAGGCCGCGCGAAGTCTGAGGATCTGGGCCCGCAGCCCGCGCAATTCGTCTGCCTCCTCGCGGCGGCGCAGGGCAAGGGCGAGCAACTCGTCGGACTGCGCGAAGAGGGGCGATAGGTCTAGCCCGAAGGCGCCGATCGGTTTGCCGTGCTGCATCACAGGGAAGCGCTTACCATTTGCACTGTCACGGCGCCGGATCAAGCCGGCGGCTTCGAGTGTCTCCAGATGCCGCCGCAACTGGCGGTCGGTGAGGCCCTTGGCGCGGAAGCACAGGGTTTCGTTGCTGGCATAGACCGTGAGCAGGGTGGTCGGAGAAACTGGCATTTCTCGGCCATCTGCGCTCTTGCAGGGAAGACAGCTCAACAGAGCGTCCAAGACAATGACCGCGCCTTGCCGGATGCCGAGATCGCGGCTGCATGTGTTGACCGCGGCCATGATGTCACGACGAGAGATAGGTCGGAATGCTGGCTGCAGGGTGATCGAGCCCATGCCGGGGAGCGAGTGCTCCGCAGATTTGGCACAGTTCGCCTGCGCCCCGGCCGCAAGGACCGTGGATGTGATGTGCTTCATAATGATCAGCAGACAAAACTATCCCGTTCGCTCGGAAGCGTTGCTCTTGATTCGTGATTCGGGGGCTGCTAGATTCAGGGTGTCTAATCGAGAATGCGCTTCGGCGCGGCAGCCTCCGGAGCTTCACAGCTTCGGGGGTTTTGTTTTGTTAGCCTTTCCTCCTTTCTGCTCTGCCTCGTTTGGTTATTCGTCGTCCTGCGGAGAACTTGATCTGAACTCCGCGTAGGATTGTTTGATGAAATCCTGAAGCCGGGTGTCCAGCCAGGAAGCGAACTCGGCAGTTGCTCCGCTTCGCTTTACGGTTAGCGTCACCGAGCTGCGTCCAGAACGGATCGTGACGCCGTCGACTGGGGTGCTCTCGGCGATGTCGTCATGTCGTGCACCGCGCTTTGTCGCCTCGCGAATGAGATGGTCCAAGCGCTCGTCGGAGGTCAGGCGTTCATTTGCGGTCCTCAGGATTCGATCAGCCGTCTTCTCGGTCAGCTTCCCAGCGATGAAGAGTTCTGCCAGCGCAGTCCATTTTGGTCGTCCGGACCTCTGTGCGGCACCAATGAGCGAACCGACGTCTGCAGGTACGGCCTGGGTGACTTTTGTTAGGTGGGAAAGACCTGCGGAGGACAGGTTAAGCACCGCCTTCGCTGTTGTTGGTTGATGGCCGGCATCGAGGATCGCTTGGGCGAACCGGGCCCGCTCATAGAAGGATAGGTTCCTTCGGGCAGCGTTCTCGAGGCCCTTAGCTATGAGCGCTGTAGCGTCATCCAGATCTTGGACGTTGGCTCTGACTTTAATGCCCAGATCACGACACGCGGCGAGCCGGCGTCGTCCGTAAATGACCTCGTAGCGACCTTCTGCCTTCGCCCGACGGATCAGTATTGGCACCTGCTGTCCCTGATCCCGGATGCTGTTCGTAAGGCTCTCGAGGCCGTCATTCGCTTCATCATCGTTTACAGCTGTAAACGGTGTAAGCCGGTCAACAGGTCCCCAGTCGTCGATCAAATTAGGTTCAATCTCGCGAATTGCGGCGAGAGATCCCTGCAGGGCGCCGAGTGCAGGCGCGGTGATCTTGGTCGACCGCTCGGATGGCGAGGTGGTGGAGCGCGCGATCGTACTGGCGATGCCTGTCATCCCGCTGAGTGATTTGCGAGCCATTACTTACGCCCCCAGGTTTGCCGGACCATCGTCTCGATCTCGCGGCCGATAGCGTCCATCGAGCCCCGAGCCCTGTCATATGTTGCCCTGGTCATATCTGAGCGAACTACCTCATAGAGAGACTGTTTGAGCATGGTCGCGTCACTGATTGCCGTGCTCTTGAGAGCGGTGGCTGACATGACGCGATCCTGAAACAGGGCCCGCATGAACGAGGTGATCTGCTGAGATGGGATGTCCGTGGGTTCATCGCGGGTGATGAGAAGCTTAAAGTGATCGTAGTTGAGCTCCGCGCCGGCATCTTCGATGACGCCCATGTAAGCACCTGCCAGTTCAAGGAACTGCGCAGTGGACGAAACGTCCAACATCGATGGGGTCATCGGGACAATTATCGAGGTCGCGGCGGCCATACCGGAAATCGTCAGGAAGCCAAGTTGCGGAGGGCTATCCATCAGGACCAGGTCGTAGTCAGCCTCGACCTGGGCGAGTGCATCGCGGATCCGGAAGTAAAAAGGCCTTTCGGGGTTGGAATGAACCGCGGATTCCGTCTCGAACTCTGACAGGACAAGCCGGGAAGGGGCGATCGCGAGCCCGGGGAAATAGGTTTGCACGATCACGTCTGCCATCGGCGAAGGGTTTTCATATTTGATCGCATCATAAATCGTGAGCCCATCGAACTCGATCTCGGGGCTGATACCACACATGGACGTCAGCGAGCCTTGGGGGTCGAGGTCAACGACCAGTACCCGGTAGCCTTGCAATGCGAGGTAGTGGGCAAGGTGGATCGTCGTCGTGCTTTTGCTCGACCCTCCCTTGAAGTTCATCAGCTGCCAGACTTGAAGCTTTTCGCCCTCCATCCGGCGTGGCAAGTAGTGACCCTTCTTCCGGGAGGTTCGCTCAAGAATCTCGCGCGCCTGCAGTATCTCCTGACCGGAGTAGTAGCGGCGTCCTCCACGGTTGGTTGCGGGTTCTGGCAGAACGCCGTCTGCATGAACTTTCCGCATGAACTGCCCGGAAACATCCAGCAGTTCCGCAACCTCTGGGGCCGAGAACTCGCGAAGTGTCTTGGTGTTGTCTGGAGCGAACGCAGCAAGGAGATGCTCCCTGATCGCGGCGTTCAGTCGCTCAGAGATGTCAGTAGCGAGTGCTGACGGGCGATCCGCGGATAGCGGTGTCACGGGAATCATCTGGTTGCCTCAAATCCGAAAATGTGGCCTTTTTCACGCCACTTGATGACAATGGCGGTGATTCACGGACTTATGTCAAGAGTTTCCTGCATATAGTGTCTATGCTGGCGCACAGAGACTAGATGCATGGCGAGGCTGCCCGAACATTTTACAGTTGTAAACGGTCGCCGCAGATTGCTGAGCTTCTAGGCATGGCTGCCGTCCTGCTGGGGTATGTCAGGAAGGCAAACAAGAGTAAGCGAATCTCCTTAAACCCGCCGCCTTGGACGTGGCCTCTCGACGTTTCTGGCCGCTGCCGAGGCCCCGCTTACCGTACCTGAAGGCTCCGGTGCTCCTTTGGGGCAAGTTGTCTCGGTCTCGAAGGTTTCTGCCAACCCAGATCAGCCCAGAAAGAAATTCGACAGCGAGTCACTGGCTCAACTAGCGGAATCAATCCGGCAGAAGGGAGTGATTCAGCCACTGGTAGGAAGACAGCTACATCAAACTGGTGGCTACCAGATTGATGCAGGAGAGCGCCGTTGGCGTGCGGCCCAATTAGCCGGCCTTTCGGTGGTGCCGGTGGTCGTCAGAGACTTCGACGATGATGAAGTGCTTCAAGTGGCGCTGATAGAAAACATTCAACGGGCAAAATTGAGTCCTCTAGAAGAGGCCGAGGCGTATCGACTGCTGATCTACCGATTTGGGCATACTCAAGAGCAGCTCGCAGATGCGATATCCAAGAGCAGGAGCCATATCGCCAATCTTCTCCGCTTGCTGTCGCTGTCTGAGCCAGTGCTAGAGATGTGTTGCGTGACAAGCGGCTGCCGAGGGGGCAGGCATGTGCGCTGATAACGTCGAAGCTGCCCATTGAGCTCGCACAGTAGGTAGTGGAACAAGGTCTATCGGTTGGCGAGGTTGAGCTTCTCGTCAAGCGCGAGGATCTGCGTCCAGTCGTGAAGCAAAACGTCGGCGGGCAAGTTCAAAATATCAGCCCTGAGCTGCTGCATCGTGTATCGATTGCCATGGGTATGCCTGTCGGCATCTCCCTGACGCGCGGTGGACGGAGAGGAAAACTTGTCGCAAGCTTTGACAGCACCGCTGATGTCGAGCGACTCTGCGAATTGCTCGAGCGTGCAGGGTCTCTGGAGCCGTAGTCGCATCCCGGACGTTTAGTTATAGACCTGCTGCTTTGGTCAGGTTCACCCTGAACCTATCGCGGCGGCGCTGATACCTGCGGGTCATCTCGGCGCTGGCGTGGCCGAGCTGCTTCTGGACATGACGCTCGTCGACCTCGGCTGAGGAGGCGAGACCGGCGCGAAGGCTGTGGCCGGAGAAGAGGGCAGGGCGGTCCTTCTCGGGCAGATCGCCCCGCAGTCCCGCTGTTTGAGCGGCCCGCTTGACCAGCCTTGCGACCTCGCGGTCATTAAGGCGGAACGCGCCGGGTTCCTTTCCGCCGCCGGTGACACGACGGAACAGTGGTCCCTGGCTGATACGCGCGAACTTCAGCCAGTCCTCCAGCGCCTTGACCGGGCAGGTTGCGGGTGACGACCCGCGACCGATCTCGACCTCGCGCCAGCCGGTTTTGCCGCGCAGAGTGACGAGCAACCCGCCGGGCAGAACCTCGATCCAGCCGCGCCCGTCCTCGGTCTGATCCCGGCCCGCGTCCAGCCCGGTGATCTCGGACCGTCGCAATCCCCCGGCAAAGCCGATCAGCAACATGGCCCGGTCCCGCAGGCCCCGCAGGGTGCCCCGATCGCAGGTTTCCAGCATGGCCAAAAGATCCTCGGGCAGGATCGCCTCCTTCTGGCGCGGCGGGGCGGCATGGCTGTTGCGGATGCCGGCAAGGACCGTCGCGATATGACGGTCGCGCCGGTCAAGGTTCAGGCCCCGTTGGGTGTAGGCCCAGACCAGCGCCGAAAGGCGGCGCTCGATGGTCGAGACCGCGTTCTTGCGTCCGCCAACCGATTTCGCGCCGGAAGCGCAGGCGGTGATATAGAGGCCGACGACCTGCGGGTTTGGCGTCAGCGCGTCCAACCCCTCGCGCCGGCCCCATCCGGCGAAATGCTTCCAGTCGGCAGCATAGGCCTTGCGGGTGTTGGCCGAACTTGCGGCCGCAGCATAGCCGCGCGCCCGCTCAGTGAGATCTCGCAGGGCAGGGGGCTGGTGGTCGAGCTGGGCAGGGGAGGGGGCGCCCCTCTTCGCGTCTTCCAGATCGGATGCCTCATCTGTCATGGCCATCTCCTTGGGCGGCACGCGCCGGCGTGTGCGCGCTGAGGCGCGATGCCGCCGGAAAAGCGCAGACAGAAGCTCGCGTTCTGCACGGCCTCGCTGGCGCGTCTTGGGTGGGATTTCGGGGCATTTTCTGGGTCCTGGAGCGCATTTCGCTATAGAAGAACATAATGACCGATAATGCAAACTTATTGGACATTGTGGAGCCGACAAAGCTGCGGCGCTATAGGTGCATTTCTCTGGCAGAAAGCGCCGTCACAATATAAGCTGCCGACATGGGAAAACCGCGCGCCGAGCCTTTGGAAACCTTGCCGATGCTGCCCCCGCTGCCGGGCTGGATCGTCTCTGCGCCGTCCGAGCCGCCGGAGGCTGCGGCCTTCCGGTCCGGGGCCGCGCTGGCGCATCTGGGTCAGGCAATGGCGTCGGGGGATGTGCCTCTGGCGCTGTGGCGCGATCGTCTGGCCCTGACGGCGGCCGAGAACTGCGCTGCGATGGCGGGGCGAAGGGAAGGGCAGGGCGCCTTGCGCGATGCCCTGCACCTGACGGGACCGGGCGACGACCCCGGCCCGGCGGGGCGGATCGCACGGCAGTGGTCACGCGCGGCGGCGCGGCCGGTTTCGGTCGCGCATCTGGTCAATACGCTGGACGGAGTAACGGCAGAGCGGATCGCGCTTTGCCTTGATGCCACCGGACCGACCCCAGTGGACCGCGCGGCGCAGGTCGTCGAGGCGGTGCTGACCGATAGTCCGCGAGCCGAGGCCGCCGCCCTGATCCTGTCCGATGCCGCGTTGGCAAAAGCGTTGGGGGCAACGCATGTGCTGCCGCTTCTGGCGCTGACGCTCAAGCCCCGCGATATACGCTTGCGGGGCGATGATCTGCGGCTGGCCTGTCACCGCGCCGTTGTCTCTGCCGTTCGGCAGGCGCTGCCGCTGGCCGGCGATCTGGCCCGTGCGGCGGCCCGCCTTCGGGCAGTGGCCCCGAAGCTGCGCGCCAAGGCGGCGGGCCGGGCGGTCGATCTGTTCCTGTCGCGCGATGCGCTGGTGCCGGGGGCATTGGCCTTCATGTCGGATCGGGCCGCGCGACGGCTCTGCGACCGACTGGTGGCGCTCGGCGCCGTGCGCGAACTGACAGGGCGGGACACGTTCCGACTTTACGGGGTCTGAGCATGGGGCGGCGCGAGGACACAGAACTTGACCGCGAATTGGCCGTTCTTCCCCCTGAGCTGCGCTGGCGGGAATGGATGCGTCGGATCGAGGCGGTGCTGTTCGCAAGCACGACCCCGGTGGCGCGCGAGGATCTGGCGCGGGTCGTGGGGCAGGGGGCCTCAGTCGATCTGTTGATCGAGGATCTGGCAGTGGATCTGGAAGGCCGACCCTATGAGGTGGCACAGGTGGGAAAGGCGTGGATGCTGCGCACGCGCGCGGCCTATGCCCCAGCGATCCGCGCCGCGGCGGATGTGGACGGCCAAGCGCTGAACCTGTCGGAATACGATCTGGCCGTGCTGGCGGCGATTGCGTATCACCAGCCGATCAGCCGCGACGGGTTGAAGGACATCTTCGGAAAAGAGATCAGCCGTGACCTGATCGGCCGACTTGCCGAGCGGGACCTGATCGGCACCGGCCCTCGCGAACCCCGCCGTGGCGCGCCTCATACCTTCGTCACCACCGAGGCGTTCTTGGCTGCCTTCGGGATGGAGTCCTTGCGCGACCTGCCAGACCCCGAGCAATTGGACGATGCAGGCCTGGCAGGCCCATCGGGGGCCATGGAAGGTTAGGCGACCGGCCAGGCTTCAGCAGGGAATCAGCGACTTTGGTGAAGCCGGATTGCTGCCCGCAGCAAGGCGGCCAGATCAGGCTCTCTGGAGGAGGAGGCCGGCCCCGGCCCGGCAGTTTCGCCAAGCCGATCTCTGAGCGTCCCGACCAACCCCTTGTGGTTTTCGGAGGCGCGGGCCAGCCCGAGCCAGAAGGTCAGCGGGCCGCGTTCTGTGGGGTCTCTTACCTCGATCTGCCGCTCTGACAACCGCTGGAAGAAATTGTAGCGAACCCGATGCGACAAGAATGGGACCGTTGATGTCGCCGTTCTGACGGGCACTGGGTGTTTCATAAGCTGCACGGCAAGAGACTTCCGGTCGTCCTGCGCGCGCTCAGCGGAATCAAGGCGCAGCAGATCGTCGATCAGCCGCTCGAGGCGCCGGGCGCCCGTGCTCGCCGGGCCAGTCGGTTTTGCGAGAGGGGCGTCGCAGAAGGCGCAGTACTGTTGTGGCACGAGGCGAGCCTGACGAAATGGCGCAAGGCTCTGCCCACAAGACGGGCAACGGTCGCGCAAGCGGCAGCCATGGCGAAAGCAGGACACGCGGGTTGCCAAGGTCCAGCTCCGCCGGAAATAGGGCACCTCGTCTTCCCCCAGGCAGGAGGGACAGAACTGCAACCAACAGGACTGCGCCGTCGATGTCCCTGCATCTTGCGGCCGGGTCCGCAGCCGCAAGCGCAGGGTCGAGAGTGGACTGTTGGCCAGACAAAGACCGTCGATCTCGTCGGGGCAGATCGCCGTATGGTCGAGCAGCAAGCGACGAACAGAATCCGGCAGATGCCGGTCAAGTTGCGCCGACCATGTCTCGCCGGCCACCCCGAGCACCGCTCCAAAATAGCGCGGCGGCACACCATTGGCATGTGCAAGCCGATGCAGCCAGCTTGACAAAAGCTCCCCAGAAGCTGGCCGGACGTCCACCGGCCAGCGATGCCCCGCGGCCACTCTATAGCGGCGGGCCGGGGAGACGGTGATCCTCTGCGCACTGCTGGTCATGTCATTGAATGGCGCAAGGCCGAGTTCCGTCGCCGTGACAGCGGTACATAGCCGAGGGCCATGACGGTGCTGGACGTGATCCTTTCCTCACCGCTCTCAACAGCTGCCACCGCCGTCCGGGTGACGATGTCGACCACCTCGCCAATCAGCCCTTCCGACAGATCATGGATCATTTTGGCCAGGGGAGGTCGTGAGAGGTTTGAGGCATGCGCAAGCGGCATGCTGGCCTCGAGACTGTCGAGAAGCGTGGCGAAGTCTTCGTCGAATCCCCACCGTGACACTGCGACCGTATCGAACCGCGAGCCCATTTCTTCAGTGTCGTGCAATGCATCATAGACAGCGATTTCGCCGACAAGCACGGGCGAGATGTCATGCACGCGTGCGATCCGCCGCAGGAACGAGAAGATTGCCTTCACATCCTGTCGGCGTCCGCGCAGAACACTGTGGAATTCGTCGAAGATGAGCAGGCGCGGCTTGACGCTGTCGAGAAGATGATCGACCTGTTCGCTGGCGCGGGACAGGCTACGCCAGCCGGCAGCTTGCGGGGCGCGCAGTCCGGACAGAATGCTGGCGTAGAAATGCGACAGGCCTGCCCCCTCCCGGGTCTGGATCACCCAGACCCTTTGCCGGTCGGCACGGCGCAGATGTTCGACGGCGAAGCGTTCGGCGATCATGGTCTTGCCGTTGTGATAGGGACCAGCAATCAACAAGCCGCGTGGACGGAGTGATGGCGGGCGTTCCAACAGCTGCCGCATCGCATCATGTGCCGCAGAGGCACCGGGATGGCCTATCCAGCGTGGCGCCCGAATATGAGCAATGCGGGTGGCAGCATCCGCATCGAGCAACGCTGAGGTTGATGGTAGGAGATGGTCGGCCATGCTACCAGGTCTCCACAGGAAAGACGCGGCGGGGTCGGTCAGGTTCTGGTCCGGTATGGGTCGCCTCCGAAACCTGCCCGACATTTTGATACGCCTTCGGCGCGTCTGCGGCGTGTCGGGCCCTGGTCATTTCCCGCAGGTGAGCCTTCTTGGATTTGGCCCCGGCGACGGTCGCCGCGATTTCCCGGCGCAGAAGCGTCTTTTCCTGCGCCGGTCGTTGTTGGCTCTCTCGCGTGCGCGCTCGGTCGGCTTCATGCTGCCAAAGGGTGATTGGCATGGTCACCCCATCCCGCCGCTTTACCGGACGCCAGATCCGCGTGTCGGGATCGGCGATGTAGATCCGGCTGATGTCCCGGGGGTCGTAGCATAGATCCAGAGGTGGCAACCGGTCACGGCGGGCGACGAGAGGCCCAAGCCATTGCTCGAAGTAGTCGATGGCGAACAGGCTGACGCCCTGGGGAGAGATGCGGCGTGTTGTGCGGGGGAGAAAGTTGAGCAGGACTTGGTCAGGATCATCGATCGGCCGGTCCGTCGGTGGAAGTCGCAGCTCCCATTCGAGGCGAGGCACAGTCAGCTTGCGCGCGTTCTGGGTCTGGTTGTGATCGACGATTGCCAGGGCGATGCAACGCTCGAGGGCCGCGAAGGTCAGACTTGCCCTCTCATCGGACGAATAGTCGCCGCGATCCGCGATCGACCGTCCGGTCTTGCCAGGAAGAGAGCGAAGCACCGTGTTCACTTTTCCAAGGAGGCGCTCGACAACCCCACCTCGGTGAACTGTGCCCTTGTTCCGGGTTCGGACGGTGATCCCGAAGTCGGCGCATCCTTTCGTAAAGGTACTGCTCTGAAATTCCTTGGCGGAGTCCACGACGATCTGCTTAGGGCGGCCATGCATCACCCACGGGTGCGCGATCCCGCGTTCGGCCAGCCAGTTATCCTTGCTGCATATCGCGTGGGCAAGGCACAAGGCGACCGAGAGCCGGGACGGACGCTCGAGGGTCAGACAGAAGCCGATGATGGCACTCGTCGCCACATCGGCGGCGATGGTCAGATAAGGTCTGCCAACGAAGATGCCATGATCGTCGATCACCTCGACGAACTGGATGTCGGCCGGGGTATGATCGATCTGGACGACCTCAAGGGCGTGGGCGGCACGGATGTATCCCGGACGCGGCTTCAGGCGGTGAAGATGCTTGCCACCGGAAAGCCGCCGCCGCGCGATCTCCTCTGGGGTGAACACGCGCGGGATCCGCTTGGCCACAGTGACATAGGACGGGGGCTTGTACCCTTCGCTGTCACAGCGCGCACGGATTTCGTCGACGATGGGCGCGAGATCGGGTTGCTCTGGCTGCAGCCACATCTTTCGCAAAGTGTCGGAAATGATGGCTTCCACGCTGGCCGATATCCTCGCACGCCGCGCGCCATTCGTCCGAGGAAGAAGCGACGAGACACGGCGGTCCTCCCGATACCGGGCGAGGTGATTGTAGACCTGACGCGTCGAAAGGCGCAGTTCCACCGCTGCCCGGCTGACAGCCTCCCGCATCGGCAAGTCGCCATCGAGAACCCGGTCAAGTTCGCGAGCGATCCGAACCGCCTTCGACCAAGCCTCGTCTGAAGCGCGGTAAGCTGCCCGCTCCAAAGGCCGATCTTTGCTGAGCGCTGTCATGCCGCCGTGCCCTTCAAAACCTATTGAAGTCCATAATGAAATTGAAATCGCAAAGCAGAAACCCGCGCCACTTCCGGAGGTACCTTGCGGAAATCATGTGAAAACCACGCAGTGAAATCGTGAAGGAAAAGCGACAGTGGTTCCTGCCCGGCCCGATTGAAGAGGAGCCCGACGATCTGCCGCCCTGGCCACGTGCCGAACGCCGCGAAACTGCGGTCCTCGACGACTGGCGAAAGGCCGAGGCGGGCCACGCCGCACGTCTCGCTCGCGCCGCGGGCCGACTAGGCGCGCTCGACGATCGGTTGCGACGTGGCCCGGAGGGATGGCGGCACCGGCTTGCCCTGATCGAAGCGGCTGATCTGAGCTGGTTTTCAGGCGACCGGATTGGCTCAGATCGGCTAGCGCTCTGGATCTCCATGCGCTTGTCCGGTGTGCAAGACGACACGGCGGCGCTCGCGCGTGTCGGTTGGGCAGTGCGGCGGCTGACAGGTGGGCCTGGACCCGAAGCCGACCTATCTGCCTTTCTCGACCGCCGTGACGCCGAGAATATCCCAGCTGAAGCCGAGTCCTTCGCGGATCGCGCGGGCGGTTGGTTAGGCCTGATGGCGGATGCCGCTGAACTGCACCCGATCACTCGCGCTTGCTTGGGCTTTCACCTCTGGAGCCTCGCAGGACTCGGGCAGTACGGCGACCGCATGGAAGCGGCAGTCACCGCAGCGCGGATCGCAGCCAGTGATGGGAAAGGGGCAATCTTTGCGCCTCTGGCCATGGCCGGGGCCGAGGGGCTGCGCTCCGGTGGCCTACCGGCTGACCGTCTTGCGCGCTGGCTCCATGGGATGGAGACGGCATGTCTGACAGCGATGCGGCACCTTGATGATATCGAGGCGTGGGCGGCGCGGGCGGAGGCCGAGATTGCGCGACTTTCGGGCAAGACGCCCCCGTCCTTGCGCGCCGTGTTGACCGAATGGCCACTCGTTTCCGCTCCGATGGCCGAGACCCTGACCGGCGCCAGTCGCGCGGCCGTCCAGCGAAATCTTGCGTGGATGGAGGCGCGGACTCTGATCCGCGAGGTGACCGGACAGGGGCGGTATCGGATGTGGCGGATATTGTCATGAAAGAAGGACGGAGATTGTATTGGTGTCCTGACTGAATGGGATCAGCGCCCGACGATTTGCAAACCGTCCTGAGCGAATGGATGGTGCCCCAGATGATCGTCCATCCAACGGAAACTACCAGCACATCTTGCGCGGAACGAACACATCGGGCCAACTCGAGGCATCACGGAGTATCGGGACATACTGGGAGGACTGGCAACAAGAAAAGGCCTGATCATCTGAAATCCCAGCCTCCCCTCGTGGGCCACCGCCGTCGGACTGAATACCTTCCAAAGAGATCGAACCGGAGCGCCACGACCCTACTACATCAAGTTTTGCCATAGTTGGTTCGAGAAGCGCGGGAAGCCTGATGGCGCAAGGTGATAGGGTCTAGTCAAGCATTTTGCGATACGTTGGCAATTTCCTTCCTAGCGGGCCTGCAAGAAGCCGTTCGAGCAAGGCACCCAGAACGAGCCAACCCAAGAAATTCACACCCAAGACCCGAGCGACATAAAGTCCGGCAAGGTCGGGCGGGATCATTGGTGCGGCAACAGGCACGGTTGGAGCATCCACAACGTGGGGCAAAGAGATGACGGCGAGTGCGACTCCACGCGCCGCCCAGTTCTCAAACCGGAGGGTGAGTGCCAATCCGGCAGCTGTGGCAACGAGTGTCAAAATCCACCACAACTGGCGCGAACTGAGATTTGCTGCAGGCATTCCCGGAAGCTCTGGCGGCAAGCCGAGCGCGGGGGCGAGAAATGCCACGGCAAATCCGGATACGGCAATCCCGACTGCCGAGAAGGGCCGGACGTTCGTTGACATCTGCGCAGCAGACATTGAAGCGCCAGCCAGGAGCCCGAACCCACACCACGTCAGCGTCAGAAAAATGACGGTCAGACCAGCTCGGGACAGATGGGTTCCCTCAATTTGCATGTCATCGGGTTGGATCGTTGTCGACATGCCAGGCTGATCTTCGGTTTGGACCAGCGGCAGAGCCAACTCTCCGGTTTCATAGCGTTCGGCTTCGATGATCAGAGGCTGGATCAGCCACAGCTGGAGCAGAGCGACTACGACGCCGGCCAAGGCACCCGCAATCAGCCCGCCAGAAAGCAGGGTCTTGGACATGACATGACCTCCAGCCGTCAGTGACAGGGAAATCCGGTCGCGTGCCGGGTGTCGTGAGTCGCTGCGTGCAGCGCATCGGGCTGGGAGAACCCTGCGAAAAATAGCAAAGCTGCCCCGAACACGGCGCTTAGGAGAACCGGCCGAAGGGAAGCATTCGAAGGCGAAACGGCAAGAGTCGATGTGGTCATGCAACAGGTCTCCGCCCGTCACACCCGACGGGAATGGGTTTCATCGAAGTCTGGCCGGTCTCCTGGCTCGCGGATCAGCACGGCCCTTCGCCTTCCCGGGCAGTCGCCCAGTGGCTTGATGAAGGGCCGCTACCGCATACAGTCGCGGGGGCGGCTGAGGCTTCGGGCGCCGCAACTGGGTCCGCCCTTCCCCATTCCCGATTGAGTTCCAGGGCTCTGCACCCCTTGAACACCAAACGCTGATAGGCTCGCGCCGATCCTGTCCGAAGTCAACTGACTACCGGATGGGCGAAAGCTGCATCGGTCCGCCCTTGGAGCCGTGCTGCCCCGTCCCATTAAGTCCATGCTCCACTCCTTGTCCGAGATCCGCAAGGATCGGACAGTCGGGCCGGTGGTCGCCGCAGCAGGCGTCCGCCAGGTGGCGCAGCGTGTCGATCATGGCCTGCATCTCGCGCACTTTGCGTTCGAGGCCGTCGATCTGCTCCGTCGCCAGACGCTTCACGTCCGCGCTCTGGCGGGTGCGGTCGCGCCAAAGAGCGAGCAGTTCCTCGATCTTCTCGACGGGAAAGCCCAGGTCGCGGGACCGGCGGATGAAGCGCAGCATCTGCACTTCGGTTGGAGCGTAGACCCGATAGCCCGACTCGGTCCGTCCTGCTGCCGGGATCAGGCCAATGGATTCGTAGTAGCGGATCATCTTGGCGGACACGCCCGAGGCCTTTGCGGCTTCACCGATGTTCATGACAGGTCTCCCTCAGTTGACGACCGCTGGCGCGAACCGCCGCAGCCGAAGTGCGTTGCCGAGCACGAAGACGGATGAGAGGGCCATCGCGGCGGCGGCGAAGATCGGCGACAGCAGGAGGCCGAAGGCGGGCCACAGGACACCTGCGGCAACCGGAATCAGCGCCGCGTTGTAGGCGAAGGCCCAGAACAGGTTCTGCCGGATGTTGCGCATCACTGCCTTGGAGAGTGCGATGGCGTCCGACACGGCGGTCAGCCGCCCGGTCATCAGCACCACATCCGCCGCCTCGATAGCGATGTCGGTGCCGGTACCGACGGCAATGCCGACATCCGCCTCGGCCAGCGCGGGCGCGTCGTTAATGCCGTCGCCGACATAGGCAAGCTGGCCGATGCCCTTCAGCCGCTTCACTGCATCGACCTTGCCGTCGGGCAGGACCTCGGCCACCACCTCGTCGATGCCAAGCTGGCGGGCGATGGCATTGGCGGTACGGGCATTGTCGCCGGTGATCATGGCGACCTTCAGGCCAAGGGCGTGCAGGGCGCGGATCGCTTGCGGTGTGGTGTCCTTGATCGGGTCGGCGACGGCGAGGATCGCAGCCAACTTCCCGTCGATAGCGGCATATAGCGGCGACTTGCCTTCGTCGCCAAGCCGCGCGGCGGTGTCGGCGAAGGGGGTTACGTCAAGGCCGAGCTTCACCATGTAGCGGTCGGCCCCGACTTCGATCTTCTGCCCGCCCGCAACGGCGGTGACACCGAAGCCAGTGACGGAGTCGAAGGTCGTGACGTCGGGCAGGGGCAACCCTTCCTCGGCCGCCGCCGTGACGATGGCGCGGGCGATCGGGTGTTCGGACTTCGCCTCGACCGCCGCGACGGCGGCGAGGACCGCGGCCCGGTCAAAGCCGTCAGCCAGCACGAGGTCGGTCAGCCGGGGCTTGCCCTCGGTCAGCGTGCCGGTCTTGTCAAGCGCCACCACCTTCACGCCTTGCAGCGATTGCAGCGCCTCGCCCTTGCGGAAGAGGACGCCCAGTTCCGCACCGCGCCCGGTACCGACCATGATCGAGGTGGGCGTGGCCAGACCCATCGCGCAGGGGCAGGCGATGATCAGGACGGCGACGGCGTTGACGAGGCCGAAGGTCAGCGCGGGGTCGGGGCCGAAGACCAGCCAGACGGCGAACGTCAGCGCGGCGAGGGCCATGACAGCGGGCACGAACCACATCGTCACCTGATCGACCAGCGCCTGGATCGGCAGCTTGCCACCCTGTGCGGCCTCGACCATGCGGATGATCTGCGCGAGCATCGTCGCTTCGCCCACCGCTGTCGCGCGGAAGGTGAAGGCGCCGGTCTGATTGACGGTGCCACCGGTGACGGCGCTGCCTGCGGTCTTTTCGACGGGCACGGGTTCGCCCGAGATCATGCTTTCGTCGATCCAGCTTGCGCCGGACGTGACTTCGCCGTCGACCGGCACCCGCTCACCGGGGCGGACCTCGACCACATCGCCGGGGCGGACCTCGGCAACGGGCACCTCGACCGTCGCGCCGTCCCGGACGACGCGGGCGGTCTTGGACTGAAGGCCGACCAGCCGTTTGATTGCCTCCGACGTGCGGCCCTTGGCGCGGGCCTCGAGATAGCGGCCAAGCAGGATCAGCGTCACGATCACCGCTGCCGCCTCGTAGTAGACGAAAGTGGTCCCTTGCGGCAGCACGCCGGGGGCGAAGGTGGCGACCAGCGAATAGCCGTAGGCGGCCGAGGTGCCCACCGCGACCAAGCTGTTCATGTCGGGGGCCAGACGGGCCAGCGCGGGCAGGCCTTTGCGAAAGAAGCGCAGGCCGGGGCCGAACAGGACGGCGGTGGTCAGGGCGAACTGGATCAGCCAGCTGGCCTGCATGCCGATGGTGTTCATCACCGCCATGTGGACCCACATGAACAGGTGCGACCCCATCTCCAGCACGAACACCGGCAGCGTCAGCGCGGCGGCAATCAGCAGGTCGCGCTTGAGCAACGCCTCGTCTGCGGCTTTCTTCGCGGCGGTCTCGTCCGCCGCAGCCATGGCAGGCGCAGCGGGGCGGGCCTCGTACCCCGCATCAGCAACTGAACGGATCAGCGATGCCAGATCGGCAGACCCGGTCACTGTCGCCCGCTCGGTCGCAAGGTTGACGGCGGCAGAGGTCACGCCCGGCACCGTTTTCAACGCCCGTTCCACCCGCGCAACGCAGGAGGCGCAGGTCATTCCCTCGATCTCCAGATCCACGGGACGCGCGGGTACGGCGTAGCCTGCACCCTCCACCGCCTGTACCAAAGCCGCGCGGTCCAGCGCCGGGCCGGTCACTTCGGCGCGCTCGGTCGCGAGATTGACCGATGCCGTTGCCACCCCCGGCACCGCTTTCAGCGCCCGTTCGACATGCGCCACGCAGGAGGCGCAGGTCATGCCCTCGACGTCGATCACCATCCGGGCTGTGGCGGTTACGGATGGTTGCCTTGCCTGCATGTTCATTGCGGGACTCCTTTCAAGGTGCTTCCGCAAACGGAGATAGGGCTTCCCATCATGGGAAGGTCAAGGGGTAACTTCAATTTTCACCTCACGGCTTTGTGGGGTTGACCTTACAACCGTGGGAAGCCCTATCTGATGGCGCATGAGGCAAAACGCTGAAGGAGGCACTCATGCAGTTCCATATCGAGAACATGACCTGCGGCGGCTGCGTGCGCAGCGTGACCAAGGCCATCCAGTCGGTCGATCCGGCGGCGGAGGTCAGCGCGGACCCCGGAACCCACAAGGTCGACGTCAAGTCTGTGGCCCCCCGTGAGCGGCTGACAGCGGCGCTGACCGAGGTCGGCTACGCGCCCGCCTGAAGCACAGACTTTCCACAACAGAGAAAAGGAAACGACCATGAAGAAGATCGCAATCGGTGCTGTTCTCGCCGCGATGGTGGCAGGCGGAACTTACGTGTATGCCCAGTCGGACGGCATGGCGGGGATGGACCACTCGGGCATGAACATGGGGGGCGATGGCATGGCGATGATGAGCCATGCCACGCTGATCCCGCCGGAACTGGCCAATGATCCGGCAACCGTGGCCTATGCGGCCGCGATGGACAAGATGATGGCGGACATGATGGTGCCCTATACGGGTGACGTGGATGTCGATTTCGCCGCGGGCATGATCCCGCACCACCAAGCGGCCATCGATATGGCGAAGATCCAGCTTGAATTTGGCACGGATCCCGGGATGCGCGAACTGGCCGAGGCGATCATCGCTGCGCAGGAATCCGAGATCGCCACGCTCAAGGCGTTTCTCGCCTCCAAGGGCATGTAAGCCCGGGATGATGACCTTGGGCGGCGCGGTCGGGATTGGCCGCGCCCCCTGCAAATCCGGGACGCAGGGAGTTCGGTTCCATGACCAACAACGCGCAGAAACCGGACACCCCGCCGCCGATGGCCGGAATGGACCATGCCGCAATGGGGCATGGTGCAAAGTCCTCAATTGATCACGCTGCGATGGGCCTTGGCGCGAAATCCGTCGATCATGCTGCGATGGGGCATGCGCCGCAGGGCGGTGGTGCCGACGCAGGCCACGGCGACATGGTGGCCGATTTCCGCCGCCGGTTCTGGGTCTGCCTCGTCCTTACCATCCCGGTCCTGGTCCTGTCGCCAATGGTGCGCGATTTCCTTGGGCAAGGGATGGCCCCGCTGTTCGCCGCCGAGGAATGGGTGGCCCTGGCCCTGTCCTCGATCATTTATTTCTGGGGCGGCTGGCCCTTCCTGACCGGCGCGCTTCCCGAAGTTCGCAGCGGCCGTCCGGGGATGATGACGCTGGTCGCGCTGGCGATTTCCACCGCCTATTTTTACTCCGCCGCCGTCACCCTTGGCCTTCCGGGGGGCGAACCGTTCTACTGGGAACTCGCCACGCTGGTGACCATCATGTTGCTGGGTCACTGGCTGGAAATGCGCTCGGTCCTCGGCGCCTCGCGGGCGCTGGAGGAACTGGTGCGCCTCCTGCCCGATACGGCGCTACGCGTCAAAGCGGATGGCGGGACGGAAGAGGTGCCCGTTGCGGCTCTGGTCGCAGGCGACCGCGTAGTGATCCGCCCCGGCGCAAAGGTGCCGGTCGATGGCACGATCACCGAAGGAACCTCTTCGTTCAACGAGGCCATGCTGACCGGCGAGTCGAAGCCGGTCAACCGGACCACGGGCGAGACAGTGATCGGCGGGGCGGTCAACGGCGAGGGTGCGGTCACCATCGAGGTGAAGGCGACGGGCGAGGCCACATATCTGTCGCAGGTCATCGCCATGGTGAAGGCCGCGCAGAACAGCCGGTCGCGGACTCAAGACCTTGCCACACGCGCGGCGACAGTCTTGACCTGGGTCGCAATCACCGTGGGCCTCGGGTCGTTCGCGTATTGGGTTTGGGCAGGCGAAAGCGTCACCTTCGCGCTGGAGCGGATGGTAACGGTGATGGTCATCGCCTGCCCCCATGCGCTTGGCCTTGCGGTGCCCTTGGTCGTGGCAGTGTCAACCTCGCTCGCGGCCAAGAACGGCCTGCTAATCCGCGACCGTGCCGCCTTCGAGCGGGCACGAGACCTGAACGCAGTCGTCTTTGACAAGACGGGAACGCTGACCGAGGGAAGGTTCGGCGTCAGCGATATCGTCATGCTTGAGGGTGGCGACGAGGCTGCGGCGCTGCGCATGGCAGCCTCGGTCGAAAGCCAGTCGCAGCATCCGATTGCGCAGGGGATCGTGGCGGCTGCAACGGGCAAGGGAATCGCCTTCCCGGCACCGGAGGGGTTGCAGAGCATCACCGGCGCGGGCGTGACCGCGAGGGTGGACGGGCAGGAGGTGGCCATCGTCAGCCCCGGCCACCTGCGCCGACAGAACACGCCCGTCACTGATCCGCGCCTTGCGGCATTGGAAGAGGCAGGCAAGACGGTGGTCGTTCTGGTCAAGGACGGCAAGCCGCATGCGCTTTTCGCGCTGGCGGACATCGTTCGGGCGGAATCGCGCGACGTGGTTGCCCGGCTCAGGGCCCGCGGTGTGCAGTCGATCATGATGACGGGCGATGCCGAGGGTGTTGCAAAGTCGGTCGCAAAGGAGCTGGGCCTCGACGAATACTTCGCCCAGGTGCTGCCGGACCAGAAGGCGGCCAAGGTGCGGGAACTGCGGGCGCGCGGGTTGAAGGTCGCGATGGTCGGCGACGGGGTCAACGACGCCCCGGCGCTGGTCGAGGCTGATCTCGGCATCGCCATCGGCGCAGGCACGGATGTGGCGGTGGAATCGGCCGACGTCGTGCTCGTCCGCTCCGACCCGCGCGATGTCGAGGCAATCCTCGGCCTGTCGCGCGCAACCTATTCCAAAATGGTGCAGAACCTGATCTGGGCCACGGGATACAACGCCTTTGCCATCCCGATGGCGGCGGGGATCACCTTCGGGACCGGGTTCATGATGACCCCGGCAGTCGGGGCGGTGTTCATGTCGGCCTCGACCATCATCGTCGCGATCAACGCCCAGCTTTTGCGGCGCTACCAGGGCTGACGCGCTTATCCCATACCATGCAGCCCATGCAGGCTGCCGGTCATCAGAACTGGAAGCAGGACCGGCGCGGCGACGACAAGGACCAGCAGACGCTCCCGCCATCGCGCCAGCCGCCAACACAGGAAGGCGGCCAGCGTCACGACCAAGGCGACCTCGAACAACCCGAAAACATTGCCGTAGAACCGCGCGTCCCAATAGCTGACCGGACTGCGGAACACCCAGTCCGAGACGGGCCAGAATTGGCGGCGGGCGTCATCGTGATGGGTCAGGAAATCCGCAAGGGCATGCAGGAGACCGGCACCCGCAAAGGCGCGCAGGATGATCTGTCTGCGCCAGACAGCCAACCCGAGCAGCCCTCCCCAGAAAAAGAAGCTGTGGTCAATCGCAAAGACCGACTGCCAGGTCTCTGAGAAGAAAAGCGTGCTGAAGACCTCATGTTCTGGCACGCCAACAACCCGGGTCGCCCAGAGCACCATCGCAAACATCGGCAGGTCCGGGGCTAGCCCTCCTGCGAGCGCTGCGATCAAGGTTGCCGGTGCTAGTGGCCGCGTGCAGACGGCAGCCCCGATCAGCATGTGCGACGGCGTGTTCATGACCTCAGCAGACCGGGTCCGGCATGGATGCTTCGTCCTCTGCAATCCGGCGCAGCAGCGCATAGGGGATCGCGCCGTTCAGGACGGTCCGTCCCACCACCAAGCCCGGAGTGCCGACAAACCCGAATATGTCGGCAAGTGCCCGCGTCCGGTCGAGGTCTGCCTGCACTTCCGGGGATGTCATGTCGCGGGCCAGCCGGTCGGCGTCGAGACCGACGTCGGCCGCCACGCGCAGGACTGAGGCCTCCTCGGCCACGAGCGGTGTTCGCATGAAGCGGCGGCGAAGCTCCTGCTGCTTGCCTTGCCGTGCAGCCGCGACCGAAGCGCGCGCGGCAAGCTCGGAGGGAGGTCCGAAGATGGGGAGTTCATGTTGGACAAGGCGGAAGGAGGCAGGAAATTCGGCCAGCAATGTGTCGAGGTCCCGCTCCAGCGCCCGGCAGTAGGGGCAGCGGAACTCGCTGAAATAGGCAATCGGCACGACTCCCGGTGTCCCGTCGGTGCCAAAGAGGGCAGGGCAGGGGTCGACACGCACAACTTCAGCACGCGCGAGGCGCTGGTCTGCATCTTCTGACGGCGGATCGAGGCCAATGAATGCCGGCGTTGCTCCGGACGTTTGGCCACTCCCTTCATGGCGGCGAAACGGCGGCAGATCCGCAATGTCGGCATAGCGCGGCCCTCGGCCCGGGAGCCGGTCCCAGGGAAGGGCACGCAGACCATAGATAAGGGCAACGATCCCGCCGAAGACAAGAAAGTCGCGGCGTCTCACGTTCACACCACAGTCACCGGTGTTCCAACCGGCACCTGTTCGTAGAGCTGGATCACATGCTCGTTTAGCATCCGGATACAACCGTTCGACACGGACTGGCCGATGGACCACGGCTCGGTCGTGCCATGGATACGGTAGTAGGTATCGCGCCCTTCCCGGTAAAGGTAGAGCGCGCGCGCCCCAAGGGGGTTGTTCGGCCCGCCTGGGACACCATCGGCGAACTGGGCATAACGGTCAGGATTGCGGCGGATCATGTCGTTCGTCGGACGCCAAGCAGGCCATTCGGCCTTGCGCTCGATGATCGCGGACCCCCTGAAGGCAAGTCCGGCCTTGCCGACACCGACTCCGTAACGGATCGCACGCTCGGTGTCGAAGACATGGTAGAGAAAGAAGCTTCGCGGGAACACGAGGATCTGTCCGGGCGCGTGCTGCTCGCGGACGCGCACCTCGCGCGGCTGGAACTCGTCGGCCAGCACGAATGGCTCTGCGGTATGGGCCCGAAGGATGGTGGGCGAGGACAGCGCTGCAAGTGCGGCCCCGCCAATGAGGAAGCGTCGGGAAATCATGCTGTCTCCTGAGAGGAACGAGAAGGATCGGGTTCGTTCAGGAGACGCGTCGCGGCGGAGGGGTATGGGGGTCCAAACTGCGGCTGGAGCCCATGACCGGCGTGATCTCGAAATGCGACGATCCGGCCACCGCCATCAGAGTGACAAGCAATGGCTCGCCGGGGAAAACAAGATGACACGTCCCGTGTCCTGACCCCTCGCCGCAGAGCGCATCCTGTATCAGGGGCTGGGCGTGAAGTGCGTCAGCATGCGTTCCGTGCGGCGATCGTTCTGAATGCGCCAGTCCGAAAAGGATGGCGAGCAGGAAGAAGCTGCACAGAAGAGCGGTGATCAATCGCATGGCAGGAGCATAGCCCCTCTCACGTAAGCACCTACTGATCACATCGGAGTGAGGGGTTAAATTCCTTGCAGGATTGGCGAAAACGCAACGCATTCACCTGTTTGTGACCCGGCCGCGATGCAAAGCCGTTTGACCTTCCCACGTTGGAAGGAAGCAAGCCTTCTGCAAAAAGGAGCAGAACATGCGATTCACTCGACGGCTTTTTGTTGCCGGAGCACTTGCCGCGCCTTTCGTGACCGGTCGCGCCGCCATCGCGTCGGAAGACACGCAGGGCCCGGTCCGCAACAACATCTCGGCTTTCCGCACCCACGAGTGGAGGGATCACTTCGATGCTCTGGGGGTCGGGATCATCATCTCCGACACGACAGCCAAGGTCCTCCAGCATTGGACGAGCGACGGTCAGATGTATCTCTACCCAAGCTCGGTCCCGCTATCGGACGAGCTGACCCGCCGGGGCTATACCGAGGTCGTCGAGAAACGGGTGAACCCGAGCTGGGCGCCGACACCGTCGATGCGGGAACGCAACCCGGAATGGCCGGCGTTCGTGCCTGGCGGCGACCCGACCAACCCGCTCGGCACCCGTGCCCTTTACCTGTCGTGGCAATACTACCGCATCCATGGTACACACGACACGCGCAAGATCGGCCGCCGCTCGTCGAACGGCTGCATCGGGCTCTACAACGAACATATCGAGGAAGTTTTCGACCGGACGCCGGTCGGGACGCAAGTGAAGCTGATCTAGCTAGATGAAACGTTCTTCGACCTCACCGAACGCACTCAAAGACCTGTTTTCGCACAGGTTGTTGCGGTTCGTATCGATGTGGCTATTGTCCTTGGTCCTGACGCTTGGCCTGGTTCTCGGACAGGCTGCGGAGGCGGGCTCGGTCGAAGATCATCATCCCGAGACTTCAATCGAGATCGCGAGCAACTTAGGGCAAGAGACCGCGCAGGCACCTGCATGCCACCCGGGCCTCGCCTGTACTGTTTTCGTGCTGCCCGAGGGGCCGGTCACAGCACTGTCGTTGTCAATCGTGATCACTCTGCGATCGGACCTGACGCAGTCGCAACGCCGCTTCGGCGGCCCGTCTGTGACCCTGCCTCCCCCCCGAACCCGTATCTGACAGTCAGGCCGGACGTGCGTCTGACGGTTCGATAGGCTCTCCGCAGCTCTGTCGACAGTTCAATCTCTGTCAGCCTGACACCAGACAGTTGTGCAAGCCTCACGATCCGCCGGAAGGGCGGGTCGCGGGATCGGTCAACAACAAGAAACCAAGGGCAGTCAGGCAGATGAAACCACAATGGACAGGCGCTTTGGCGCTTGCCGCTTCCGCAGTCGCGGCAGTGGCGCTGGCACATAACGGGGCGACGGGTGTCGTCCTGGAACGGATGAACGGAATGACGGCGATGCGGGACACGGTGGCTGAGCTGGCACCGATGATGCAGGGCACGGTCCCCTACGACACATTCATCGTGTCAGAGGGTGCGAGCGTCATTGCCGGTCACGCGGGCGAGACGATGCTGTCGCTGTTCCCGGAAGGCAGCCTCGAAGGGGTTACCTACGCCAGGCCGGAGATCTGGTCCGACTGGCAGGACTTCGCAGCACTTGCCGAGGAATTGAAGACTTACGCTGACGCGCTCGCCGTGGCAGCTCCGAACGGTCTTGAGCCGGCGCTGCCGCCGCCCGGAGATATGGCCGGGATGGATCACTCGGCGATGGCCATGACCCCGGCACCACAGGGAGATGAGGGCTTCACGATAGCGGAATTGATGGGCTACGGCGAAAGGCCCCCGGAGGTCCAGGTTTCGCGCGGCACATCGGACCCGGCGACGCTGGCGTTTGATCTGACGACGCTGGCGGCAGACGACCTCTTCACCCGGATCAGCGCCACCTGTTCGTCCTGCCATTCGCAATTTCGCGCCGGTCGGAACTGACGATGCGGGGCTTGATCCGCTTTTCGGTGATCGTCCCGGTCGTTGTGGCCGGGTTCGGTGCCGGGGTTCTGGCGCTTTGGCCCATCGGCGCGCCCGAGCCCGCCGCGTTCCCGCCCGGGGATGCAGAGCGCGGCGCCTATCTGGCCCGCGCCAGCGGCTGCGTGTCCTGTCACACCAACGCGGCAGCCAAAGGACCGGCGCTCGCCGGAGGCGCGCCGCTCGACACGCCCTTCGGTACCTTTGTGCCCCCGAACATCACCCCGCACACCACTGCGGGGATCGGCGACTGGACCATTCAGGATTTCGCCAAAGCTGTCCGCCAGGGGGTTTCGCCCGAGGGTGACCCCTACTATCCCGTGTTCACATATTCCTTCTACGCAGGCTTCACGGATCAGGAGATCGCCGACCTGTGGGAGGCGTTCCGCACCGTTCCGCCGGTTGCGGATGCTGCCCCCGCGCATGATGTGGGATTTCCGTTCAGTTTCCGCTCTGGGCTGAAGCTCTGGCGCGCCGCCTACCTCGACGCGCCGGATACCGATGCGCTGATGGGCACATCATCGCCGTGGAACCGCGGGCGTTTGCTGGTCGAAGGGGCGGCGCATTGTGCGGCCTGTCATACCGGCCGAACGCTTGCGGGCGGCCTTGACGAATCCGCCCGGTTCGCTGGAAACGACAGCCTTCCCGGTGGCAGCAAGGCACCGTCGATCCTGACAGCCGATCTTCTGGAAGGCGGCTGGACGGTCGCGAACCTCGCCTATGCGCTCCAGTCGGGGCTGCTGCCCAACGGGGACGCTTTCGGCGGCAGCATGGCGGAGGTCGTGGCTGAGGGCACCTCGTACCTCACCGACGCCGACCGCGAGGCCATCGCAACCTACCTGCTCGACCCCGACGGCAGCGGGGACATCCCGGAACCTGCGCCTCCTGCCATGGAGACCCCGATGGCGGGGATGGACCACTCGCAAATGGAGATGGGCAATGAGAACTAGAGTGCTCGCTGTGACGCTTGCTCTGGGCGTCTTTGCCCTTGTAGCCGCGTTCATCTGGGCGACGGTGGGCACGCTCGATCCGCGAGACACCGTTGCGGATCGGGACGTGCCGACGGCCGAAGTGTCGGAAGTCCTTCCGGATGGTCGGATCGACGTCCAGGTCTATGCGCTCGGTAACCGGGACGTCCGCCTCGAGATCCAGTTCACACCGAATGGAGATGCTGTCGAAACGGCGGCCATGCGACCCGACGTGAACTTCGCGATGGTCGAGATGCACATGGACGGTTTTGATCCGCCGCTTCAACTGATCGAGGCCGGGGCCTGGAGGGCGAACCTGAAGTTGCCGATGGCCGGGCGATGGGTGGTCAGCGTTGGTTTTGGCGAGGATCGTGCAGAGGTTGAATTTGATGCGGAGTGACGGACTGACACAGCAGGCACAGCACAATGATACCCTGCGCAGAAGTCTTCGCGGCACCGCAGTCGGTATCGCACTGTTCGCAGTCCTCGGGACGGTGACCGCAGTCTGGGCTAACCCGCTGTTCGTCCGCATGACCCCGGTTGGTCCGTGGGAGTTCGGGGCCACCGTCCTGACGGCACTCTTGGCTGGAGTGACAGTCACGCTCTGGGTTCCCCGATGCCGGCTGCGGACATCCGGGGCAGGCGGTCTTGCGAGCTTCCTCGGGATCGCCTGTCCGACCTGCAACAAGGTGCTGATGCTGATCTTCGGTGGTCCGGCGCTGCTTGCATGGTTCGATCCCGTCCGGCCCTGGCTCGCGGTAGCCGGGGTCATCGTCATGGGCTATGCTGCCTTTCGCACCTGGCGCGCGTTTCGCGAGTCCCGATCTGACCTTCACATTGTCGGCGGCGTTGAAACTCCCATGACGGGAGGCCCGCAGTGACAGCGTCAACTGGTTTGCGGTCAGCGATGCGTGGGCTGGCCCGGAAAACGCTGGTCCGGCACACGCTCGTGGCCATTCTTGCGATGGGGCTCGTGCTGGGCTTTGCGGCAGTTCATGCCCAATTTAGCCCGATGCACCGCTGGAACCGCGCCTTCGGGGATGCTTCGCTGGTGCTGATCGCACTGTCGATGGCCTTCGGGCCGCTGACCCGCTTCCTACGCGCGGCGGTTCCGCTGCTGCCGTTCCGGCGTGAGATGGGTATCCATGCTTGCCTTCTGGTGATCGTCCACGCGGCAATCATTCTCGTCGGCTGGGTCGAATGGGATCTGATGCGGCTGTTCGGGTTCGAATGGCATCCCGACCTCTTGGCCTATGTCATGTTCCAGCATGGTTTCGGGCTTGCCAACGTCATCGGGATCGCGGCCCTCGTCCTCGCAGTTCTGCTTGCCGCTACGTCGAGCGATTTCGCGATGCGGCGTCTGGGGCTGTCCGGCTGGAAGTTCTTGCAGATGGGCGTCCTGCCGATGTGGTGGCTGACCGTCGCCCACGTCGCCTACTTCCTCTTCATGCATTTCCTGAGCTTCCACCAGGCAACGCCACCGCCGAATCCGCTACAGCTCTGGTTCGTCGGGTTGGTAGTTCTAGTCCTTGGTCTGCGCGCGGCGGCTTACCTGAAGACCATCCGCGCCAAGGCCCCGTCCGAACTGCCGGGAGAGGAGGCAAGCCATGCGCCGATCTGAACGCGAACTCGCTCATGCGGCAAGGAAGACGACCCGGCGGTCCCTCCTGCTGGGTGGGGCGATGTCCTCGGTGGTCAGTGTTCTCGGCTTCCGGATGTGGCAACTGGGCGTCCGCGATGCCGAACAATACTACCTGCTGGCCGAAGAAAACCGGATCAGCCTGCGGCTGATACGTCCTGACAGGGGGCGCATCTTTGACCGTGCTGGGAAGGTCATTGCGGATAACGAACAGGCCTACCGCATCACGCTCGTGCGGGAGGAAGCACGGGATGTCGAAGATGTCCTCGAGAAGCTGCGTCTACTCCTTGGTTTAGACGAGGAAACACTGACCAAGGTCCGCGAGCAGACGGCCCGTGTGCGGGCTTTCGTTCCGATTACGGTAAAGGACCGGGTCACCTGGGACGAGCTTTCCATCGTGGCCTTGAACTCCCCCGTGCTTCCGGGCGTTCACCCCGAGATGGTCCTGTCCCGTGTTTATCCTTTCGGGCCCGATTTCGCCCATCAGGTCGGCTATGTGGGACCGGTCAGCGACAACGATCTGGAAAACGAGGCTGCCGACAATGAGCCACTGCTCCGCCTTCCCGATTTTGAAATCGGGAAGACCGGGGTCGAGCGCAGCCATGAACGCGCCCTGCGCGGCCTGCCGGGAACCCAGCGGGTTGAGGTCAATGTCTCCGGTCGCACGATGCGCGAGCTGGCGCTCGACCCTGCTACCTCGGGCCCCGACATGCAGGTCACCCTCGACCACCACCTTCAGAACTTCATGCGCGTCCGCCTTGAAGGGCAAAGTGCCGCCGCGATCGTGATGGACGTGACGAGCGGCGATCTTCTTGGCTGCACCTCGGCGCCGTCCTTCGATCCGAACCTCTTCGTCCGCGGGATTTCCAGCCGCGACTACGGCGCGCTCCGCGACAGCGAATTCCGCCCGCTCTCCGACAAGACGGTGCAGGGGGCCTATCCGCCGGGATCGACGATCAAGATGTCGAATGCGCTGGCCGCGCTGGAAACCGGGCTGATGGACCCGGAAGAGACTGTCGCCTGCAATGGCTATGTCGAGATCTCCGGCCGCAGGTTCCACTGCTGGAAGCGCGGTGGTCATGGCCGAGTGAACATGGTCGGCGCGCTGCGCGAGTCCTGCGACGTATACTTCTATGAGGTCGCGCAGCGCATCGGCATCGACGGTATCTTCGCGATGAACGACCGGCTGGGGCTTGGCCAGAAGTACGACCTTCCGCTGTCCGGCATGGCGCATGGCAACAACCCGTCGCGCGCTTGGAAGCAGGAAAGGTATGGGCAGGACTGGCTGATAGGGGACACCATCAATGCCTCAATCGGCCAGGGCTTCACGCTCGCCTCGCCGATCCAGCTTGCTACCATGACGGCGCGACTGGCGTCGGGGACCGCCGTTCTGCCGCGTCTGGTGCGGCCGTTTGGCGGGCAGGACCAAGACAATCCTGATCCGGCCCCACTCGGTCTGTCGGCCGAAGCACTGGCCATCGTGCGACAGGGCATGTTCGAGGTCTCGAACCACGAGCGCGGGACGGCCTATGCCTCGCGCATCGCCGATCCGGCGCAGGCGATGGCGGGCAAGACTGGAACGAGCCAGGTCTTCTCTATCACCGCAGCTGAGCGGGCCGCAGGCGTCCGTTCGCAGGACGAGCTGCCGTGGAACCGTCGAGATCACGGGCTGTTCGTGGCCTTCGCACCGTATGATGCGCCCCGCTTTGCCGTCACGGTCGTGGTGGAGCACGGTGGCGGCGGGTCAACGGCCGCCGCGCCAATTGCGCGCGACATCATGCTGTTTGCGCAGCATGGCGGCTTGCCCCCCGAGGACGCCTATCCGACATCGCAGAGGGCGCGCGTGCGGGAGGACCTGGCTCTCTTGTCCGAACGCATCCTGCCGCCGGACGGCACGACGGCTACGGTGAGCCGGACATGATGCACTGGCTCAGAAGGGCGTGCTCCCTTAGCGTTCTCGGAGTCGCCGTCGCCGCAACCCCCTTTGTACTTTCGTCGGTTCCAGCCCGTGCGTTTTTTCACGACACGCCCGACATCGAAGGTGGGCGTGCCATTTACGCGGCCAGATGCGCCTCCTGCCACGGTGCCAATCTGGAAGGGCAGCCGGACTGGCAGTCGGCGAGGGAGGACGGCACCTATCCCGCGCCGCCCCACGACGAAACCGGCCACACCTGGCATCATGGGGACGCGATGCTGCGGGACTACATCCGCCGCGGGGGGCAGGCGGTGCTGGACGATATGGGGGTCGACTTCACCTCCGGCATGCCTGGGTTTGGCGACGAGCTGACCGAAGACGACATCGAAGCCGTCCTCGCCTATATCCGGTCAACCTGGCCCGACCGCATCCGCGCCGCGCAGGCTGAACGTAGCCAGTTGGAAGCAGGTTCGCCTTGAAGCCGCAAGCAGGTCCGCCGACCTCCCGATTTCCGCTTGCCTCTCTAGGAACTAGAGGGTGCAGACCGCCTGAAACTCTTTATCCGTCACACAAGGCACTTCTCATGCGCGTCACGTCAATCCTGCTTGCCATCACTCTCGTCTTCGCTCCCGGCCTTTCCCCGGCGCAGGAGATTACCGAGGACCGGATCAGGGAACTGGTCGTCGAAACCTTGCGCGAGAACCCGGAGCTTGTGCTCGAGGCGCTTCAGACGCTGGAGGCACGCCAAGCAGAGGCCCAGGCCGCCGCTGCCGCCGCGACCCTGGCTGACGAGCGCACCCTGCTGGAGCGCGACCCCAACGCGCCGGTCCTCGGCAACCCGGAAGGCGACGTGACGGTGGTGGAGTTCTTCGATTACAACTGTCCCTACTGCAAACGCGCGATGCCTGAAATCGACGCCCTGCTGGCCGAAGACGGAAACATCCGTCTTGTGCTTCGGGAGTGGCCCATACTCAGCGAAGGGTCAGCGATCGCGGCGCGGGCCGCTTTGGCCGCGCGGAAGCAGGGCAAGTATGCCGAATTGCACAATGCGTTGATGGGCGCACGCGCCAAGTTGGAGGAACAGTCGGTGCTGCGGATCGCGGGCGAGGTCGGGCTCGATGTCGAGCAGCTCAAGGCCGACATGCAATCGCCCGAGGTCGAGGAGCATATCGCCACGTCTATGCGACTGGCCGAGGCGCTCGGCTTCAACGGCACGCCGTCTTTTGTGGTAGGCGACCAGCTGATCCCCGGTTTCGTCGAGAAGGCGCAGCTTGCCGAAGCGGTGTCAGCGGCACGGGCTGTCGAATGAGTGCCCGTATCCCACGCCTTCCTGTTATCCTTCTTTGGCGGCCCTTCCCGGTCAGAGTGACGGTCTTGGGCAGGATCGGAAAATCCGTCCTCGTGGCCGCGGTGTGGATCGGCCTTGCAGGGTTTGCTTGGGCGCATTCGTTCACCGTGAGCCTTCTGGTCGTCGGCGAGAACGTCGAGGAAAACCTTGCAGAGGCCGTCCGCGGTTTCCTGCTGGCAGCGGACGAACGGGACGGGCACGCCAACGAAACGTCCGACGGGCATCTCGGCGGGGTTGATGTGCAGATCTTGCCGCTTCCACGAGATGCAGCCGGGCTGGTCGAAGGCCTGTTCGGCACGCCCGACGAGCCGACCGATGTCGTGATTGTCCTTGGCCCCGAACCTTTGGCCAGCGATGCCGCGCGTGCGTATCGGTCGGCAACTACGGTCTTGCAGCAGGCCGTTCCGCCGGACGGGTGGGACAGTGACGACGGAACCGACAGTTTCGTGTCGCGCTATCGGGTCGCTTATGGCGCGACGCCTGGTGTGATGGCGGCAACGGGGTATCATGCGGCTCGCAGGCTCGACGTCGCGATCAGACCTCTGGACGGTGTGGTCCCGCAAGACGCGCTGGAAGACGGCTGGCGATCAACCGCCTCCGGTCTGCCCTGGTGACCAAAGCACCAACAGTGCCAGGCGTCATTGGCACTGGACAGACCTCAACCGGCTGATCGAGATCAGGCTGCGGCGTAGCTCGTGAAGACACTGCCGCTGCCGTCCGTGCCGACGAGGATGACGTCATAGGCCTCGCGCTCGGTCTCGGGGCCCATGCCCGGCGACCCGTAGGGCATTCTGGGAACGGAGAGGCCGACGGCAGCAGGGCGTTCAGCCAAAAGCCGCCGGATGTCGGCAGCGGGCACATGCCCCTCGACCGTGTAGTCGCCGATGGTGGCGGTGTGGCATGAGGCGAGGGTCTCGGGAATGCCGCGCTCGCGCTTGAACGCCTCAAGCTCCTCGATGCTGCGTTCCTCGAAGGTCACGCGAAAGCCGCTGTCGCGTAGATGTCCGATCCACCCGTTGCAGCAAGGGCAGCCTGGATCCTTGACGACGTGGATGCTTTCGTCACCCCCGGCAAGGGCCGGGGTTGCCGCAATTGCGGCCAGCCAAGGAACAGCGGCGAGAACCGTGCGCCGGGACAATGTCATGATGTCGGCCTTTCAATGAGACTCTTCTGCAACCATGGCTCCGGGCGCATGAATTCGCGAGCAAAGTCTGGTGAACCCGGCCACCGATCACTGAAATGCTACTCTAGCCGCGGATCCCCGGCCTGGACCAGCAGAACGCCATGGTTCTCGTCGGCGTCATCGTCGGTGATTGTCCGTGTGGCGACGCCAGGCAACTCGGCAAACGCCTGCATCATCCGCTTCGGATACCAGGTCATCGGCAGACTTTCAAAACCGGGCACGCCGTCGAGCACCCGCGACAGCGCGATGGTGCAGTTCGCCTTCGGCACCGCGCCATAGGCCATCGCCCGCTGCATGATCAGTGCCGCGACCTCGGGCGAAACCTCGACGGTCTGTTCAACCACGTCGTAGGTCTCGCGGGCGTGGTAGTCGATGTAGAAATCCACCATCTTCGGGGTGATCCCGTAGTGTACGTCGTTGCGTTCGGGCAGCCGGGGATGCCGCCAGGTGCCAGCCGGATCGAACAGCACGCGCTGCGATCCGTTGATCAGCAGGCCCGCATGAGCACCCGCTCCGCTGCGTGTCGAGAGTACCGTGTAGAGCGTGACCGAGGTCGGGCCGGGATGTTCGTAGCGCGCGGCGGCCACGGCCTCATCGGGTGCCCAGATCGGCTCGGCGCCGCAGGACGCCAGGCCAAGGATTGCCGCAAGGGCGAGGAGAAGCTTTTCCATCGAGTCGCTGTCCCGCGTTTTCTTGCAGGTTCCGCGCAATTGCGATGGATACCAGTAAACTCTGCGACAGTGCGACGGAGGATTTGGAAACGCGGCATTGATGCCGCAGACATTCGAGGCCGGGTGCCGATCAGGGACACCGAACTGTCAGATGACGGGAGCAGCCAATCCTGATAGATACATAAATCATGGCTTTGTCGTCGTTTCGCATGCGTGTCCTGATCCCCGCCGCATATCTGGTCGCGGCGATCCTGCCCGTAGTGGCACTGGGCGAAGGACGGCAGCAGTTCCAGGACGACCATGCACAGATGATGGCCATGGCCGGTCATCTTGCGCAGATGCCGGGGATGGGCGGTGCGGACGACGTGACCCAACAGTTGCTCTGTCAGCAACACTGCATGTTCGCCGCCGCGGCCTTTCCTGCGCCGGACCGGGTTCCGGAAACTGTCGCGCGGTCTTCCGATGGTGAGGTTGGTATCGTCATGCTTCCCACCTCGCTGGCCATTCCGCCCCCGGGGCGGCCTCCCAAGATCGCCGTGATCTGAGCCTACGGTTCTGGCATTCGCCGGGGACCATTTGTCCAATTCACGACACGATACAGGAGAATTCGCATGTCGCCCCTTTCTCGCCGCGGCTTTCTGGCCGCTTCTGCGGCCACGGCCGCTTCACTGGTGCTTCCCGCACGGGTCTGGGCCCAGTCCGGCCGAATGTCGCTGACCGCCACCACCCGCACCATCGACGTGCGGGGGAGAGCCGCAACCGTCTGGGGGCTTCTGGACGGCGCTGGCCGGTCCGGCCTTGTCCTCGATCCGGGCCAGGCTTTCGCCGTCGATCTGACAAACACGCTTGGCGAGGCGACGATCATCCACTGGCACGGGCAGATTCCGCCGAACGCGCAGGACGGCGTCCCCGACCTGCCGATGCCGGTCCTTCAACCCGGCGAAACCCGGGCCTACGATTTCGCGGCGCGACCGGGCACGCACTGGATGCATGCCCACATCCCGGCGCATGAGATGATGCTGCTTGCAGCACCTCTGGTCGTGCGGCGTCCCGAGGACGTTGCTGCCGACCGGCAGGAGGTGACGCTGTTCCTGCACGACTTCGCGTTCAAACCGCCCGCCGAGGTCCTGGCAGAGATCACCGGCGGTGCATCCATGGCCGGAATGGACCACGGCCAGATGGGGCAGGGCGGCATGGACCATTCCGGAATGGACATGGGTGCGATGGGTCAGGGGGACATGATGGCGATGCCGGGCATGGACGGCATGGCGATGGACCTGAACGACTACAACTTCGACGCCTATCTCGCCAACGACCGCACACTGGACGACCCCGAAGTGGTTCAGATCGACAAGGGCGGGCGGGTCCTTGTCCGTATCATCAACGCTGCGGCGGCGACGGTTTTCTGGATCGATACCGGCATCCTGCCGGGGCGGCTGGTAGCGGTCGATGGCGAGCCAGTGCAGCCCCTGCCCGGCAGCCGCTTTGGCGTCGCAATGGGCCAGCGGCTGGACGTCGAACTGGATGTGCCGAGTGATGGCGGGGCCTTCCCGATCCTTGCCCTGCGCGAAGGTGCCAAGGAAAGGACGGGTGTCATCCTTGCCACGCCGGGCGCGGCGGTGACCAGGATCGCCGAGATGTCGGAGGCCGACCATCCCGCCTTCAGCGGCGATCTGGCGCAGGAGGCCGCCCTGCGCGCCGTCACCCCGTTGCCCGAACGCGCGCCAGCCTCGCAGCCGATGCTGATGTTGGGCGGCTCAATGATGCCCTATATTTGGACGATCAACGGGCAGACCTGGGGCACCCACGTTCCCGTCACGGCGAAGACCGGCGACCGGGTCGAGATCATGTTTCACAACATGTCGATGATGGCGCATCCGATGCACCTGCACGGCCACGCCTTCCAGGTGGTGGGTATCGGCATGGACCGGATCGCGGGGGCGGTGCGCGACACGGTGCATGTGCCGCCGATGGGCATGGTGACGGTTGCGGTGGACGCGGGCGAGGTGGCGCGGTGGATGCTGCACTGCCACCACATGCCGCATCTCTCGACCGGCATGATGACCGAGTTCGCGGTGTCGGCCTGACGCACGCCCGGACCCGCAGCCTGTATGCGGGTCCGGGCCCTTTCCCGGAGAGAGCGGACCCATGCCAACACTTATCGGCCGCCGTGCCGTCCTTGGTGCACTCGCCGCGCCCTTCCTTGCAGGGTCTGCCGAGGCTCGCCCACCCTTCCGGCTGCTCAAGGATCCGCAACCGCTGCTGTCTCCGCCGATCCTTGACGAAGCTGGCACTACGCGGAAACTCGACGACTTCGCCGGCCGGGTGATGCTCTTGAACATCTGGGCGACCTGGTGCCCGCCCTGCAGGGAAGAAATGCCGACACTTGACCGGCTCCAGTCCCGGCTGGGCGGTGCGGATTTCGCGGTGCTGCCGCTGTGCATCGACGACGCGGGGATCGGCAGGGGGCGACGCTTCTACGACGAGATCGGCATCGTCGATCTGCCGCTCTATTGGGCCGAAGCCCTTCGGGTTCAGCTAGCCCTTGCCTTCATCGGCCTGCCGACAACCCTTCTGATCGACCGGCAGACCCGGGAGATCGGACGCCTTCAAGGTCCGTACGCATGGGACAGCGAGGACGCCGTTGACCAGATCGTCGGTGCCCTCTGAGGGATAAGTCGGTGTTGGTCGAAGACCGTCTGCCAAAGATCGGACCCCGGGCGGATGTGATTTCAGGCCGCAGGATAGCTGGTGAAAATCTCCAGTTCTCCATCGCGCCGGATCAGCAGCACGTCGTAGGCATCGCGGCTGTCCTCGGACCCCATCCCGGGCGAGCCGTAGGGCATGTCGGGCACCGCAAGTCCGACCGCATCGGGGCGTTCGGCCAGCAGCCGCCGGATGTCTGCAGCAGGAACATGGCCTTCAAGCGCATAGCCGTCGACCACACCCGTATGGCAGGAGAAGGCCTTCGCCGGGACGCCTTGGTCCATCTTGAAGCGGATCAGCAGCGTTCCCATCGACACTTCGTCCGTCACGGTGAAGCCTTGCGCGCGCAGGTAATCGACCCAGGCTTCGCAGCATTCACAGCCGCGTCCCTTGACGACATGGATCGGTGGTTCCGCTTGCGACCAGGCGGCACGCCCTTGGAGCGCGACGCCCGCCGCTGCCGCAAGCATCAGGTTGCGGCGTCCGATGTGGTGTCCGCTCATCCCTGATCCCCTTCAACCAAAGCTGCAAAGCCCGTCTCGCGGCGCCAGGTCGCCAGCGCATCAAGATCCTGCGCCGAAGCAATCTCGCGTTCCGGCAGTGCTTCGCGGTCCGTCGGATCGACCGGCCGACCGTCAACGCGCACCTCGTAGTGCAGGTTCGGGCCGCTGACGAGGCCCGTCGCGCCAACGGCACCGATGCTGTCACCGGCCTTGACCCGCGTGCCTTCCCGCACATCTTCGGCAATCTCGGACAGATGGGCATAGCGTGTCACAACCCCGCCGCCGTGGTCGATGTCGATGGTCAGGCCATAGCCCCGGATCGTACCGGCAAAGACGACGCGCCCTGCGCCGGTGGCCGAGACTTCGGTTCCGACCGGAGCGGCATAGTCGATCCCGGTATGCATCCGCACGCCCCCAAGAACAGGGTGGTTGCGTCGCCCGAAGACGGAAGACAGCCGGGCACCGAGGATCGGCGCGGCGGACCGCTGCACGGCTTCCCCGTCCTCGAACACGATGACGGGACCTGCTGCATCCGTGGCGACGAGTTCAAGTACCCGGTCTGCAAGTTCCAGTCGCGCATAGTTCAGCCGTGGCTCGCCCGCGATGCTGCCGTCAGGAAGCTGGTCTTCCTGCCAGACCAGTGCAAAAGTTTCGCCGCCCTGCAAGTCGCGCCGGAAGTCGACCTGGCCCGCGAGGAGCGCAGTCAGGTCCACGGCGAAGCGTTCCGGCGCGTTGCGCGCAACGAGGGCTTCGTAAAGCGTGCCGTCAAGCACAAGCGTTTCCCGCCGGTCCGTTTCACGGATTGGCGGATCAAGCCGCGCGGCTCCAACGGGGCCGTCGAAGGTCAGCACAATCTCGACGCCATCTTCCACGAAGAGCGACATGCGTGTCAGGCTCGCCGGATCGCCCGATGTGGCCGTCCACTCGATGCGATGGCCTGGCCGCAGGTCGGTGAGGTCGTAAACCCCCGCGAGAGCCAAGGCGGCCTCTGCCCGGATCCCGGCAGGGACACCCGCATGACCGAGCACACTGTCGAGCGTGTCGCCGGAGGCAATCGTCGCTTCGAACACGGCGGGAAGATGCGCGGTCGGCGTGTCGGCTGCAGCCTGCAACGGCACGAGGGAGGCGGCGGCAAGGACTATGAGGGCAGAGCGGATCATCTGGCAGAATGACCTTTCAACTGAGGGTTCGGCGGATCTTCGGAACGGCAAAGCGCCGGTCCTCGTGGAAGTCGATGATGCTGGCAAAGCGTCCGTCCGGGTGGAACAGGAACACACCGGCGGTGTGGTCCATCGTGTAGTCACCATCGTCCCGCGGCACGCGCGCGTATTTCACCCGGAAATCGGCGGCAGCTTTCTCGACCTGTTCGGCGGACCCTGTCAACCCGATGATGCGCGGATCGAAGTTGCTCACGTAGTCGGCGAGGGCCTCCGGCGTATCGCGGTCGGGGTCGACCGTGATCAGGGCCACGACCAGCCGGTCGGCGTCGGGCCCCAGTTCCTCAAGCCAGAGCGAGATGTCGCTTAGTGTCGTCGGACAGACATCCGGGCACCAAGTGAAGCCGAAGAAGGCCATGACCGGGCGACCGACCCAGTCCAAAGGCCTGACGGGTTGTCCGCGGTGGTCAGTGAGATCCCAGTCCATGTCACCGACAGGCAGGGGCAACAAGGCGTTCCCGCGCTGCCGGTCACGTGTCCGCCACGCGCCAACCCCCAGCATGAAGGCGACAGCCGCGCCTGTGGCCCCCAGGCCTAGGATCACTGCCCGGCGTCGCTGCAATCCGGACCCTCCGCGCGCAGGGACAGCACGTCGGCATCGACCGTCACGTCGCCCGCATTCTCGAAGGTCAGGGTGACGGGGAACCGGTCACCCTCCTTCAGCGCTGTGGCCAGACCCATCAGCATGCCGTGGTAGGCGCCGGGGGACAGCGCCACGGTCTCGCCCGCCGGAACCGGGATCGACATCGCGTGCGGCATTGAAGCGATGCCGTCGGTGACGACGGTCTCGTGAAGCATCGGCATGGTCGCGGCCGGCGTCGTGATGCCGATAAGGGCGTCGTCTGTGCTACCTCCGTTCGTGATCTCGACATAGAACACCGCCGGGCGATCCGCGCCAATGGTCGCCTTGGACCAGGCGTGTTCTATGGTGAGGTCGCCGACCGTAAACGTCCCGCAGGCGAAGGCGGCAGGGGCGGCGAGGAGCAGGGCCGTGGAAAGGAACAATGATTTCATTTGTCAGAATCTCGATCTGAGGTCGGAAAGGATTTCGACGGCTGGCGTGCCGTAGGCGAACTGCCTCAGCCATACGCCGTCAGGGCCGATCAGGAACAGGCCGGGACTGTGCGACATGGTGTAGCCGTCCGCGACCGCTGCGTCGGCCTCACGGGCGAAGTAGATCTTGAAGCTCTCGGCCGCAGCCTCCGTGTCCGCATCAGTGCCCGCAAGCCCGAGGATCGCCGGGTGAAACGCCTCGGTATACTCCCGAAGGCCGAGCCGCCGGTCCCGCACCGGGTCGATGGAAACGAAGATGGGCTGCACCTTCGCCGCATCTGGCCCGAGATCGTCCATCACCTGCGCGACCTCGGATAGGGTGGTGGGGCACACGTCCGGGCAATTGGTGAAGCCGAAGAAGACCAGCAGGAACTTGCCACGAAACTCTTCCGATGTCCGCTGCGTCCCCTCGCTGTCCGCAAGCGAGAAGGACGGGGAAAAGGCCGCGTCCGCAACGTCTTGCATCCCGGCAGATGACCAGCGCAGCGCGAAGAACGCCACGGTCGCCACAATGGCTGCGGTCCAGAGGATGATTTGCAGATTCCGAAGGCGCATTCAGAAGTCCCAAGCTTTGTAGTAGGCGGTCTAGAACCTTGAGCAACTAGAGGTTCAAGTCGCAACCATCCCGTCCACATCCGGCAGGCGGGCTTTCGCCTATCCATGCGGGACCAGAAAACGCGCCAGCGCGATACCGATAAGCACACCGACGAGGCCGAAGGCAATCCCATAGCCGACTCCGTACTGCAGACAGTCGAGCCGCTTGCCTCCGCGCCTTCGGGCGACAAGCACCCCCCAGACGAAGCCCGCGAGGGCGAAGACGGGTCCAATCATGCGACGCCCCTTTTCTGTGAGCTCGTGGGCCTGGTCCGCCGGAGCAGGCCATATCCGGTCCAGCTTGCGACCAGCATTGCCAGCGGCATCCAGTCCCCGAAACGGGCATAGAGGGTTGCGCGAAGCGGCCTCGGCAGACGTGCGTCGATGATTCCCTGTTCGCCGAGCTCGAGAAAAGCCGTGACGCGCCCGAACGGGTCGACCACCGCCGAGATTCCGGTGTTAGCCGCGCGAACCAGCGGCAAGCCTTCTTCGACCGCACGCATCCGCGCCGAGGCGAAGTGCTGCCATGGTCCGATCGAGGTGCCGAACCAGGCGTCGTTGGTCGCGTTGAAGATCCAGTCGGGCCGTATCGCGTCATCGACCACATGCCCGGGGAAGATGATCTCATAGCAGATCGCAACGCCGGGAAACGGGAAAGGGCCGAAAGCAAGAGTCGCGGGTCCGGGGCCGGGCGAGAAGTCGCCAAGTGACTGAACGATCCGCGGGAACGGCAGAAGCCCGCGCCAGGGCACATATTCGCCGAAGGGGACGAGGTGATGCTTCGCATAGCGAGCCAGGACGCCGCCGTCCGATCCGATGGCAAGGACCGCGTTGTGATAGACTGCGTCTGTACCGGCGAGTTCCCGCTCCGGGCTGCCGGTCAAGAGCACGGCGCGATCCGGCAGAAGCCAGCCGATCACCGCTCTTGCCCCCGGATCTTCGGCAAGAAACCCTGGCCAAGCAGTTTCTGGCCACAAGAGCAGGTCGAACGCACCGGGCCGGGCCGAGAGGAACAGGAGCCGCGCGATGTTGGCGTTGCGCGCAGCCGGGTCCCACTTCGCGCTCTGTGGGATGTTCGGCTGGACGATGCGAACCTCCCGTCCTTGGCCGGTGTCCGCCGACAGAAGCGCAACGCGAAGGTATCCGAACATGGCCAAGGCCAACATCGTTGCTGCAGCCACCCCAAGATATGCCCGACGGCTTTCCCGCGCCGGGCCGCCCATCGCATGTCCGATGCTGGCCGCTGCCAGGACGAGGACGAACCCCAGTCCGTAGCTGCCCAAGACCGAGGCCGCTTGGGCAAGAATGGTCCAGTCGGCCAGTGCATAGGCGGCAAGATTCCAGGGAAAACCTGTGAGCACATGACCACGTAGCCATTCAGCGATTGTCCAGGCGGTGGCAAGCGACAGGGCAGGCGGCAGGCCCGCTCGCGCCAGCTGCGCCGCCAAGGCGCAGGACAGCGCGGGGAAAACCGAGAGAACCGCAGCAAGACCTAGGACGGCGGGCAGCGCCAGTCCGCCGAAGCGGTCGGCCTCGACCTGAAAGCTCTCGGTGATCCAGAACAGCCCCGGCACAAACTGGCCAAGACCGAACGCAAAACCAATGAGCATGGAAGATGTGCCAGTTGCCGCGCGCAGCAGCAGTGAAAGAGCCGCGAAGGACAGTAACGCGAAGGGCAGGAGCGAGAAGGGGGGCAGCGCCAAGACAAAGACGGCACCAGAGATCAATCCAATTGGTAGCCAGATCGCTACGCGCGGTCCTTCCGATCCGACGAACAAGGGTCCATCAAGGTCGATCAACAGCCGTGCCCCCCGAACGTGAGCGAAGACGATAAGTGCTCAAGTGGGTAGAGGTGCAATGGCTGTTTCTTGCGTTCACGCTCTTGTCAGATCTGCCCCCATCGTGGCGCATTCCTTGCGACCAGCGAGCTCCTTTGCAAAGGGACCAGCATTCTGACATACGTCTGTCGCCATCTATTCTCCTTGTACCGACTCCTTCACGCTGACCTGCCCCCCGGAAGTTCCCTCGCTGTGATGTAGAGTCTGCCCAACCTGAGAAGGAGCAGACGACATGAGGAAAAGCCGTTTCACCGAGGCGCAGATCATCGGGATGATCAAGGAGCAGGAGGCAGGTTTGCCGATCTCCGAGCTTTGCCGGAAGCACGGGCTGAGCCCCGCGACGTTCTACAAGCTCAAGGCCAAATACGGGGGGATGGACCTCTCCGACGCCAAGCGGCTGAAGCAGCTCGAGGACGAGAACGCGAAGCTGAAGCGCCTGTTGGCTGATGCCATGCTGGACAACGTGGTGCTCAAGGATCTGCTGGGAAAGCCCTGACGACGCCGATGCAACGGCGGGACGCGGTGCTGCAGGCGATGAAGGATCATCCGATCTCTCAGCGCCGGGCCTGTGTCCTGATCGGTGTCGATCCGAAGACAGTGCGGCGTGAGCGGCCGCCCGATAACCCGGAAATCCGTGAAGAGATGCACAAGATCGCCGAGAAACGCCGCCGCTTCGGCTATCGGCGTGTGGGCATCATGCTGGAGCGCAAGGGCATGATCATGAACGATAAGAAGCTCTACCGCATCTACCGGGAAGAGGGGCTGTCGGTGCGCCGCCGCCGTGGCCGCAAGAGGGCCCGCGGAAGCCGAACCCCGATGCCGGTGCCATTGCGCCCGAACCAGCGGTGGTCGCTGGACTTCCTGTCGGACACGTTCGGGGCCTGCCGCAAGTTCCGCATCCTGGCGGTCAACGACGATTGTTGCCGCGAGAACCTCGCCCTGATCGCCGACACCAGCATCTCGGGGGCCAGGGTGGCGCGGGAACTCGATGCGCTGGTCAGGATCTACGGCAAACCCGCTTGCATCGTGTCGGACAACGGCACCGAGTTCACCAGCAAGGCCATCCTGAAGTGGGCCAACGAGAAGGGCGTCGAATGGCACTACATCGACCCGGGCAAGCCGCAGCAGAACGGCTACATCGAGTCATTCAACGGCAGCCTGCGCGACGAATGCCTGAACGAGGAGATCTTCGACAGCCTGGCCGACGCCCGCCGCAAGTTGGCCCTCTGGCGATACGACTACAACAACGTCAGGCCGCATTCCTCGCTGGGTAACAGAACACCGGCAGAAGCGCGCCGGGCGCTTGAGCAACTTGATGGCTTCGCTCCCGGCGCGCTTGCCCAACCTGAAACCGACCACTATCAACCCCAAGGACTCTCGCTATGAACGAGGGACGACCGGGGGGCAGGTCAACGCAGACTTGAATGGACATGGGAGGCCATTCTCACGTCCAATTCCGTGTTTGTCGTGCGCGGCAAACCTCGCTGCCCTCAATTGAGCTGAAAGCAGACAACATGTCGACCCGACGGCATTTCCTGAAGATGACTTCCGCTCTCTTCTCCGCGCCACTTGTGACCCCGGCTTTCGCGGCCTCTGATCTTCAGGGCCAGTGGGCAGCCTGGGATGCGCAGGTGACACCCCCGGGCTATGTTGCGGCTACGACCAATCCATGGGGCCTGCATCCGCGGCTGCTTCCGGTCCGCGTCGAGGCTCGCGCCGGGCTGACGCCAGGCGACATCCATGTCGATGCGATCGCGCGCTATCTCTACCACATCCAGCCTGACGGCACTGCGATGCGCTATGGCGTCGCCATCGGGCGGTCCGGGCTCTACGAGCCGGGCATCTATACGATTGGCCGCAAGGCCAAGTGGCCAAGGTGGACTCCCACACCACAGATGATCGAGCGCGAACCCGAGACCTACGCGCAGTATGCCGACGGCATGGATCCCGGTCCTGGCAATGCGCTCGGGTCGCGGGCGCTCTACTTGTTCCTCGGTAGCCGTGACACCTATCTGCGCATCCACGGCACGCCATTTCCGCGGTCCATCGGCAGCCGGGCCAGTTCCGGCTGTGTGCGCATGGTTATGCCGCACATCATCGATCTCTACGACCAGGTTCAGACCGGAGTGACGGCACATCTGTATCCGGCCGAAGAAGGCAACGTGGAGCTGACGGCCTGAACATGATTGCGGGTAAGAGCAAGGAATTCAGTTCGCGAACTCCGAAGGCAGGGCGTTTCCCCCGCACGGTCGGTGCTGGGCGATCCGCGGTGCTGGCGATCGCCTTGATGATGCTCTCAGCCTGTGTGGCACCGGTCGGAGGGATCGGCGACGAGCCGTCGCGCTTCCTGCAGGAGCTGCCCGAGGGCGTGATGGCCATCGCCGCACCCTACCAGAACCTGCGCGCAGTGGTCTTGCAGCCCGAGGACGGCTGCTACTGGTACGAGCATGTCGGCCCGGTTGAGACGACCATGCTGCCGCTCCGTACGGCGGAAGGTCGTCCGATCTGCACCGCTACGGAAAACCGTCCTGCCACAACCGGCTGAGCGCGCGAAAAATGGTCAGTTGCCCCAGTTCGCCGATGGTCAAACCTTGATCAGTGCCGCCGTCACATACATAAATGCAATCCCGCCGAGGAAGCCGCCGAGGACAGCAGGAGAGTACAGGATCGCCTGCCGGTCGCTGTTCTGGCGTTGAAGATAGGCCGTGACCTCGACCATGACCTGCAGGATCGCCCCGGCGCCGACCGCAAGCGCGAAAGCCGACCATTGCGGGGCGTAGGCAAGGCTACCGGCCCAGATCCCAAGCACGGCGGGTCCCCCGGCAAGCAGCGTCAGCGCGGCAAAGCTCCAGAGCGGAGGGCGGATGCGCAGCATGGGTGCTGCGATGCCGATGCCTTCGGTCACGTTGTGCAGCGCAAAGCCGAGAACGAGGAAGGTGCCGAGGCCCGCCGCACCAGCAGCGAAGGCGCCACCGATGGCCAGCCCTTCGCCGAAATTGTGCAGCCCGATGCCGAGCGCGATGTAGAACGCCAGCGCCAGCCCCTCGGGCCGTCCGCGCCAGCGCCCGATGGCCATGAGGAGAAGGAAACTCGCGAGAGCCGACAGCCAGACCATGGCCGATCCTTGGAACAGCGCGGCTGCCTCAGCCGCGAGTTCGGTGGCCTCGCCCATCATGTCGAGGAGCAGGAAGGCCAGCATGCCGACGGTCAGCGCCAGCACGAAGTTCATGCCGGAAGTGCCGAAGCCGCGCATCGCCGGGTAGAACATCAGCCCGAGGGCGACAGGCAGCAAACCGACCAGCGCGCCGACCAGCGCCTGTAACTGAAGCTGCCCCCCGGATGCCTGCGGCGTGGGCACGGCAACAGCGATTTCGTGCCCGAACACAGTGCCGGTGTTGGTCACGAGGGCCACTTGATGCGCCTCGCCCAGCACCCACGGGTAGGGGATCTGCACCCAGACGGCACTGCCGCGCGCAATCGGTCCCGACGGGTCCTGCGTGAAGGTCCAGAAGGCGTCATCGACGGCAACCTGCGCGATCTGCATCGCCTCCGACCCGCCCGCACGCACAAGAACCTGGATGCCGGTGCTGTCGAGGATCGTCCGCTCGACGGTGAGCGACTCGACCGGTGGGGCACCGTTGTTGAAGCCGCGCAACGGATCGAGCGAGGCGATCAAGACGAAAGACACCAGAATGGCCGCCAGAGGCAGGAACACCAGCAGAAGCCGGATCAGCGGGGAACGGGTCGGTTGGCTCTGGTCGCTCATGCCCCCGGCCCCCGCACGTCGAACATGCCGACCCAGCCCAGCTCGGTGAACTCGGATTGATGGGCGTGGAACATGTACATGCCGTCCTCATGGTCGGCGAAGCTGAACTCGAGGATGCCGCGCTGCGCCTGGCACTGCATGATCAGATCGACCGTGCGCAGGGTCGGCGTCAGCTGCGTGCCAGTGTCGTAGTAGTCGAAGAAATTCGCGTGCAGGTGGAACGAGTTGATCGGGTCGAACTCGGTCACGTTGACGAGGTAGATGCGCACGGGCCGGGTCTTGTCGATCGGGATCGGCACGTTCATGTAGGCCTGCCCCACGGTGTTGACCGCATAGACTTCGTTCCCACCGTCGAAATTGGTGTCGAAGGCGTTCATCACCATCGCCAGCTCCTGCCAAAGGGCATTTTCGGGGCTGCCCAGAACGCGTGACGCAGCAACGGCAGCAAGCGCGGGGTCGGTCTGCCGGGAAGGGTCGGGGTCGATCACGAACAACCCGTACATGCCCTTGTGCATGTGCCGCTTCAGCGGCAGGGCGTGGCAGTGGTAGAGGTGACAGCCGAAGGGTTTGGCATCGAACTCATAGACGAACTCTTCGCCGGGGCCGATCAGTCCTGCACCGGGAACACCGTCCATCCGCGCAGAGTGAATGCCGTGGAAGTGCATCGAATGCGGGTGCGAGCCGAAGTTGCGGAAGATGATGCGCAGCTTCTCGCCTTCCTTCGCCCGAAGGGCAGGGCCGGGGACGCGGTTGTTGTAGGTCCAGGCGGGAAAGAAGATGCCGGGGGCGATCTCGATTTCCTTGTCGTAAGCCTCGACCTCGAAGGTGCGCAGGGTGCGGCCGTCGGGCAGAAGCTCGGTCGTGCCGGTGTCCCAGTCCGTCAGCATGGCCGTGGGGTCGAAGCCGTTGCGGGCATGATCGACAGAACCCAGGGTGGTCATGTTGCCATGCGCCATGCCGGGCATCGGGGCGGCATAGGGATCGGCCGACATCGCCGACATGTCGTGTCCGGCTATCGGGTCGGGCGCGGTCTGGGAACGCGCGGTTCCCGCGACAATTGCAGCGCCGCCTGCGGCCACGAGTCCGCCGACCAGCAAAGCGCGGCGCGACGGGTCAACCGAAGTGTCTTGGTCGGCAGGCATGGAATGAGGCTTTCCCGGCGCGCACAAAAGGCGTGGCGCGAAATGTTAGACAAGGCTAACAATCTGCCCGGCGCGTTTGCTTGTCAACGGGGTTCGTGCAAGACTGCGCCGACAATGAACGATGATCCACATCACACACTGTCGGCCACCAGTGATGACCGCTCTCCCGACCTGCGCGCGGAGGCTTTTCAGGGCGTGCGCGCCGCGCGTAGCCGCGAGTTGGCAGAGGATTACGTCGAGCTGATCGCCGAACTGATCCACGCGCAGGGCGAGGCGCGCCCCGTGGACATCGCCACCCGGATGGGCGTGACGGCACCGACCGTCGCCAAGACGCTTGACCGGCTCGCCCGCGACGGCCTGATCACCCGGGCCAAGTATCGGTCGATCTTCCTCACGGAAGAGGGTAGGGCGCTGGCAAAGGAGTGCCGCCACCGGCACGACATCGTTCTGCGGTTCCTGCTTAGCCTCGGGCTCGACCCCGAGACGGCCGAGCGGGACGCCGAAGGGATCGAGCATCATGTAAGCGAGCGGACGCTCGAGCTTTTCGCGGCCTTTGTCGCCCGAAGCTGACCGGTGCGGGTCAGGTGCCCTCTATGGCAAGGCGGACATCCTCGAAGAACTTTTCACCCGAGACGATCTCAAGCTTCTTGCCTTGCAGGTAGAAGGTGGGCGTCTGGTTCACACCAAGCGCTTCCACATCCGCCATGTCCTGATTGATCGTGGCCGTGATCCCGGGGAACATCTTGTCGGTTTCCGCTTTGGCCAGATCCAGCCCGACGGCGCCCGCGGCTTGCCACGCGATTTTCATGTCCGGACCGTCGTGCAGCGCCCATTCCGGCTGTTTCTCAAAGATTGCGTCGAGCACCTGCTCGAACTTGCCTTGCATCCGCGCCACCTCGAGGATGCGCGCGGCTTCATCCGACCCTTTGTGGAACAGAGTGTAGCGCAGGACCACCCTGATCTGGGTCGGAAATTGGCGGCGTATTTCTGCGATGATCGGATGGAACGCCCGGCAGGCCTCGCAAGAGGGATCGAAGAACTCGACCAGCGTGACGGGGGCATCGACCGGGCCAAGGATGGGCGAATGGGCGCGCACCAGAAGCGAGTCGTCCACTGCGGGGGCGGTCGCAGCGTCGGCTTGCGCCTCGGCCTCGCGGCGGCGGGTCAGGAATACGGCACCACCGCCGAAGGCGGCAAGTCCAAGGGCGGAAGCCCCGATCAACACAGTGCGGCGGTTCATGTGCGGTTTCCTTTCGGCAGGATGAGACAGGCAAGGATCGCGGCAAAGGCGGCCAGCGAAAGGTAAGGGATGGGTACGCCCAGGATCATCTGCGCCTCGCCGGTGCAGGACGGGCCGTTCTGGGTGCAAGGCACGATGGGTGCAGGAAGAATGCCAGCGTAAAGCCCGGAGTGCCAGGCGGCCAGCGCCAGACCCGCCAGCACCAGCGGCAGGGCATAAAGCCATGCGCTGCCATCCCCGCGCCACAGCGACAGGCCAAGGATCGGCACCAGCGGGAACATCGCGATGCGCTGATACCAGCACAGGGTGCAGGGCATCTGTCCCAGCACCTCGCCGATGAACAACGCGCCAAACGTGGCCCCCAAGGCGATCAGGAAAGCGAGCGTAAGCACCAGATCGTCGCGAGACAGCGCCTGTTCATCAGTTCTGGTCAAGAGCAGGCTCCTTGCTGCGGCGTGACGGAAGCGAGGCCACAAGAATGAACAGCGCCCCAAGCGTGATGGCGATATCGGCACCGTTGAAGGTGGGCCAGTGCCAATCCTGCCAGTAGAGATCGAGGAAGTCGGTGACGGCCCCCTGCCGCAGCCGGTCGATGATGTTGCCAAGGGCCCCGCCAACGATCAGCGCCAGGCCTGCCTTCTCGAACGGGTGGCGTGCCCGGAACGCCATGACGGCAAACATCAGCGTCAGTGCGCCGGTCAGCGCCGCCATCAGCAGGGGCTTGCCTGCCATGACGCCGCCCATCATGCCAAAGCTGGCGCCTTCGTTGAACCCGAGGGCAAGATTGAAGCCCGGAAAGACCGGAACCGCCATCCCCCGGGAAAGCAGCGACAGCGCCGCGACCTTGGTCAACTGGTCCACCAGTAATGTGGCGGCGATAAGGAAAATCAGCTTTGTTCGGGTCATGGTTCAGCCTTGCGGTTGATGCCGATCCAGCGCGGGACCGATGCGGCGTATCGGTCATAGTCCGACCCGATTGCCGCGCGCAAGGCGGCCTCTTCCGAACGGATCTGCGTGCTGGCGGACCACAGGAACAGGATCGGCGCAAGGACCGTCGGTGCAGAGGGGACTGCCAGCGCGACCCCTGCCAGCAACGCCGCCTGTCCGACGAAGGTCGGGTTGCGGCTGAAGCGGTAGAGCCCGCCAGAGACGAGATCGCCGGTCTCGGCGCCGACCACGCCAACACGCCAGGACGACCCCATCGACATCTGCGCCGCGAAAGCCACCATCGCGCCAAGGCCTGCGACAAGGACCCCGATCAGGCCAAGGATGACGGCGTGCCCCTCGGTCCAGAGCGGATCGGTCTTGTGAAGCAGGGGTATCGCAAGCCAGACCAGCGGCCCGAAGAAAGCGATCGCAAAAGCCGCACGGAATCCCATGGCGGCCAGCCGGTCGCGCCCCTTTGCCCGCGAAAACAGCCAGACAGACCGGCCCGCAGACTGCGCTGCCACCGCGCTCCCCCAGAAGAACATCGCAAGATAGCCGAACAGAAGGGCCAGCGCGGCGCAGCCAAAACCCGAGATCATCGAGTCACGCCTCGCGTTCCGGGTTGAACCGCAACAGGCGCAGCGCGTTCAGCGTCACCAGCACGGTCGCCCCGGTATCAGCCAGGATCGCAAGCCAGAGGCCGGTCAGCCCCAAGACGGAAGTCATCAGGAACACCGCCTTCAGGCCAAGCGCGATGGTAACGTTCTGGCGGATGTTGGCCATTGCGGCCCGCGACAGCCGGATCACCGCCGGGATGTCGGTCACCCGGTCGCGCAGGATAGCCGCATCGGCGGTTTCCAGCGCCACATCGGTCCCGGACCCCATCGCCACGCCGACATTGGCCTGCTTCAGCGCGGGCGCGTCGTTGATCCCGTCGCCAATCATCATCACGCCGCCCTCGTCGTGCATCGTCTTGATGAACTTCAGCTTGTCCTCGGGCATCATGTCGGCTTGGAACTCCATCCCCAGGCCCCCCGCGATGGCCGCCGCCGTGCGCGGGTTGTCCCCGGTCAGGATGACTGCGCCGACCCCCATGGCCTCGAGTTGGCGCACCGCGTCCTTGGCGTCGTCGCGCGGTTCGTCGCGCATGGCGATCAGGCCGAGCGGGGTCTTCGCGCGGAACACTGCCACGGCCGTCTTGCCCTCCTCCTCGAACACCGTCGCCTTCCGCAGGCCAAGGCCCTCCAGCCCGCCAAGCTCCATCGCATAGCGCGGCGAGGCGACCCAGGCCGGGGCATCACCGACCGTTGCGACCACGCCCTTGCCCATCAGCGCCTTGGCATCCTTCGACGCCAGCGCCTCGACCCCGGCCTCCTTCGCCTTGTTCAGGATGGCGACGGCAAGCGGGTGGCTCGATCCGGTCTCGACCCCGGCGGCAACGGCCAGCAGTTCGGCCTCGGTCGTGGTGCCGAAGGTGACGACATCGGTGACCTTGGGGCGCCCATGCGTCAGCGTCCCGGTCTTGTCGAACGCGATGCGGCTGACCTTGGACGCCGCTTCGATGACGACACCGCCTTTCATCAAAAGCCCGCGCCGCGCGCCCGTCGACATCGCCGAGGCGATAGAGGCGGGGACCGAGATGACCAGGGCACAGGGGCAGCCGATGAGAAGCAGCGTCAGGCCGCGATAGACCCACGTGTTCCAGTCCGCGCCAAAGGCCAGCGGCGGCACCAGGATCACCAGCACCGACAGCGCTACGATCAGCGGCATGTACCAGCGGCTGAAACGGTCAATGAAACGTTCGGTCGGCGCGCGCGCCTCCTCGGCCTCTTCCACCAGCCGGATGATCCGGGCGATGGTGTTGTCTTCCGGCCCCTTGGTCACTTTCACCCGCAGGACGGCCTCGGTGTTGATCGAGCCCGCGAAAACCGTGTCGCCCGGCCCCTTGTTGACCGGCACGCTTTCGCCCGTCACCGGGCTATCGTCGACGCCGCTGTTGCCTTCGGAAATCTCGCCATCCGCCGGGATGCGGTCGCCGGGACGGACAAGGACGGTCTGCCCGACCGCCAGGCTGGCTGCCGGGACCTCCTGCGGCTTGCCGTCGATCTCCAGAAGCGCGGTCTTGGGCACGAGGTTTGCCAGCGCCCGGATCCCGTCCCGCGCCTTGCCCGCCGCCACGCCCTCCAGCACTTCGCCCACAGCGAACAGGAACACGACCAGCGCCGCCTCCTCGGCCGCGTCGATGAACAGGGCGCCGATGGCGGCAACCGTCATCAGACTTTCGATGGTGAAGGGCTGGCCCATCCGCAGCGCGGCGAAAGCACGTTGTGCGACGGGGGCGACACCGATCAGGCAGGCGGCGACGAAGGCCCATCTGCCGATCTCCGGCGCCAGATACTCGATGATCCACGCCGCACCCAACAACAGGGCAGTGAAGATTACAAGCTTACCCTTGCCGGTCTGATACCAGCGCTTGCCCCGATCGGCGGGGTCATCATGGACATGGCCTGGGCTGCCGTGGCCGGAATCGTCGCTCTTTGCGCTGGCCGTCGCTGCCGGACCGTGGTCGTGCCCTGCATGATCGTGGCCATCGTCGCGGCTGTGGTCCGCGGCGTCCTCGTCTTCGGCCTTGTTGGCGGCACCGGGCAGCATGAAGTCCTTCTTCGCGCCCGCCTTGCGGGGTTCGATCCCGTATCCAAGGGCGCGCACGGTCTTTTCGACCTTGTCGCGTCCGGTCTGCGCCTCATCCAGCGTCAGACGCAGGCGTTCCGACATGATCGCGACCTGGACATCGCTCACCCCGGGCAAACGCGAAACCGCATCCTTGATCTTCGTCGCGCAGGACCCGCAGTCCATACCGGACACGGTCCAGTCGCAGAATTCTTCGCTTTTTGAACCCGACATCGTCTTCCCTCCTGCCCGGAAGCGGACAGTTGCCCTTATCGAATCAGGAACCTAAGTTCTCTAGCAACTAGAGCTTCAAGGGGAATGTGATGCTGACCATCGGAAAATTGGGAGACGCTGCCGGTGTGAAGGTTCCGACGATCCGCTACTACGAGCAGATCGGCCTCTTGCCAGAGGCCGAACGTAGCGCGGGCAATCAGCGGCTCTACAGCCGAAAGGCGCTGGAGCGTCTAGCGTTCATCCGGCACGCCCGCGGTCTGGGTTTTACGCTCGAAGCAATCCGCGATCTTCTGAGCCTGTCGGACAGGCCCGATCAGTCTTGCGCCGCCGCCGACGCCATCGCCAGGGCGCAGCTAGCTGAGGTTGAAAGCCGCCTGGCGCGTCTGACCGCGCTCAAGGCCGAACTGGAACGCATGGTCGTGCAATGTGCAGGCGGGAAGATCGCCGATTGCCGGGTGATCGAGGTGCTGGGAGATCACGCCCATTGCGCAACCGATCATTGTCATCCGCACGCAGACCATCTGGAATAGGTGAGCCTCTTGCCGCGTGCTTTATGTGGCGGCCGCCTTCTTGCGTTCAGGTCCACAGCTTTCAAGGTCACATTGGGCACCATCGGCAAGGTTGGAAACCTGTTTCATTTGCCGTCCACGTTTCCGAAGCCACATCGCGCCGCCAGCCAGAACGGCCAGCGCGATGGCACTGCACAAGATCACATCGAGGGGTAGGCTGGTGTCGCGTTGCCCTTAAAGGCGAGATGACAAACCCAACAAAATCAATGGTGATGCTTTGCTGTTAAATGTGAGATTTTGCCTTTAACTCGGCTCTGCCTCAATCTGTGTGGCGCACTATCCTGAGAACGGGAAGATTCAGGAGGGATAGTGGTGATTTCAAGGAAGCACTGGTCGCCCGGGAGCGATGTTTCCGTTCAAAGCGTTGAGCGGCGCGATTCCGGCGGGTGGACTGTATCCGGCAGTCTGACACCAAACGGCATCTGCCCAGACTGTGGATTGCAATCGCGACGTCGTCACGGCTGGCGGCGTAGGCGGCTGCAGGATTATCCCGCCCATGGTGACGGGGTTACGGTAACCCTCTGGGTTTGCCGTTGGCGATGTTTGGCACCCGCCTGCCCGCGTCGGACTTTCTTTGACCAGATCGGCTCGATTGCGCGTCCTTTTGCGCGGCGCACTTCGCGTGTCGGGGAAATTGTCAGCCATCTTGGGCACGCGACCGGCGGGCGGCCTGCCGAGCGGCTCTTGCACCGCTTGGGCCTTGGGGTCAGTGATGACACGGTGCTTAGGCAGCTGAAGAACCGTGCTCAAGACACTGCCGAGCCGCCGACCGTCATCGGGATCGACGACTGGAGCTGGCGGAAGTCGCAGACCTACGGCACGATCATCGTCGATCTGGAGCGTCGCGCGGTCATCGATGTTCTCGAAGATCGTGATGTGGTCACCTGCACCGACTGGCTGAAACGACATCCCGAGGTGGAAGTGATCAGCAGAGATCGCTGCGGTCTCTACGCCCAGGCTGCCCGGCAAGGCGCGCCGCAAGCGGAACAGGTCGCCGACCGGTTTCATATCGTGCAGAACCTGCGGCAGGCTATCGAGGAGCAGATGAACCTTCACGGCCGTGCGACCGGCAGGGCGCTGCTGTCCGACGCCGACAATATCACCGCAGAGGGAAGCCTTCTGAAGTCCCGCCTTGCGCACAGGACGTCTCGGGAAGAGATTTTCACCACCATCCATGCGCTTCGAAATCAGGGGCTTACCTGCAGCGAGATTGGGCGGCGAACAGGGTTCCCTCGTCGCAGCATCGCGAAATGGCTGCAGTTCGAGACGCCGCCGGACCGCAGGCGGGCAGCTTTGAAGCCGACTTCGCCGTGGTACTTTGAAGAGTTCCTGAGCCAAAGCTGGAAGGGCGGAATTCGAACTGGAAGCGCCCTGTTCCGTCTGATCCGAGAGCGTGGCTACGAGGGGAGCCCGACGCATTTGCAGCGGCTGCTGGCGGGGTGGCGCAGAGCCGAAAAGCAAGCGAAGGGCCCTGCCTTGGAGCACCAGATCCTGGAACCGGTCCGGGACCCGGAAACGGGGCACGCGATCTCCCCGGTCATCGCGGCAGCGCTGTGTATCAAACCCCGCGGAAAACTCACCCCGGATCAGGCGCGGAAGGTCGACGCGCTCAAGGCTGGCTCTCCCGCCTTCGCAACGATGCGCTGCCTCGTCATGCGGTTCAACGGTATCCTGCGTGGCCGCGAGGCAGACCCGCTCCCTGCATGGATCGACGACGCGATCGAAACCGACCTGGCGCCCATCGTGCGCTTCGCACGCACATTGAACCGGGATTTCGATGCGGTAAAAAACGCTATCGAGATGCCCTGGAGCAACAGCCAAGCAGAAGGTCAGATTAATCGTCTGAAGACCCTCAAACGCGCCATGTACGGCCGAGCCGGGCCAGAACTGTTGAGGGCAAGAATGCTGCCCCTCCGCCACACAGATTGAGGCAGAGCCTATTTAACGGCAACGCGACATCGGCCGTCCAAATGATACTGCATCCAACCATCCGAGAGGGTTCTGGACAAGAAGGTCTGCGGCTCAAACGTGCCGCCATCCTTGTGGCCTGCGCCGCGACCAGGTTGGCCGGCCGCACTTGGTTGCAGAGACGGCATCCCGAAGAGCGCGCAAAAGCCGTTGAAGGGCCAGCGGGGGCGTATACTATCGGGGACATGACAAGCCGTAACCACATTAGCGGACTCTTGCGGCGTGTCGCGGCACTTGTCGCCTTTGTCGCCCTGCTCTGGGCAATCCAGGTCGTCAACTGGATCTCCGGCTACGGCCTGAACCCGGCGTTCGGACTGATCCCGCGGTCCTTCGGTGGGTTGGACGGCATTATCGCGATGCCCCTCTTGCATGGGAGCTTCGCGCACCTGATGGCCAATACGCCGCCGCTGCTGGTGATGGGTGGGCTGATGGTGGCAACCACCACGCGGGCCTTGCTACCGATGAACGCCGTGGTGATCGGCCTCGGCGGTGCTCTCGTCTGGCTGTTCGGCAGCTCGGCCATCCATATCGGCGCGTCAGGGCTCATCTTCGGCTGGTTCGGTTTCCTCGTCGTGCGCGGCCTCGTGGATCGCTCGCTGATCACGCTGGGCGCGGCATTGGTGGTCGGTGTCCTCTATGGCTCCATTCTCTGGGGCGTTCTTGCGGGCCAACCCGGCGTGTCTTGGGAGGCGCATCTCTTCGGTGTCGTCGCTGGCGCGGCCGCGGCGTTCCTGGTCCGAACGCATGTCCATGCCCCGCGCTTGAGCGACGTCGATCTGGACTGAAGCGCCACAACTGACCCGAACGGCCCATAGCGGACGATCGACCTCTCGATGCTACGGGCCAGCAATCCCCGAACCGGCCACTCGACTTGTTCCGCAGCAAGAAAGTATGACCTGCCCCGAGAGCAGTGGCACCCCATTTTGTTTGACGGTAGCATGACTGCTAGGCAAGATTGTGGACATCCTCCGGCGGGAAGATACCCAGATTGGCTATGGCTGCGTGAGCGCCTGCCGGGTCGTCTGCAACGAAGACGATCGCAAGATCTTGTCCAGCCCGAGAGCAACAAACGTAGAGAAGCCGACGAGTCCGATCGTACGTAGTCTCCTTTCCTTCCTTCGCGTTCACGTTGTCGGTATCGGAGGGAGGCGTAATTCCAAAGAGCTTGCCGTAAGAGAACTGGTTATGCCGGCCCTCTTCGTCGTCGATAATCGTGATAACGCGGGTAAACTCCGCCCCTTTCACTCCTTGATGCGTTTCGAAGGGTGATTGTTCTTCGATATAGGTCCGATAGCCCCACAGCTCGCTCATTGGCAGGTGAAGTAGTTTTTGGACAGCAGCGGCATCGCCCGAATCCGTAATTTGTTTCGCGGCGTCGTATTCGGCCATTGCACTCAACAAGCGATCATCAAGCCCGAACATCCTCGCGTGTTTCAGATGAGACAGGGCTTCGAAAACCGGCACGCTTGAACCTATTGCGCAGGTCTCAGCCAGTACCTTTGCTTTGGAATCCAACTCTTTCAGTACGGCAGGCAGTGTGCTACTTCCTGCTTGGTTACGCTGGAGCGACGGCGCATGACGGCGAAGGAGACTCATTACCTCGAACTGGTCACCTTTGGCTTGAGCGATTACTAGGGGCATGAGCAACCTTAGGAACGAAAGCACGGACCAGTGAGTGCCTTCGTCAAAACCTTCCTTCAGAGTCTCGGACGTTTTATCGTGATACGCGTCGTATAGGGCACCGAAGCCCAGGCGCTCCGCCGCCATCCGGTGAGCGATGACAAGTACCTTCACATCCGCTTCCGGTGCGTCACTAAGCCAGAGAGGATCGTCATGTTTCTTGGCGAGCCAATCTCTCACGGCCGCCAGTCGCGCCACTCGATCATCCTTGGGCACAACGAGCAGTTTGGCAGTCCCGACCACGGGAACACGCTTGCCCCCGACCAGCTTGGTTTTCCCCCCCGTCTGTACTAGCGCGTCGCCCGCAGCCCGAATGTTGTTGATGACCGTCAGGACGGATGTTGGACACCGGAAGTTTTCCGGTTTTTCGATCACCTTCCAACCGGCTAGCGGAGCGATCACTCCTGCGCCGGACGTGTAGATCTTCTGCATCGGATCTCCGATGAAGCCGAGGCAGAACTTTGATCCAAGCGCTGCACATATCGCCTTAAGCGCGGAGACGACATCAGGCGCAGTGTCCTGACTCTCATCGACGAAGATAAACGGAAACTTTTGCCCGACGACTTTAGCGATTAGCGGCTGACCCTGTATGAGTTCGGTCGAGAGCCGGATCACGTCGTCGTGACCCAGCACGCCTTTTGGATAGTTGCTGCCGACGCTGTAGTTGAAGCTTTTTACAGATTTGATCTCTTGCTTTTGGTCGCGATACCGCTCGACGTCAGCGGCGGCCTGAAGACGAGTCTTCTCGTGCGTACGCTTGGTGAAAGCCGCGATCTTGGCTTCCGTGTCGGCGATCCTCTGGTCAATGCGCCTGTCGACCCACAGGGCAATGTCGGCCTGAAAAGGTTTCAGAGCAGCCCAGAGAAAGCTGTGGATCGTCGAGACGTGAAAAAGTGGATCATTGCCGACATCGCCCCAAATCTCATCGACAGCAACTTCGGTGTATGTGATGCAGGCTACTTTCTGGGCGCGCTGACGGAGATGCGCACCCCGCGTTTTGCGGAGATGATCGAGCGCCTTTACAATCGACGTGGTTTTTCCGGAGCCCGCTCCGGCCACCATCACGAAACCGGTCGAATTATCATCATCGAGAAGTTCGCGGAGTTCGATGTCTGCTTGCGTATCCGGCTTGCCAGTGCGGCTCGTCATTGCGGCGGCTCCGCGACTTCGCTTGGGACGTCAGCATCAGCAGGCTTCTCTTCCGGCAGGTCATCCCCCACGGAAACGTGCAGCGCAAGCCAGTTCAGCCCGTTCTGGATATAGGTAGGAACGACCCATCCTCCGTCAGTACTTGCCAGAAGGCCGAGGGCGAAATTGGTTTTCTTGAACCACTCTCCTTTGATCCGTTTGTGGATCTTCGCAGCCAACACTTCTAGCGTCATGTCGGCTGACTTGGCCCAGCGGAGGCCAACGTCCCGGTTTTCCTTTTTCTGGCACCAAGCGAGGTTCTCGTAGGCGAACGCCTCTTCGAGCGTGCGACTTTTAAGCTCAAGGGTGGTTTCGCCCCACGTCACCATCACCGGCATCTGGTACGTCGCCATCACGTGGGCGCCCCCGTCCGCAGATGGTGCTTGAAGCCGATCAGCTTCTACAGCGGTGAGCAACTCGTCGATGAGGGTCTTGCCCGGAAGCCACTGGCGCAGGGTCTGGTTCGCAGTCACTGCCCCGGGCGTGCCAGCAGGGCATTTCGTACCTGGTTTGGGAGCGACTTTGCTGTCCGCACCGGCGTCCTCTTCACTGTCATCAATGTCCCCGTCGTCCTCAACTTCTTCATCATCCTCTGCCCCTTCGGCGAAGGCTTCTGTATCACCCTCCTCTGGTAGAGGTTCCGGCGTAGGTGGCGTTGGATGGACGCTGTCGAGATCGGTGATGATAAGTGTCGGAATTCCCAGGAACTCGACGAGCTTCCGGAAGCGGAACGCGAAAGCGCCACCGACCTCAAGGATGCTCAAATAAGCTGCTCCGAGCTTCTTGGCACCCGTGGCAATCATCAGCGGGAGCACTAAGCGCTCGACATTTCCTTCGACGAGGATTGCCCCATCCGCAAAGAACAAGTCGCAGTGGGTGAGCTTCATGTATCGTTCGAGAAAGTCCCGATCCGGTTCATTCTGCTCGTAGAAGATCGAGAGATTGAACACGTCGGTGCTTTGCTTGGCTCCCGTTTCAACAGACCGCCGGAAGTACCGGATCGGCTTGAAGCCACGCTCGTAAAGTATGTGTGGAGAATGGGTTGTGATGACGAACTGTGAGGCAAAACCGTCTTCGCCTCTCGGGGGAATAAGATCTGTCAGCTTACGAACAAAGGCCTGCTGGAGCTGAGCGTGCATGTGAGCTTCTGGTTCTTCAACAAAGATCAGATGGATCGGCTGCCTCTTGTCTTCCTCGCCTTCTTCTGTTGTCGCCCACGCTGAATGGAGATCAAGCAATTCCACGCCCATGTAGATAAGGTTCTTGAAACCAAGCCCATTGTAGCTATCGGGCAGGACGAGTGCCTCGACTTCTGCGGTCGCTTCCTCAAGTAAATAGTGAACCTTTGCCTGCTGATCTCCCATCAGCCTTTCGAGTTTGAGAGCAGCACGGATTTCTAGGGTAGGGTTGGCAAGACCCGGATATCCGAGCTTACGCAACGACCTAACGTAAGCCCACGGCGGGGACCGCGGTCAGGCA
>NZ_JGYG01000017.1 GCF_000740795.1 Haematobacter massiliensis
CGTTGATCGCCAAAGTCGTCGTCATGAGGTCCTCATTTCCTTCGCGGCAATCGCCACGGCGGAAGCCGTGATGCCGAAGTGTCCGTAGAGTTCAGGCCCGGGGCCGGAAGCGCCGAAGCCGGTCATTCCAACGAACCGGTCCGTCGGGCGGAGCACCGCGTCCCAGCCCATGCGGATCGCGGCCTCGATGCCGATACGGGGCGCATCACCCAGAACCTCGCGCCGGTAGCTTTCCGGCTGCGCGGCAAACAGGTCGAAGGACGGCAGCGATACCACCGCGGCCTCGATTTCCTCCGCCGCAAGCGCATCGGCGGCGGCAAGGGCGATCTCCACCTCGGAACCCGTCGCGATCAGGGTAACGTGCCGCCGCTCCGCCCAACGCAGGACGTAGCCCCCACGCGCGGTCATGTTCATCGTGGCATCGGTCCGGACGGTCGGCAGGTTCTGGCGCGAGAGCACCAGCATCACCGGACCCTTCCGGGCCGCCATGGCGATCTCCCAGGACTCCGCCGTCTCCACCGCATCGGCGGGGCGAAGGAGCGTGAGATTGGGGATCGCGCGGAGCGAGGCGAGATGCTCCACCGGTTGGTGCGTGGGGCCATCCTCCCCCAGTCCGATGGAATCATGCGTCATGACGAAGGTCGTCGGAACGCCCATCAGCGCCGCCAGCCGGATGGCAGGTCTGGCATAGTCGGCAAAGGCGAGAAACGTGCCGCCATAGGGACGGAACCCCCCGTGCAGCTGGATGCCGTTCATCGCCGC
>NZ_JGYG01000018.1 GCF_000740795.1 Haematobacter massiliensis
TTCACGTATGCCGTAGTGGATATAGCGCCCCCCGAACTCGCCGGGCTTTACCGGAGCAAGCTGTTTCGTCCTGGTCAGGTTGGAACCGGTCAGGTCGGCCGAGCCGCCGATGGTGAAGGGCAGCGCCTCGTTTACCACGCCAAGCGCCATTTCGGACGCCTTGCGTGTGGCCACCTTGGGGCGTTCGGCGACAAGCGTTTCCTTGAACGCGGCCATCGGCAGCGCCAGCGGGGCTGGATCGGTCGCCAGATCGCTGAGGAAGGCATCGCGGTTGGGCGAGACGGCGAGCCGCGCCTGCCAGTCCTGCCGGGCACGCGCGCCCCGTTCCGCGACGGCGCGAAAGGCGTCATAGACTTCCGCGGGAATATCGAACGGGCCCCAGCTCCAGCCGAGACGCGCGCGGGCGGCCCCGATCTCCTCCATCCCGAGCGGTGCGCCATGCACGTCGTGGCTGCCCTGCTTGTTCGGAGCGCCGTAGCCGATCACCGTGCGGCAGGCGATCAACACCGGCAAGTCGGAACCGCGCGCCTCCGCTAGCGCATCGGCGATCTCGGCATGGGTATGGCCCTCCACCGTCAGAACCTTCCAGCCGGACGCACGGAAACGCGCGCTCTGATCGGTGGAGGTGGAGAGCGCCGTCGAACCGTCGATGGTGATGCGGTTGTCGTCCCACAACACGATCAGGCGGGAAAGCTTCAGATGGCCTGCGAGGTCGATGGCCTCCTGACTCACGCCCTCCATCAGGCAGCCGTCGCCGGCCATGACATAGGTGTAGTGATCGACCAGATCGGGGTAACGGGCCGCGGCCATCCGCTCCGCCAGCGCCATGCCGACGGCTGTCGCGATACCCTGCCCCAGCGGGCCGGTGGTGACCTCGATCCCTTGCGCATGGCCGTATTCCGGGTGACCCGCAGTCCGCGCGCCGATCTGCCGGAAGGCGCGGATCTGATCCAGTCCCATGTCGGAATAGCCGATCAGATGATGCAGCGCGTAGAGCAGCATGGAGCCATGCCCCGCGGACAGAATGAACCGGTCACGGTCGGGCCAGCTCGGGTCGGCAGGGTCAATCCTGACGAAGCGGTTGAACAGCACGGCTGCGACATCGGCCATGCCCATCGGCATTCCGGGGTGACCGGAGTTCGCCGCCTGCACGGCATCCATGGTCAGGGCGCGGATCGCATTGGCCATCAGCCGCTCATCGGCGCGCGTGGCTATGGGAGCTTGCGTGTTCATGGGATCCTCTCAGTGGCGATGGCGCTTGGCGTTGGAGACCAGGCGCTCGATGAGCGGCGTCAGGATGAGCTGCATGGCGAGATCGAGCTTCGGCCCGGGCACGACGATGGAGTTCGCACGGCTCATCCACGATCCGTTGATCATGGAGATGAGGTAGGGAAAATCGATCCCGTGCGGATCCTTGAACCGGATGACGACGAGGCTCTCGTCCACCGTCGGAATCCAGCGGGCGACGAACGGGTTTGACGTGTCAACCACGGGCACGCGCTGAAAGTTGATGTCGGTTTCGGTGAACTGCGGACAGATGCAGTGCACATAGGCATGCATCCGGCGCAGGATCACATCGGTGACCGCTTCCGTCGAATAGCCCCGATGCGCCCGGTCCCTGTGGATTTTCTGGATCCATTCAAGATTGATGACCGGAACCACCCCGACCTTCAGGTCGGAGAAGCGGGCGATGTTGACCTCGTTGTTGGAGACGGCGCCATGCAGGCCTTCGTAGAACAGAAGGTCCGAGCCATCCTCGAACGGCGACCAGTCGGTGAAGGTGCCCAACGGCGCCTGATAGCGCTCGGCCTCCTTCTCATCATGGACATAATGCCGTGTGCGCCCCTTGCCCGTCTCCCCGTATTCGCGGAAAACCCGCTCCAGCTCGACCAGCTCATTGGCCTCATAGGAGAAATGGGAGAAGGTGTAGTCCCCCTCCGCCGTGCGGCGGGCGAGCTCACTCTTCATCTCGGCGCGGTCGTAGCGGTGAAAGGCATCTCCCTCGATGGAAACCGCCATTATACCTTCGCGGCGGAAGATCTGGTCGAAGGTATGCTTGACCGTCGTGGTCCCCGCGCCGGAAGAGCCGGTGACCGATATGATGGGGTGGCGCAGGCTCATCTCATCAGCTCCTGAAAAGTCCGCGGCTGCCGAAAAGCGCCGATGTCTCGTTGTCGGGCAGGTCATGGTAGGAGGACACGCGCGCGACATTCTGGGCGCAGCCGAAGACGAAGGGCGTCCGTTCATGGATGCTGCGCGGCGCATGATCGAGGATCAGGTCGATCCCGTCGGTTGCGGCACCCCCGGCCTGCTCCACGATGAAGGCGATCGGCGCGCATTCATAGAGGTAGCGGAGCCGCCCGCGTTCATATCCCTTGCGGGAATCTCCCGGGTAGAGGAACACCCCGCCACGGGAGAGGATCCGATGCGTCTCGGCCACCAGAGAGGCGACCCAGCGCATGTTGAAATCCCGCGTCCGCGGCCCCTCCGTGCCGGCGACGCAATCGTCGATATAGGCCCGGATCGGCCGCGACCAATGCCGGTAGTTGGACGCGTTGATGGCGAACTCCCAGGATTTGGGCGCCAGTTCGATGCTGGTGCGGATGAGCCGGAACCGACCGCTCTCGGGATCGAGCAGGTATTTCTGAACCCCCTCGCCCATCGTCGCCACAAGGCAGCATTGCGGCCCGTAGATGACATAGCCCGCCGCCACGAGATCCCGGCCCCGGCGCAGGAAGCTCTCCTCTGCCGTCACACCCGCCGGATAGATGGCGAAGATGGTGCCGATGGAGACATTGACGCCGATGTTGGAAGACCCGTCCAGCGGATCAATGGCCAGTGCATAGGCGCCCTCGGGGTTGATCTCCTCGGCCTCGTCCCGCTCTTCCGAGGCGTAGAAGCGCACAGCGCTGCCGGTCAGAGCCTCCCGGAAGGCCTCATCCGCGATCAGGTCGAGCGCTTTCTGTCCGTCTCCGCCCGCGTTCTGGCCGCGCAATTCGTCCAGCACCTCATCCAGACCATCCCGCGCAATGCGCGTCTGAAGCGATGCGGCCACGGTGGCCATTCTGTGGATCACGTCCTGAAGCGCGACCGGGATATGAGACTTCGGCAGTATGGGTGTTGCGTCCTGCATGGCCTGTCTCCCTTCTCATGAAAGGAACTTGCGTGAAGTTCGCTTTCATGGAAATTTTAAAATGACGAATGCCTTTTCAGGAAAAGTGAAATGCCTCGCGTCGATGCCATTACCCTCCGGCAACTCCGAATCCTTGCGGCAGTGGCCTCCAACGGCTCTCTCACGGCGGCAGGGGAGCGCTTGGGTCTCACGCCGTCCGCCGTGCATGCGCAGATCAAGAACCTTGAGACGGCGCTGGCCGTACCGCTCCTTCGCCGCGCCGACAACGGCGCCGGGTCCGAGCCGACACGGGAGGCTGCGCTGGTGCTGGAGGCCGGTCGCCGGATCGAGGTGGCGCTGACGCAATGCGCAGCACAGATCAGCGCTCTGAAGAGCGGCCATGCCGGGCGGGTGACGCTTGGCGTTGTTTCGACCGCGAAATACTTTGCCCCGCGCCTTGTCGCGCGGCTCCGGGCGATCTGCCCCGATGTTGAGGTGGTTCTGCGGGAAGCGAACCGCAGCGGCGTAGTGGACGATCTGGAGCGCCATGCCGTGGACCTCGCCATCATGGGCCGGCCGCCCCGCCACCCGGAGGTTTCGGCCACGATGATCGGCCCGCATCCCCACGGGATCCTGGTGCCGCCGGACCATCCGCTCGCTGGGCGGCAGGTCACGATGGAGCATCTGCTGAACGAAACGATGATCGCGCGGGAAGAAGGGTCCGGGACACGGATCCTGATGACGCGCTATCTTGATACCGAAGCGGAGGGCCAGGTGTTCGACATCGTCCAGATGGGGTCGAACGAAACCATCAAGCAGGCGGTGATGGCGGGCCTCGGGATCGCCTTTCTTTCGTTGCACACCGTCATGGATGAGCTTGCACACGGGCGGCTCGCGCTTCTTCACGCACCGGGATTGCCGATCCTCAGACGGTGGTTTCTGGTCTATCCAGCGCATGTGCCGCTGACACCGGCAGCGAATCGCATCCGCACCGAAGTGCTCGATCTCAAGGGCAGCTTCCTTCCGGCGAACGATCTCGCGCTGGCGGGGCTCGGAGATATGCCGCGCCGGTGAGCCGTGATCGCGGAACAAGCATGAGGTGAGCCAGCGGTGCGGTCCGGGACGATATATCGCGGCCGACACTGTACCGTCCCGAGCCGTCCGGGACTTGCGCAAGGCGCCGCGGCGGGCAACGGCGATGCCTGAACGGATCGGGAGCGCGATCTATGCGGCAGGGCCGCCGAGCAGCCGTGCAAGGCTCCGGCGAAGGTCCATCTCGGCCAGGGGTTTGGCAAGGACTTCTGCGCCGACCTGGCCGGCCGCTTCGGCGATGAATTCCACCTGTTCCGCGCTGACCATGAGCGCGGGCAGCGGCTTGTCCAGCCTGTCGCGCAGCGCGACGATCACGTCGCAGCCGGTCTCGCCGTTATCGAGCCGGTAGTCACTCAGAACCGCGTCAGGCGCGCCTTCCTCAAGGGTTGCGAGCGCGCTTTCAATCCCGGCTGCGGTGGTGACATCCACCCCCCAGGACCGGAGGAGAAAGGCGAATGCGCTGCGAACGCTGGGATCATTTTCCACGATCAGGATGCGGTGCCCGGCGAGGAAGTCCAGAAGCGCCCCCGGATCCTCGATCATGCCTGCCCGCTGCGGCGGCAGCAGACACATCTCCCCCAGTCGCGGGAGGCGCACCCGGAAGCGCGATCCGCGGCCCGGCGCGCTGATAAGCTCGAGCGGATGGCCAAGACGCTGACAGGCCCGCTGGACGATGGAAAGCCCGAGCCCCGATCCCGGCTGATCGGAGCGGGAGAGGCGCTCGAATTCATTGAAGATGCGGCTCTGGTCGGACGGAGCGATGCCCGGCCCCTGATCCAGAACCTCCAGCCAGATCTCCTCGCCGTCCCGCCGCGCTCCGACGAGAACCTTGTGCCCCGTGGTGTATTTCAGCGCATTGGAGACGAGGTTCTGAGCGATCGACCGCAGCAGCACGGGATCGCTCAACACTGTCTGAGCGGTGGGCACGAATCGCAGCGCCACCTGCCGACCGGTCGCGAGGGGTTGCAGATCAATGCCCACACGCTGGAACAAGCGGCCCAGCGAGACCGGTGAGATCGACACCTCGGAGCGGGCAGAATCCAGCTTGGCGATATCCAGAAGCGCACGGATGAGTTCTTCGGCGGAATCGAAGCTGGCAGTGATGCGCTCCACCAGCTCGGCCTGAAACGGCTCGGCGGATGTTTCGGCCAGATGCGTGAGGAACAGCTTCGCCGCGCTCAGCGGCTGCAGGAGGTCGTGACCCGCGGCGCGCAGAAAGCGGGACTTCGCGCGACTGGCCTGATCCGCAGCCTCCCGCGCCCGGGCAAGTTCGGCGTTCGCTTCCGACAATTCGGAAAGGGCGCGCTCCAGTTCGCGGTTCCGGGCCAGGACTTCTCGCTCCAGCATGGCGGCCGTGCGCGTCAAAGCGTAGGAGGAACCGCGTGTCTCCTCCATCCGCTGCAGACGCTGCATCAGCGCGGCATTGATCTGCTCCAGCTTGTCGATCCGCCTTTGGGGACCGTCACTCTCCCGAAACATCGGGCCCTCCCCCGCCCAGAAAGGCAAGACCCACGAAAGTCTGGTTCACGTGGATACCGCCATGCTGCTCACCATAGGTGTTGAAGCCGGCCACGCGGAAGGTGCGGAAGATGCGATCCGCATCAAAAAGCTCTGATGAATCGAGCGCAATCCGTCGGAGGATACAGTCGAAGCCAAGCACCATGTCCACCGGCCGCGACAAGCGGGACAGCCTGTCCTCCAGCCCCTCCGTGGGGCTGACAGCGTGCCCGAGCATCAGCACCGTCCCCGTTTCCAGCAACGACATCAGCTTCAGCCCGCCCTCCGGCGTCACGCTCCGAATGGCCCGGACGAAATTCCTCCCGCCGATGCGCACCATCAAAGGGTGACGGGCAAAGACTGCAGGCCCCAGCTCCTCCAGACGATGACCCGTGCGCACGGCGTATTCCTCCGCCGCAGGTTCGCCGTTGATGGTCAGAAGCAGGCGTTCCTCAGGCAACGCATCGGTTACCACCATCGGAACGCCTTCTGGGGTGAAGTGGTCAAAGACCACCTCTTCCACCTCGAAAGGTGTGGACAGCAGGCAGAATACCGCACTTCCCCCCCGGGATTCGCTATTGAGGGCCAGTGCCGTCTCGGTAAAGCGCAGCCCGTCCGCCGTGGAGCCTCCCAGCACCAGAAGCCCCGGCAGCGTTGAATCCACCACCGCCGCGACCAGCTCTTCGCGACCGCTCAGCCCGTCGACGAGCAGCAGCCCAAAGCGCGAACGGCCCGGCTCCTCCGGGATCGCGGCGGAGAGTTCCCGCAACGCGCCCATCCAGTCCAAGGTCGCATGGCGGGCAAGTTCCGACAGCCAGATGGTGCCGGCGCGAAAGCCTGCCGTGGGAAAGACCACGAGCACCACCCCCTCGTCGCGTGGCCCCCCGTAAGCGAACCCGCCAGCGGAAGAGCAGGCCACGACGGTCGTTCCGGGAACGGCCGCACCGATCCGGTCGGACAGCAGCAGGACATCCTGACGATCGGCGGCGAAGGCGAGCACGAGCGCGGGCCGACGGCCATCTTCGGACAGTCGCGCTATGCAACTCTCCACATCGCCCGAGACAGCGAACGGCGACCCTTCTGCCGCTGGAGACATGATTTGCCCGTCAGTGATCGAAAATCTTCGCGCGTGAGGCAAGAAGGGCGGCCTGCGTCCGGTTACGCACCCGGATCTTCTCCATGATCGCGGCGATATGGGTCTTTACTGTCGCCTCGGCGATCGACAACTCATAGGAAATGATCTTGTTGGGCCGACCCTGGCAGATGAGCCGGAGAATATTCATCTGCTGCGGTGTGAGCGTCGCAAAGGTTCGGGCAAGCTCCTCCGCCTCCGAGCCTCCTTCCGGGTCATAACACTCCGGCACGACGGTTTCCCCTGCCCACATGCGTTCCAGAGCGGCGATCATCTGGGCGCGGGGCAGGGATTTTGACAGATAGCCGCAGGCCCCTGCTCCAAGCGCCGCGGCAATGCTGCAGCTTTCCAGCTGCGCGGAGATCACTGTCACCGGCGCGGCAGGTGCCAGCTGCCGCAGCGTCAGAACGCCGTCCACGCCCGAAACATCCGGCAAGGTCAGGTCCAGCAGCACCGCATCCGGCCCGTGTTCGCGGATGGCAGCGCGTGCCTCTGCCAAAGTCGCCGCCTGCCGCACACTGCTCAGCCGAAACGCATGGCGAAGAGCTATCGCGAGGGCCTCACACATCAAAGGATGATCGTCGACGATCAGGACATGCCGCACAGAGCTGCTGTTCGCGCCACGCGCGACATCGCATCCGGCGTCCAAAACAGGACGTTCGTTCATGACTTCCTCCCTTTCCGGTCGCCTCTCCCCAAACGCGCCCGGAACCTGAGACAGAATACTGCTGATACCACGGGAGTCTAAGACTTTTTCTTAATGGCAATTTCCGGCGGCAATTTCTGCGCCCGCGAAAAGCTTGTGACCGAAGCGCTACCGATGAAAGTGGTGAGTTCTGTAAAAGATGTTTTATATCAATGTGATAGATATGAAATAGAACGCGCTGAAAACATGCACTCAGCGTGAGGGTTTTCCGCACGTCATACTTTAGCACGACACCAAGGCCCACGAACCGCTCTTCGCAGGTCACTATGGGCGAAAGGGGAGGAAAGGGGCGTCGAATATCGGGCGGGGCAATCCCGGGGGAGGAAGCTGAAAGGTCCGATCCTCTGCATTGTCGGCCCCGCGCATCGGCAAGACCTCTCTTGGCCGCCGTCTGGCAAGACGCCGTGTGGCAAGGCATGAAAAAGGGCGCCACAGGCGCCCTTTCCAAGCTTTTTGTGATGTATCAGTGCGCCGTCGCGCCGGACGACGAGACACGTTCCTGCCGCGCGGCGAGGGCCGCCGCCTCCTCCGCGGCCTCGTCCCATTCGATGGGCTCCGGCTGGCGGGTGAGCGCGATCTTCAGGACTTCCCGCACGTGAGACACCGGGATGATCTCCAGCCCCTCTTTCACGTTATCCGGGATATCCGCCAGATCCTTGGCGTTCTCCTCCGGGATCAGGACCGTCTTGATACCGCCGCGCAAAGCCGCGAGCAGCTTCTCCTTCAACCCGCCGATCGGCATGGCATTGCCGCGGAGCGACACCTCACCGGTCATGGCGATATCCTTGCGCACCGGGATACCGGTCAGGACCGATACGATGGACGTCACCATCGCCAGACCCGCCGACGGCCCGTCCTTCGGCGTCGCGCCATCCGGGACGTGCACGTGGATGTCGATCGCATCGAATTTCGGCGGCTTCACCCCGATCTGGGGCGAAACGGAGCGCACGTAGGACGCCGCCGCCTCGATCGATTCCTTCATCACATCGCCGAGCTTGCCGGTGGTTTTCATCCGCCCCTTGCCGGGCAGTTTCAACGCCTCGATGTGCAGAAGGTCGCCACCGACAGAGGTCCAGGCAAGCCCGGTGACCACGCCGACCTGATCCTCCTTCTCCGCCAGACCATAGCGGAAGCGCCGGACGCCGAGGTAATCCTCCAGCTTCTCGGGTGTGACCTCCACGCTCGTGACCTTGCCCTTCAGGATCTCCGTCACGGCCTTCCGGGCGAGCTTGGCAAGCTCCCGCTCAAGGTTACGAACGCCGGCTTCCCGCGTGTAGTAGCGGATGACATCCATCAGCCCCTCATCGGTCACCTTGAACTCGCCCTTCTTCAGGCCGTGGTTCTTGACCTGCTTGGGGATCAGGTGCTGCTTCGCGATCTCGCGCTTCTCGTCCTCGGTGTAACCCGCGACGGAGATGATCTCCATCCGGTCCAGAAGCGGCCCCGGCATGTTGTACGAGTTCGCCGTGGTGATGAACATCACGTTGGAGAGGTCGTATTCCACTTCGAGGTAGTGATCGACGAAGGTCGAGTTCTGTTCCGGGTCCAGCACCTCCAGCATCGCGGAAGCCGGATCGCCACGGAAGTCCTGCCCCATCTTGTCGATCTCGTCGAGCAGGATGAGCGGGTTCGTGGTCTTCGCCTTCTTCAGCGCCTGGATGATCTTGCCGGGCATGGAGCCGATATAGGTCCGACGGTGGCCGCGAATCTCCGACTCGTCCCGGACACCGCCGAGCGAGATGCGGATGAATTCCCGCCCCGTGGCCTTCGCCACGCTGCGACCGAGAGAGGTCTTACCCACCCCGGGAGGGCCGACGAGGCAGAGGATCGGACCCTTCAGCTTCTGGCTCCGGGATTGCACCGCCAGATATTCGACGATCCGCTCCTTAACCTTCTCCAGCCCGTAGTGATCGGCGTCGAGCACTTCCTCGGCCTTGCCAAGATCCTTCTTGGTGCGCGACTTGACGCCCCACGGGATCGACAGCATCCAGTCGAGATAGTTGCGAACGACCGTAGCTTCCGCCGACATGGGCGACATGGACTTCAGCTTCTTCAGCTCGGCCTCGGCCTTTTCACGGGCTTCCTTGGAGAACTGGGTCTGCTTGATCCGCTCCTCTAGCTCGGCAACCTCGTTCTGGCCTTCCTCACCGTCGCCGAGTTCCTTCTGAATGGCCTTCATCTGCTCATTCAGATAGTACTCGCGCTGCGTCCGCTCCATCTGGCTCTTGACGCGGGACTTGATCTTCTTCTCGACCTGCAGGACGGACATTTCCCCCTGCATCAGGCCATAAACCTTCTCCAGCCGCTCGCCGATGTCGAGCGTCTCGAGCAGGTCCTGTTTCTGCGCCACGTCGACACCAAGATGGCCCGCGACCAGATCGGCCAGCCGCGCCGGTTCCTTGGTGTCGGAAACGGCGGCGAGTGCCTCCTCGGGGATGTTCTTCTTGATCTTGGCGTAGCGGTCGAACTCATCCCCCACGGAACGCAGCAGCGCCTGCACCGTCGATTTCTCGCCCGGGGTTTCGTCAAGCAACTCTGCCCGCGCCTCGAAGAAGTTCGGGTTGGAGACGAATTCGGTGATGTTCACGCGCGCCTTGCCCTCCACCAGCACCTTCACGGTGCCGTCGGGCAGCTTGAGCAACTGCAGCACGTTGGCGAGGACGCCGGTCTTGTAAATCCCCTCGGGGGAGGGCTCGTCCTCGGACGGGTCGATCTGGGAGGAAAGCAGGATCTGCTTGTCGTCCTGCATGACCTCTTCGAGCGCCCTGACCGATTTCTCGCGACCCACGAACAGCGGCACGATCATGTGGGGGAAAACCACAATATCGCGGAGCGGCAGCACGGGGTAGCTGTTGGTCGGGTGTTCGCTCATGCTCTTTCTTCCTTTCCTGGCAGGAAGGCGCCGGTCCCGCTCATTCGGCAACCCTTGGCCTTCCCCGCTCTTCGGAGGCTATATTTGGGGGGCGGAAGCGCGGCTTTCAACCTGCCGCGCAGCAGCCTTCCGCCGCACAATGACGGGATGGCAGCGGGGTTGCAAGGCGGGGTGGCGCGGGTTCGCCTATCGGGGGAGATTGCTCTTCGCGGCCCATCGCGCTAGCGGGGGGAAAAGGAGAACCGCGATGCTGTCCTACCAGCACGGCTATCATGCCGGGAACATGGCCGATGTGCACAAGCATGCGCTTCTCGCCGTCATGCTCGACTACCTCGCCCGCAAGGAAAAGCCGCTCACCTATATGGAGACGCATTCGGGCCGCGGCCTCTACAAGCTGGACGGGCCGGAGGCCGCCAAAACCGGCGAGGCCGCGCAAGGCATCGCGGTGGCGGAGCGGCTGGGCTGGTTTCCCGCCGATCACCCCTATCCGCGGCGTCTGGCGGAGGTGCGGGAGCGGTTCGGCCGCGCGAGCTATCCCGGCTCGCCCCTGATCGCCGCGCTGTCGCTGCGGCGGTATGACGTGATGACGCTCGCGGAGTTGCATCCTCAGGAATTCGCGGCGCTGGAGGAGACGATGGCCCCGTTCCGCGCCACGGTGCTCCGTCAGGATGGGATGGAGATGGCACTTTCGCGCACACCGCCCGAGCCACGCCGGGGTATGCTGCTCATCGACCCCAGCTATGAGGTCAAGGAGGACTATGCCGCCCTCCCCCGGTTCATCGGTTCGATCGCGCGCAAATGGAATGTGGGTGTCGTGGCGCTCTGGTATCCTCTGCTTTCGGGCGATCCGCATCGCGAAATGATGGCCGATCTGACCCGCGCTCATCCGGATGCGCTCCGCCACGAGGTCCGCTTCCCGCCCGCGCGACAGGGTCATCGCATGGTCGGGAGCGGCATGTTCATCCTCAACCCCCCCTGGGGCACCGAGGATGAGGCGCGGCGCCTCACCGGTCTGTTCCGCTCCCTGAAATGACCGGCCATCGGCGGCTGCGCCTGTCCGCGCGAGCGGGAATCCTGCGCCCCTCCCCAGGCATCTTCCCGGAAGGGAGCCGTCCTGTGACGAAGCTCCGCCCGCATACGGCTCGCCGCTCCCGAAGTGCAAACAGGGTTTGACCCATTCTCTGGGCCCACGCGCGTAAATCTTCCCGTCCCCGTATCGGCGGACACATGGTTCGCCCGGGTAAAGTGACCGGACAAGGGCGACAGGAGCACGTTCTTGATCCGCCGGTGCCCCCGTCCGCGGCAGCCGGAAAGACCGGGGTTCGATGCCCCGGGATTTCCGCCCCTCAGGTCAGGGTGAGCGGCTCGATATCGCCCGCAGACCGCTGCGCCTCGAACGCGGCCACGAAATCCGACAGCCGTCCTTCTGAGATCGCCCCGCGCAGTCCCGCCATCAGCTCCTGATAGTAGTGCAGGTTGTGCCAGGTCAGCAGCATCGAGGAGATGATCTCTTGCGCGCGGAACACATGGTGAAGATAGGCGCGAGAGTAGTTCCGACAGGCTGGGCAAGTGCAGTCTTCGTCCAGCGGGCGGGGGTCGTCCTGATGGCGGGCGTTCTTGATGTTGACCTGTCCGCGCCGCGTCCAAGCCTGTCCCGTCCGCCCGGAGCGGGAGGGCAGCACGCAATCCATCATATCCACGCCCCGCACCACCGCGCCGACGATATCGTCGGGTTTGCCCACGCCCATCAGGTAACGGGGCTTGTCCTCCGGCAGCGTCTGCGGCGCATAGTCCAGCACGCCGAACATCGCGGCCTGCCCCTCGCCCACCGCGAGGCCGCCGATGGCATAGCCGTCAAAGCCGATGGCCTTCAGCGCCTCCGCCGATTCCTCGCGCAATTCCTGCGTGACGCCGCCCTGCATGATCCCGAACAGCGCATGTCCCGGCCGGTCACCGAAAGCGTCGCGCGAACGTTGCGCCCAGCGCATGGACAGGCGCATGGATTTCGCCACTTCCGCCTCCGTCGCGGGCAGCGCGGGACATTCGTCGAAGCACATCACGATGTCGGAGCCGAGCAGCCGCTGGATCTCCATCGAGCGCTCCGGCGTCAGCCAGTGCTCCGAACCGTCGATATGGGATTTGAACCGCACCCCTTCTTCATTGAGTTTCCGCAGTGCGGTGAGGCTCATCACCTGAAACCCGCCCGAGTCTGTCAGGATCGGCTTGTCCCAGTTCATGAAGCGGTGCAGCCCGCCCAACCGGTCGATCCGCTCCGCCGTCGGCCGCAGCATCAGGTGATAGGTATTGCCGAGCAGGATATCCGCGCCCGTGGCGGCAACGCTCTCGGGCATCATGGCCTTCACCGTTGCCGCCGTACCGACAGGCATGAAGGCCGGTGTGCGGATTTCGCCCCGCGGGGTGGAGATCACGCCGGTCCGCGCCTTGCCGTCCGTCGCCGCCACCCTGAACCCGAATGTCTCGCTCATCGCCTTCTCCGCTTTCTGTGGCGTCTCCCCCACCGCTGTCGGGCGGTGACATAGGCGATCCGGCGCGGAAGCCCAAGCCCCTTGGCCCGCTCGGGTGACGCGGCGCCGGGGCGTTCCGCTCGGGCCAACCGCAGTCGCGGCCGGGCGGGGCCCGTCACAGCGGCGGGGAGCCAGGCTGCCCGACGACGGAGTGATCGGTCAGGACAGAAGGCCCGCGGCTTGTCCCGATGCGTCCGGGAAGTCCCTTCCCGCCGCAGCGCTCCGCGTCCCGTCAGCGCGGATTATTCCCATGACCCGGAGAATCGTCCCTGTCCCCCCACCCGGTCTGGACCCCGACGGCTCGCTTGCCTATATCAGGCAAGACCGCCCGCCTGTTGCAGACGAGAGACGCGATGACCGAAGCACTCCCCCTGGAGGGCAGCCCCCTCGTTCAACCCTCAACCACCGACCATCCGCTCTACGACAGCGTGGTCGCAGCCTGCCGCACGGTCTATGATCCGGAGATTCCGGTCAATATCTACGATCTGGGTCTCGTCTACACGATCGACATCACCGATGAAAACGACGTCACCATCCTCATGACGCTGACCGCGCCCGGTTGCCCCGTTGCTGCCGACATGCCCGGCTGGGTTGCCGAGGCTGTCGAGCCGGTGGATGGCATCAAGACGGTGAACGTCCAGCTTACCTGGGATCCGCCCTGGGGCATGAACATGATGTCGGACGAGGCGCGGCTCGAACTGGGCTTCATGTGAGCGACGGGCTTCCGGGCCATCTTGCCGTTCTGACGGGCGACATCGTCGCCTCCTCCGCGCTTTCCACCAAAGACCTCGACGATCTGTTCCGCGCACTTGGCGAAGCGGCCGATGCGCTGGCGACCCTTCAGGACATCGCACCGCGGCTGACCCGCTTTCGCGGCGACGGCTGGCAAATGGTGGCGGCGCCCCGGCTTGCCTTTCGCGCGGCGCTGGTTGCACGGGCTGCGGTGCGCGCCGTGGCCAAAGGCCGGGACACCCGTCTCGCGCTGGCCATCGGTGAGGTGGACCGGCTTGGCGCTCAAGGATTGGCGGATGCCGCCGGTGCCGCGTTTCTCGCCTCCGGCCGGCTGCTTGACCGGCTGCCTGCCAAGCGCCGCATGGCGGCGGAGGGGCAGCTGGCCATCCCGCTCGCGCTCTCGGACGGCATCGTGGCAGGTTGGACAGCCCGGCAGGCGGAAATCGCCCTGCACCTGCTCTCGCGCCCGGGGCGCACTCGCGCCGCGGTGGCGGATGCTCTGGGCATTGCACCGCAGATCGTTCAGCGGCAGGCAGATGCAGCCCGGCTCTGGTCGATCGACGCCGCACTCGAGTTGATTGAAACACCCAAATAGAGGTGTTTTTACTTATAACACCCAAATATGGATGACGGCACCGTCTTGATCCCGACTGACCGGCATGGCTAGCTTCCCGTGATGGCAGCAGAAGAGCGATACGCCTGATGATCGAGACCTTCGCTGCCCTGTTCCTGGCCCATGTACTTGCGGATTTTGTCTTTCAGACCCGCCGCATGGTGGTTCTCAAGAACCATCCCTCCGTGCTCTTGCTGCATGGGGGCACGGTGCTCCTGCTGATGTTCCTGACACTCGGCCGGGTGGATACGCCGGCCCTTTATGTCATTGCGGCAAGCCATCTCGCGATCGACGCGGCAAAGCTGCGGCTGCCCCATGGCCCCGGCGCTTTCCTGACCGATCAGGCGGCCCATCTGCTGATCCTCGCTGCGGCGAGCCTGGGCCAGCCCGGGCTTTGGCAGGGCGGTTTCTGGGCCGGACTGCCCTTTCCGGCAACGGAGCTGCCTGCCTTGATGCTCGTCATCGGCGGCGCGATCTTTGCCATCCGGGGCGGAGACTTCGCGACAGGCCTTATCGTCACCTCCGTCGCGCCCCGGAACCCGCTGCAGGAGGAAGGGTTGCCGGGTGCCGGGCGGATGATCGGCCTGCTGGAACGCGGGCTGGCCTTCACCTTCATTCTGGTCGGGCAGTTAGAGGCGGTGGGATTCCTGCTCGCCGCCAAATCCATCTTGCGCTTCGGCGCAATCCGGGAGGACCGCGCCGCCTCCGAATATGTGCTGATCGGAACGCTTGCGAGCTTCACCTGGGCCATTCTGACGGCCTTCGCGATCCGCGCGCTGTTGTCTGTCCTCACGTCTTGACCGGGTGGTCTTGAGCAGGGCTGCCTCTGGCCTTACATTATAACGTCAAAGCGCGAGGTTCCCCATGTTCAGCATTCCCGGCAAACAGGCCGTTACCCTGACCCCGTCAGCCGTCCGGCAGATCGCCCGGCTGATGGAGCGAGATGGCGCCAAAGGGCTGCGGATCGGCGTCAAGAAGGGCGGCTGCGCGGGCATGGAATACACCATGGATTACGTGACCGAGGTCAATCCCATGGATGAAGTCGTGGAGCAGGATGGCGCGCGCGTCCTGATTGCCCCCATGGCACAGATGTTCCTGTTCGGTACGGAGATCGACTACGCCACCACGCTGCTGGAAAGCGGGTTCCAGTTCAACAATCCGAACGTTTCCGAAGCCTGCGGCTGTGGTGAGTCCATCAAGTTCAAGGACATGCCAGCAGGCTGACCCCCGCCTTCCCGCCTGTCACCTGAACGCTCGACTCTACGCGCGCCCGCCGGACTGCCCGGCTCCGCCCCTGTTCAGCAAAGGATATGCGGCAAAGACCATCGCCGCGGATCGGCGCGCATGGGCTGCGATGACCTCCGCCGTCGGCTCCCTGTCCGCCGCCATCAGCGTTCGCACCATGACGGGGTGCGTGCACAGGCTCAAGAACTGCCACGCTGCTGCCTCCACATCCGGCATATCGAGCCGCCCCGCCGCGACGAGTTGCTCGAAATAGCCGGCGATCCGCCGTGCGCCCGCCACCGGGCCCGCCTGGAAAAAGCTTTGCGCAGGGGCCGGGATTCGATCCGCCACGCCCACGACCATACGGACCAAAGCGATATGCTCGGGCTCCAGCAGGCGGGTGATCAGATCGACGGCGTAGCGTGTGAGCACCTCCTCTGGAGCACCCGCCGGGTCCAGAGGCGTGAGATGCTCCGCCGTCTGCCGCTTGCTTTCCTCCACCAGCGCGACGAACAGCGCCTCCTTGTTCGGGAAGTAGACGTAGAGCGTGCCCTTTGACACGCCTGCCTCCCGCGCAATGGTCTCCATGCTGGCTGCCTCAAATCCCACGGCAAGGAAGCGGCGACGCGCACCCTCCAGGATTTGTGCCCGCTTGGCACAGGCCCCCGGCGAGACGTCTTCCGTCGGACTGGCCATAGTCGCGCCTGCGATCGGGCTGGCATTCATTCCTGCAACTCCGTGTCATCAGCCCTTGCTTTAGCGGGAGAGAGGAGTATGTCAACATCTGACCGAACGGTTCGGTCAATTCGTCGCATCCTCCCGCCAACGAGCCTCACATGCCCCGAGATTCGCTCCAACCTTCAGACGCCGCTCTGCCGCGGACCGACGCCGCCCCGCCTGCCGCGCAGAAGGCCCCGCCCGGCCGCAAGCGGTTCATCCTGATCGGTCTCGCCCTGGTCGCGCTCATCGGGCTGCTGGCATATGGGTGGCACTACTGGACGATCGGGCGGTTCGAGGTGTCCACCGACGATGCCTATGTCCGTGTCGACTTCGCCATCCTCGCCCCCAAGACGGCGGGCTATGTCGCCACCGTTCCTGCCGTCGCCAATCAGGCGGTCCATGCGGGCGATACGCTTGTGACGCTGGAGGATGGTGACGCGCGTGACGCCCTGGCCCAGGCGGAGGCGCAGCTTGCCGTCCAGGAAGCCTCCATCCAGCGAATCCAGAGTCAGCAGGCAGCCGCCGCGACCAGCATTACGCAAGCCGAGGCACAGGTCACTGCGGCACAAGCCATCTCCGTGCAGGCTGCGGCGGATCTCACCCGCTATACCCGTCTCGCCCAGACCGATGCGGCCAGTGCCCAGCGCCTCGAATCAGCACGGGCCGCTGCAGCGACGGCGGAGGCATCACTGGCCGAAGCCCGTGCGGGCGTCACCGCCGCGGAGGCCAATGCCCGCGTGGTTTCCGCCCAGAAGGCGGAGGCGGAGGCGATGGTTCCGGGCCTGACCGCCCAGCGCGATCGGGCCGCCCGGGTGCTCGACGAAACGGTGCTCCGGGCACCGGCCGATGGTGTCGTGGGCAACCTGTCGGTCGCCATCGGCGATTACGTCACGCCGGGCAAACGGCTGATGGCCGTCGTGCCGCTCAAGGACAGCTATATAGAGGCCAATTTCAAGGAAACGCAGATCGAAAGACTGCTGCCCGGCACCCATGTCCGGGTGGAAGTGGATGCCTATCCCGACCGCAGCTTCGATGCGACGGTGATCGGCATCTCCCCTGCCTCCGGCGCGGTTTTCAGCATGCTCCCGCCGGAAAACGCCACGGGCAACTTCACCAAGGTGGTTCAGCGTCTGCCCGTCCGCATACATGTGCCCGAGGATGTGGCCACGGCCGGATGGCTGCTTCCCGGCATGTCGGTGGTGGTGACGGCGGATACGCGCACGACGCCCTCCCGTCAGGACTGAGGCCATGGCCGACACCGCTCTCGCATCCCCCGCCTCCCGCCCGGAGCCGGTGGTCACAACGCGCCGCTTCATCGCCTTCGCCGCGCTGGTTTTCGGGATGTTCATGGCGATCATGGACATCCAGATCGTCTCCTCCTCCCTCAGCCAGATCCAGGCGGGCCTGTCCGCCGCCCCGAACGAAGTGTCGTGGGTGCAGACGAGCTATCTCATCGCCGAAGTGGTGATGATCCCGCTCTCGGGCTTCCTGTCGCGGGCGCTGTCCACGCGGGTCCTGTTCACCATTTCGGCTGCGGGATTCACGCTGGCCTCTGCGCTCTGTGCCTCTGCCACAAGCCTGAACCAGATGATCGTCTATCGGGCGCTTCAGGGCTTCATCGGTGGCGGCATGATCCCCACTGCCTTCGCGGCCTCCTATATCATCTTCCCCAAGCGCCTTCAGGGACCGGTCATGGCGGTGGTCGGGCTGACGGTGACACTCGCCCCCACCATCGGGCCGACCATCGGCGGCTATCTGACGGAACTTCTGTCTTGGCACTGGCTGTTTCTGATCAACGTACCGCCGGGGATCGCGGCGACGCTGCTGGCCTGGTTTCTCGTGGACTTCGACGAACCCGATTACGCCCTGCTCCGGCGTTTCGATTTCCTCGGCCTCGCCACGATGACCGTGTTCCTCGGCTCGCTGCAATATGTGCTGGAGGAAGGGCAGACCAACGACTGGTTCGCAGACGAGGCCATCGTGTTGATGGCCGCGCTGGCCGCGGGCGGCGCGGTTGCCTTCTTCTGGCGGACGTTCACCGCGCGAACGCCGATCGTGGACCTTTCCACCTATCGCGACAGGAACTTCGCGGTCGGATCGCTCCTGACATTCGTTCTTGGGATCGGGCTTTACGGGCTGACCTATCTCTACCCGCTCTATCTCGCGCGGATACGCAACTATACCTCCCTTCAGATCGGCGAGACGGTCTTCGTCACAGGGGCGGCCATGTTCTGCACCGCGCCGATCGTCGGCAATCTGGTGCGGCGGGTGGATCCGCGCAAGCTCATCGGCCTTGGCCTCGCGGGTTTCGCGGCCTCGACTTACATGGTTACCCCGCTTACCGCGGATTGGGCATTTGGCGAACTGTTCTGGCCGCAGGCCTTCAGGGGCGTTGCGCTCATGCTCTGCATGATTCCCATCAACACCATCGCGCTCGGCACGCTGCCGCCTGATCGGGTTAAGAACGCCTCCGGCCTGTTCAATCTCACCCGAAACCTTGGGGGTGCGGTGGGGCTCGCGACCATCAACACCGTGCTTCAAAGTCGTACCGACCTGCACTACCAGCGTCTTGCAGAGCAGGTCCGCTGGGGTAGCGTCGCGGCGGAGGAGCGGTTGGCGGATATCGCGGCCGGTCTCTCCAGCAGCCTCGGCCCGGCGGCCGACGGAGCCGCGCTGGCCCGAATCGCGGGGATGGTGCGGCAACAGGCGACGGTGATGGCCTTCGCTGATGTCTTCCTCATGCTGGCAGTCATGTTCAGCGTGACCCTGCTGCTCGTGCCACTGGTTCAGCGTCCGCAAGCGGCCGCTGAAGGGGTGGGTGGCCACTAGAGCGCGGACTCAATCGACCATTCCGCTGTCCGCTGAAGTGAATCGCGATACAATGCAAACCATGAGCCCATTGAGTACCACTCCTAGAGGCCGAAACCTATCAAAAGCGGTTGACTCCGGTCGAGCCATGCGTAAAAGGCAGGCTCCAAAGAATTTCGCGGACGGGCGCACCGTCCGACTGCAGGAGAACACCAATGGCGAAGCCGACGACGATCAAGATCCGTCTGAACTCGACGGCGGGCACCGGGCATTTCTATGTCACCAAGAAGAACGCCCGCACGATGACCGAAAAGATGACGGTCAACAAGTACGACCCCGTCGTGCGCAAGCACGTGGAATACAAAGAAGGCAAGATCAAGTAATCCTGCCTCCTTCGGAAGACGCAAGAACCGTGCCGTGAGGCGCGGTTTTTTCGTTTTCGCCTCTCCGGCAAATCTGGCGCCATACAGGCCCCTGCCCTCGCGACCCTTCTCCGCCGGAGGGAGCGGGGCAGGAGGTCGGCAGGCGACTGCCATCTGTCCCGCAGCGGCGCCACACCCGCCTCAGCCCCCTTGAGGAACGCTGCTGCACGGCTTTGGGCACGACGTGACATGGGCAGGGCTGCTCAAGGCAGGAATGAAAGTTCCCCGTCGGCCTGCTCAGAGCCGATCTGCCGGCTTTCTGCCGCGCGGAAGGGATCAGCCGCGCAGCAGTGCTTCTCTCAGTCACGAACCGGGCCCGCGCCTCTCGAACGGGGCACGGCGATCAATTGCTCCACCTCAGCCAATACCAACCGAGCAGCGGGCGTCCGGGAGTTCTGAGGCGCAATCCTGTCCGCTCAGAGCAGCGTGCCCTGACCGTCCTCCCCCTCCGGCCCGTCTGCAGCGGGCGGGGCCTTCTTGCGTCGTTTCGGAGGAGCCGGCAGCGCAGGGCCGACGAGGAGCTTGCCATCATGGAACTCCAGCTCCAGCACAGGGGCCGGTTCCGCCGCCATGAGGGAGGTGACGACCTGCCCCTCCGCCCGGACGACGACATAGCCGCGACGGAGCGTCTCCCGGTAACCGAGCGTCTGGCGGAGCCGCTCAAGCGCTTCCAGCCGGACCCGCACCCCTTCCAGCCGCTGCAGGACGCCGGTATCGAGCCGGGTAGACAGTACCGCCAGCCGCTCCCGCCCCCGCGTGGTCGCACGGGCGTTGTCGGCAAGGCTGCGGCGAAACCCGGCCTCCAGAGCCAGCGATAGCCGCCCAAGGCTTTCCCGTCGCCGCACCAGCCCCTGCCCCAAAAGGCCCGGCAGGCGAGCCGCCCTGTCCTCCGCCATCCGCCGTTCGTGAATGAGGAATCGCGACAGCAGCGCCGGTTGCAGCCGGACGCCCGCCCGCTCGAACCCCGCCCGGCGCCGGGCGGCTAGCGCGCGGAGCGCCGCGGGAAGCCGGTGGCTCCACAGGTCCAGCCGCTGCGATGGGCCGGCCAGCAGCGCCTCAGGCCGGGGCAGCGCGCGCGAGAGATCGCGAAGCCGCTGGCCGCGCAGGGCTACCCCCTGCCCCGCCGCCCGCATGAGCCGCGCGCCCTGCCCTTCCACCGCCGCAAGCAGGTCCAGCCGCACCGGAACCGCCATCTCCGCGGCGGCGGTTGGCGTCGGCGCCCTGCGGTCAGAGGCGAAATCGATCAGCGTCGTGTCCGTCTCATGCCCAACGGCTGAGATCAGCGGAATGCGGGAGCCGGCGGCAGCACGCACCACTTCCTCCTCGTTGAAGCCCCACAGGTCCTCGATCGAGCCACCCCCGCGCGCGACGATCAGCAGATCGGGCCGGGGGATCGGGCCATCAACGGGCAGCGCGTTGAACCCGCGGATCGCGGCGGAAACCTGCGGCGCACAGTCCTTGCCCTGCACGGCGACCGGCCAGATCAGCACGCGCCTCGGGAAACGGTCGCGCAGACGATGGAGAATATCCCGGATCACCGCCCCCTGAAGCGATGTCACCACGCCGATCACCTCCGGCAGAAACGGGATCTGCTTCTTGCGCGCGGGGTCGAACAACCCTTCGGCCTGCAATTGCGCGCGGCGCTTCTCCAGCATCGCCATGAGCGCCCCGACACCGGCAGGCGCCACGTCCTCCACCACCATCTGGTATTTCGACTGCTGGGCGAAAGTGGTGAGCCGCCCCGTGGCCACCACTTCCATCCCCTCCTCCGGCATCACGGTCAGGCGGGAGGCCGTACCCTTCCAGCAGACGGAAGCCAGCGTGGCCTTGTCGTCCTTCAGATCGAAATAGACATGGCCCGTGCGCGCCACCACGACACGTCCCACCTCTCCCCGCACGCGGACGTGGGAGAACCCGCCCTCGATGGAGCGTTTGACCGCCCCCGACAGCTCGGAGACGGTGAATTCCGGCTCATTCCGGCGGTTATCGCCCTGGGGTTCGGGATCTTCAAACAGGTCGGACACATCACACTCGCTTGCTCAAGGGGCCCGGCCATCTTAGAACGCCCGCCAACCGAACGGAACGGGCCGAGACATGAACATCCTGATACTGGGCGGCGGCGGGCGCGAACATGCGCTGGCCTGGGCGATCAAGCAGAACCCGAAATGCGACCGGCTCATCGTGGCGCCGGGCAATGCGGGCATCGCGGAGCTGGCGGAAACGGCGGCGCTCGACATTCTCGACGCGGCCGACGTGCTCGAATTCTGCGAGTCGAATGCCATCGACTTCGTGGTGATCGGTCCGGAGGCCCCCCTGGCTGCCGGGATCGCCGATGCCCTGAGCGCCGCCGGATTTCTGACCTTCGGCCCCTCCGCCGCCGCCGCACGGCTGGAGGCCTCCAAGGCGTTCACCAAGGAAGTCTGCGACGCGGCCCATGCGCCCACCGCAGGCTATGCCCGCTTTACCGGGCGGGAGGCGGCCCTTGCATATGTGCGGCAGACCGGCGCGCCCATCGTGGTGAAGGCGGATGGTCTGGCGGCCGGCAAGGGCGTGGTCGTCGCCATGACGCTGGCGGAGGCCGAGGAGGCCATCGAAGACATGTTCGGCGGGCAGTTCGGTGAGGCCGGCGCGGAGGTCGTCATCGAAGAGTTCATGGAGGGGGAGGAAGCCTCCTTCTTCATCCTTTGCGACGGGGAAACGGTGCTTCCCGTCGGCACCGCGCAGGATCACAAGCGCGTCGGCGATGGCGATACCGGCCCGAATACCGGCGGCATGGGCGCCTACTCTCCTGCCCCCGTGCTCAGCGAGGCGATCCAGCGGCAGGCCCTCGACGAGATCGTGAAGCCCACCATGGCGGAGATGTCGCGGCGCGGCACGCCGTTTCAGGGCATCCTCTATGCCGGGCTGATGATCAAGGACGGCCGGGCGCGGCTTGTGGAGTACAATGTTCGGTTCGGTGACCCTGAATGTCAGGTGCTGATGATGCGGCTCGGGGCGCAGGCGCTCGACCTGCTCCACGCCGCTGCGGAGGGTCGTCTCGCGGAAATGACGGTGAGTTGGGCCGATGACCATGCCCTGACCGTCGTGATGGCTGCGGATGGCTATCCGGGCGATTACGTGAAGGGCACGGAGATCCGCGGGCTGGACGCGCTGCCCTCCGACAGTTCGCGCATGTGCTTTCATGCGGGGACGGTGGAGCGGGAAGGGCGCATCCTTGCCAATGGCGGGCGGGTGCTCAACCTTACCGCGCGGGGCGCGACACTGGCAGAAGCGCGGGAGCGGGCCTATGCGATGGTCGAGCGGGTGGACTGGCCGGAGGGATTCTGCCGCCATGACATCGGCTGGCGCGCCCTCTGATACAGCCGGCGTTGCCAGCGGGCGGAGAGCGCCATCCCCCTCGTGGGTGAATGACCCGCCCTCCATCAAGCATCCGGCACTGCCCCGGGCGCGGACGTCTAGCGACGGCCCCGGCCCGCTGTCATGGCCGCCGCCAGGCATTGCCCCCGGCGCGGACGTCCAGCCAAGCACGAACGCGAAGATACAGCCTGCCCGCGAGCCGCTTCAGGCCCGGCATCGGCACGGAGAAATCCGTGCCGTCACCCGGATTGCAGGAGGCTGCTCCCCCTTCCGCTGCAGGGCAACGGGCGATGACCCGCCCCAGCCCGAGACATGATCGGCGACGGGCGTAGGGAGAGAGCCGCTCATGCGTCATCCCGACATCCGCTCCGTGAAAGCGCCGAATGGGCATAGGGCAGCGAACCGCTCAGAGGCTACCGCAAGCGAACGCCGTGCAACCGCATCGCTTGCTCATGACCAGAGGAGCCGAGGCGAGGTAGTCAGATCTGCTTCTCGGGCATCTGGACGACGAGGCCGTCCAGCGCCTCTGTGACCTTGATCTGGCAAGTCAGGCGCGAACGGACGGGATCGGGTTGCCAGGCGAAGTCCAGCATGTCCTCCTCCATCGCATCCTTGGCGGGCAGGCGATCCACCCAATCGGGCGCGACATAGACGTGGCAGGTAGAACAGGCGCAGGCGCCGCCGCAATCGGCCTCGATCCCCGGAATGTCATTGTCCCGCGCGCCTTCCATGACGGTAAGGCCGTTCGGCACGTCCACGACATGTTCGGTGCCATTCGCTTCGATATAGGTGATCTTCGCCATCGCGTCCTGCCTGAAGTCCGGGCCGCAGCCCAAGGGGGGAGATACCCGACATAGGACAGGCCGGACGGTTGCACCAGCCCCCGGCCCGGCCGTACCCGGGCAGACCGCTCGCGCGGGACAGGGCACCGGAGGGCGGTTCCCGGACGACCGGAGATACCCTGCCGATAGCCGGAACCCTGCCCGGAAGGGTCTGCACCGCAGAACGGACCTACGCCCGGGGTTGCGGCCGCCGCTTCGGCGGGGCGACCGCATGTCCCGCCCGTCACTCCTGTGCGAGCGACCGGACGATCTCATCCTTGATGGCGAGCCTTTTGCGGCGGAGTTCCTCCTCCGCGTCCTCGCTCATCGGGGTGATGCGGGTTTCCGCGAGATGAACTGCGTCATTCACCTCGTCATACTGTTTCAGCAGGAGGGCAAAGACCGCGTCCTTCGCCTTTCGCGCATGAATGGCTTCGATCCGGTCGGGGAATTCTTCCTCGAGCGTGTGGGGCGTATTGGACATGACGTCTCTCCTCGGATGGTTCGCTTGTCAGGTAATCGCCTGCGGGCAAAGAGCAAGGTGGGGCGATCAGCGGGCCAGCTCGATCTCCGCCCGGAGCCCGCCGAAGCGGCTGCTTTCTCCAAGCTTCAGCCGCCCGCCGTGGCTCCGCGCGATATCGGCGGCGATGGCGAGGCCAAGCCCCACCCCCGTCCCCCGGTCCTGATTGCGCGAGGAATCGAGCCGGGAGAACGCGCGCAATGCCGCGCCACGGCTTTCCTCCGGGATGCCCGGCCCGTCATCCTCCACGGTGAAGCACACCACCCGGTCGGAGATGTCGAGCGACAGCTCCGCCTGCGTGCCATACCGGACGGCATTGCCGATGAGGTTATGGAGCGCCCGTTCCACCGCCATGGGGCGCAATGGCACCGGTTCCACGCGCCCGCGCACATGGCCGATGGTGACCTTCTGGCCCGCGCGTTCCGCATCCGCCGCCACGCGCTCCAGCAGCTCGGCCGGATCGGTCGGCACAGGGTCTTCCAGCGCATCTCCGCGCGAGAAGGCAAGGAAGCTGTCCAACATCACCTCCATGTCCCGCACGTCGCGCTGCAATTCCTCCACCTCCTCGCTGCCGTCATCGACCAGCGAAAGGCCAAGTTTCAGCCGGGTCAGCGGGGTGCGCAGGTCGTGGCTCACGCCGGAAAGCATCAGGGTCCGCTGCTCGATCTGACGTTCGATCCGGTCCCGCATCTCCAGAAAGGCGCGACCCGCGGAGCGGACCTCTGTGGCCCCTGTCGGACGAAACCGCACTGTCTGCCCCTTCCCGAAGGCCTCCGCTGCCGCGGACATGCGCTTGATCGGGCGGAGCTGGTTGCGCAGAAACAGATAGGCCACCGCCGTCATCAGGATGGAGGTGGAGACCATCAGCACCAGAAGCTGGTGCGGGTTGGACGCAGACACCCGAAGGCGCGTCATCCGCACCTCCATCGGCCCGTAACGGGTCTGCAACCCGATGCGCACCGCCTTTTCCTCATCCAGCAGATGAACGCCGGTGATATTCGGCACAGCCTGCTCGAATGTGGCGATCACGACACGGCCTGAGAAATCGATCCAGATACGCTCGTTGGTGCGGGGGGCGTTGGGCGCGGGCAGCGTGACGCCAAGTTCCAGCGGACCCATCACCTCGCCCACACGGCGCTGCGCCTCCTCCAGCGAGGAAGCGGCGTTGACCATCGCCGCGACGAAAGTCACCTCGCTCGCCACGCTGCGGGTCATCTGGCGGGTGACCCCCTCGAAATGCCGCTGAATGAAGGTGACGGAGACGACGAGCTGAATGGTCACCACCGGCACGATCAGGATGAGCGCGGCCCGGCCATAGAGACCGCGGGGCATCATCCGTTTCAACCAGCCGAAATCCATGCCAGAACCCTAGGACGGGTCAGGGAGAATGGCCAGAGGCTGTGGAGAGGACAGAGATGGACGATTTCAATCCGACGGCGGGTGCGCCCGAAACGCTGGCGGTGGGCTTGCGCCGCATCGTCGCACCGAACCCGTCGGCCATGACCTATCGCGGCACGAATACCTACCTGCTGGGCGAGGGGCGCGTGACGCTGGTCGATCCCGGCCCCGATGACGATCGGCACCTTTCCGCGATACTGGAGGCCCTGCGCCCCGGAGAGCGGATCGAACGGATTCTCGTCACCCACAGCCATGTGGATCACTCCGCGCTCGCCGCCCGTCTGGCAGGGGAAGTGGGCGCGCCCGTCACCGCCTTCGGCGACAGCGCGGCGGGGCGGAGCGGCCTGATGGAAGGGCTGGTTGCGGCGGGCATGTCGGATGGCGGCGAAGGGGCGGATTCGACCTTTGCCCCCGATGAGGAACTGGCCGACGGGGCGGAGATCCTCGTGGGCGGGCAGCCGCTCCGCGCCCTCCACACGCCCGGCCATTTCGGCAATCACCTGAGTTTCCTGTGGGGCGGCTTCGTGCTGTCGGGGGATCAGGTGATGGGCTGGGCCACCTCCATCGTCTCACCGCCGGATGGCGACATGGGGGCCTACATGGCCTCTCTCGACCGGCTGATGCCGCAGGCGGAGGCGGTGTTCCTGCCCGGTCATGGCGCACCGATCACCGACGCTGCCGCGCGGATCGGCTCGCTGCGCGATCATCGCCGGATGCGGGAGCGACAGATCCGCGCGGCGCTGGAGGCGGGCGGCGGCACGGCCCGCAGCATCGCGGCGGCGATCTATACCGACACGCCCGCGCCGCTCATCCCGGCGGCGGAGCGCAATGTCCTCGCCCACCTGATAGACCTTGCGGAGCGCGGCGTCGCCCGGACGGATGGCACGATCCGACCCGACACCACCTTCCATCTCTCCGGGAAGTGACCACGCAGGGGACGATTCGGGGAAATCTGCTTGACCTTTGCCCGGTCGGCCTGTTGAACCGGCCCTGATTCCAAAGGCACGACAGGTGGAAGTCCGTGATGGACGATCAGAACAAGAACCTCATCATCGCATCCGTCCTGAGCTTCATCGTGATCGTGGTGTGGTTCCTGCTGTTTCCACCCGCCGATCAGGTGCAGCCGACCACACCCGAAGCGGTGACGCAACAGGTGGAGGGGATGCTGCCCCCGCCGACAGCAGAACCCGGCGCCGCACCCGGTACTTCCGCGCAAGCAACGCCGGAGGCTGCACCGCGGCTGGCGATCGAGACGCCTCGCCTCGCGGGCAGCGTCTCGCTGGTGGGGGGCCGGATCGACGATCTGGAACTGACCGGCTATCGCGAGACACTGGACGACGCGAGCCCCTTCGTGCGGCTCCTCTCCCCTGTCGGCGCGCCGGGGGCGTATTACGCACTCTATGGCTGGGCACCGGGCGGCACGCTCGACTATGTGCAGATGCCGGGGCCGAACACGCCCTGGACGCTGGCCTCCGGCGACAGGCTGGGCGTCGGCACGCCAGTGGAGCTTGTCTGGGACAACGGCCAGGGCCTCGTCTTCCATCAGAAGATGGCCATCGACGAGAACTACATGTTCACCGTCACCCAGTCGGTCGAGAACAACACCGGGGCCGAAGTGCGGCTTGCTCCCTACGGCATCGTCGCACGCCATGGGCTGCCTGCCGATCTGCAGAACTTCTTCATCCTGCATGAAGGCGTCGTGCAGATGGCGGACGGCAAGCTGACCGAGATCAAGTACAAGAAGATGGCCGACCTGCCCCGCTCCGACCGCGAGGGCGGCGCACGGGCCGAGGCGATCGACGTCGGCTCCAACGGCTGGATCGGCTTCACCGACAAATACTGGATGACGACGCTTGTCCCCATGCCGGGACAGAGCTTCACCGCCGTCGCCAAGTATTCGGATCAGTCGAACGTCTATCAGACGGAAGCGCGCCTGCCGACATTGACCATCGCGGCAGGCGAGACCGGCAGTTCCTCCACCATGCTCTTCGCCGGCGCGAAGGAATGGGAAACCATCCGGCACTACCAGAACGATGTGGGCGTTGACCGCTTCGTCGACGTGATCGACTGGGGCTGGTTCTTCTTCCTGACCAAGCCGATCTTCTGGCTGCTGCACTGGCTGCACGGCTTCATCGGCAACATGGGCTGGTCGATCATCGCGCTGACCTTCGTTCTGAAGGCGCTGGTGCTGCCGCTTGCCTACAAATCATACGTCTCCATGGCCCGGATGAAGGAGCTTCAGCCGGAGATGGAGAAGCTGAAGGAGCAGGTCGGCGACGACCGGATGAAGCTCCAGCAGGGGATGATGGCGCTCTACAAGGAGAAGAAGGTGAACCCGGCGGCGGGCTGTCTGCCTGTGCTGGTGCAAATCCCGATCTTCTTCTCGCTCTACAAGGTGATCTTCGTCACCATCGAATTGCGCCACGCGCCGTGGATCGGCTGGATCCGCGATCTCTCGGCCCCGGACCCGTCGTCGCTCTACAACCTGTTCGGCCTGCTACCCTGGGCGGCACCGGTGCACGGCACGCTGATGGCGACGATCTTCCTCGGCATCCTGCCGATCTGCCTCGGCATTTCGATGTGGTTCCAGCAGAAGCTGAACCCGGCCCCGCCGGATCCGACGCAGGCGATGATCTTCGCCTGGATGCCCTGGGTGTTCATGTTCATGCTGGGATCCTTCGCGAGCGGTCTTGTGCTCTACTGGATCACCAACAACGTCATCACCTTCATCCAGCAATATGCGATCATGCGCAGTCACGGGGCGAGGGTGGACCTGTTCGGGAACATAAAGGCGAGCTTCAGGCGAAAGAAACCCGCCACGCCCGTCGCGAACAAGTCGGCGAAACCGGCGGACAAGAAGCCCGCCAAGAAGTAGGAACGGTATATGGCGACCATCGCCCACCTCTACCGCCATCCCATCAAGGCTCACGGACGCGAAGAACTCGCGTCCGTTCTGCTTTCGGAGGCGGAGTGCCTTCCCTTCGACCGGCACTGGGCCGTGACCCACGGGATGTCCAAGTTCGATAGCGGCGCGCCGGCATGGATGCCTTGTGTGAACTTCGAGCGTGGCGCACGCACGCCGGCGCTGATGGCGATCACCGCGCGGTTCGATGAGGCAACCGGGCGGCTCGCCCTCGATCATCCCGACCTTGGCCCTATCGATTTCGACCCGGTGACGGAGGCGGAGCGGTTTCTCGACTGGGTGCGCCCGATCAGCCCGGAGCCCCCGATGCAGCCGGTCGCGCTGGTGTCTGCCGGACGGGGAATGACGGACAGCCAGCTTCCGACCGTGTCGCTGAAGAACCTTGCCTCCAATGCCGCCCTGTCGGCCCATATGGGCACGGATCTTTCCATTCACCGCTGGCGCGGTAACGTCTGGCTGGACGATCTGCCCGCCTGGGAGGAGGTGTCCTGGATCGGACGCGACCTCCGCATCGGGGCCGCACGGCTCCGCGTCGTGGACCGCATCGGGCGGTGCAAGGCGACCACTGCCAATCCCGCCACCGGCAAGGTCGATGCCGATACGCTGAAAGGTCTCCGTGAACTGGTGGGCGTGCAGGACTTCGGCGTCTACGCCGTGGTTCTGGAAGGCGGCACCGTCGGCCCGGGTGACCGCGTGGAACTGGCCTGACCGCATTCTGATCGAGAGTTTCCCATGACCGACCTGACCTTTACCCTTGCCCCGGAGCCGGAAGACGCCGCGCGCGAACGCGGGCGCCTGCTTTTCGCCGGACCGGTAGACTTCCTGAAAGGCGTCGTCGCGATGGACGGGTTGCCCCCCGCCGACCGGCTGGAAGTGTGCTTTGCGGGACGGTCCAACGTAGGGAAGTCTTCCCTTATCAACGCGCTGACCGGCCGCAAGGCGCTGGCGCGGGCCTCCAACACGCCGGGACGGACACAAGAGATCAACTACTTCACGGCGGGAGAGGATCACTACCTCGTCGACCTGCCCGGCTACGGCTTCGCCGAGGCGCCCGTCGCCACGGTGAGGAAGTGGCAGGCGCTGCTGAAGGCCTATCTCTCGGGCCGCGCCACCCTGCGCCGCGCGTTCGTGCTGATCGACGCGCGCCACGGCATCAAGGCTGTGGACGAGGAGATCCTGACGCTGCTCGACCGCTCCGCCGTGACCTTTCAGGTGGTGCTGACAAAGGTGGACAAGATCCTTGCCGCCGAGCGGGAAAAGGTGCTGACGCAGGTGCGCAAGGCGCTGGCCAAGCACCCTGCCGCCTACCCGGAGATCATCGTCACATCCTCTGAAAAGGGTGAGGGGATAGAGACGCTGCGCGCCATCATCGCGACGCTGGAGTAGCGAGACGCGAGTCTTGGCACGCTGCCACGAAACCACTAGGCAGGGCTGAAAGCCTACGGGAGACAGGAATGGTGAGGAAACAGGTGGTCCGCGATCCCATTGCAACCGCGCAGACGCTCTCGGAAGCGCTGCCCTACCTCCAGCGCTACAATGACGCCATCGTGGTGGTGAAGTTCGGTGGCAACGCCATGGGCGACGATGAGGCGATGGCGGAATTCGCCCGCGACATCGTGCTGATGCGCCAGGTGGGCGTGAATCCCGTCGTGGTGCATGGCGGCGGTCCGCAAATCAACGACCTGCTGAAGCGCCTGGGCATCGAATCGCGTTTCGTGCGGGGCAAGCGGGTCACGGACAAGGCCACCGTGGAGGTCGTGGAGATGGTTCTCTCCGGCCTTGTGAACAAGCGGATCGTTCAGGCCATCAATGACGAGGGCGGCCGCGCGGTGGGTCTGTCCGGCAAGGATGACGATCTGATGGTCTGCGTGGCCGATGATCCGGAACTGGGGTTCGTCGGACGGCCGGTGGAGATGAACGTGCAGGTGCTGCAGGATCTGTTCGCTGCCGGGATCATCCCGGTCGTGGCTCCCGTGGCGACGGGCACCGACGACAACGAGACCTTCAACGTCAACGGTGACACGGCAGCCGGTGCAATCGCGGCGGCGCTGAAAGCCGATCGTCTGCTGCTGCTGACCGATGTATCGGGCGTCAAGGATGCAAACGGCAACGTGCTGACGCAGCTTTCACCCGAAGACGTGAAGCGCATGACGGATGACGGCGTGATCTCGGGGGGCATGATTCCCAAGACCCAGACCGCGCTGGAGGCCATCGAAGGCGGTGTCCGCGCGGCGGTCATCCTGGATGGACGCCAACCCAATGCCTGCCTTCTGGAACTGTTCACCGAACACGGGGCGGGCACGCTGATTCGTTCGACCGAGCCGCGCTTCAAGCCGCGTCGCCGGTGACGAGCCAGGCCGAGGTAGCGGAGATCGCGGCCCGGCATCGGCTCGCGATCTTCGGCGGCTTTCGACCACTGCCGGAGGATGGGCTGCCTGACGGAATCGGCACATTGCTCCTGCTCGGCCCCGCGGAACCCGGTTTCTGGCCGCATGTAACCGCGGAGCCGGAATTCAACGACAGTCGCCCCGATCCGCTGGACCGCTGGTCGCGGCGTGTCATCGGGCGGATGGCCTGCGATCTCCGGGCGAAGGCGTATTTCCCCTTTGGCGGGCCGCCATGGAAGCCATTCACCCGATGGGCGCTACGCTCCGGGCGGGCCTTCGTCTCTCCCGTTACGCTGCTTGTGCATGACACTGCGGGGCTGATGGTATCCTATCGTGGCGCGCTGGCACTTCGGGAGGCTGTTGACCTCTCTCCGCCCTCCCCCCGGCCGTGTGATGCCTGTGGCAGGCCCTGCCTCACCGCCTGTCCTGCGCGCGCGTTGACGGGAGAGGGCTATGACCTGGATCGCTGCCACGCCTATCTCGATACGACGGAAGGGACGGACAACCTCTCCCGCGGTTGCGCCGTTCGGCGCGCCTGCCCGCTATCTCAAGGTTATGGCAGACTTGAGGAGCAATCCGCCTATCATATGACGCAGTTCCATCCTTCCGCTTTTCTGCGAGCAGGATATGATCCGCAATCATGACGCTCCGCCTGATCCTCACCCGCCATGCCAAATCCAGTTGGGGAGACCCGACTGCCGCTGATTTTGACCGCAAGCTGAACAACCGCGGTCAGCAGGCGGCGACGGATATCGGAGCGTGGCTAGCCGAGCGCGGGTACCTTCCGCAGCAGGTTCTTTGCTCCACGGCGATGCGCACGCGGCAGACCTGGGAGCGGATGGCCCAGCATCTCCCAGAACCCAAGGCGCTGCATTTCGTACCGGAACTCTACCATGCAGAGCCTGCGGTGATTCTCGCCCTGCTCCGTCAGGCGGAGGAGCCCGTCGTTGCGCTGATCGGTCATAACCCTGGAATCGGCGAATTTGCCCAGCGGATCGTTTCGGATCCGCCGGTTCATCGCGACTTCGGGCGTTACCCCACCGGCGCTACCCTGATCGTGGATTTCGAGGAGGACCGCTGGAAGGACATAGCGCCCCGCAGCGGTCGCACCGTGGATTTCGTCACGCCCCGCGATCTGGAGCGATAACGAGGCTCAGTGCCCGAGGATCTGGCTGAGGAACAGCTTGGTACGCTCGGACTGGGGGTTGTTGAAGAACTCCGTCGGATTGTTCTGCTCCACGATCTGCCCCTGATCCATGAAGATCACCCGATCAGCCACCGCCTGCGCGAAGCCCATCTCATGGGTGACGCAAAGCATGGTCATCCCCTCGTTCGCCAGTTCGATCATGGTGTCCAGCACCTCCTTGATCATCTCCGGGTCGAGCGCGGAGGTCGGCTCGTCGAACAGCATGATCCGCGGCCGCATGCAGAGTGAGCGGGCGATGGCAACCCGCTGCTGCTGACCGCCCGAAAGCTGGCCGGGATATTTGTTCGCCTGCTCGGGGATCTTCACCTTGCGCAGGAAATGCATCGCCGTCTCCTCCGCTTCCTTCTTCGGCACCTTGCGCACCCAGATGGGCGCGAGAGTGCAGTTTTCCAGAATGGTGAGATGCAGGAACAGGTTGAAGTGCTGGAACACCATCCCGACCTCGGAACGGACCTTGTCGATGTTCTTCAGGTCGTTGGTGAGTTCCGTGCCATCGACGATGATCTTGCCGGACTGATGCTCCTCCAGCCGGTTGATGCAGCGGATCAGCGTCGATTTGCCGGAGCCCGAAGGGCCGGCAATCACGATCTTCTCGCCCTTCGCAACGGTCAGGTCGATGTCGCGCAGGACGTGGAACTGTCCGTACCACTTGTTCATCTTGATGATCTGGACGGCGATGTCGGACGCGGGCTGCCGCGCGGGTGTGGCGCACATGGGTCTCTCCTAGCGGTGGTCCGTCTTCAGCCGTCGCTCCAGATAGAGGGAGTAGCGCGACATGCCGAAGCAGAAGATGAAGAAGCAAAGGCCGATGAAGATGAACAGCTCCCAATAGATGCCGTTCCAGCTCTGGTTGGCCCGAATGGAATTGGACAGCCCGATCGGGTCGAGCAGGCCGATGAAGACGACCAGCGTCGTATCCTTGAACAATCCGATGAAGGTGTTGACGATCCCGGGGATGGAGATCTTCAGGGCCTGCGGCATGATGATGAGCCGCTGAGCCTGCCAATAGTCCAGCCCGAGGGAATCGGCAGCCTCATACTGCCCGCGGGGCAATGCCGCGAGCCCACCCCGGATCACCTCCGCCATATAGGCCGCCGCGAAGAGCGTCACCATGATGACGACGCGCAGGATGATGTCGAAATTTGTCCCCGGCGGCAGGAAGTAGTTCAGCAGAAGCGATGCCGTGAAAAGCAGGGTGATGAGCGGCACGCCACGAATGAATTCGATGAAGCCGACGCAAATCGTCTTGACGATGAACAGGTCGGATTGCCGCCCGAGCGCGAGCAGGATGCCCAGCGGGAGCGAAAGAGCGATCCCCGTCACGCCGATGATGATGGAGAGCATGAAGCCGCCGAAATTGTTCGAAGGCACATAGGTCAGCGTAAGCGGCAGAATGGAGGAAAGCCCCGCCACCACCCACTGCTGCACGAAGCCCCACCACAGCAGCGGCACCACCACCGCCGCCACCAGCCCGACCAGCTTGCTGACCCGTTCGCCCAGCTTGAAGGCAGGTATGATGAGGGCCAGCCCGGCCATCACGGCAAGCGGATACCACAGCGTGCCGCCCCACAGCAGCCAATAGGCGATGGCTGGATAGAGCGGCGTGAAGTACAGCAGCGCCCTGGGCGCCCAGTTGAACAGAATCGGCGCGATGGCGACGAGCAGCAGCACCATTGCCAGTGTCGGGCGCCAGTAAAACTGTCGCGGGTAAAAACCGAACAGAAGCTGGTTCCAGCGTTCGGTGATAACCGCGAAGCAGGCGCCGTTGACATCGGGACCATAACGTTCGGCGAGGATCTGCCGGCATTCCGTCAGCGAGCCCGCATGCCAGACGGAGCGCGCCAGCCAGGGGCCGACCGCAGCGATGATCAGGTAGCAAAGATAAAGCGCAATCACCGTCAGGATGATGTTCACGGGGCCGGAGAACAGATTTTCCCGCAGCCATTTCACCGCGCCCTGCTCCCGCGCGGGGGGGTCTTCCGGCTCCAGCATATGCCTGCGGACGAAGGAAATATCGCTCATCCTAGCGCTCCTTCAGCTTGACGGTGCTGTTGTAGAGGTTCATCGCACCCGAGATGATCAGAGAGATCACGAGGTAGATGAGCATCATGAGCATCATGGCCTCCAACTCCCGCCCGGTCTGATTGAGAGTGATCCCGCCGAGCGTCGACCGTAGGTCCATGTAGCCAACCGCAAGAGCCAGAGAGGTGTTCTTGGTCAGGTTGAGATACTGCGAGATCAGCGGTGGAATAATGACCCGCATTGCCTGGGGAAGGATCACGAGCCGCATCGTCCGCGACGGACGAAGGCCAAGAGCGGCCGCCGCTTCCGACTGGCCGCGCGGCACGGCAAGGATACCGCCGCGCACCGTTTCTGTGATGAAGGCGCCGGTATAGAGCGAAAGGGCGATCCACATGGCGATGAGCGAATCGCGCAGGTAGATGCCGCCCTGAAAGTTGAACCCCTGCAGCGACGGCCGATCAAGGTGAAAGCCGAGCGCGTAGAGCACGAAGACGAAGGGCACGACGAAACCCAGCAGGCTTTTCCACCAGATGATGGGCCTGCGGCCCGTCGCGTTCTGCACCTTCTCCGCGTTGCGGGTAAGCGCGCGGTGGATCAACCAGCCGAGGACGAGCGCCGCCAGCACGGCCAGGAAATTGAGGCTTATCGTGAACGGCCCGAGCGTAAGGGCGCCAAGGCTGCGGTCGAACACCGGCCCGGCGAGATAGACGCCCCGGTTGGTGATTGCCATGGTATCGAACAGCTTCATGGTCGCGGCCGGATTGTCGCCCCTGAAGGCATTCGGCGCGGGCATGCTTTCGCTGAAGATCGCGAAGACCACGAGGATCCAGATCAGAAGCGGCACATTGCGGAAAATCTCGACGTAAAACGCCGCCAGGCGGGAAATGAGCCAGTTGTTGGAAAGACGCAGTACACCGCCGATGACACCGATGATCGTTGCTGCCACACATCCCATGACGGCCAGCAGGAGCGTGTTCAGCAGCCCGACCAGCAGGGCGCGGCCGTGGGTACTGTCGTTGGAATATTCGATCAGCCGCTGGTTGATGTCATACCCCGAGCGCACATTGAGAAAGCCGAAATTGAAATCCTTGCCAAGCGCCCGGAGATTGTCGACCGCGTTGTGCATGAGCCATGCCGCGCCGGCCATGAACGCCATGAGAAAGATGATCTGAATCGTCAGCGCGCGGTAACGCGTGTCGTAGAGCAGCATGCTCAGACGAAACGTCTCGCGCGGAGGCTGTTCTGTGGTCGTTACCATATATGGGCTGTCTCCCTGGATTTTGGCCCGATGCTCTTCGGCATCGTGGTCTCTAAATCGAAAGGGGCGCTTCCGGCTCCGGAAGCGCCCCCACCGAGATCAGCGGAAAGGCGGGGAATACTGCAGGCCGCCCTGCGTCCATTGCGCGTTCAGCCCGCGCGCAAGGCCGATCGGCGTGGATTCACCCAGGTACTTCTCGAAAATCTCGCCGTAGTTTCCTTCGGCCTTGATGGCCCGGTAGGCCCATTGGTTGTCCAGTCCGAACATGGCGCCAAGGTTGCCTTCGGTGCCCAGCAGCCGGTTGATTTCCGGATTATCTCCGGCCGCCTTCGACAGTTCGTCGATATTGGCGGAGGTCACACCGTATTCTTCGGCCGCGACAAGGGCGTTCTGCGTCCATCGCACGATGTCGGCCCATTGGTCGTCGCCCTGCCGGACCAGCGGGCCGAGCGGCTCTTTGGAGATGATCTCGGGCAGGATGATGTGGTTTTCCGGGTCGGGGAAGGTTCCCCGCATCGCCGCCAGGCCGGAGGCATCCGTCGTATAGACGTCGCAGTTGCCGGCGAGATAGGCCTGCTGGCCCTCTGCCTGCGTCTCGATCGGCTTGGCCTCATAGGTCAATTGGCTTGTCTTGAAGAAGTCGGCGAGGTTCAGTTCCGTCGTGGTCCCGGTCTGGATGCAGACGCGCGCGCCGCCCAGTTCCTTCGCCGAGGTCACACCCATGTCCTTGCGGATGAGAAAGCCCTGACCATCGTAATAGTTGATACCGGTGAAGGTAAACTTCAGGTCGACATCGCGCGAGAAGGTCCAGGTCGTCACCCGCGCCAGCAAGTCGATCTCTCCGGAGGCCAGCGCGGTGAAGCGGGTCTGGCCGGTGGTCGGCACGAACTTCACCTTCATCGGATCGCCAAGCACCGCCGCAGCCACGGCACGGCAAATCGCCACGTCGAACCCTTCCCAGACGCCATTCGCGTCCGGGGCGGCAAAGCCCGCGAGGCCGGTATTCGTCCCGCAGTTCAGTTCGCCGCGCGACTTCACGTCGTCAAGCGTCGCAGCGGAAGCGGCGCCAGCAAGCCCGATCCCTGCCAGCGCGCCGAGAAATACCTTCGTTTTCATAGGTTACCTTTCCTGATGGTCAGCTCCTTGCGGAGCGCTGGCCCCGGAGTTCCTCCCGGTGTCCGACAGCGTTGCGAGAACCGCCGCCCAGCAGGCAAATCTTGCGCGGGACGTCCTGAAAACGTCAATAGGATCGTCGTTTACGGACGATGTGCCGCAAGAGGACATTAAACTCGCGGTTAAAATGCTTAAAAAATGTGCGAAAAGCTTAATCAGCCTGACGGTAGAGGCTCAGAAACCGAGCGGCATCCAGGAAATCGGCGCGCCGTCGTGCGGACTGTGCCTCCGCCTGTTCATCCCTGCCCCAGATCTCGGCCTGCCAGTCTTCGTCCAGACGCGACAGATCCCACGCCTCCTCCGGTGTGAGCCGTCCATCCGCGACGGCAAGCCCGAGGATGAGAGAGCCGCTCAGCGCCACGAGATCATGGAGCGCTGTAAGCTCGAACGGGTCGAGCGCCGCCACGCGTGCCTCCAGCCGGTCCAGCGTCTCCCGCGGCTGTGCTCTGAACATCACGCCCACCGTCACGGTCAACGGGGCTGCCAGAGCCTCCTCTGCCCAGAGAAGCAGGGGATCCCAGCGGTCCGCCTGCCGTGCGACCAGTTCGGCGGGTGCCTCGGCGCGATAGGCCAAGAGGTCCGTTCCCCCATAGTCGCCGACGATCTCCGCCACGACATCCCGCTGGTCCGTCACCTTGTCGATGGCGGAATTGACCATGCGGGTCAGCGGCATCGTCTCGGGAGCGACATGCTCCCGTTGCGCCTCCCATTCGGCGGCAAGCGCCTCGGCAAGCGCGCGACTCCGCACACGGAGCGGATGGCGCGCCGGTGTCCGCAAGGGCCGGTCATCCAGCCCGACACCGTAGCCTTCGCTCTCCGGCAGAACGGATGTCGCCTTCCAGAATCGCCTCGGACGCCATTCGCTCATGCTGCGATCCCCCTCAGCTCCAACGCATGTGCGAGCTCGGCATAATCGCTCACGATCAGGTCTGCTCCAGCGCCGCGCAGGCGGTCAGGGCTGTGATAGCCCCAGGTGACACCGATGGTGGGCACGCCCGAAGCACGTCCCATCTCCATGTCAAAGCTCGTATCGCCGATCATCACCGCCTGCGCCGGCGCAACGCCGGCTTCTGCCACGGCGGCCTCCAACATGGCGGGATGGGGCTTCGAGGGATGGTCATCCGCGACCTGCGTCGTCAGAAAATGCCGGGTAAGACCATGTCCCGCGAGCAGCTTCTCCAGCCCCCGCCGCGCCTTGCCCGTGGCAATGCCGAGCAGTGTGCTATCCTCGGCCGCCAGCCCGTCCAGCACCGCGCGTGCGCCCGGATAAAGCGGGGAGACCTCGGGCGCATCGTCACCGTGAAAGACGCCGCGATAGCCCTCGACCATCCGGGCCACATCCGCCCCGGGCGCGAGCCGTGCCAGCGCGACCGGAAGCGACAGACCGACGATGGAAAGCGCCTGTTCGCGTGTGGGCATGGGGCGGTCGACTGTCGCCATGGCGGCGGCTATTCCGGCAAGGATGGCCTGCTGGCTGTCCACCAGCGTGCCATCCACGTCAAAGACGACAAGGCGCAGCGCTGTCATTCATCCTCCTCCGCAAACGGGTCGGCGGGGACGTCGCCTTCCGCCCACTGGAAAGTCTTCCAGGTGCGCTGCATGTGCTCGGGGAGAGGCGCGGTCACGGTGATGCGCTTGCCCGTCACCGGGTGATCGAAAGACAGCGAACGGGCATGGAGATGCAGCTTCCGGCTGATATCCCCGCCCAGCTGCGCGCCCCAGCCATCGCCAAGGTTCTCCTGCCCCGACCCGCCATACTTGCCGTCGCCCACGATGGGATGGCCGATCTCCGCCATATGCGCGCGAAGCTGATGCGTCCGCCCGGTGATCGGGACAAGCGCCACCCAGGATGCGCGGGTGCCGAGGCTCTCCAGCACGGCATAATCGGTGGTAGCACGCTTTGCGCCCTCAGTCTCCTGCACCTTGGACGGATGGATGGCGATCATGCGTTCCCCCTCCCCCCGGCCACCGTGACCGGCGGCCTTGACCAGCCCGTAGCGGATCGTGCCCTTGCGCGGCGCAGGAACGCCCGCCACCGCCGCCCAGTAGATCTTGCGCGTCGCACGGGAGCGGAAGGCTTCCGACAGATCGCGCACCGCCCGGTTGGTCCGTGCGAGCAGCAGGACACCCGATGTGTCCTTGTCGAGCCGATGCACGAGCTTCGGCTTCTCCGGCAAACCAAACTTCAACGCCTCCGCCAGGGCATCGACATGCCGGTCGGCGAGGCCGGAGCCTCCCTGACTGGGCAAACCCGGCGGCTTGTTGATGGCGATGATATGGTCGTCCTTGTAGAGCACGGCGCGGCGGATCATCTCGTCATCGCTTTCGCTGATGCGGGGTTCCGGGGCGCGGCGCTCGATAGCCGGGAGTTCGGGAATCGGCGGTACGCGGACGACCATGCCGGGCGCGACGCGGCTCGACGCCTTCACCCGACCACCGTCCACGCGTATCTGCCCCGTCCGCGCCATCTTCTCGATGGCCCCCTGGGTCAGCGTGGGGAAATGGCGCTTCAGCCACCGGTCCAGCCGCTGCTCGCCCTCATCCTCGGCAATGGTAAAGAGTTTCACGCTCATGACATCATGCTCCGCGCAAGGGTCGCGCCTGCGAGAACGGCAAGAAGCGACAGGATGAGTGAACCCGCAACATAGCCCGCGGCGGAGAGCGTCCGGCCCTCCTCCCAGAGCATCAGTGTCTCCAGCGAGAAGGCCGAGAAGGTGGTGAACCCGCCCAGAAGGCCGGTCAGCAACAGGGGCCGCAGATGCGCCGCGATCGACATCGCCAGCATCCCCATCACGAAGGATCCGGCAATGTTGACAAGCATCGTGCCCAGCGGAAAGCCCGGCACCACGCGGGCCATGCCCAACGTCGCCGCATAGCGCAGCACCGACCCCGCCGCGCCGCCAAGCGCCACCTGAAGAAAGCTCGTCCAGTTCATCGCGGACCCTTCGCGCGTGGGCCAGTCCGTGTCAACCTTTGGCCCCTGTCAACCTTCACCGGTGTCAACCTTCGCCGGGTGTCAACCTTCGCCCCGCTTCTCGCGCAGGCGGGCGAAATACTCCAGCCGCTTCTTCAACTCCCGTTCGTAGCCCCGCTCCACCGGCTGATAGAGCACGGGCCGCCGCACGCCGTCGGGGAAGTAGTTCTGGCCGGAGAAGGCATCTTCCTGATCGTGGTCATAGGCGTAGCCCGCGCCATAGCCCTGCTCCTTCATCAGCCGGGTGGGGGCGTTCAGGATATGCTTGGGCGGCGGCTCTGACCCGGTCTTGCGGGCCAGGCCGCGGGCCTCCTTGTAGGCCATGTATCCCGCGTTCGATTTCGGCGCGAGGGCGAGATAGACGAGCGCCTGCGCCAGAGCCAGCTCCCCCTCCGGCGAGCCGAGACGCTCATAGATTTCCCACGCATGGAGGCAGACCGTCTGCGCCTGCGGGTCGGCAAGGCCGATATCCTCCACCGCCATGCGGGTGATGCGGCGGGCGAGGTAGCGCGGATCCTCTCCGCCCTCCAGCATCCGCCCGAACCAGTAGAGCGCGGCATCCGGGTCCGACCCCCGGACGGATTTGTGCAGGGCGGAGATCAGATTATAATGCTCATCACCCGACTTGTCGTATTTCGCCGCCCGCCGCATCAACCGCTGGCCGAGCTGACCCGGGTCGAGCGGTTCCCTGATCTTCCAGGCCATGACCTGCTCGATGAGGTTCAGCAGAGCGCGTCCGTCGCCATCCGCCATCTCCAGCAGGGCATCCCGCGCCTCCGGGCGGAGCGGCAACGGGCGGTCCAGCTCTTTCTCCGCCCGCTGGGCAAGACGCTCCAGATCGGCCAGCGTCAGCCGCTCCAGCACCATGACCTGCGCCCGCGACAGCAGCGCCGCGTTGAGCTCGAAGGAGGGGTTCTCCGTCGTGGCGCCGACGAGCAGGATCGTGCCATCCTCCATATAGGGGAGGAAGCTGTCCTGCTGGGCCTTGTTGAAACGGTGGATCTCGTCGACGAACAGCAGTGTCCCCTGCCCGTTCTGGCGGCGGAGCTTCGCGGCCTCGAACACCTTGCGCAGTTCCGGGACACCGCTGAAGATCGCGCTGATCTGAACGAAAGCCATCTCCGTCGCATCCGCCAGCAACCGCGCGATGGTCGTCTTTCCGACGCCGGGCGGTCCCCACAGGATCAGGGAAGACAGACTACCGGAGGCCAGCATCGCGCCGAGCGGCCCTTCCGGCGCCAGCAGCGCCGCCTGCCCGATGACCTCCGAAATCTCGCGGGGGCGCAGCCGGTCCGCCAGGGGGCGCGGGGCCGTGTTTGCCGCCGCCGTCGTCTCCGGAGTGTCGAACAGGTCGCTCATCCCCTCAGCTCCGGAAGCGGAGGAGCGCGCGCCGCCCTTCCCGCTCATACTCGATCTGCCAACGGCTCACCCGTTGTGCATTGGCAGCGCGGAGATCGGCCGTCGTCGTGATCTCTGTGCCGTTCACGCTCCGCACGATGTCGCCGGAGCGCAGTCCAAGGCCCAGCGTCTGCTGCCCGACATCGGTGATGACCACACCGGAAAGTCCATCGGGAAGCGCCATCTCGCTCGTCACTGCGGGGTTGAGATTTGCGGCCGTATAGCCTTGGAACGGCCCGCTGGTGAGCGTGAGCACATCCCGGGCGGGAGTATCGGGGGGCGCGATCAGTCGGACCCGGGTCGTCTCCTGTCGATCCTGATGGAGGTAGGTGACCTCCGTCTCCGCGCCCACGCCCTGAACGGACATGCGGAAGATCATCTCGGCAGGCGTGTTGACCGGCACGCCATCAAGCTGAAGGATCACGTCTCCCCGCGACAGCCCCGCTTCTTCGAACGGGCTTCCGTCCGCGAAATCCAGAATGGCGAGGCCCTGCGGCGCGCGTTGACCATAGCTCTCCGCCATACCCGCATCCACCGCCTGCCCGGCGATTCCGGCCCATGGACGTTCGAACCGGCTCCGCCCCGCCTCGGCCTGCGTGACGACCGCGCGGACAAGGTTGGCGGGAATTGCGAAACCGATGCCGCTCGATGCGCCGGAGGGGCTGAGAATCGCGGTGTTTATACCGACGAGCCGCCCCGCCACATCCACGAGCGCGCCGCCGGAGTTACCGGGGTTGATCGCCGCGTCGGTCTGAATGAAATAGCCGCGCCCCCCGCCGATACCGAGATTGGATCGGGCGAGCCCGGAGACAATGCCGCTGGACACCGTCTGCCCGACGCCGAAGGGATTGCCGATGGCCAGCACAAGCTCTCCCACCTCCACCTCGTCGGAGTCGCGGAGCGCGAGGGCGGGAAGGCCGCTCGCGCCCTTTAGTCTCAACACCGCAAGATCGGTCTCCTCATCCGCCAGCAGCACCTCCGCATCGAACTCCCGTCGATCGGTCAGCACGACACGGATCTGACTGGCCTCCTGCACGACGTGGAAGTTGGACACGATGATCCCATCCGCCGTAAGAATCACACCGGATCCCAACGAACTCTGCACGCGCGGCGTCTCCCGCCCGAAGTTGCGGAAGATGTCGGCAAAGAACGGATCAATGCCGAAAGGCGTCTCCCGTTGAGAGACGACCCGCTGCGTGTAGATATTCACCACGGAAGGCGTCGTGGCCTTGACCACCGGGGTAAAGCTCATCGTGATTTCCGCCGGACTCGTCGGCACGGTCTGTGCCGCAAGCGGCTGAACGGCGAGCAAAAGCGCCAACAAGGTAGTGATCATGCGCATCGGGCAACCTCCGGGCTGAGCAGCTTGATATGGAGCAGCGGGGGAGCAGCTTCAACGCAGCGTAAAAGCCGGTTGATCGCTGCCCGCTCCCGCCCCGTGCTGGCCTTCCTCAATGCAGCTTGCCGGCGAAGTTGATGAAGATGCACTGGTTCTCCACTCCGTCGATGATGCTGGCCGGGCCAGCGGCCTCCATATCCAAGGCACAGCGCGCGGCCCAACGCGGCCAGCTCGACGAAAGAAGACCGATGGTCCGTGTCGCCCCCAGCTCCCGCGCGGCCCGGTTCATCCCTGCCACCATCAGCGCATGAACCCGGCGCCGTGCCGCCATCGGCACCGTGTGGCAAACGAAGCCGCGCGACACTTCCCAGACATGCGGATCCACCGGGGCTTCATGATAAAGCAGGTCAGACGGGATGGACCCCAGCAATCCGCGTTGCGCGTCGCGGATCATGTAGCTGTAGATACCGCATTGCGCGGTGGTCGGGGTCAGGCGCATGCCACCCACCACGCGTCCCAGGTCATGGATGGCGATCCAGCGGGAAGCGGGCGTATCGTACTGATCATACTCCATGCCCATGGCCTCGGGCAGGTTCCATTTGTTCTGGACGATGAAGGACTGGTGGCGCGCGCGCAGCAGGTTGGCGAAGAGTTCGCCGTGTTTGTGCAGGTTCTCAAAGGAAAGCGTGGTGATTTGCATGGTCGTCTCCGTGGGTTGGGTTAAAGAAATCCGAACCCGCGGCGACGCTCCGACACCCTCCTAAAGCAGCCTGTAATCCTTCGCGCGCTGGATCGCCTCGGCCGTCGTGCGCGCCAACAGGCGCTGGCGGGCGGAATTCAGCCGCGCTTTCAAGGCGCTTTCGGAGATGTTCAACTTCGCCGCTGCCGCTGCATGGCGGTCTCCGGCGGCGATGAGACGCAGAGCTTCTATCTGAGCGGGGGTGAGGCTTTCCGGCGGCTCGGTGATCGCGTGGATATGGCGCACCAGGGTGGCCGCCTTCGCGATCTCGGCATCCGTGAACTCTCGGTCGTTCCTTGCGATACCGGCGATCGTCCGCGAGCTGATGGGGCCACAGGCGACGCAGGCTCCGAAACCAAGGCCATAACGCGCCGCTTCCGCCATGATGCCGAACGGATCGATGGTGATCTCGCTCCACCGCGTCGTGCCTTCGGTTGAAAATCCCCAGGCGACAAGCGGATCCCGCAGCGTATAGGCCTGCTCGGTGTACCGATCGGTCCAGTCCTGCGGGAAGGTGCGGAACATCAGCATGGGTGCGCCGAAGCGGATGTGCAGCGCGACGTAATATCCCACCGGCGCTATGCGGGCGAGATTGCGAAGTTCGAGCTCGAGGCCTACCGTCAAGGACATGTCTTTTTAGACAAGTTGCCCCCTGCAGCGTCAACTTTAAAGTGTGGATCCATCGACCACCGGTCGAAAGGTGTTTCAATGCGATCCATAAGCCCAAACCTCTTTGCAAAACTCATGCGCCTTCCCGCGAATGACCGTTTCGATCTTCTCGAATTTATCGGCGCAACGCCGATGGAAGATTTGGATCTCGACGAGCTGATAGAACAGATCACAACACAGGTCTCTGATATCTCTTCATTTGCGAACGATGCATATCAGTAATTAATATTGAGTAAAAAAGAAAATACCCCGCTCTCGGGCGGGGTATCTATACTCTCGGTACGTGACGAATATTATTCGGCGTCGGCGAACTCTGCTTCGACGCGCGCCTTGTCGGCAGCGCCCTTGGCCGCCGGATCGCGATCGACGAATTCGATGATCGCCATGGGTGCCATGTCACCGTAGCGGAAGCCCGCTTTCATGATGCGAACGTAGCCGCCCTGACGCTCTTTGTAGCGCGGGCCGAGCACGTCGAACAGTTTCGCGACATAGGCGTCCTGCTTGAGCTGCGCGGCGGCCTGGCGGCGGGCGTGCAGGTCCCCACGCTTGGCGAGCGTGATGAGCTTCTCGATGATCGGACGCAGTTCCTTGGCTTTCGGAAGCGTCGTCTTGATCTGCTCATGTTCGATGAGCGATCCGGACATGTTGGCGAAGAGCGCCTTGCGGTGCTCGTGCGTGCGGTTCAGGCGGCGGTATCCGCGGGCGTGACGCATGGTCTTACTCCTTTTGCTTTGTCCGGCGCGGATGCGAACCGCGCTCTCCTTGGGGCGGGATTGCCCATGATTTCCCCGGACATCCGGGCATTCGGGGCGCCTCTAGCGAAACGCCCCGCAAAGGTCAATCAGAACTGATCTTCGAACCGCTTGGCGAGGTCTTCGATGTTCTCCGGCGGCCAGTCCTCGACTTCCATGCCGAGGTGCAGGCCCATGCCGGACAGCACTTCCTTGATCTCGTTGAGCGACTTGCGGCCGAAGTTCGGCGTGCGCAGCATCTCCGCTTCGGTCTTCTGGATCAGATCGCCGATGTAGACGATGTTGTCGTTCTTCAGGCAGTTGGCCGAACGGACCGACAGCTCCAGCTCGTCCACCTTCTTCAGCAGCAGCGGGTTGAATTCCAGCCCGTCTTCCGCATCCTGACGCGTGGCCGATTCCGGCTCTTCGAAGTTGACGAAGACGGTGAGCTGATCCTGCAGGATGCGCGCGGCGAAAGCCACCGCGTCGTCCGGCGTGACGGAGCCATCCGTTTCGATCTTCATGGTCAGCTTGTCATAGTCAAGCACCTGCCCTTCACGGGTGGGCGTGACTTCATAGGCGACCTTCTTGACCGGCGAATAGATCGCATCGATCGGGATCAGACCGATCGGTGCATCTTCCGGCCGGTTCTTGTCGGCTGCGACATAGCCCTTGCCGGTATTCACCGTCAGTTCCATGAACAGGTTCGCACCGTCATCCAGATGGCAGATGACATGCTCCTTGTTCAGCACCTCGATGCCGTTCGACTCGGAAATATCGCCACCGGTGACCACACCCGGACCCTTGGCAGAAATGGTCAGGCGCTTCGGCCCTTCCACTTCCATCTTGAGCGCAACACCCTTGAGGTTCAGGACGATATCCGTGACATCCTCCCGCACGCCCGAGATCGAAGAGAACTCGTGCAGCACGTTGTCAATCTGGATCGCCGTGATGGCAGCACCCTGAAGCGAGGACATCAGCACGCGGCGCAGCGCATTGCCGAGGGTGAGGCCGAAGCCGCGTTCCAGCGGCTCGGCAACCACGGTGGCCTGACGCGAAGCGTCGGGGCCGGGTTTGACCTCGAGCTGGGTCGGCTTGATGAGTTCCTGCCAGTTCTTGTGGATCATGCAATTGCCTCCATACCTGTTCCGCGGCGCATGAACCGGTTGCCGCAGAACGCCCGAGGTTCAGAATGACACACTCGGGCCGCGCGAATTTCCGCGCGACCCGAGCAAAATTTCCGGTTCCTCAGACCCGGCGGCGCTTCGGCGGACGGCAGCCGTTGTGCGCAAGCGGCGTCACATCGCGGATCGAGGTGATGTTGAACCCGACGGCGGCCAGCGCGCGAAGCGCCGATTCACGGCCGGAGCCGGGGCCTTGCACTTCGACTTCCAGGGTGCGGACGCCATGTTCCTGCGCCTTGCGGCCAGCGTCTTCGGCAGCCATCTGCGCCGCATAGGGCGTGGATTTCCGCGAGCCCTTGAAGCCCATCGTGCCGGCGGACGACCAGGCGATCGCATTGCCCTGCACGTCGGAGATCAGGATCTTGGTGTTGTTGAACGAGGAGTTCACGTGAGCAACGCCAGCGGCGATGTTCTTGCGCTCCTTGCGCTTGATACGGGTCTTGTCGCGAGCCATGATACCCTCCCCTTATTTCTTCTTGCCGGCGATCGGCTTCGCCGGGCCCTTGCGGGTGCGGGCGTTGGTGTGAGTCCGCTGACCGCGGACCGGGAGGTTGCGGCGATGACGCAGGCCGCGGTAGGCACCGAGGTCCATCAGACGCTTGATGTTCATCTGAACTTCGCGGCGAAGATCGCCTTCGACGGTCAGGTTCGCGTCGATGTATTCGCGGATCGCAAGCACTTCGGCGTCGGAGAGATCATTCACGCGGCGCGACGGGTCGATGCCGACGGCCTGAACGACTTCATCGGCAATCTTCGAACCGATGCCGTGGATATAGGTCAGCGCGATCGGAACGCGCTTACCCGTGGGGATGTTTACACCAGCAATACGTGCCACTAGGGCTTCCTTTTCTGTTGCGGTTCCGTAATGCCGGAACCTTTTTTCACAACGCGGGTTTTGCGGTCTGAACCGATCCCCACACGCTCTGACCCGAAGGGCGGAGCAGACCGAAGCCCGCCCGTCAGGACGATTCTCTTGCGAGAGGCTGTGATCTATGGGCTTTGGCGCCTCAGGTCAAGAGGCGCCAAAAACGGATCAGCCTTTGTCAAGCACCTTGCGGACCGCGTCCGAAACTGCTTCCGGCTCATCCAGCCCGTCGACCGGAGAAAGCATTTCCTTCGCGTAGTAATATCCGATCAGCGGAGAGGTTTTCTTGTAGTACTCCATCAACCGCTTGGTCAGGCTGGCCTCGTTGTCATCGGCCCGGCGACGCATGTCGGTGGAGCCGCAGACGTCGCAGACGCCAGCCACTTTCGTGGGCTTGGTGACGTCGTGATAGACTTCGCCGCAGTTCCCGCATGTGAATCGGCCGGTGATACGCGACACCAGCGCCGCGTCATCCACCTGCATCTCGATCACTGCATCGAGGGACTGGCCCACGCGCTGCAACATCGCGCCAAGCGCATCGGCTTGCGGCAGCGTCCGGGGAAAACCATCGAAGATGAACCCTGTACCCTCGGCGCCCGCAACACGTTCCTCGATCAGCCCGATCACGATCTCATCGGTCACAAGCTGGCCACTGTCCATCACTTCGGCGACCTTGCGACCCATCTCCGTACCGGAATGCCGCGCTTCCCGCAGCATATCCCCGGTCGAAAGCTGGACCATGCCACGCTCCTCCACGAGACGGCGGGCTTGAGTGCCCTTCCCCGCCCCCGGCGGCCCTAGCAGTATGACGTTCATCGCCGGATCGTTCCCCCTTTACGCGCCGTGCCATTGCGTCTTTTGCCGCGCAACTGGCTCTTCTCGATCAGCCCTTCATACTGATGCGCCAACAGATGCGACTGGACCTGAGAGATCGTGTCCATCGTCACCGAGACGACAATCAGCACGGAGGTGCCGCCGAAGTAGAACGGGATACCCATCTGGAACCGCAGAATCTCGGGCAGCAGGACCACGGCGACAAGATAGGCCGAGCCGAGCACGAGGATGCGGTTCACAACGTAGGTCAGGTATTCCTCGGTCTTCTTGCCGGGGCGAATGCCCGGAATGAAGCCATTCTGGTTCTTCAGGTTGTCGGCGACATCATCCGTCTTGAAGGCGACGTTCGCCGTATAGAAATACGCGAAGAACACGATCATCGCTGCAAAGAACAGCATGTAGAGCGGTTGCCCCGGCCCGAAGTAGGCCAGCAGCCACGACATGACCGGCCCGGTCTGTCCGCCGGAGAATGTGGCGATCGTGGTCGGGAGCAGGAGCAGCGAGGAGGCGAAGATGGCGGGAATGACACCGGCCGGGTTCACCTTGATCGGCAGGTGCGATGAACCGCCGTCATAGACCTTCATCCCCACCTGGCGGCGCGGATACTGGATATGGATCTTGCGAAGAGCCCGCTCCATGAACACCACGAAGGCGACGACCAGGACGACCATCAGGAGCACGCCGATGATGACGGCAGGCGAAACCGCGCCGGAGCGTCCCTGGCTCAGGAACCGAGCAAGCGCTGCGGGAACTTCCGCGATGATGCCGACGAAGATGATGAGCGAGATGCCGTTACCGATGCCGCGCGCGGTGATCTGTTCACCCAGCCACATCAGGAACATCGTGCCGCCGACCAGCGTGATCACGCAGGCCACGCGGAAGAACATCCCCGGATCGGCGACGAGACCGCCGGCCTCAAGGCTGACCGCCAGACCCCATGCCTGGAAGATCGCCAGCGCCACCGTACCGTAGCGGGTGTATTGGTTGATCTTCTTCCGCCCGGCCTCTCCCTCTTTCTTCAGGCCCTGAAGCGAGGGGATCATCGCGACGAGAAGCTGCACGATGATGGAGGCGGAGATATAGGGCATGATGCCGAGCGCAAAGACCCCCATCCGCCCGAGCGCGCCGCCGGTGAACATCGTCAGGATGCCACCCAGCCCGGTCTGCGCCTGCTCCATGAAATTGCGCAGCGCCGCCGCGTCAATGCCCGGAACGGGGATGTAGGTGCCGAGCCGGTAGACGATCAGCAACCCGATGGTGAAGAAGATGCGGTGGCGCAGGTCGGTCGCCTTGCCGAGGGTTCCCCAGCTCAGGTTCGCGGCCATTTGCTCAGCAGCAGATGCCATGCCCAGACTCTTTCCGAGACCACGTCTCTTTCATGGACAGCGCCGCCGGCCCGTTGACCGGTCCGGCGGCGCGGAAAATCTCGTCGCAGGTGTAAGCGGCGCGAGCGCCGCACACAACGCCTTATTCGGCGGCGGCGACAGCAACTTTCAGGGAGCCGCCGGCTTTCTCAACCGCCTCGATGGCCGATTGGGAGGCGCCGGACACTTCCAGCGCGAGCTTCGCCGTCACGTCGCCCTTCGCAAGCACCCGGATACCGTCGAGCTTGCGGCGCACGAGACCGGAGGTCACGAGCACGTCTTCCGTGATCGGCTGCGCAGCGTCGAGTTTGCCGGCGTCAACGAATTTCTGGATCAGGCCAAGGTTGATGACCGCGTAAGACTTCGCGTTCGGCTTGGTGAAGCCGCGCTTCGGCAGACGGCGGTAGAGCGGCATCTGGCCACCCTCGTAACCGTTCAGCGCAACGCCCGAGCGGGACTTCTGACCCTTGATACCGCGACCGGCGGTTTTACCCTTGCCGGAGCCAGGACCACGGGCGACGCGTTTCTTCTTGCGGACCGCGCCTTCGTTGTCGCGGAGTTCGTTCAGTTTCATATCGCTTCTCCTTACCGGAATCGCCCCCGAAGCGAGTTGGGCGAACACGGCATATGGGTGATTCAAAAAGGCCCGTCGCGGACCACCGGCGGCATATACCGGTTGCGGGGAGGCGGATCAAGGCACTTCGCGTATCCGCCGCGGGATTGTTCGCCCACGCAGCCGGCCTAAAAGCAGAACGCCCCGATCCTGCGACCGGGGCGTCCTGATGGCTGACGGCTAAGGATCAGCCTTTTTCTTCGACGATCTGCACGAGGTGCGGGATCGAGTTCACCATACCGCGGATAGAGGGCGTATCCTCCAGCTCACGGGTGCGGTGCATCTTGTTCAGACCAAGCCCGATCAGCGTGCGCTGCTGGCTGGCCGGACGACGGATCGGCGAGCCGATCTGCTTGACAATGATGGTTTTCGCCATTGTTCCGCTCCTTACGCTTCTGCCGCTTCGGCTTCGGCGCGCTTCAGGATGTCGCCCACTTTCTTGCCGCGACGCTGCGCGACCGAACGGGGGCTGGCTTCCTTCTGCAGGCCGTCGATGGTGGCCCGGATCATGTTGTAGGGGTTTTGCGACCCCAGCGACTTCGCCACGACGTCCTGGAGGCCCAGCATCTCGAACACGGCGCGCATCGGCCCGCCCGCGATGATCCCGGTACCCGGAGCAGCGGTCCGCATCACGACCTTGCCGGCGCCATGACGGCCCTCGATGTCATGATGCAGGGTGCGGCCCTCGCGCAGCGGCACGCGGATCAGGCTGCGTTTCGCCTGCTCGGTGGCCTTGCGGATGGCTTCCGGAACTTCCTTGGCCTTGCCCTTGCCGAAGCCGACACGGCCCCGCTGGTCGCCAACTACCACGAGAGCGGCGAAGCCGAAACGCTTGCCCCCTTTGACGGTCTTGGACACACGGTTGATCGCCACGAGACGATCGGCGAATTCCGGATTTTCCTCGCGCTCGCGACGATCCCGGCGGTTCTCACGTTCTGCCATACGGCTTTCCTAATTTCAGGGGGCATGATGGCCCGGCTGATTCAATCCAGGTCGCTGCAGTCAAGCCGCATCGCCGGATCATCGAGGCGTCGCGGCGTGCGGCGCCTTCACTTTCGTCAGACATACGCCGTGTCGCGAAGACACGGCGTATCATTTCCAGCCCCTTCCCGCAAAGGCGGGAGACGGGATCAGAACTTCAGGCCACCCTCGCGGGCAGCATCGGCAAGTGCCTTGATCTTGCCGTGGAACAGGAAGCCACCGCGGTCGAAGTAGACTTCTTCCACGCCGGCCTTCTTGGCCCGCTCGGCAATCGCCGCACCGATCTTGCCGGCCGCTTCCACGTTGTTCTTGCCAACGAGCCCGAGATCTTTCTCGAGGGTCGAGGCAGCCGCCACGGTCACGCCCTTCACGTCGTCGATCAGCTGAACGCTGATATTCTTCGACGAGCGGTGAACCGACAGGCGCAGACGCCCGTTGGCCTGAGCCCGCAGTTTGTTCCGGACGCGCAGGCGGCGCTTCAGGAACAGCTCTCGCTTTGTGTTCGCCATCTGTTGCGTCCTTACTTCTTCTTGCCTTCCTTACGGAAGATGTACTCGTCCTTGTACTTGATCCCCTTGCCCTTGTAGGGCTCCGGAGAGCGCCATTCGCGGATATTGGCCGCGACCTGACCGACGAGTTGCTGATCCATGCCTTCGACAACGATCTCCGTCTGTTTCGGAGCGGTGATCGTCACGCCTTGCGGCACTTCGAAGTTCACTTCGTGGCTGTAGCCCAGCGAGAGCTTCAGGACGTTGCCGGTCATTGCAGCGCGGTAACCCACGCCGCTGATTTCCAGCTCTTTCTTGAAGCCCGTGGTCACGCCCTGCACGAGGTTCGACACCATCGTGCGGGACATGCCCCACTGCGCACGTGCCCGCTTGGACAGGCCGCGCGGCTGGACTTTCACCAGATTGTCTTCGACCGTGATCGACACATCGTCGGTCGCGGTGAAGCTGCGCGTGCCCTTCGGGCCCTTCACTTCGATCGTCTGACCGGAAACGGAGGCGGTGACCCCCTTCGGCAGCTCGACCGGTTTTTTCCCAATACGAGACATTGCCTACTCCTCAGAACACAGTGCAGAGCACTTCGCCGCCGACATTGGCGGTGCGCGCAGCCGTATCCGACATCACGCCCTTGGGGGTCGACACGATCGACACGCCGAGGCCGTTACGCGGAGACGGCAGATCGTTCACGGCCATGTAGACCCGACGACCCGGTTTCGAAACCCGCTTCAGTTCGCGGATGACGGGGGTGCCCTCGAAGTACTTCAGGCTGATGACGAGCTCATCGAGACCTTTTTCGGTCGTCGCGCGCTCGTAACCGCGGATGTAGCCCTCGTCGCGGAGCACGTCGAGCACCCAGGCGCGGAGCTTGGAGGCGGGCGTGCTGACGGTGGATTTGCCACGCATCTGCGCGTTGCGGATACGGGTCAGCATATCGCCGATAGGATCGTTCACAGACATCGCGACCTCCTTACCAGCTCGATTTCACCATGCCCGGGATCTGGCCGAAGGAGGCCAGTTCACGGAGCATGATCCGGGACATTTTAAGCTTGCGGTAGTAGGCCTTCGGGCGACCCGTCAGCTGGCAGCGGTTGTGAAGCCGCGTGGCCGAGGAGTTGCGCGGAAGTTCCGCAAGTTTCAGCGACGCCTTGAAGCGCTGCTCCATCGGCAGCTCCTCATTGGCGATGACGGTCTTCAGAGCCGCGCGTTTGGAGGCGTATTGAGCCACCAGCTTCTCGCGCTTCTTCTGACGTTCGACCATGGATTTCTTGGCCATGTGTTTCAGTCTCCTCGCGCGATCAGCTGTTGAAGGGCATGCTGAATTGCTTCAGCAGCGCCTTCGCTTCCGCGTCAGTCGCCGCGGTGGTGCAGATGATGATGTCCATGCCGAGAACTTCGTCGACCTTGTCGAAGTTGATCTCGGGGAACACGATGTGCTCCTTCAGGCCCATGGCATAGTTGCCACGACCATCGAAGGACGTGCCCTTGACGCCGCGGAAGTCGCGGACGCGGGGCAGCGCGATGGTGATCAGCCGATCAAGGAACTCGTACATCCGGTCACCGCGAAGGGTGACCTTGCAGCCCAGCGGCATTTCCTCACGGACGCGGAAGCCGGCGATCGACTTCTTGGCGTGAGTCACCACGGCCTTCTGACCGGCGATGAGCGACAGCTCCTCGGCAGCCTGCTTCACCTTCTTGGTGTCCTTGACCGCTTCGCCGACGCCCATGTTCAGCACGATCTTGTCGAGCCGGGGGATCTGCATGTCGTTCTTGTAGGAGAATTCCTCCTTCAGAGCGGCGCGGATCGTGTCCTTGAAGAGCGTCTTGAGACGCGGGGTGTAGTTCGCAGAGTCGAGCATCAGATCGCCTCCCCGGTGGTCTTGGCGAAACGCACCTTCTTGCCGTCTTCGAAGCGGAAGCCGACGCGGGTAGCCTTGCCGTTGGTGTCAAGCAGCGCGAGGTTCGAAAGCTGGATCGGAGCCGCTTTCGGGATCCGGCCGCCCTGGCTCGCCTGAGACTGACGGGTGTGACGGATGACGATGTTCACGCCATCGACAACAGCCTTGTTCTCCTTCGGGAGAACCTGGGTGATCTCACCCTGCTTGCCCTTGTCCTTGCCGGTGAGCACGACGACCTTGTCGCCTTTTTTCAGCTTGGCGGCCATCACAGCACCTCCGGCGCGAGGCTGATGATTTTCATGAAGTTCTTCGCACGAAGCTCACGCACCACCGGCCCGAAGATACGCGTGCCGACCGGTTCACCCTGGTTGTTCAGGATGACGGCCGCATTGCGGTCAAAACGGATGGAGGTGCCGTCTTCACGGCGAACTTCCTTGGCGGTACGAACGACGACGGCCTTGCGAACGTCACCTTTCTTCACGCGACCGCGCGGAATGGCTTCCTTGACCGACACCACGATGATGTCGCCCACGGAGGCATACCGACGATGCGAGCCGCCCAGAACCTTGATGCACTGCACCCGGCGAGCGCCGGAGTTGTCAGCGACATCCAGATTGGTCTGCATCTGGATCATTGGGTTACTCCCGACCTTTGGGGACGGTTATCAGCCGCCGCCCCAGGGTTTCGATGTATCTGGCTCAGGCCTGAGCGTCGCTCACGACCGTCCAGCGTTTCGTCTTCGAAATCGGCGCGCATTCCTCGATACGAACGCTGTCGCCGACCTTGAACTGGTTCTCCGCGTCATGGGCGCGGTATTTCTTCGACTTCCGAACCGTCTTCTTCATCACGGGATGCGTGAAGCGACGCTCGACCAGAACGGTGATCGTCTGATCGTTCTTGTCAGAGGTGACGGTGCCTTGAAGGATACGTTTGGGCATCTCGTGATCCTCAGTTCGCCGCCGCCGCAGCGGCTTTCTGGTTCAGAATGGTCTTCACGCGCGCGGCGTCACGGCGGACCTGCCGGATGCGGGCGGTGTTCTCGAGCTGGCCGGTCGCCTTCTGGAAGCGGAGGTTGAACGCCTCCTTCTTCAGTGCAACCAGCTCGTCCCGGAGCTGATCCGGGGTCTTGCTGTTGAGTTCCTGGGCGCTCATCGCCTTTTTCCTTTCACAATCACCGGACGGCCCCTTCTGCAAGGGTGACCTGCAACCCGGTGGATCAATGAGGTACCGACGATTCCGGGGAACCCCGGACTCGCGGATGCGGCTTCCTACAGGAAGAAGACCGCGGGGGCAAGGAAAAGTTATGCCACCCGTTCGAGCATAGACCGGATGGCGCGCGCGACAAGCGACGGCTGCTCGATATGGACCATATGGCCGGCATAGGGGATCAACGCCAAGGCGGCATGCGGTATAGCTTCGGCCAGAGCCACCGTCTCCCGCCGCGAGACGAGTTCATCTGCATCGCCGTTCAGGATCAATACAGGCATGGCGATCCGCTCGATACCCGCCGGATAGTTCCCCGCATCGCCGTTCAACCACATCGCCTTTACCAGATCGAACAGCCGCTCGAAATCGGGCGCGGGATTTTCCGCCTCATACCTGGCGACATCGTTCGGAAAGCGACCGCGCCAGAATGCAGCGGTGAGCGGCAGAAAAAATTTCTCGGCCGCCTCGGGCGGAGGCGGCGCAACGCTACCGCCGATACTGACAATCCCCGAAAGCGGTTCACCACGAACCGCAAGCTCCAACGCAATCACACCGCCATCGCTATGCCCGATGACCAATGGTCGTTCCAGCCCCAGCTCAGCGATCACGGCCGCGACATCGTCAGCCAGTTGCGGGTAGGTGAGCTTCCCCTGCCCCAGCGAGGAGGCGCCATGGCCGCGCGTCTCGATCAGCACACAGCGCGCCTCGGGGAACTCGGCCGCCAACGGCTCCATCTCCCGTGCCGCGCCGAGGCCGCCGTGAAGGAACAGCATCGGCAGGCCCCCCGGGACACCGCGCTCCACGACCCGCAGCAGCGCTTCGCCGGATGATACCTTACGCTCCATGACCCCTCCACATGCAAAAGGCCTCCCGCTCGGGGAGGCCTTTCACTTAATGCAGTGGCGAAGTCTTACCAGTCTTCGCGGACGATGACGCGGGTCGTGACCGGGAGCTTCATCGCGCCGAGGCGGAGCGCCTCGCGAGCGATCGTCTCGTTCACGCCGTCGATCTCGAACATGATCCGGCCGGGTTTGACGCGGGCGGCCCAGAAATCGACGGAGCCCTTACCTTTACCCATCCGCACTTCGGTCGGCTTCGAGGTGACCGGAACGTCCGGGAAAATCCGGATCCACACCCGGCCCTGACGCTTCATGTGCCGGGTGATCGCGCGGCGGGCCGCTTCGATCTGGCGCGCGGTGACGCGCTCCGGCTCGGTCGCTTTCAGGCCAAAGGAGCCGAAGTTCAGCAGGAAGCCGCCCTTCGCATCTCCGTGGATCCGGCCCTTGTGCTGTTTGCGGAACTTCGTCCGTTTAGGTTGCAGCATCTTGTTCTACTCCTCAGCGGTCGCCACGCTCACGGCGCGGACCACGCGGGGCGGGACCATCCTGGGACTCGATCGCGCGGCGGTCGTGCGCCTGCGGGTCGTGCTCCATGATCTCGCCTTTGAAGATCCACACCTTCACCCCGATGATGCCGTAAGGCGTCGTGGCTTCGGACGTCGCATAGTCGATATCGGCGCGCAGCGTGTGCAGCGGCACGCGGCCCTCGCGGTACCATTCGGTCCGCGCGATTTCCGCACCGCCAAGACGGCCTCCGACGTTCACGCGGATGCCGAGGGCACCCATGCGCATCGCGTTCTGCACGGCGCGCTTCATGGCGCGACGGAAGGAGACGCGACGCTCCATCTGCTGGGCGATCGACTCGGCCACCAGCTGCGCGTCAAGCTCCGGCTTGCGCACTTCAACGATGTTGAGGTGCAGTTCGGACGCGGTGAACTTCGAGAGCTTCTTGCGAAGAACCTCGATATCCGCGCCTTTCTTGCCGATGATGACGCCCGGACGCGCGGTGTAGATCGTGACGCGGCACTTCTTGTGCGGACGCTCGATCACCACCTTGGAGATGCCGGCAGCCTTGCATTCCTTGTGGATGAACTCCCGCATCTTGATGTCTTCAAGAAGCAGGTTGCCGTAATCCTTGGTGTCGGCGAACCAGCGGCTGTCCCAGGTGCGGTTGACCTGGAGGCGCATCCCAATCGGGTTGACCTTCTGACCCATTACGCTTGCTCCTCGACTTGCCGCACCTTGATGGTCAGCTCGGAAAACGGTTTCACGATCTTGCCGAACCGGCCGCGGGCGCGCGGGCGACCGCGTTTCATGACCATGTTCTTGCCGACGAAGGCTTCCGCGACGACCAGCTCGTCCACGTCAAGCCCGTGGTTGTTCTCGGCATTGGCGATGGCCGACTGAAGGCACTTCCGCACGTCGATGGCGATGCGCTTGTGCGAGAAGGTGAGATCGGCAAGAGCCTTGTCCACCTTCTTGCCGCGAATGAGCGCCGCGACGAGATTCAGTTTCTGCGGCGAGGTACGAAGCATGCGCAGCTTCGCCATCGCCTCATTTTCCGCCACGCGGCGCGGATTCTTTTCCTGACCCATGGCTTACTTCCTTTTGGCTTTCTTGTCGGCCGCGTGACCGTAGTAGGTCCGCGTCGGCGAGTATTCACCGAATTTCTGGCCGATCATCTCTTCGGTGACGTTCACCGGGATATGCTTCTGGCCATTGTAGACGCCGAAGGTCAGCCCCACGAACTGGGGAAGAATGGTCGAACGACGCGACCAGATCTTGATGACTTCCGACCGCCCCGACTCGCGGGACTTCTCCGCCTTGCGAAGCACATAGGCATCGACAAAGGGGCCTTTCCAAACAGAACGCGCCATGGATTACCGCCCCTTCTTCGCGTGACGCGAGCGGACGATATACTTGTCCGTCGCCTTGTTGCTGCGGGTCTTCTTGCCCTTGGTGTCTTTGCCCCACGGGGTAACCGGGGTCCGGCCACCGGAGGTCCGGCCCTCACCACCACCATGCGGGTGGTCGATCGGGTTCATCGCGACACCGCGGACCGACGGGCGGATGCCGAGGTGGCGGTTCCGACCAGCTTTACCGAGGTTTTGGTTCGAGTTGTCAGGGTTCGACACGGCACCAACGGTGGCCATGCATTCCTGACGGACCATGCGCAGCTCGCCCGAGGACAGGCGGATCTGGGCATAGCCGCCGTCACGACCGACGAACTGGGCATAGGTGCCTGCGGCACGTGCGATCTGACCGCCCTTGCCGGGCTTCAGCTCGACGTTGTGCACGATCGTTCCGAGCGGCATGCCGGAGAACGGCATCGCATTGCCCGGCTTCACGTCGGTCTTGGCGCCGGCCACGACCTTGTCGCCCACGGCAAGACGCTGAGGGGCAAGGATATAGGCCTGTTCGCCATCTTCATATTTCACGAGCGCGATGAACGCGGTGCGGTTCGGGTCATATTCGATCCGCTCGACGACAGCCGCCACATCGAACTTCGTCCGCTTGAAGTCCACGATGCGATAGAGACGCTTCGCGCCCCCGCCCTTGCGGCGCATCGTGATCCGTCCGGTGTTGTTCCGGCCGCCGTTCTTCGTCAGACCCTCGGTGAGGGATTTGACGGGGCGTCCTTTCCAGAGCTCCGAACGGTCGATCAGAACCAGCCCACGCTGGCCAGGCGTCGTCGGTTTGTACGACTTGAGTGCCATGCTTTCTGTCTTCCGTCTGCTTGCGGGCGCGGCCGAATGCCGTGGCCCGGAGGTTATAGGGCTCCGAAGATCCCCGCTGAGTGCACTTCCGGCAAAGAAAGCAACGTCTCTGCTGAAAGCGCGTGGCCCCGGAAGAATCCGGGGCCACGAGATTCGTGCGGCTACGTATCAGACGCCCGGCTCAGAGGCCAGTGGAAACGTCGATCGTATTGCCTTCTTCCAACGTCACATAGGCCTTCTTGATGTCCGAGCGGACGCCGGTGCGGCCGCGGAACTTCTTGACCTTGCCCTTGGTGATGGTGGTGTTCACCGCCTTCACCTTGACGCCGAAGACCGTCTCGACGGCTTCCTTGATCTCGGGCTTGGACGCGTCGCGCCGCACCTCGAAGACCACCGCATTCGCCTCGGAGGCGAGGGTCGCCTTCTCGGTGATGATCGGCTTGCGAATCACGTCGTAGTGTTCGGGTTTCACGCTCATTTCAGGCGAGCCTCCAGAGCTTCGACACCCGCTTTCGTGATCACGAGCGTGTCACGCTTCAGGATGTCATAGACGTTCGCCCCGATGGTCGGCAGAATATCGATGCCTTCGATGTTCCGCGCCGCCTTGGCGAAGTTCTCGTTGACCTCTGCGCCGTCGATGATGAGCACGCGCTTCCAGCCGAGATCCTTCGCGGCCTTTGCGAGTTGCGCGGTCTTGGCTTCCACCAGTTCCGCAGACTCGATCACTACCAGCTTGCCGTCCTTCGCTTTCGCCGAAAGCGCGTGCTTGAGGCCAAGCGCGCGGAATTTCTTCGGCAGGTCGAAGGCGTGGCTGCGGGGCGTCGGGCCCTTGTAGACACCACCGTGACGGAAGATCGGCGCCTTGCGGGAGCCGTGGCGTGCGCCACCGGTGCCCTTCTGGCGATAGATCTTCTTCGTCGAATACGACACGTCGGATTTACCCAGCACGGAGTGGGTGCCGGCCTGGGCTTTCGCCCGCTGCCAGTTCACCACCCGGTGAAGGATGTCGGCGCGGGGCTCGAGGCCGAAGATCTCGTCGGAGAGATCGATCGACCCGGCGGACCCAGCGTCCAGCTTGATCACGTCGAGTTTCATTCCTCGTTCCCCTTCGAGTCAGAGGCCTTGGCTTCGATCTCGGCCGCGTCGATCGCAGCCTGTTCAGCCTCGGCCGCGGCCAGACGGGCGGCTTCCTCTTCGGCGGCCGCCGCAGCGGCAGCTTCCTCGGCAGCGCGACGCGCGGCCTCGGCATGGGACTTCAGCGCGGCCGGGAGAATGACATTCTCCGGAACCGGTTTCTTCACTGCGTCCTTGACCGTGACCCAGCCGCCAGCCGAACCCGGCACGGCGCCCTTGACCATGATGAGACCACGCTCGCTGTCGGTCTTGATGACCTGCAGGTTCTGCGTCGTCACCCGCACGGCCCCAAGATGGCCAGCCATTTTCTTGCCTTTGAACACCTTGCCGGGGTCCTGGCACTGGCCGGTCGAACCGTGCGAACGGTGGCTGATGGACACACCGTGCGAGGCGCGCAGACCACCGAAGTTGTGCCGCTTCATCGCACCGGCAAAACCCTTACCGATAGAGGTACCGGCGATGTCCACGAACTGACCCGCGAAGTAGTGGTCAGCCGTGATCTCTTCGCCAACCTCGATCAGGTTGTCGGGGCTTACGCGGAACTCAGCCACCTTGCGCTTCGGCGCCACGCTCGCTTTCGCGAAATGGCCCCGCATCGCGGCGGTCGTGCGTTTTGCCTTGGCCGCGCCTGCGCCGAGCTGAACGGCGGTATAGCCGTCCTTGTCAGCGGTGCGCTGCGCCACGACCTGAAGACCGTCGAGTTGCAGAACCGTCACCGGAACCTGCTTCCCGTCCTCCAGGAACAGCCGGGTCATGCCCAGCTTCTTTGCGATCACTCCAGAGCGCATCTTTCGTGCTCCCTCAAACCTTGATCTCGACGTCCACGCCGGCGGCGAGGTCGAGCTTCATCAGCGCGTCCACCGTCTGCGGGGTCGGGTCCACGATGTCGAGGAGCCGCTTGTGCGTGCGGATCTCCCACTGATCGCGAGATTTCTTGTCGATATGGGGTCCACGGAGAACCGTGAACTTCTCGATCTTGTTCGGCAGCGGGATCGGGCCCCGTACCGTTGCGCCGGTCCGTTTGGCCGTGTTCACGATTTCCTGCGTCGAGGCATCCAGGACGCGGTAATCGAAGGCCTTCAGCCGGATACGGATGTTCGTACCTTGCATTCTCATTCCCTCAGGGTTGCGGACGGGGCGGTGCCCCGCCCTCAGCCTTTCGATTACTCGATGATTTTGGAGAC
>NZ_JGYG01000019.1 GCF_000740795.1 Haematobacter massiliensis
CGAAGGGGGTGTCCACATATGCTTCGCGATGCAAAGGCGGCCCTGCCGCCGGCGGAAATCAGTCGCCCCCCGTCCTTGAAGGGGCGGCCCCTTTGACGGCCGCCTGCCCATCTCTTGAAGGCCGTGTGGGTGACGGGTGGATGAGATTGCCCGGAAAGAGGCAAAGCGACGATCCACAGCCACGACAGTGACCCGTGACCCCTGCCCCGCACGCCCAGAGCTCCCCTTGCGCGATGCGGATCAGCCTGACAGGCGATGCCGATCCTCTGGCCCGATCTGACATGCCAGATGCTGGCGCAGTGCCTCCTTGCCGTTCGCCCGGAGATCATCGTTGAAATCCCCGAGAAGCGGTTCCAGCACCCGCACGGAAATCCCGACCTCGGTGGCTCTGGCGCTCAACCTCTCTGCCGCGCGTTGCCCGGCCGGATCGCGATCGATGGCGATGTAGAGGCGCTGCACCCCCTTCGGCAGCAGGACCGCCCCGAGGTGACCCGACGACAGTGCCGCCCAAACGGGAAGGCCGGGCACTGCCTCGACAAGGGACAGCATGGTCTCGATGCCTTCGCCGATGACGAGGATGTCGTCATGCGGGATCAGCCTGACGGCATTGCCGAGAAGGTGACCCATGGCCCGCCGCTGCGTCTCGACGCCCGCTTTCCCCTGTCCGTCAGGTGCCAGCCAGGTACGATGCACACCCTGCAAGGCCCCTGCCCCATCGGTGACCGCAGCGATCAGCGCCGGTCTGGGGAGGCTCCGGGTCTGGCCCTCATCCCGATGCCAGCATTTCGGGTGGAAGCGCAGGGCACTCATCACTCCGCCCTGGGTCAGGCCCCGGGAGCGGAGGTAGGTGTCGGCAAGCGTGCCTGCGACCGGCACCGAGGCTGCGAAGAGCCGCGCCGCCGCTGCTGGTGTGCTACCGGGTGCCTTCGCCTTCTTTGGCACCGGCGCATCCGGGAGGACCGGCTGCGGACGGCCCAGATGCGCCCGGGCCTCAGTGAGAAGATCGGGAAAGCGAGAGATCCCGGTCCTCTCGCGGATGATGTCGAGAAGATCGCCATGCTCGCCCGTGGCTCCGTCGGTAAACTTGCCGGCCGCACCGGGCCCTGTCGCAGGCCCGGTCAGCCGCACGAAGAGCGACCGGCCGGGATTGTTCTGCAAATCGCCCACGATCCAGTAGGATCCTTCCCGCCGTCCGGCGGGAAGGTAAGCGCGACACACGCTCTCTGCGTTCTCCGCAAGAGCGCGGATCACATCTTCAGTCTCGGAATACATGGCTCAACAACCTCCGCGTGCATGTAGTCCCGTCACAGGACAACGTGCAAGCAGACGATCCAGCACGGCGATGCCGGCAGGATCGATCGGACAGAAGAGGCGCAGCTTCCAGCTGATGATCTCCGAGAAGAAGCCATCGGCCTTGAGGCGGTCCTTGGCCGCTTCCGTGAAGCCGGAAAGCTCGATCCGGTTCACCCCCATGACGCGGGACCGGTGCAACTCCATCCCTTCGGCCAGCCGCACCACGGTCTTTCCCTCCAGCACGAGAGCATGGACCTGCGCCGCCGTGAGTTGCGGCGCATCGGCGGCCAACGTGGTCGCGACCCAGGCGGGTGAGACGCGGCGGCCGATGATCCGCCGCCCGTCATCGGTCTGCAGCCGGTAGACGCGGGTTTCGTCCTGGGGGAGCTGTTTCCAGATCGGCAGAAGCAGCCCCGCCACGATGTGCAGCGTGGATTCCGAGAACTCCGGCACATCGGCCAGCTCCGCCGTCCAGGCGGCGGTGAAGGCCGCGCAGTCAGCCTCGAGCCAATGGGTGTCCTCCATCATCCGAGCTGGGACCGTGCTGGCCTCTGTCGGGCGGATCAGACGGAGGCGGGGCTCGATGGTGCCATCATCCAGCATCAAGCTGGTAGCAGACACCTGCACCGCCGCCCGGCCGGAGCGGCTGTTGACGAGAAGGCGCGCTTTTGGGTCATCGAGCCAGTCAAGCGCATCCACCAGCGAGGTCGGCGTGTTGCGCCGTTTTTCCGCGATGGTCAGGAGCTGGGTTTCCGCACCGGAGCCGGGATGGGTGTAGATCACCCGCGCATCGGTGACGCAGAAGCTCTCGGCACGTAGCGTCTCGAGCCCGAGGTCATAGACCCCGGCCGCGATGGCCCCCTCGATCCGTTGGTCAAGCAATTCCTCGAAGGCCGAGAAGAGTACGGCCTGCATGTCGATCGTGAGCGCCAGCAGGCGATTGAGGAAGGTCGTGATCGGCGGCAGATCGTCTTTCAGCCCATTGTCATCGGTCAGGCTGAGGCCGGTGGCATCCTCGAAGGCCCCGAGTGAGCAGCCTGCCACATCGCCGCGATAGAGGCGTCGGTAGAGCTGGCGCAGGGCGTCACGAGCATAGGGGCTCTCGAGGTTGTCCTCGGGCCGGAACAGCCCCTGCCCGCCGGTCTGACGCTGACCGCGGGTGATGGCCCCGAGCGTGTCAAGGCGGCGGGCGATGGTGGAGAGGAACCGCTTCTCCGCTTTCACATCCGTGGCGACGGGCCGAAACAGCGGTGGCTGTGCCTGGTTTGTGCGGTTCGTCCGGCCAAGACCCTGGATCGCGGCATCGGCCTTCCAGCCGGGTTCCAGCAGGTAATGGACCCGCAGGCGCTGGTTCTTGGCCCCAAGATCGGCGTGATAGCTGCGCCCCGTGCCGCCGGCGTCCGAGAAGATCAGGATGTGCTTCTGGTCATCCATGAAGGCGGCGGTCTCGGACAGGTTGGCCGAGCCAGCCCGAGATTCCACCACAAGCCGCGCGGCAGCGCCCTCGCCCTTGCGCACGATGCGGCGCGAGCGGCCCGTGACCTCGGCCACGAGATCGGTGCCGAATCGCTGGACGATCTGGTCGAGCGCACCTGGCACGGGCGGCAGCGAGGCCAGCTTCTCGATCAGCGCATCACGCCTGCGGGCCGCCTCGCGGCATTCTACCGGCTGGCCGTCGCGCACCACGGGGCGCGAGGACAGGTTGCCCTCGCTGTCGGTGAAGGGCTCGTAGAGCTGCACCGGGAAGGAATGGGCGAGGTAGTCCAGGACATATTCCCTGGGAGTGATGTCACAGCGGATGTCGTTCCACTCGTCGGTCGGGATCTCCGACAGGCGGCGCTCCATCAGAGCCTCGCCGGTCGAGACGATCTGGATGACGGACGCATGGCCTGCCGCAAGATCGGCCTCGATGGCGGCGATCAGGGTAGGGGTTTTCATCGAGGTGAGCAGATGGCCGAAGAAGCGCTGCTTGGCAGACTCGAAGGCCGAGCGCGCGGCGGACTTGGCTTGGCGGTTCAGCGTGCCGCTGTCGCCCGTGATATTGGCGGCCTCCATCGCGGCGGCGAGGTTGTTGTGGATGATGGCGAAGGCCCCAGCATAGGCATCGTAGATGCCGCGCTGCTCAAGCGTCAGCGCATGTTCCAGCATCTCGTATTCGACGCCATCGTAGGAGAGCGACCGGGCGGTATAGAGGCCCAAGGACCGCAGGTCGCGGGCCAGAACCTCCATCGCGGCGACGCCGCCCGCCTCGATGGCTTGCACGAATTCTGCCCGCGTCGCGAAGGGGAAGTCTTCGCCGCCCCAGAGTCCGAGGCGTTGCGCATAGGCGAGGTTGTGCACCGTCGTGGCCCCTGTCGCCGAGACATAGACCACGCGGGCGTTGGGCAGCTTGTGTTGCAGGCGCAGGCCCGCCCTGCCCTGCTGCGAGGCTTCCATATCGCCACGTTCGCCCTTCGATCCGGCGGCATTGGCCATGGCATGGCTTTCGTCAAACAGGATCACCCCGTCGAAGTCGGTACCTAGCCAGTCAACGATTTGGTCGACGCGGGATTTCTTGGCACCGCGCTCTTCAGAGCGCAGCGTGGCATAAGTGGTGAAGAGGATGCCTTCGTTTAGGGGGATGTCGCGGCCTTGGGCGAAGCGCGAGAGCGGCGTGACGAGCAGGCGCTCCTGGCCGAGCGCTGACCAGTCGCGCTGCGCGTCCTCGAGAAGCTTGTCGCTCTTCGATATCCAGAGCGCCTTGCGACGGCCTTGCGCCCAGTTCTCGAGCACAATCCCGGCTGATTGGCGGCCCTTGCCCGCCCCCGTGCCGTCGCCAAGGAAGAAGCCGCGGCGGAAGCGGACAGCGTCTGCGGCATCGTCGGGCGCGGCAGACACCGTGTCGCCGGTCTCATCGACGGTCCAAGACCCCGCGAGATAGGCGTCATGCGCCTCACCGGCATAGATCACGGTCTCAAGCTGCGCGTCGGACAGCAGGCCGTCGCGCAGGACGGCGGCGGGGAGTTTCGGGCGGTAGGAGGGTTTCGGGGGCGCAACGGACGCCATGGCCGCGGATTGCACAAGCTTGGTCGGGTGTGGAGCGGCACCGGGAATGTCGATCGCCTGCAGCCGAAAGATCTCGTAGATCTCGTCAGAAAGGCGCGCGGAGCCGAGGCCGTCCTCCGTCTCGCGCAGCGTGTAGGCGAGGTCCTCGGCATCGGGCGTGGTGACATGCGCATCCGTCTTGGCCGACGCCGTTGACCGCTGGGGTCGAGCGGCAGGGCCGGAGGCACGGGAAGGAATTCCCCGGAAAGAGGAAATGGGCCGGGAACATGCGCCCACACCCGCATCCAACTCGACGCGTGGCGGGACCTCGGCGGTGATCCGGGCAAGGAGGTGGGCCACATCGGGCGAGATGGACCGTGCCAGATCGGCGGTGATGCCACCCTGCTCGCCGCCCCGGCATTTGTCGAAGACCGAGATCCGCGTCTCGAAGCTAGTGCCGTGCTTGGCGAAAGCAGCGCCCGACACAGCGCCGGTGAAGACCAGATGGGCACTCTCGGTCAGGCGGCCGAATGTCTCTGCCCACGCAGGCGCATCGGGTGCGAAACCGGCTCCGGTGATTGCGACCAGACGCCCGCCGGGGGCGAGCCGGGCAAGCGCCGAGCGGAGGTGGCGCGCTGTCGCCTCTGTCGTCCGGCCATCGACATTCGCCACAACCGAAAACGGCGGGTTCATCAAGATGACGCTTGGGCGGACGCCCGCGTCGAGATGATCGTCGATCTGTGCTGCGTCGAATGTGGTGACGGGATGACCCGGAAAGAGAAGGCGCAGAAGGTCGGCGCGGGTGTCTGCCAACTCGTTCAGCGCGAGGCTGCCGCTGGCGATTTCCGCGAGGATCGCCAGAAGGCCGGTCCCGGCCGAAGGCTCGAGGACCAGGTCACGCCGGGTGATCTGCGCAGCAGTGAGCGCCGCGAGCCCCATGGGCAAGGGCGTCGAGAATTGCTGGAAGCGCTCCATCTCCTCCGAGCGGCGGGTGTGCGTCGGCAAGAGGCCGGCCACCTTGGAGAGGATCGGCAGCAGCGCCGCAGGCGAGCCGGCCCGGGCCAGCAGCGCGCGGCCGAACTTCCGCAGGAAGAGGACCAGCGCCACCTCGCCCGCCTCATAGGCAAGCTTCCAGTCCCAGCAACCATCGGCATCCGAGCCGCCAAAGGCGCGCTCCATCTCGAGCCGCAGACGCAGCGCGTCGATCTGGAAACCTTGGGTCAGATCGGGCTGCAACACTTCGGCGACGGCGAGGATCGCTGGCGCGAGATCGCGCGATGGAACGGGAACGGGAGGCGCAACGGGTGCGAGATAGGTCATCGGGAAGCTCCAGAATGAGGGACAGGATCAGGCCCGGACACCCTCTCTCGGGCACCCTCAGGCCTGATCTTCCCCCGCCCATCTCTCCCTCTCGAACCGACGCGCCCCAGAGCTTCGGCTTGATTTTGTTCCTGTTATGTTCTATATTCAGGGCCAAGCCAGCAAGGGAGTTTCCCGATGGACAGCACCACATACGCCTTGCCCGCGACGCCCAAGCAGATCGCCTATGCGCGCTCGCTCGCCCTGCGAAACCAGACCCTCCTGCTCTGGGAAGTTCAGCAGGACCGCCGGTCGCTCAGCGCCTGGATCGAGGCGCAGGCCCAGCTGAAGCCGGTATCCGACATGGACCGGCTGCCGACCTCGAAGCAGGTGGCCTTCGCGGAGAAGCTCGCCCGCATCAAGCGCCGCGCCGTTCCGGACGAATGCTTCCGCGACAAGGGGTTGATGTCGAAGTGGATCGACGGGAACAAGTGAGCACGGCACCGGCTAGCTCCGGCCTTCCGGAGCTTCTGCTATGCCGTGGCTTGGCAAACCGAGCGTAGTTGCCAACCTATAGATTGGCAGATTATCCCTTTGGGACATCAGCTTCGGTCAAGCTCCTGTCCGAAGGACCAAGGTCTGCTCCCGGCGGCACGCCGGGAGATACACCGCTGCGATCTTCGGCAACCACCGCAAGTCGTGGCCGTCGCTTAACCCAGCGTCTTCAGACTTTCCTCCACTTGGGCTAGTCCCTCAGTTCTTTGGAAATGTTGGCATTGGAGCGTCCATAACGCTGGAACATCGCATTCATCAAAGCAATTTATAGAGGTCTCTTGGGGCAGAGACGTCGTCGTCTTCAGCGCGTCCATGGGAAGCCCATAAGACCGGCAGACTCAGTCCATCGTTGGAAGCCATGTGTTTCGCCGGAATGACCTCTCTTTCGTCCGGCGATGTGCTGCTCGTAGTGCGTCCGTAGGTGACGGCGGACAGTCCAAAGCCTCGAATAACGCCGGATGGTCACATGGCTGCAAGATCGTCACGTCAGCGCTGTTGCCATTTGCCGATTCCATTTCTTCGGCCCCTCCAAAACGCATGCGCCGATACTCGTCAGCCGACAGCCGTAACCGAGTAGTGCGGTGTCCCATCCCAAACAAGATCCCAAGACGCGCCAGGCCGGACATTCTGGATGGCGTGGGGCTCGAAGCAGACGAGGCAATTCCCGCCCGGCGCGGCAGCTCGGACCGAGGGGTAGATCAGGCCACGCGATCCAGCCCGGCGCAGATGCTGGGCCAGGCTTTGGCCCTCGGGATATCCGACAGCCGGATCCGGATGCAGAGCCGGATGGCCCGGCTCGTCGGTCAGGTCGTCAAAGACGCCGATGAAGTCAGCCAGCAATTCCACATAGCGAGCGCTGTCATGGAAGCTGCCGGTAAAGCCGAGTTCGCGCGTGCGGTGCCAGGCCACTTCGCTGACGGACACCATCACATCCCATGCGCAATACCATGCGCCGCGCTCCTCTGTGTTGAAGCGATTTCCGCCGGCGCGGGTATAGGTGAAGGCGGCGTTGACATGACTGTCGCCATAAATACGCTGATCACGGCTGCGCCGCTGCCAGGCAAGCTCGCGCGGGTCCAGATGCGGGTTGCGGCCACGTTCCGCCAGAAGACGGCCGCTGGTCAGACCTTCGATCTCTGCGAGGATCTCCATCTCGTCATCGGTATCGACGAGACCACGCAGGGATGGCGGCTTGTGGTAAGTGGCGGGCAGGAGACGAACGAGACCGCGATCGGAAATCTCGGTCTGCTTCATGCCCCACCACGCAACGCATCGAGATAGGTCCGAACCGCGAGAATTTGCGGCAAGCCCCCGTCGATGGCGGTGTCAACCGGACGGCTTCCCCCAAAGAGCGGCCCCGTGTTCGGTCGGGTGAACCAGCTTCGCGCGAGCGGCTCGGAGAAGTAGAGTTCGAGCGACTTGTAGATGCCGATCACCGCACTGAGCCGCAGAAGCTGATCCTTGGTCAGTTCCCCCGCGAAATCCGGCTTCTTGGCGCGCTTCCACGTGCTTTCCGACATGTCGGCAAGGCCAGCCGCTTCCTTGAGGCTGAGACCCCAGGCATCGGCCACGCGCGCATAGGCCTTCAACGCAACGGCGTTGATCTGTGCGGGTTCCCGGATTTTCTCAGCAACGTACATGGCGTCCTCCATTGGCCTGAATATAGATCATATGACCTCTTTGTAAAGATCAAATGAACTGCCCGCGCTCTCACCCGAACCGCCGCCCGGCTTCGGTGAAGGTGTACTCGTTCACGATGATCCCCTCCTCGATGGCCTCGTCCGAGGTGAGGTGGTCGTATTCGGCTTCAAGCTGCCGGTAGAGCCAGCGGGCCAGATCGCGCAGCGCCTCGGTCACGATCTCCTCCGCATCGCCGGTCGGCGACTGCCAGGTCGGGCTGTCGCGGGTGACGTCCACGGACATGGTGTATTCGTGGTAGTAGCGGCCACGGTGGCTGGCCTCGGCGGCCAGCTGGTAAAAATTGCGCCGCTGGAGGGCCTGCAGCCGGTCGGCGATGCTGTGCAAGGTTGCGTCCTGTGGCGCGTAATCCCGGATGTGCGCGGCCGCGCCCTTGGCGTGGGACCAATAGCCCTCGAAGCAGGCTCCGTCGCCCTGGCTCCAGAAGCCGGAGAACCAGATGCTGGGCTTGGCCCGCGTCCCGCCGCCCATCAGGCGGACGGGGGTGGTCTTCAGCCGGATGCCGAGGATTTCGCAGACCCGCTCGAAATCCTCGTAGACCGCGTCCCACCAATCGTCGTGGGGGCCAAGCTCGCGATACCAGCTGCGGGCCTTTTCCTTGGCGGCATCTGAAAGTTCCGGGAACTGGTAGACGGTGGTGCAGATGAGCTCAGGCATCGATGTCCTCCCCGTTGAGAGCCGCGGCCAGCCATTCGTGACTGCTGGTCCAGCCGAAGGATTTCCGCGCACCGAGATCGATGACATGCGCGCCGCCGCCGAAGGCGTCGAGGCGCGGCCGGGAGCAGGTCAGGGCGTACTGGAACCCCCAGAGGCCGGCGAGGTCGATCTCTTCCGCAAGGCGCAACACGAAGCGGATGACGGCTTCGACATCGCCGTGGTCGTCGTCATGGATCCAGATGGCGCTGCCCTCGGGCGCGTCCTGGAGCACGAGATCAAAGCCTGCGACCTCCGGGTCGTCTGCGTCCTGATCTGCGGCGCGAAGTTCCTGGAACAGCGCGAGCGCGCGGGCAGCCTTGTCGGGGGTGCCGACATCGAGCAGGCACGAGAAATGGGTGAAGTAATCCGCCATGGGGACCTCCTGAATGGGAAAGACCCGGCCGAGAGGCCGGGCACTCGATTGGGATGAAGGGGTGGTCGGGGGCGATTAGCCTGTGGAACTGTCGCCCGCCGCCTGTCGCGCGGCATGGGCGCAGAGCATCTGCCGATAGAAGCGCTTGCGCGCGGCCCGGAAGCCGCGAACGGCGCGCGTGTCGGGGTGCAGCGCCCGGACCGCTGCCCGAAGGACGGCGAAGGGCGAAGCCGTCGCTGGCACGCCGAGGCGCTGATAGGCTGGATCGGTCATCTCAGGTGACCTCGACCACGGGCGAGGCGAGATGCGGATCGACCAGCGCCTCGATCCGCGCCGACCGGCCCATCCAGGGCTCGGGCCGGATGGCCTTCACCCAGTCGGCAAAGCTCGGGATGAAGCCGAGGTCCTCCTTGACATGCTGCTCACCGACCCAGCGGGTCGGGATGATGCGCCCGGTCGAGAGTGTGAGGGTGCGACCGAAGATCGTCTCGGCCATGAAGATGCCCTCGGCATGGTGGCGCAAGGCCCGGTGCCGAAAGTCCGCTGTGATCTCCTTGCTCTGGTCGAACCAGGCATGCACCGCGATGAAGTCGTCGACCGTGCCGCCCCATTTCTTCACCGAGGACAGGGCGTGGTGATAGGGATGTGCCATCGCCGCCTCCTCAGAAATCATGGGTGTAGAGTTCGGACGAGGTGTACCGCTCGTTGAATTCGAGATGGATGCAGCGGGCCGCGGCGTCGAAGCAGAATTCGCCCCAAGCGCCGTCGTTGTTCTCCCAGCCGCCATGGGTGTCGGAAAGGAAGTCGTAGGCCAGTTGCTCGACGACATCTTCGAGCGAGAGCTGGCGCATCTCGACCTCGGGGTCGTCCCAGGTCAGCGCGGCGTATTCGATTTCGGTGGCGGGGAAATCGACGGCGATCTCACCGGACCATGCGCCGATGCTTTCGATCTGGCCGCTGTCCCCAGCACCGTCGAAGGTCACGGTGACATGGGTGATGCCGGCGGCCGTGAGGCCGTCGAAGAGGCGATCCTTGTTGCCGGGGCGCAGCGCTTCGATACGGGCGGTGCGTTCGGCATGCGCCGCGAAGATCTGCGCCATATCGACGGTCGGGGGGGCCATCGGCGGCGCGAGGGTGGGTTCACTCAGGGTCATCGGATGTCTCCGGTAAGAGGAAAGGATCGGAGCGGGGCCGGGCGATCTCTCTCCCCCGGACAAGCTCCAAATCCCCCCTGCCCTTCTCTGCCTCTCGGGCGTCACGCCGCGACCTGCAGCGCGTTGGCGGCAAAAGCGCGCCAGAGCGGGTCGACGAGACGCCCGTCCAGAAGATCGGCGCGGTGGCGCAGCCGTTGCGCCAGATTCGGCTCGCCCCAGGCAGTCGCGCGGCCGGCCTGCGCGCGCAACTGGCTCGCCTCGGTCACGACGCCCCGCGCTTCGGCCGCGCTCCACACCGGGTGGCACCAGGCGACGGCGTGATCACTGGCGGCCCCGGCCAGCACAAGGCGCTCGTCGCGATCGAGGATCGCCAGAAGCTGGGGCGCGACATTCGGGGCGATCCCCTCGGCATGGTCGATCGCGCCCTGCATGGCCTCGGCCAGAGTCGCAAAGCGGGAGAGGACCAGCGGCGCGGCCCGGCCCGACATGAGATCAGCCGGTGCACGGCGCGACAGAGTCAGGGCAAAAGGCAAGTTGGGATCAGTGTCGCCCGACGGAAAGGGTGGCGCGAAGCCCCGAGGGACTGCGGTCTGGTGAATAGGCTGGGGCAAGTCGAGCATGGGAAGATCTCCGACGGCGCGGGAAGCCTCTCTCCCCACCTCATCCGTCAAAGGCCAAACCGCCGCCCTCTTCCTCGAAGGGGCGGCGGTGATGAGTCCGATGGGCCTTCAGAGCTTGCCGAGAGCCCGCAGGCTCAGCTCCGCCCCGGCGCCGACGATGATGTGGTCATGCAGCGTCAGACCGAGGTACTTGCAGCCCTTCTGGATCTCCTTGGTCATGCTGAGATCGGCCTCCGAGGGCGTCGGATCGCCCGAGGGGTGGTTGTGGATCAGGACCAGGGCGCTGGCGTTCAGCATCAGCGCCCGCTTGATCACTTCGCGCGGATAGACCGGGACATGGTCGACCGTGCCGGTCGAGAGAAGCTCATCGGAGATGATGCGGTTCTTGCGGTCGAGGTAGAGAACGTGGAACCGCTCGATTGGGCCGCGGACGGTCAGCGCGCAATAGTCCAGAAGCGCCTGCCAGCTGCCGATGACCGGGTTTTGACTGAGGTAGCGGCCGAGGATGTCGCGGGCCTCGAGGACGATGGTTTCTTCCTGGGGGGTCATGGGGGTCTCGCTGAATTGCGCAGGCCGAAGCCCCCTGCCCTCTCGGGGCGGGGCCAGTGGCATGCATTTGAAAGGGGAAAGCGCGACCGCCACGTGCGAGGGCGGTCGCGTTGTCGGGCCCGGCGTCAGCCGACTCGGTCGAGGAGCTTCTTGGCGCGCCCTTCCATGTCGAGGCGGGCGTCCTGCTGGGTCTTGTAGCGTGCAAGCCGCGTGATGCCCTGCACGAAATCGAAGATGCTCTCGGGCGGGCGGCCCTCTTCCATCAGAACCTTTTCGATGATCTTGCCCGACTCCGCCTTCGAGAAGCCGCGCTTCCTCAGGAAGTCGTGCCGATCCTCATCCGTCCGCGCCACGATCTGCTGCCGCGCGGCCTTGATGCCGTTCACAAAGCCCTGCGGCGAGGAATTGGCGAAGCGCGTCAGCGCAGGGGCCGCCTCATGGGCAAAGCGCGAGGCGGCGTATTTCGAGTGGCGGATGGTGATCTCCTGGAATTCCTCGACGCCCCAGAGGTTGCGGTTCTGGCACACGGCCCGCAGGTAGAAGCTTGCCATGCCGAGGGTCTTCGCGCCCACCTCGGAGTTCCAGCAGTAGAAGCCCCGGAAGTAGAGATCGGGGGAGCCGTCCGGCAGCCTGCCGGCCTCGATCGGGTTGTGATCGTCGACCAGGAACAGGAAGACGTCGCGGTCCGAGGCATAGAGCGTGGTCGTGTCCCGGCTGATCTCGACGTCGGGGTTGTAGACTCCGGTCGACCAGTCGAGGACGCCCGGCACCTTCCAACGCGTATCGCCCGTGCCATTGCCCGCGATGCGCTGGACCGCCTCGACCAGCTCATGGTCATGGATGCGGCCATAGTCAGGACCGGTCACGGCGCGCAGTTCGGTGCGGCCGTCTTCCGTCTCGAAGGTCTTCACCTGCTCTGCGCGGTGGTTGGCAAGCCCGTATTGCAGGTTGATCCCCGCCAGCGGCGCGGGCAACTGCCGCAGGTAGGAGGCCGGGGCGCCGACGATGCTCGCAAGCTGGCCGAAGGCCCAGTGCGTGGGTGCCACCGGTTCATGTGCCTTCGGTAGCATCAGGTGCAACCGCTCGGCGCTGTCGCGCGCGGCCTCGACCCGGATGTCCGCCGTCTGCACCACACGGCTGCGGCTACGCTCGGACCGGCCCTTCACATTGGCCCATAGATCGTCGAGCGACAGATACCGCTCATCATCCGGCCGGTTGAACCACTCGGACGACACCCGCCCGTTCCGCTCACCCCGGCTCACATCCACTTTCCAGCCACCCGCTCGCGCCGGCGCGACCGGATCCAGAACTTCCACAACGCCCATCGGCTATCTCCCGCGACGGGCGCCGGGAGCCACTCTCCCAGCCATCAACCCGTCGCGAAAGCAACCGCCCTTCCCTAACTCTAAGAGCCAAATCCTCAGATCAATGAGCGGACCTCGGTACCATCCGAGCACGGCCTTCCAACAGAGAGAATGTTCTGGCAATGTTCCGGATCATCCCTTCCGTCCCGATTCCACGGACCCGTCCATGTGTAATCTCTATTCCCAGACCAAGAGCCAGGATGCGATGCGGCATGTCTTCGACGACATGCGCGCGGGTGACGAGGAGCTGATCGACGACGCTGGCAACCTGCCGCCGATGGCGGGGATCTTCCCCGACTATCCCGCGCCGATCATCCGGAACGGACCGGGCGGAGGCTGGCAACTGACCAAAGCACGCTGGGGCATGCCGACACCGCAGGTGTTTCTGGCAGGCAAGCGCACCGATCCTGGCGTCACCAACATCCGCAATGTGGCCTCGGCCCATTGGAGACGCTGGCTCGGGGTGGAGCATCGCTGCCTCGTGCCCTTCACCACCTTTTCCGAGATCGACAGCCGCCCGGGCGCACCCCGCAACCATCCGGTTTGGTTCGCGCTTGGCCAGCATCGCCCCCTGGCCTTCTTCGCGGGCATCCGCACCGAATGGACCTCGGTGCGCAAGCTGAAGGAGGGCGAGGTAACGGCAGAGCTGTTCGGCTTTCTGACCTGCCCACCCAATGCCGAGGTTGCGAAGATCCATCCCAAGGCAATGCCGGTGATCCTGACCAGGCCCGAGGAGTGGCGGCGATGGCTGACTGCACCGGTGGCCGAGGCCTTGCCGCTGCAACGCCCCCTGCCCGACGGGACGCTGCAGATCGTGGCGGAGGGAGTGCGGGAAGATGCAGCCTGAGACCTTGCGCCCTGAACTGCCCCCCACCGATGCTTTCGATCTGCGCGGGCGACGTGTGCATGAGGCCGAAGGCCGCGGTCGCCGAAGTTTTGCGCTGTTTCAGGCGGTGCGGCATCCCGGCCCGCTGGTCTGGATCCTGCCCGCCCATGTGCCGGAACTGCCGATGCTGCGCGGATTGCCGAAAGGTGTCGGCGAACGGCTGCATCTGTTCCGGCCCGAGGGCGAAACCGATCTCTTGTGGTGCATCGAGGAGGCACTGCGCTCGGCTCCCGTCGGCCTCGTCATCGCCGAACCGGAAAAGCCCCTGTCGCTGACCGCCGGGCGCCGCCTGCAACTGGCGGCCGAAGCCGGGGGGACCACCGGCCTGATGCTGATCCGCGAAGGCGCGGGCAGCAATGCCACCGAAACGCGCTGGGCCTGTGCCCCCGTCGCAAGCCCGGCGGCGGACTCGACTCTGCATTGCTGGACCCTTAATAAGAACAAAAAGGGAACTTTCGGAAGTTGGATTGTGAACTGGAATGGCGCGACGGCTGCTGTCCATCTGGTTTCCGAGGCTGGCCAGCGACATCAGCCTGCGGAACCGCCCGGTTGAAGGGCCCCTTGCCCTGAGCCTGCGCTCGGGCAATACCGATCATCTGCATTGCCTGAACCCCGCCGCCATGGCCCGCGGCCTGCATCGCGGCATGGCACTGGCCGATGCCCGCGCGATCTGTCCCGATCTTGCCATACGCCCCGCTGATCTGGCGCGTGAGGCGGCGGCGCTGGCGTCCTTGCGCCGCTGGGCCAGCCGCTATGCCCCCATGATTGCCACGGATGGCGCGGACGGGCTGATGGCCGATATCTCGGGCGTGCCGCATCTGTTCGGCGGCGAAGCCGGTTTGCGCGAGGACTTGCACGCGCGGCTGACGCGGGCGGGCCTGCATGCGGAAAGCGCCATCGCCGGAACCCGTGGCGCCGCCCATGCACTGGCCCGTCACGGCGGCGGCATCGTGCCTGATGGGCGACTGATCGAGGGGATCGGTCGCCTGCCGGTGACAGCTCTAAGAGTGGATCCTGAAACGGCCGATGCGCTGGCGCGGGTGGGTCTCTCACGCATTGCCGATCTGGCGCATTTGCCGCGCGCGCCTCTGGCCCGCCGCTTCGGGCAAGGGCTGGTTCTTCGGCTGGATCAGGCGCTTGGGCAGCGCGACGAGCCCGTGGCAGCGAAACCGGACGCCCCGCATTTCGGGGTGCGGATGACACTCCCCGAACCGATCGAACTGCAATCCGATGTCATGGCGGGGCTGGAACGCCTGCTGGACCGGCTCTGCGCCAAGCTCGCCCAACATCAGATGGGTGCGCGCCGGGTCCGGTTGGAGCTGCGCCGCGTTGATCGCCAATCTGCACAGGTCGAGATCGGTCTCGCCCGCCCGATGCGCGATGCGGCCCGCATCGCTGCGCTGTTTGCCAAGGGCGTGGACGAGGTGGATGCCGGTTTCGGCATTGATGCCCTTCGCCTGACTGCCCCGGTGACAGAGGCCCTTGCGCCGGAACAGATTGGTGGCGGCCAGGCGATCCGGCACGACGATGCGTTGGCTGATCTTCTGTCCTCTGTCGGCAACCGCATCGGCTTTGACCGGGTGCTGCGGCTGTTGCCTGCAACCAGCCTGATCCCTGAGCGCAGTTTCCTCTTGGCCCCGGCTGCTTATTCCGCATCCGAACCGATCCCGCATCGCGGGGGGGCGGCGCGGCCGATCTCCCTGTTTCCGCCCGAGCCGGTGACCGCCGCCTCGGGCAACCCGCCCGCGAGTTTCCATTGGCGGCGCATGCGCTTCACCACGCTGCGCGCGCTGGGCCCAGAACGCATCACGCCGGAATGGTGGTTCGACGATCCCGCCTGGCGGTCGGGCCTGCGCGATTACTGGCGGATCGAGACACGGGAAGGGCCGCGGCTCTGGTTGTTTCACACCCCGCAAACCCCGGCCTGGCCCGCGCCCGGAGGGGCGCAGAACTGGCACGTACAGGGGGAGTTCGCATGATTCCCTACGCCGAACTTTGCGTCACATCGAACTTCACCTTCCTGACCGGCGCCTCGCATCCCGAGGAACTGGTCACGCGGGCGGCAGAACTGGGGCTGAGTGCCATCGCCATCACCGACCGCAATTCGGTGGCAGGCGTGGTGCGGGCCTTCTCCGCGCTGAAGGAACTGGCGCGTCTGCGCGACGAGGCGCGGACCGCGGCGGCAGAGGCGGGCCCAATCATCCGCTCGCAGCGCGTGACGGACCATTCCAGCCGCCAGACCGTGCCGCATTTCACCGGACAGACTGATGCCCCCGCCATGTCGGACGCCCCGCTGCCGAAACTGATCGCCGGGGCGCGTCTGGCGCTGACTGACTCCGCCGTGGAATGGCTGGCCCTGCCCACCGATCTTGCCGCCTGGTCGCGCCTGACCCGGCTTCTGTCGATTGGCAAGCGGCGCGCGGCCAAGGGCGAATGTCACCTGCAACGCGCCGATCTGGTCGAATGGGGCAAGGGCATGGTGCTGATCGCCCTTTCGCCCGACCCGCTGGACGATCCCGGCCCGAAAAGCACCCGCGGCGATCTTCGCGCCATCGGTCGCGCCTTCCCTGGTCAGTGCTTCCTGGGGGCCGCCCCACACTATGACGGCCGGGATCAGATCCGTTTCGACCAGATCGGCATTCTGGCGCAGGAGGTGAGCCAGCCGATGGTCGCTGTGGGCGATGTGCTGATGCACCGTTCCGCCCGTCGCCCCCTGGCCGATGTGCTGACCTGCATGCGCCTTGGCTGCACAATCGACGCCATCGGCGAACACCGGCTGGCAAATGGCGAGCGCCGCCTGAAATCCGGCGCCGAAATGGCGAAGATGTTTCACCGCCACCCCGCCGCGCTGCGCCGCACGCTGGAGATTGCAGACCGTTGCGCCTTTCGCCTCAGCGACCTGCGTTATCAATATCCCGATGAAGCCGAGAACGAGCCCGCGCAGGACCGGCTGGAACGGCTGGCGCGCGAAGGTCTTCACTGGCGCTATCCCTCTGGTCCGCCGCCAAAGATCGTGCATCGCGTGGAAAAGGAACTGACCCTGATCCGCGAGGTGGATTACGCCCCCTATTTCTTGACCGTCCACGACATCGTGCAGTTCGCCAGATCGAAGGGCATCCTGTGTCAGGGACGGGGTTCGGCCGCCAATTCGGTGGTCTGCTATCTTCTGGGCATTACCGAGGTACCGCCCGAGAGCATCACCCTGATCTTCGAGCGTTTCATCTCCAAGGAGCGGGGCGAACCGCCGGATATTGACGTCGATTTCGAACACGAACGCCGCGAGGAGGTGATCCAGTGGATCTATGAGCGCTACGGCCGCGAGCGTGCCGGGCTGACGGCGACGGTGATCCATTTCCGTAGCCGCGCCGCCATCCGCGAGGTCGGCAAGGTGATGGGGCTGAGCCAGGACGTGATCGCCCGACTTTCCGGGCAAATCTGGGGCTGGTCTTCCGCCGCACCCGGCGAGGATCGCTTGCGCGACGCAGGTCTTTCCCTCGCGGACCGCCGCGTGCAACTGGCCGTGCAACTGATCGGCGAGATCGTCGGCTTTCCCCGCCACCTTTCGCAACACGTGGGCGGCTTCGTCATCACCAAGGGCCGTCTGGATGAACTTTGCCCGATTGAAAATGCGGCGATGGACGACCGCACCATCATCGAATGGGACAAGGACGACATCGATGCGCTTGGTCTCCTGAAGGTCGACATCCTTGCGCTTGGCATGCTGACCTGCATCCGCAAGGCCTTTGCGCTTCTGGAGGAGCATCGCGGGCAGCAGCTGACGCTGGCCAATGTGCCGCCCGAAGACCCGCCGATCTACGATATGCTCTGCCGCGCTGATGCCATCGGGGTGTTCCAGGTCGAAAGCCGGGCGCAATTGAACTTTCTGCCCCGGATGCGGCCGCGCAAATTCTATGACCTGGTCTGCGAGGTCGCCATCGTCCGCCCCGGCCCGATTCAGGGCGGCATGGTGCATCCCTTCATCAACCGCCGGATGGGGCGCGAAAAGGTCGAAGATCTCGGTCCCGCGATGATGGAAGTTCTGGGCCGTACATACGGCGTACCGCTGTTTCAGGAACAGGCGATGCAGATCGCCGTCGTCGCCGCAGGCTTCACACCATCCGAGGCCGACCGTCTGCGCCGGTCACTTGCCACCTTCAAACGCATGGGCACCATCGGTTCGTTTCGCGAGCGATTTGTCAGCGGCATGCTGGCGCGCGGTTATGACGCCGATTTTGCGGCGCGCTGCTTTGCCCAGATCGAGGGCTTCGGCAGCTATGGCTTTCCCGAGAGCCACGCCGCCAGCTTTGCGCGGCTGGTCTATATTTCCGCCTGGCTGAAATGCCATCATCAAGCGGTATTCACCTGCGCGCTTCTGAATTCGCAGCCGATGGGCTTCTATGCACCGGCGCAACTGGTTCGCGACGCCCGCGATCATGGGGTGGAGGTGCGGCCCATTTCGGTCAACCACTCGTTCTGGGACTGCACGTTGGAACCGCGCCCCGATGGGGCGCTGGCCCTGCGGCTCGGCTTCCGGCGGATCAAGGGGATGAGGGAAGAGGACGCCTCCTGGATCGCCGCCGCGCGTGGCAATGGCTATCCCGATGTCGAAAGCCTCCGGCGCCGGGCTGGCCTGCACTCCGATGCGCTGGAACGGCTCGCCGAGGCCGATGCTTTCGCCGCCCTTGGCCTGACCCGCCGCGATGCGCTCTGGGCCGCCAAGGCACTGGAAGCCCCCGCTCCTCTGCCGCTGTTCGGGCCTGATGGTGAAGGTGGCAATGAGCCCACCGTCACGCTGCCGCAGATGACCTTGGGCCAGGAGGTGATCGAGGATTACCTCTCGTTGCGCCTATCCTTGCGGGCGCATCCAATGGAACTGCTGCGCCCGCGCCTCCCTGAAAGCCTGCCGCATGACCGGCTGGCACAGGCCAAGGGGCGCATCACCGTCACCGGCCTTGTCATCACCCGACAGCGGCCCGGCACGGCTTCGGGCGTGATCTTCCTGACGCTGGAAGATGAGACCGGCACCGCGAATGTGGTCGTCTGGAAGAAGGTCTACGAGACCTTCCGCAAGGCGGTGATCGCCGGGCGGCTCGTGCGCGTGACCGGCCGGATCGAGCGCGACGGCCCGGTCACCCATCTGATCGCCGAGAGAGTCGAGGATGTTTCACCCCTGCTGGCCACTCTGGGCCGCCCTGTCCTGATCGACGCCAATGACGGTCGCGCCGATGACACCGATCGCACCGTCGGTGGCAGCGTCAGGTCCACCGCCCGCCATCCGCGCGAACAGGCGAAGAAACTGTTTCCCAGCCGGGATTTCCACTGAGCGTGACGCCCAAAGATTTACCGGCGGACGCAGCCCGAAGAGGTGAATTCAGGTTGAGCTCAGGTCGCTTTGAAATTTGATTGAGCCCAGAAACTTCGCGTCCAACTCCGGATCATCCCATTTGCCAGCAACCGTCATCCAGCGATCAATGAGCGTCATGAATTCTGGATCATCGCAGTTCATGTGAAACGTGTAGAGCCGATTGACGATCTGGCGCATCAGGTCCCGCATCTCATCGTCGTCGATATGTGATACATCCGCCCAAGGGATTTTGCGGCCATCGGCGTCAACCACGAACACATCCGAATAGTCACCTGCAAGCGTGACCGGAACGACACCTGCATGGACGATCTCGAGCCTGGTATTGCGCACGCACATCATGGCCATGATCTTGGCCAAGCTCGCTGCAATCCGGTCTTTGTCTTCTGGTTTCATATGCAAAACGTAGCGGAGCAAAGACGATGCGACCAGATGTTTGAAAGGACTGCAGCAGCGAAAGCTGAGATGCCGCATCTAAGTCACCGCTCTTGGAAACGCGCTTCATCGGCTTTCCGATGTTAAGCGCCGCAAAGCCGAAACCCGACGGGTCTCCCCGCCGGGCCCGAGGGTAGACCCCGTTCTCAGAACGGGATCTCTTCGTCGCGGTCAACCAGCTCGGGATTTTCGTTCTCGGCCGACTTCGGGCGGCTCAGGAAGTCGACCTTCTCGGCGATGATCTCGCAGCCGTAGCGGTCGTTCCCCATGCTGTCGATCCACTTGGTATAGTGGATGCGGCCGTGGACGAGGACCTTCATGCCCTTTTCGCAATGCTCCGCGACCGTCTTGCCGAGACCGTTGAAGCAGGTGATGCGGTGCCATTCGGTGTCCATGACCCGGTAGCCATTTTCGTCGCGCAGGACGCGACCTTCCGAGAGGCGGGGGCGGGAGGTGGCGAGGCTGAAGTTGGTGATCTTGGTGCCGCCCTGGGTGGTGCGGGCTTCGGGGGTCTGACCGATGTTGCCGGCGAGGATGACGATGTTCTGCATGGTAAGCTCCTGTGTGTCCTGTCTTCGGGACCGTCCCTTCGACAAGACCCGGAAAAAGCCCGTCGGGTGACGCGTGCACGGTGGACGGAACGGACACAGGAAACCCCCAGAGGACCGGGGTGGAGCGGGCAGCCCCAAAGGGGCAACACGGCCCGGACTGACGCGGGGTTGCGCGCAGGAGCCCGAACGGGATTAGGGGATTGTCAGTCGAAGGGATGGCCCAGAAGACAGAGATGCGCGGGGAGCCCATGCCAGACCCTGTCACCTCGCCCATCGGGACAGCCTGACCCCCAGTTCAACACCTCCCTGGCAGCGGAAACGGCGATCACCAGCCTTTGCCACCCCTGCCCTTGCCTTCCGGCAGTTGCGGCAGCCTGCCGCGACGGGCTATCGATGCCGGGACATTTAGGACACGGACCGCATCAATGGCTGATTATGATCTCGAGGCACTGTCGCTCAACGAGCTGAAGAAAATGCAGAAGGACGTCGCCAAGGCGATTTCCACATTCGAGGATCGGCAGAAGGCGGAAGCCCGCGCCAAGGTGGAAGCCCTTGCCCGGGAGATGGGCTACTCCCTGGCCGAGCTTGTCGGCACCGAGACGAAGTCCGCGCGTGCGCCAGCCGCGGCGAAATACCGGCATCCTGAGAATCCGGCGCTCACTTGGTCTGGCCGCGGGCGTAAGCCGCAGTGGTTCGTTGAGGCACTGTCTGCCGGGAAAACGGCAACCGATTTGGCAATGAATTGACCTAGCCCAGTTGCGTCGGGCTACTTGGTCAATACACCATCAATCGAGTGATGTGCGTAAAGCAGGCTTTCAGCTCACCGCATGACGCCTGAATGACTCTGACTAAGGATTCAAAACGCCTGTTCCGGTCGGTGACAGTCGTGCCTCGAACCCCGAAGCCCGGCCTTCGCGAGGCGACCTGAGTTCGAGTGGACTTCCAGACCTTTCGGCAATCGTTGCGACAATGGCCAGCCCAAGACCGCTGCCCTCGCTATCGGACCGGGCGCGCTCGAACCGGTGCGTCAGGCGAGCGAGGTCCTCAGCGGGCACGACCGGGCCGTCGTTGGCGACGATCAGCGTTCCGTCATTTGCAAGCGAGACCTCCACAGGAGCTTCGGCTTGTCCATGGCGCAAGGCATTCTCGATCAGATTGCGCAAGACGATCGCGAAGGCGTCGGGGTCCAGATCCGACATGACGGCGCTTGCCGGAAGCGTGAGGAGGATGCGCCCAGGCTCGACCCCTCGCGCGAGATCGTCGACGATCAGCCGGGCCACGGGGCGCAGATCGGCCGCGATGTCGCGGCGCAGGCGGCCGCCCTCGGCGCGGGCCAGTTGCAGCAGGCGTTCGGAGAGGCGGGTCAGGCGTTTGAGCGTGGCCTCGATCTCGCCCGCACGGGCCTTGGCATCGGCGTCGCGCGTTTCGGCCTGCAGCCTTTGCGCCTGTGCGATGGCACCGGCCAAAGGCGTGCGAAGTTCATGCGCGGCATTGGCCGCAAAGCTGCGTTCCGCTGCGAAGGCCGCGTCCAGCCGCCCCAGAAGGCCGTTCATCGTATCGGCGAGGGGTGCGATTTCGGTAGGCAGATCCTCGCCGGCAACGGGGCTCAGGTCGCGCGCGCCTCGCGCCGACAGGCGGTCGCGGAACTGGCGCAGAGGCGTAAGGCTGGCGCGGACGGCCAGCACGATGGCCAGAAGCGCCACCGGCAGCACGATCAGCAGCGGCAGGCCAAGACCCATCTGTATCTCGCGCGCTACGCTGGCGCGGTGGGCCAGCGGTTCGGCGACGGTGATGCGGATCGTGCCCTGCACGGCCTCGTCGCTGTAGAGCCGATGCGTCGCCGTCTGGTGGAAGCCGATCCCGTCCCAAGCCGGAAATACGCCCGGGTCGGCGGCATGGGATTGCAGCAGGATGCGCCCTTGGTCATCCCGCACGATGTAAGTGAAGAACTCGTCATGCTCGCGAATGGCAGCAAGGCGCTGGCTGATGCCCGCCTCCTCGCGGTTCAGGATATCAACGACAGCGAGTGGCAGGATGCGCTGTGCGGTTTCCTGCAGGGCGGAATCGAACACCTCTTCGATCTCGCTCCGCGCGATCAGCGCCGTCACACTGGCCGCGAGCACCCAAAGCACCGTCAGAGCAACGCCCAGCCAGAGCCCCAGGCGACCCTGAAGGCTGCGCGGCGCCCTCATGCGCGGCCCAGACGGTAGCCGAGGCCGCGTTCCGTCTCGATCACCTCCGCCCCCAGCTTCTTGCGCAGGCGGCTGACATGGACCTCGATCGTGTTGCTCTCGATCTCGGCGCCGAAGGCATAGAGCTTGTCCTCGAGCTGGGCCTTGGACAGAAGCTGGCCGGGACGGGACAGGAACGCCTCGAAAAGCGCCCATTCGCGGGCGGTCAGGGTAACCGGGCGGCCGTCGCGATGGATGCTGCGAGCGGCCAGGTCAATCTCCAGCGGCCCGTGGGTGACGATGGGGTTGGGGTTGCCGGCATAGCGGCGCGCGACCGACCCGATGCGGGCGGAGAGTTCCGCAAGGTCGAAGGGTTTCACAAGATAGTCGTCGGCCCCTGCGTTCAGCCCTTCGATCCGGTCGCTGATCTGGTCGAGCGCGGTCAGGATGATGACGGGCGTCACATCTCCCTTGGCCCGCAGGCGGCGCAGGAACGGGATGCCGCGGCCTGAGCTGCTGCCGGTTTCGTGGACACGAAGATAAGATCGTGACCAAGGAACCGGAGAGTGGATATGACGAGACGGAAGTTCAGCCGTGAGTTCAAGATCGAGGCCGTAAGGCTGGTGACGGACCGGGGCGTTGCGGTGGCGCAGGCCGCCCGTGACCTGGATGTGGCCGAGAGCGTTCTGCGGCGGTGGATGCGGGAACTGACCGCGACACCGGCGACGGCGTTTCCCGGGAACGGGCAGATGCGGGCCGATCTGGCCGAGATTGCAGCCCTGAAAAAAGAGGTCGCCCGGCTCCGTGCGGAGCGTGACATCCTCAAGAAAGCGGCCGCTTTTTTCGCGCGGGAGGCGACATGAGGTTCGCCTTCGTCGCCAAACACCGCCACATCTGGCCCGTCAGCTGGCTGTGCGAAGTGCTGGATGTGTCGCGATCCGGCTTCCATGCTTGGCTCAATCGCCCGTCCAGCGCCCGCGAGATCCAAGATGCCAAGCTCGTCACGGCAATCGAGACGAGCTTCAAGGCTAGTGACCGGACCTATGGCGCCCGCCGCGTCTGGCGCGATGTTCTGGAGGAAGGCCTGGCCTGCGGCCTTCACCGGATCGAACGGCTGATGCGGAGCAATGCCTTGCGGGCGAGGCCCAAACGCCGTGGCAAGCCGAAGGATGACGGCGAGCGGTCGGTCATAGCCGACAACATTCTCAACCGCGACTTCCAGGCTGAACGACCGAACCAGAAATGGCTGGCCGACTTCACCTACATCTGGACCGCAGAAGGCTGGCTCTACGTCGCGGCCGTCCTTGATCTGTATTCACGGCGTGTCGTCGGTTGGTCCATGAAGGCCGACCGGGATGCCTCACTGGTCATGGACGCGCTGATGATGGCCGTCTGGCGACGTGGAAAGGCCGACGCGCTGCTTCATCATTCGGACCAGGGCTCTCAATACACAAGCGAGCAGTTTCAACGGCTTCTGGCGGATAACGGCATCACCTGTTCGATGAGCCGGGCCGGAAACGTCTGGGACAATTCCGCGATGGAGAGCTTCTTCTCGTCGTTGAAGACCGAACGCACAGCCCGCAAAGTCTACCGCACCCGCGACGAAGCCCGTGCCGACGTGTTCGACTACATCGAGCGCTTCTACAATCCGCGCAGACGACATTCGAAACTCGGCTACCTCAGCCCCATGGAATTCGAGGCCCGCGCTATGCTAGCTTAACCTGCTGTCCACGAAACCGGCAGCAGCTCAGCCATCGGGCAGCATCAGGTCCAAGAGCACCAGATCGAAGCTCGCCCCGGCCAAGGCGTCGGTGGCGGCGTCCAGCCGCTGGACCCAGTCGACCGAATGGCCATCAGCGGCGATCTGGTCGCGTACGGCGGCGCCCAGAACCATGTCATCTTCGATCAGCACTATGCGCATGGTCTTATGCCGTCCCATTTGCCCCGGGTTGGTTTGCTTCTGACCCTCTCTCCTGACAGCAGACTGAAGCCCAGGCTCAGCCGTCTTCAGGCTGCCGTCAGCTTCGGCGCGCATCACATCATCCAGATTGGCCGTAACCCGGAGTGTGGCCCATGCGAAAGACGCTGACAATTCTTGCTTTTCTGACGGTCCTGCCGGCCGGTGCCGCACTGGCTGACGATGATTGCTTCGTGCCGATGGCCGATTGGCAACCGCGCGAGGCGGTGGCCGAGTTCGCCCTCGCGCAAGGCTGGGAGGTGCGCCGCATCAAGATCGACGACGGCTGCTACGAGATCGACGGTCGCGACGCGACGGGCCGCGCCATCGAGGTCAAGCTCCATCCCGGCACGCTTCAGATCGTCGAATTCGAGTTCGAGGATGACAGTGACGATGATGAACGCGAGGGGCAGGAAAATGACTGACCATCTTTCCGTGCAGACCAAGGACGCCACCACCGTACGCGTCTGGGACCCTCTGGTCCGCGTCTTTCACTGGGGCCTCGTGGCCGCTTTTGCGACGGCCTGGCTGACGGCCGATGAGGTGCAGCCCATCCATGAAGTGGCGGGCTACACGGTTGCAGGCTTGGTGGCCTTGCGGCTGATCTGGGGATTTGCCGACAGCCGCTATGCGCGTTTCACGCAGTTCGTGAAGGGCCCGGGGGCAACGCTCGCCTATCTGGGGTCCATGCTGCGCAGGCAGGAACCCCGCTACCTCGGTCACAACCCGGCGGGGGCGGCGATGATCGTGGCGCTTTTGCTGACGCTGTCGGGCACGGCCTTCACCGGCTGGCTGATGGCCGAACCCGACCGCGTGGCGATGCTGCCCGCCTTGCCGCAGATCGTGTCGCCCGCCTGGGCCGACGATGATGGCGATGAATACGGCGAGGGGGGCGAGGCCGAGGGCCCGCTGAAGGAGGTCCACGAGACGCTGGCCAACCTGATGCTTCTGTTGGTCGCGGCGCATGCCGCGGGGGTCGTCTTCGCCTCGATCCGCCACCGCGAGAACCTCGCCCGCGCCATGATCACGGGCGACAAGCGCGCCCCTGAGCCCGGCGACATCACCTGACCCTGTTCCCTGACCACGCCTGTCCCTCGTGGTCCGACTGGCCCCGCCCTGTCTCGGCGGGGCCTTTTTCTTCCTGACGCCAAGCTGAAGCAGAAAGCGGGATGGCGTCAGGAACGGCTCAGGTCCGGCGCCCAGATTGCCAGCATCAGATCCAAGGAGACCATGCATGACATCCCGACTTTCCCTTCTTTTCGCATCGACGGCGCTCGCAGCGGCTCTCGGCCTGCCGGCCCTCGCCGCGATGCAGACCCAAGGCAGCGCCCAAAATGCGTGCAGCGGCGTTTGCGAAGCCGTGTTCAACGCGGACGGCCAGCCCGTGCCCCTCATCCGTGTAAGCGGAGACGATGACGACGATGATGACGGCGGATGGTTCCGTCGCGGGCACGAGGACGATGATGACGACGAGGACTGCGACGATGATGATGATGATGATGATGATGACTGCGCCGGCACCCTCGGCAACCCTGCGCCCGCAGGCACCGTCGCACCCCCGGCAAATGGGCTCTTCGGCAACGGCGCGCCGCCCGTGGCCGTGACCAACTGATCCCGGTTCTCGCGCGCCCTGCCCATGCGGGGCGCAGATCATCACCGAAAGGACATCCGATGAAATCCCTTCTCGCGACGCTTGCCCTGACCACCGCGCTGACCCTGCCCGGGCTGGCAATGGCCCGGCCCGTGACACTGACCACCACGATGAACAGCTATGGCGGCGATGGCGCCTATCTGGCGCTGTATGTCACCGATGCCGCGGGCGCCTATGTCGGCAGCCTGTGGATGGCGGGCGGCAAGTCGAAATACTACGAGCACCTGAGCGACTGGTATGCCGCCACCGGGGGCGACCCTGCCCAGATCAACGGGATCACCGGGGCCAGCGTGGGCGCGGGCCGGACGCTCGAGATCACGCTGGATCTCGCTGATGCGCTGTTCGATGCGGGCTACACGCTCCACATCGATGCGGCGGTCGAGGACATGCGCGACAGCCCCAACGAGATCGCGGTGCCGCTGACGACAGCGGGTGCGGGCGTGGCCGTGCAGGGCCGCCGCTACATCGCCAGCTTCGTCTATCAGTAAGGGGACGAACCGATGATCCGCGCGCTGCATCGCTGGCCGGGGCTTCTGGCGCTTGTTCTTGTGACCGTTCTCGCACTTAGCGGTGCGGCGCTGTCGGTCTTTCCCATGGCCGAACGGCTGGCCGCCCCGCAGGCCGTCGCAGAGCAAAGCGTGGCGGATCTGGCCGCCCGCCTGGCCGCCACCCACCCGGGGCTTGAAGAAATCCGCCGGTCCCCCGCGGGCACCATCACCGCATGGTGGTTCGACGGCGGCACGCCCGGATCGGCGGTGATCGACCCCGCGACCGGGGCAGATGTCGGCTCGGCCGATCCTAACGGGATGGAACGCTGGCTGACCAACCTCCACCGGTCGCTGTTTCTGGACGATGCCGGGCGGTTGGTGATGGCGGCGGGCGCTGCCGCGATGCTGGTGCTGACCCTGTCGGGGGCGGCGCTGGTCGCGCGGCGCACAGGCGGTTGGCGGCGCTGGTTCGCGCGGCTGCGCGGGCCTCTGGCCGGGCGTCTGCATGTGGAACTGGCGCGCGTCGCCGTCCTGGGCCTTGCCCTGTCGGCGGCCACCGCGCTCTGGATGACAGCATCAACCTTTGACCTCTTGCCCGATGGGGCGGCACGCCCCGCCGACCCTGCGGTGGTCAGCGGACAGATGGCCTTCCCGCTGGACCAGATGGCCGCGCTGCAGGATGTGCCTGTCGACGCCTTGCGCAAGCTGAGTTTTCCCTATGCAGGCGATGCGCAGGATATGTTCACCCTCTCCACCGATGCAGGCACCGGCCTGATCGATCAGGGGACCGGCGAACTTCTGTCCTGGGCGGACCTGACGCCATGGCAGCAGGTCTCGGAAACCGTCTACATGCTGCACACCGGTCAGGGTGCGGCGACCTTCGGGCTGGTCCTCGGCCTGATCGCGCTCAGCGTCCCGGTGATGGGGGCAACCGGCACATTGATCTGGGCCGCTGGACGGCGGGGTCGGCCCCGGCTGCGCGACAATGCGCCCGCGGGCCGGGCGCAGACGGTGATCCTTGTCGGCTCCGAAGGCGGCAGCACCTGGGGCTTCGCCGCGACGCTGGCGCGTGCCCTGCGGGATGCAGGTCAGGCGGTCCACATCGCGCCGATGTCGGCCTTTGACCCCGCGCGCCACCCACGGGCGGAGCGGTTCCTGATCCTGGCCGCCACCTATGGCGAAGGCAACGCGCCCGCGTCCGCGCAAGGCTTCCTCGACCGGCTGGCGCGCATGCCCCCGACCGCGGCCCTCGCCGTGCTGGGCTTCGGTGACCGCAGTTTCCCGGCCTTCTGTGCCTATGCGGCAGAGGTTGAGGCCACCGCACGCGCCAACGGCTGGGCCACCCTCCTGCCCATGGACACAGTGGACCGCCAGTCGCCGCAGGACTTCGCCCGCTGGGGCCGGGCTTTGGGGCAGGCCATCGGAATCACGCTGGAACTCGACCACCAGCCCGCCCGCCCCGAGGCGCATGGCCTGACCCTGATCTCGCGCCGCGACTATGGCGAGGCGGTGCAGGCCCCGACTTCGATCCTGCGCTTTGCCTTGCCCAAGGCGACCCTTTGGGAGCGGCTGACGGGCCGGGGCTTTGCAGGGTTTCAGGCGGGCGACCTTCTGGGCATCCTGCCCGAAGGCTCGGCCGTGCCGCGCTTCTACTCGCTGGCATCGGGCAGTCGCGACGGCTTCGTCGAGATCGTGGTGAAGAAGCACCCGGGGGGCCTGTGTTCCGGCCAGTTGCTGGCGCTGGAACCGGGTGACGCCGCCCAGGCCTTCCTGCGGCGCAATCCGGGCTTTCATGCAGGCCGAGGCCGAGCACCCCTGATTCTGATCGGGGCGGGAACCGGGATCGGGCCGCTGGCCGGGATCATCCGCGCCAATGCCCGTCGCCGTCCGGTGCATCTCTTCTTCGGGATGCGGCACCCGGACAGCGATTTCCTTTACGGTGACGATCTGGCGGCCTGGGCTGACGAAGGACGTCTGACGCGGCTTTCCACCGCCGTCTCGCGCGGAGCGCAGCCGCATTATGTGCAGGATGCCCTGCGGGCCGAGGCCGCGCAGGTGGCCGAGGCAATCCGGCAGGGTGCAAGGATCATGGTCTGCGGTGGGCGTGACATGGGTCGCGGCGTGGCCCGTGCGCTGGAGGATATCCTCGCGCCCTTGGGCTTGACGCCCGCGATGCTCAAGGCCGGAGGCCGCTATGTCGAAGATGTCTACTGACAGGGTCCGCCACGCCCTGAACGGCCCGACCATGGGCACACGGTGGAGCGCGCTGTTCTTTGCGCCACCGGGGTTCGACCCCGCCTCGGTACAAGCCGCGCTTCAGGCTGCGGTGGATGCCGTCGATGCGCAGATGTCGACCTGGAAGCCCGACAGCGACCTGATGCGCCTGAACGCCGCGCCAATGGGGGCATGGCAGGACATTCCCGCCGATCTGGCGCGGGTGCTGACCCTCGGGCTTGCCATCGGCCGCGCCTCGGGCGGGGCCTTCGACATCGGCATGGGCGATGCCGTGCGCGCCTGGGGCTATGGCCCGGCAGCAGCCGATCCGCAGGCCATTCACGACGCAATGCAGGCCCCCCGCCGCCCGGCCCATGAGGCGCTGGAACTGGACGGCAACCGGGTGCGCAAGAGTGCCCCCATCTCGCTGGACCTGAACGGCATCGCCAAGGGCTACGGGGTGGATCGTCTGACGCAGGTCCTGCACGACCACGGTATCCGCGACGCCCTCGTCGGAATCGACGGCGAGATGCGCGCCACAGGCCTGCGTCCAGATGGTGGCCCCTGGACCATCGCGGTCGAGGCCCCCGACCCTCACTGCCGCGCGCCCCATTCCATCCTGACGCTTCAGGACGCCGCCGTTGCGACCTCGGGCGATTATCGCCACCGGGTCACGGTGCACGGGCGTGATCTGTCCCACACGATGGACCCCGCGCGCGGTGCACCGCTTCTCGCGTCCCCTGCATCCGTCACTGTGATCGCTCCCACCTGCGCCGAGGCGGATGCCTGGGCGACGGCACTGATGGTGAAGGGTGTCGATGCAGGCGCAAACCTTGCGCAGCAGGCGGGGCTCGACGCGCTGTTCCTGACGCGCGATGATACGGGTGTCGTTCAAGGCATTGGCGTTGGCAAAGTATTTTCGAACACGTCCGCGGCGACGGCCCCGGCCGCTGGAGATTGACAGCTTTGGATCATGCTCAGACAGACAGGCTAAAGACACTGCTCCTGGTCATCGCCTTGGCAGGTCTGGTGACCGGGCTCGGGCTGCATTTCGGCGGGCGCTCCGACCTGGCGCAGACCGTGTGGTTCGCGGGCGTCGTGCCGGTGTTGGCCGCGCTGGTCATCGAGATCATCCGCAGCCTCGCGCGCGGAGAAGTAGGCCTCGATATCGTCGCCGCCCTGTCGATGTCGGCCGCGCTGACCTTTGGCGAGACGCTGGCGGCAGCGGTCGTCGCCGTCATGTATTCGGGCGGCACGTTTCTGGAAAGCTTTGCCGAGGGGCGAGCGCGGCGCGAGATGCGCGATCTTCTGTCCCGCGTCCCGCGCACCGCCACGCGCCACCGCAATGGCGGACTGGAGGAGGTGGCGCTCGAGGCCATAGCGCCAGGTGACCGCCTGCTGATCCGGCAGGGTGATGTCGTGCCGGTGGACGGGCGCATCACCTCTGCCACCGCCTTCCTTGATACCTCGGCGTTGACGGGGGAGTCCCTGCCGGTGCGCCTCGACCGTGGGGCCGAGGCGATGAGCGGCTCGACTAACGCGGGCGATGCCTTCGACCTGACCGCCACGCGCGAGGCGAAGGACAGCACCTATGCCGGGATTGTCCGGCTGGTCGAGGAAGCGCAGGCCTCCAAGGCTCCCATGGCGCGGCTCGCGGACCGCTGGTCGCTGGGGTTTCTGGCCGTCACCATTGCCATCGCCTTCGCCGCCTGGTGGTTCACGGGCGATCCGATCCGCGCGGTCGCCGTGCTGGTCGTTGCCACGCCCTGCCCCCTTATCCTCGCCGTACCGGTGGCGCTGGTGGCAGGGCTAAGCCGGGCGGCGCATTTCGGGGTGCTGGTCAAAGGCGCGAAGCCACTCGAGGCGATGGCGCGCATCCGCACCCTGATCCTCGACAAGACCGGCACCCTGACCGACGGGCGCCCGCAGATCGTCAGTATCGACAGCCATGACGGGATGGTGGCTGACGACATCCTGCGCTATGCTGCGGCGCTGGATCAGGCATCAAAACACCCCGTCGCGCAGGCCATCGTGGCTGCAGCAAGGGACCGGGGTCTCACCCTACCCATCCCCGAAGATGTGGCTGAAATCCCAGGCGAAGGCGTCATCGGTTTCATCGACGGACGGCAAGTCATCGTCGGGGGCGATGGTTTCGTCGCGGGGCGCGTGGGCCGTTTGTCGGGTGATCACCCGGAACTGGCGGCAGGGTCGGTCATGGTGGCCGTGGCCGTCGAAGGCCGTTTGGCGGCGCATCTGGTCATGTCCGACCCCCTCCGCGAAGGGGCAGCCGAGATGCTTGCCAGCCTGCGGCAGCAAGGGGTTGCGCGCATCCTCTTGGCCACCGGAGATCGGGCCGAGGTTGCGGCGCGGGTGACGGAAGGACTGGGCCTTGACGGCATCCGGGCGGGCCTGACCCCGGACGAGAAGGTGCTGCTGGTCCTGACCGAACACAAGAACGGCCCGGTGATGATGGTGGGCGACGGCGTCAACGACGCCCCTGCACTGGCTGCCGCCGATGTGGGCGTCGCCATGGGCGCACGCGGGGCGGCGGCAAGTGCCGAGGCGGCCGATGTGGTTTTACTGGTGGACCGGGTGGACCGCATCGCGCCGGGGATCGAGATCGCCCGCCGGTCGCGCCGGATCGCGCTCGAAAGCGTGGTCGCAGGCATCAGCCTGTCGGTTCTGGGCATGATCGCTGCGGCCTTTGGCTACCTGACCCCGGTGCAAGGGGCGCTGCTGCAGGAGGCGATCGATGTGGCCGTTATCCTGAACGCATTGCGCGCCCTGCGCATTTCACCCGCGGGCCTCACAGCACCGCAAACCCGTATTGAAGGAGTTCCCGCATGAGCCGCCTGTCCCATTCCGAAATACATATGGTGCACCGCATCGGATGGTTGCGCGCGGCGGTGCTCGGCGCGAATGATGGCCTTGTATCAACCTCCAGCCTCGTCGTGGGCGTCGCCGCAGCCGGCACAGGGCGGACGGAAGTACTGATCGCGGGCCTCGCCGGGCTGGTGGCTGGAGCCATGTCGATGGCGGCAGGCGAATACGTCTCGGTCAGTTCGCAGACCGATGCCGAGCAGGCCGACCTTGCCCGCGAGAAGAAGGAGCTTGCTGAGACGCCTGATGCCGAACTCGAGGAACTGACCCGAATCTACGAGGCGCGCGGGCTGACCCGCGATTTGGCCGAACAGGTTGCCGTTCAGCTGACCGAACGCGATGCGCTTGGTAGCCACGCGCGTGACGAGCTTGGAATATCCGATACCGTCACCGCCCATCCGATCCAGGCAGCCCTCGTATCAGCCATGACCTTTGCCGTGGGTGCTGTGGTCCCGCTTCTGGTGGCCATGCTTGCTCCGCCAGCGCAAATTGTGCCTTTCGTAGCCATCGCGACACTCCTGTCGCTCGCCATCCTGGGCGGTCTTGGCGCGACTGCTGGCGGCGCCGGCATCCTGCGAGGCGCAGTGCGGGTGACGTTCTGGGGTGCCCTTGCCATGGCCGCGACTGCGCTGGTCGGATCGATTTTCGGCGTCACCGTTGGATAGGCACAACCGCCAGGAGAGATGCCAACCACAGGCAGTGGCAAGTTACAGCCATGCGCTCTTCGGAACGGCCTCGCGGGTCACTCGGACGGCGATAGGATGGGCCGAGGGCCACGGACAGGCCCTCGACATGCAATCTTGCGGTCTCGGAAAGGCGGGCGTCCTGCACCCGGCCAAGCGCAGACAGGACGCTTTGGCTCGCCAGAAATCCGAGCAGGATCATAAGGCCAGCCATCACCAGCGGCACACGCAGGGTCACGGGCAGGTCGCGAAAGCGCGGCAAGGGTCTCATCCCCCCGACAAGACAGCCATGCGGGCGGCGATCCCGTCGAAGAGCGCGTCCTCCCCCGGCTCGATCGCATCCAGGCTCAAGAGTTTGAGGGCCTCCCTCCCCTGCGCTGTGGCTGAAAGACCCAGTAGCGCGGCCCTGCAGGCCATCACAGATGGCTCATCCATGCGATCTGCCTTGGCCACCATCGGGGGAAAGCCCAACCACTCCGAGCGCACAATGACCTTTGTCCGTGCTGTCAGATCCGGTTCAGCGGAACTGAGCGCTTCCCAGACGTAGCCATCGACGCTGCCGGATCGGGTCAGGCCGCCTGCCACCGACCGGACCACGTTGCGGTGGCCGTAGGTGAAGATGACGCGTGAAAAGAACTGGTCCGGGGTTTGGCCGTCCCGCGCGAGGTCCGACGCAGTGACGAGGAAACCGGAGTTGCTATCAGGATCCGAAAAGGCGTGAGCACCGCCACGCAGGTCCGAGAGCGCGGTCGCGGGATCGTCCTGGGCAACGATGAGATAGGACTGGTAAAGCGGCTGCCCTCGCCAGACGGGTACGCCGAGCAGCGAAAATTCGGCCTTGTGCTGAAGATAGGGATAGCCGCATGTCCAAGCGGCATCCACGGAACCGTCGAGAAGCGCGCCCGAGATCTCCTGATAAGTCCGTCGCTGGACAAGCTCGATGTCTTGGCCCATGCCTTCGGCCAAAGCAGCGCGAAGGGCAGAAATGACTGCCGCGTCGTTGTCGAGAAAGACTGGCGTCAGAGCAAATCTGAAGGGTGCCGGGGCTTGAGCCCAGCCTCGACTCACAACAAAGGGCGCGGCCGCGGCAGCCAGCCCCATCAGCAAAGCGCGACGCCTGCTTTTCATCCGTTTCCTCCCGGAGCGCGTCTCCCTCGCGCCGCCTACGATCTCAAGTGCCACAAACTTGCTTGTCCGATGGCGGATGAAATCGTAAATCGACGATATACGGAAAGGGATCGGCTTGGAAAGCGCGCAGATGGCAACGGACGAAACAACGACGGCCGCCTTGGCAAAGGCCCTCGCACATCCGGCGCGGATCCGGATCCTTCGATTGCTTCAGGCAACTCCGGGCTGCATTGGCGGCGATATCGTGGGCGCAGTCGGCCTTGCTCAGTCAACGGTGTCGGAACACCTACGTATCCTCAAGTCCGCTGGCGTTATCACAGGCGAGATCGACGGACCCCGGGTTTGCTATGCGCTGAACCCGGCGTCATTGGCCCCGCTCGCCGACTTGATAATGGGTCTCACCCCTCCGGCCGAAGGGGCATGCTGCATTCCCGTAAGGAAAGAACCTGCATGAGCCTGTTCGAACGCTGGCTGACTATCTGGGTCGCCCTTTGCATCCTCGCGGGGCTCGTGCTTGGGAACCTATTGCCCGGACTGTTCGCCGCTCTGGCAGGGCTGGAATATGCCTCGGTCAACCTGGTCGTAGCCGTGCTGATCTGGGCGATGGTCTATCCGATGATGATCGCCATCGACTTCGGCTCGCTCAAGGATGTCGGGCGGCGGCCGAGGGGGCTGGTCATCACGCTGGTCATCAACTGGCTGATCAAGCCGTTCACGATGGCGGCGCTTGCGGTTCTATTCTTCAACCACGTCTTTGCCGGGCTGATCGATCCAGCCAAGGCGCCGGAATACATTGCGGGGCTGATCCTGCTGGGCGCCGCGCCCTGCACGGCGATGGTCTTCGTCTGGTCGCAGCTGACGAAGGGCGATCCGAACTACACGCTGGTGCAGGTATCCGTGAACGACCTGATCATGGTCGTAGCCTTTGCGCCGATCGTGGCGTTCCTGCTGGGCGTGACCGACATCACCGTGCCGTGGGAAACGCTGATCCTGTCGGTCGTCCTCTACATCGTGATCCCGCTGATCGCCGGTGCGCTGACGCGGCGGGCCCTGATGGCGCGGGGGAGCGAAGCGGCGGTTTCGGAGTTCACCGCGCGTATCAAACCCGGGTCCGTCCTCGGCCTGCTCATGACAGTGGTGCTGCTCTTCGGCTTCCAGGGGCAGGTGATCATCGCCCAGCCGCTGCTGATAGCGCTGATTGCCGTGCCGATCATCATCCAGTCCTACGGCATCTTCGCGCTCGGCTATGCCTGGGCCTTTGCGTGGAAACTGCCCCACAAGGTCGCTGCCCCCTGCGCCCTGATCGGTACATCGAACTTCTTCGAACTGGCTGTGGCTGTGGCCATCGGCCTCTTTGGCCTCAACTCCGGTGCCGCGCTCGCCACGGTCGTGGGCGTGCTGGTCGAGGTGCCGGTGATGCTGACGCTGGTCGCCTTTGCCAACCGTACGCGCGACAGTTTTCCGGCATGAGTGATACGCCCAACATAGACGAAGCCCTGTTTCCAGGTATCGACGGCGACCGTCTGTTTGCGCCTCCGCAGTCCACCCATCCATCGCGTATCCTGATCCTTTATGGCTCACTCCGGGCCCGCAGCTTTTCTCGGCTGGCAGCCGAAGAGGCCGCCCGTATCCTGACCCGGCTCGGGGCCGAGGTCCGGCTTTTCAACCCCTCTGGTCTGCCGCAGGTCGATGACGGCGTGGATGCGACACATCCCAAGGTGCGCGAGTTGCGAGACCTCACCGCCTGGTGCGAGGGGATGGTCTGGTCCAGCCCCGAACGCCACGGGGCGATGACCGGCTTGATGAAAACTCAGATCGACTGGATCCCGCTTTCCGAAGGGGCGGTTCGGCCAACCCAAGGCAAGACGCTGGCGGTCATGCAGGTGTCGGGCGGATCGCAAAGCTTCAACGCGGTCAACCAAATGCGCGTCCTCGGCCGCTGGATGCGGATGCTGACGATCCCCAACCAGTCCTCGATCCCGAAAGCGTTTCAGGAGTTCGACGAGGCCGGGCGCATGCGGCCTTCGCCGCTCTACGACCGGATCGTGGATGTGATGGAGGAGCTGATGAAGTTCACCCTGCTGACGCGCGACCGGGCAGATTATCTCGTGGACCGCTATTCCGAACGCAAGGAAAGCGCCGAGGCCCTGATGAAGCGCGTGAACCTGTCAGCCGCGACCTGAGGCACGGCGCAGCGTGCCTTCCAGCGGCACGGCCCGCGATAGAGTGTTCGAGATAGTGCCGTATTTCAGGACGTTGCGGTGCAAGAGGTCCAAGCGCTGCTCGGTCTCGGCACTGTCCACGACGATCTGGTAGCGGATCAGGGTCAGCTTCGGTGGCGCATCCTGGCGCACGGCTTCCAGCCGCACCTCGGCCCCGTCGATCTGGAAGTGCAGCATCGGCGTCACCCGCTCGATCCCTTTCAGCATGCAGGCCGCTAGGGCCGACAGCAACAGTTCCACCGGGTTCATCGCATCGCGCCGCCCCGCCAGATCGGTGTCGAGCGTGACCTCGGCCTGCTTGGCGGTGGCCAGGCTGCCATGCGCGTCGATGCGGCGGGCGTGGACGCGATACTCCATCAGAGGAGCCGCCCGATTTCTTCGGCGCTCAGCACCTTGCCGGTCGAGACGACTTTCTCGTCCACCACCAGTCCCGGCGTCGACATCACCCCATAGGCGGCGATTTCGGCGAAGTCGGTGACCTTGACGATCTCGGCCTCCTTGCCTGCCGCCGCTGCCGCGGCCTTGGCGTTTTCGCCCAAGGCCACGCATTTCTTGCAGCCCGAGCCGAGGATCTTGATGATCATGATGCGGTCCTTTCTCAGATGAACCAGTTGGAAATCGCGTTGAAGATCAGCCCGATGGACAGGATGCCAAGGGACACGACACCGGTGAAGGTGACCAGGAGCGGCATCTTCACCACACGCTTGAGCATGATGAGCGAGGGCAGAGACAGCGCCGTCACCGCCATCATGAAGGCCAGCACCGTGCCAAGGCCCACTCCCTTGCCCACCAGCGCCTCGGCAATCGGCAGGGTGCCGAAGATGTCGGCATACATCGGAATGCCCACCAGCACCGCCACCGGGACCGACCACCACTTGTCCTGCCCCAAGAGGGCCGAGATCACCTCGGCCGGCACCCAGTTGTGGATCGCCGCCCCGATACCCACGCCGATCAGCACATAGGGCCAGACCCGGTGGACGATCTCGACAACCTGATCCTTGGCATAGGCCAGCCGTTCGGCCCGCGTCATCGTCGCGGCCTCGCCGGTCACGGGCACAGTGCGGACGAAGGCCGCCACCTGATCCTCCATCCCCAGCCGCCCGATCACCGTGCCACCGACGATGGCCACCACCAGCCCGACAACGACATAGGCCAGCGCAATGGGCCAGCTGAAGATCGAGGCCAGCAGGATCACCGAGGCCAGATCCACCAGCGGCGAGGAGATAAGGAAGGAGAACGTCACCGCCAGCGGCAGGCCAGCGGCAGTGAACCCGATGAAGAGCGGGATCGACGAGCAGGAACAGAATGGCGTCAGCGTGCCCAGAAGGGCCGCGAGCGTATTGGCGCCTAGGCCGGATCGTCCGCCCAGCATGGCGCGGGTGCGTTCCGGTGGGAAATGGCTTTGGACATAGGAGATGGCGAAGATCAGCACCGAGAGCAGGATGAAGATCTTGATCACGTCATAGACGAAGAACTGCACTGACCCGCCGATCCGCGAGGCAGGGTCGAGCCCGATGGCCGCCACGCCCGCGCCCACCAGATCGTTGAGCCAGGTCATCCGCAGCAGCTGGTCGTTCAGCCAGCCGAACACGCTCATGCCGCCCGCTCCGTAACCATGATCGGCCGCTCGAGGGCAGCGTCAACAAGGCGGGCGAGTGCCAGCGGCAGGTCCGGGTTGATCCGGTAGCGCACCCATTGCGCGTCGCGCCGGTCCAGCACCAACCCAGCCTGCTTCAGCACCAGCATGTGCCGCGACATCCGGCTTTGGGTTGCACCCAGCTTCCGCATCAGCTCGCAGACGCAATGCTCCGACCCGTCCGCCAGAAGGCGCATGGCTTCAAGACGGGTCGGTTCGGCAAGGGCGGACAGAACGGCTAGTATCATTTGCGGTGCTCCACTTCATGCGCATCTGCGCATACGCGGGCGTGATGTGCCGTGATCTGGATCAAGCAACTCAGGTGCATGCACGTCCGGTGTCATGAAACCTTCATTGGACGGCTCCATTTATTTCCTATAATCGGGAAATATGGAACAAAGCCGCGCCATTCATGCCTTCGCCACGCTCGGACATCCCGGCCGGATGGCCGTATTCCGCCTTCTGATGCGCTTTGCACCGCAGGGCGTTCGCCCGACCGAGATCGCCGAAGCGCTCGGGATGAAACAGAACACGCTGTCGCATCATCTCGCCGACCTGACGGCGTCTGGTCTTGTTCAGGTCACACGGGTCGGCCGGTCGCTTTACTACGCCGTCGATCTCGACACGACCGAGGGGTTGATCGGCTACCTCGCCCTCGACGTGGGCCGCGCCCGGCCCGACCTCCTTGCCCCCCTGCTCTCCGCCCCAAAGGACACCGTTCAAATGGACCGGACACTTCCCGATACCGACTTCGACGTGCTCTTCATCTGCTCAGGCAATTCTGCCCGCTCGATCTTTGCCGAAGCACTCCTGCGCGATCTGGGCAAGGGCAAGTTCCAGGCATTCTCCGCAGGCACGCGTCCCAACACCGAGTTGAACCCCTTAGCGCTGGAAATCCTGAAGCGCAACGGCCACGACATCTCTGGCTTGCGGTCCAAGCACCTCTCGGAGTTCCAGCAGCCCGGGTCCATCGTCATGGATTTCGTGTTCACCGTCTGCGACACGGCGGCGGCTGAAGAATGCCCGCCCTGGCCCGGCCAACCAATCACCGGTCACTGGGGACTACCCGACCCGGTGAAGGCCATCGGAACCGATGCCGAGAAGGCGCTGGTCTTCGCCCAGACCTATGCCGCGCTGCGCCGGCGGATCACGGCTTTCGTCGAGTTGCCGTTCGAATCGCTCAGCCGGATGTCCCTGCAATCCCGGGTCGATGCGATCGGCTCTGACCCGCAAGCAAAGACTTGATCCCCATGACACGTATTGCCCTGAACGGCCTTGGCCGCATCGGAAAACTTGTCCTCCGCGATCTGATCGACACCGGTGCCGTGGGCGAGATCGTCCTCTTGAACGATCCCGTCGGCGATGCCGAACAGCACGCGCTGTTGATGGAGTTCGACTCCGTTCACGGACGTTGGCGCACGCCGGTCGCTGCGGGCGATGGCGCGCTGGTCCTGAATGGCCAGACCGTCCGACTGACGCATGAAAGGACGATCGAAGCGCTGCCTCTGGCTGAACTGGGCGTCGATCTGGTGATCGACTGCACGGGTGTCTTCAAGACCGCCACAAAGGTTGCACCCTACTACGCCGCGGGGGTGAAGAAGGTTGTAGTTTCGGCCCCGGTCAAGGATGGCGGTGCGCTGAACCTGGTCTATGGCGTCAACCATCACCTCTACGATGGCTCACAGGCGCTGGTGACGGCGGCCTCCTGCACCACCAATTGCCTCGCCCCGGTGGTGAAGGTGATCCACGAGGCGCTCGGCATCCGGCACGGGTCGATCACCACGATCCATGATGTGACCAACACGCAGACCATCGTGGACCGTCCGGCAAAGGACATGCGCCGCGCTCGGTCTGCCTTGATGAACCTGATCCCGACAACGACGGGATCCGCCACGGCGATCACCCTGATCTATCCCGAACTCAAGGGACGCCTGAACGGCCACGCGGTGCGAGTGCCGCTCCTCAATGCCTCTCTCACCGACTGCGTGTTCGAGGTGGAGCGTGCGACCACGGCCGAGGAGGTGAACGCGCTGTTCGCCGCCGCTGCAGAGGGACCGCTTAAAGGAATCCTTGGCTTCGAGACCCGGCCCCTCGTCTCCTGCGACTTCACCAACGATCCGCGCTCGTCCATCGTTGATGGGCCGTCGACCATGGTCATCAACGGCACACAAGTGAAGATCTACGCCTGGTATGACAATGAATGGGGCTATGCCTGCCGGCTGGCAGATATTGCGCGGATGGTTGCGGGTTCGCTGTGACTGATACCGCAAGTCCTGCTGCCCCGCCGCCAAACCCGCTCCGGGCCTATGCCGCCGTGACGGCGGCCTATTGGGCCTTCATGCTGTCGGACGGTGCGCTGCGGATGCTGGTGCTGTTGCACTTCAACAGCCTCGGCTTCACGCCCATCCAGCTTGCGTGGCTGTTCCTGCTGTATGAGGTTGCCGGCATCGTCACCAATCTCGCCGCCGGATGGCTGGCCGCCCGTTTCGGGTTGGCCACGACGCTCTATGGCGGTCTCGCGCTACAGATCGGCGCGCTGGTGGCACTGGCGCAGCTTGATCCGTCCTGGGGAGTCGCCGCCTCGGTCGCCTTCGTGATGGCGGTGCAGGGGGTCTCGGGCGTGGCCAAGGACCTGGCCAAGATGTCCTCGAAATCCGCTGTCAAGCTTCTGGCCCCCAAGGAGGACGGCGGATTGTTCCGCTGGGTGGCGCTCCTTACAGGGTCGAAGAACGCGGTAAAGGGGCTGGGCTTCTTCCTCGGCGCGGCGCTGCTCGCGCTGGCGGGGTTTCAGGCGGCCGTCTGGGGCATGGCGGCCGTGCTGACAGCGATCCTGATCGCTGTCGTCCTATTCCTGCCCGCGGGCCTGCCGGGGCGCATGAAATCCGAAGAGGCCTGGGGTGGCTGGCGGTCAAAGGATCCGCGTGTGAACCGGCTTTCGCTGGCGCGGATGTTCCTGTTCGGCGCGCGCGACGTGTGGTTCGTGGTCGGCATCCCGGTCTATTTCCAAGCAGTCTTGTCGGACGGGACAGCCGAGGGGCGGCGTGAGGCGTTCTTCCTGATCGGCAGTTTCCTCGCGCTCTGGATCATCGCCTATGGCGCGGTGCAGGCCTTTGCGCCCCGGCTGCTCGGCGCCAAGGGCCAGCCCGAGGCAGAGACCACCCGCAAGGCCATTCTCTGGGCGAGGGTTCTGGTGCCGATCCCGTTCCTGCTGGCCGGAGCCGCATGGGCCGCGGGCGAGCCGGCGGAATGGTTGACGGCAACGCTCATCGCTGGCCTTCTGGTCTTCGGCTTTGTTTTCGCCGTCAATTCGTCGGTGCATTCTTACCTCATCTTGGCCTTTGGATCGGCAGAGCGGATCACGCGGGATGTGGGCTTCTACTACATGGCGAATGCGGCAGGTCGGCTGATCGGCACGCTTTTGTCCGGCCTAAGCTATCAATTCGGCGGGCTGCCACTTTGTCTCGCCACGGCAGGCCTCATGGCATTCGCCAGTTGGCTGGCCGCCCGTCGGCTCAGGTCCGTCTGAGTACGAACAGCGCAATCGTCGTCAGCACACCAACACCGGCGGTCAGCCAGATCGCATTCAGCCCCCAAGCGGCAAGGGCCGCGCCGAAAACCAGCGGCGCTGCCGCCTGAAAGATACGAGCCGGAGCATTCAGCCACCCCAGCCGCGCGCCATATCCGGAGGGTCCAAACAGAGCGAGCGGCAAGGTGCCCTTGGCAATGGTCAGGATCCCGTTCCCGGCCCCGTGCAGAAGCGTGAAGGCATAGGCCGCAGGCGCGCCAAAGCCCACAAGTGCCACCGCCGCCACCGGATGCGCCGCCGCGGCCAGCCGGGCGGATGCAAGGGGATGGAACCGGCGCAACAGCCCGAATTCCAGCACCCGGGCCGCGACCTGTGCCGGGCCGATCAGCGCACCTGCCGCGATGGCCACGGCCGTGCTGGCCCCTGCCGACTGCAAAAGCCCCGGGAGATGCGCGGCCATCGCCGTCGAATTGAACCAGGTCGCGGCGAAGACGAAGGCCAGCAACCAGAGTGCAAGGCGCGACAGTGGCGGGCCGTCCTCGATCGGTGTTGAATTTGCGGTTACCGTTTCGGTGCCCTTCGGCAGCCACGCATTCAGCGGCAAGGCCACGGCCAGATGGATCAGCGCCCAGCCGATACAGGCCTCGCGCCAGCCCCACGTTGCCAGCATCAGCCCCGACAATGGCCAACCCACCGTGCTCGCGAACCCGGCGATGAGGGTGATCCCGGTGATCGGGCCGCGGGCCTCCTTGCCGTAGATACCGGCCAGCGTGGCAAACCCCGCCTCGTAAAGCCCGATCCCCATGCCAAGACCGATGACCGCCCAGCCCGCGAACAGCACCAGCGGTGAGGGCGCCACAGCAAGAAGGCCGAGGCCAGCCGCGAAGACGAGGTTCGACAGCATCAGGACTCCGCGCCCGCCAAAGCCGTCGATCCGCGCCCCGGCCCAGGGCCCGACCATGGCGGAAACCACCATCGCCATGGAAAACGCACCAAACACCCAGACCGGCGAGAGGCCAAGGTCCTCAGCCATGGGCACAGCCAGAACGGCGGGGATGTAGTAGCTGGAAGCCCAGCTGACGGTGAGGGACGAGCCGAGAGCAGCGACAATCAGTCCTCGCCGCGCCGGCGACAGTCTTGGGATCATGATGGAGCTTCGAGCTGGAAGGGAGCGGCGAGACAACGCGCCTCGCTGCTGGTGTTCATGCCACCTGCGTCCAGAGCTGGAACAGCAGCCCCGATGCGAAGGCACCAGTAAGAGATAAGCCGATATAGACTGCAAAGACCTGTGGCCGCGCCAGCGCCCAGACCGCCATGGCCGCCGGGATCGAGGTGACGCCACCCGCGACGAGGAATGCCATGCCTGCCCCGGGCGCCATGCCCTGCTCGATCAGCCCACCGACCAGCGGCAGCGCGGCGTAGCCGTTGAGGTATGCGGGGACACCGACAAGCGTTGCGGTCACAATGGGCATGAGGCCCTCGCCCCCGAGCGCCGCGGTTACGGTCTCCGCCGGAATCCATGCCAGCATGAGGCTCTCCAGGATGAAGGCCAGCGTAAGCCATTTGGCGAGGAACAGTGTCGTGGTCAGCGCCGTTTTGCCGAATTTCGCCCGCCGGTCGGTGTCGGCCCAGAACCGCCAGACCACTGGCTTCGGCGCGCGGATCTTCGCGCCACCGCAGCCGCCGTTGCCGATGCCATCGCGCAGCGGATCGGCAAAGGCGCCGCTCTTCATAATCAGGTGCACCACGGTGCCGCCGAACACGCCCAGCCCGAGGGCAGCGAGCGTCTTGGCCACCGCGAACTCAAGGCCCAGCACGCCCGCTGTCAGCACGAACATCGACGGGTCCATGATTGGCGAGGCCAGCCAAAAGGCCATGACTGCTGACAGCGGCACGCCCATCGCCAGAAGTGCGGCGATCAACGGGATCACTCCGCAGGAGCAGAAAGGCGAGATGCCCCCTGCCAGTGCACCCAGCCCGATCATCAGGATCGGCGCGCCGGTGAAGGCCTTGGCGATCAGGTTGTCAGCCCCCGTCGCATTGGCCCACGCGGCAATAGTGATCGACAGGATCAGAAACGGCGCCGTGTTCAGGAGTGCCGTCCCCGCGAACAGAGCGCTGTCCGTGGCCAGGGGCGTGTCGAAGACCGCCAGCACGCCAAGGATCAAAGCCGAGGCGAGCCAGACCCGCTGCTCCTGCCATAGATGGCGCAGCGTGGACTGGAAGCCAGGTCTCGGGAAGATTGTGTCAGTCATCACCAAATCTCCGGATTTGCAGTTGTTTTTAGGCAAGAAAAAAGATTCGCAAGGCTCACGCCGCATCCTCCGATGAGCGGACTGCAACGCCAGCGCAGCATTCGGACGTCAGGAAGCCGACAAGGCGATGCATCGCGGGGAAATCAACTCGGTTAAACACCTCACGGCCCTGCTTGTCCTGCAGCACCAACCCCGCATCGACCAGCGTCGAGAGGTGATGCGCCAGGGTCGACGGGGCAAGCCCCAGGTGCTCACCAATATCGCTCACGCGCAGCCCGTCATCCCCAGCCTTCACCAGCAGGCGAAAGATCGCGAGGCGGGCATCATGGCCGAGAGCGGCAAGGGCGCGTGCGTTGGGGCTGATAGTGGTCATTGCGCAATAATAACTACTATTCTAGTTTTGTCAATGTTTCGGGAAGGGAGGTGACTGTTGATTTCCGTTGCCACCAACACCGATCCATCTGCGCGGCCCTGCGCAGATAGCGGCGAGCGCTTTCCAGCGCCGCGCGCGAGCCCTCGGGAAGTGAGGCCGAAGCCTCACCCAAAGGGATCGTATTCCGAAACGATCACGACCTCGTCGCCGTCGATTTCATCGGCGGGGACGGCGCCGAAGGTTCCATCTCCGGCCTGGAAGACGACGATCGAGACCATGAGTGTGGCGGCGAGGGAGGCGGCGAAGGCGTGTGCATCTTTGCGGGACATCTGTTTGGCTCCTGTCTTGGAGGCGGGGGACCATCCCCCGCGCGACAGGACCCCGCAGGCCCGAAGACTGGCTGACATCACCGGGTGCGTTCGGCTTGCCCGAATCCACCCGGCGGCACGGGCTCGCCCGTAGTCCGACCCCTCGCGGGTTGATCTCGAAGACAGGATTCGGGGCAAGGAAGGGAATGGCGAGCGGGGGATGGTGCCCCAACGTCAGGAGCCGGTTGTCCCGCTGATGCTTGGAACGCCGCCAGCCTCCCGGGCAGGCTCGTGGTTGAAGACCTCCGTATTGGGGGATGGATCCTTTGGCGCCCCGCGCCATCGCGGGACGAGGGTGTGTTTGGTGAGAGGCCCGATCCTTCGGCAGGCCCCTCACGCCTTAGCAGGGCTCAGGCAGCCATGTCCGCCTCCCCTGCCCTATCGCCGTCCTCGGCACCGACGATCTCGAGCCGCGCGTTGCGATAGCCCTCCCGCGCAATCCATAGCTCGGCCGCGGTGACGGACTCCGCCAGATGCAGCAATTCAGTGTTGCCCCCGAAGTCGAGGAGCACACGCACCTGCCCGGCCTTCGGTACCTCGGCCACCTCGAAGATCAGACGGCTGTCCACCGAATGGCTGCGCATGATGGTTACGAGGATCACCCCGTCCGAAGAAAAGTTCCCTTCATGCAGCGTAAAGGAAGCTGGAGCGGTCCAGGTCGGATAGACCCGGGGCGGCTCTTTCTTCACGAGACGGCCGACGCCGTTCGAACGCTCCCAGGCTGCCAGCTTCTTGGTGAAGCGTGCCGGTGGCTTGGGACTGCCGTCGGTGTAGCAGATCAGTGCCCCGAGGGGGGCTGTGTCGATGATGGTTGTTGCAGACATGATTCCTCATCCCGAATGCGAGTGTTCGCATTCATCATATTGATATTGCTGTATTTTGTTGGAATGAGGGCGGGTTTCCCCACCCCCGGATGGCTCAGATCACTCTGCGGCCATCATCGACGCGGAACTCTCCGGCAAATCGGCCGTCAGGAAAGCCGGGAGATCGATGTCTTCGGGCTCGCCCGCATCTTCCCCCTGCCCTTCCGCGAGTTCCTCGCCGTCGCGCGCCGCCAGATCAGGCCGACGCAGGACCTCTGGCAACCAGCCGCTGCCTTTGAGAAGCCGCTCGGCCTCGGTGGCCATCTCGCCCTTCTTCAGGTGATCGAGAAGCTGCGCAGTCCCCGCCCCCTTCGCTTCGCGCACGGCCTCGAGGATCCGGGCCTTGGGCACACGGTGGAGGTAGCCATCGACCGTCGGCTCCCAGCCCGCTTCGACCATGTCGAGATCGACAGCACGGGCCACCAGATCGGCGTGGGCCATGCGGCGGGTCAAACCGCTGGCCGAGATGCCCGCCCCATAGGGGTTCACCTTCTCATGGAGCGCGTTGATCCCAAAGCTGAGGCAATGCGCCAAGAGAGCCAGACGGCTGCTCTGGTCGAGGACCGTCAGATAGTCCCAGAGTGCGGCATCGTCTCCGAGGGGCAGATCGACCTCCCAGGCCGCGTGGCGCTCGTCGACCAGCTTGGCCACCACGCTGTCCTTCAGGTCAGGCGCCTGCGCCGACATGTAGACATGGCGTACGGAGGCCTCGAGACAGCTGCCCGAAGCCGAGGAGGTGCGGAAGGTGTCCGTCACCAGTTTCAGGAGCAGGAGCGTCAGCGCAACGTCCGGCGACCGCCCGATGGCTTCGCGCAGCGCAAGGGTCCGATGGGCCGTCAGTTCCATGACCAGCCGTTCGGGCAGCGGCTTCAGCGCTCCGTCGTCCTCCTCCTCGGACGCATCCGCACCAATCGGCTGACCGCCCGAGGTGATGACGGTGCCGCCAGCGGAGATCGCCGACGGTTTCCAGCTGGAACCGCCGACATCACCCCCCTGCCCCATGCCATCCACACCATCGCCATCCTGGACCGCGGTCTCCTCGTGCGGCTCGTCCTCTGGCCGAACGTACCCGCGATAGATCGCGAGACTGCCATCCCGATCCAGCGTCACGAAGACGCCCGCGCTCGCGACCTCGGCCAGATCGTAGATCAGCGGCCGCTGCTCGAGCGCTTTCATCGCCATTTCCAGCTGACCGAGCCGAGCGTCGATCTCCTCGGGGTATTCCTCCTGGCCGGAGTATTCCTCTTCCAACGCACGATACTCAGCGAGGAGAGAAGCGTGGGCCGCGCTTTCCTCGTCGGTCATCGGTGCCGGATCACCAACCAGACGCCGCAGACCGTTGCTGTAGCCGTAGGGCAGGTCGGTCGCGACCTCGATCCACTTCCAGCCCTCGATGGCCAGCGCCTCGGCTTCGGCCTGGAGCTTCTCAGCGACCAGCCGATCAAGCAGGGCGGGGTCCTCCAGCCAACCGCCGTCATCGCCTTGGAAGAGATCGCGCAGCACTATACCGCCCGCCGCCTCATAGGCATCGACACCGACGAAGACTGCGCGACGATCGGACGCCCGGACCGAGGTCTCGGTGAGCATGCGGCGGATGGCGTAGGGTTCCTTGTTCCAGGAGTTCTTCACCGCATCCCAGACCTGTTCCTGGCGCGCATGATCCGGGTTCACCGTGAACGCCATCAGCTGTTCCAGCATCATGCCATCCTCGGCATAGACCTCGAGCAGGGCAGGGGCCACAGAGGCCAATTTTAGGCGCTGCTTCACGATCTGGGGCGTGACGAAGAAGGCCGCCGCGATCGCTTCCTCGCCCTGACTCTTCTCGCGCAGGGCCTGGAAGGCGCGGAACTGGTCGAGCGGGTGCAGGGCAACGCGCTGCATGTTCTCCGCAAGCGAGTCATCCTCCGCCAAGATCTCCGACGCCGCATCCCGCACGATGCAGGGGATCGGCGCGGTCTTTGCCAGCCGCTTCTGCTTCACCAGCAAAGACAGCGCCTGGAAGCGCCGACCACCGGCGGGGATCTCGAACATGCCGGTCTCGACACCTTCGGCATCAAGAATGGGCCGCACGTTCAACCCCTGCAGCAGGCCGCGACGCGCGATGTCCTCGGCCAGTTCCTCGACCGAGACGCCGGCCTTGATGCGCCGCACGTTGGACTGGCTCAGCACGAGCTTGTTGAAGGGAATGTCCCGCGACGGGGACAGGACGATGTTCTGGGCCACTTTCGCCATCAGATCTTCTCCACGACGGGCGCCGGAAGCCACTCTCCCGATCTCACTTCCCGTCACCCCTCAAACCCCCAACCTTTCCCTCTCGTCGGCTACCGACCCATCGCCGCGTGACTTAACAGCTGTAAAGTCGCGCCGAACTTGATGATCGCTCCAAAAGACTTAACAGCTGTTATGCAGCATTCCGCCGGGACATCAGCGCCATGATCATCGGTCCGCAAGAGAACTCACCGGCCGCAGCCTTCGATGTCAGCGCACGGAGGTAGCCACCGGGCGATCTGATGTCGGCAAAGCGTTCCAGCATGGCGACAACAACGATCGATGCCTGCTCGGGGCCCATGAACCGTTGCGCTTCTTCCCAAGCGGAAGCACTGATCCCCATGGCCGGCCGCACATGACAAGCCGCGTCGAAAAGCTGATGCCAGTGCCTGATGTCGCCCTGGTAGAAGGTTTTCAGCGACCGACAGCCAGCGATGACCAGATGGAGAGGGATCTTTGGCACACGTCTTGTGTCCGCTTCTTCCGCTTCTTCCGCGTCAGCCGCAGGCGCATCCGTTTCAGCATACGGCGCGCCGGCCGTCGCCCCGCCTTTTTCTAAGGCAGGTTCAAAATCTATAGATTCTTTATTTGAATTATGATGGTGGCGCTCAAAACGGACATCATTGGTGTTCATTTCTTCCGTTTCAGGACCATCAATGACGTTCCGAGCGTGCTCAAGAAGGGCTTCGAGGTCTGCTCGGTATGCCGATAGCTCCTCGAGCGCTAGCTTGCGACGCAGGGCGCGCGCCGTGAGGACGGCCTTGTCGCGTAGCTGGTCCCAGAGACCAAGGCCTGGCTGGAGCTCCTCTCCAAACTCTGCGAGGGCAGCGAGATCGCGCCGCATGAGGCTCACGACCTCCCGCAGCCGACGCACACGATCCTCGGCCTCACGCACGGCCTCTGCGGCCCGTGCCACCTCTTCGGACCGGCAGTAGAGTGGCGAGAGATCGAAGCCGAAGGCCACGCGCTCTTCGCCATGTTTGCGGACATACCTCTTCCCGTTGGGACTATCGCGTCGCATGAGCAAGCCAGCGTCCACCAGACGGACAATGTGCCTCCGCATCGTAGAGCAGGGCATGCCGTTCAGCCGCTCGCAGATCGCCTTGTTGGACGGGAAGACGACCATTTCTGCGTTCCCGCCGAGCGCATCATCCGGAAAGAAGCTGAGAAGCCCCTGCAGAACGGTCAGATCGCGCTCGGAAACCCCAAAGGCGGCCTGCGCCTTGGACAGCTCGCGAAGGAGTTCCCACTTGTTGATGGGCTTACCCGGAACAGATACCTCAGGCCGCTCGACCACGCGCAGATGGGCGTGCGAAATCGGCCGCATAAACGGCGAAACCGGTGTGTACTCCATGATGTCATTCACGAAGGCAAAATTTCCCTGGCCCGCGAATCGCTTTGCGCTTGCGGGAAAGGGGCCAGATCGCTACATTCAGAGGTGCGAAAACTGAGTTTTGTAGCGGGCTGGTCCCGTGCGAAACCTAAGAAAGGTCTCGTGAAGCTTGCTTCTCGGGGCCTTTTTCTTTTCTGCCTGTCTCGTGCCTCCTTTTTGGTTGTTGCTCTTCCTCAGTCTTCCTTGCGCTTCCAGCGCTCGTGAAGCTCGGCGATCAGCTGCGGGGCCTTGCCCTCAAGCCAGCTGACAAAATCTCTGTCCTCGGCCTTCAGCTCGAGCTTGAACTGTCGGCCGCGGCGCCCTGTCGCGATGGTTGCAGCCCCGACACCCGGAATGGCCACACTAGGTGCCTCTCGGGGGCTTGATGGGCGGGTCGGCCGCTCTGCCTGCACCACTGCGGCGAGGACGGCCAGGAACGCGGCGTCCGACTTTTCGTCAGGTCCACCGGAGTGAGAGGACCTGGTCTCTGCCGCTACTGCAGCGAGGTTCTCGCGGTCCACAGATGCATCGCCCAGTGACTTCTTGAGTTCCTCCCAACGAGGCCGGCCGATACCTGGCGCAGCACCTATCGCTAGGACGAGGCTCTCGCCAACCGCGCGGACGACGCTTAACAGCTGCGACACACCAGCTTCGGTAAGACCTAGAACCTCTGCCACGCCCTTGTTGGTGCGTTCCGCCTCTCCCAGGTGATCGCCATTGAGCAAGGCTGCCGCCACCAAGGCACGTTCGATGAAGCTCAGGTCGCGGCGTTCTTGGTTCTCGAGCAGCTGATCCCGAAGCGCCTGATCCCCGTCCATTTCGGTGACGATCGCACGGACCTTGATCCCGAGATCCCGGCAGGCTTCAAGCCGACGCCGCCCGTAGATCAGGCTGTAGCGATCCCCTTCGAGAGGTCGCACGAGGATCGGCACCCGTTGGCCACTTCTGGAGATCGATGCCTTCAGCCCCGCAATCTCGATTTGAAGACGGTCATCCAGCCTGCCCACGGTCTCGACATGGTCAGGCTCGATCTCGAACACGCCGCCCCGCAGCCTGCGCCCCTCAAGAGCATCGGGGGCATTGCGCAAGGTCTGCAAGGGCAGTCCCAGTTTAGGCTTTCTTGCCATTGCGTCCCCACGTGCTTTGGATGATCGCAGCGATCTCGTCGTTGACGGCATTCATGGACTCGATGGCGCGGTCGAAGGTCTGGCGCGTGAAGTCCTTCTTGTCCGCCTCATACAAGGTCTGCTTGGTCAGCCCTGCATCCGATATCGCCGTCGACTCGACCATGTGGTTGGTCAGCACCGAACGCCCGAAGAGCCCGCGGATGAAGGCGATCACCTCGGTTTGCGGGGCGTCGCCCACCTTGTAGCGGGTCGGCAGGAACCGGAGCCAATCGAACCGCAGGTTGGCGCCTGCATCGCGGATCACGCCCAGCAGGTCGGCCGTCATCCGCAGGAACTGCGACATGGACATGAGGTCAAGCATCTGCGGGTGGACCGTCACCAGGACGCCCGAGGACGCGGAAAGGGCAGACATGGTCAGGAAGCCCAGTTGCGGAGGGCAGTCGATCACGACGACATCGTAGTCACTTTCGACGCTGTCGAGGGCGTCTCGGACTCTCGCGAAGAAAGCGCGGGCGCCGCCACGCTGGATCGCGGCCGGGGTCTCGTGCTCGAACTCCATGAGCTCGAGATTGCCCGGAATGAGATCCAGGCCACGGATGTAGGTCTTCCTGATGACCTCGGAAACCGGAACAGGGTCGTCATACCGGACTGCGTCGTACAGCGTCCCGCCTTCCATGAGGTCCAGTTCAGGCTGGATCCCATGCAAGGCGGACAACGACGCCTGCGGATCCAGATCAATGGCCAGCACACGATAACCCTTGAACGCGAGTCTCTGCGCAAGGTGCGCTGATGTGGTGGTCTTGCCGCTTCCACCCTTGAAATTCACAACGGAAATGACTTGCAGATCGTCGCCCCTACGACGGCCCGGCACGTACGTTCCCGGCTTCTTGGCGTTGGCCTCAAGGCTTTGTCTGATCTCCCAGACATCGTCGAGGGTGTAGCGGCGATGGCTACCGGCCGTCGTCTCAACGTCGGTGATCTTGCCTTCCCGATGAAGTTTGCGAAGATAGGTATGATCGACACCGAGCAACTCGGCCGCCTCACCGCTCGTCAAGCTGCGCATCACCTTCTTCGCGTCGGGCGGGAAGTGCGCTGCACGTTGTGCATGCAGGTTCGAAGCCAAGAGTTCGGCGTAGTGGCCAATGGCGACGTCCAGGTCTTTGTCTATCTCGGTCATGCCCCGCTCGATCCGTGGGCGCGATTTTTATGTAACCGCGCGTTATTTTTCGAGACTATTGCCTGACCGACCAGATTCGTGCAAGCACTTTCTAAATCTGGTGTCAGCCACTGCGTGACGCACAAGAGTAGCCCGGGCTCGTGGACAGGCTTGCTCATGCAACCCGCATGATATACATTACTGATCGTATATCCACGCAAGAGGCTACGATGCAGGTCGCAAAATGGGGCAACTCGCTTGCCATCCGCTTGCCCGCTGAGCTTGTCCGGGAACTTGGCCTCAAGGAAGGCGATCAGATCGATCTGGTCAAGGACGACGGCCAGGTCAGAGTCCGTCGTCTGGCGCGCGCGGATGAGGTGCTGACGGGGCTGCGCCGCTTCCGGGGCAAGCTGCCCGCTGCGGCACGCCTGAGCCGCGACGACGCGCATGAGCGCTGAGTTCGCGGATACGAATGTCGTTCTTTACCTGCTCGACGATGGCCCGAAAGCCGATCGCGCCGAGGTTATCCTGGGGCAGGGTCGCCGGATCAGCGTTCAGGTCCTGAACGAGACGCTGGTGAACTGTCGCCGCAAGGCTGGCCTGAGCTGGGAGGAAGCAGGGGCGTTTCTTGAGGGCATTCGTGCCTTGTGCCCCGTCGAAGACCTGACCATTCAGACCCACGACGTCGGCCGCGCCTTGGCGGAACGCTACGGCTTCTCGATCTACGACGCCATGATCGTGGCCAGCGCTTTGGTAGCGGGCTGCACCACGCTGTGGAGCGAGGACATGCAAGATGGCCTGCTGGTGGAAGGCCAGCTTCGCATCATCAACCCCTGTCGCGTTTGGTTCCCGATTTCAATTGAAGCGGTTAGCTGAAACCTGAGCGGTCTGGTTGGAGCTTGGCATTTCAGCAAAGGCTCGACGGAAGGGCAGGGGGCTCACAGGCCTGCGGCCTTGGTCAGGTTCACCCGGAACCTGTCGCCGCGTCGCTGGTATCGGCGGGTCATCTCTGCGCTGGCATGACCAAGCTGCTTTTGAACGTAGCGCTCATCAACTTCCGCGCTGCTGGCAAGGCCTGCGCGCAGGGAATGGCCCGAGAACAGCCGCACGCGCTCGGCTTCAGGCAGATCAGGGCGTAGCCCGGCCTCGCGGGCGCAGGACTTGATCAGCCGGGCGACGTGCTTGTCCGACAACCGCTCGCTCGTAGCTTTCAGGCCGTTGCGTGACGTGGCGACGAAGATCGGGCCGAAGTCGATCCTTGCGTAATGCAGCCACTGCGTCAGGGCATGGACCGGGCAGGTCTGATCTGATGAGCCGCGGGCGATTTCGACCTCGCGCCAACCGGTCTTGCCGCGCAGGGTGAGGAGCACGCCGTCCTCCAAGATCTCGACCCAGCCGCCGGAGTCAGGCGTGTCATCCTTGCCGTGGTCGAGGCTGACAATTTCGGACCGACGCAGGCCACCAGCAAAGCCGATCAGCAGGATCGCCCGGTCGCGCAGGCCGCGCAAATCGTGGGGGAGGGTTGCCAGCATGTCGCGCAGGTCTTCCGGCAGAATGGCCTCTTTCTGTGCTGGTGGCCCTGCGTGCTTGCGGCGGATGCCAGCCAGGACGCTGGCAATGTGCCGATCTTTGCGGTCGAGCCGCTCTCCGCGCTGCGCATAGCCCCAGGTCAGGCCAGACAGCCGCCGTTCTATAGAGGAGGCCGAGAGGGCAGGTGCTTTGCCGCTCGGCGCTGCCAGATCGGCGATGTAGAGGCCGATCAGCTGGGACGACGAGGGGAGAGGGTCCGCGCCACGCATCCGGCACCAGCGCGCGAAGTGGGCCCAATCCTTGGTGTAGGCCTTCAGCGTGTTCTCCGACGCCGCCTGACGCGCATAGTCACGCGCCGTTTCGACCAGGCGGTCGAGCGTGCCCGAGCCAGCGACATGGGAGGGCAGGGCGATCGTGTCGCGCTCCGTATCAGCGCTGTCGTCCCGCTCATGGCGATCGGGACGTTCCGGGGGTTCTGAAGGCGATTTCTCGGGCGTTTCGGTCATACCGTCGAGCATACTCCCGGCACGTCCGATAATGCAAACTTATTGGACATTATACACGCGTGACAAGCGCGGCGGATAAATCGAATTATACTGGTATAAAGCGCCGCTACTTGCTAGCCTCTCCGCATGTCCCGTGCCGTGAAATCTCCCCCGCCTGCCCCAATCCCTCCGGCCGTGCCGCGATGGATACGGCACGCCGTGGGCCGCGATAATCCTGAAATTGCAATGTTTTTTTCCGGAGCAGCGCTCGCCACTTTGGATCCCTTCGTGCGTTCTGATGATGTCGTTGGGATGCTCTGGCGCAAGCGGTTGGCGCTTACCGCTGCTGCGGCGATCTCAGGGTTTGAGGGTCGCCGGGAAGGGGAAGCCGAATTACGCGATGCCCTGGCTTTTTGTAAATCTGGCGATGACCCAGGTCCGGCCGGGCGGATGCTGATCGGCTGGCGTGCTTTGGGCGAGGCGCGGGCCCTGCGCTCGGCAGAATGGCCGGCGCGGCTGCCCGGCTTCTTTGATCTGTCGCCCGAGCCGGTATCAGTGCTCTTGCAGGACCTTGGAGCGCGGTTTGTTGGTCGCGCCCATCCGCTGCGCTTTGCGGCTCAGGCGGCCAGGGAGGTTCTTGCCCTGGGCCCGGCCTATCGCGGTCTCGCCCTCTGGCTGGCGGATGCGGCTTTGGCCCGGGCGCTTGGACAGGATCGTCCTGTGCCGTTGCTCGCGCCCCATCTGCCGCGTTCGGCTTTTCGTCTAGAGGGCGAGGCGTGGCTTGCTGCCTGCGCGAGCGCCTGGGGCAGGGGAGCGGTTGCGGCTATTGATCTCCACGTCGATCTGGCCCGCCGTGCCGATGCCTTGCGCGCGGCAAACCTGCGGCGGCCAGGAAAGGACACGGCCGCTATCATCACCGCCCTTCAGTCCGAGGATGCGCTGGCGGCACAGGCGGGGAAGGATGCCAGTGATCGTGCGGCGCGGCGCTTGCTCGGCAGGCTGACATCGCTCGGGCTGGTGCGCGAGCTGACCGGCCGCCCGACGTTCCGGCTGTATGGGTTATGACCATGGCCCCGAAATCATCTGAGCCGCTGGACACCGAACTTGCCGATCTGCCACAGGCCTTGCGCTGGCGGGAGTGGATGGCGCGGGTCGAGGCCGTGCTGTTCGCCGCCTCGGAGCCCATGGGCCGGGAGGTGCTGACGCGTGTGGTGGGCCGGGACTGTGCGCTTGATCTCCTGATCGAGGATATTTCTGCTGAACTGGCGGGTAGGCCTTACGAGATCGCGCGTATTGCGGGAGGTTGGCAGTTTCGCACCAAACCGCAACACGCGGCGGCGATCCGCGCTGCCCGCAAGGAGGGGGAAGGGGGTCGCGATTTAACCCCGAACGAGGCCCTCGTCTTGACCATCATTGCCTATATGCAGCCGGTGACCCGTGGTGCGATCGCGCGGTTGATGGGTCGAGAGGTGAGCCGCGATCTGATTGCACGTCTGCACCGTCAAAACTTGATCGCCCGTGGTCCGCGCAGCCCGGAACCGGGCGCGCCCTATACTTACGTCACCACGCCGGGTTTCCTGGTGCAGTTCGGGTTGGAGACCCTGCGCGATCTGCCCGATATCGAGGCGCTGCAGGATGCCGGGCTGCTGAAGCCGGTGGCCGATGTCGATATGGATCTGCCGATTGCCGCTGAGCAGGAATGATTTCACCTGCTCAGTGCTCTATCTGTTCAAGGCCGACGGGAGAGGAGAGCCGTGACCTGCTGCGTGCTGTCCAGCCAGGCGGCCACGTCTGGACGGCGCCATTCTATGATCCTGCGAATGCGCTGGTGATCTTCATGCAGATTTCGAGCGAAGATGGGCTCGTGATGCGCGATCCGGTTTCTCAGCTTCCGGACCTCGTCGATGTCATCGAACAATCTGGCGCGGGCTTCTGACAGCGTCAGTGCTTTGTCATATCCCGGAAATGTCGCCGCGAGGTGGGGATCCCAGATCCGAGGCTGCTGGCCTTTCAAGAACAGGAAGCGCCAAAAGGCGAACTTCAGCTCGGCGACGACCTTTCCCGCTGTGGGAAGCTTCGCTGCGCAGTCTGTCAGATCTTCTCTGGGCCTGTAGCCCCTCGTTGGTGCTGGGAGCGTGTAGACGAAACCGCGGTTAAGATGCCAGTTGCCTCCAAAAACCGCCTCAATCGCCTCGACTGCTCCGTTTCGGATCGACAGCTCGCAGTACTGTAGCATGACGTAAAAAGCGGCAGACACATCGGTGTTCCAGCAGTAGAGATCCATCGCCCTCTGACGATCGCCCGCGGTTTCACGCAGATAGGTGCTGAACCGGGGAGGTGACAGCACGGCCTCAAGCTCAAAAATCAGCTGGTTCGAAAATCGTGTCTGCATGGGACGTTGCGGTATAGTGATATTGACCAGAAGACCATAGTGACCTATCTAGATCAGGTAAGGCTTTGAGGTTCGCGGGCATCTGCCTTCCCTCATCGTCGTAAGATCTGCAGAAAGCCCGTCGCGTTCGCGGCGGGTTTTCTAATTTGGGCACTATGTGCGGACTGCCATGCTGTAGGTTGCGCCCTGCCTGCGATTTAGCAGGCAGGGCAAGGGCAGCGGCTGGTCAACGAGTTTTATAATCCAAACCGGCGATGTGACTTCAGAATTTATGCCGCCTTGGGAGACAGATGTCTGTAGGCTTTATTTGTCTGGCCGCAGGACGAGACTGGCCTTCCCTGGATCATAGCGAAATTCTGTGATCGTTCCGTCTTTAATCTTCTGAACGGCCTCATCAATCACGAAGAGCGGCACTAGGAACCATTCGCGCGGAGTTACGGGTCTTCCGAACCGATCGGCAATCTCGATATTGAGCTGAGCGTTTCCGAAAATTCGGTGGATGAGGTTCTCGAGCCGAGTCTGGTTGATGTTGTAGAGCTCATAGGTCGCTACGACCTCAACTGGGGCCATGAGGAATGTGGGCTGTAGCTGCGCACCTGCTATCCACATGGGAGGCGTTCGAGGCCACGAAGGATGCGCGGTCGGTCGATCCGGACGAGGGCGAAGCTACTGCCGAGGCCTGACGTTACGCATGATGAACCGAGATTTGGGCATGGGCGGCAGTTCTCCGGTTTCCAGATCCAGATCCAGATCCTGATCCGGCACTTCGTAGTCGATGGCGTTCACGAAGAAACTGCAAAACGCCTTCATCTGGCTGATCGCGATCCACTCGCCCGGACAACGGTGGTTCCTGTGGTGATCGCCACCGCCCTGCGGAATGAACTCGTAGGGAGTGACCTCCCGATCGTGAAACCGCTCGGGCCGGAACTCTTGCGGCGCGTCCCACGAACGAGCGTCGGTATTCGTGCCGTAGAGGTCGAGCAGAACCCTGTACCCTTTGGGAAAGCGATATCCGCGCCACTCGAAATCGCTCTTCACCCGTGCCGCAACCGCGGGAAAGAACGGATACAGACGGCGGACCTCTTGCACGAAAGGTTCGAGCTGTCCCTCGTCGTCCTTCAGCTTTTGCCGCCACTCGGGATGCCGATGTAAAGCATGCGCCGCCTGAACTATGAACACGGATACCGCGACGGTCGGGCGCAGGACATTCAACAGCTCTACGGCGGCCACCCTGGGGGTCAACAACTCCCCATCGAGATCGCGCCATGTCGCGATGATATGAAGGGCACTTTCCTGCGTCGGCTGAAGCTCACCATCGCGGACCTGTTGGATTAGCCGTGCTGCCCATTTTTCCAGGCGGTGGCGCGCCAGACGCGCGCGCCAGTGTTTGGGGCCAAGGGCCCCGGCGTCCTGAAAAAGCGCTGTAAGCTGCGCCCTTCGGGTCGCCACCTCAGCTTCATCAAGCGGCACCCTGGCCCAGGCGCAGACAGCTCTTGTGAGCATTTCGCGCACTTCGTCATAGAGGACGACCTCGTTCCTCGCCTCCCAGTCCGGCGCATATTTGTCCAACATGTGAAGCGACGTGCCCTGAAGCGCGGCGATCCGCTCGGTCCCCATGAGTGACATGAACATCTTCTTGCGGTGCTGGTGGGCAGCGCCGTCCAATCCCTGAACGCCGCCTTCGCCCAGCAGGGTCTTCTGTATGCGGCCCGGCATCGAGCCCGCGCGGATCAGTTTATCCTCGGAATAGAAAACTTCCGCTGCCGCCGCGCCGGTCATGCAGATCGTCTCTTGAAGGAGGATGCGGGTTTCGAACAGGTCTGTGTCGAGTGCGCGGCAGGTCTCCGAGATGAACCCATATGGGTTGCGCAGCAGGGCGAGTGTGCTGTCAAAGCCTTTCGCAGATGGTATGCCGAACATGGGTTACACCCCCGTTGTGTTTTCCTTGCGTTCACTCTGACCAGGCTTGTCCTTCGCAGAGCGGAAGCTGTCCCAGAACAGCAGGGCTGCGCCGCAGAAAATCGTTACGTCCGCGAGATTGAAGGACGGCCAGTGGTATGATCCGTAATGGAAGTCGAGAAAGTCAGGAACGGCCTGATAGCGTACGCGGTCAAGAATATTGCCGAGTGCGCCGCCGATGATCAGACCGAGAGCGGCAGCTGTCAGCCTGTCCGGCGCGCGCCATAACCAGATCAATAGCCATGCCACGATCACGCCAGCAAGCGCGATGAGACCCCACCACGGTACGAACCCGCCGAGCATACCGAAGCTGACCCCATCGTTCAGAACCCGCACGAGGTTAAGAAAGGGTAAAACCTCGACCCCGCTCTCGAGCGCCGGTGTGGTCAGGGCGAGCGCCTTGGTGCCCTGATCGAGACCGAGCGCTGCGATTGCGCAGAGCCCACCGAGAACGCGACCGTTCATGCCGTCGCCTTCAGATCGCCCCGCGCGTCGCGGATGATGGCCCAAGCGGAGTGCAGGAACAGTCCGGCGATACCGAAGGCGACGATAAGGTCGGGCCACGCGCTGCCCAGCCACGCCACGAGACCGGCGGCGATGACGACCGCCGCATTGCCGATAGCGTCGTTGCGCGAGAACAGCCAGACAGCCCGCATGTTCGCGTCGCCCTTGCGGAATCGCAGCAGCGGCAGAACGGAGACGACGTTCACGACAAGGGCGATCATACCGAGCAGGCCCATGAGACCTGCATCCGGCGTCGTCTGTTCGAAGACCCGGACGATGGTCGTGCCGAGGACGCCAAGACCGAGGAGCCCGAGGAAGATGCCCTGGATCAGAGCCGACCGTGCCCGCCAAGCGAGGCTCCAGCCGATGGCCAGCAGGCCGAGGAAGGTGATCGCGCCATCGCCGATGAAATCGAGCGCATCGGCCTTCACGGCCTGCGATCCGGAAATGAAACCGCCGATCATTTCGAGGACCCCGTATCCCACGTTCAGGATCACGACGATCCAGAGGGCACGGCGGTAGGCCGGGTCCTGATGGGCAGGATTCGGCGGAATGTCTTCATCGCCCTCGATCCGGTCGAAGCCATAGCCTGTCACCGCGACTGCCTTTTCGATGTCCGGCAGGCGCACTTCGGGTGCAGTCAGTGTCATGATGTGCGTCGCGGCCGACACTTTCACATCGCCGGGCGCGACCCCGGCTGCCTGTGCCGCCCGCTCGATCTGCGCGGCATCCTTGGCGCAATCCATACCGGAAACCCGGTAACGGACGGGCGGGACATCTGCCGTCGATCCGGCATTTTCGGTGTTGGCCATGGTCGCGCTATTCCTGCTAGGATGAATCGAAGAACAACATATCAGCGAGGAGTGATATGGCGCAATTGGTCGATGACCGCAAGAGCGCAACCATCGAGCGACGGGCGAAGCTGTTCCGCGGCTTCGCGGACCCGAGCCGCCTGGCCATCCTCGGTGCACTTTGCAACGAGCCATTGGCCGTTCACGAGCTCGTCGAGCGGACGGAACTATCGCAACCCAACGTCTCCAACCATCTGAGGTGCCTGCTGGAGTGCGGGCTTGTCGCCAGCGATCGCGATGGGCGTTTCATCCGCTACCGTATCAGCAGCCCGCGCATCACGGTTCTTCTGAGCGATGTGGACGCACTTCTCGACGTGGTCGCAGAGGGCGTTGAGGCGTGTGACAATTATCGTGAGGCGTGAGTCAGAACGGACGGCCGGTCGACTCGGCGCAGATCGGTTGGAAAGATGTTGTCCGTGTGCAGGGTCCGACCGGAATCCTGCTGAGGTTCGACAAGCTGGCTTCGGAAGAGACACCATTCATGTATCACCGCCACATCCTCGAACACGAGGATGCGGGCATGATGGGGCAGTTTACGGTCACATAACAGGACCCCATCCGCTCGACACCGGGCGTCGTCAAGAGCTTACGTCTTCTTGCGGCGTTCTATCAGGTGCCGGTGTCGCCTTGTTGGTAAGCCCACGGCGGGGACCGCGGTCAGGCA
>NZ_JGYG01000020.1 GCF_000740795.1 Haematobacter massiliensis
GGTTCCGACACCGAACGTCTCTGTCGTGGACCTGGTGTTCGAGGCGGCGCGGGACACGACGGCGGAGGAGATCAACGCGGCGATCCGCCAGGCGGCGGCGGGGCGGCTGGCGGGGATCCTCGGCTTCACGGAGGAGGCGAACGTCTCCTCCGACTTCAACCACGACCCCCGCTCCTCGGTGTTTCACATGGACCAGACCAGAGTGATGGAGGGCCGGCTCTGCCGCATCCTCTCCTGGTACGACAACGAATGGGGCTTCTCCAACCGAATGGCAGATACCGCCGCCGCTATCGGACGGCTGATCTAGGGAGGACTACGGATGGCACTCATCACACTCAGGCAGCTTCTTGACCACGCCGCGGAACGCGGCTACGGCGTGCCGGCCTTCAATATCAACAACATGGAGCAGGGCCTCGCGATCATGGAGGCGGCCCGCGCGGTGGACGCGCCCGTCATCATCCAGGCGAGCCGGGGCGCGCGGAGCTATGCCAACGACATCATGCTGGCCAAGATGATCGAGGCGCTGGCCGAGATCTATCCAGAGATCCCGCTCTGCATGCACCAGGACCACGGCAACAACGAAGCCACCTGCATGACCGCCATCCGGCACGGCTTCACCTCCGTCATGATGGACGGCTCGCTGAAGGCCGACGCCAAGACGCCCGCCGACTACGACTACAACGTGACCATCACGGAGCGTGTCTCCCGCATGGCGCATTGGGTCGGCGCCAGCGTGGAGGGGGAACTGGGTGTGCTCGGGTCGCTGGAAACCGGCGAGGGGGAGGCGGAGGACGGGCATGGCGTGGAGGGCAGGATCGACCACGCGCTGCTGCTGACCGACCCCGATCAGGCCGTGGACTTCGTGGCCCGGACCGGGGTGGACGCGCTGGCCATCGCCTGCGGCACCAGCCATGGGGCTTACAAGTTCTCGCGCAAGCCGGATGGCGACATCCTCGCGATGAAGGTGATCGAGGAGATCCACTCCCGCCTGCCGAACACGCATCTGGTGATGCACGGCTCCTCCAGCGTGCCGCAGGAGTTGCAGGACATCATCAACGAAAATGGCGGTGAGATGCCCCAGACCTTCGGCGTGCCGGTGGAGGAGATCGTGCGCGGCATCCGCCACGGCGTGCGGAAGGTCAACATCGACACCGATTGCCGCATGGCGATGACCTCTGAATTCCGGCGCATCGCCAAGGCCAACCCGCGGGAATTCGATCCGCGCAAGTTCCTGAAGCCCGCCATGGACAGCATGGCGAAGCTCTGCCGCGATCGCTTCGAAGCCTTCGGCACTGCCGGGAATGCTTCGAGGATCAGGGTGATCCCGCTCGACGACATGGCGAAGCGCTATGCCTCCGGCACGCTCTCGCCCGCCACTTCCACCGCCAAGGCTGCCTGAGGAGGACATGCCATGACCGAGATGAAGGAAATCAAGGGCAAGGAACGCTACAGGGCGGGTGTTCTTAAATACGCCCAGATGGGCTACTGGGACGGCGACTACGAGCCCAAGGACACCGACCTGCTGGCGCTGTTCCGTATCACTCCGCAGGAGGGCGTGGACCCGATCGAAGCGGCGGCCGCAGTCGCCGGCGAAAGCTCCACCGCCACCTGGACCGTAGTCTGGACCGACCGCCTGACGGCCTGCGACCAGTACCGCGCCAAGGCCTACAAGGTGGAACCGGTTCCGGGCCGTCCGGGGGAGTTCTTCTGCTACGTCGCCTATGACCTCATCCTGTTCGAGGAAGGCTCCATCGCCAACCTCACCGCGTCGATCATCGGCAACGTGTTCAGCTTCAAGCCGTTGAAGGCCGCACGGCTGGAGGACATGCGCCTGCCGGTGGCTTACATCAAGACCTACAAGGGCCCGCCCACCGGCATCGTGGTGGAGCGCGAGCGGCTGGACAAGTTCGGCCGCCCCCTGCTGGGCGCGACGACGAAGCCGAAGCTCGGCCTGTCCGGCAAGAACTATGGCCGCGTGGTTTATGAGGGGCTGAAGGGCGGGCTCGACTTCATGAAGGATGACGAGAACATCAACTCGCAGCCCTTCATGCACTGGCGCGACCGGTTCCTCTACTGCATGGAGGCGGTTAACAAGGCGCAGGCGGAGACAGGCGAGGTCAAGGGCCACTATCTCAACATCACCGCGGGCACGATGGAGGAGATGTATCGGCGGGCGGAGTTCGCCAAGTCTCTGGGTTCGGTCATCGTGATGATCGACCTGATCATCGGCTACACGGCGATCCAGTCGATCTCCGAATGGTGCCGCCAGAACGACATGATCCTGCACCTGCACCGGGCGGGTCACGGCACCTATACCCGCCAGAAGGGCCACGGCATCTCCTTCCGCGTGATCGCGAAGTGGATGCGCCTTGCGGGGGTGGACCATATCCACGCGGGCACAGCGGTCGGCAAGCTGGAAGGCGATCCGCCCACCGTGCAGGGCTACTACAACGTCTGCCGGGAGATGCATAACCCGGTCGATCTGGAGCGCGGCATCTACTTCGAGCAGGACTGGGCCGACCTCAAGAAGGTGATGCCCGTCGCCTCCGGCGGCATCCATGCCGGCCAGATGCACCAGCTGATCGACCTCTTCGGCGAGGATGTGGTGCTGCAGTTCGGCGGCGGCACCATCGGTCACCCGATGGGCATCCAGGCGGGCGCGACCGCGAACCGCGTGGCCCTGGAGGCGATGATCCAGGCCCGGAACGAAGGCGTGGACATCAGGAATGAAGGCCCCGAAGTGCTGCGCAAGGCCGCCAAGTGGTGCAAGCCGCTGGAAGCCGCCCTCGATACCTGGGGCAACATCAGCTTCAATTACACATCGACCGACACGTCCGACTTCGTGCCGACCGCAGCGGTGAACTGACGGCAGGCCGGACGCGCGCGGGCCGCTTTCCCCCGTTCCCTTGCGGGGAGCCGGTGCGGCAGACCGATCCCCCCATCCGGCGGAGTCTCCGCCCCCTTCATAATACCTCACAGGAGGCAAAGATGCGTATCACCCAAGGCTGCTTTTCTTTCCTGCCCGACCTGACGGACGAGCAGATCACCGCACAGGTGGAATATTGCCTGTCCCGGGGCTGGGCCATCGGTGTCGAATACACGGACGAACCGCACCCCCGGAATACCTATTGGGAGATGTGGGGCAATCCGATGTTCGACCTGCGGGACGCCAAGGGCGTGATGATGGAGCTGGACGAATGCCGCAAGGCATTCCCGGACAGCTACATCCGCCTGAATGCTTTCGACAGCACACGCGGGTTCGAGACGGTCACGATGAGCTTCATCGTCAACCGTCCGAAAGTGGAGCCGCGGATCCGCATGGTGCGGACCGAGGTGGACGGTCGGTCCATCCGCTACACCCATGAGGTCGTCCGCCACGGGTGACCTCTGCGTTCCTCCGGCCTCTCTCTCATCATCCCCTCCGGCCGGGGGGACGCCCGATTCCCGGCAAACGGAGAAATCACCATGAATGCCGACACGCCGCTGACCGTCGATCTTGCCGCCGAATACGAAAGCTCTGGCGTCCGCGAAGTGCTGGACGAGCTGGACCGGGAACTTATCGGACTCGCGCCCGTGAAGGAGCGCATCCGGGAAACCGCGGCGCTGCTGCTGGTGGACCGTGCGCGCCGCCAGATGGGATTGACCCAGGAAACGCCGACGCTGCACATGTCCTTCACCGGCAATCCGGGGACGGGCAAGACCACCGTGGCGATGAAGATGGCAGGTCTGCTGCATCGGCTGGGCTATGTGCGCAAGGGGCACCTCGTCTCCGTCACGCGGGATGACCTTGTGGGCCAGTATATCGGCCACACCGCGCCCAAGACCAAGGAAGTGCTGAAGAAGGCCATGGGCGGCGTGCTGTTCATCGACGAGGCCTATTACCTCTATCGCCCGGACAACGAGCGCGATTACGGGCAGGAGGCGATCGAGATCCTGTTGCAGGTGATGGAGAACAACCGCGATGATCTTGTCGTCATCCTCGCGGGTTATGCTGATCGGATGGACAGGTTCTTCCAGTCGAACCCCGGCTTCCGCTCCCGCATCGCGCATCACATCGAATTCCCGGACTACACCGATGGGGAGCTGCATCGCATCGCCGATCACATGCTGGAGGATCAGAGCTACACGCTGACGGAGGAGGCGTCGCGGGTGCTGGCCGATTACATCGCACTCCGGCGCCAGCAGCCGCATTTCGCCAATGCCCGCTCCATTCGCAATGCGCTGGATCGAGCACGGCTCCGGCAGGCCAACCGGCTGTTCACCACCTCCACAGGCCCGGTGGACGCCGCGACCCTGAGCCGGATCGAGGCCGAGGACATCAATGTCAGCCGCGTCTTCAGGGGCGGGCTGAAGATCGGGGCGGAGACATGAGCACCTTCGACAGACGCATTCGTATCGCGCCCTCCATCCTCGCGGCTGATTTTGCGGATTTCGGACGAGAGTGTGAGGCGATAGAGGAACAGGGCGCCGATTGGGTCCATGTTGACGTGATGGACGGGCATTTCGTGCCCAACCTGACCTTCGGACCCCAGCTTTGCACGGCGATCCGGCCGCATATCCGGGGCGTCATGGATGTCCACCTGATGATCGCTCCGGTCGACAGCTATATCGACGCCTTCGCGGCCGCCGGGGCCGATATCCTGACGGCCCATCTCGAGGCCGGCCCGCATATCCACCGCACGCTGCAGGCGATACGCGGCGCCGGAATGCGCCCCGGGCTGGCGCTCAATCCGGGAACGCCGGTGGAGGCTGCGGCCCCGCTGCTCGACATGATCGAGCTGGTCTGCGTGATGACCGTCAACCCCGGCTTCGGCGGTCAGAAATTCATTGCGAGCCAGGTGGATCAGGTACGCAGGCTCCGCGCCCTGATCGGCGACAGGCCGGTGCATATCGAGATCGACGGCGGCGTGATCCCGGAGACAGCGCCCCTTGTCGCAGCGGCGGGGGCGGATGTGCTCGTCGCCGGCTCGGCAGTGTTCAACGGCGGATCGGTGGCCGATCCCGCCCCCTACGGCAACAATATCCGGGCCATACGTGCCGCCGCCGAAGCGGCGGTTCCGCGCAGAAGGGAGGAAGCCCATGCCTGAACATCGCTGGCCGCGCGCGCTCATCTTCGATGTGGATGGAACGCTGGCGGAGACGGAGGCTCTCCATCTCGCCGCGTTCAACGAGACCTTCGCCGCCCGTGGCCTGCCATGGCGCTGGTCCCGTGAACAGTATCGCGACCTGCTGACGACAACCGGCGGCAAGGAGCGCATTTCCCGCTTTCTGGAGGAGCTTGGCGAGACGCCGGACGATTGGCCTGTGGCCGCGCTTCACGCCGAAAAGACGCGCCGGTTCGGCCTGCTGCTGGCGCGGGGCATACCGCTTCGCCCCGGGATCGCCGCACTTGTGGCGGAGGCGCGTGGGGCAGGTTGCCTTCTGGGCGTCGCGACAACCACGACGCCTGCGAATGTGGAGGCGCTTTGCCGTGCGGCTTTCGGCGTGGGCGCGGGGGACGTGTTCGACGCCGTGGCGGCGGGGGACATGGTGCGGGCCAAGAAACCTGCGCCCGATGTCTATCGTCTGGCGCTCTCCATGCTCGGCGTCGCGCCGGGAGAGGCGGTGGCGTTCGAGGATTCGCGCAATGGTGTTCTTTCGGCGCGGCAGGCAGGCATTCCCGTGGTGCTTTCGCAGGGGATATTCACGCAAGGGGAGGCCGCGGAAAATCCAACGTTGCAGCTGTCCTGCTTCTCTGATCTGGGTGGGCTGACGGGCCTTCGGACAAGGCTGGGCAGAAGAACCTGGGTGGCTGCATGATTGTTGTCTTCGACCTCGATGGCACGCTGATCGACAGTGCTGCCGACATTCATGCCGCCGTGAACCATGTGCTGACGGAGAACGGCTTGCCGCCGCTGCCACTGACGGCCGTGCGCAGTTTCATCGGTGAGGGGACGCGCGTGCTCATGCAGCGGGTGATCGCCGCGGTTGGTGGGGATCCGGCGCTCCTGGAGCAGTGGCACGCGTCCTTCCTTGCTGAATACGAGCGTAATCCGGCAGTCCGCACCACCGTCTTTCCGGGGGTCAGGGAGGCGCTTGGCCAGCTGCGCGGCCGCGGCGCACGGCTCGGTCTCTGCACCAACAAGCCTGCGCGTGCGACAGGCCTGTTGCTCGAAGCGCTCGACCTTGCGGTCTTCGAGCAGGTGACGGCGGGCGACACGCTGGCCGAGCGCAAGCCATCCCCGCTTCCCGTGCTCCATACCATCGACCTGCTTGGCGGTGGCGAGGCGGTGTTCATCGGTGACAGCGAGATAGATGCCCGCGCGGCGCAGGCGGGTGAGATCCCGTTCGGTATCTTTACCGGCGGTTATGCGCGGGAGGATCTGGACATGTTCCCCTCCCGTTTCCGCTTCTCCGACTGGAGCGAACTACCCGCGCTCGTCGATCCCGCAGCATCCCCCGCCTGAACAAGGCATTTCGTTCAGACCTCGGGCCTGCCGCCCTCTCAGGGTGGGACGCTTTTGCCACTGGACCCTGCGCGCACCTCCGGGAATGGTGGCCCGGGCAAGCAGGGAGGGGCCGATGGCGAACCGATCAATGACAGGACGCGCCGGCGGGGTCTGCGCGGTGCTGCTGCTTCTCGGCGGCCCCGTGGCGGCGCTGGATCTTGCAGTCGTCACCTCGCAGAATGCCGGAAAGGTCACCATCCTCGATCTGCAGAGCGGGGCCGCCCGTAGCACATTGGACGTGCCGGGCGATCCGGTGTCGGTGGCAGTGGACGGGCGCAGCGCCCGCGCCTTTGTCGTCGCAGTGAAATCCCGCATGCTGCATGTCATCGGCCTGGACGGGCGAGAGATCATGCGTCACCCGTTGCCCGGCGCGCCCTTCGGCATCGCCTATGATCCGATCTCGCGCCACGTGTTCGTCACCGACTGGGAAGGCCGCGCGCATGAGGTGGACCCTGCGACCGGGGCAGTGGTGCGGAGCTTCGAGACAGGCGCCAATCCCTCCGGCATCGCTGTCTCGGAGGATGGACATCTGCTCGCCGTAACGGATCGCGATTCCGATGCGCTGAGCCTGTTCGATCTCGGCTCGGGGGCGGTGGTGGAGCGGATTCCCGTCGGCCATCATCCCTTCGGCGTGACACTGTGGGAGGGACGGGCCTATGTGGCCGATGTGCTCGACAACAGCGTGACGGTGGTCGATCTGGGACGCCGTGCCGTGGTGGGCAAGGTGGAAACCGGGGAGCGACCCTATGCCGTGGCTTTTGCCGCTGGTCGGGGGTTCGTGACGGACCAATATGGCGGCACGCTCACCGTCTTTGATCCCGCGACGCTGGCGGTGACGGGTCAGGTGATGGTCGGAGACTATCCCGAGGGAATTTCCGTGGCTGCCGATGGGCACACGCTCTTTGTTGCCAACTGGCTCAGCGACAGCGTAATGCGCATCAATGGCCAGACCCTGACCGTGGAGCAGGAGATTGCCATGCCGTCCGGGCCCCGCGCCTTCGGTTCCTTCATCGCCGATACGAACTGACTTCAGAACCGCGCGGGCGAGAGGGCGGCGACGGCGGCCGCATCGAGTTCCGGCGCCGTGCCTCCCGCAAGATCTGCGGCGAGGCGGCTGGCGGCGGGGCTTGTCTGGAAGCCGTAGCCGCCCTGTCCCGCCTGCCAGAAGAAATCCGGCACATGCGGGTCGAAACCGATGACCAGCACCCTGTCCGGCGCGAAGGTCCGCAGCCCCGCCCAGCTCGATTCAAGCCGTGTCACGGGAGCGGTCACCATTTCCTCGTAGCGCGCCAGTCCTTCGGCCAGCACCATGTCGTCGGGATAGGCGTCGTGCGGCTCGGCCGGGTCTTCATCGGCGGGGGAGACGATGAGCTTGCCCGCATCGGGTTTGGCATACCATGTCTCGCCCGCGCCGAAGATCATCGGCCATCCGCTGACATCATGGCCGCCGGGCGCGGGAATGCGCGCCATGGAGCGGCGATAGGGCGTGAAGCCGAGCGGCGCGACACCGGCCATCGTCGCCACCCTGTCCACCCATGCCCCGGCCGCGTTGACGAGGATTCGCCCCGACCAGCCCCGCGCGCCCGACTGCACGTCCCACCCGCCACCGGAGCGCCTGCGGATCGTATCGACCGGCGCGCCCGTGACGATCAGCGCGCCATTGCCCCGCGCCTCCCGCGCAAAGGCCTGCACCAGCCGGTCGGTGTCTATGTCGCGCGCCCCATCGCCCACCGCGACATGGGCAACCGTTTCGGGGTTCAGGATGGGGACGCGGGCGCGGGCTTCCTCCATCGTGACGGGAGAAAGATGCATCTGCGCGGCATCGGTGTGGAACACATCCTCCTCGCCTGCGCGCGCGACGATCATCACTCCCCGGGGCGTGGTGAGTTCGCGCGCCGGGTCGAAGTGGTAATCCTTGCTTGCGCGGTTCAGCGCCACGACAGCCGGAGCACCATAACCCTCCTCATAGAGGGCGGCTGAGCGGCCGGAGGCGTGATAGGCCAGATGCGGCTCCGCCTCCAGCACGATGACCCGCCCCAGATAGGAAAGCCGCGCCGCAGCCGAGATGCCGGCGATCCCGCCGCCGATGATAAGGAAATCGCTGTCCATTCGTTTGTCATGCCATGCCGGGGCAGGCCGGGGAAGGGGTCAGGTGAGCTTCGCGCTCATCCGCTCCAGCACGTCCCGCGCTTTCTCTCGCGGGAAGAGGTCGAGGCCCAGAAACTCCGCCATCCAGATGCCCTGCACGGCCAGGAAGATCGTGGTCGCCCGCTCGGGGTCGGCGGAATTCGCCCGGAGCCGTTCCAGAAGGTCGCGCCCGTAGCGCCGCGCGGGGTCAAGGATCGCGGGATTTTCCGCCGCAGCGGCAAGCATACCACTGGCCGGAGGCGCACCATCACCAAGGCGGTGAAGCATTTCGGCCAGATAGGCCCGGAGCAGTCCATCCGCCGCGTCAAGCCCCGGACGCGCGGAGATATCGGCGTCGAAACGGCTCAGATGCGATGACACCACCGCTTCCAGCAAACGGGTCTTCGACGGGAAATGGTAAAGCAGGCCGCCCTTTGACACGCCCGCGCATTCCGCCACGGCCTCAAGCGACATCTTGCGCGCGCCCTGCTTCCGCACGACCGCCTCCGCAGCATAAAGAATTCGCTCTCTCGCAGTGTCTCGCAGGCGGTTCAGGCGCAATCCCTCCACTTGACAGAACCGTCTGGACGGTACAGTCAAAACGTGGTCGTTTTCAACACTATGTGATAGGGTCGACCGCGTTGGCCCGACCCGGAATCGGGCAGGGCCCGGTGCCGGAAGGGGTCCGTATGATCAAGAGACTTGTCATTGCCGTCATCCTGCTTGCCATCGTCGTGGGCGGCCTTGTCGGGTTCAACCTGTTCCGGTCGAAGATGATCGCGGATTTCTTTGCAAACCGTCAGGTGCCGCCCGCGGCGGTTGCCGTCTATGAGGTGAAGCCGGTCACATGGTCGCCGGTGATTGAGGCGATCGGGACGGCCAACGCATCGCAAGGTGTCCAGCTGACGGTTGAGACGGCCGGGATCGTGCGGGAGATCCTGTTCAGCGCCAACGACAAGGTCGCGCAGGGAGAAACACTCCTGCGGCTGGACAGCCGCGTTCGGGCCGCCGATGTGGAGGCCGCGCGGACGCAGGTCGATCTGACCCGGCAGACTCTTGCGCGGAACCAGCAGCTTCAGCGGCGTGGCGTCTCCACCAACGTCTCGCTTGAGGAGGCAGAAGCCTCTGCCCGCGCGGCCGAGGCGCAGCTCGCCTCCGCCGTGGCCGTATTGGATCAGACCAAACTCGACGCGCCCTTCCCCGGAACGGTAGGGATCCCGCGTGTCGACCTTGGCGAGTATCTGTCGCCGGGTACCACCGTCGCCACGCTTCAGGATCTGGAAACGATGCGCGTCGATTTCAGTGTACCGGAGCAGCGTCTGCGGGAGCTTTCCATCACGCAGCAGCTCAGTGTCTGGGCAGGCGGTATGACCGAAGGGCTGGCGGGGCAAGTGACAGGCATTGATCCGCGCGTCGATCCGCAAAGCCGGCTCGTTTCCGTACGCGGGTCGGTGGCCAATCCGGGCCAGCAACTGACGCCGGGACAATTCGTCCGCATCGCGGTGGCGCTGCCGCAAGAGACGGGTGTGATCGCCGTGCCGCTGACTTCCGTCGTCTCGAGCCTTTACGGCGACTATGTCTATCTCGTGCAGCCGAAAGAGGACAATGCGGAGCAGTTGGAAGTCCGTCAGTCCTTCGTGACGATCGGTCGCCGCTCCGGGCCCGTCGCGGAGATCGTGTCGGGGGTAAAGGCGGGGGATCGGGTGGTGACGGCGGGTCAGAACCGATTGAGCAACGGTCAGCCCGCTGAGATCGACAACGCCATCAATCCCGCCGTTCAGGAGACCGAGGCATATATCCGCTCCGGCGACGTGGGCCGCAACCCGACAGAAAACGGTAGCAGCGAAGCAGGGCAGGATGCGCCAGCGGCGGGAGCCGGCACCGGAGCCACGGAGGGCAGCCCGGGCGAGACCGGCGATGCGACAGAGGGCGGTGGTGCAAATGGCAGTGGCACGACCGGTGGCGGGACGACTGGCCAATGAGCTTTTCGGACATTTTCATTCGCCGTCCGGTCCTGTCCACGGTTCTCGGCGCGCTCATCATCCTGCTGGGGATCCAGGGGCTGTTTTCGCTGCAGGTGCGGGAGTATCCAGAGGTCGATGAGACGGTGATCACCGTCACCACCACCTATCCCGGTGCCTCCGCCGATCTGATGCAGGGGTTCATCACTGCGCCCATTGCCCGCTCCGTCGCCACGACGGAGAATATCGACTATGTGGACTCCAAGTCGCTGCCCTCTACCTCCATCGTGACCGTGAACATGCGGCTCGGCTCGGATCCGGACGCGGCGTTGACGGAAGTCATGTCGAAGGTGCAGGAGGTCCGCAGCCAACTGCCGTCGGAGGCCGAAGATCCGACAATCGTCAAGGGCACCGGGATGCAGTTCGCGACGATGTATTTCGCGTTCCAGAACCCCAACATGACTTCCGAACAGGTCACCGAGTATATCGAACGCGTGATCCGGCCGCGCATGTCCACCATTCCGGGCGTCGCGGAGGTGGAGGTTCTGGGCGCCTCCGAATATTCCATGCGGATCTGGATCGACCCGATCCTCATGGCAGGGCATCAGCTTACCGCCGCAGATGTCTATCAGGCGATCACCACGTCAAACTTCCTTGCCGCGCCGGGCAAGACGCGGAATGAACTTGTCGCCTACCCGATCACCATGCAGTCCACGCTGCAGACGCCCGAGACCTTTGGCGCTCTGCCAGTGAAGGCCGAGGGCGATGACGTGGTGCGGCTGCGCGACATCGCACGCATCGAGCTTGCCGCAGCTTCCAGCGATACCATCGTCAATTTCAACGGCGAGCCCGGGACGTTCATCGGTGTGTTCCCGACGCCCTCCGCCAACCCGCTGACCGTGTCCTCCGCGGTGCTGGAGGAACTGCCTGCGATCCAGGGCAGTCTGCCCAGCGGCATGAGCATGACGCTGATGTATGACGCGACGGAGCAGATCTCCGCCTCCATCGAGGAGGTGTTCAAGACCATTCTGGAGGCGGTGGCCATCGTGGTGGTGGTCATCCTGCTGTTCCTTGGCTCCTTCCGCTCGGTGCTGATGCCGATCGTGACCATTCCGCTGTCGCTCATCGGGGTGCTGTTCGTCCTTTACCTGCTGGGCTTTTCCATCAACCTGCTGTCGCTCCTCGCCATGGTGCTGGCCATCGGGCTGGTGGTGGATGACGCGATCGTGGTGGTGGAGAACATCCACCGCCATATCGAGGAAGGGTTGAGCCCCATGCAGGCCTCTTTCAAGGGGATGCAGGAGATCATCGGCCCCATCGTCGCCATGACGGTCACACTGGCCGCGGTGTTCGCGCCGCTGGCATTCACCGGCGGGCTGACCGGCGCGCTGTTCCGGGAATTCGCGCTGACGCTCGCGGGTGCGGTGATGATTTCGGGGGTGATCGCCCTGACGATCACCCCGATGATGTCGGCGCGTCTCCTGAAGCAGGGGGAGGCGAGCCGCTTCCAGAAATTCGTCGATACGACCTTCGAGAAGCTGGCCGATCGCTATGAGCGGCTTGTGCGGGGGTCGCTGAAATACCGGCCGATCACGCTGCTGATGGTGATCGTTCTGGTGGCGCTGATGGGGTTCCTGTTCACGCGGACATCTTCCGAATTGGCGCCGGAGGAGGATCAGGGGGCGCTTTTCTCGATCATCAACGGCCCTTCGAACGCGACGGTCGATTACACGGCGGCCTATGTCAATCAGATGCGCGACCTGACAAAGGATCTGCCGGAGTTGAAGGCCAACTTCTCCATCGTCGGTTTCGGGGGCGGGACCAATTCCGCCATCGCGCTCTGGGCGTTCAATGACTGGGCCGACAGAGACCGTGGCCAGGCGGAGATCCAGCAGGATCTGCAGGCGCGCATCGCGCCCGTCACGGGGGTGGAGGCCTTCGTCTTTGCGCCGCCGACGCTGCCGGGAACGGGGGGCGGGCTGCCGATTTCCTTGGTGCTGCAATCGACGGGGCCATCCTCCAATGTCTATGAACTGGCCGAGGAGGTCCGCCTCAGGGCGTTGGCGGCCGGTCAGTTCATCGTGGTGCAGAACTCGCTCGCCTATACCCAGACGCAGGTGACCGTCACCATCGACCGGGATCGCGCGGCGGCGATGAACGTGCCCGCCCAGACCATCGGCCAGACGCTGACGCTGCTGGTCGGCGGCAACAAGATCAGCCAGTTCGACCGGGATTCCAACAGCTACGACGTCATCATGCAGGTGCCCGACATCTACCGCAACAACCCTGAGCGGCTGGGTGATTTCTTCATTCGCGCGACGACGGGCGACATGGTGCCCCTCTCGGCGCTGGTGGACATCAAGACAAACGTCTCGCCAACCGCCATCGAGCAGTTCAACCAACTGAACTCCGCCACGATCTCTGCCCTGCCGCTTCCCGGGGTTTCCACGGGCGACGGGTTGCAGACCATCGTGGGCATTGCGCAGGATCTGCTGCCCGAAGGGTTCTTCATCGACTATTCCGGCCAGTCGCGGCTTGAGGTGACCGAGGGAAACACCATCCTCATCGCCTTCGGTGCGGCTGTGATCGTGATCTATCTCGTGCTCGCCGCGCAGTTCGAGAGCTTCCGCGATCCGTTCATCATCATGATGTCTGTGCCGCTGTCGATCTTTGGCGCCATCATTCCGCTGAACCTCGGCGCCTCGACGCTGAACATCTATACGCAGGTGGGGCTGATCACGCTTGTCGGGCTGATCACCAAGCACGGCATCCTGCTGGTGGAATTCGCCAACCAGCAGCGGCGCGCGCATAACCTCAGCCGGGAGGAGGGGATCATCCTCTCCGCCCGCGTGCGTCTCCGCCCGATCCTCATGACGACGGCGGCGATGGCGCTGGGTGTGGTGCCGCTCATCACGGCGGCGGGTGCGGGGGCGGCCGCGCGCTACTCCATGGGGTTGGTGATCTTTACCGGGCTGATTATCGGTTCTGCCTTCACCCTCTTCGTCGTGCCGATGTTCTACAGCTACATCGCCGAGAAGGAGATGCCGCCGGAGCCGGAGAAACCCGATCCGGAAGCGATGGCAGCAACCTCCGAAGCGCATTGAGCGGCTCGGGCAGCGGGGCCATGCCGAACGATCTCGTGCCCGAACTGGCGGTCACGGATTGGCGGCGGTCGCGGTGCTTCTACTGCGATCTTCTGGGGTTCGCCGTCATCTATGAGCGGCCGGAGGAAGGGTTCAGCTATCTGCGCCTCGGGGCTGCCGATCTCATGATAGATGAGATCGGCAAGGGCCGAACCTTCGACGCGGGGGAGGGACCGTGGCGAGCGCCGCTCGGGAGAGGCATGAACCTGCAGATTCGCGTGGCCCAGATCGCTCCATTACTGGCCGCCCTGGAGGGGGCCGGTCGGTCCCTCTACCTGCCGGTGGAAGAGCGATGGTATCGCACGGGCGCGGGGGAGGTTGGCAACCGGCAGTTCATCATTGCGGACCCCGACGGATATCTCCTGCGCTTCCATGAACATCTTGGATACCGGCCGGCCTGACATGCGCCGCGGGCGCTTACGGGCTGCTGACAATGGCTGTCAGGCCTGCATGGCGGCTTTCCTGATCTGACGAAGTACACCCGGATACCGGCAGATTTCGGACCATTGTCGCACCGATCTCCAGATTTGGAGGGAGTGGGGCATGACACGTCAGGGCTTTTTCAGCGGCCCGCTAAGGGTCTGACCTTATGCGCTTCGATGTTGATGACACTGGCAGACATGTTTGCGGATCGACAGAGTCGGTTTGACGGTAACGTGCTGCTGAGAAGGCTCTCGCACATCTCGCCACCGACGATCTGTGAGGCGATTGGCGCGCCGCCCCGTTCAGGACGGCGCGCGAAGTTTTGACGGTGCCCGAAGTCGGCCATCGGACAGCAGCGAGGAGGGCGGGCGCCTCCTCCCAAGAAATCTGCCTGACTCCGGAGCTTTTGCGGCAGTGATCGACGGTCCCGCCGCCGATCATCGCGATTGCTCGATCAGCTCGGGATTTTGCCCTGAATACCCTCGACGTAGAAGTTGAGCCCGTGGAGCGCACCGTCATCCGGTACTTCGCCCTCCTTGAGCCAGACTGAACCATCCTGCTTGTTCAGCGGGCCGGTGAACGGATGGTATTCGCCCTTCGCGATCCTGTCCTTCAGCGCGAGCGCCTCCGCCTTCACCTCGGCAGGGACGGCATCGGTGATCTCGCCGATCTCGACCGTTCCAGTGCCGACGCCCTCCCAGTTCTTCGCCGTCTCCCACTTGCCGTCCAGCAGCAGTTGCACACGCTCTATGTAATAGGGTGCCCAGTTGTCGATGATGGAAGAGATCCGCGGCTTCGGCGCATAGGCCGACATGTCGGAAGCCTGACCGAAGGAGAAGATGCCCGCTTCCTGTGCCTTCGCCTGCGGTGCGGTGGAGTCGGTATGCTGGAGCAGCACATCCACGCCTTCGGCGATCAGCGCGGCGGCAGCGTCGGCCTCCTTCGCGGGGTCGAACCAAGTGTAGGCCCAGACCACCTTGATCTCCACATCCGGGTTCACCTTCTTCGCATGGATGAAGGAGGCGTTGATCCCCTGGATCACTTCCGGGATGGGGAAAGAGCCGATGTAGCCGATCTTGTTGGACTTGGTCATCCGCCCGGCGAGCGTGCCCATGATCGCCCGACCCTCATAGAAACGGGCGTCATAGGTGGCGAGGTTCGGCGCGGTCTTGTAGCCCGTCGCATGCTCGAACTTCACCTTCGGGAACTTGCCGGCCACGTTCACGGTGGCTTCCATGAAGCCGAAGGACGTGGTGAAGATGAGCTGGTTCCCCGCGAGCGCAAGCTGGGTGATCGCACGTTCGGCGTCTGCGCCCTCCGGCACGTTCTCGATGGCGCTGGTGACGACGCGGCCACCGAAATGCGCTTCCATTTCCTTGCGGGCCTGATCGTGCTGGTAGGTCCAGCCGCCGTCGCCCGGAACACCGACATAGATGAAGCCGACCTTCACCGGTTCCTGCGCGAGCGCCATGCGACCCATGCCCCCCGCCGCGAGAGCAAGAACGGCACCGCCGGCCAGTAGTTCGCGTCTGTTCATTCAAGTTTCTCCCGTTGGATGGAATTTGCCTCAGGACGAGGCATGGAATACTCGGCCGAGCGATCCGGGCACACCCCGCGCCCGCCGCCGGCCCGATATGAGGACGAGAACGATGATCGTAATGACATAGGGTGCCATCGAAAGGTACTGCACCGGAATGTTCACCCCGCGCGCCTGCAGGTTCAACTGCAATACCGTGACGCCGCCAAAGAGATAGGCGCCGAGAACCGCGCGCCATGGCCGCCAGGAGGCAAAGACGACGATGGCAAGGGCGATCCACCCGGCGCCGGCCGTCATGCCTTCGGTCCATTGCGGCACACGTATGAGGCTGAGATAACCTCCGCCCAGTCCCGCGCAGGCCCCGCCGAACAGAATGGCGAGGAACCGGATACGCAGTACGCGATAGCCGAGCGCATGGGCGGCGTCGTGGTTCTCTCCCACAGCCCGGAGCACCAGCCCGCCACGCGTTCGCGTGAGCCACCACCAGACCGCAAAGGTAAGAAGCAGCGACCCGTAGACCCAGATGTCATGACGGAAGAACATGGGCCCCAGGACCGGCAAATCAGACAGGGGACCGAGGTCAAGTTTCGGCGTGCTGACCGGGCGCATACTGCTGTAGCCCTGCCCGATAAGCGCAGAGAGGCCCAACCCGAACAGCGTCAGAGCAAGCCCCGTCGCGACCTGATTGGACAGCAGAAACAGCACGAGGACAGCAAAGAGAGCCGCGAGCAATGCCCCGCCCAGAGCCGCCCCGAGCATCCCCAGTACAGGATTTTCCGTATGGATCGTGACGGCGAAGCCGCAAACCGCGCCGCAGATCATCATCCCTTCCACGCCGAGGTTCAGCACGCCCGAACGCTCCACCACAAGCTCGCCTATGGCAGCGAAGAGGATAGGGGTCGAAGCGACCATCAGCATCGCGACAAGTGTCGGAATGTCGAAACCGGCAATGACCATCACACGGTCTCCTTCGCGATGCGGATGCGATAGTCGGACAGCACGTCGAGTGCCAGCAGGAAGAACAGCAGCATCCCCTGAAACGCCTGTATGGCGGAGGCCGGAAGGCCCAGCATGGATTGCGCGATTTCTCCGCCGATATAGGTCAGCGCGAGCAGGAACCCGGCGAGCACGATCCCGATGGGATGAAGGCGCCCAAGAAACGCCACGATGATCGCCGTGAAGCCGTAACCGGTGGCGAAGTCGGGCGACAAGGTGCCGGACGGACCCGAAACCTCGAACATGCCGGCCAGTCCTGCCAACGCCCCCGAGACACCGAGACAGAACACCACCAGCTTGTCGGGGCTGACGCCGGCAAAGCGCGCAGCCCGCGGCGCGAGCCCCGCCACGCGGATCCGGAAGCCCAGGATATGCCGGGAGAGGATCACCCATGTCGCAAGCACCGCAAGTGCGGCCGCGATGACGCCCCAGTGAATGCCGGTGCCGGCCCAAAGCTCGGGGTTCGCAGCGGGCGGATACTGCTGAAGGTTGCGGCTACCTGGAAAGCCGTAGCCCTCCGGGTTCTTCAGCGGGCCGAAGGCTACCCACGACAGAATGTGCCCCGCCACATAGACCAGCATGAGCGAAACGAGGATCTCCGAGGTGCCGAAACGGATCTTGAGCACCGCCGGGATCATCGCCCACAGGAAGCCCCCCAATGCTGCCGCAAGCACCATCAGGGGGAATATGTACCACCCCTCCGCCGGGTAGAAAGCCAGCGCGACTGCGGCGCCGCAGATTGCGCCGATGATATACTGTCCCTCTGCCCCGATGTTCCAGATGCCCGCCCGGAAGCCCAGCGACAGGCCGGTCGCTATCAGGATAAGCGGCGCGGCCTTCACAAAAAGCTGCGGACGATAGTACCAGGCATTCTCCGAAAACAGCGGATCCCAGAAGATCGTGCGGATCGCGATGACCGGATCCTTGCCCAGAAGCGCAAACAGCAGCCCCCCGAAGATCATCGTGAGGACAACGGCGAGCAGGGGCGTCACAACCGCCCAGAGACGCGACGGCGTCCCGCGTTTCTCAAGCCGGATCATGCAAGACCTCGCCCGCGTCGGGTTCGGCGGGACGCATGCCATGTGCCCCGCCCATCATCAGCCCGATTTCTTCGATCGTCAGGCCCTGCGTCGGCCGCGGCGCGGAAAGGCGCCCTTCGTTCAGCGCCGCGAAACGGTCGGCGATTTCCATAAGTTCGTCCAGATCCTGACTGATTACCACGAGCGCCGCGCCCCCGGCCGCAAGGTCGATCAGCGATTGCCGGATGGCCGCCGCCGCTGCCGCGTCCACGCCCCATGTGGGTTGGTTGACGATGAGGGCGCGAGGCGATTGCAGCACCTCCCGCCCGATGACGAACTTCTGCAGGTTGCCGCCTGAGAGCGCACGGGCGGCCGTTTCCGTTCCGGGTGTGCGCACATCGAAATCACGGATGATTTTGGTTGCAAAGCTGCGGGTGCGGGTCCAGTCGATGAAACCGTTGTGGACCAGTTTCTGCCGCGTGCCGCCGGTGAGCAGAGCGTTTTCCGTCAGGCTCATCTCTGGCACGGCCGCATGGCCCAGCCGCTCCTCCGGGGCGGAGAGAAGGCCGCGCGCGCGCCGTTCCTCCGGACCCATTGCGCCGACCGGAGCGCCCTCGAGCAGGACACACCGGCCCGCTGATCGCGCCTCGCCCGAGAGCGCGGCCAACAGTTCGTCCTGACCGTTCCCGGCCACGCCGCCGATGCCGAGGATCTCCCCCTCCCGCACCGTGAATGACACATCGCGGAGCGTGGTGCCAAAGGCCGCCTGAGAGGACAGCGTCAGGTTCTGCACCTCCAGCACCGGCTTTCCGGGGGAGAGCGCCGGGCGGCTGGGGGTCTGCAGGGTGGTTCCCACCATCATCTCTGCCAGCTCGCGCGCGCTCCGCTCCGCCGGGGCGCACTCACCCACCACCTTGCCCAGTCGCAGGATGGTGGCGGAATCGCAGAGCGAGCGGATCTCCTCCAGCTTGTGGGAGATGTAGAGGATAGACGTGCCCTCTCCCGACAGCTGGCGCAGGGTCCGGAACAGGATCTCCACCTCCTGCGGCGTCAGGACGGAGGTCGGCTCGTCCATGATGAGCAGCTTCGGATCCTGGAGGAGACAGCGGATGATCTCCACCCGCTGGCGTTCGCCGGCGGAAAGATCGCCGACCAGTCGCGCGGGGTCGAGCGGCAGGCCGTAGGTTTCGCTCACCTCCCGGATCCGGGCAGAGAGCGCGCGCAGGGGCGGCGGATTTTCCATCCCCAGGGCCACGTTCTCCGCCACATTCAGCGCCTCGAAGAGCGAGAAATGCTGAAAGACCATGGCAACGCCACGACCCCGGGCCTCCCGCGGTTCTGCGGGCGCATAAGGCTTCCCGGCAAGGGTCATCCGCCCGCTGTCCGGCCGCACGAGGCCATAGATCATCTTGACCAGCGTCGACTTGCCCGCGCCGTTCTCCCCCAGGAGGGCGTGAACCTCACCGGCATCGACGGCAAAGGATACGTTGCTGTTCGCGACGACGCCGGGATAGGCCTTGGTTACGCCTTCAACCCGGAGCAATGGCATGGCTCCGCTTGCCGCGGTTTTGCTGTGTTCCCCGTTCATGCCCCAGTCACCAGGCGCTTTCCTTTTTTCGTGGATTGTGTTGCTTCCGCGGGCTTTAGTAGCTGGGCGGCGACGCCGACAGCAATGGCCTGCGGGTGTTTCCCAAGTGTTGGATCGCCTATCGGACAGGCAATGGCGTCAATTTGTGCGGGCATGTGCCCCAGCTTGGCGAGGCGAGACCGGAAGCGCGCCCATTTCGTCGCGGAGCCGATGAGGCCGCAGCGAGAGAACCCGTGTTGCAGCAGGGCATGGCAGAGCGAGAAGTCTATCTCATGGGAGAAGGTGACGATCAGGTGGTCTGCCTTCTTCGGCCCATGTCTGACCAGTCGCGCCGGCTCTGCCGCGACGATGCGGCTTACACCGTCCGGCAGGCTTTCCGGCATTCGGCTTTCGGAAGTGTCGATGAGGGTGATAGCGAAATCGGGGAGCGGCGCCAGGACCGCGGCAATGGCCCTTCCGACATGACCGGCACCCCAGATCCAAAGGGCGCGGGGTTCCGTCGCAACTGGTTCGATCAACCAGCCGTGACTGAATGCCGGTCTCGGCAGCGTTCCTGCCCTGCGCGCATGGGCGAGACTCCGGCGCAGCGCCAGCGGCATCTGCGCCTCCCCCTCCACTCGGCGCGCGAAACCCGGCAGCGCGTCGGAGAGCCCGGCAAGGCGCGCCGCAGTCCAGATTTCCGTGACGAGCGTGACGGTCCCGCCGCAGCATTGACCCAGCGCCGGGCCGAGCGGCAGGCGCTGCACCGCGCTCTCCCGCCCGCAGGCGATCTGTGCACGGGCAGCAGCAATCGCCTGCCACTCCAGCGCGCCACCGCCGATGGTGCCGGAGAGGCCATCGGCCCAGACCAGCATCGCCGTACCAGCTTCCCGGGGAGCGGAGCCATACACTTCCGCGACGACAATCCGCGCGACCGGCCCGTGAATTTCAGTGACCGTGGCAAGAAGGCTGCGATCAAAGCTCATTGTCTGCGCCTCCCTTGCCGCATTTCCGCGGGCCACCGTGCCGGCTTTCCATCAATCGTCGCTGAGGGCCTGGTCATCTTCAGCGGGCCGGTTCGGGGGTCGCGGGGGCCGTCCCCCGCGCTGCCGGGGCCAAGTGGGCCACTGGTCATGCTTGCCTCCGCTGCTGCGCGACGGCGGCGAGGATCCGCTCCGGCGTCGCCGGGGCATGGAGGTCGGGGTAGGAGGAGCCGTCCCCGCAGGCCGCGATGGCGTCGGATAGCGCCATCAGCGCCGATATGCCGTGCATGAAGGGCGGTTCTCCCACCGCCTTGGAGCGATAGATCGTGTCCTCGCGGTTTCTGCCCTTCTCCCACAGATGCACGTTGAAGCTGCGGGGCCGGTCAGAACATGCAGGGATCTTGTAGGTGGAGGGCGCGTGGGTGCGGAGCCGCCCCTTGCCGTCCCAGACCAGTTCCTCCGTGGTGAGCCAGCCAGCGCCCTGCACATAGCCGCCCTCCACCTGGCCGATATCCAGCGCAGGGTTCAGCGATGTGCCAGCGTCATGCAGAATGTCGGTCCGCAGAATCCGGTTCTCTCCTGTCAGTGTGTCGATGACTACTTCGGTGACGGAGGCGCCATAGGCGAAGTAGAAGAACGGACGGCCTACGCCCCTCAGCCTGTCCCATGTGATCTTGGGCGTGGCGTAGAAGCCGGTGGAGGACAGGCTCACCCGGTGCTGATAGCAAAGCGCCGCTGCCTCGGCGAAGCTGTAGCTTTCGCCCGCCACCTCCACCCGTCCGCCGGAGAACCGCACCTTTTCGGGCGTCGTCTGATGACTTTCGGCGAGGTGGGCCGCCATCCGGTCGCGGATCGTATCGGCGGCCGCCTTAGCCGCCATGCCGTTCAGGTCTGATCCGGAGGAGGCCGCAGTGGCCGAGGTATTGGGCACCTTGCCGGTATCGGTCGCGGTGATCTTCACCCGGTCGGCTTCCACGCCGAAGGAGGCCGCGGTGACCTGCGCCACCTTCTGAAACAGTCCCTGTCCCATCTCCGTGCCGCCGTGGTTCAGGTGGATCGAGCCGTCCGAATAGACATGGACCAGGGCGCCCGCCTGATTGAGATGGGTGAGCGTGAAGGAGATGCCGAACTTCACCGGCGTCAGGGCGATGCCGCGCTTGAGCAAGGGGTTCACCCGGTTCCATGCGCGTATCGCGTCGCGCCGGGCGTGATAATCCGCCATCTGTTCGAGCTCGGCGACCAGCTCATGCAGGACGAAATCCTCGACCGGCATGTGATACGGCGTGGTTTGCAGCCCGTCAGGATCGACATGCACCCGTGTCACCGTCTTGTCGCCGGAGGTCACGCGATCCTCCTGCACCTCGGGACTCGGCGTTTCGGGTGCCGGTTCCCCGATGACCACCGGATGCGCCTCGGGCCGGGTGGGGGCGTAGAAGTTGAGCTTTCTGATCTCCAGCGGATCGCGCCCCACGGCATGGGCGATATGGTCGAGCACCCGCTCGATCCCCAGCATCCCCTGCGGGCCGCCGAAGCCGCGATAGGCCGTGGCACTCTGCATGTTGGTTTTGAGCCGGTGCGAGGTGATCCGCGCGGCGGGCAGGTGATAGGCATTGTCGGCATGCAGCATCGCCCGGTCCGCCACGGCCAGCGTCAGGTCCTGGCTCCAGCCCGCCCGGGTATACTGATCGAAGGCGATGCCGAGGATGCGGCCCTCTTCGTCTATGCCGACGCGGTAGTCGATGCGGAAATCGTGCCGTTTGCCGGTGACCGTCATATCGTCATCGCGGTCGTAGCGCATCTTGCAGGGCCGGCCCGTCGCCCGCGCCATCAGCGCGCAGGCCACGGCCAGGTGGTTCCCCTGGCTTTCCTTGCCGCCGAAGCCGCCGCCCATGCGGCGCACCTCCACCCGCACGGCATTCATCGGCAGGTCGAGCGCTTCCGCCACCTTGTGCTGGATCTCCGTCGGGTGCTGGGTGGAGGAGTGGACGATCATGTCCCCCCCTTCCTGCGGCAGGACGAGTGCGGCCTGTCCCTCGAGGTAGAAGTGCTCCTGCCCGCCCATGTCGATCCGGCCTGTCACCACCCGGGGGGCGGCGGCGATGGCAGCATCGGCATCGCCCTTGGTCCAGGTCACCGGTCCCTGCTCGAACCGGCTGCCGGCGGCAAGGGCTGCCTCCACGCTGAGGATGGGTTCTTCCTCCCCATAAGTCACGCGGGCCAGCCGTGCCGCCCGCCGCGCGGCGCGGTGGCTCGTGGCGGCAACGATGAACAGCGGATGGCCCACATAGTGAACGACACCATCCGCGATCAGCGGCTCGTCATGGGCGCCGGGAGAGACATCGGGGATCGGATGGAGATCCTCCGGCCCCAGCACCGCCACCACGCCCTCTGCCGCGCGCACCGGGGCGAGATCGAGGGATGTCACGCGCCCCCGCGCCACGGTTGAGAGCCCGAAGGCCAGTGACAGCGTATTGGCGGGCACGGGAATGTCATCCACGTAGCGGGCCTTGCCGCTGACATGCAGGGGGGCCGCGTCATGGGGGAGGGGTTTCGCCACGCTCATGGCTGCACTTCCAGAATGTTCACCGATGCGCCCGCGAGATCGTGGAAGTAGCGGACAAGCATGTTGCCCGCCGTCTCCAGTCGGTAGGCGGCAGAAGCCCGCATGTCGGTCAATGGTGTGAAATCCTCGGCGAAGGCAGGTATCGCGCGGGCGATGGCGGCCTCCGTCCAGGGCTGGTGGAGCAGCAGCGCCTCCACGGCGGCGGCGCGTTTCGGGACGCCCGCCATGCCGCCGAAGGCGATGCGCGACGAGGTGACCGTGCCATCCTCCACCGTCACGTTGAAACAGCCACAGACCGCGGAGATGTCCTGATCGAAGCGTTTTGAAAGCTTGTAGCAGCGCAGCCGGTCGGGCTGCCGGGGAATGCTCACCCCCTCCACGAACTCTCCGGCAAGCCGATCCTGCTTGCGATAGTCGAGGAAGAACGCCTCCAGCGGCAACGAACGCCGCTCGTTACCCCGCCGCAGGTGGAGTGTCGCACCAAGCGCGATCAGCGCGGGCGGCCCGTCTCCGATGGGGGAGCCGTTGGCGATATTGCCCCCGATGGTCCCTGCGTTACGGATCTGGGTGCTGGCGAAGCGCCGGATCATCTCGCCAAGGCTGGGATGAAACGGGGCCATCGTGGTGCCGAAGTCGGAGAGGGTGACGCCCGCGCCGATGCGGATTTCCTCCTCCCCGATCTCGATGCGCTTCATATCGGCGATCCCGGCAAGGAACGCGACAGGGGCTAGATCGCGGAGTTCCTTCGTGACCCACAACCCGACATCCGTGGCCCCTGCGACCAACACGGCTTTTGGATGCTCCAGATACCACGTGGCGAGCGCGTCGCTGCTGCGGGGCATGAAAACATCGTCTCCGCCGGCGGGTTCTGCAACGTCCGGCGTCTCGTCATGCATCCAGCCGGGCACGGGCGCGCTTTCGGCATCCTCAGCCGCGCGCACGATGGGGGCATAGCCCGTGCAGCGGCACAGGTTGCCCGCAAGCACCGTGTCATGATCGCGCCGGCCGTTCAGATGCGCGACAGCCATGGAAACGACGAAACCGGGCGTGCAGAAGCCGCACTGGCTGCCATGTTTCTCCACCATGGCGGTCTGAACGGGATGCGGCTCGCCTGCTGGCCCGGCGATACCTTCGACGGTGCGAACGGCCTTGCCGTGAAGCTGTGGCAGAAACAGGATGCAGGCGTTCAGCGCACGCGCGCCGTCCTTGTCGGCGACCATCACCGTGCAGGCGCCGCAGTCGCCCTCGTTACAGCCTTCCTTGGTTCCGGTAAGGCCGCGATCCTCCCGCAGCCAGTCGAGAAGGGTCCGGGTCGGCGGTTCGCCTGCAACCCTGACCGGCGTTCCGTTGAGCAGAAACGCGATCTCCATTGAATATGACCTGCCGCTTTACTCCCTGAAGCGTCTGTTACCCCATCCGATGCGGCGTAAGAGGGGCGCGCGTTCTTGGGTCGAGGTAAGCGCAGCCCTTCCTGCTTGGCAACAGATATCTGCGTGCAATGCCCGCCGGGGCGGTGCCTTGCGACAGGAATGTAACTGAAATGCTCATAAAATGTCGCTGGCTGATACCATTGGCTCTTTCCGCGTGCTGTTCAGGTGTAGGAGCAGGATGGCACGGATCGTGGTCCTGTTTCTTCCTCATGTTCAGCCTGCTTTGACGGAGGGACTCGCGGATGCCCTGCGTCCTTCTTTCCTCGCTTTCATTTTTGCCGAAGTTTTCAGTCCTCCGATGATCGTCCCGCGCGAGGGCTGACTCACGGGGCCTCGATACCGGCGGACACAGCCATTCCGTACCGCCGTCAGGTCGCTCCCGGTGTTGGTCTTGCAGCCGTGACCCTCCGCCTGCGGGCTGGGCGCCTGTGCCAGCCATGAAGAGCTGCTGGAGCAATGAGAGCCGCATGGGAGGGGCCTTTCCGGCGATGTGAACGGTGCCACCAGGGGAAATTCACTTGATTGCCGCTCGCGGTCGCAGAGCTAGCTGTGGCGGATCTGGACCAACTCGCTCCGCCCGACCACGCCATTGGGATGCCTATCAGGGAGATGGCGGGTATCTGGCGGTTTCACGGAGAGGAGGCACTCGTCGCCGGAGCCGGGGGATGCGTGCCCGGCCTTCGGAACGATCTCCTTGCCTCGCTGCTGAAGGGTGATCGTCCGCCGAGCAAAGCAAAGCGCTGCACCAGCGCATAATGCAAAGATCGCGCCTCTACCCCCAGCACAAGGTATGGAACTGGGCCGCTTACCGAGGCGATGGCCAATGCGGAATAATCCAGAAGCGCTCCGCGCGGGCGGAGGTCGGGCCGCGACGGAACGCCTTGAGGCACGCCCGCGCCGCTTTGCTCTCCCGGCCGAAGGGCGTAAGCTCCCCTCATGACCGCCCCCCGATTCATCCATCTCCGCGTCCATTCCGAATATTCGCTCCTCGAAGGGGCGGTGCCGGTGAAGAAACTCGTAAAGCTCTGCGTCGAGGCGGGGATGCCCGCCGTCGCGCTGACCGATACCAACAGCATGTTCGGTGCGCTCGAGTTTTCCACCTTGGCGAGCGGAGCAGGCGTGCAGCCTATCGTCGGCTGTCAGGTGTCGTTGCTGACAGGGGCGGCTGCGCCCGGCCAGAAGGCCCGCCGCACCGCGCCGCTCGTGTTGCTGGCGCAGAACGAGGCAGGCTACCGGAACCTGATGAAGCTCTCCTCCTGTCTCTATCTGGATGCGGGGGGCGAGCTGCCGTCCGTCACCTTGGAGGAGCTGGCGACCCATGCCGAGGGGCTGATCTGCCTGACCGGCGGGCCGGAGGGTGCGGTTGGCCAGCATCTGATCGCCGGTCACCGCGACAAGGCGGAGCTGCTGCTGGAGCAACTGGCGCGCATCTATCCTGACCGTCTGTATGTGGAGCTCCAGCGCCATCCGGGAGAGGGCGGAGCTCCTGCGGCGGCAGAGCGCGCGACGGAGCGGGGTTTCGTGGAAATGGCCTATGCCATGGACCTGCCGCTTGTCGCCACCAACGACGTCTATTTCCCCAAGACCGAGATGTACGAGGCGCATGATGCGATGATCTGCATCGCGGACGGCGCCTACGTCGATCAGCAGGAGCCGCGCCGGAGGCTGACGCCGCAGCATTACTTCAAGTCCGAGGCGGAGATGGTCACGCTCTTCGCCGATCTGCCCGAGGCGGTGGAGAATACGGTGGAGATCGCCCGTCGCTGCGCGTTCAAGGTGAAGAAGCATCCGCCCATCCTGCCGCGCTTTGCCGATGACGAGGTGGAGGAATTGCGCCGTCAGGCGTGGAACGGGCTGCGCGATCGGCTGGCGGTGATCCCGCATTCCGCGAGCGTCGCGGAATATGAGGCGCGGCTGACCTTCGAACTCGACATCATCGAGCAGATGGGCTTCCCCGGCTACTTCCTGATCGTCGCCGACTTCATCAAATGGGCCAAGCAACGCGACATTCCGGTCGGGCCGGGCCGGGGGTCGGGAGCGGGCAGCCTCGTCGCCTATGCGCTGACCATCACCGACCTTGACCCCCTGCGCTACAGCCTGCTGTTCGAACGCTTCCTGAACCCGGAACGGGTGTCGATGCCGGACTTCGACATCGACTTCTGCATGGATCGGCGGGAGGAGGTCATCCGCTACGTTCAGGAGAAATACGGCCGCGACAAGGTGGGCCAGATCATCACCTTTGGCGCCCTGCTGTCGAAGGCCGCGGTGCGCGACGTGGGCCGGGTGCTCCAGATGCCCTATGGGCAGGTGGACCGGCTGTCGAAGATGATCCCGGTGGAGGGGGTGAAACCCGTCTCCATCGCCAAGGCGCTGGCCGATGAGCCGCGCCTGCGCGAAGCGGCGAAGACGGAGGAGGTCGTGGCCCGCCTGCTGCGCTATGCCGAGCAGATCGAGGGACTGCTGCGCAACGCCTCCACCCATGCCGCGGGGGTGGTGATCGGGGATCGGCCGCTCGACGCGCTGGTGCCGCTTTATCAGGATCCGCGGTCGGACATGCCGGCCACCCAGTTCAACATGAAATGGGTGGAAGCGGCCGGGCTGGTGAAGTTCGACTTCCTCGGGCTGAAGACGCTGACCGTGATCCAGAACGCCATCGACCTGATCCTTGCGGGCGGCGGTGAGCTGCACCGCTCCGCCGACGGCCGGGCGCTTTACGCCCCGAAGGAGGGGGCTGCGAACGATATCGGGCATATCCCGCTGGACGACGTGCCGACCTATGAGCTTTATGCCTCCGCCAAGACGGTCGCGGTGTTTCAGGTGGAAAGCTCCGGCATGATGGATGCGCTGCGGCGCATGAAGCCTACCTGCATCGAGGATATCGTGGCGCTGGTCGCGCTCTACCGGCCCGGTCCGATGGAGAACATCCCCACCTATTGCGAGGTGAAGAACGGCCTCCGGCCGATCGAGTCGATCCATCCCTCCATCGACCATATCCTGGCGGAGACGCAGGGCATCATCGTCTATCAGGAACAGGTGATGCAGATCGCGCAGGTCATGGCGGGCTACAGCCTGGGCGGTGCGGACCTGCTGCGCCGCGCCATGGGCAAGAAGATCGCCGAGGAGATGGCGAAGGAGCGGCCCAAGTTCGTCAACGGTGCCGTGGCGAACGGCGTCGACACGAAGAAGGCGGGCGAGGTCTTCGACCTGCTGGAGAAATTCGCGAACTACGGCTTCAACAAGTCGCACGCCGCCGCCTATGCCGTGGTGAGCTACCAGACCGCCTGGCTCAAGGCGAACCATCCGGTGGAGTTCATGGCGGCCGTCATGAACTGCGATATCCACCTGACCGACAAGCTGAACGTCTACAAGCGTGAGGTCGACCGGCTGGGGATCGAGACGGTGCCGCCCTGCGTCAACCGTTCGCTTGCCACCTTCAGCGTGAAGGACGGCCGTGTGGTCTATGCGCTGGGTGCCCTGAAGAACGTCGGGGTGGAGGCGATGCGCGCCATCGTCGAGGCGCGGGGCGACAAGCCCTTCCGCGACCTGTTCGATGTTGCCCGCCGGGTGGACCTGAAGCGCATCGGCAAGCGGCCGCTGGAGATGCTGGCACGGGCAGGGGCCTTCGACACGCTTGACCGCAACCGTCGCCGGGTGTTCGACAGCCTTGATGCGCTGGTCGCTTGGTCCGCCGCGGTGCACGAGGCGCGCGTCTCGGCACAGGTGTCGCTGTTCGGGGAGGCGGGAGACGATCTGCCGGAGCCGCGACTGGTGAACTGCGATGATTGGCTGCCCGTGGAGCGGCTGGCGGAGGAACATCAGGCCATCGGGTTCTATCTCTCCGGCCACCCCTTGGACGACTACATGCCTTCGCTGAAACGCAAGGGCGTGCTCACGCTGGAAGCGCTGTCCCGGCAGGCCGAGCGTGGCCCGACCGTGGCGAAGCTGGCGGGGTCCGTCTCCTCCCGGCAGGAAAGGAAATCGGCCAAGGGGAACCGTTTCGCCTTCGTGCAGCTTTCCGATCCGACAGGACTATACGAGGTGACGGTGTTTTCCGAGACGTTGGAGGCGACGCGGCAGTTTCTGGAGCCTGGGTCGGCGATCGTGCTGACGGTAGAGGCGACGATGGAGGCCGACACCCTGAAACTGTTGGCGCGGGGCGCGGCGCCCATCGACGGTGTGGTGGCCGATGCAGGAACCGCCGGGCTTCGCATCCATCTGGAGGAAGCGCGCGCCGCGCGGTCCGTCGCCGCGCTGTTCGAGCGGATGGCGGAGCAGCGCATCCGCTCCCGCGCACCGATCGAATTCTGTGTGACCGACCCGGAAACGGGCAGGGAGATCGTCATTCGTCTTGGCGATGACTATCCGGTATCTCCGCAGATCAAGGGCGCGATCAAGGCCATCGGAGGGGTGAGCCTTGTCGAGGAAGTCTGACGCGCGCCGGGGCGACGCGGAATGGGACGACGCGGAATGATGCGGGCGGTCTTGATCGGGCTGGCTATCGTCGCTCTGGCTATTGTCGTGGCGATCATCGTTCTGCGCCTTGTCTTTCCGCTGCCCTCCCTGGAGGGGCGAACGGAAACACATGCTGCCGTGCCTTCCGTGGACACGCCGCTGGGCCGGTTCATCGTCGGAGAGGCAGCAGCCCATGGCGAGGAGAGCGGCATACGCCCGCTCTTCAGCGGCCCGGATGCCTTTGCGGTGCGAATGGCGCTGGCCGATGCGGCGGTGCAAACGCTCGATGTGCAGTATTACATCTGGCAGAACGATCTTACCGGTACGCTGCTGCTCGATGCTCTCCGGCGGGCGGCGGAGCGTGGGGTACGGGTACGGCTGCTCGTCGATGACAATGGCGTGCCTGATCTGGATCAGGAACTTGCGGCCCTGAATGCGCTCCCAAATGCCGAAGTACGGCTTTTCAATCCGTTCACGATCCGCAATCCGCGCTGGCTCGGCTACTTCTACGATTTCATCCGGGTGAACCGGAGGATGCACAACAAGTCCTTCACCGCAGACGGGATCGCCACGGTCATCGGCGGACGGAACGTGGGCGACATCTATTTCGAAAGCGGGCCGGACGCGCATTACCTCGATCTCGACGTGCTGGGCGTGGGGCAGGTGGCCAAGGACGTGTCGGTGGATTTCGACGGCTACTGGGCAAGCCCATCGGCCTATCCTGTGGATCGTCTCGTCACACTGCCAGAGGATCCGCGCGCGTTGCTCGATGCCCGGATCGCGGCTGCCCGCAAGGACTCCGCTCACGATGCCTATGTGGCGCGTGTCCATTCCGACCCGGCGGTGGTCGAGCTTCTGGACGGTGTCTTCAACGTGGATTGGGTGCCCGTGAAACTGGTCAGCGACGATCCTGCGAAGGGGCTCGGCAAGAATGACCGAAGCGGGCTGATGGCCGTTCGCCTGGGCGAGATACTCGAAACGCCCCGGCATTCCATTGACCTGATCTCCGCCTACTTCGTGCCGGGAGACCAGTTGTCCCGGCAGTTTGAGAGATGGGCGCGCTCGGGCGTGGCAGTGCGGGTTCTGACCAATTCTCAGGATGCGACGGATGTTCTGCCCGTGCATTCCGGCTACATCAAGCATCGCGAAAGGCTGGCCGAGGCGGGGGTGCAGCTTTACGAGCTGAAGTCGGACGCGGGCAGCACCCAGCGGCGGCAGTCGGAGAACTTCGGCCTCCTTGGTTCGTCCATGACCAGCCTGCACGCCAAGACATTCACCGTCGATGCAAAGCGGATCTTCATCGGCTCGTTCAACTTCGATCCGCGTTCGGCCTATCTGAATACGGAAATGGGGTTTCTGATCGAGAACCCCGAACTTGCGCAGCGCATGGTTAGCGCCTTCGACTCCCAGATCCCCGATGAGGCCTATAGCGTCGCGCTGGAGAATGACCGGATCATCTGGCTGGATCCGGTTCCGGGCGGCGAACCTGTCACCCATCTGACGGAGCCGAACACGACCTGGGTTTCCCGCGCCACTGTCCGGTTCCTGAGCTGGCTCCCGATCGACTGGTTGCTCTAGCCGCCTTCGGAAAAGCTGGGAGTGCTGCGCTCTCCTGTTGGATGGTTCAGGCTGCGAGCGGTTACCGCCCGTCTCGGAGCATGGAACGGCTTCTACGGCGTTCCCCATGCACCCGAGTTGCTCAGCGACCCTGCGCGGATGCGGCATCGAGCCGGAGTTGCATGAGGACGAGATCGAGCCAGCGCCCCTGCCGCACGCCCACCTCCGGCATCATGCCGACATGGGTGAAGCCGAGCTTCTCGTGCAGCGCGATGGAGGCGGCATTGCTTGCCCCGATGGCGCCCACCATCACATGTTTGCCAGAGGCCCGCGCGGCGTCGATCAGCGCCTGCATGAGCGCCCGACCCACGCCGCGGCCGCGCGCTTCCGCTGCGAGATGGACGGAATGCTCCACCGTCAGACGATAACCCGAGAAGGGCCGGAAGTCACCGAAACTGGCATATCCCAGCACGCAGCCCTCTTCCTCCGCCACCAGAACCGGATAGCCCTGAGTGCGGCGGGCGGCGAGCCATTGGGCGCGATTTTCTGCATCCACAGGGGCATCGTTCCAGATGGCATCTGTGGTGGCCAGGATGTCATTATAGATTTCCGCCAGTCGCGGCAGGTCGGCGGGAGTCGCCTCGCGGAGGATCATCGCGTCAGTCTTTCATAAGTGACGGGAAGGGCTTCCAGCCCGTGAAAGTGGTAGACGTCGGCGTAGCGCGGCAGGCTGGAAAACTGAAGCCCCTTCAACCGCGCAAACAGGATGGGCAGAGCGATCTGCAGCTCAAGCCGGGCAAGGGGCGCGCCGACGCAGAAATGAATCCCCGCGCCGAAGGCAAGCTGCGGCCCCGGTGCGCGGCCGGGGTCGAAACGCGCGGGCTCCGGCCAGATGGCGGGGTCGCGGTTCGCGGCGGCGAGCAGACATCCAACCTGATCACCCGGGCGGAAGCGGTGGCCGAACAGCTCCGCCTCCTCCCGGCACCAGCGGGTAAAAAGATGGAGCGGCGGGTCATGGCGCATCACCTCCTCCACCAGAGGAGCGGCGGTCTCCGCCACCGGCACGATGCCCCGTGGCAGAAGCGCGTTGAGCGCGTTGCCGAGGGTGTGGACAGTCGCCTCATGCCCGGCGTTCAGAAGGAGGATGCAGGTGGAGATGAGTTCTTCCGTGGAGAGCTTGTCCCCCGCCTCCTCCGCCGCGATCAGAAGGGAGAGGAGATCGTCGGCAGGCGCGGCACGGCGCTCCTCCACATGTGCGTGGAGGAAGGCCACGAAGTTCTCCGTCGCGGCAATGGCGCGGGCTTCCATCTCTGGCGTGCGCCCCGCCTGATACATGCCCACCATGGCGTTCGACCAGCGGAGCAGATCGTCCGCCCGATCCTCGGGCACGCCCAGAAATCGCGCGATGACGATCACCGGGAGCTTCTGGGCAAAGGCGGGAAGCAGGTCCGCCTCATGTTCCGGCAGCGCGTCGATCAGGTCGTGGCAGAGCGTGGCGATCTCCGGCCCCAGGGCTGCGATCCGCCGCGAGGTGAAGGCGCGCAGCACCAGCCCCCGAAGCCGCGTGTGGCGAGGCGGCTCCAGCTCCAGCATGGAATGGGCCTCCACCGCATAGAAGGGGGCCAGATGCGCCGGGATTTCGGGTGCGAAGCCCGGCGGTGGCTCCCGCCCGAAACGGCGGTCGCGGAGGAGAGCATTCACCTCTCCATGGCCCGCCGCGCAGGGAAGGGCGTAATCCTCCCACAGAAACAGCGGCCCGGCGGCGCGGGCACGATCGTAGAAAGAATAGGGATCCTGCACGAAGGCGGGTTCCGTCGGGGATTGGCGGAGGGCTTTCATCCGGCGGCGGAAAGCGCCTCGACGATGGGGGCGAAATCCTCCGCCTTCAACGAGGCGCCGCCGACCAGCGCCCCATTGACATTCGCGATGGCGAAGACGCTCGTGCAGTTGCTGGCCTTCACCGAGCCGCCATAGAGCAGCCGCATCCCGTTGCCCGCCGATCCGTAGCGGATGGCAAGGCGGCTGCGCAGGAAGGCGTGGACTTCCGCGATCTCGGTGACGGTGGGGGTGCGGCCGGTGCCGATGGCCCAGACGGGTTCATAGGCGATGACCGTATTCTCCGCCGTGGCGTCGTCCGGGAGCGAGCCTTCGAGCTGTCGTCCGATGACGTTCAGCGTTCCGCCCGCGTCCCGCTCTTCCTCTGTTTCGCCGACACAGACGATGGTGATGAGGCCGGCCGACCATGCGGCCTGCACCTTGCCGCGGACAACCTCGTCCGTCTCGCCATGGTCGCTGCGGCGCTCGGAATGGCCGAGGATCACATATGTCGCACCGGCATCGGCCAGCATCTCGGCGGAGATGTCACCGGTATGCGCGCCGGAGGTCAGCCAGTGGCAATCCTGCCCGCCGACAGCGATGGCGCCCTCGGCCTTGTGGACAAGCGGCGAGATCAGCGTGGCAGGGGGACAGATCAGCACGTCGCATCCCGGGTCCGGGCAAGCGGCGATCAGCCGGTCCACCTCAGCCAGAGAGGTTCGAGTGCCGTTCATCTTCCAGTTACCCGCTGCGAGCTTCCGCATACCGTCTCTCCGTCATGGCTTTGCTCCAGCAATAGGCGATCACCGGACGGCGCGAAAGCACCCCCTTCGACGGAGGCCGCGATTGCGCCTTTGCGCTGCTTCGGCTATGCGCGGGCGCATGTCACAGAACCGCGCCGCCCTTCCGCCCGAAATCGCCCGCCGCCGCACGTTTGCGATCATCTCGCACCCGGACGCCGGCAAGACGACGCTGACCGAGAAGTTCCTGCTGTTCGGCGGGGCGATCCAGATGGCGGGTCAGGTCCGGGCAAAGGGAGAGGCCCGGCGCACGCGGTCGGACTTCATGAAGATGGAGCAGGACCGGGGCATCTCCGTTTCGGCCTCCGCCATGTCGTTCGATTACCGGGAATTCCGGTTCAATCTCGTGGACACGCCCGGCCACTCCGATTTCTCGGAGGATACCTATCGCACGCTGACGGCGGTGGACGCGGCGATCATGGTGATCGACGGGGCGAAGGGCGTGGAAAGCCAGACGCGGAAGCTGTTCGAGGTCTGCCGCCTGCGCGACCTGCCGATCCTGACCTTCTGCAACAAGATGGACCGGGAAAGCCGCGACACCTTCGAGATCATCGACGAGATTCAGGAAAACCTCGCCATCGATGTATGTCCGGCCAGTTGGCCCATCGGAATCGGGCGCGATTTCCTTGGCTGTTACGATATCCTGCACGACCGGCTGGAACTGATGGACCGGGCCGACCGGAACCGGGTGGCAGAGTCGATCAAGATCAGCGGGCTGGATGACCCGAAACTGGCCGATCATGTTCCTGCCGAGCTGCTGGCGAAGCTGCGCGAGGAGCTGGAGATGGCGCGCGAGCTGCTGCCTGCCTTCGACCGGGAGTCTCTGCTGAACGGGTCTCTCACGCCGATCTGGTTCGGCTCCGCGATCAATTCCTTTGGCGTGAAGGAGCTGATGGACGGCATGGGCGAGTGGGGCCCGGAGCCGCAGCCGCAGAAAGCACTGGAGCGGCAGATCCTGCCCGAGGAAACCGCCGTGACCGGCTTTGTCTTCAAGGTGCAGGCGAACATGGACCCGAAGCATCGGGACCGGGTGGCCTTCGTGCGGCTCGCATCGGGGCATTTCGAGCGGGGGATGAAGCTTCTGCACGTGCGGACGAAGAAACCGATGGCGGTGTCAAACCCTGTCCTGTTCCTTGCCGCCGACCGGGAGTTGGCGGAGGAAGGCTGGGCGGGGGACATCATCGGCATCCCGAACCACGGGCAGCTCCGCATCGGAGACGCGCTGACGGAAGGGGAGGCGCTGCATTTCACCGGCATCCCCTCCTTCGCGCCGGAACTGCTGCAGACCGTGCGCGCCGGCGATCCGATGAAGGCAAAGCATCTTGAAAAGGCGCTGATGCAGTTCGCAGAGGAGGGCGCGGCAAAGGTCTTCAAACCGATGATCGGCTCCGGCTTCATCGTCGGCGTGGTTGGGGCACTGCAGTTCGAGGTACTGGCGAGCAGGATCGAACAGGAGTACTCCCTGCCCGTGCGGTTCGAAGGGTCTCAGTTCACCTCCGCCCGCTGGGTCTCCGGCCCGAAAGCGGAACTGGAGCGGTTCGTCAACATCAACAAGGGCCACATCGCCGAGGATCACGATGGTGATGTGGTGTTCATGACGCGGCTGCAATGGGACATCGACCGGGTGCAGCGCGACTTCCCCGAGTTGAAGCTCACCGCGACGAAGGAGATGATGGTCTGACGTTCAGACCGCATCCGTCCAGACGCGGAACCCTTTCAGCTCATGCGGGCCATAGCTGGCGAGCATGGGGACGTCCGCCGCGTCCCGGCCACGTGCGATGACGATGCGCCCGATGCGCCGCTGGTTGTTGCGGGGGTCGAAGGTCCACCAGCGATTGCCGAGCCACACCTCTATCCACGCGGAGAAATCCATCGGACTGGCCTGGGGCGGTATTCCGATATCGCCGAGATACCCATTCACATAGCGCGCAGGAATGTTCAGCGCACGGCAGAAGGTGATGGCGAGATGGGCGAAATCACGGCACACTCCGGTGCCATGTGCGAGGGTCTCGGATGCGGTTCGCGTGGAACTCGCGCGCCCATAGTCAAAAGCCACCTGCGACTTGCCGTAGTCCAGTATTGCCTGAACCCGGCTTCTGCCTGGCGGGAGATTTCCGAACAGATCCCAGGCGCGCTGGCTCATCGTGTCGGTTTCGCAATATCGTGAGCCGGTGAGGTAATAGAGCGCCTCTGGCGGGAGGGCAGACACGGGCATTTCCGCAGCACTCTCATCCGCGGGATCGAGAAGGCCGTTATCGCGGATCAGCCCGTCAAGCAGGATGGTCGTGTCGCCCGCCGGCGCGGTAAAGCGGCGGCAGATGTTGCCATGGGTGTCCAGATAGGTCTCGACGTCGCCTATCCCGCCGCGAACTTCTGCTGCCACGGGGGTCAGCAGATCTGTCTGTCGTTCGGGGTGGACGTCCAGCATCGCCACAACAGGAGTTGGCGCGCTGCAACCGATGATCAGTTCACAGCCAAAACGGATGGTGAGGGGATGCCGGACGTCCAACAAGATCAGCCTTTCCGCGCTTCCATGCTGATCTCCGCCTTGAACAGCTTGGAGACGGGGCAGCCGGTTTCAGCTTCCTTGGCGGCAGCGACAAGGGTCTCCTCATCCGCATCCGCCCGGATCACGACGACGAGATGCGCCTTGGAGATGGCGCCCTGGCTCGGGTCCAGCGTGATCTTGGACGTGGTGTCGATCTCATGGGGAGTAATCCCCTTTTTCCCAAGAATGCTGGCAAGCGCCATTGAGAAGCAGCCGGCATGGGCAGCGCCGAGAAGCTCCTCCGGGTTTGTACCGCCGCCTTGCTCGAACCGTGTCGCATAGCTGTAGGACTTGTCGGTCAACGCATTGCTCTGCGTGCTGATGGAGCCGTGGCCTTCCTTCAGCGATCCGTTCCAGACGGCGGTGCCATATTTCTCGATCATGCGAACTCTCCTTATTGCGGGACAACGCGGTGCCCCGCTCATTGGTTTCACCGGCGCGGGCATCCGGCAAGCGGCGAATGCGGTCGCTGAGGAGCATCTGGGCCGCTATTGTTGACCTTCCAGTGTAATTACTGTAAGGAATTTTGTCCGCGCCTGCGGACCCAAGCCGGGGCGCATGGAACGGCGTCCTCATGACCGCGCGGCCCGATGCCGCCGAACCACTGGACGCCAATGACAAAATTTTCAGATCTCAATCTCGACCCGAAGGTGCTCCGTGCCGTCGAAGAGGCGGGCTATGAGACACCGACCCCCATTCAGGAAGGAGCCATCCCGCCCGCTCTCGAAGGGCGTGACGTGCTGGGCATCGCTCAGACCGGTACCGGGAAAACCGCTTCCTTCACCTTGCCGCTCATCACCCGGCTTGACAAGGGCCGTGCCCGCGCGCGGATGCCGCGGAGCCTCGTGCTTGCGCCCACGCGGGAACTGGCGGCGCAGGTGGCCGACAATTTCGATGTCTACGCCAAGTACACCAAGCTGACCAAGGCGCTGCTGATCGGCGGCGTCTCCTTCGGGGAGCAGGACAAGCTCATCGACCGGGGTGTGGACGTTCTGATCGCCACGCCGGGGCGGCTTCTCGACCATTTCGAACGCGGCAAGCTGCTGCTGACCGGTGTGCAGATGATGGTGGTCGATGAGGCGGACCGGATGCTGGACATGGGCTTCATCCCGGATATCGAGCGCATCTTCTCTCTCACGCCCTTTACCCGGCAGACGCTGTTCTATTCTGCCACGATGGCGCCGGAGATCGAGCGGATCACCAAGACGTTCCTCTCCAACCCGGTCCGGGTGGAGGTAGCGCGTCAGGCCACGACATCCGAAACGATCGAGCAGGGGCTGGTCGAGTTCAAGCCGAGCCGCAAGGACCGGGCCGTGGTCTTCAAGGAGAAGCGCGCCGTCCTGCGCGGCCTGCTGCGGCAGGAAGGCGCGTCCTGCACCAACGCGATCATCTTCTGCAACCGCAAGATGGACGTGGATGTGCTGGCGAAATCGCTGAAGCAGCATGGGTTCAATGCCTCCCCGATTCACGGCGATCTGGAGCAACGGCAGCGGATGCAGACGCTCGACGGCTTCCGCGACGGCTCGATCAACATTCTCGTGGCCTCGGATGTGGCGGCGCGGGGTCTGGACATTCCGGCGGTGAGCCATGTGTTCAACTTTGACGTACCGAGCCACCCGGAGGACTACGTTCACCGCATCGGGCGGACGGGGCGGGCCGGGCGGAAGGGCAAGGCCTTCACCATCGCGGTGCCGTCTGACGACAAGTATCTTGCCAATGTGGAGAGCCTGATCAAGCAGCCGATCCCGCGCATCGAGAATCCGATCTCCATCGCTGCGGTCGAGGAGAACGAGGCTGCCAGCGAGCCGCGGAAGGAAAAACCCACCCGCACCCGCACCCGTGGCGGTCGCCGCAAGGCGGACGCCGTGGAGCCTGTGGAAACGCCCCAGACCGAAGCGCCGATCCGCGCCGAAAAGCCCAAGGCCAAGCCGGCCCCTGCGGAGGAGCCAGCCGTGACAGCAGAAGCCCCCTCGCGTGAGGAAAAGCCGCGCCGGTCCCGTGAGGATCGTCGCGACCGGAAGGACCGGCGGGATGACGCGCCCGTCGTCGGTATGGGTGACCACGTGCCGGAGTTCATGCTCCGCTCCTTTGCTACGCCTTCGGGCAACTGACCGAAGCCCAGCCCGCTGCCGTTGCAGGCCCAAGCGCCTGCGCCGCGCGGCTGGCCTTCCGCGCTGCCGGATGCTACCCCTGCTCCAAGCAAGTGAGGGAGAAGCGGATGGATTTGGGTATTCGGGGCAGGAGGGCGCTGGTCTGCGCCTCATCGAAAGGGCTTGGGCGGGGCTGTGCCGAGGCTTTGGCTGAGGCCGGGGTGAACCTCATCCTGAACGCGCGGGGCGCGGAGGCACTTGAGGCGACTGCTGCCCATATCCGCGACCGCTACGATGTCGAGGTCACGACCGTCGCCGCCGATATCGTTGATGCCGAAGGGCGCGCGCGGGTGCTGGAGGCCACGGGGCAGGCGGATATCCTCGTCACCAATGCGGGCGGTCCGCCCCCCGGTGTCTGGACGGACTGGTCCCGCGATGACTTCATCAAGGCGCTTGATGCGAACCTTCTCACTCCGGTAGCGCTGATGCAGGCACTGGTGCCCGGTATGGCGGAACGTGGCTGGGGCAGGGTGGTGAACATCACCTCGCAGTCCGTCCGTGCACCTATTGCGGCGCTGGGTCTGTCCAACACGGCGCGGACTGGGCTGACCGGCTTTGTCGCCGGCACGTCCCGGCAGGTCGCGGGCAAAGGCGTTGCCATCAACAATCTGCTTCCCGGCATCCACGATACGGACCGGGCGACAGCGCTCGACGGTGGCATGGCCAAGCAGGCGGGGATTTCCGTCGCGGAGGCCCGTCAGCGCCGCTATGCCAGCATTCCCGCCGGACGATACGGTACTGCAGAGGAATTCGGCGCCGCCTGTGCCTTCCTTTGTTCCCAGTATGCTGGCTTCTTCATCGGGCAGAACTTCATGCCGGATGGCGGCCTGAACAACCTGACAATGTGAAGGGTGATTCCCCCTCTCTGCGGAAGCTGGCGACAGCGTCCGCAGACCCTCATCTGGCGCATCGCACGTGCGATACATGCTTTTTTCAGTCTTTTCAGCTATCCAGCGACTGAACGATTTTCCGTGATTATGCCCTTGTAGGGGCTTTGAAACGACAAAAGGGGGGAGTAAGTCTGTCAGTCAGCACGTTAACACCCGGCCTTGGGAACGGGAAAATGGGCGTAGTGTCGCCTCAGAAGGAGTAAGCCATGGGTCGTTTCGGAGTAACCGAAATCCTCATCATCGGTGTGGTGCTGCTGGTGCTCTTCGGGCGCGGTAAGGTGTCCTCGCTGATGGGGGAAATCGGCAAGGGCATCACCGCTTTCAAAAAAGGGGTGAAAGACGGGTCGGATGAGATTGAATCCGCTTCCGCCGCTTCGGCGCGTGACGTAACGCCCGGAACCACCCCGGAGCAGGAAAAGACCAAGGTCTGATCCCGCGAACCTGAAGGCAGCGGAAGATGTTCGACATCGGCTGGAGCGAACTCGTCCTGATCGGCATTGTGGCGCTGATCGTGGTGGGGCCTAAGGATTTGCCTGCCATGTTCCGTACACTGGGCCGTGTGACGGCCAAGGGACGCATGATGGCGCGGGATTTCCAGCGCGCCATGGAAGATGCAGCGGACGATGCCGGGCTGAAGGATATTCAGCGCGACCTGAATTCCATTCGCTCGCCCATGCAGTCGGGTCTCGATGCGGTCAATCGCAAGCTGGACAGCTGGGATGACCGTTCCCGCGCAAACCGGGCGACCGCGTCTAGTGTGACCACCCCTTCGGCGGCGAATGGAACTGCGCCCCCCGCTGCCGCCCCGGTGCCCCCCGCCGTTACCGCGCCGCTGGAGACGCCGGCCAGCACGCAGGGCGATGATCCTGCGGCGGTTGAGCCGCATGCGGCAATACCCGAACCCGTATCCGAACCCGCCTTGGTGAAAACCTCGGCCGAAATCCCCGGAGACGGGACCAAAGTATGAAGTCCGAAGATATCGACGATTCCTCCGCCCCGCTGATCGAACATCTGGCGGAACTGAGAAAGCGGCTCATCTGGTCGGCGCTCGCCTTCGTGGCGGCGATGTTTCTGGCGTTTACCGTCTGGAACCCGATTTTCAACTTCCTGACCTGGCCTGTTTGCGGCGCCCTCGCGGAACGGGGTCAGGATTGCGGGCTTGTCCTCATCAAGCTGCAGGAAGGCTTTTTCGTCGCCATCAAGATTTCGATGTTCGGCGGTCTGTTCCTGTCATTCCCGATCATCGCCTATCAGCTCTGGCGCTTTGTCGCGCCCGGGCTTTACCGGTCGGAGAAGGCCGCTTTCCTGCCCTTCCTGATCGCATCTCCGGTGATGTTCCTCATCGGAGCGGCTTTCGCCTTTTTCGTGGTCATTCCGATCGCGTTCAATTTCTTTCTGACCTTCCAGCAGGTCGGAACACCCGGCGTGCCGGTTCCGGCGGAACCGGGCAGTGTCACGCCGCATACCGCAGGCATCACCTTCCAGGGATCCGTTGCGGAATATCTGTCCCTGACTATCAGTTTCGTGACGGCATTCGGCCTGTGCTTCCAGCTTCCGGTGCTGCTGGTGCTGATGGGCAAGGCCGGACTGATCAGCTCCCGCGGGCTTGCCAGCGTCCGGCGTTATGCGGTCGTGGCCATCCTTATCGTGGCGGCGGTCGCCACGCCGCCGGATGTCATGAGTCAGATCATCCTGTTTGCCGCGATCTATCCTCTCTATGAAATCTCCATCTACCTTATCCGTCGCATCGAGCGCCGGAGAGAGGCGGAGTTGAAGGCGGAGGGACTCTGGGTCGACGATGAGGAAGACGGGAAGGACAACGCATGACGGCGCAGGCGCTCGAACGGATTGCTGCGGCTCTGGAGCGCCTGAGCCCGCCGCCTGCCGCACTCCCGGATTTCACGATCGCCGATGCTTTCGTGTGGCATGTCGGGCCTGACCGTCTCGAACCAGTGCCCCACGTCGCGCGCGTGGACCTTTCACTTCTGATCGGTGTCAACCGGGCGCGGGACATCCTGCTGGAAAACACGCTGCAATTCGCCCGGGGGCTATCGGCCAACAATGCCCTACTCTGGGGTGCGCGGGGGATGGGGAAGTCCAGCCTTGTGAAGGCTGTCCATGCCGAGGTCCGGCGTCAGGGCCGGCCGCTGAAACTGGTCGAGGTGCAGCGCGAAGACCTGCCCTCCCTGTCGAGGCTACTGAACCTCCTGCGCGGGTCCAAGGAGCGGTTTCTTCTGTTCTGCGACGATCTTTCCTTTAGTCACGACGATCAGCACTACAAATCCCTGAAGGCGGTTCTGGACGGCGGTATCGAGGGTCGCCCCGAGAACGTGCTGTTCTATGCCACCTCCAACCGGCGTCACCTGATGCCGCGCGACATGATAGAGAACGAGCGCTCCACCGCGATCAACCCCGGTGAGGCGGTTGAGGAGAAGGTCTCTCTCTCCGACAGGTTCGGCCTGTGGCTCGGCTTTCATCCCTGCGATCAGGACGAGTATCTGGCCATGATCCGCGGCTATTGCGACGCGTATGGCGTGTCCGTGGCCGAGGATGAACTGCGGGCCGAGGCTATTGAATGGCAGGCCACGCGCGGAGGCCGGTCCGGGCGCGTCGCATGGCAGTTCTTCACGGACCTCGCCGGCCGCAAGGGCGTTCCGCTGCAGACCTGAAGAAACGCTTTTCTCCTGACATATAAAATGCTTACCTGCTTTCCGTAGCAGGGGAGGCCCCAGGTGGACAGGCTTGAAGCCGATCGGATGTTCGTGTCGGTGATCGAGGCGGGAAGCTTTGCCCGTGGTGCCGAACGGCTGGGGGTCAGCCCCGGACAGGCGTCGAAGCTGATCGGCAAGCTGGAGCAGGATCTTGGCGTGCGCCTCCTGCACCGCACCACGCGCGCCCTTCATCCGACGGATGCAGGCCGCGCCTACTACGACGGACTTCGCGATCTGTTGGTGGAGTTCGATGCGCTCGATGCCGCGGTGCGCAACGCCTCTCAGACCGCAGCAGGACGTGTCCGTGCCTCCGTGCCGTTGTCTTTCGGAGTATCCGCGCTCACGCCGGTACTGCTTCGCTTCGCGCGAGCCTATCCGGAAATCCTGCTCGACGTGTCCTATACCGACCGACAGGTCAATCTGGTGGAGGAGGGCTACGATGTTGCCGTCCGTATCGGGCGCATCGGTGATTCCCCCTCATTGATCGGGCGCAGGCTGTCCGAGACGCGGCTTCTGCGTTGCGCGGCTCCTCATTATCTCGCCGATCACCCCCGGCCCGAGGTGCCGGACGACCTGCGTGATCATCGCTGTATTCTGGACACCAATATGGCGGACCCCTTCCGGTGGAAGTTCCGTGACCCCCGGACGGGGGAGGGGCTGGAATGTCCTGTCACCGGCCGCCTTCGTTTTGCCAATGCGGAAGCGTGCCTGCGGGCCGCCGAGGCGGGGGAGGGTGTCGCGTCAGTTCCGGCCTTTCTTGCCATGGAGAGCGTTCGCGGTGGTCGCGTCACGCCCCTGCTGGAAACGTGGGAGCCAGAAGCGCTCCCCATCTTTGCGCTCTATCCGCAGGGACGGCACCTCGCGCGGAAAGTGCGGGTTCTGCTTGATTTTCTTGTGGCGGAGTTTCGGGTGCCAGCGTGGCAATAATTTCCACATTGGAATGAATATCCCGCCGACATCGTCATTTATTGCCGTGACGGATGTCGCCATATTCCCTGCATGAAATCGAATCCTTGAGGATCTGTCATGCTGGATATCCGAACCGCACCCTATGCCGCGTTCCTGCTTCGCGTCACTTTGGGTGTCCTGTTTCTCGCCCATGCCGGGCTGAAGCTGTTTGTGTTCACCCCCGCGGGAACCGCCCAGTTCTTCACATCACTCGGCCTCCCGGGGGGACTGGCCTACATTACCATCGCCTGGGAACTTGTCGGCGCCGTGGCGCTTATTCTCGGCGTTTATGCGAGGTGGGTGGCTCTCATCATGATCCTGCCCCTGATCGGCGCGATCGCGACCGTCCATGGCCCTGCGGGATTCTTCTTCACAAACCCGAATGGCGGCTGGGAGTTTCTTGCGCTGTGGATCGTGGCTCTGCTGGCCGTCGCGCTGATTGGTGATGGCGCATTTGCCGTGAAAGCCTCGCGTACGACGACAGAGGGGAGAGTATGATGACATCTGAACATGGTCCTGACCGTGACCCGGTGAGTGTCGATAGCGTCATTCTCCGCGTCCGGGACTTGGAAGCCGTCACGCGCTTTTACGAGCAGGTTGTCGGTCTGTCGGTGCTCACCAAGGATGGTGAGGGTGCTGTTCTGGGAGCCGCAGGGCGCGCCCTGCTCGAACTGCGCAACGATCCGAGCGCACGGCCGAGGGTACCGCAGGAGGCCGGCCTGTTTCATACGGCCTTTCTCCTGCCTGACCGCGGCGCTCTGGGAGGATGGTTGCGCCATGTCGCGGAGCTTCAGATACCCCTGCAAGGCCTCTCCGATCACTTGGTTAGCGAAGCTGCCTATCTGGCAGACCCTGAGGGGAATGGCATCGAAATCTATGCCGACCGTCCGCGAAGCGTCTGGCAGTGGCGGAACGGAGAGGTCGCGATGACCACCGAACGGATGGATGTCGCCGCCGTCCTGGAGGCCGCGACGCCCTGGGCGGGCGCGCCGGAGGGAACGATGATCGGACATGTGCATCTGCAGGTCGGGGCGCTGCCGGAGGCAGAGGCGTTCTATGCGGGCCAACTTGGCTTCGACATTACCACCCATTACCCCGGCGCCACGTTCTATGCGACCGGCGGCTATCATCATCACCTCGCGACGAACGTCTGGAACAGCCGCGGGGCAGGGGTAAGGCAGCGCCCTTCCACCGGGCTCGAAGAAGTCCGCCTCGCAGTGAGAGAACCCGACCGCATGAAAGGGGCGGAATTGCTGTATCTGGACGACCCTTGGGGGACCACGATTCGTCTTGGCCTCACAGAGTGACGCGTATCTTTGTCTGTGTTTTGTAA
>NZ_JGYG01000021.1 GCF_000740795.1 Haematobacter massiliensis
GGTGGGGGTGTCCACATCATCAAATCAGCCGCCCCCCGTCCTCCTCCACATGCGTTCCGGCCCCGAAAGGGGGTGAAGGGGCGTCCCCAGTGACAGCTTTCGCAGCCCATGAAGGCCGCGCGGGATGTCGCGCGGACGAGACAAGCCCGGAGGCAAGAACAGATGACGATCCACACCCACGACGACGCGTATGAACCCGCCCACACCGCATCCCAGACCGCCCATGCGCTCGACGAGCTGCAGCTCTATGGCTACCGCCCCTTTGACGAACCCGATCCGCGCCCGATGCCCGATGGGCAGCGCCTTGCGGTCGCCGTCGCCGACATCTTCGACGCCCTCGTGGCGACCCTGGAAGACACCCGCATGGAACCCGACCTCGAAGAGGTGCTCTGGGGCCAGGTCAACCTCTTCCACCGCGCCACGGCCCGGATCGAGCGGTCGCTCGACGAGAACGAACAGGCGCAGCGCCGCCTCCAGCGCGAGCAGGACGGCTCCGAGGTGAAATCCACCGAGCTTGAGCGCCTGACGGCCGAAGGCCTGACGCTCATCGAACGGCGCAATTGCATGGACTTGATGCGCGATCACGCCGCGACCGAGTTCGTCCATCACACGGGCTCCACCTGGCGCCCCCGCACCGGCTCGATGGTGAACCGCCAGCACATGACCGCCGCGCTGATCGACAGCCGCGACTTCCTGGCCGCGAAGCGCCGCGCGGAGGCCGAGGTGATGCTGCCCGCAGGCCCCAAGGTCGCCCTTACCGGCGGGACCGACTTCAACGACCACCGCCTGATCTGGGGCAAGCTCGACCAGGTCCGGACGAAATATCCCGACATGGTCCTCTTGCATGGTGGCAGCCCGAAGGGCGCAGAGCTCATCGCCGCCAAATGGGCTGAGGCCCGGGGTGTCACGCAGGTGGCCTTCAAGCCTGACTGGACCAAACACGCCAAGGCCGCGCCCTTCAAGCGCAACGACGCGATGCTGGACGTGCTGCCGGTGGGCGTCCTCGTCTTCCCGGGCAATGGCATCCAGGAGAACCTCGCCGACAAGGCCAAGAAGCTGGGCATCCCGGTCATGAAGTTCGAGAAGGGGGCGTGAGCCCCCTTTTTCTTTTCTCGGGGAAAGCGGTCCCGGCACGGCAGCCGCGCGATGCGTCAGGAGCGCGTCCGGGTAGGAGAGCAAACTTGACTCTCAGGGTACGTACTCTTACGTTTTCGGCATCGTTAAAGAAAAGGTACGACAATGTCCGAGACAGCCACACTGTCGTCGAAGTTCCAGATCTCGATCCCCAAGGCGATCCGCACGGCCCAGCACTGGGAGGCCGGTCTCACCTTTGCGTTCATCCCGAAGGGCACGGGTGTCCTGCTGGTTCCCGTCCCCAAACGCGACGCCCTGAAGGGATTGGCTCGCGGCGCTGCCGCGACGGACTATCGTGACCGGACTGACCGTTTCTGATGGTGCTGGTCGACACCTCCGCCTGGATCGAATGGCTGATCGGATCGCCCACCGGAGAGGCGCTATCGGCGCGTTTGCCACAGCAGTCCGACTGGCTGGTGCCAACCATGGTGCAGCTGGAGCTTGCGAAGTGGCTGACCCGGGAAGTCGGCGAGGACAAGGCGGATCAGGTGATCGCCTTCACCCAGGTCTGTCAGGTTGTCCCGCTGGACACCGAGATCGCGCTCGCGGCGGCTGACGCCTGCCGCACGCACAAACTCGCGACCGCCGATGCGATCATCTTTGCTACGGCGCGGGCCCGGGGCGCGACGCTTCTGACCTGCGACGCGCATTTCGAAGGGCTGCCGGGCGTGGACTTCATGCCGAAGACGAACGGCTGAGATCAGCCGCGCCATCACGCTGGCTCCACATCAGCGACCCGCGCCTTCCCGTAGTCATCTGGCCGACAGCCGTAGCCCGTACCCCGGATGCTGCCGCGCACCAGTTCTGCTCAGCGCTGCCATCTCGACGAGATCCCGCAGATCCCGGGCTGTCGATGCGCAGGCGGTCGCCCGCGTCGCCAGTCGCATCGCGGACGGTGCCGAGGATCTCGTCGGGCGTCGGGAGGAACCGCCGCTCGAGAGGGTCGCCGGCTGCGGCGTCATTGCTGGACTCCGGCCAGGCGGCGTGCGTCCGGTTCCGGCGCATGAGCGATAGAACGCTCTTCTATAACTCACACGAGCCACGACCGTGTTCGTCCCTCAAGGGCCACGGGGGGCGGACCGAAGAGCGGGCCGTTCTTGTGAGAGAGGCGAGAGCCCCGCGTCCCTGCGGGCCGCGGGGGAAACGGACACCAAGGCTGCCCCCACCTTACGCAAGTATATTGTTGACCCAACATTTATACAAACGTAAGGTGGAGGCAGCCTTGGTGGAAGGTGGCAGGAAATAGGGGGTCTTTCTTCCGCATGTCCCGAGCAAAACGCCTGACAGAGATGGAGAAGATGCAGATCGTCCGCGAGGCCGCGGAGGGTGTGTCGACGACCGATCTGGCGGCACAGTTCGGGGTGACGGCGCGGGCCGTGCGCTACGTCCTGAAAGCCGATGCCGAGCGCCAGGCAGATGCCGCGATCCCGGTCTCCGCGGTCAGTGTGAAGGTGACCACCGCGGAGCTTGCAGCCCTTGACGCAGTGCTTGCCTCCGCTGGGATCGAGAGCCGGGCCGAGGGCCTGCGGCGGCTGATCCAGGCGGCGGGCGGGGTGTTCGTTCCGGACGCGCAGTTGGCGGCCGAGATGGCGCGCTATCGCGCCTCGCTGCACGAGGTCGGCAATGGGGTCGCGCAGATCGCCAAGCAGATGACGCTGGCCAACCGGCAAGGGCAGGGGGCTGGCCCTGAGTTCACGGAACTGCGTCTTGCGCAGATGCGGGGGCTGGCGCGGTTCATCCTCGATGCCGCCGACGAGATCGACCTAGCGATCAGGCGCCGTCGCACTGCAATGCAGCTCGAGGCCACGGCCGCGCTGCGGGAGTTTGCGCATGCGGCTGAATGATGCCGTCCATGCCGTCACGGGCGAGGTCTTCCGGGATGGCTGGAGCCGCGTCCGGGGCTCGATGCAGGGGCTGCACGTGTCCAAGCAGACCCAGCTCATGCGCGCGGCGGCGGGGCACCGGCCGGCGGTCTTCAAGGCGATCCGGAGCGGCGGCACACATACCAAATCGCAGCTCGCCAATCAGCTCGAGTACCTCACCACCAAGTCGACCCATATCGTGGACAGTAGCGGCTTCCTCGATGGGAAGGCGAAGCTCGAGGCAGGCGACATCAAGGATCTGACCGAGCGCTTTGCCAAGCGGTGGGATGCGGGCTTCAAGCCAAAGCTCGGCCAGACCACCCATATGCTCATGTCCTTCCCCGTCGGAACACGTGGTGAGGATGTGCGCGACATCGCGACGGCGGTAGCCGAGCGGTTCTTCCAGACCGACGCGGGGCACTTCGACTACATCATCGCGGTGCATGAGGACCGCGATCACCCGCATGCGCATCTGGTCCTGAACCGCCGCTCGCAGGAAGGCGAGTTCTTCTTCCTGGGGCGCGACCATCGCTTCAACTACGACGATTTCCGCCTCGCCATGGTCGAGGAAGCGGAGACATATGGCGTGCGGCTGGAGGCCACGCGCCGGGTGGATCGCGGGGTCGTCCATTACCCCGCTCGCACAAGCGAGGTCTACGCCGCAAAGGACGAGGGCCGCGCGCCGCGCGAGCGTGAGCGCGTGGGCGAGGACCTGACCCGGACGCTGGCCGAGATCGCCAATACCAGAACCATCTACCACGCGCTTGCGGTGGAGGCCTCCCGGGAGGCCCGCGAGGACATCGCCGATGCGCTCTTCCGGGCGGGCGAGGTGCTGGCCCGGGGCGGGCAGGTGGAGCGAGCAGGAGACATCTACATGGCGGAAGAGCAGTCGTTCGAGGACCTGAGAAGCCTCTATGCCGAGAAGCTCGGGCGGGTTCAGCGCATGATCGCCGAGAAACCCGATGCGGACCGGCCCGCCTTCGAGAAAAGCCTCAATGCGATCCAGAGGCAGGTCCAGCACATGCAGCCGCTCGGGCTGCGCTCGAATTCGCTGATCGAGCCGCCCTCGGACGGCGGGGTCTATTCGGAGGCCAATATCCGGAAGAGCGAGCTGGATCGCCTGAGTGAGCCGCGCCTGCGCTCGCAGATCGACACTGCCCTGCGCGGAACCGGGATCAGCACGTCCGAGGTCGTGGCGCGTATCCAGGCGGGGGCCCCGAACGCGGCGCTGGAGCATGAATGGATCGCCGCAGATCTCTCCAAGGTGGCCGAGGCGCGGGATCTCAACCTCGAGCGCCGCGCCGATCTCGAGACCGCGCGGGACATGCTGAACGATGCGCATGTGAAGCTTGGGACCCTGCTGGAACGCGAAGGCGTGCTCGTGAAGGACGGTGTCATGGAAGACGAAACCACCGCGGAGAGGTTCCACTATCATCCCGAAGCGGTCCGCAGCATGGAGGCGACGATCCGGGCCGACATGCGGTCTGAGGGTCTGAGCTTCGATCAGATCGAGGCGCGGGACTGGGAAGTCACCAACCGGGCGGAGCGTCGGATCGAGCGCGAGCAGCGAGCGTATCTCGCGCAGCGTCCGGAACTGCTGGCACAGCCCGGTGACGTGATCGACCGCACGCAGCCTTACCGAGAGGAGATCACGGATGACCTGCGCGCCGCGGCCATCACGAAGGACGTGGACGCGATCATGGCGACGCGCGGCTCCCGAACCCAGATCGCGGAGGCCGTCGCCGATGAATTCCGGAGCCGCTATCCGGATATGCCCGATCATCTAGCCCGGGGCCTTGGGGCCACCTATGCCTCTGTCGTCGAGGCACATGACACGCGGGCGATCAATGCCGTCCGGTTGGCGAATGGCACACGAGACAGCCTCGCCACCGATGCATCCTCTATCCGCAGCATCGGCCCATCCAACACCGAGGCGAACACCCCCCCGAAAGTCGACATCCCGCAGAATATCCGAAGCGTGCTGGAGCATGAGCGGGCTGGGGAGTTGTCCGCCCCCTTCCAGACCGACGCCGATCGGCAGGCCTTCCGGGCCGAGATCGCACGGGTGCTGGATGACCGCCAACTCGACCGCCTCGCATCCGGCGATGCGGATGCGCTCGACAAGGTGCTCGAGGACCGGCTGGACCGGCTCTATGTCGCCAAGGTCTATCTGCAGTCCGATGCCGCGACGGCCAATACTGACGCCCTGCGCCAGGTGGTCGATGATCTGGCCGACACCGAATATGAACGGCACCGTGCTGCGGACGTGGACGGCGAGACAGAGCGGGGCCAGATCCATTGAGCGCCGCCATGGGCAAGGCTCGGATCGCCACGGGTGCGTTTCTGGTGACGCTGGTGACAGCGGCCATGGGCTACACCATCGCCTCGGCCGTGCTGACCTATCAGGACCTGGGTTTCGGGGCCGAGATCGACTTTGCCTATATCGCGCAGAACTACGCCTCGATCCTCGACCAGCGCCCGCAGGATGCCCAACTCGTCCACCTCATCATCGGCGGCTTTGCGGCCGCAGGCCTGATGCTGAGCCTCGCCCTCTCGGGATCGGCTCTCACGCGCTTTGGCCAGACCCATTGGCAGTCTGCCCGCGAGATGAAGGCCAACGGGTTTTTCGGGGCGCCCGGCACCGGGTTCATCCTCGGCAAGCTCGGGCCGCCGGGGTCCCGCGCCAATTACATCTGCTCGAAGGTCTTTCCCCATGCGCTGATCGTGGCGCCCACGGGCCGCGGCAAGACCTCGGGGTTCGTCATCCCGAACCTGCTGACCTGGCAAGGGTCGGTCGTGACGCTTGATGTGAAGGGGGAGTGTTTCGAGGCCACGGCGCGGCACCGCGCTGCCCAGGGCGACAAGGTCTATCGCTTTGCCCCCACAGATTGGGAGGGCATGCGGACGCATCGCTACAACCCGCTCCTGCGCATCTACGAGCTAAAAGATCCCGCCCGCCAGCAGATGGAACTGCAGCTCCTCGCGACGCTCTTTCTGCAGAGCGACAACGACCGGGTGCAGGGCCTCCTCAAGGGCGGTATCGATCTCTTCGTGGCCGCAGGGCTTCTGGCCTTCCAGCGCAAGCGCCCGACCCTGGGCGAGATCTACCGCATCGCGGCCTCGGGCGGGAACAAGCAGAAGGAGTATTTCGCGCGCGGCCATGAGGTCGATAACAGGGCCGCCAAGTTGATCTTCACGCGGCTGGCCTCGACCAACAACGACACGCTGACCTCCTACGTCTCGCTCCTGATGACCTCGGGGCTCGACCAATGGCAGAACCCGGCCATCGATGAGGCGACGGCGGTGTCGGACTTTGATTTCCGGACGATCCGCAAGAAGCCCTTTTCGGTCTACCTCGTCGTCCAGCCGCTGATGGTGAAGCCACTGGCGCCGCTGATCCGGTTGTTCTTCTCTGATCTGCTCTCGGCCATGCAGGAGAAGGATCCCGGGCCAGACGAGCCATGGCCCGTCATGATCATGCTCGACGAGTTCAACCGCCTCGGAAAAATGCCCATCGTGGTCGAGAGCATCGAGACCCTGCGGACCTACCGCGGTCACCTCGCCATCGTGACCCAGACCATCCCCGCCCTCGATGAGATCTATGGCGAGAACACACGCCGCGCCCTGCAGGGCAATGCGGGCGTGAAGCTCTATCTGACACCCTCGGATGAGAAGACCGTCGAGGAGCTGAGCAAGGCGGTCGGCAAGACCACGAAGACCGTGGTCACGCGGTCCCAGTCCATCGGCAAGAACCCCTTCGAGGGCCGCAGCCAATCCACCCGGACCGAAGAAAGCTCTCTGCTGCCTGAAGACGAGGCGCGCCGCCTGCCCCTCGACGAGATCGTCATGGTTATCGATGCGCAAATGCCCGTCCGCGCAAAGCGGATCCAGTATTTTGATGATCGGCTCTTCAAGGCGATCCACGCGGCGCAGACGGGCGAGTTGCCGTTTCCTAAGCCCGGAAGCGGGGAACCGCAGGGGAATCTGCCGCTGAGCGTGCGCGCCATGCCGATGACACCGCCGTCGAATGGGTCCCGTGGGGCTGAAGCCGATGTGGAGAGGGCACGACAGTCTGCTGGCGGGCGACCGTCAGGGCCAGCCCACCTCGCCCCAAAGAAGACCGCGCGTGTCGTTCAAGCCGTCATCGCCGAGGAACAGCGTCAGATGATGATGGATTTTGGAAGCTCGGTCGTGGATGTTGAGGTCGTAGGGGTGGTTGATGAGGCGCAAATACGTTCCGCTGTGGACGGCTTGGACGAGATGGAAGCGATATTGCGGGAGGCGGATGGCGAAAAGCTGGGTGCTCGATAGGGTGGTAGGCATTGTTAGGGCGTCGCGATCGTCGGCAGCGGACATGCGGCGGTGCGGCATGGGAGCTGCAGCAAGCTGGCAAAGCCGTCGGTCGCGCAGACCGCAGTCGGAAACTAGCAGGATCAGTTGAGAGACCGCGTAAAGACGCATCGACGCGATGCCGTCATGCTGGCGAAGTTGCATCGAACAGGGGAACTGACAGCCGCCTCGGAGGGTCCTCTTTGTGCATAGAACCCCATCGGAACTCTCAAGAAAGGAGTTTGCGCAAATGAGGGCTAGGCGGACGATACCTCAAACCTCTAGCGTAAGATTCTGTATGTTTCGCGCAGAACACAGTGGCTTCAATTAGTCATTGCGGAGCAACCGAGTAGAGAAGGGATGGTTTCCTTGCCGGGGCAAGTTGGCGAAGATCAATAACAGGGTGCGTTTGAAGTGGCAGGAATAGCCGTAGCCAGCGAAAGACAGACAGCCATACGCTTGCTCGCCTGCATTCATGCGGCGGGCGACAAAATTAATGTTAACCGGTGGGGACACGATATTGTTTGCGTGCTTCACTCGCAGTCGCGCCTGCAGGCGCTCGACTTCTGGATGCGTAATCCAGACTATCTCGCCAACGAACTTCTAACGGAGTTCGAAGCGTCCGGCGAACGTGATCTAGTGATGATCGCACAGGGCATATTCGATAATCGCGAACCTGATCTCCGGCGCTTGCCGATGGTGCGCTATCTGTTCGGGGCGTTTGAACCGCTCGACAATGCGCTGGCGAACCTGCGGGCAGCAGACCTCATTCGGATCAAGCGCGACGGTGTTCCCGGAGGGAAAATCCGCGAGCATCTCTATCTGTTGACCACCGCAGGCGAAGACGCGCTGGGGCGGATCACCGCTGCAGCATCCGAACTTAGCTGGTATCGTGACCGCGCCGGTATCGTGGCGCGGGTAGCAGGCGCACAGGGTGGCAAGGCGCTGAAGGACCGACAGTATCTACAGGCCGAATATGCTGGAACGGAACTCAGCCATGTAATCGAGCCGATCACCGATCGGGTGCTGTCGCGGCTCGCAGCAATCTTGGAAGGGCTCGACAAATGAGCGGTAGCTGGCTGGAGACGGTCGCGGAAAGGGCCGGTATGACCCCCGCAGAAGCGGAATTGGCTCTGCGCAGGCGAGGAATTATGGCAAACCGGCCGCTGCGACCGGCGCGCACGTTGACGATACGCCGTATAGCGTTCAAGGGGGAAAAGCGCGGAACCGCACAGGGCACGATCGACTTCGACTGGTCGCAACTGACCGCCGGCGTCTGGGCCGTGACGAGCCAGAGAAACCTCCGTGGCAAATCAACCGTGCTGGAAATCCTGCTGTGGGCGCTGCGCGGCAGGCCCAAGGGCTTGCAGGACGATGTGCGCCGGTGGTTATCGTGGGTATGCGTCGAATTCGATGTCGATGCTCAGCGTTACGTGGTGGAGTTTGCGGTTGAGGAACGTGTTCCGCGCGGCAGCTTGGCGCGTCGCCGCGTGTCGGGAGAGACGGACGAACTGGATCGCTTCATTTCGGACGAGGGCTTCGATGCCGCGATGTCGCGCTTCATGATGAATACGCTCGATCTCGACCCGATTACGGCGATGCAGGGCAAGGAGGACGAGCGCCAGGTAGTTGAGCATGGGTGGGCCGCGCTTTCGGGTGGCCTCTACTTCGGAGGCGACCACAAGCAGTTGCTCGGCGATGTACAGATGGCGGGCCTGCCAGCACGCATGCTGCAGATGTATATAGGTATACCTTGGGCGACTACGGTGATGCAGACAGGCACCGTCAAGCGCGAGCTTGAACAAGAAGCCGAGAAATTGTCCAAGGCTGTGACGGCAGCGGCGAGAGACGCGGAGACAGCGCGCGCGC
>NZ_JGYG01000022.1 GCF_000740795.1 Haematobacter massiliensis
GCGAAGAAGATTCTCGACAGCTTCGCGCAGGTGGCCGGAACAGCCGCCGAACTCGAGCGCCTTGCCGGTGAGGTCGCTCGCCTTTCGCCGATTGCGCTCGATCTCGCGCAGCGCCTAGCCCGTGCCGAGGCCGAAACGACCGAATTGGAACGCCTCGCGACCGAGGACGAGCGCGCAGTGCGTGATCTGCGTGAGAACATCGTTGCGACGCAATTCTTCAACGGCCTGCAGCCTGTTTGTTGTCCGCGCTGCGAGACGCGCGTTTCGAGCGAACGGTTGAAGCGCGAAAGCGCTGATCTGAGTTGTTCGCTGTGCGCCGAGGAGATCCCGATCGATGAGATGGAGGGTGCGAGCGACGGGCTGGATGCGATCGAACAGCGTTTCGCGGCCGCCAAAGCTGCTGCGGATCGCGCGCGGGCCAACACCAAGGCGCTCTTGGAGAAGTCGAAGTCGATCAGCGAAGAGCTCGAGAAAGCACGCCTGGAACTCTCAAAGGCGGCGACGAGCGCCACATTCGAAGAGCGCAGAAAGGCGGAACTCGATGTCGCGCGGCTGGAGGGCGCTCTGAATGAGCGCCAAGCGCCTGCGACACCCGTGATTGTATCTCCTGACGTAGCGCTTGTCAGCGTGGCTCATGCAGAGGCAGAGAAAGCCTATAATGCTGGTCGCGGCGACATCCTCGATCGGTTGAACACGGAGATTCTTGCACTAGGACAACGGCTCGGCGTGCAGATGCTCGAAGAGGTCAAGCTAAACACCAATGCCACTCTCCACCTCACGAAGGGTGGCGAGCCGACCAGCTTCAGCAAGGTGACGGCGGGCGAGCGATTGCGGTTGCGGATCGCGACTGCTGTGGCCCTGCTTCGGGTCGGACAGGAACGGGGCCTCGGTCGTCATCCCGGTCTGCTGATCGTCGATTCCCCTGCTGCTGAAGAAGTGAGCGAAGATGACCTGACCGCCGTACTCAGCGAGCTTCAGGCGATTTCGCGTGAAACCGTGGGACTACAGATCATTATCGCGAGCGCCAATGCCAGCGCGATTGTCGATCAGCTCGGCGAGCAATGGTGCCGCTCCGCGACAGGAGACGATTACCTATGGTAGCGCGGCCGCCAGCGCATTACTCGGCATGAGTGCGCTTGATCTTCTCGAGCTGCGTCTGGCTGGAAACCAGCCGATCACGATTGACGATCTAGGTGGCGTGGATGAAATCCTCGCCGACGCTGATCGGCTCTATGCAGCACCTTTCCTCGACATTCTCGCTGACATGATCAGTGCGGCCCCGCCGACGCAAGGTTCGCGCCTGCATGATTTCTTAGTTGGCGGTTTCGATGCGGCACGCGATCCGCAATCCTACCGCGACGCGATCGACCGCATCATCAGGAACGCTACGCTGCGCGCTGCCATGGCGCAGGCGCTTGTCGCGATCTTCTCGCGGCGAATTCGAGAACATGCGACCGAGCGCGAGATGCTGATTGCTGCCTATTCGCTCGAAGGTCTTTTCCGCCTCGCGTTGGAAGGCGATATAAGCCGTCACCGGCCCCTGCTCGAGCTCGCCGAGGTCGCGCCTAATGCGCCAGGTCCCTTCGCCCAGCATGTCGCGAAGATTGGCGGGGCCGCCTTCCATGCATGGGGCGATGACGACGTTCTGACTGTGCTCCACCGGCTGCTCGACAATGAGGAAGCAGAAGGCGAGGCGGCGTTCGAACTCGGCCTCGCGCATCTGGCGCGCGCGTTCGATGGCGGAGATCTGGTAACAATCCTTGCCGGCCTGGACACGGCGAGGCTTCTTTTCGAGCGGGCGCGCGTGGCCGATGATGATCGGTCGGACGCGCGGGCCTACCGATCAGCGATTGATCTCGTTCTCGGCTTTGCGGCGAACCGAAGTGCCGCTGATATGCAGGAGACGCTAGCTGATCTGGTCACCGCGACGGCGGACCGTGCAGCAGTGCTGCGCACTGGCTGCGTGGCGCCATGGCTTGCGCCCCGTCAGGACGTGGATCTTGAATGGTTCGAGCTCGCGCGCACGGTCCAGCGTGCGGCCGACGATCTTGCCCGTCCCAGCTGGATCAATGCTGCCAAGACCATGGATCGCATCCTCGCAGTCTTTGACGCAAGTTGCACCATCGCGCGCGGCGAAGGTTTGCAATCCGTGCTGCGGCCCCGGGTCGAGGCCGCTTTCCTGCGTGAGCGCGGCCTCGCGGCCCATCTCGACGATCTACTCAGTGAAGGCCCATGGCCTGATGCACAGCGAACGATCGCACAAAATCTTCGCGCCAGACTAGATGAGGCTTACCGCGCCGGCGCCAGTTCGGGAAAAGTCGGGGAGAATGAGCTATATCCGCTGCTCGCGCGCATTCTCCCCAAGGGCGCCTCGACCGAGCAGCTTCCCATCGACATGGCGCGATATCTCGAGGCAGGGCTCGCCAGCCATGTCGCGCACGGCCACGTGCTTGCTAATCCGGTACTACAACGTGTGCTGGCATCGTTGCGTGATAAACTGGCGTCCAGCAGCGAATATGCAGGCGATGTCCAGCGGGCGTTCGACGCAGTGCTCCAACAGATAGTGATCTTCTGCAGTGACCGGCAGAATGCTGAGATTCGCGATCTCGGTGCGCGCGGCGCCTATCTGCGTGCTCGGGATCCGAGCGAGACCGACCTCCAGTCTGACATCCGCGATTTCCTCAAGGGCAATCTCGTAGGCGCAGAGGTGCTGCCCGAGGTGCGCGGAATCGCTACCGGGCGGACAGATCTCTACATCAGTCTGGGCGGCCCGGCTTTCGTTATCGAGCTCAAAAAGCATGTGGGCGCGTTTTCACCCGAGGCTGCCAACCGCTATCTGGCGCAGGCAACCAGTTATCAGGCGACCAATGTCCGGCTCGGCTTCTTAGGTGCTCTCGAACTTGTTGATCGCTCAGGGCCGGTGCCAAGCATCGAGGAATGCCTCTGGCACAGCGCTTATGTGCCTGAAGGTAGCACGCTCGCCCGGCACCTCATCGTCTTCAGGGTTCCCGGCCGCCTGAAATCCCCATCTGCGCTCCGCTAGAGCAACCAACAAGTTGCTGAAGAAGTCGGCCGTCGACCTCGTTTGCGGAACGTGTTTTGCCCTGGGCTCGGTAACGGAGGGGGTGACGGTGTGCGAGACTGACAGGGCGAGCGGGTCGCCGTTCAGCTATGTCGACCAGAGAATCTCGTGCGGTCGTCAAAACTGAAATCAGACACTTGGTGACCTGGTAGGATTATGTCAGGGACTTGCGCGCTCGTGTGCGTTCACCAGAGGCCGGAGTCAATGCATGCTGCGCCGCAGCTTTTCCGAAAGAGGTAGGGGTCCGGTTTGGGCCGTCACCGTCGCCCAAGCCGCGCCAGTCTCTCCAGCTGCGCCAGCATCTTCGACCCTGTGTCCGCAGACCCTGCGCCGCCTGTGGAACCCGTCTGCCTCGGTCCTTGCCTCAACGGCATCTGCTGAACCCCGAAGAACTGCCGCGCCCTGAGGGCTGCGTATTCCGCGCCGCTCGCGCCCCCGACTTGGTAGCGATTGTAGGCTTGCTGGCTGCCCATGGCGGCGCGGGTGAAGCTGTAGGTGCCGCCGAGACCCCCAGAAAGTGCGGGCATCATGATGTTGCCGGAGATGGCCCGGACGATGAAGGGTGTCGCGATGATGAAGCCCTTTGCCATCAGCACCATCATGAAGAAGGGCAGGAGGGCCCCGATGTTCGAGGCTCCTTCCGGGTCGCCCAACTCGGCGATGAGCGCTGAGGATACCCCGGTGATCGTCGCGAAGACCCCCGCGATCACGATCGGATAGATCGCGAAGGAGATGAGCGCGGAGAGCCAGCGTGCGAAGTAATCCTTGGTCACCTCGAACAGCGTCAGGAAGATCATCACCGGGGCGATCCCGATCAGAAGCGCGATCATCAGGCGGGAGGCCACGAGGATGAAGGCGGCCAGCCCGCCGAGGATCGAGAGCAGAAGCACGCCGACGATGTCGAGCATAGCACCCGCCATCCAGTTCAGCTCGGACCCGGCGGCATTCAGGTAGTTGCCGAGCTCCGCGATCAGCCGGTCGAATTCTTCGGCGAAGGTGCCGGAGGGACCCGGACTGCCGCCACCGACGGAGGCCACAAGCGCGCCTGCGATGCTGTCGATCCCCGAGAGAATGGCAGAGGAGAAGGCGTTGAACTGCACCCAGTTGGTCGCGAATATCCCGATGAGCCCGACCTTGACGGCAAGCCAGAAGGCCGTACGGCCATCCATGGCCCGGTATTGGAAGATCATGTTGATGAAGACGAGGAGCACCACGAGCGTTGACGCGGCAACGAGAAGTGTGCCGACGGTCGCCGCCACGGAGCCGAACTGGGTCTCGGCCGCGCTGTCGAGGTAGGTTTGGGAGGTCTCGACGAAGTAGGTGACGATGCTCATCGGGGGGCCGCCTTACCAGTTGCCCGCGGCTTCGCAGATGGCCTGGGCTTCTAGGCGGGCCGTATTGGCGCGGCGGTTGTAGCCCTCTGAGGCTTGCAGCATCTCCCATCGTTCATCGCTGGCGTATCTCTCCCGAAACACCGCCTCGGCCGCGTCCCAGGAGGGGAACCGGGTGTCGCAGTCGCAACTGCCGGTCTCGACGATGCGTTCGAGGTTCTGGGCCCGGTAGATGTCCTGGACCAGCACGCGATGGTAGACTTGGCGCAAGGGGATTTCCTGCATCCAGAGCGGCTCATCGGGCCGGTCCGGACAGACGTCAAAGCTGCGCTCGAGGGTCGGCACAAGGTTACGGTCGGCGACGGCGGGGGCGGCCGTCAGGCCCAGGGAGAGGGCCAGCACGATCAGGGCAAGGGGGCGCTGCGCCGGCCTCATGCCCCGGCTCCAAGGCGGGTGGTTTCGCGCTTCAGAAAGACGGTATGCCCGACATTCGCGAATTCCGAGGTGCTGACCGACACCACCTCCCAGCCGTCCGCGCCCTTCTGGTTCAGGCAGGTTCGCATCTCGGCAAGGCTGGTCTTGCGGGTCATGGGAAAGGACAGGACGTCGTATTTAAAGGTCTTCATGGGGCTCTCCTCTCTGATCCGCGCCGGGGAGGTAGAATTCGGTGATGCCGCGACGGCCATCATGGCGCCCGGCCTGGATGATCACGTCGATGGAGTTCTCGATGTACTGGATCATGTCGGCATAGGTCATCGGGATCTCGGTCTTGAGGGCGGCGATCGCGAGCCGCTGCACGGCCAGTTGCGGGGTTTCGGCATGGAGCGTGGTCATGGAGCCGCCATGGCCGGTGTTGATCGCCTCGAGGAAGGTCATGGCCTCCTTGCCGCGCACCTCGCCGAGGATGATCCGGTCGGGGCGCATGCGCAGCGTCGCGGTGAGGAGCACGTCGGCCGACTGGAATTCCGCGTCACGATTGGCGATGAGGGTCACGGCATTGGGCTGGGTCGGCAGAAGCTCGGCCGCTTCCTCGATGGTGACGATGCGCTCCTCGGCTGGCACATGGGCGAGGATCTTGCGCGCGGCCACGGTCTTGCCGGTGGAGGTGCCGCCCGAGACGATCATGTTGAGCTTGTTCTCGACGCAGAAGGCCAGCGCGTCATTGATCGCGCCCGCGGCCACGACCGCGCGCAAGGTGCGCTTCTTTTCCAGGCGCAGGTCTTCGAGCTTGCGCTCCTTGCCGTAAAGAAAGTCGAGCGAGATGCCCTCGAGCGGCAGGCTCGAGAAGAACCGCAGGCTGATCGACATGGCCGAGAGCACAGCGGGCGGGGTGATGACCTGTGCCCGGATCGGGCGGCCCTTGTAGGTGATCGAGACCGAGACGATGGGGCGGTCCTTGCTCATCGTCGTGTTGGCCGCGGAGGCGATCTGGTTTCCGAGATCCCTGACCTGAACGGCCGTCAGCCTTTGGTCCAGTGGGCGCATGAAATGGTCGCCCTGGAACTCACCCCAACAGGTCCCGTCGGGATTGATGCAGATCTCGATGACATCGTCGCGAGCGGCGGCGTCGATCCGGTCGAGCGATGTCTCGAGATAGCTGAGCGACATCGGGCTAAAAGATCTCCAAGTCGCGGTCGACCATAACGGTGACGCGGGCGCCCTGGTCGACATAGATGACGGGGCCGATCGAGAGGTACTCGCCAAGGACGCTGTCGGTGGCATCGGCCAGATCATCGCCCACATCCTCGAGGGCGTTGGCGGCGGTCTCATTCGGGACCTCGGAGGCGGCGGCACCAGGTGCCGCGGATATCAGCGAGATCAGGGCGGCCGACCCGAAACGCTCGGCAAAGCGCGTGTCCACGAAACCTGTGACACCCGAACGGCCGAGTTCATCGCCCCCGAAGGAGCTGATCTGGACGGTCTGGTTGTCGGGCAGGATGATCCGGTCCCAGGCGATGGTGACGCGGCGCTCAGCGATATCGACGCCGGCGCGGTAGCGACCGATGAGGCGGGATCCGCGGGGGATCAGGAGGCGCGTGCCATCGACGCTGTAGACATCCTCAGAGACCACGGCACGGGTCTGGCCGGGCAGCGAGCTGTCGAGGGCGGTTTCCATCACGGCCTGGATCATGGTGCCCTGGATGATGGTGTTGGAGGAATTGGCGATCACCTCGGCCTGCGTCACCGTCGAGGGCAGCGCCCCGTTCAGCACGAAATCCGTCACTTCGCCAAAGCTGCGCGCGGCAAGTTCCGTTTCGGCGGCACCGGTCGGCCCGCCAAAGGCGATGGTGGGCGATGTGATACGCCGCTCCTGAAAGGCGCGTTCCTCTGCTGCGCGCCGTTCCAGCTCGGCCAGCCGCCGGGCTTCCTCCTCGCGGCGCAACCGCTCTTCTTCGCGCGCGCGGAGCTCGTCTTCCGTCGGCCCGGAAGGCGCGGGTTGGGGGCGGTTGGCCTCCAGCTGTGCCAGTTCCAGGTCCATGCGGAGCTGTTCGAGGGTGCGATCCCGAGCCGTCAGTTCGGCCTGGAACCGCTCCTGTGCCGCTTCCGAGGCGGCTTGCAGCGCCGCGATCTGGGCGGTCAGCGCGTCGATCGCTTCGGCGGCCGCGGTGTTGTCTTCGACGACCGGTTCGGGCGCGTTGCGCAGCTCCTCGATCTGGGCCTGCAAGGCGCTGATCTGTGCCAGAAGCTCGGCATTGGGCTCGACCGGGTCCGGCGTGACGAAGACGACCTCGGGCTCGGGCGGGGGCAGGGTCTCGATGGCGCCAAATCCGTCCCCCTCGCTCTGGAAGACATCTGGGGTCGCCGTCGGCAGGACCACCTCTTCCTCGGGCTGCGCGAGGAGATAGAGGAGCGCGCCACCCGCCCCGATGATGCCGACCACGACGAGGGCAAGAAGGGGAGACCGACGCGGCGCTGCCGTGGCTGCGCGGGCGCTGCCCTTCTCGAGAGCGGCAAGGCGTCGTTCCAGCTCGGGGTTCTCAGGCTCGCTCATGAGGCCTCCGCGGACGGGATCGCCTCGATGCAGACCAGCTCTTCGCCAAGGCGCAGGACCCATTGTCGGTTCACGCCGGAGACACGGATCACCCCATCCTCTGGGGCTTGCGTGTTGACCGTGCGTTCACGGCCATTCGCATAGCGGAAGATCGCGGGCACGGGCGCGTTCGGCGGGAAGGCGAAGTAGGTGAAGGTGCCGTCATCCCAGACCCGGGTCGGGGTGAACTCGGTCTGGGCGCTGGCCCCGTAATTGTCATTGGGGGCTTGCGCCGCGATGACACGGCTCGGGCGCGCCTCATCCTCCGGGTAGCGGAACTGGACGACATAGAAGGTCGGGCTCTGGGCTTCCTCGACGTTGAAGTAGTAGCTGCGCCGGTTCGTGTAGACCGTCACATTGGTGTGGACGCCGCGCGCGACGGGCTTGATCGCGAAGGCCTGTCCGCCCGGCACGCCATCGATCTCGAAGCCCTCGGTGTCGCCCGCGATGATCGAGCGGATGCTCTCGCCCTCACCGAACTCGACGGTGGTGACATGGGTGAGCGAGACGCTGATGCGGTAGACCTGACCCTCCTGGAAGGTCGCCACCCGCACGCGGCTGTCATGCGGGCCGCCGCGCGGGATGGCTTCGGCGAGAGCGAGGCCCGGGATGAGGGCAAGACAGAGGAGGGGCAGGCACAAACGAGACACGGGTCAATTCTCCAATCTGTCGGAGCGGATGGAATATTCGAGCACGGTGAACCCGAACGGGTTGGTCCAGACCTCGTCGATGGAGCGGCGGGTCTCGGGGCGGAACTCGAAGAGGAGGGTCGCGGTGAAGAGCCCGGTCTGGGTGCCGTTGATGGAGGTCAGGCGTTTGCGCAGGCGCACCGTGGCGCGATTCAAACCGATCTGGGTGATGCTGAGGATTTCCACATCGAGCCTGGCGTTCGGCCCATAGACGGTGGGGGGATAGTCCGCATTCGCGCTGTTCCAGAGCTGGCGGAGCCCGCTTTCGGCGGCCCCGTCCGAGCGGCGCAGGACGCTGCGGATGCGCAGATCGTTGTCGAGCTGGTTGTAGACTTCGCGGTCAGTGACGTAGCGAAAGACCTCTGCCTCGATGATCGCCTGGTTGGCTGTCACCGAGGTCGCACCCACGGATGCCTCGGGGAGCGCGAAGCCGGTGGCGGGATCATAGGGAACAACGACGGGTGGCGGGTCGACATCGAGGATCGCGACAGCCGCAGCACTCAGACAGCCGATGATGCCGAAGACAAGGCCGGTCAGACCAAGGCGCTGCCAGAGCCGTTCGCGGCGCAGCGCGCCATAGACCAGTTCTTCCTCGATGATCTCTTGTTCACTCGCCACGCGTCACACCCCGCACTCACTCGGCCCGCAGCTCGGGCAGGGTGAAATCCATGAAGCGCTGTTCCTCGGCGACGGTGGCGGCATCGATCACGCCGCCGGTGCCGTCGCCCACGGTCTGGACTGCTTCGAGCTGCCACATGGCGACCAGCGCAATGGCGAGCTCCGCCGTCACGCGGGTGTTGAGATCGATGCTTTCCTTAAGCTCATCCATGTCGTCGATGAGCCCGACGAGACGGTCGACCCGTTCGAGGGACTGACCTGCATCGTCATAGCTGTTCTGGGCGGCGGCCGAGACGAGCGCGCCGGTCGTGGCTTGCGTCGCCACGCGGTTGGCGCTCGCATTGTCGCTGCGGGCCATTTCGGCGAGCGTGTCCTCGTCAAACCCGAGATCGGCCAGCACCCGGTCCATCTGGGTTTCGATCTCGGTGGCACCCGACCCCGAGAGGCCGGAGAAGTCGCCTGTCTTGATGGCCTCGATGGTGGCAAGAATGTCGCCGAATTCCTGGTCGAGGAGGCCGTTCAGCTCCTCTTCCATCTCGGTGCGGATGATTTCCGGAAGCTCGGCAAGGCGAGTGAGGGCCTCGTAGGTGCGCTGCAACTCGGCAAGTTGTTCCGTGAGGGTAGCCAGCTGTTCGCGAAGCTGAACCAGCTGCTCGTTTTGCAGGATCTCGTCTTCGATCATCTGCCGCAACTGCTGGATGCTCTGCGCGATGTTCTGGGTGTCGACGACGGGCACGCCCTGTGCTGCGGCAGGGGTCATGGGTGCGATGTGCAGCGCAAGCCCGAGCGCCGCGGCCAGGCCCGTGTTCCAGAGGACAGGTCTCATCACTCAATCTCCCTGATCGAAAAATCCATGAAGGTGCTTTCCGCAATGCGGGCGCTGGCCTGGGCCAGTTCTTCGGCGGAAAGAACGCGGGTGCGGGCCGCCTGAAGTCGAATGCGGGCGGCGACGAGGCGCACAAGCTCGGCGCGGGCGTAGGTGTTGAGCGCGATGCTCTCCTGCACATCCTCTGTCTCGGAAATCTGCTCTATGATGTCGGCAATGCGCAGCGCGGCCTGGCGGATCGCGGCGGGCGAGTTGTTGCCGTAAAAGGCGGCGCCATGACCCGTGATCGAGAGATTGGCATTGGCGAGATCGGCTGGGTCGATCGTGCCGAGCGCATCGATCCCGCCAATCCGGCTCAGATAGAGATTGTAGCGCTCCGGGATGACCTGGACGTAATGCTGGGTCTCCCGGAACGGGGGCACGCCGCCATATTCGAAGACCCGGCCAGGCCCGGCGTTATAGGCGGCCAGCGCGAAGATGATATTGCCGTCGAAGGTGTCGAGTTGGGCCGCGAGGTAGCGCGCACCGCCATGCACCTGCAGATAGGGGCTCGAGAAGTATTCCGGGTTGATGCCGAGATCGCTGGCCGTTCCCGGCATGATCTGGGTGAGACCATAGGCGCCAACGGGGGACCGGGCATCGATGGTGAAGCGGCTTTCCTGCCAGATCAGGGCTTGCAGGAGCGCGCGCCATTGGACGGGGGAGAGGCCTGCGCGGGTCACACCTGCAAAGCCGCTTGTCTCCTGCGCCACGCGGATGATGAGCTCTTCGACGTTTTCCGCGGCGTCGCCGAACATCTGCGCGCCGCCCGGGTTGGGGTCGATCTCGCCGGTGCCATAGACCGCCTCGACGGAGCGGTCGGGATCGCCGCTGCCGCCTTCCAGCCCCGAGACCATGGCGGGCAAGCCCTGACCCCCGAAGCTGGTCTGGGCGTCGAGGATGCGTTGCAGGGTGGCGAGTTGCTCCCGTTCGATCTCGGCAATGAGCTCGCGCACGGCAAGCTTGTCCGCTTGCAGGGCCAGATCTGCCTCGCGGTCGCCCGTCTGGACGATGTCGCGCGCGGTCAGCCCGCTGTCATCGGTCGGCACGCCTTGGGCGGCAACGAGACCCGGCAGCAGGCAGAATGCGAGAAGGTGGGGAAGCCTAGACGTCAATGCTGCCCTCCGCCGCCCCAAACGGCACGAAGGTGCAATCCGGGGTTGTCGCGTCCATCGGGCCCGTCGCGGCGAGGAAGGAAAAGCAGTTGGCCCGCGGTTCGCGATACTGCGCACAGGAGGCGAGCAGGCCGAGGGCGGCAAGGGACAAGAGAATACGGATCATGAAAGCCTCCAGAAGTCCGGGCGGTCGCGGTAATCGGCGCCGACGAGTGCCTCGCCTTTCTCCATACCGCCGAGGATGGTGAGCGTGGGACCAAGCGCACTCAGATCGGCATCGACGACGATCGAGCCCTGATCGTCGCGGATCAGCGCCAGGCGGCTGTTGCTGCCCGTGTTGAGAAGGACGTCGAGTTCCTTCTCCGTGAGGTTCAGCATGGCGTAGTCCGAGGCATTGGCGCGTATGTTGGGCAGCAGGATCTGCGTCGGCACCGCCTCGACGATGGTCTTGCCGGTCCGGGTGCGTTCGAGCTGGCTGGCGTATTGCGTCATCATCACCGCGACGGTGTTCTGCTTGCGCGCGGTCACCAGCCAGTTCGAGAGCCGCTCGGCGAAATACGCGTTGTCGAGCGCCTTCCAGGCCTCGTCGATCACGATGATGGTGGGGCGGCGATCCTCGATTTCGCGCTCGACCCGGCGGAAGAGATAGGAGAGGACCGCCATGCGTTCCTTGTCGGCCTCGCTGTCGAGAATGCCGGTCAGATCGAAGCCCACCACATCGCCCTTGAGCGAGAAGGTGTCCTCAAGGCTCTGCCCGAAGATCCAGCCATAGCGCCCGTCCTCGGTCCATTCGAGGAGGCGCTGGTGCAGATCGCCGCCATCATCGGTGGAGACGAAAAGCGATGCGAAATCCCGCCAGTTCCGCAAGGCGGGGTTGGTGGCCTGCGCGTTCTGGCGCACGACCTCCTGGATGCGGTTGGTCTGCGCCGGGGTCAGGGGTTTGTCGGCGCGGTAGAGCAGCGTTGTGAGCCAATCCGAGAGCCAGGCCGTGCCGCGCGCATCGGTCTCAGTCCAGAGCGGGTTGAGGCCCGTGGGTTGGCCGGCTTTCAGGGAGGCGTAGCGACCGCCATTGGCGCGGACGGCCATCTCCATGCCGAGGCGGTAGTCGAAGACGAAGATCCGGGCGCCCGCGCGACGCGCCTGGGTCATCAGGAAGGCCGACAGCACCGACTTGCCCGACCCGGGGCGCCCCATGATCAAGGTATGCCCGCTGGTCGGTTCTTTGTCGGGCGAGCCCTGCTCGTGATAGGAGAACCGGTAGGCGCTCTGCTCGGGCGTGGGCAGATAGGTGATGACCCGGCCCCAGGGGGTAAGCGCTGCTGGTTTGCCGAGCTGCGTCCGGTGAAAGGCCGCAAAATCCGCAAAGTTGCGATTGGTCACAGCGCTGGCGCGGACGCGCTTGGGCTGGTTCCCGGGGTGCTGGCTCAGGTAATGCGCCTTGGCCGCGACCCGCTCGCCGATCATCTTCACGCCTTCGGTCGCGGCGGCATTCACGATCTCGGCGCTCAGCGTCTGCAGTTCTTCGAGCGTGTCGCAGAAGAGCGTCACGACCATATGGTGCTCGCCGAAGCTCTGGCGCTTGGCTTCGAGATCGTCGGCGGCGATGTCGAGGGCTTCCATGAGCGAGAGGGCCGCGTCCTGGCTCGCCTGCATCTGCCTCTTTTGCCGCTTGATGCGGCCCGCCATGAGGTTCGAATTGATCGGCGTGAAGGACTGCGTGACGATCATGTCGATCGGCAGGTTCAGCATGTCGAACATGGTGCAGGAGGTGCCCTCGGAATATTCTCCGATGGTGAAACTCTTGCCGTAGCGGTGGCCCACGACGCCTTCCGAGAGCTCGAAATGATCGCCATGAAACGTCACGCGGGTATTGGCGACGTTGAAGGACAAAAAGCCGTAGGTGTTGGCCGGGTAGAGCGGCAGCTCGGTGCCAGTGTTGAGCGCCCCCAGAAACCCCACCAACTCCCCCGATGCGGCAGAGAGAAGCCGCGGCTTGAGGTCGGTGAGGCCCGAGAGGAAGACATTCACCGCCTCGCCGAGGCGCTGCAGGCGCTTTCGGGTTTCTTCCTTCAAGCGGTCCGGTGCGCTGCGGCTGAGGAAGGGCAGGAGGCTTTTCGGGGGAGGACGGTGAATGACGGTGAGCGTCAGCGTCTTGTCGCGCAGCCCGCTGGTCGCGAGTTTCGCATGCCAGCGCCGGTCAACTTCTCCCGCGAAGCTGTCCTCACGGATCGGGTCGAGATCCGGTGTGATGGCCTTGGAGACCTTGTGGACGTAATAGCTGAACTCCGGCCCAAGCTGCGCGACGATGCGGGCAAAGAGCGCCGTCACCTTGTCGAGATAGGCATCGTCCGTCGTGTAGCTGTTGATCCCCTCGAGCCGGATGCAGCGGAAGAGCTCGTTGACCCGGGTGCGCACGGTCTGGTCGTCGACGAGGCTCACATAGGGCAGCATATGCGCGAGGCGGGTCTCGCGCGCGTACCAGTCCGGCGTCATCGTGCGGGGATCGAGCGCAGCATCAGGGCCGTCATCACGGGGCATAGCTGTCCCCACCGTGGATGGAGCGGTTGCGCGTGGGCGGTGTCTCCTGCAGCGACGTCACCATCACGTCGATGAAGCGCGGGTCCCAATCGGCGGCCTTCCAAAGCACCGGATAGAGCAGGCCGGCCACACCCAGCACCGCGATATGCTGGACCCAGACGAAGAGAAGCACCGAGCCGAAGAGCCAGACCATCGCATACATGATGGGCAGGCCCAGAAGCTTCGGCGGCCGCACGAGGCCTAGAAAGAGGGGCGAGCGTTCAGCCACCGGCAAAGACCGCAGCAACGATGGTGGGGGCTGCCGCAACACCGGCGATGCCGACAAGCACCCAAAGCGCCTGGCGCAGATCGATGATGTTGAAGAACCAGCTGAGGAAGACCCCGAGCACGGCCAGCGTCGCGATGACAACGCCAAGCGGGCCGGTCAGCGCGTCGACGATGCCCTGCAACAGGCTCTGGATCGGGGAGAGGTCGATGCTCTGGGCGAGAGCAGGCCCTGCCGCAACCAGGATGAGGGCAAGGGTAACGGTCAGGAGCGTCGAATTCCGTCTCATGAATCTGATCCTTCCAATCGGGCCACGACGGCCAGGACACGGGCCACATGGTTCTGGGTTTCCGGGTAGGGGGGGATGCCGCCATAGCGGTGCACCGCGGCGGGTCCGGCGTTGTAGGCGGCCAGCGCCAGCTGCGGGTTGCCGAATTCCCGCAGCATCAAGGCGAGGTAACGGGCCGAGCCGTCGAGGTTCTCGAAGGGGTCGGTCGGGTCGACGCCGAGTTCTTCGGCCGTCTCGGGCATGAGCTGACCGAGACCGATCGCCCCGGCGGTCGAGACCGCCTCCTGCCGGTAGGCGCTTTCCACCTCGATGTTGGCCCGGTAGAGCAGGAGCCAGTCGGTCACGGAGAGCGTGGCGCGGCGCAGGCCGGGATGGCTGGCATAGCGCAACCCCGTCGCTTCGATCGCCGCCAGCACCTCGGGGCTTGGCAAAGCGAGAGGGCGTTCAGCCCCCGCAGAAAGATCGGGGTCGGAATCTCCCGAGGCATCCGCCGTCCCAAGGATCGTCAAGCCCCGGGATTCTGGACCCACGGCAAACCCATCCTGATAATGGCGCGCGAAGCTGTCTTGTGAGCGGGAGGGGGTGAGAGAGCCGTCGCTCTCCATCACGAGGACCATCTGCGCCGCGGCCGGTGTGGCCAGCAGCCAGAGGCAGAAGAGGTTAGCTGTCAGCGCTCTTGTCTGACGCGGCTTTGTCTGAAGGGGCCGTGGCCGACGGGGCCAGCTTGTGGCTCCGGCTTGTGCCTGCGACGAGGGGCAGGTCGACATGCGTAAAGCCGAGGCCCAGGAAGAAGGACACCACGCCGGAGACCGTCTTGAACTCACGGATCTTGATGTCGTTGTAGGTTGTTCGGGTGCGGGCCGTGACGAGAAGCTTTTCGACGCCCTCGTCAGAGACAACGCGCATGATCCAGACCCCGTAATAGCTCGGGCCTTTCTGATGTGCCGTCTCCTGGCACAGGATTTCTGCGCTGTATCCGCGCTCCACGAGCTCGCGGAAGCGCGCTTCCGTAACCACATTTGGTGCTTCGATGTCCCAGCTCATGGCCCGGCTCACGCTTTCTTCGATGGCGCAACGCAAGGCATTCCCACTTGAAGCCCAGAGTTACGATACTATATTATCAGCGGCAAGATATAATATCATGCCCTTGCTGTAGCTTGGCACGCAAACAGTAGCCACGGTCCACCACCGCGTTCAAGGAGATAACAGGTTTGAGAAACCCAAGGTTGACAGGCCCAATCGGCTTGCAAGCTATGGTCATCCTTGCCTGCTTCCCGGGAGCTGGTGTGGCGGCGTCCTGCCTCGCGCCGCCCCGTCCCTTCCTCCCCAGCGATTCGCAAGCGGCCCGTGACTATGCCGACCTCATTCGGGGCGATTTCGAAACCTACATCGAGGACATCCAGAGCTACTTCCGCTGTCTCGACAGCGAGCGCGCCCGCGCTTTCGAGGAAGCGCGGGAGGTCAGCGAGGAGTATGGTCGGTTCCTGCAATTGGTAGGGGATTGATGGGCTTCGAGGGGAGCATCAGACTCGCACCCCATGGAAACCCGACGCCGATAACACCCTCACTTATCTACTTTTTAGATAACAGATTTCCTCCGCTAGCGACGTCACAAAAGGTATGTGGCGCGTGGCGAGAACAATCAGAAGCACGGGACAGGTTGCCCTCTGCAAGGCTCTTGTCGAGGCCCGCATCAAGGCAGGTCTCGGTCAGGAAGAGCTGGCGGCAAAGCTCAAGTGCCATCAATCCCTCGTGGCGCGCATCGAAAGCGGCCAGCGCCGGATCGACGTCGTCGAACTGGTCGTCCTCGCCCGCGCCATTGGCTTTGACCCATTCGAGGTTCTGGCGATCGTTGAAGGCGCCACGGAGTCCGACCATCGGATTTGAGCCGGTCCGTGCATCGCGCGCAAAGCATTTGACGCCTCTCGGCGTGAGTGCCGGTGCCGCAAAGCCGAACACCCAACCCATTTCCAGGAAACCCAGCATGCCGCTGCAGCACGTGCCCAAGGAAGCCGGGGCTGCAATCCGCACAGCCCAATTCTAGAAGGTCGGTAACCAGTGAAGGAAGATATGGTCGAAGCCGTTGCGATCGCCAATTTGATTGCAGCCGATCAGAGCAGTATTGTCGGTTGGGTTTATCGCTGGAACACTGGCGCGCTGGCAGTCCGTTGGGACGCGCGCGGGCCACAGCGCGTCTCGAAGCTTTGCCCGGATCTCTGCGATGCCGACAAAGCCGAAATCGACTTCGCGTCTCTCACGCAACTGCCCTGTCGCGACGACTGATATGGCCAACAGCGGGCTTTATGGGCCCAGACCATGTGCCAGCGCCCATGCCTGCGGTGCTGGGTCAATTCGTTCGTGATCCCGCCCTGCCTCGCAGCGGCGCGGCGTCAGTAATTGACCTGCTCGAAGCCGTAAGTCCCGCTGTAATCGCGCCACTCCACGAAGACGGATCTGTGCCAGATCCCCGGGCAATGCTCGCCCCACCCCTCGAGACCAACATGGGCAGCAGGGAGCGCTGCGGGTGACGAAGCGCTCCACGAAAAGTCGCCCTGTGTACCGTAGGAGCCGAGTACGACTGTCGCGCTACGGTTGCAGTCGCCGTCCTGGCCGGATTCCCGTTGCCATGCGTGACGGACATCGAACACGCGAATGGAGCGCACGAAGTTGAACTCAGGCCCGCTGATGTCGATGTCGGCGCGGTCTTGGGCGAGATGAAGGGCGTAATCAGCCATCACCAAGTTGTGCCAGGTGGCGTTCAGGCCTTCGACATCGAGCCTGTCATCACCGAGAGCGGCATGGTCAAGGACTGGGGAAGAATAGTTGGGTCGCGTCTCAGCGCCGTGGAACAGCACATCGATGAGCCGGTCCGTCGGCCGCGACCTGGCAGGTCCATCGAAAGAGGCACCCATCGGGCAGCGCCAGATCTGGAGCGGCGGCTCCACCGGCCAAGGTGTGATGCGCCGGATGAACTCGGCCCGCGCCCGCGCGCATGGCACGGAAGCTGGCCACCCGCCGGACAGGCACAACAGGATGGCGCAGTCGATCGGATAGGTTTGGGCGCTTGCTTGCGTCGGTACGATAGGCCCCGTCAAGACAAGAGCCAACAGGGCTATCTTGGGCAGGTTTCTGACTGGGACACGCATGGCAAAGACCCTCGGCGATCTTCAGGCAGCATACATACGAAAATATACTATCGCAACTACGATGATACTCGCGTCCATCGCGGTGATTTGGCATAGCGCTCGGTTACTACGTCGTCCGTCGCATTGAGAATATAATGTCGTAGGTGTCTTTTTGCTTTCATTTATGTTGTATCGACATCTGGCTTGTGATCTTGTCTGCCTCAATCCGTACCTCTGGCAGAAGAAGGACCTACACCGCATGGCCAAGATGGACGAAACACCGAATGTGGTGACAGAAGACGGGCTACGTGGCCTCTTGACCGAGGGCTACGTCATCGAAGTGGTCTGCAAGGAGGGTGCAGAGAAGCGCCACAACAGCTGGTACGGCGCTTGGGTTATCAGGGCCGTGGCACCCGATGGGCGGCTCGACAAGATGCTTGTCACTAGCCGAAGCCTCCTCAAGCTGCGTGACTTCAAGACCATTGTCGGCCTCGTCAGCTTCCTTGCCGACATGGGCTGCACGACGGCAAGCATACCGCTCGTCGAAGGCGCGCGAGAACGTCACACATCACCAAAAGGCCAAGGAGCGAACTGATCGGCTTGCCCCGAAACTCAAATCGGAACGGGTTTGTGAGATCGATCGATGGGATGCTGTGAAGGCGTTGCACATCACGACTGTCACAGTAGGGTGTTGAGGCTATAGCTCTGCATCATAAGGGGGGAACTCTTGCGGATTGTCGATAACACCACGACCCTTTTGGGCGATGACATGAAGCGAGAGCTAGCAGGGGCTTCGAAGTGCCGTATCGCGGCTGCGTGTTTTTCAATCTATGCCTTTGATGCCCTGAAAGCTGAGCTGGGCAGGCTGAAAGAATTCGAATTCATCTTTACCTCGCCGACCTTCGTCCCAAACGGCGCTGTCGATCGCATCAAGAAAGAACGACGCGAGTTCTTTATTCCACTGGCGCGTCCGGAAGGGGCTCTATCCGGCAGTGAATTCGAAATCCAGCTCCGCAACAAGATGACTCAGCGCGCCGTCGCGCGCGAGTGTGCCGAGTGGATCCGTAAAAGAGCGCGGTTCAAATCGAACGCGACCGCCGCGCCCATGCAGCAATTCGCCCATATTCAAAAGTCAGGAACCGAGACAGCCTACATGCCCCTTTCGGGCTTCACCGCTGTTGATCTTGGGTATCAGCGTGGAGATGCGGTATCCAGTTACACACAGGTAATGGATGAACCGCAGTTTGCGCAGACCTACCTGAACCTCTTCGATCAGATCTGGCACGATCAGGAGAAGCTTCGCGATGTGACGGCCGAGGTGCTGGAGCATATCGAGTCAGTTTATCAGGAAAATCCTGCCGAACGTGTGTACTTCCTGATCCTCTATAACCTGTTCAGTGATTTCCTGAGCGAGATCGACGAGGATGTTCTGCCCAAGGACAAAACGGGGTATCTAGAAAGCCTCGTCTGGCAGAAGCTCTTCAATTACCAGCGCGACGCTGCCGTTGGGGTGATCAACAAGCTTGAGACCTACAACGGCTGCATCCTTGCGGATTCAGTCGGCTTGGGGAAAACGTTCACAGCCTTGGCGGTGATCAAGTACTATGAGCTGCGCAATAAGGATGTGCTGGTTCTCTGTCCCAAAAAGCTGGCGGACAACTGGCGCAACTATAACGCCAATCTGACAACCAACATCTTTGCCAAGGATCGCTTCCGCTACGACGTGTTGTGCCACACCGACCTGTCGCGCACATCAGGCGAGTCGTTCGGCATGCGCCTGGACCGGGTGAACTGGGGAAACTACGATCTTGTGGTGATCGATGAGTCCCACAACTTCCGAAACAATGACGTCTACAAGGATCGCGAGACCCGGTATCAGCGCCTGATGAACAAAGTCATCAAGGCTGGGGTGAAAACCAAGGTCCTGATGCTCTCGGCCACCCCTGTAAACAATCGGTTCACCGATCTTCGCAACCAGCTGGCGCTTGCGTATGAGGGGCACTCCGACGCACTGAGCAAAAACCTCAAGACCAAGACGAGTGTAGAGGAAATCTTCCGCCGTGCGCAGACCGCGTTCAACGCATGGTCCAATCTACCGCCGGAAAAACGTACCCCGGCTGCGATCCTGAGATCATTGGATTTCGACTTCTTCGAGCTCCTCGATGCGGTTACCATCGCCCGTTCCCGCAAGCATATCGAGACCTTCTATGACACAGCCGATATCGGGAAATTCCCGGCTCGACTAAAGCCCCTGTCACACCATCTACCGATCACCCAGCGGCCAGATGTCATAGGCTTCAACGAGATCTTTTCGCGGCTCAGTGATCTGAAAATGGCCGTCTATGCGCCGGTCAATTATATCCAGCCCAGTCGGTTGAAGAAGTATGAAGATCTCTACGACACCAAGACCGAGGGCGGCAAAGGCACGCTGAAACAGGCGGACCGTGAGAAAAGCCTTCAGGCACTGATGACCACCAACCTGCTCAAGCGCTTGGAAAGCTCTGTCCATGCCTTCCGGATGACCCTTGGGGCCTTGTCCGGGAACATCGGTCGCACACTCGATGCGATTGCGCGGTTCGAAGCCTCGGGCGGGGCGGCGACGGTGGAAGATCTGGATATCGACCTCGAGGCCATCGCGGATGAGGACGAGGATTTCGCCGATTTCTCTGTCGGCAAGAAGATCAAGATTGACCTCGCCGACATGGACATCACGGCCTGGAAACAGGAGCTGTCCGTCGACAAGATCATCATCGACGGCCTGATAGGCGAGATGGAGCGCGTCACCCCTGGCGACGATGCGAAACTGCAGCATCTGATCGCGGAAATCGCGGGCAAGATGGCCAACCCCCTAAATCCCGGCAATCGCAAGGTGATCGTCTTCACTGCCTATGCGGACACTGCGAACTACCTCTTCGACCAACTCGCCCCGCATTTCGCAAAAACGCAGAACGTCCACACCGGTATCGTCACCGGCTCTGGTAACCCCAAGACTACGCTCAAGAAATTCTACGACTTCCAGTCCGTCCTTACACTCTTCTCCCCCCGCGCCAAGGAGAAGGACAAGATCATGCCGGATGATCCCGCCGTGCTGGACATCCTGATCGGGACCGACTGCATATCCGAAGGCCAGAACCTCCAGGACTGTGACTACCTGATCAACTACGACATCCACTGGAACCCCGTCCGCATCGTCCAGCGCTTTGGCCGGATCGACCGCATCGGCTCACCCAACTCCCAGATCCAGCTGTCCAACTACTGGCCCGACATCAGCCTTGATGAATACATCAACCTCAAGGAGCGGGTCGAAAACCGCATGCACATCGTCGATATGGCGGGCACCGGCGAGGATAACGTGCTGACCGCCAAGAGCAGCGACGTTGCCTATCGCAAGGATCAGCTTCAGCGCCTCCAGAACGAGGTGATCGAGCTCGAAGACGTCAAAACCGGCATTTCCATCACCGACCTTGGCCTCAACGATTTCCGGATGGACCTTCTCAACTACCTGAAAACCCACGAAGACCTGCCGCGCATGCCCCACGGCCTGCACACCGTCATCCCGTCCGATCCGGCACGCGGCCTGCACGCGGGTGTCATTTTTGCGCTGCGCAACATCCATGACGGCGTCAACATCAACCAGACGAACCGCCTGCACCCCTATTACCTGATCTATATCGGCCAGAAAGGCCAGATCATCGCCGACCAGACGCAGGTCAAGCGCCTCCTTGATCTGGTACGCACCGGGTGCAAGGGGGTCACGCAGCCAATCCGCGACCTTTGTGCCGCTTTCAACGCTGAGACGCAGGACGGGCGCAGGATGGACACCTATTCAACCCTGCTGAACGACGCCATCCGTTCGATGATCGAGGTGAAGGAGGAGCGTGACCTAGACAGCCTGTTCTCGGGCGGGCACACGACGGCGCTGACCCAGACCATCGCGGGGCTGCAGGATTTCGAGCTTATCGCCTTCATCGTGGTCCGCGACCCATGACGCTGTACCACTACCCGCCCCAGACGGCGCTCAAGCGCGTCATCCCGAAGACGCGCATCTATGACGGAGCTGGCGCCAGCACCGCCCTGCGCGAGCGGTTCACGCGCGAGGTCGACCAGATCCTTTGGGCGCACAAACTTGCCCCCGAAACCCTGAACCTGCCCGCCACCAAAGCCGTGCCGGAAATTCAGGTCATTCACCTGACGCCCAAGGGCGATAGCATCCATGACGATGTCCTTCGGGCGATCGACAGGGCCATTCCCTTTCCGCTGATCTTCGAGATCTACCACGGCGCGCAGGTCGAGCCAGCCGCCGCCTACAAACGCCCATCCGAGGCTGAGGCCGGCAAATGGGTGATCCACGATCCCCTGCGCGCGCCCCGTACCACCAGCCGCGCGCCCCTGCCTGTCGCGGTGAACATGAGGGCGCTTTACGACGGTATGCTGGCCCCCTTCATCCCCGTAACGGCTCAGGCGGGCGAGGATGTGGAAACGCGCCTTGCGCGCGCGGCCGCAATCAGGGCAAAAGAGAAAGAAATCAACGCCCTGCAAACCAAGATGCAGCGTGAGACACAGTTCAACATTAAACTGACCCTGCACGGCCAACTGGCCAAGGCACAGGCAGAATTCGAGTACTTGAAAAACGGGGGCGCGGGATGACCGACGACATCGAGAAACTGAAGATGCACAGCCCCGACCTGACGGCGCAGAACGTGGACCGCATCGCCGCCCTGTTCCCCGGTTGTGTGACCGAGGCCAAGGGGCCAGACGGCACGCTGCGCCGGATGATCGATTTCGACCTGCTACGGCAGGAACTGTCGGACAGCATCGTCGACGGTCCGCAAGAGCGGTATCATCTGGACTGGCCAGGCAAGCGGCAGGCGCTGATCACGGCCAATGCGCCTATTGCGAAGACCCTTCGGCCCGTGCGGGCGGAGTCGGTGGATTTCGACACCACCCGCAACCTGTTCATCGAAGGCGATAATCTTGAGGCACTGAAGCTGCTTCAAGAGACGTATTTGGGCAAGGTCAAGATGATCTATATCGACCCGCCCTATAATACGGGGAATGATTTTGTCTATGAGGACGACTTTGCCGAGAGTGCAGCGGAGTTTCTGGCCAAGTCAAATCAGGTAGATGAAGCGGGCAACCGGCTGGTGGCGAATAGCGAGTCGAATGGACGGTTTCACTCGGACTGGTTGTCGATGATGTATCCGAGGTTGAGATTTGCACGGAACCTTCTATCGGACGCTGGGTTTATTTTCATCTCAATTGACATTGTCGAGCTAGCTAATTTGGTCGCAGTTGGCCGCGAGGTATTTGGCGAAGACTCTCTGATTGGTGTTATTTCGAGACCAACAGGCACTCGCATGGGGTCGGGCAGTCGCGGGATTGCGAGAGAACTTGATTATATCGTCGTTTTTTCAAGGACAGCAAGTTCTGAATTGAACGGGCTGCCCATGTCTGATTCCGATCTATCGATATATGATCAAGAAGATGATAGGGGGCGGTATCTAACGCGCTCGTTGCGTCGCACCGGCGGTGAGAACAGGCGCGAAGATCGACCAAGTATGTTTTATCCTGTCGAAGCACCAGATGGAACTCTGGTTTATCCCATCGCGCCAGAGGGATATGAAAGCCGGTGGGTATGCGGCAAGGACACATATCAAAAACTGCTTTCTGATGGAATGATTGAATGGCGTCAGGTGAAGAAGTCTGATGGATTGCGCTGGCAGGTATACCAGAAGCACTACGTTTCAGAGGCAGGACGAGAGACTTCTGATTTGTGGGCGGGCATATCTGGAAACAAAATGGGGACCAAAGAGGTTAGCGGTCTATTTGATAGGGTAAAAGTGTTCGACCACCCAAAGCCGACCGAGGTGTTGTCTCGGGTAATTCAGTTATCTACCGATCCGATTTCCTCTGAAATAGTGATGGATTTCTTTGCTGGTTCTGGCTCCACAGCTCACGCCTTAATGCTGCAAAATGCAAAAGATGGCGGTAATAGAATTTTTATCTCGGTCCAACTTGATGAACATCTTTCTGAAGGCGCAGAAGGTAAGAAACTTGGCTTTTCCACCATCGCCGAAATCTCCAAAGAACGCATCCGCCGCGCGGGGGCAAAAATCCTCGAAGGGGAGTGTCACCCCGACTGGAACCGGGATGTGGGCTTTCGCGTGCTGAAAATCGACAGCTCGAACATGGCCGATGTATATTACACCCCTGACGCCACCACGCAGGCTGACCTGCTGTTGCGCGTGGACAACATCAAACAGGGCCGCACGGCCGAAGACCTGCTGTTCCAGGTGCTGCTCGACTGGGGCGTCGACCTGACGCTGCCCATCACGCGGGAGACGGTGGAGGGCAAGACCGTCTTCACCGTCGCAGGCACCGCCCTGATCGCCTGTTTCGACAACGGCGTGGACGAGGCGCTGGTCAAGACGCTCGCCACCCGCAAACCCCTGCGCGTGGTGTTCAAGGACACGGGCTTCAAGGACGATGCGACCAAGATCAACGTGAAGCAGATCTTCAAATCCCTCTCGCCCGACACCGAGGTCAAGGCGATCTGATGGACCCAGCCGCGTTGCGCCAGAAACTGACAGACCTGATCGCCACCTGGGAAAACGAGGTGGTCGAGTTCAAGGAGGCGTCTAATTCCTATCCCACGTCCGATATCGGGAAGTATTTCTCTGCCTTGTCCAACGAAGCCAACCTGAAGGGTGCTGATGCAGGGTGGCTTGTGTTCGGGGTGAGAAACAAAAGCAGGACAGTCGTAGGGTCGGATTATCGTGTCGCGCCGGAGCATCTACAAAGCTTGAAGCAGCAGATCGCCGAAGGGGCGGACCCCACGACGACGTTCCGAAATATCTACGAGATCACAGTGGACGGTCACCGCGTGGTGTTGATGGAAATCCCACCTGCCCCGCGTGGTATTCCGATTGCATGGCAAGGCCATTACTTCGCCCGCGCAGGTGAAAGTCTCTCTCCATTGGGACTGGCCAAGCAGGACGAAATTCGCGCGCAGACGCTGGATAGCGATTGGAGCGCACAGGTCGTGGACGGGGCCACGCTGGACGATCTGGACCCGCAGGCGGTAGAGCGCGCGCGTCGTGACTTTGCGCTGAAACATCAGAACAGGATCGACGCAGAGGAGGTTCGCGGCTGGCCAGTGGCGACCCTTCTGGATCGGGCCAAGGTCACTCAGCGTGGACAGGTGACGCGCACCGCGCTTCTGCTATTGGGTCGTGCGGAGAGCGCGTATCTGCTGTCTCCACACCCCGCCCAGATCACATGGAAGCTGGTCGGGCAGGAAACGGCCTATGAACATTTCGGGCCACCGTTCCTGCTGTCGACCTCGCAACTGTATCAACGCGTTCGCAACATCCAGCTGCGGCTGTTGCCCGATGACGAGCTGTTGCCGCATGAAGTGTCGAAATACGATCAGAAGGTGGTGCTGGAAGCGCTGCACAACTGCATCGCCCATCAGGACTACCGCCAGAACCAGCGGATCATCGTGACCGAGCGGCCGGATCGCTTGGTCTTCGAGAACGCGGGGCATTTCTACGAAGGTGCGCCCGAAGATTACGTGCGCGGCGACAAGACACCGAGGGGCTATCGGAACCCATATCTGGTGCAGGCCATGGTCGAGCTGAACATGATCGATCAGATGGGCTATGGCATCCAGCGCATGTATGAGATGCAGCGCAGGCGCTACCTCCCGATGCCGGACTACGAAGTGGCAGGGGATGCGGTCGTGATGACCTTGTATGGCGGGGTGGTCGATCCGGCCTACACCCGCGTGCTGATGGAGCATGGCGGTCTGAAGCTGGCAGATGTGCTGGCCCTCGACCGGGTGCAGAAGGGGCTCGAGGTACCGGACGAGGCTGTTCGAGCGCTGAAGCGCAAGGGACTGATCGAGGGGCGAAAGCCGCGGTATCGGGTGTCATCGACCGTCGCTGCCGCCTCGGGCAAGAAGGCGGCCTACATCAAGACCCGGGCCTTCGATGACCAGCACTATGCCGATATGCTGGTGCAGTATTTAAGAGAGTTCGGCACCGCCTCACGAAAGGACGTTGATGACCTGTTGTGGGACAAGCTGAGCGATGCCTTGGATGAAGCTCAGAAATCTAACAAAATCGGCAATCTTCTCAGCGGCTTGCGGCGGAAGGGTGTGATTTTTAACGCCGGTTCGAAGCCTGCCCCGGCCTGGAAGCTTAGCGAATGAAACGGGAACATCGTACGAAAGAAACTACGCAAGAAGCGCTCGATTTAGGAAAGCGACAGCCATGAAGATCAAGTTCAAGTCGCAGCCCTATCAGGCGCAGGCGGTCGATGCCGTGATTGATTGCTTCGACGGCCAACCCCGGCAAGATGCGCTGCGCTATACAATCGACCCCGGTGCGGGCGCGCAAACGCAGATGGAGATCGCAGGCTTCGGCAATGCGGAGCTGCTGCAAAGCCTGGATCTGCTTGGCAATATCCACAAGGTGCAACGCCGCGCTCTGCTACCGCTGTCCGAAAGCCTGACCTCCTATGTGGACGACAAGGGCAAAGCCAAGCCGCGCAGCTATAACCCCGGCGCACGGGTGAACTTGGACATCGAGATGGAGACCGGCACGGGCAAGACCTATGTCTACCTGCGTACCATGTTCGAGCTGCACAAGCGGTATGGCTGGTCGAAGTTCATCATCATGGTGCCTAGCGTCGCCATCCGCGAAGGCGTGGCCAAGTCGATCCAGATGACGGCCGAGCATTTCCAGGAAGAATACGGCAAGAAGCTGCGGGCGTTTGTGTATAACTCGGCCCTCCTGCATGAACTGGAAAGCTTTTCGTCTGATGCTGGCATCAATGTGATGGTGATCAACGTTCAGGCGTTTGCGGCGTCACAGAAGAAGAATGCCAGCGAAGCCGCCCGGCGCATTTACCGTGAGCTCGACGATTTCCAGTCACGCCGCCCGATTGACGTGATTGCCAAAAACCGCCCCATCCTGATTTTGGATGAACCCCAGAAGATGGAAGGACCGGAAACTCAGGCGGCGCTGCCAGAGTTCAACCCTCTGTTCATCCTGCGCTATTCAGCCACGCACAAGACCGTGCATAACAAGGTGCATCGCCTGGATGCGGTCGATGCGTTCAACCAGAAGCTGGTCAAGAAAATCCGCGTGCGGGGGGTGGAGACCAAAGGCCTAAGCGGGACGAACCCCTATCTCTTCTTGCACCGCGTCGATGTGACATCGGCCGCCCCCGTGGCCTTTGTCGACCTGGAGGTGAAGACGGACAGCGGGATCAAACGCATGACCCGCAAGCTGGAACAGGGACGCAACCTTTTCGATCTGTCCAAGGGCCTCGAGGTGTATCGCGGTTTCGTGGTGGCTAACATCGATGCCCGCGATGACACAGTGTATTTCACGAATGGCGACGTCCTGCGTGCAGGCGAGGCCTCGGGCGATGTGACCGAGAAGGATATCCGCCGGATACAGATCCGCGAGACGATTTCGGCGCATCTGGAGCGGGAGCAGGTGCTTTTCGCGCGTGGGGTCAAGGTGCTGTCGCTGTTCTTCATCGACGAGGTGGTGAAGTATCGCGATTACGATGCGCCCGATGAACAAGGCGAATATGCCCGGATGTTCGAAGAGGAATATGCACAGGCGGTCGAGGCGCTGCTGGGCGAGTTGCCGCTGGAGAACGCTGAATATCGAAAATACCTCGATGGGATCGAAGTGGGAAAAACCCATCGCGGCTACTTCTCGATCGACAAGAAGGGACGGATGACCGACCCCAAGGCTGCGGCACGGGGTGAGATGGCAGGCCAATCCACAGAGCCTAGCGACTACGATCTGATCCTGAAACACAAAGAGCTTCTGTTGTCGTTTGAGGAACCCACGCGGTTCATCTTTTCGCACTCCGCCCTGCGCGAAGGTTGGGACAACCCCAATGTCTTCGTGATGTGCATGCTCAAGCACAATGACAGCCAGAACACGATCTCCCGGCGCCAGGAGGTGGGGCGCGGGTTGCGCATCGCCGTAAACCGGAATGGCGAGCGGATGGACCACCCCGTGACGGTCCACGACATCAATGTCCTGACCGTGGTTGCGTCCGAGAGCTACAAGGGCTTTGTGGCTGCGCTCCAGAAAGAGATCGTCGAGAACCTTTCGGCCCGTCCAAGGCAGGCGGACGCCGAATACTTCGCCGGCAAGACCCTGAAGACAGGGGATCAAGAGCTGGTGCTGGACAAGGTTCTGGCCAAGAAGCTGGAACGCTTCCTGATAAAGAACGACTTTGTGGATGAGGATGGCCACATCACTGCGGCCTATCATGAGGCCCGCAAGGCCGATGCCATCGAGTCCCTGCCCGAAGAGCTGGAACCCCATCGTGAGGCCGTGTTGGCGCTGATCGACACGGTGTTCAACGGGCGCGCGGTCGAAGATATGTTCAGCGACGGGCGCAAACCGAAAAAGAACCCCCTGAACGACAATTTCCACCGGAAAGAGTTTCAGGAGCTCTGGCGCCGCATCAACCGCAAAGCCGTCTACCAGGTCGAATTTGAAAGCGCCGCATTGGTGCGAAGCTGCATCGACCGGCTAGAGCGTGACCTGAGGGTGACGCCACTGCAGTATCTGGTGACCGAAGGGGCGTTGGAAGACGCTGTAACGGATGACCGCCTGCGTGCGGGTGAGGCCTTCGTCCAAGGCAAGGTTCGGACCGAGACCGGCAAGAGCGCCCACTCTCGGGTGTCCTATGATGTCATCGGGGCGATTGCAGAAAACACAGACCTGACCCGCAAAACCGTGGGTGACATCCTGACCGGCATTCAGGCCGCCAAGTTTGGGGAGTTTGCAAAAAACCCTGAGCAGTTCATCGCCGATGCCTCGCACCTGATCCAAGAACAAAAGGCCATCGCGGTCATTGAACGGCTGACCTACGACGCCACGGAAGACAGATATGATGCCGAGCTGTTCACGGCTGGGGAGACGGGCAATGACTTCAAGAACGCGACCGACAAACTGAAGAGCCACGTCTACGACTATGCGATCGTCGACTCGAAGGTTGAGCGAGATTTCGTCCGTGATCTCGACACCAGCAGCGAAGTAGTGGTCTATTCCAAGCTACCCCGAGGGTTCCTCATCCCCACACCGGTCGGCGACTACAATCCGGACTGGGCTATTGCCTTTAGAGAAGGGGGAGTGAAGCACCTCTACTTTGTGGCTGAAACCAAATCTGATCAGCCGTCGATGAAGATGCGGGAATTGGAGCAGACCAAGATCAAGTGTGCACGAAAGTTCTTTGATGAAATCGGGCGCAGGATCAACGAGGACCGTGTGAAATATGGTGTCGTCACCAGCTATGCTGAACTGATGGCCTTGGTGAAGGAGGTGGCGTGAGACTGTTGAGGGCGGAAAACGGTCTGACAGAGGTGCAGCAGGGCTACCGCACAATAGTGTGACAGCGGTCACTCAACCAGGTTGCGGCCCGGCTTGACGTACGGTGCCTAGCAGAGCTGCAAGCCGCCTGGCAGCCGCAGCGCACCGACAAACAGGCATCCACGCAGCTTTACTTGAGCGCGCAGCCTATGCGATAGTCCACCCACATAAAAACACCTGTACTTCGGGAGAAAGCCATAGATGCATCTTCACTCGCTGGCTTTCAGGAATTTTCGTCGTCTGAAACACGCGAGAATAGAGTTTGCGGACGATCTCACCATCTTCGTCGGCGCGAATAACAGCGGAAAAACATCTGCAACTCATGCAATCGAGTTGTTCCTGTCTGGAGCGAAAGACAAATTCACTATCCACGATTTCTCCGCGGATTGCTGGGCGGCCTTCGAAGCGAATCCGGCTGAAGGTGACGACGCGCCACCCTTCGAACTTCCAGTCATCTCGCTCGATGTGTGGATAAGCGTCGATGCCGACAATCTATACCGCGTCGTGGAGCTCCTTCCCCGCGCGGCGTGGGAAGGGTCGCTCGTTGGGATTCGCATCGAGTTTTCTGCGAAAGACGCAAACCAGACTTTTACCAACTTCCGAGCCAAAGCCGAGGAGGCCGCAAAGTTTTCCAAGACGAAGGACAAAGACGGCCAGGACTATAAGCCTTGGCCTCGCAACATGCGGGACTTCCTCTCCCGCGAGCTGCGAAATGAGTTTGGGCTGCGCTACTTCATTCTGGAAGAGGCGCAGCTCAAGCCGGGCGCACCCGAGGAAGCCTTTGAAACGAAGGAGATGATCGCCGACACGGAGCGATCAGGCCACACCGTAATCAATTCGCTTATCAAAGTTGATTTCCTGAGCGCGCAACGTCACCTGAGCGACGGAAATTCGCAGGCCCGAACTGAAGACTTGTCCAAAAGGCTCAGCCGCTTTTACACTCGCAACCAGAGAAAGCGCGATGACGACCACAACGCCCTCATGGCGCTGGCGATATCCGAAGAGCAGCTGACGAAACATTTCGCTGGCGTCTTCAGCGACACGTTTAGCAGGCTGCTGAAGAAGTCGGCCCTTGGCCTGGTTCGAGGAACATGATTCACCCTTCGCAGGCTTTGGCGAGGGTGATGATGCGCGGGACGGACGAGGCGAGCGGGTCGCTGTTCAGCTATGTCGACTTGGAAGCGCGCATCCCCGCGCGGCATCCGCTGCGCAAGATCCGGCAGGTGGTGAACGACGCGCTTGCGAGCCTGGATGCCGAGTTCGAGGCGCTTTACACCGATTTCGGCCGGCCCTCGATCGCGCCGGAACGGCTGATCCGCGCGAGCCTGATCCAGATCCTGTTCTCGGTCCGCTCCGAGCGGCAGCTTATGGAACAGATGCAATACAACCTCTTGTTCCGCTGGTTCGTCGGCCTCGGGATCGACGATCCGGTCTGGGTCCCGACCGTCTTCACCAAGAACCGCGACCGGCTGCTGACGACCGACATGTCGCGCAAGGTGATGGCGGCGATCCTGGCCCACCGCGAGGTCGCGCCGCTGTTGTCGGACGATCACTTCTCGGTCGATGGCACGCTGGTCAAGGCCTGGGCCTCGATGAAGAGTTTCCAGCCCAAAGCCATCGGCACGCCGCCCGACGACGATCCGGGCGACCCGCCCGGACCCGACGCGACTGCTGAAGACCTGACCGAAGCAACCGAAGCCGAGACCGACCCGATGCCCCGCCCCACCCGCCAAAGCCGCAATACCGAGGTCGATTTCCGGGGCGAGAGGCGGTCCAACGCCACCCATGCCTCGACCACGGACCCCGATGCGCGGCTCTACAAGAAGTCCCCCGGCACCGGCGCCATGCTGTGCTTCATCGGCCACGCGCTGATGGAGAACCGCGCCGGTCTGATCGTGCAGGGCGACTTGACGCAGGCCGATGGTCATGCGGAACGGCGCGCGGCAATGGACATGATCCATCGCCATTCCCCCGGATCGACCCGGCAACTGACACTGGGCGCGGACAAGGGCTTCGACGCCGCCGGGTTCGTCGCCGATCTGCGCCAGGCCTGTGTCACGCCGCATGTCGCGCAGAAAATGCGATATTCAGCGATCGACGGCCGCACCACCCGACACGAGGGCTATGCCTTGTCGATCAGGAACCGCAAACGCATCGAGGAGGCCTTCGGCTGGGCCAAGACCGTCGGCGGCATGGCCCAGACCGTCTATCGCGGCCTCGAAAGGGTCCGCTCCCGCTTCATCCTGACCATGGCCGCCAACAATCTCGCCCGGCTACCTCGGCTGCTCGGAGCTTGACGACAGGGGGCCGCATCAGGCACCCACACTCATTGCCTCGACCAACCCGAAGCCGAACGCAGCCGACCACCCAGAAGGGAAACCGTTCCGCCTCGCCGACTTCTTCAGCAGCCTGTTAGGTCGTATGCCTCCGCGGAGGGCCGCCTGACGGGT
>NZ_JGYG01000023.1 GCF_000740795.1 Haematobacter massiliensis
ACATCACGCTTCAACGCCGAGTTCTGCAACAATGCCCCTCAAACTGCTCCCCTTCGTCATCGGACAGCAGGACAGTAATGCGCATTTTCACAATCCTTAGCTCGCCAGTGCGCACATGTGCGCATTTCTCCTCATTATGCCTCACTCTAGCGAGTATGGGAAGAACTTTTAGCTAACACTCCCTCACGGCTCCACATTGCCCTTGCATCGAGCGATGGTCATCCGGCTGCACCCATAGCGGCGCGCCAGATCCGATACCGACACTCCAACATCCAGCTCCGCACGAATACTGTGTTTCTGTGCTGCCGAAAGTTTGGCAGGTCGCCCAATGATCTTTCCCTGTGACCGGGCGCGGGCCATACCCGCATGCGTTCGTTCAATCAGCAACTCTCGCTCGAATTGCGCCACGGCGTTCAGGATGGCCATAGTGAATTGCCCGGCCGGACTGGTGAGGTCGCTGCCGCCCAGAGCGAGGCAGTGAACACGCACCTGCATTTCGGCAAGCAGGTTCACCGTTTGAGCCACATCCATCGCGTCGCGCCCCAGCCGGTCCATCTTCGTGACCACCAGCACGTCGCTCTCCTCCAGCCGATCAATCAGGCGGGCGAACATCGGACGCTGCTGCGCGGGCACGCTGCCCGAGATCGTCTCGGAGACGATCCGGCGCTTCGGGATGATGAAGCCTGCCGTCTCCAGTTCCTGCACCTGGTTCTCGATGGTCTGTTGGATGGTGGAGACGCGGACATAGGCGAAGGTGCGGGACATGGCCAAAACTGTTCAGAACGGTCGTTCACATCTTAGATGCTCACAACCCCCGTACAAGACCCGTTTTGAGCACCTTCACCTGTTCCTGTTCAAAACCGTTCCGATTTGAACAGGTGACCATGCAACTGAAAGCCTGGTCGGACCTTCAGATTGGCAAGGGCAACAGCAGCCGGAGCGTCGGCGACACTCCCGGCTAAGGCGCTATCAAATCTGATGCCATGTTGATACCGGCTCAGCACAAGCCGTCGGCCTGATCAACATTCGCAGGGCGCGGCGGGGCGCTTGAGGAACATATTGATCAACGGTCGGTTTACCAATCCCACGCGCACCTTCGAGGCTCCATGAGCATTGCAGCGCACCACTTCATGTTTGGCATGCAGGGAGGGCCCGGGTTTTTGCGGAAGACACCACGCAGATCCTCAGAGGATGAACCGGCAACCAATGGCACGCTCAGGTGGGCCGCTGCCATAACGCTCCTCATCGCAGCCGCTGCAGTCGTCATTGCGATTGTGATTAGAAGCCAGACTGCGCCTGTCACAGCCCCGAAGCAAGTTATCGCACCTGAGGTCCAGGTTGAAGCGCCCTAGGTGCCGAAACCAGGAGCTGAGTCGGGACGGCACCTGTCGCAAGAGATACCGGAGGAGCTTACCCCTCCGGCTTGCACGTTCAGACTATTTCCAGGAACACCCTCACTTCGCCAGTCTGCGAAGCTTCGGCAAAACCTGCAACTCCCGCATCAAGCAGTCGGGACAAGGCCCCTGCCTGCACGGGCGGTACGTAACCAAGGCGGCGTCCGTCGTTGTCTATAACGGCGACGGAGGAAGGATCGAAGCGGCGGGCGGGGTCGCGCATCAGGCGCAGCCGCTCGCCGGGGCGCAACCAGTCTCCAGAGGTATCTGTATTCGACAGTGACGTTCGGAGAACCTCAACGGCGGTCGCGGGCCGTGGAGCCGCGTCGGCTGGCAGGACCGCCAGGGGTGCCGCTGCAGCAAAACCACCGATAAGGATGCGTCGTTGCATGCCGGCCTCCCTCACATCTGTTCGGATTGCGCGCCGCTCTTCGGCTTCGCCTTTCCAAGATCCGGCACCTCACCCAGTGCTCCCAGCTTCGCAACGGTGAACTCGCCCTTTCCGTCGATGGACGAGCCTTCCGACCAGCGGCCGGGGGCCGGGGCGCTGCCGTCTTTCTGGAAGCCCAGATAGGCATAGCTGAACTCGGTCTTCTCTTCGGCCTGCGGGTGGCTGTTCGGGATCGGGAAGGCGCCCTTCGCCCCGCCCAGTTCCTCCAGCGCGGCCATCCACTGGTTCTGGTGCATGGTGTCACGGGCGATCAGGTATTGCAGCATGTCCTTCATGCCCGGATCGTCCGTCATGTTGTACAGGCGGACAGCCAGCGTGCGACCCGTGGATTCGGCGGCGATGTTGGCCGTCATGTCCGCCGCAATGTTGCCACTGGCATAGATGTGCGACATGTCGAAAGGCACGCCGTCGCTGTCGACCGGCATGGCCGACAGGCCCGAGGACAGCAGGTTTTTGAGGTTCATCCCGCCCATGACGGCGTTGATGGCCGAGTCCTTGGCCATTTCCTCTTTCAGGCTCAGCGGTGCGCCTTCAAGATTGAGCGCGACGGCATGGGCCAGCATCTCGATATGGCCCAGTTCCTCGGCGGCGGTGTTCATCAGCAGGTCGCGGAACTTCGGGTTGCCGCGCGCGCCGCAGGCCTGGAAGAAATACTGCATTGCGACACGGATCTCACCCTCCACGCCACCGATGGCCTGTTGCAGGGCACGGGCGAACAGCGGGTTCGGGGTGTCGACGCGAACGGGATACTGAAGCTTGTTGTCGGTATAGAACATGATGCGTCCATTGCTTTTCAGGTTGGGAAAAGATCGTTCAGACTGGATTCGCCTCGAAGGGGCGTTTGACGGACAGCGTGGTAGCCGCATCAGCAACAGCCGGCACGGCGCGTTGGTAGGCGTCTTCAAGCGCCGGTCCATCCGGCCTGTCTAAAGGCGCGGCAACGCCGCTGGTTCCGGCTCCTTCGCTTGATGTCTGGGATCATGCCCTGATGTCCGTCCCATCGGCGATTTCTGCCGATGGGACGGAACGTGCCCTTTCGATCACGGAACGTTCCGTGCGTTCACCCGTTGTCCATGCTCAACAGGGATGGCGCAATGACCGAAGACGGAAAAGACGTGCTGCCTCTTGTCGAGGAGCGGGTCTCGGTAACCGCCGAGGCGCGGGTCAGCGGGCGGGTGCGTGTCAGCACTCATACCGAAGCCGTGGACACCCTCATCCCTGTCGATCTTGCAGAGGTCGACGTCGAGGTGACCCGCATTCCTGTGGACCGTGCAGTCGATCACGCGCCCGACATTACCACGGATGGCGACACGACGATCATCCCGGTGATGGAGGAACGTCTCGTCGTGACGCGGCAGCTCTTCGTGCGCGAAGAGATCCACATCCGCCGGATGACACATCGCGAGACAGTGGACGTTCCGGTCACCACGCGCCGGCAGACCGCGACCATCGAGCGTCTGCCTCCCCATGACGAGCAAGACATCCCACCCTTCCCTTCTGACAAGGATATCTGACATGACCTATACCACCGATACAGGCACCGGCACCACCGGCACGACGGGCGGCACCGCCATCTCCGCCCTGTTCGACAACCGCACCGATGCCGAACAAGCGACGGCGCGTCTGCGCGAAGTGGGTATCCCCGAAGCACAGATCCGCGTTGTTCAGGGCGCCGAGTCCGCCACCACAGGCGTCGCGGATCCCGAAGGCAGCAAGGGCTTCTGGGACTCGCTCAGCGACCTCTTCTTTCCGAACGAGGACCGCTACTCCTACGCCGAAGGCCTGTCGCGCGGCGGCTACCTCGTGGCCGTGACCGGACTTAACGACGCGGAATACGATGCCGCCCTTGCCATCCTCGACGACGAGGGCACCGTGAACATCGAGGAGCGCGAGGAAAGCTGGCGCTCCGAGGGGTGGAGCGGCTACGAGAACAGTCCTTACGCCACGGCGGGCGCAGCGACGGCACCCATGGCCGCGGCAACGGACCGCGTGTCGGACGATGCGGCGATCCCGGTCGTGGAGGAGCGGCTGCGCGTTGGCAAGCGCGACACGAACCGCGGCCATGTCCGCGTGCGCGCTTACACGGTTGAAGAGCCCGTGAGCGAGAGCGTCGATCTGCGCGAGGAGCGCGTCGAGCTGGAGCGCCGCCCCGTCGATCGCGCCGCCGTTGTGGACGAGGACTTCCGGGACCGCACGATCGAGGCCGAGGAACATCGCGAAGAAGCGGTTGTGGCGAAGGATGCGCGCGTGGTGGAAGAGATCGGCCTGCGCAAGACCAGCGACACCCATCGCGAGACGGTTTCCGACACCGTGCGCCACACGGAGGTCGAGGTGGACGACGATCGCGACGATCGGGAATTGCCGCGCACCGGGCGCTGAGTCATCGACATAACGCGGAACGAGGGCAGGATTTCCTGCCCTTCTTCATGTCTGTCAGCAAGCAACCACGTCTTCGGGATTCCGCATGCCCACCGAGATCGAACGGAAGTTTCTCATCAGGTCGAATGACTGGGAGCCGCACGTCATGCGGACGCTGCACATTCTGGACTACCTTGTGGCGCGGTTCGACACCGGGAAGGCCAGGATCCGCATCTGTGGAGAGGAGGCCATCCTGACCTTCAAGGGCCAGAAGACCGGGGTTCGGCGCGGCGAATACCATCTGCCGCTGGAAAAGGAACAGGCCCGGGTCATGATCGACGAGTTCGTAGTCTCGGACGCTGTCGAGAAAAACCGGCACGAGGTGGAGGTGGCCGGGGTTGTCTGGCAGGTGGACGAGTATCTGGGGGCGCTCTCGGGGTTCGTCACGGCGGATGTGGAGCTTCCGCATGAGGACCATCGGCTGGTCCTGCCCGCTTGGGCCGGACCCGAAATCACGAACGATGCTCGCTTCGGATCGTCGGCACTGACCGCGGCCCTCGACCGGGGCGAAGAAGCCGTGGAAGCCCTGTTCGAAGCAGCAATGTTGGGTGCCAAAGAGAGCAGCAGGAAAGCGGCATCGATCTGCGACCAGCGTGAACCAAGAACCAGCGACCACACCAAAACGAGCTTCGCTTTACGCGAAGATGTTAACGCCCGGACGGATCTCATCATCAACGACGACTAAGAAGCTTGCTGAGGAAAACGGCTTGGCGGGCAACAGCGAGCTGTCCTCGCGGAACACGCTTCAGCAACATCTGTTTCCGACCATGGGCCGCTACAATTCACAACACGATCCCTCAGCCATCCCGCTCGGGTGGCAAGGTGCAAATTGCGACGAAGCTTTCCCAAGGGCCACACCGGACGGCCACTCGAAGAACCCATCCCTGCCCTTGGAAGCCCCACCAAGGAACCTCTCCCTCCTGCAGCGGTTGCACCTGCATTGGCGTGTATCTGCGGCCCCCTGGGAGTCCGCGCATCGGAGGGACAAAACATGACCTACAATCCAACGCCTGAGGGACCGACAACCCACAGCCATACGACCCCAACGATGTGGGGTCACTTGAAGCAAGTGTCCTGGGGCGCAATCTTCGCTGGCGTTGCCGTGGCGCTCGTGGTGCAGGTGCTGCTGACGCTGCTCGGGGTCGGAATTGGTGCAGCGACGCTTGATCCCGGCACGGCGGACAATCCGGCCGCTTCCACCTTCTCGGTTGTCTCGGCAATCTGGTATGCCATTTCGGGCATCGTCGCTGCATTTGTCGGTGGCCTCGTCGCGTCCCGCATGTCCGGTCGGACGGAAGAACAGATCGGCGGCCTCCACGGTCTGACGGCATGGGCCGTCACCACTCTTCTGATGCTCTACCTCCTGACCTCGTCCGTAGGTGCAGTGGTCGGTGGCGCTTTCAGCGGCCTCTCCAGCGCCATTGGCGGCGTAAGCCAGACGGTTGCAAATGCCGCCGGTCCCGCCCTTGATGACGTCAACCCGCTTGATGCATTGGATCAGCAGATTGAATCCACGGGCAACGATCCGGAAGCTCTGCGTCAGCGTGCCGTAAACGCAATGCGCGGTCTGGCCATGAGTGATGAAGCCGGTCGTGATCAGGCACGTCAGGAAGCTGCGCAGGCCTTGTCCGATATGCGCTCCATTCCGCTGCCGGAGGCACGGGAGCAGGTCTCTCAGATGGAGCAGCAGTATCGCGAGACGGTGGATCAGGCCCAGCAAACAGCAACGGAGGCGGCCGAAACCGCAGCGAACGCGGTTTCCATCGGAGCCATTGCTGCCTTTGTCGCTCTTCTGGCCGGTGCGATTGCCGCGTGGATGGGTGGCCGGCGCGGTGTCTCTCATCCGACTGTCATTGTTCAGCAGGACGCCCCACGTCGCCGCTAAGAACGGCCCGGTTCTAAATGTGCTCCAGACGCCGTCGGCCAAACTCTGGTCGACGGCATTTCAGCTATTAAATCTCAAGAACTTGGTGCTTCTTCCATATGCCGGAGAAGATAGGAAACGGGTCTTACCAGTCGCGTGTCTCGTGTTCTTCAGGCATACGGCCCTTCGGAGTGAGTCTGTCCACAGCCTCCGGTAAGATCGCCGACAGCTGCGCAAGAAGGTCGTTCCGCTGAAGACCAGTCTGTTGGGACAGATTGTCGATCGTCTGTCCGCCAAAGGCCTTCTCGACGTCTTGGGGCGCAATGGACCGGTTCGGGCCGGAGGATATCCAGGACTTTGCAGTCTCCCCTTGTCCAACTTGCGTGAACATATCGATAAGACCGCCTAGCCCGCCATTCAGGCCTGCCGTCTGTCCGGCCCCGCCAGGGTTTCCTCCACCCCCGAGAACGCCTCCCAACCCGCCGCTTTGCCCGCCACGGCTCGACAGCAGCGCCATGAGGATCGGCAGAAGAGGCGAATGGCCGCCATTCTGACCTCCAGTCCCTCGGGAATTCAGCACCCCGCTCAGCACCTGATCAAGCAGTCCCATGATGTTGTCCTTCCATGTGAATGCCGTCCAATGCGGCCCCGACGAAGAACAGGATGCAGGACGGCTTTGCCTGAACATTTGCCGGGTCGGCATGTTCCGTAAAACCGGGCAACGTCAGAAGCGTCGCGAGTAAGATTGCTCCTTCTGGCTCATCTTACGTTCGGCAGATCACCACCACCAAGGTAGCGTTCCACTGCCCGCAGCACATCATCCGACGAGATGGGCTTGTTCAGAAAGCCGACAGGTTCGGCAGGAGCAGCTTTCTCCATGATCTCTTTACCAAGACTGCCGCTGACAAAGAGGGACGGGATGCTGAAGCGCTCCCGAAGTTCGATTGCGGTATCAATCCCGTTGCTTCCGTGAGCCAGTTCCACATCCATCGTCGCAAGATCAATAGGGTGAGCTTCCGCAAGCGCGAGTGCTGCCTGTTTCGTTGCAGCAACACCAACCACCGCGTAGCCAGCATCCTCCAGCGCCATGACAAGATCCATGGCAAGAAGCGCGGCGTCTTCAACGACAAGAATGGTGCTCGGCATGATCGGCTGTGCTCCGGATGCAGTACGGCATCAATCAATCAACTCAAAGTTGACGACAAGGTTTCAAAACAACGGGGCGTAAGTCTCAGAAAGGGTGTCAGCGCTCGGAGCGTTGACAGGTGAGCTGGCAGACCACGCCTTCTTCTGGGTAGTCGACACTGACCTCGCCTCCGAACTCGGCCGCCAGCATCTGCTTGACCAGAAAGCTGCCAAACCCGCGCCGCTGCGGAGGTGCCACAGGGGGCCCTCCACGCTCCGTCCAGCAGAATATGAAGGTCGCGTTCGTCCCTTCACCGCTCAATGACCAGTCGACACTGACCCGCCCGGCTTCGGCAGACAGCGCGCCGTATTTGGCGGAATTGGTCGCCAGTTCGAAAAGTGCCAGGGTCAGCGCGAAGGTCTCCTCGTCACTCAGGGCGACATCAGGGCCGGATAACGTGATACGCGTCCCCTTTCCGTCCATCCGCTCCCGCATATGGTGCACAACATCCCTGACCGTGGCTTCCTCGTGAGCCCGCAGCGACAGTACATCCTGGGCATGCCCCATATCTGAGATCCGCTGGACCAGCTTGTCGCGATATTCCTCGACAGTCGACGCCTGCCGCGCAATCTGCCGGACGATGGCTGTCACCAGAGCGTAGGAGTTCTTCGACCGATGCACCAGCTCGCGGTTGCTGATGGCGGCTCTGCGTTCGAAGCGGACTCGGTCGGTCGTCTCGATTACGGTGTCCATGATACCCCGGACCACCCCTTCTTCATCCACAACCGGACTGTAGGAGAAGGTGAAGAACGCTTCGGCAAGCCCGTTCGCGTCGCGGCGCACCTTCATCGGGAAGTCCTTCACGAAGGTTGCCTCGCCGACCATGGCCTTGGCGACGATTGGGCCAATTGTGTCCCAGGATTCCTGCCAGATCACTGAGAACGGCAGTCCCAGGCAATCTCCCTTGTCGCCCAGGGTTGGAATGAAGGCGTCATTGTAGATCGCGATCAGTTCGGATCCCCAGCACAGGCATTTAGGAAAGCCCGAGCGCAGCGTCAGGCTGACCGTGATCTTGAGCACGGGCGGCCATGTGTCGATCGGCCCCAGAGGCGTCGACGACCAATCGTGCTCTGCGACCCGCTGGGCCATGGGGATGGTAAGATCGAGGAACGCCAAGGAGGTTGTCATGCCGAACTCTTCGGATGGAGCTGCGTGATGCTGCGCCTTTCAAACCTCTATCGCCTACATAGGATTACAGTTCAATCGCACCCTCTATGCCTATGGGCACTCGACCGGCAAGGCCAACATCATGCTACCAAGAGCTTATGGTGAAGACCCCCCCTTACCACCAGAACCTGGCGCGACGTCTGATCGAGCTTCAGCATGTGGCGTGCTCCCTGTGCAAAAGGCCGAACACGGAGCGATGAAGCTGCGCTGTGCCCAGCTCGGCGCGTTCGCTCATGCGGCGCACCCATGCCCCTGCGTTGCGGATCTTGCCACCTCGCTCATAGCCATCAGCGTCAGCAATCATCACCAACAGGGCTGCGCCGACCTTTCCGATCGCGGCTTGCGCTTGTGCCCAAGCGGACGGGTTGATCCCGAGGGCCATGGCCCGTTCGTAGCCCACGTTCACGAATGCCATCCAGTCCGCGCGCCCATAAAGCTCCATCCCCACATGCCATTCGGCGGGGGCGGCCTTCAGGGCCATCGGCAGGCTGATATGCTCCATCCCGCATTTCGGTGTCTGGGTGGGCGGTGTCGATGCGCCCTGCCCCATCTTGTTCTCAGCGGGCATCGCCGGATTACAAGACTCTGATGGATATTGGTTTGTAGTGTATGGTCGGTCATTTTTTTCCGGCCGGTCGGAAATTTCGGACCGACCAAGATGGGTCAGAAAGCGGCGCACATGGTTCAGCAGTTTGCTCAAGTCTTCGTATTCGAGGTGAGCGATCCGGCGCGGAAAGCTCGCCCATGTCTGTTGATCCTCGGCGGCGACGTCGGTTCCCGATAGGATACGGCGGATCATTGAACGCAGGCGAGAAATCTCGTTCCGCATACGATCTGCGGCCACTCGCTCCGCTCTCATGGCTTCGGCCGCCATGGTCAGTTCATCAGCGCGATCCTGAAGCGGTGTCAGGTCGATGCCGTGGACGGCGATGATCCTACCGGATTGGTCCCGCTGGCAGTAACGGCGCCCACCCCCCATGCTGCGATCCACCGCCAACCCGTTCCGCACCAGAAAACGGACATGATTTAAAATGGTGCGGGGATTCTTGCCGCATTCGAAAGATAAGGTTGACACGCTCGCAGGGCTTATCGGCACCTCGGAACCCCGTGGTATACGACCAATAAGGGCCTCTAGGGTCCGACGCACACCATCAGGTAGTTTCATCACAAGCGCGGCATTACGCGCGGCTTCGTATAAATCGGCAGAAAACTGCCTATAATTTTCGTTGGGTTTTCCCAACACCTGCAAAGGTTTAGTGACCATTCTGTCCGCTCTCCATGTGGAGCGGCCGAGGGAAACACGGCTGGCATCTATTGTTCGCCCAAGGGCGCTTTTTGTCTTGCCTGCGATGTAGGGGAACGATACCTTGATGCTTGAACAACGTGAGCATCTTAAGACCTCGCCAAAGGTCCGGTTGCGTCCCCCCCGGTGGTCCCCGACCGCTGGGGGTTTTCTTTTTTGGGCCTCAGGGATCTTGCCGTCCCAATTTCTGCCCCGCTTCGGAATCAATCTCCTGATTTTTGCGCCTTTTCGGCACGGTAGCGTAACTGTCATCAGCGCGCTAGCTACATCCGCCTTTGCAGGCAGGATGTGCCATCACACAGCCCTTCATAAACTCACCGCATCCATACAAGTCAAGTAAGCATATCAAGACGTTCTTCTGATATAGACATTGGCAACGAGAATACCGTATGCATCAGAAACATATTTCTGATGCATAAGTTGTGTTGACATGCAAAACCCATAAGTTGTAACCTTATCTCAAGACATGGATTTCTTTCTGAAATGTCTTTAGATTGCCCCTGCGAACACCAGCGAGGGGGCGGAATGGATTACGACGAGGGAAAGGTGCTACTAGGCAATGCTATTCGACCTTTCGTCAGGAAAGGCGGGAAGCTGCGCTACCAGCCCTTTGTGGCAAAAGATGGGCGCATTCATTGGCAGGTTTTCGGCATCCAGCCGAACGGCCATGAACTTCCGGTCTACGTGGTCAGAACAGGTGAGGCGCGCGTCCTCAAGACCATCGGCGCGGTTCTCAACTACCACCAGGAATACTTCCCTCTCGCAACCGAGCTCTGTGTTGGCATTCTTCCTTTGGAAGAAGGGCAAACGTCCGGCGGAGACGAGGAAGCCGAGGGCTGAAAAGGACCGAGACGACCGCAATGTTGTCTCGATCAACGACTTCAAGAAACGAAAGCGCCGTGCGGTGGCGGCCGTGCAGCGGCAAGAGCGCAAGGCTAAAGCGGGGCGCATTTACCAGGCGGTAACAACCGACTTCTACACGGTCGGGGAGTTCGGGCCTGTCCTGCGGGTGCCGTGGGTGTCCTTCTTCATCTTCTCCATCGGCCTTTTTGCATGGAGCTTCCTGCACGATGACGTGCAGCGGGTTTATGGCGGTCCGGTCTGGTTCTGGTCTTGGGTCGGCTACCTGCTCGTCAGTGCCTACCTGTCGCCGCGCCTCTGGCATGACGTGGATCTCGCCATGATGGCGCTGGTCGCGATCATCTTCCTGCCCTGCCTCTGGTTCATGGCGCTGTGGGTTCCGGCCATCGTGTTCGTGCTGGTATCGGTCGTCTCGCTGATGCTGTCCCCCATTCTGGGGCGCATCCTGTGAGCCGCCCCATCCTCGTCTGCGCAACGCTGTGCCTGACCGTTGGCGCTGCCTCGGCCGATGTGTTCGAGTTTCTGCCCGATGGAACGATGGTGCAGCGTGGCCTTCCCGAAGCCAGCGCCGCACCCGCTCCGGCTGTCTCGCGCCGCGCCACGCCCACGACGGTTCCGGCCAGCCGCGCCCAATATCGGGCGCTGGCCGAAGACGTCGCGCTGGCCTATGCGGGCGGTCCCGGTCCTCGTGCGGCGGGCCTTGACGCCCTGACATTCCAGCGGGTGTTCGTGGCGCTGGTCCGACAGGAAAGCGGCTTCAATCCCCGGGCGGTCAGCCCCGCTGGGGCGCAGGGTCTGGGTCAGCTCATGCCCGGAACCGCAAAGCTGCTCGGGGTGACGGACGCCTTCGACCCCCATCAGAACCTGAACGGAGCGGCCCGCTACTTCACGCAGCAGCTTGCCCGTTTCAAGGACGTGCGCCTTGCGCTGGCGGCCTACAACGCCGGTCCGCATCGCGTCGAGCAATACGGTGGCATCCCGCCCTTCGCGGAAACGCGGAACTATGTCGCCTCCATCACTGCCGCGACGGGGCTACGCGCCCCTGCCGCAGACCCTGCTTCCGTGACTCCTGTTGCGGAGGCCTCGACCCCCTCCCCAGACACACAAAGGAGTATCTCCGTATGGCAGTATTGACCCGGTATGGGCAGTTTATCGCTCTGGCCTTCGCGGCTCTCATCACCTTGTCCGTGCCCGCGCTGGCGCAGGACCTGTCGCCGGTGAACACGATGCTCGGCAACATCGGCAATGCCCTGACGGGGGCCACGGGCCGCGCCCTCGGTCTCGTGGCGCTGGCGGCGGTCGGCATCGCCTTCCTGATCGGCCGCATGAACTGGATGCTGGCGATCTCGGTCGTCGTCGGCCTCGCCATTCTCTTTGGCGCCGGCACCATGCTCGACGGCTTCGCCTGATCCCCCATGTCGGAACCTTGCTTCAAGGCCCTGACACGGCCCGTCTCCATGGCGGGTCTCCCCATCACCTACCTTGCCTTGCTGTTCGGTCTGGTGGTGGGCGGCTTCATCGCCACGCTGTCCTTCCTCTGGTTCCTGGGCAGCGCGGTGGTGGGATACGCGGCTCTGCGTCTGGTGGCGAACTACGATCCGCGGATTGTCGAGATCATCTTCACATCCCTCGCCAGGACGCCCCTGCCGCCCTCGTGGTTCAAAGGAAAAGGGATCATCTACCGTGCTTGATCTGCAACGCGGCCTCGGCCGGAAAGCTTTGGAGCCGCAAGGCATCGCCCGCGAACACATGCTGGCGGGGCACCTTCCCTACATCACGCCGGTGGGCAACGATGTGGTGATGCTGCGCGACGGCGACGTGATGGGCAGCTTCACCGTGCGCGGCCTTGAGGCCGCGACGGCCGAAGTCGCGTTGATCGACGACGTGAAAGCCGCGATGGAAAATGCCGTCGCGCAGATGGGGCCCGATGTGGCGCTCTACGTCCATCGGGTGTCCATGGAAACGCAGCCCCAGCTTCCGCCCGTCCAGGGCGACGGCTTTGCCGCCGAAGTGGACCGCGTGTGGCAGCGCCACATCGCCCGCGACGGGCTGCGCGAACGCACGATCATGGTCACGGTCTGCCTGCGCCCGCGCAAGCTGACCTCGCTCTGGTCGAAGATCAGCGGCGGCGGCAAAGGCGATCTGCGGGCCATGCGGGACCGCCGCATCGCGCGTCTCAACGAAGTCATCGGCTTCATGATGCAGGTTCTGCGTCCGGTCAGTCCGCGCCGCATGACGGTCGGCGGCGGGCAGTGGCTCGGCCTCCTTCGCACCTGCGTCACGGGGCAATATGCCCCTCTCATTCCCGGATCGAGCTTCGAGCCGCTGGCAAACCTGATGGCCGGATCACGGGTCGATTTCCGGGGCGACACGTTTACGGTGTTCGGCACCGACAGCGACGGCACGCGCTATGGCGCGATCTTCGGCATGAAGGGCTATCCGTCCGAGACGATGGCGGGGATCTTCGACCGCTTCGACATGGCGGCGGATACCGTTGTCACGCACAGCTTCACCCCGATGGATCTGGTGACGGCGACGGGCCGCTTGCAGCGCACCATTCGCCAGATGCGCGCGGCCGACGATGCCGCGATCAGCCTTCAGGCGCAGCTTGTGGAAGCCAGCGATCAGCTTGCCTCGGGCCGGATCGTGTTCGGGCACCATCTGGTGACGATCCTGGCCGTCGCGCAAAGCCGCGCGGAACTCGATGACATTGCGGCCTCGATCCGCTCGGCCGGTCAACGTGCCGGTGCGGTGATCGTGCGCGAGGACATAAACGCCCGCACGGCCTATTTCGCGCAGCATCCGGGCAACTACGGCTACCGCTCCCGCGCCAGCATGACCAGCTCGCGCAACTTCGCCAGCTTCGCCTCGCTCCATTCGGCGGGCCTTGGCGTGGAAGAAGGCCGGGAACCGTGGGGCGTGCCGGTCACGATCCTGCCCACGGTGTCGGGCGAACCCTACCGCTTCAACTTCCATGCGGCGGGTGCGCCGGGGGATCGCACGGTCGGGCACAGCCTGACCATCGGTCGGACGGGCACGGGCAAATCCGTGGGTATTGCGTTCCTGGCGGCACAGGTGCAGCGGGCGAACCCGCGCATCATCGCCTTCGACAAGGACAACGGCTTGGAGATGCCGCTGCGGGCCTTGGGCGGCAGCTATGCGCCCGTCCGCACGGGCGAAGCCACGGGCTTCAATCCCTTTGGGGTGGAAACCGACGAACGGGGCCGCGCGTGGCTGACCGACTGGCTGTCCGCGCTGCTGGAACAGAACGGCCCGCCCTTGACGGCGGAACAGAGTGAAGCTCTGTCCCGTGCCGTGATGGCAAACGCCGAGTCTGATCCGGCCCTGCAGAACGTCATGCACTTCCGTTCGCAGCTTCTCAGCGTCGATGACGGTGGCGATCTCTACACCCGCATGGGGGTCTGGGACACCGATGGGCAATACGGCTGGGTGTTCGGCGGCAGGACCGCTGACCCCGTGCAATTCGACCAGGCGGTGACAGGTTTCGATCTGACGGAAATCCTCGACGTGCCGTCCGTCCGGACGGCATGGCTCTCCTACGTGTTCCGCCGCATCGAACGCACGGTGGAGGATGGACGGCCGACGCTGCTGATCCTCGATGAAGCATGGAAGCTGCTGGATGATCCGTATTTCGAGGCCCGGTTGAAGGACTGGATGCTGACCATGCGGAAAAAGAACGTGGCCGTGGTCATGCTGACGCAGCGCGTGTCGCACATCGCGGAGAGCCGCGCGGGCAGCTCGATCCTCGAATCCGTCAACACCACCATCGTGTTCCCGAACCGCCGCAACACTGCGGAGGAACTGGCTCCGCTGAACCTCTCGGACAGTGAAGAGGCGTTCCTGACGAACTCGGCCGGCGCCAGCCGCGCGGCTCTCGTCCGCAACGGCGACACCAGCACGGTCGTGGACTTCGACCTATCGGCTCTTGGTCCCCTGCTTGGCGTTCTGAAAGGCGGTGGAGGCAATGAGACGTCGCCCGACGGCTGGCGCAAAAACCCTGATTTCTGGAAGGAGATTTGACGATGACACGGCCCCTGCGCCTTGCGGCCCTTCTCGGCCTTTCCCTGATCCTCGGCGCCTGCGCCAATTACACCAGCCGCACGTCGCCCTGCGTCTGCGACTGGCAACCGCTCAACGCTCAGACGGAGGTGATCGTATGATCCGCGTTCTTCGCTCGACCGCCTTTGCTGGCGTCCTGTCTCTTACCGCGATGACCGGCGCATCCGCGCAAGGCGTTCCGACGGAGGACCTTCGCGCAATCGCCAACGCGATCCAGCAACTCGACCAGATGAAGCAGCAGCTTCAGGCCATGACGGGCAGTCGGGGAATCAGTAACCTGCTCAACAGCGTCACAGACAAGGAAACCCGGGAAGCGGCCGAAAGTCTGTCCTCGATCATGGACGGCGCGATCGGGGGTTCCCCCATCGGCGGCAACGCCTCGGTCCTGACCGACAAGATTGATGATCTGAAGGAAACCTTCGCTCTTCCGAACCTCGATCAATTCCTGGGCTCGGATCTTCCTCAGGACCGCGCAATTGCTACGCAGGCCGGGGCAGGCATGGTCGCGATGGCGACGGCCGAGGACACCTACACGCGGTCGAACGCGGCCATGGGGCGGGTGAACACGCTAATCGACCGGATCGACAGCAACGCGGACATGAAGGCCAGCGTGGACTTCAACTCGCGGATGCTGGCCGAAGTCGCGGTGCTTCTGAACGAAAACCTGCGCGTTCAGGCCGCCATCGCGAACACGATGGGCAGCGATGCCCTGACCGCCGCGCGGGACCGCGCCTCGCAGCGCAACTTCCTCCAAGGCTCGAACGAAGGGCAATGACCATGAACCTGATGAAAACCGCCCTGATTGCAGCTTTCGCGACGATCACGACGCTTAACGTGACCGGAGCGGCACAGGCGAAGGATCTTCCCAAATGGGTTTGTGATGGCGGTGGAAGCGGTGAACCTCAAAAAATCCGCGAATTCGCTCACAACAATGGCATGGTCAACGTCCTCAGCCACTATCGCGACCGATGGGATGCTGATTTCGCGCGGGAACAGTGCGATGCGGCTGCGGCCGGTGAATCCGCCTACATCGGTTGCATGATCGGACATCGCGATTGGGATGCGATTGCCGCCATGGTGCCCAGCGAACTTTGGGGTTTGGATAACAAAGGCATCCGCCCGCATCTGCTGAAACTCCAAGATGAAGGCACGGGCTACCGCGACGCCCTGAACCACTGCCGCGAACTCGGCGTAAGCCGATAGGAGCAACCGATGGCGACCTACATTCAAACCACATTGGATAGCATCGACAACGCAATCCTCGGATACACGGAATCCGTGTTTGCAGATTTCGGGGGAGCCATCGCAACCACCTGTCAGCTCATGGGCCTTGTTGCGCTGGCATTTATGGCTGCCAACTCCGTCATGCAGTTGGTGCCCGTCAGATATTCCGACTACCTGAAATGGGGCGTGCGTTTCGTCGTCGTCACAATGATCGCAACCTCGTGGCAGCAATTTCACCCTATCTACAACATCGTCACTGACGTGCCGGGAAACCTCGGTGCATCCTTCCTGCAAGCAACGAGCGCCACCAACATGAACGAGGCGCTGGATGAGATGATCACCAGCCTTTTCGAATTTTCGGATCGTGCAGCGGATGAAAGCGGCATGTTCTCGATCTCGCTGACCTCGGTGCTGATCTGGGTTCTGGGCGCACTTCTGGCGGTGGTCGCGATCATCATCATGTCTCTCGCGAAGGTCGGGCTTGCCATGGCTATCGCACTCGCCCCAATCTTCGTGCCCTGCCTCCTCTTCAAAGCCACGAGCAATCTCTTCGAGTCCTGGGTCAAGTTCACGCTTGGCTTCGCCATGATCCCGCTGGTGACGGCAGGCGTTATGGGCGCAATCGTGGGCATCGGCACAAACTTGATTAGAGAAGCAGACGGCGCAACCGAACTTTCCGAAGCCGCGGGTTTCCTGATCGTCTCGGCGGCGGGGATCTGGCTCATGGCCCAAGTGCCGACATTGGTAAATAGCCTTGCGGGCACGATCACCGCCACGGCGACCGGCATGAAGTCCATGCAGGACACGGCGGGAAGTGCCGCCAGGATGGCGGCTTCCGTCGCAGCCCCCTATGCAGCCGGTGCGATGGCGATGGCGCAAGCTGCCTCCGCCCCCGCTGCGGGCCAAAGCCGGATCGCGGCGGCCATGGAAGAACGCCAAAGCATGAAGGATGCGGGCAAGCGCAACGTCGAACTGACCGGCATCCGCAATGCCGAACGGGGCCACAAGTCCAGCTTCGGGGAACGGCGCGAGGCCGATTGGGCGGCGCGGATGGAGCAGCACCGCGAAAACAAGCGATTCCGCCAGCAGCAGCGCGGCACCGACAGCGCTTCGCATGTGGACCGCACCTCCCAGATGCTGGACCGCAAGACCATAAAACCCGGCTCCTAAGCCGCCCGACTTTTCCACCTGAATAACATTCCTGCGCGGACCGATTTCGCGCCACCTGAGGACTCTGCCCAATGTTCAAAAGAAAGACAGCCTCCGCGCCCGCCCCTGCCGCTCCGTCCGTCGCGACCGCGTTCGAAGATGAGGTGTTTTTCACCCTGCGCCGTCAGCGCAACATCGGGGCGGCCTTCGGAGTGGCGGGCATGGGCATTGGCCTTGTCGCGGTGATCGCGCTGGCGATGGTCATGCCGCTGAAGGAAATGCGCCCCTACGTCGTCATGGTGGACCGCACCACAGGGGAAAGCGAACAGGTCGTGGCGACACGCCCAACCAGCCTGTCGGATCAGGAAGCGGTGCGGGAGGCGGAGCTGGTGCGCTACGTCACCGACCGCGAAACCTATGACGTGTCCGACAACAGTCAGCGCATCCCGCAAGTGAATGCGACCTCGGACGGGCAAGCCGCCGCTTCGCTACGGTCGCTGTGGAACTCCGGCAATGACCAGTATCCGCCGAACCTCTACGGCACGGGGATGCTGATTACGGTCGCCGTCCGGTCGATCTCGCTTCTGGACGACGACACGGCCCAGGTGCGGTTCACCCGCACCTATGAACGCACAGGGCAGAACCCGACGACGCGCGATTTCGTGGCAACGATCACCTTCCAGTTCCGCCCGCGCACGGAAACCTCACTGCAACAGGTCTGGGCCAACCCGCTCGGCTTCACCGTCACCCATTACCGCGTCGATGCGGAAACCCTGAACGTGAGGGGGAACTGACATGAACCGGTTTGCCACGCTTGCCGCTGCGGCGCTTGTCGCCAGCATGGGCGCCGTCTTTGCGGAAACCGCTCCGCGTCCCTACTCGGCTGATCCCCGCATCCGCTACTACACTTACAGCGAACATGACGTGTATCGCCTCGACGTCTACATGCGCTTCATCACCTCGATCCAGTTTGCCTCCGGCGAAAATATCGAGTCCGTGCAGGTGGGCGACAGCGCGTCGTGGCAGATCGTGCGCCTGAACCGGGGCGACGTGCTGTCGGTGAAGCCGCTCGTCCAAGGCGCTTACACCAACATGACCGTCTACACGGATCGCCGCGTCTACACGTTCGAGCTGAATGCGAAAACCGCGCAGGCCGGATCGAACAGCCCGAGCTACCGGATCAGCTTCAACTATCCGAATGAGGCGGCCCGCGCGCGCCAGCAACAGGCGGCAGTGGCGGCACGACCGAAGGATTACAACTACTTCGTGGCGGGCAAATCGACCCGCATCCGACCCATCCAGGTTTATGATGACGGTGTGAAAACCTACTTCCGGTTCGCACCGAACGCGCCCCGCCCCGGCATCTTTGCGGCGAACGCGGATGGGCAGGAAGCCATCGTGAACGTGCAGCAGACCCGCGAAGGGTTCGTGGTCAACCGCACGTCCGACCGCTGGACGCTGCGGATCGGGGATGAGGAATTGTGCATCGCCAGCGGCGAAGTCGTTAAAACCGTTCGGGGCGGCCGTCAGGCGCAGCCGGCCAACAGCCATCAGGGGGTGATCCAATGACCGAGCAAGACAACCACACCCCGAACGGTGCTGAACACGAGGATCGGCCGCGCCTGCGGCCTGATCCGGAAAACGATCGCGAAGCCCGCGTGGCGGCGCGCAGTTCAGAGTTCGACGGGGGCGGCCCCGGCAATGTGGTCAAGATCCTCGTCGGCGGCCTGATCGGCGTCATCGTCCTCATTCTGGCTTTGTCGCTGATCGCGCCTCAACAGATGGCAAGCCTCTTTGGCGGCGGCCGGACTTCGGATGCAGAGGACGTGCAGACCACCAGTTCTGACGACACGGGCCTGTCCACGGAAATCACCGAACGGCAAACCGATGTTGAAACCGATGTGCCGGAGACGTCCGTTCCGGAAGGTGAGGTGAACCTGACCACCGGGGACAGCGAGCTGGCTGACGCCGAACGGCGGCGGCTGGCGGATTTGGAAGCACGGCTGAAGGCCATGGAAGAAGGACGCGGTGAAATCACCCGCGAGCTTCTGGCACAACAGGCGGCGGATCTTCGGGAACAGTTCGAGCGCGAACGCCAACTGGCCGATGAAGCCTACCAGCGCCAGCTTCAGGAGGCGATTGCCGCGCAAGGCATGGACGGCGAAGCCGACGCCCGCCAGCGTCTCGAAGAGGAACGCGCCCGCCTCAACGCGATCAACGAGGCGCAGGTGTCGTCCGATCTTCTGGTGCTGGACAGTTCCGGCAAGGTGACGGGTGGAGGGGCCAGCGGGGCCGGTGAACGCAAGCTGTCCACGAATGAGCAGTTCATGGCCTCGGCCTCGACGGCCAGCTATGACACGGTGCGGGCCACGCAGATTGCCGCGCCAGACCGGACCATCGTGCAGGGCACGACGCTGGAAGCGGTCTTGGAAACGGCGATCAGCACGGAGCTTCCGGGCGTCATCCGCGCCGCAGTCACCAACGACGTGTATTCCTATGACGGCTCGAACGTGTTGTTGCCGCGCGGCACCCGCCTGATCGGCAGCTACAATTCGGACGTGTCCATAGCCTCGAATCGCGCACAGCTTGCATGGAACCGTGCCATCACGCCGGACGGTCGTAGCGTGGAGTTGGGCGGCTACGGCGCGGACCCGTTGGGCATGTCGGGGCAGACCGGCTTTGTTGACACGCGTTTTGGTGAACGCTTCGGGTCGGCCTTCCTGATCTCGATGCTGGCGATCACGCCGCAAGTCGTGGTCGATGACAGCGCGGGCGAGAACACGCAGGAGCTTGCGGAGGACGTGGGCGAGGATCTGGAAAACACGACGCAGAGCGTGATGAACGATTACCTGTCGCTGCCGCCCGTCATCTACATCGACCAGGGCACGACCATGACCGTGTTCGTCAACCGCGATCTGGTGTTCTGATGACGGGACAGGCGGCACAGGCGCCCGTGATGGTTCCGGCCAGCCATGCGGAACAGGGGCTCGCGCCATTGCGCGAGCTTCTGACCTCGGATGATGTGAACGAAGTGGTGATCAATCCGGACGGCGGGATATGGGTCGAACGGTCGGGAAGTGAACACATGATCCGGTGGGAAGGCTCTCTACCCGAAACCCGGATCAAGCCGCTTGGCGGGCATCTGGCGGGGGAAACCGGCAACCAGCTCGGAGCGAAGCATCCCATCGTGTCGGGGCGCGTCGTCCTCTTCGGGCAGACAATGCGGGTGCAGATCATCGTGCCTCCTGCCATCGAAAAGGGCGTTTCCGTCTCGATCCGCAAGTATGTCAGTCGAGTTCTCGATGTGCAGGAAGTGGGATTTCTGGACAGTGGACAGGTCGATGTGGACGCGCTGCGCCTCGAACGCCTCAAGACGCTGACGGACATGGCGCGGGCAGGGGATCTGGAAAATCTGTTCCGTGCAGCCATCCACGACAAGCTGAACATTCTGGTGTCGGGCGGCACGTCCTCGGGCAAGACGACGCTGGCGCGGGCGCTGCTGGCGATCAGTGATCGGAACGAACGCATGGTCACGATCGAAGATGCGCCGGAACTCCATCTGCCCCACCTGAACACGGTGGCGCTGGTGGCGGAGCGGCGCGGTGGGTCTGAACGCTCCCCTACCCTTCTTCTGGAGTCGGCGCTGCGGATGCGGCCGGATCGGCTGATCCTCGGGGAAATCCGCGGTGTCGAAGCCCTGAACTTTCTGGAAGCGATCAACACGGGCCATCCGGGATCCATCAGCACGATCCATGCCGACAGTCCGGCCCTCGCCTTGGAACGGCTGGCAATGATGGTCATGCGGGCGGGGCTGAACCAGACGCGGCAGGACGTTCTGGACTATGCGCGACAGACCATCGACCTCATCGTGCAGGTCGGCCGACGCGGCGGAAAGCGGGGCGTCCTGCAGGTCTATATGCCCGCTCTGGCGAAATGAAAAACGCCCCCGTAAGGGGCGTTCTTCAGATCTTGGGCTCGGTGCGCTTACTATTTTCCGCGCCTAAAACATTCAGCCTTTTCCTTAGATCACTTGCATTGGACTTGCCGATGATAGAAGCGGCCGGTGTGTCTTGCTCGACAGGCCGAACCTCCGGCGCGTTTTGCACCTCGCCCGCTCGCATGTCAGACGTGCTTTCCCGATTCCGGTTTGCCTGTGCAAGACTATTCGCCTTGTCTCTCCACGCAGTAAGATCGCCCAACAAAGAACCTTGGCGCTTCTCAATAGCGTGCAGCCGGCTCAGGACAGATTCTTCATCCACGGCCTCTGGTAGGCTTGTTGTCGGACGGTTGGGGTCGTTGACTGGCTTGGCTGTTTCCATGCCTGCATTCGATTCAGGCGTTTGTGAGGACGGATGGTGTTCCTCGCCCTGTTTTTCAGGAGATAAGACGGGGGTTGTCTCTGCCTCCCGCTCGGCCGGTGTCGTGTTGGCAACCGGCGTGGCCTTGGGTTCTTCCGGCGCAGCCGGCACAGCTTCCGCAGGTGACTCCTGAACGAACGCTGCGGGTGCCGGCTCCGGGGCGGGTGCGGTCTGGCTGTCTTGCGGGTAGAGCGGCAAAGAGGCGGGCGCTGGCGGATCGCGCGGCGGATCATCCGGCGCAACCGTGGATTCCTCCAAAGCCGGCGGCGGATCGTTGTAGAGCGAAGGCGGCTGCGGATGCGGGCCAGTCTGGCTCTGGTAGATATTCTTCAGATAGCGGTCACGGTAGTATTCCACCCGGTCCGCGATGATCGGCGGCATCCCCTGAACCAGAACGACGATCTTGTTCTTGGGCAGCATCCGCACCTGCTCGGCGCGCAAAAGACGTGCGCCTTCTTCCCGCTCCTGCCAGTTGCTTCCCATTTCGTTCGAGCGCCAGGACTTGCTGCGGCTCTTGCGGGTGAAGTCACCGATGGCCCGCGAGATGTATTCGGGTGTGTCCTCGTCGGCCGGAGCCATGAACAGTTGCAAACGGCAGTTGGCAAGGAAACCCGACGCGCCTTCCTTGCCGTAAAGGTCGCGCAGGCTGGCGATGCTCTGCACCACCAGCATGACGCGGCCGCCAAACCCGCGCAGGGTCGTGATGGCGGTTGCCAACACGTCCATGCGGCCCAGGGACACGAACTCGTCCAGGAGCAACAGGACAGGGAACTTCTCGTCCTTCTGCGGCATCGAGGCTTGCAGCATGGCGATGGTCTGCTGGAACATCAGGCGGATCAGCGGTGCCAGCGGCACAAGGTCGTTTGGCGAGACGATGATGAAGATCGAGGCCGGGTCGCGGCGAAGATCATGGATGCCGAAGTCGGAAACCTCCGTCGCCTCCCGCACGGCCGGATCGGCCCAAAGGCCAAGGCCGCCGTCCAACAGGACGGACAGGTAGGAGCTGAGGATGCGGCTTTCCATGCCGGCCATGCGGTTGAAGATCGTCTTGGCCTCAACGCTGTCCACCTCGGCCGCCAGACGGCGGAACACGTCCGCCGCCTCCCCCGGCGTGGCATAGAAAGCATCATAGACGGCGGCGATGGTCGGCGTGCCGCGCTGGATGGCAAGGATGGCCCCTGCGGCAAACACGTCGCGCGCGCCTTCCAAGAAGCCTTCGCCGTTGCCCTTGGCGATGATGAGACTGGCGGCCAGCCGTCGCGCCTCGGTGAAGCGGCGGCGTTCGCGGGCGCTGACCACATACATGAGCGGGTTATAGCGGTGGGTCTGGCCGTGATCGTCATAGGGGGCAAACTTGAACACGCGGTCGCCCAACTCCTCGCGGCGACGGGCGGTCAGGTTGTAGTTCTCGCCCTTCACATCCAGACAGAACACGGAGCCTTTGTAGGTCAGGAGCGTGGGCACCACGATCCCGATGCCCTTGCCGGAGCCGGTTGGCGCGGTGATGATGCTGTGAGGAATTTCCTCGGTGCCGGGGCGCGTGGACAGAAACTCCGCACGGCTGCTCGGACTGCCCAGCTTGCCATAGATCGGACCAAGGATGTTTGCGGTGGAAGCCAGAAGCTCGGACCGCTTCAGGTCGGCTTTCGTGGACCAACGGGCCGTGCCGTGGCTGCTCAACGGCTTCTTGAAGCCGATGGCGGGCACAAGCACCGTGAGCGCGGCCATGACGCCAAGGCCGATATAGAGGGCCATGCGGAAGGGTTCGCCAAAATAGCCGCGCGTCCAGGGTGCGAAGTCGAAAACGCGCAGCACCTCGATGTTGGCAAGATCCCCTCCCGTCTGCCACGTCACGTATCCGCTGGCAGCAACGACGCCCAGCAAGGCCCCAAGAAGAAGCCCGCCACCGGCGAGCTTTGCGATTTCCGTTGTCTGTGCCATGCCCTGCCCTTTTACAACCCGTGGCCGCTATCGCGGTCCTTGCCCTTGGCCTGTCGCGCCGCAATGTCGCGTTCGGCCTCGGCCATGCGTTCGGCACGGTCGGCCAGCTTCTTGTCCTCGGCGGTCACTGCACGGGGCTGCTGCGGTGTCGGGGCCGCATCCCCTGTTCTGCCTTCTGCGGTGTCCGTGGCACGTTGGGCATGACGGGCGGCAATCTCACGTTCGGCCTGCGCCATGCGGTCGGCGCGGTCCAGTTGAGCGGCCTCGCGCAACAGTTCGTTCGTCCGCTCGACGGGAATTTGCCGATCGTTCGGACGCACGTAGCCTTCAGGCGGGCGGTAAATGTCGGTCGCCTGATCCCAAGCAGCGGAAGCGACGGCGGCATAGGCAGGCGACTTCGCGGCGAAGGAGCGGAATGCGGCCTCGGCATTTCTTACCTGCTCCTGGCCCTCGGCACGCGCTTGCGGAGAGTCCGAGTATCCATAGTTAAAATCGGTCTTGGTGAAGCGATCACGCAAGATGCGGATCAACGTCATGTCCACTTCGCCGGAGCGATCGACGCTCACAGGTGTGCGGTCGGCCTGCGGCTGGCGCTCGTCGGCCTTGAAAACAGCACTGATTTGTTCGGGGGACAGGCTGCGCTTGTCCGCCGCAACATATCCGGCAGGCGGGGTGGCATTGCCCGCGGCCTCGTCCCATGCCGCCGATGCGACGGCCGCATGATCCGGGGAGCGGCTGGCAAACTTGCCAAGAGCTTCGCCTGCGGCGGCAACTTGAGCGCGGCCGCGACGATAATCTTCGCTGGAATCCGAATTTTGGTGCGTCCAATCCACGGCACGGAACTGGTCGCGCAATTCTCCCACTTCCGCCACCGAAATCCCGACCGATGCGCCCGTGGCCCGCTCGTTGGCCTCGCGGTAGATGCGTTGGATTGCCTGATGCGCCTGCGCCAAGGCGGCATTGCGCTGCGACGGCGTTTCCTCGGGTTCGCCGCGCTGGCTGCGGGACATTTCCCGTTCCTGCGCCTCGGAGGCGGCATACTGCTGCGCCAGCCCGCGCGACGGGGCTTCGCCGGAATAGCGGGCCACCATGGCGATGCCGTTCAGTCCGGCACGTTCGGCAAGCTGCTCGACCTGGCGATCCGCCTGCCCTTTAATCTCTGCATAACGCGCGTCGTAATTGTCCTCACGCATTCCACGATACTGCCCATCGGGGGCCGGTTGCAGGAACGCCCGCAGGGCGTCCCGCTCGGGCATCGACGGGGCAGCCTCTGCCTTCAACTCTGCAATCTGACGTTCGAAACGCACACGATCAGCACCGGCGGGAATGTCCGCTACCGTTTGATCCATAGAGGTGAAGTTATCACGCACCGTCGTGCGCGCCTGTTCAAGGCGTTCTGCCATAGGGGAAAGATCCTTCTGGGTCAGGGTCGTTTTGTCGTGATGGTCGGGAGTAATCTCCATGCCGTGCGCCAACCGTTCGGAGGCGGTGCGGAGCAAGGCGGAAAAATCCGGATCGGTGGCTTGCAGAGCGGTTGCGTCCGCTTCCATCCGGCGCGCGTGATGGACCAGGGCGGCGGCCGCCCGGATCCCGCTTTCTTCGGTGTGGGACGGAGCCACCGGCTTGCGTCCTTCGGCCTGCGCCCGACGATACTCCGCATCGGGCACGGCCCGTTCGTGGACGCCACGGGTCAGGCGCGGGGTCGCCTCAAGGTCGATCCCGTGCTCTCCGGCCACGCGCACATGCACGTCGCGGAAGGTCTGGTAATTGAACTCGCTGCGCTTGGAGACGGCCAGCCACGTTCCGTTGTCCATCCCCCGCCGATGAACGATGACATGGATATGCGGGTGATCCTTGTCCGTGTGGAAGGCGGTGTAATAGTCGAAACGGTCGCCCCCGAAATTACCGGAGCCGAACATTTCCTGCGCCCATGCCCGTCCCGAAGCTTCGGCGGCGGCGGGATCTGTCCCGATGGGAAAGCTGACCACGAAATGCGACGTGCGATCGGCCTTGCCGCCTTCCGTGGGCATCTGCCAGCCGCGCGCCATGGCGACGGCTTCCTCGGCGTCGATCTCGACGCCCATGTATTCCTCCGAACGACGAAGGGGCAGATCGTCCTGACGACTCAGATAATCCATCTGCGCCATCAGTCCCCGCGCGGTGGATGCACCCCCGCCCCTGACCATCTTGACCATGGATTGCGGGTTGATGCCGGGCAGTATCTGGGAGGAATAGGCAGCACCGCCAGGCGCAACGTCCCGCTCATGCGCGGCCTTCAAGGCCACCTGCATTTGCAGCATCCGGCCGCCACGGCCAAGCTTCACCTCGGCCCAATCTTCGCCCATGACCGCATCCAGCGCCGAAAGGAAGCGCGGGGCTTTGCGGGCATTCGCCAGAAGATCGGGGACGTGAATGCTCACTTCTGGGCCGCTTTCTTCAACCGCTCGGCCCCGTCAGACCGTCGCTTGTCGATGTCGAAAAGGGCCTGAAGGTAGGACTGGACCCGCGACAGCTCCTTCCCGAGACGCTGCCGCTCCTCCATGAAGGCGATGAAATCCGGGTCCGTGGTCCGGTTCGCGGCCTTCGCGATCTGGTTCACGTTGACGGCGATGCCCCGAAGCTGGCGAGAAATGTCGGCGAGATGGGCAACGGAGGCCGCATCTTCTTCGAGAAAACCGCCCACCTGACGGGCCATGATCCGCAGGGCACGGTTCCGATTGATCCCCAAAGCGTCGATCTGAGCGTCGAAGTCAGCCAACTCCGCCTCCGTCAGACGCACCGAAATCGTCTTGTTGACGGTTGCCTTCGACACCACCGCAGCGGGGTCCGTCCACTGACCGCCAATCATGCGGCGCTTCTTCCACGGCTCTTTTTGCTTTTGGTCGTCGCTCATGGGCGGGGGCCTCGGGGGTGGGTTTCGATACCTATAGCACAATGTTCTACATTTGCATATATCCTGCCGCTTACTTAAACCCACCCCTAGGATAAAACTTGCTGACGCAGGAAGCTCCACTTGAGGGTCGCCACGTAGGGCGACCCGAACCCTTCGGATATGTGCTGAGAGTGACAGAGAGGAGTTGTGAGAGCCCTCCAGCCATCCTCAGGTGGGTAGAGGGCAAGCAGCCTCCTGACGGCCCTGGGAGGCCGCGCTGTGCGCTTCCTTCATTCGAGGGACCATAGAAGGAGCGGGACAATTGGACTGACTGGACTGAAAGCCTGCCAAGCGGCAAACAGGCACCATGCGGGACATTAGGGCTGAATGGACTGTATGGTACAATAAGGCCGAAGGGCCTGAGAGGCACGACAGGACCGTGAAGGACGAACGGCCCATCAAGGACGATTGGTCCTTTAGGTATGCTTAGCCTGAGAAAGCTTTCCGGACTATCCGGACCTAATGGCCTGTTGCATCTTTCAGGCACTAAAGGCACACTATAGCTGTTCGGCCTGTTGGGGCCGTTTGGACCAAGTGGCCCGTCTGGACTTTTAGGAACACGCAATGTTCGTGGCTAGGGAGAGAGTGACATGAAGCTGGTAGCGTTTACCTCATTCAAAGGTGGAGCCGGTAAATCCACGTCCCTCATGTCGTCCGTATCGGGGCTGGTGCAGGCTGGGAAGAAGGTCGCTCTTTTTGAAGCCGACCAGAATGACCCACTTTCGACATGGCAGACCAATGCGCGGGCGATTGGAACTTGGGATGAAAGCTGCCAGATTTACGATGGCTCCGAACTCGATGTATTCATCCCGAACATGGAAAAGGCCGAACAAAATGGCTGCGATATAGCTCTTGTCGATATGCGTGGCGGCGATTCGGAATTGAACACGGCAATTATAGCAAACGCTGATCTTGTCCTTATTCCTACGTCTCTCACGGCGATGGATATTGACGGTGCAATATCAACATTCCAATTCCTGCTCAACTTCATGGAAGCCAATGAAAAGGATGTTCCGGCCGCCTTCCTGTTGACGCGCGTGCCTACGGGCCGTCAGTCGGCCGCAGAAAAGGAAAGCTTGGAGATGCTGAAGGAGATGCCGCAACTTTCCGCACGTCTGCCGCAGCGCAACGCTTTTGCAGACATCATGTCGCTTGGCATGTTGCACCTCTACCATCGCGAGCTTGCCGCCGATCCAAACAAGCGCATCCTGGCCGGTCATATCGAAGTCGCCGTGCGGGAAGCGTCCAGGATCTCAAGCGACATACTCGACGTCATCTTCCCTGAACGGCATGTCGCGGAGTCCGCATAATGGCATTTCAACTTCCAAAAGTCGACCATAAGGCCATCTTCAACCAGCACCGCCGTGAACGTGCCATCAAACGCAAAGTCGGCCTCGACCAATCGGCATCGGAGGGGGCTGAAATGGTTCACGATGCGGTGCCCGCGAAGCCAGACACATCGCCACCGGTCGAGAATGTTGCGGTTGCTGAACCGAGGATCGATGTGCCCGAAGCGCCTGCTGAACCGCTCGTAACGGAACAGAAGAGCCTGCCAGCAGATACCGAAAAGACCACAAAGTCCAGAAAGCTCACTCAGACCTTAAAGTCCGAAAGTGCTGCAAAGCCTGGTGAAGCTTCCTCACCGCCTAAACCCTCTGCCAACGCGGATGTGCCCGAACAGGTCGCGGGAGATACGATTAGCCTCAAGATCCGACTGGCGTTTCCTCAAACGGGCCAAAGCCAAACCTATGACAGCTTGGCGGCACAGATCGGCCCGCAACAAGCCGTTCGGATGATTTTCAAGCGGGCGTTCGACGACCTCAGGCAGACACTGAGGAATGACGGAAAGCTGCCGACAGCCACCCCGTATGCCGCGACAAAGGATCGGTTCGTCACCAACAAGATAATCTCGCGGAATGAATGGAATGTCGCCAAGTCCAGCTTGGACCCTGCTGGCATCATGAACCCGATGATGTTCAATCGCACACTCGCGGAGCGGGCCTTGGCCCTGTTCTTTGAAAAGGACCGCCAGACAAACGCCGGATAGGGCAGGGGGGGGACGATGACGGGTATTCATGTCAGTCGTATCGCGGCGGCCAAGGCTCTCGTGTATGCCGCCCATGCCTGCCATCCGGAGGATCGCGAGGAAGCTCTTGTGAGCATCCTCGCCAAGATGTGGGACGGCCCACGGCTGGACGGGTTCACCGATGGGCAACTGGACCAGGCGGCCGCCCTTTGGGCCACGTCTGCGACCGACCGCGTTCTGGACACCTACCTCAAGGCGCTGACGGCCGAGAAGGACCGCCGCGCCAGAGGCGCGGCGGATGTGGCAAAACCGACCCGCAAACCGAACGCGAAACCGGCAAAGCCGGAACCGGCTGTGTCGTCCAGCACTTCCACCCCGAAGCCGAAAGAGTCGTGGCCGCGTGCGAAGGACCGGCCTGCCGTGGAAGGGGCGGAAACAGCCATGTGCAATCTTTACCGGCACACGCGGGCGCAAGATGCGCTGCGAGAGATCTTCCGGGGCTTTTCTGTTGAGGATCGGTTGGGAAACCTGCCTTCACAGGAAAGGATCTATCCCAACGAGCTTGCACCCGTTCTGCGCCATGACGGACAGGAAGGGGACGGGCTGGAACTGGCAATGGCGCGATGGGGCTTGCCAAGCCCCAAGCAATTCCATTCCAAGAACGGCATCGACAAGGGCGTGACCAATATCCGCAACACGGGATCGCCGCACTGGCGGCGGTGGCTCAATCCGCGGTTCCGCTGCCTCGTGCCGTTGACCGCCTTTTCGGAGCCGGTTCACGGCGAAGGAAAAGCGTGGTTCACGCCTGCCGAGGACCGGCCGGCCTTTTTTGCCGGTCTGCACGTCCCGCAATGGACCTCGATCCGCAAGCTGAAGGATGGAGAAACGACTGATGATCTCTATGCCTTCCTGACCACCGAACCGAATGCGGAAGTGGCGAAGGTGCATCCGAAGGCGATGCCGGTGATCCTGACCAGCCCCGACGAATGGGACGCATGGCTGCATGAACCATGGAGCGTGGTGCAGGAGCTGCAACGTCCGTTGCCGGACGGTGCGCTGTCGATGGAGCTTGTGGCCGCCTGAGGAGCCACAAGCTTCACGGTTTTCCAAGGCCGCATGGCCGGTCATGGCGTAATCGAACGGCCTATCAAACGGCGAAGGTCGATGGAGCCTTGTGGGAAACCGATAGGAAGTGCCGCGCAGCGGCCCCGGCGCGGGCAGCGCCGGACGTGGCGCGTCGTGGGCCGGAAGGTCCAGGACGCGCCACGTCAACATGACACCTCGATCGCATGACCAGCCCGAACGCAAAAACCCGCCTCGCGGCGGGTCGGGCATAGAACGGGCAAAGGGGCGGGGTCAGTGGTCCCAATGCTCGCGGCCATACTTGCGGCCCATGATGCTGATACGGGCCTTGTCATCAATCGGGATAAGATCGCGCGTCCGGACCTCGCCCGCCTCGGTGATCGCATAGACGCTGCATGTCACGTCATCGGTGGAAAACCACGGGACCTGAAAGCGCCAGTTGCCGCGCCCTCCTTCGCGGCTCTGAAAGTATCCATGCCAGTTCCGGCATTCGTAGCAACCGGCCCACCAGATCGCGCCATGCGCGCCCTTGGGGATCGTGTCGGGAAATAGATCGTCCATCGCTTCGCCTCCGGTTTGCAGGGGCAGGGGGCGGGGTTCGCCCCCTGCCTGTCGCGCTTAGGCGGCCTTCAGCTCGGCCATGCGTTCCGTGAGCATCCACAAGGCGCGGTTCAGGTTGCGGTTCTGGTCGATGCCTGCAACCTCGCGCACGCTGCGGCGGCGCATGCGGCCGTTTTCATCGCGGGCGTATCCGGTCATGCCGCCCTTGATCGTGTTTTCCTGCACCACGTTGAACGCGGTCCAAAGATCTGTCCCGCGGTCAGCCGTGCGGCGCGGGCGAATGAAGCTCTCGGCCGATACGGGCGCGGCCTTGCCGCCGTCCTCGTGCGCGGCGGGGAAACGCAGGCTGTGCGCGGCTTCGGCCAGGATCGCGCGTTCCTCGTCCTGCAAGGTGATCGCGCGAAATTCCTTCACGCGCTCGGCAATCTCCGGGGCATCCTGCAGAACGCGATACGCGCCTTCGATGACTTCACCAACGGCATTGCCCGAATGACGCACCTTCACTTCGCTGAAGGTTTCGCCCGCCATCAGGCCATTGGAGCAAACAAAGCGGAAAAAGCCGGGAAGCATCTGATAGGCGCTGGTGCCGTCATTGGCGTTCACAAGGATGATCTCGAACGCCTCGCCGTCGCCGTTGGTGATGGAACGGTGGCGCAGACGCAGCATGTGCTTGGTAAACTCGGCCTTGCCCTCAATGCGGGTGCGGGCCTGCTGCGCCATGAAGGGCTCAAAGCCTTCGGCGCGAAGGTTGTTCAGCACGTCGATGGTCGGCACGGGGGCAAAGCGGGCGCTGCGGCTTTCGTGGGCCTCGGCGGCGAAGATGGACGGGACGCGGGCGCGCAAGGCATCGTCGGTCAACGCTTCGCCGCGACCATAGATCGAGCCGCCGTTGGTCATTCCGCGCATGAAGTTCTGATAACCCATAGTCTTTCCTTTCGTGTTGCGGCTGGCGGT
>NZ_JGYG01000024.1 GCF_000740795.1 Haematobacter massiliensis
CCTTGACCTCGCGGCCTGACTGGAGCCAATGTCACATACTCGGAGCCCGCTGCTCGGCAATTTCCACCACATTCGCGACACGACCGCCTGTTCGCCCTGCGCCCCCTCTCGGGCAGTGAAAATGATATCGTCGTTCTTGCTCCGGATCTCGAGCTGACACCTGTCGAAGCCGCTCGTTTCGACCTGCCTGACAATGCCCGCACGACAGTTCAGTTCAAGGCGGCGCTTCTTGCCGATGCGTTGAGGCTGACCCTCCGCCGAGGGGCAGGTCCGTTCCGATCCGCCGCACAGCTTGCGTTTGAGCCGCGGGCCTACCAGCTGGTCCCGCTGCTCATGGCCCTTCGGCTTCAGGTCCCGCGTCTGCTAATCGCCGACGATGAAGGCATCGGCAAGACCATCGAAGCGGGTCTGATCCTGCGCGAACTGATGGATCGCGGAGAGGTTGATGCGTTTTCGCTTCTCTGCCCTCCGCACCTGGTGGAGTGGATGGGCCTGATATCCAACCTTCTCTGGAAGACCTGCCTTCTGACAGGTCGCCGTTCTCCTGGGCGATCCAGCTTCCCTGCAGGCCTACCAGTAGAGCCCAAGGCGATGGAACCGAGGTGGTGTCCCTCCCAGCGGTATCCTTGCGGTCGGGTAGCCGACAAGGGGGGGGATCGGGGTCGTGCGACCCGTGACCAGGTCCCGGAGGCGGCGGATGCGGCTTTCGGTCGGGGGATGCGTCCTGAGCAACGAGGGCTCCGGAATGCGGCGGCCGGGCAGAAGGATCTCCTCCCAGAACCGACCGACCCGGCGATCGAGCTTGACGAGCGCGCGCACGAGCCCCTCCGGATCGCCGGCCAGCTCTGCGGCGGCGCGGTCGGCGTCGTACTCGCGCGTCCGCGAAAGGCCGAGTTGGACCAGCGCCATGAGGGTGGGTGCGAAGACAAGGAGAATCACGACATGCCAAGGCACATGGACCATGCCTGCCAGGACCAGAGGCAGGTTGAGGAGTAGAAGCAACTGTCCGAGCCAGCTTGCCAGCGAAACGAGGCGCGACATCATGTCGGCTACACCCATGACCCACAGGTCGCGATTGGCGATGTGGCCGATCTCGTGGGCCAGCACCCCGGCGAGTTCACGTCCGTCGAGCAGCTCGAGCAGCCCGTCGGTAACGCAGATCGAGCTGTCCTCGGGCGTGCCCATGGCGAAGGCATTTGGCAGCGAGCTCGGCACACGATAGAGCGCCGGGGCGCGTGGCAGACCGGCGCGGCGGGCGAGCTCGGCCAGCGCACCGACGAGCCCGGGAGCATCGCGCCCTGTCAGCCGCTGCGCCTGATAGCCGGACAGGATCATGCGGCGGGGCAGAGCGGGCGCCAGGATGAGGCCCGCGACCATGCCGAGGGCCACCATCGCCCCCGTTTCTGGCCCGAGGATCGCAGTGACCGACACCCAGGCGATTGCCGCCATGAGCCCCAGAAGCAGCGCCGACTGCGCCAGATTGAGCAAGCGATGGCGGGCAGAGACCCCTGTCATGGCTCCTCACGGTCCCGGACTTCGCGCCGGTCCTGATCGCGCACCAGCCAATGGACAACCCCGAGCGCAAGCGCCGCGCCCGCGAGTGCGGCAATCTTGGATGATTCCGTCTCGCCGACGTCCAGGATGATGAATTTGCGCGCGATGGCCAGCAGCGCGATCAGCACGATCGTGCGGACCTGGAGGATCCCGAAGCTGCGTTCGGTCGCAACAAGAAGGGAGCGCTTGAACTCGAGCGCGATCACCACGGTGAAGATCATGCCGAACACCACCTGGAAGGTGGCGTAGTCGAGAGTGTCGAATGCCCCCAGAAGCAAGCGGTTCACGACTTCGCGCATCAGCGCCCAGACCGACGCCACGACGATCGCCGCAATGATGACGCTGAGGACGAAGATGACAACTTGCTCGAACTTCTCGTAGAGCGTCATCGCCGACCATTGTTCACGGGTCAGCCCGGATCGTTGCAAGTCTTTCATGATTGCCTCTCGAAGGCCGCCTCGGAGAGACAAGCTCCCCGGGGCTTCTCCAGACGGTGCGATATCGCACGGAGCGGAGGGGACGCCGCAAACCGGCGACACCCAATGTGGCAAATCAGCCGTTCTTGACCTCGATGCGCTTGACCTTCGCCTGCGCCTCGGGAGTCTGGGGCAGCTTGATCGTCAGAACCCCGTTTTTGAAGGATGCCTGCGCCTTTTCGCCATCCACACCGGGAGGGAGCGGAATTGTCCGGTAGATCGCGCCGTAGCTGCGCTCGGACAGGTAATACCCCTTTTTCTCCTCCTGGCGCTCGATCTTCTTCTCCCCCTTCACAGTCAACATGTCATCGTTGACCGTCACCTCGATGTCCTTCATCTCCATGCCCGGCAGCTCGATCGATACTTCGATCGCCTTGTCGGTCTCGACCACGTCGGATTTCGCTTCGCCGCTGCCAAAGGGCCATTCGAAATGACCGACACGGTTCCAGAAGTTCTCGAACACATGGTTCATTTCGTGCTGGAGTGTCGCGATCGGGTTGTCTTCGCTGCTCTTGGCATCTGGCGCGCCGTCCTTGCGCGCCCAGGGAATGAGGTCTTTGATCTGCATGATATGGTCTCCTTCGGTTTTCAGGCGCCCCTGACGGCGATCTTTTTCGGCTGCGCTTCAGGGGCTCGGGGGAGCGTCAGGGTGAGGACACCTCCACGCATCTCGGCTTCGATCCTATCGAGGTCGAAGTCCTCGGAAAGCGTGAAGGCACGCTCGAAATCGCCCTCGCCATATTCGGCATAGGCAAGTTCGAGGTTTTCCGGCCGCACCGGGTCAACCTTGCCGCGGATCGTCAACACACGATTTTCGAGCGTGATTTCGACCGCATCGGCGGCGACCCCAGGCATTCCAAGCATCATGGAGACACCCTGATCGGTCTCGACGATATCGGTCAACGGGCGGTAGATGCGTCCGCTGCCGGTGGTCTCGGGCGAATCGGTCGGCGTCTTTTCGGCGGCTTGCGTGATGTTGGTGCTCATCGTTCCAGCTTTTCTCAGGCTGCCTTGATCTCGATTTTCTTCGGCTTTTCTTCCTCGGGCCGGGAGATGACGATCCGCAATACGCCGTTTGTCATCCTCGCCTCGACCTTGTCATCCGAGGCCGCGAACGGCAGGCGGATAGTGCGGGAAAACCTGCCGAAACCGCGTTCGTTGCGGTGCCAGCGCGCACCGTCGGGAACCTCTGGCACCTTGCGTTCGCCCGAAAGCGTCAGGACGTTGTCCTTAACCGAAATCTCAATGTCGCCCGGTTCGATGCCGGGAAGTTCAGCGGCGATGGCAACGGCCTCAGGGCCTTGCCAGACATTCACCGCCGGGAACGCCGCGCGGGCCGGCGGCCAGAAACCGCGGTCGAGATCGCGCATCATGGAGCGCATCAGCGCAAAGGGATCGCTGCGGCGCAGATATGTCGGGTAGAGCATTACTGGCCTCCTGTTGCTGATCGATGCCCCCGAACCATCGGCATGGAGGGACCGGGCAACGGTGCCGGCCGGATGTGGGTTCGGAGACCGCTCATCAAGATAAGCGGTTCCATTTATTATGCAAGCATATATGATGCGAGCATTGCACTTCGGATGGAGTGCGGTCTATCCTGTGTCTCATGCAACCGGAGGAAGGATACCTATGATCTCTTCGGACATCGCGCTGATCGGGACGACGATCCACCGGGTCGCGCAGCTCATCCAGCAGCGGATCGACCAAGACATCCGCGACAGCGGCTTGACCCGCCTGTCCTGGATGGCGGCGGCGCATGTCGAGGATGCGCCCGGGCTGACCATCGGCGATCTGGCCGACCGACTTGAGGTCGGCCCGGCCACTGCGGGCCAGCTCGTCGATCGCATGGTCCGGGGCGGCTGGGTCGAGCGGTCGCCCTCGCTCGACGACAGGCGGTCGCAGATCGTCGCCGCAACGTCGAAGGCCCGGGCGATGCTGGAGGAACTCGCGCCGCGGCAATCGGCGCTCGAACATGAAATCCTGCAGGATTTGTCGGCAGACGAAAGGCGCATCCTGCTGGCGCTGCTCGAGCGGATCAGGGCGCGGCTCGGGCGCCAGTGAAAGGGACAAGCGGCATGGAAAGGAAGACCGAATATAACATCTGGTACTGGGTGGTGGCTTTCATAGCCGTGCTTTTCATCCAGAACCTGATCGCCGGCTGGCAATCCGTCGCACCGATCAGCTACAGCCAGTTCGAGAGCTATCTCGAGGATGGCAGGGTCGCCTCCGTTGCGGTCGGCGCGGACACCATCACCGGCACCTTCACCGACCCCGTCGACGGCAAGAGCCAGTTCGTCACCACGGTCGTGGATCCCGCGATCCTGCAGCGGATCGACCGCTCCGGCGTCGAGATCACGGGCGTTCCTCAGAACACCTTTCTCGGCACGCTGATTTCCTGGGTGGCGCCAGCGCTTGTCTTCTTCGGAATCTGGATGCTGCTGTTCCGTAAGTTCGCCGACAAACAGGGTTTCGGCGGGTTCATGCAGGTCGGCCGCAGCAAGGCCAAGGTTTACATGGAAAAAGAAACCGGCGTCAGCTTCGCCGACGTGGCCGGTGTGGACGAGGCCAAGGCCGAGCTCGAGGAGGTCGTAGAGTTCCTCAGGAACCCCGCCGAATACGGAAAGCTGGGCGCACATATCCCCAAAGGCATATTGCTCGTTGGGCCGCCGGGCACCGGCAAGACGCTTCTAGCGCGCGCAGTGGCAGGCGAGGCCGGCGTGACCTTCTTTTCGATCTCGGGCTCCGAGTTCGTCGAGATGTTCGTGGGCGTCGGTGCCGCGCGGGTGCGCGACCTCTTCGAGCAGGCTCGGAAATCCGCGCCGGCGATCATCTTCATCGACGAACTCGACGCTCTCGGGCGGGCGCGCTCCTCCGGCCAGATCGCTGGCGGCCACGATGAGCGTGAGCAGACGCTGAACCAGCTTCTGACCGAGCTCGACGGCTTCGACCCTTCGGTTGGCATCGTGCTCCTGGCCGCCACCAACCGACCAGAGATCCTCGACCCCGCGCTGCTGCGTGCGGGACGCTTCGACCGGCAGGTGCTGGTGGATCGGCCGGATAAGAAGGGACGTGTGCAGATTCTCGGCGTTCACATGAAAAAGGTGAAGCTCGCCCCAGACGTCGATTCCGAGAAGGTCGCAGCGCTTACTCCCGGCTTTTCCGGCGCGGATCTTGCCAATCTCGTCAACGAGGCAGCATTGCTCGCCACGCGCCGCAAGGCTGATGCGGTGACGATGGACGACTTCAACAATGCGGTGGAACGCATCATCGCCGGGTTGGAAAAGAAGAACCGCGTGCTCAATCCGCGCGAACGCGAGATCGTGGCGCACCACGAGATGGGGCACGCGCTGGTCGCGATGGCTCTGCCGGGGGTGGACCCGGTGCACAAGGTCTCGATCATACCGCGCGGGATTGGCGCGCTCGGCTACACCATCCAGCGCCCGACCGAGGACCGCTTCCTGATGACGCGGGAGGAACTCGAAAACAAGATCGCAGTCCTGCTTGGCGGGCGCGCGGCAGAGAAGATCATCTACGATCATGTCTCGACTGGGGCGGCGGACGATCTGGTCAAGGCGACCGATATCGCCCGCGCCATGGTCGCGCGTTACGGGATGGACGAAGACCTCGGGCATGTCAGCTATGACACCGATCGGCCCGGCTTTCTCGGCACCGGCGATCAGGCGTCCTGGCTCAACCGCCGCTACAGCGAGGCCACGGCCGAGCGAATGGACCTAAAGGTGCGCGACATCGTGGATGGCGTCTTCAAGCGCACCCTCACCCTTCTTGAAACCAATCTGGATCTTCTCGAGCAATCGGCGCAAGATCTCCTGCAACGAGAGACACTGGACGAGCCCGATCTGGTGGCAATTGCGTCCAAGGTGAAAAGAACGGAAGCGGTCGCTGCGTGACACTGTCACTGGCGCAGATGATCGGCGAACAACCCTGACTGGATAATGAAAACGGAGAAGACGAATGGCAAACGGAGCTTGCGATATTTGCGGTCGCCCGGCGACGGCGCGCGTGCGCGCCTCGGTGAACGGCAGGGTTCAGAACATGGAGCTGTGCGATCAGCACTACAGCGAAATAGCGCGCCGGTCGGGACGCAGCGCCTCGCCGCTGGAGTCCCTGTTCGGGCGGCGTTCCCTTCTTGACGAATTCTTCGGCGAGAGCGGTTTCGGCAGCCTCTTTGGTGACAGTCCGCTGCGAGGCGGCACGCTCGGCTCTATGGGTGATGGCGATGACGCTGTCGTCGACGCCACTTTCGGCGAGGGCGCGCCGCGGCGTGGATCGCGGCGCGGCGGCGGACGCACCATCGCCGACCGGCTGAGCGAACAGGGCAACAAGCTGCTGCAGGATGCAGCACAGAAGGCCGGGGAATTCGGGCGCAGCGAGGTCGACACCGAACATCTGCTTCTGGCATTGACCCCGTCTGACGTCGTCAAGACGATCCTGGAACAGTTCAAGGTCGATGTGGATGATCTGCGGCGCCAGATCGAGAAGGAAGCGAAGCGTGGAGACGCCAAGACGGAGGGCGAAATCGGCGTAAGCCCTCGCCTGAAGGACGCGCTGAACCGGGCCTTCATCGCCTCGAACGAACTCGGCCATTCCTATGTCGGTCCCGAGCACCTTCTGATCGGACTTGCCGAGGAAGGTGAAGGCCTGGCCGCGGCGATGCTGCGCAAGCTGGGGTTGACGCCGCAGGCGCTGCGCCAGCAGGTGACGAAGGTGGTCGGCAAGGGTGCCGAGGAAGGCCGCGTCGAGACTCCGTCGAACACCCCCGATCTCGACCAGTTCAGCCGCGACCTCACCAAGGTCGCGCGCGAGGGCAAGCTCGATCCGGTGATCGGTCGCGCCCGCGAGATCGAGACGACGATCGAGGTTCTTGCGCGGCGCAAGAAGAACAACCCCGTGCTGATCGGCGAGCCCGGCGTCGGCAAGACCGCCATCATCGAGGGGCTCGCCCAGCGGATCGTGGCCGGCGAGGTGCCCGAGGCCCTACGCGACAAGCGGCTGGTTGAACTGAACATCAACTCGATGGTCGCAGGGTCCAAGTACCGCGGCGAGTTCGAGGAGCGCGTGCAAAAGATCCTCAAGGAGATCACCGAGGAGAAGGACAGCCTCATTCTCTTCATCGACGAGATCCACACCATCGTCGGCGCCGGCCAGGGCGGCGGCGAAGGCGGTCTCGACATTGCCAACACCTTCAAGCCGGCGCTGGCGCGGGGCGAGCTGAACCTGATCGGTGCGACGACGCTCAACGAGTATCAGAAATACATCGAGAAGGACGCGGCGCTCGAGCGACGGTTCCAGCCGGTTTATGTGGACGAGCCCACTGTCGCACAGACGATCATGATTCTGCGCGGGCTGCGCGACACGCTCGAAAGCCACCACAAGGTGACGATCACCGACGAGGCGATCATCGCCGCCGCGGAGCTTTCGGATCGCTATATCACCGGTCGCTTCATGCCCGACAAGGCGATCGACCTGATCGACCAGGCCGCGGCGCGGGTGAAGATCTCGGCCACTGCGCGGCCCGTGGACGTGCAGGAGCTGGAGGCCGAAGCCGCGCAGATCAAGCGCGAGCAGGACTATGCCGCAGCCCGCAAGCAATTCGACCGGGCAGCGGAACTGAAGAAGGAACTCGAGCAGAAGCAGAAGGAGCTTGACGAGCTTCTGGAGATCTGGAAGCGCGACCAAGCTTCGGCGACCGCCGAGGTGCGCGCCGATCATGTCGCGCAGATCGTCTCCAAGATCACCGGTGTTCCGGTCACGGAGCTGACCGCCGAGGAGAAGGACAAGCTCCTGAAGCTCGAGGAGAAGCTGCACGAGCGCGTCATTGGCCAGGAAGAAGCGATCCGCGCCGTAGCCGATGCGGTGCGCCTGGCGCGTGCGGGTCTGCGCGAAGGTTCCGGTCCGACCGCGACCTTCCTGTTCCTCGGGCCGACCGGGGTTGGCAAGACGGAACTGGCCAAGACGCTCACCGAGGTGATCTTCGGCGATCAGGACGCGATGATCCGTATCGACATGTCGGAATATGGAGAGCGTCACGCGGTGGCACGGCTCGTCGGCGCGCCTCCGGGATATGTCGGCTATGACGAGGGGGGCCAGCTGACCGAAAAGGTCCGCCGCCGGCCCTATTCGGTGGTGCTGCTCGACGAGATCGAGAAGGCGCATCCAGATGTCTACAACATCCTGCTTCAGGTGTTCGACGATGGCCGCCTGACAGATGGCAAGGGCCGCGTGGTGGACTTCACCAACACCATCATCATCGCCACCTCGAACCTCGGTTCGGACATCATCCAGCGCAACCTCACGAAACGCGGCAGCAGGGAGTTCGACCAGGCCAAGCAGAAATCCGAACTGATGGAGGTGTTGCGCGGTCATTTCCGGCCCGAATTCATCAACCGGATCGACGAGATCATCGTCTTTCATTCGCTGAATCAGTCGGAGATCCGCCAGATCGTCGAGTTGCAGCTCAACCGGGTGAAGCGGACCGCCCTTACCCAGGGCGTCGAACTCGAACTCGATGTGAGCGTCGTGGATCACTTCGGCGCGGTCGGCTTCCGCCCCGAATTCGGCGCCCGCGAGCTGCGCCGGCTGATCCGGTCGGAGCTGGAGACCGAGTTGGCCCGCGAGATGCTCTCCGGGCGGATCGAGGATGGTGACAAGGTCCGCGTCGCCTGGTCGGAGGACGAACAGAGGGTCGTGTTCGAAAAGATCGTAAAGGACACCAGTGACGACAGCCCGGACGATCCGGCCCAAGCCGGGATCGGCGAGTCCATCGAAGTTGCCGAAAACAAGACGGACGTTCCAAAGCCCAGCGTTGAGGATGAGGTGCAGTCCAAGGACGACAAGTCCGCCGAGTGACAGCGCAAATGACTGGCCCGGCGCGATATCGGTCGCGCCGGGCCATCTCTTCGGAGAGTTATAGGAAGGTCCACGGCATGAACGTCATTAGATCATTCCGCAATCTCGACCGGCACGGCCAACAGCGCGCGCCTGAGGTCATCGAGGAAGAAGTGCGGCAACTTGAACCGCACCTTGCGCGCTTTCGCGAGGATCTGGTCCGGCTCGAAGTCGTTGCCTCGCAGACGAGGGGCAAGAAGCGCATCAAAGTCAGCCTGCGCCTGCAACTGCCGTCGGGCGTGATCGCGGCGCGGGAAGAGGGATTCGAGATCGAGCCTGTCCTGCGCAAGGCCTTTGCCGACCTGCGCCACCAGGTCGATCGGCATGTGGCGCGCCTCAAGCACGAGCCTGAATACAAGCGTCCCGCCCGCCGGCGCCGGATCGGCGCCCCGCTGCCGCCCGCGCGGGATGCGGCGGAAGCGGACCGGCGCCAACTCTTCTTCGACCTGATCGAGGATCATCTCGATACGGTCTACGATACCGTCAGGCGCGAGTTGACCTATCTCGAGTGTAGCGGGTCTGTGCCGGCTGGCTACCTGAGCGTTGGCGATATCGTCGATGCGACGATCCTCAAGGGGCTGGCCCGCTTCGAGGATCGGCCTTCGGAGTTTTCCGTCGGCGACTGGCTGAAACGGCTGGCTTTTGAGACCATCGAGGAAGAATCCCGCGCCGCCCGCCGCGCCGTGCCTGAGGATGCCGCCTCCATCGAGGCGGAACCCGAGGCCCCGGCGGAGGATCCGACCGAGGCGGATCAGGCGATGTTCGAGTTCTACCAGCCCGACGAAGTGCTGATGCTGGAGGACCTCCTCGCCGACGACGGCGGCACAGACCCCGAGAGCCAAGCGGATCGGCATAAGATCGCCATGGTGCTGCACCGGGCAATCGCCGATCTTCCGTCGGTCGAACGCCGCGTTCTCTATCGGCTCCACCTCGACAACGCTACGATCGCGGAGACGGCAGACCTTTTCGGCCTGACCGAGACAGAGGTCGCCGAGATCGCAGAAAATGCGGGCGTGACACTACGCGCGAGGCTTGCCGAAACCGGGTTGGTCAGAGATCCATCAGGCCGCGCTTCCATCGAACGGGAAATCGCTCACACGCAGCGTCTACCTCAGCCGATCGAGGATCGCCGCCGCGTGGCCGCCGCCCTAACCGGCGAGGACGCCGGCTCCGACACCAGACACGAACTGAATAGGAGATCGACCAATGACCACAGCCTCTGAAAACCCGACCGACAAGATGCAGGACATGCTGTGCAGCCTGTCCCGGAATTGGTGGGCATTCGTGTTACGCGGCGTGCTCGCATTGATCATCGCAGTGCTAGCCTTCGTCATGCCCGCGGAAGCGCTTCTGGCGCTCACGCTGGTCTTCGGCGCGTTCGCCTTTGCCGACGGCGTGTTCGGCCTCGTCGCCGCGATACGTAACATCCGCAAGGGCGAACGCTGGGGCTGGCTGATGTTCAGCGGCATTCTTAGCATCGCCACGGGCGTCGTCGTGGTTGTCTCGCCTTTTGTCGCGACGCTTGTGCTTGCGACATTCCTCTGGGCCAGCATCGCATTCTGGTCCGTGTTCTCGGGTGCCCTCGAGATCGCGGCAGCGATCCGCCTGCGCAAGGAAATCGAGGGCGAGATCTGGCTGATCCTGAGCGGCCTCGTCTCGGTCGTTCTCGGTGTCGTCGTGACCTGGATGCTGCTGACGCGCCCGCTCGAAAGCTTCCTCGCGCTCGGCTGGCTGATCGGCTTCTACGCCGCGATCTTCGGGGTGATGATGATCCTCCTCGGGCTGCGGCTGCGCAAGGCGGATCGCCCGAATGACGGCACCATCGCCGGCCAGCCCCGGTCGGCGCAGATGTGATGTGCGCTGTGGCAGATGACCGGCGCCTTGCCGGCGGCGAGAACGACTTCACCCGATGGGACGAAACGATTTTCGACCGTTGCCTTAGCGCCGGCTTCAATCCGTTCGGCAGCGGTCCGACGCCGATCTTCCTGCGGCACCCGGACGCAGAGGCGCGCGCCGATGCAAGGCCGTGCATGCCCCCTTGACACCGAAAATGCGAGGTGCTGATGTCGAGCCGCCTGCCTGACTTGGCATTTGCTGCTGCGGCTGCTGCCTTGGGCATCGGCATCGTTTTCGTTTTTCGTTCGATGTATCTTGCCGAAGACATACTGCCTTTCGCGCAGGAGATGACACTCATCTTCCTCGGCGCTGTCGTGACGATCATTCTGACCGCGGCGCTTCTCAATCGCCAGACCGATCTCGAGCTTCGCAAGGAAGGAAGGGTCATCATCCTCCAGCAGCAATGCGACATTTACATGGCCTGCATCGAGAAGGTCGCAGAGATCGTGGAAACCGCAAGGCACGATGCGAAGCTGATCGATGAACTGCGTGTTCTCAGCCACAAGCTGGCTGTGGTCGCGAGTGCAGGGGGCGTGTCCAGCTTCGAGCAGGTACTGGAGAGCTTGCAGTCCGGTTTTGCTGACGGCACGCTCTCGGACGGGGACGGAGAGGGCGTGATGAATGCCGTCGCCGATCTCACGATAGCGATGCGGTCGGACGTCCTGCACGCTGCTGCCTTTCCTTCGCAGAACACCGAACGCGCCGTTCGCCTGAATTCGAGGCGAATGGAAAAACTCGGCGATCTCGACCGTCACCTTCTCGTATCTACCGACACCCGGGAGAACTGATATGCGCGGCCATAATCGCCCACCATTCCCGCCGAAAATTCCTGGAACCGATCTGCCATCCTGGGACGTGCCGACGGCAATCATCTACCGTCCTGCCCGTTCCGCGATGACATCGGCGCCTCGGCCCAACTACTGGATCCTCGAGTTCGAGCCGTCCCGGCCGCCGCAGATCGAGCCGCTGATGGGATACACGTCCAGCGACGATCCCTATCGCCCGATCCGGCTGAAATTCCCCGACCGTGATAGCGCCGTGGACTTCGCCGAGCGGCAGGACTGGCGCTATATCGTGCGTGAGGACGCCCCGCGCCGCCCCACGCCTAACCCCTGGCGGGGAGAGGAGCGGCATCGCCTCTATAACGGCGCCGACGCCCCGAACGCCTTTCGCATACCGTTCCGCCTGGATCGGGGTCGCACGGACCACCCAATCCGGCGCGCAGTCGAGCAGAAAGGCACGGTGGACCTGTCGTCCCAAGAAGAGGCCGAATTCGATCCGGTCCTCGAAGCCTCGCTCGAATCCTTCCCCGCTTCTGATCCGCCGGCCTGGACGGGCGTGACCGTCGCGGCGGGGCGGCGCAAGACGTGACGCCCCGCCTGCGGAGCTGATACTTTACCATAACCCAACCGAGGAGAGATGGAATGTCCAACGCCAAAACCATCGATAACCTGAACAAGGCGCTCAGGATGGAGATCAGCGCCACACACCAGTATCAGCTTCATGCCCATGTCCTGGAGGACTGGGGCCTTGTCGGTCTCGCCGCGCAGATGCGCGAGGAACAGACCGAGGAAGGCGGCCATTCCGACCGCTTTCTGGAGCGGATCCTGTTTCTCAAGGGTGAGCCCGAGGTGGCTTTCGACAAGCCGCCGGTTCGGGCAAAGACCCTGCGCGAGATGTTTGAAGCCGACCTCAAGGACGAGGAAGAGGCGATTGCCTTCTACAGCCAGGCGGCACGCGCCGCGGCAGAGGAAAACGACATCGGATCGCGAATGCTGTTCGAGGAAATCGTGCTCGACGAGGAAGGGCACAAGGCCTGGCTGGAGTTGCAGCTCGAGCTTATCGAAAGGCTGGGCGAGGCCAGTTACAGCCTGCGCTTCCTCGATGAGACCAAGGCCAAAGCGTGACGGCGAGGGGCAAGGCGCGCGCGCGCGCGCGCCTTGCTCCGCCACGACCGCCAGACACCCCGATGAACGCGGAGACTGCCACTGTTTCCCTATCTTGACAGCGTCGCACGCCGTTACCCGCCCGTCATCATATGGGCGCTCATTGCTGCGAACGTCCTCGCGTTTCTCTATCAGACAAGCCTGCCGCCGCGCGTGGTAGACAGGTTCCTTTTCGAGTTCGCGCTGGTGCCTTCGCGCTTCTTCGGACAGCTAAGCCTCATCGCCCCGTCCGGCTGGACCCCATTCCTGACCAATATCTTCCTGCACGGGGGCTGGCTTCACCTCATCTTGAACATGTGGACGCTCTGGATTTTCGGCCCCGCGGTCGAGGACCGGCTTGGGCCGGGCCGGTTCACGCTGTTCTATCTGTTCTGCGGTATCGCGGCCAGCCTGGCGCATGCCCTGGCCAACCCCGATTCCGTAATTCCCGCGCTCGGCGCATCCGGCGCGATCGCGGGCGTGATCGGCGCTTATGCGCGCATGTTTCCGGCGGCGAAGCTGGTGGTGATGGTGCCGGTTCTCTCCCTGCCGCTGTTCTTCGAGGTCCCGGCCCTTGGCTTCGCGATGATCTGGCTCGGCCTGCAGGTGATCCCCGGCATCCTGTCGCTGGGCGATCAGGCCATGGGCGGCGTCGCCTGGTGGGCGCATATCGGCGGGTTCGTCGCCGGTTGGCTCGTCACGCCATTCCTTCGAAGGCGCGCCGACGGCTATCGCAACTATTACCGCGACGAAGGCATCTACGGCTTTTTGCCCGACGGCCGACGGCAAGGAGGACAAGGTCCATGGACATAACGCAGCTTTTCTGGCTCTTCTTCATCTTCTCTGCGCTGCAACCGGTGCTTCAGCGCAGATATCTGGAGGCGATGCGCACCCGCAAGATTGCCCAGATCGAGAAGAAACGCGCGAGCCGCGTCATCTCGCTGATCCACCGGCAGGAGACCATGAACCTGCTGGGCTTTCCCCTGATGCGCTACATCGACGTCAACGATTCCGAGGAAGTCCTGCGTGCGATCCAGATGACCGACGACGAGGTGCCGCTCGATATCGTGCTGCACACGCCGGGTGGGCTGGTGCTGGCAGCAACCCAGATCGCGCGGGCCATTCAGGGCCATAAGGGAAAGGTCACCGTGTTCGTGCCGCATTACGCGATGTCGGGCGGCACCTTGATCGCGCTTGCCGCCGACGAGATCGTGATGTGCGAGCATTCCGTGCTGGGCCCCGTCGATCCGCAACTCGGCCAGATGCCCGCCGCCTCGCTGATCAAGGTCGTCGAGGAAAAACCCATCGCCGAGATCGACGACCAGACGCTGATCATGGCCGATGTCGGTCGCAAGGCCATCGCGCAGATCGAGGCCTTCGCGAAGCGGCTTCTCTCGGACAAAATGGATGAGGCCCGGGCGGCGGATGTGGCGGCGAAACTGGCGACCGGCACCTGGACCCATGATTATCCGATCTCCGCCGATGAGGCACGCGAGCTGGGCCTGCCCGTCGGAACGGACATGCCCAAGGAAGTCCTGGAACTGATGACGCTTTACCCGCAGCCTGTCCGGCGGCAGGGCAGCGGCGTCGAATATCTGCCCGTGCCGCGAGAACGCGAGGCGCGCCGCGGCCTGTCTGGCCACTGACGTCGAGAGAACCATCCACCGCCCGGAAGACCGGGCCTGCTCAGCAAAGGAAACCAAATGACGACCGTTATCTGCCCGAACTGCAATTCCACCAACCGGGTGCCGCAAGAGCGCCTGGGCGACAATCCCAATTGCGGACGCTGCGGCGGCGCCCTCTTTCAGGGCCATCCGGTTACGCTAACGGCGGCGAATTTCGACCGCCACGCTAATGCCGACCTGCCGTTGCTCGTCGATTTCTGGGCCGAGTGGTGCGGGCCATGCAAGATGATGGCGCCCCAATTCGAAGCGGCGGCGCGCTCGCTCGAACCCCGTGTCCGCCTGGGCAAGCTCAATACGGAAGCCGAACAGCAGATCGCCGGCCGCTACGAGATCCGCGGCATTCCCACCATGATCCTCTTCAAAGGCGGCAAGGAAATCGTGCGCCAGAGCGGCGCGATGTCTGCCGCCCAGATTGCGCAATGGACGCAATCCCGGCTCTGATGATTTTGGCTCCTGGCCTTCCCTGCGCCATGCGATTTGGATAAGTCAAATGCACAGCGTGACCGGATTTCTCGAAAGTGCGGCCCTGCTGGTCGGAGTGGCATTCGTGTTCGTCACGACGTGCTCACGGATCGGCGTGCCCAGCATCGTGGGATACATCCTGACCGGTCTGTTGATTGGGCCGGCCGGTTTCGGCCTGCTTGCTCAAAGCACCGCCCTCACCAACATCGGCGAGATTGGCGTGATACTCTTGCTGTTCGCGCTCGGCCTCGAATTCTCGTTCGAGAAGCTTGTGACGCTCAGGCATCACGTTTTCGGTGTCGGCGGCGCGCAGGTCGCGATCACGACAATACTCGCTGCGGTCGTGGGAAGTCTGGCATTCGGCCTCGCGCCCGTCGCCGCGATCCTTGTCGGCGGGGCCGTTGCCATGTCGTCCACGGCCATGTGCCTCAAGGTGCTCGCAAGCGTGAACGCTCTAGGATCGGCCCAAGGGCGCCTCGCCATTGCAGTGCTTCTGTTTCAGGATTTGGCAGCCGTCGCATTTCTGATTCTTCACGATGCAATGAGCGGGGCCGCCGAAGGGTATGCCGTGATAACGGTCGTCGCCGGTGCAACGGCATTGGTTGCAGCTCTGTTCATTGCCCGTGGCCCGGTGCAGATACTTGCCCGTTGGGTAGCGTCGCGTGGCGATCCGGAACTTGCCCAACTCCTCGCGCTCACCATAGCACTAGGCTCCGCGATTGTCGCGGCCACCGCCGGCCTTTCTCCGGCACTCGCCGCATTTGCGGCCGGCATGATTATCGGCGAGGGCGACGCGCGCCATGCGGTCGAGAACGAGATTAGCCGATCAGGGGCATCAAAACAGGCCATTTGCAATTTCATATGCCATCAATAATCGACCGTTTGTAAGTGGATGCAAGGGGCGTTTCTGTCGCTGCGCTGACCGCTAAAGGCCTTTTATTGATTGGCTGACGGTCACGAGAGGCGCTCGAGGAGACAGGATCGTCGAGCGCCTCTATTATAGTAGAGAAGAACGCAGCCCCTCAAGCCATATCGCTTAGTCCGTCCTCGACGTGGATTGCAGAGCATGATTCACCTCCGGCAGGACAGCGTCGGAGGTGAATTATGCGGGGAACGGACGAGAAGAACGGGTCGCTGTTCAGCTATGTCGATCTTGAAGAGCGCATCCCCGCTCGGCATCCGCTGCGAAAGATCCGGCAGGTCGTGAACGATGCGCTGGCCAGCCTCGATGAAGATTTTGATCACCTTTATGTCGATTTTGGCCGCCCCTCGATCGCGCCGGAACGGTTGATCCGGGCCAGCCGGGCTTGTTGCAGAATTCATTCGAACACGACAAGGAGACTTTTGGCGCAACGGTCGCGGACAGATCAGGAGAAGCAGATGTGCACCACGAACAATCGAGCTCGCGGCGTTGACTTGGCCTTACCGCGAACACCATGCGGGCTCGTAGCATCTGATAGCCACGCATCGCTCATTTGCTTTTCCGCAGGCTTCAGAGCTCCATGCGAACTCTCTTTCTCCTCGAAAGGAAGGAAAATCTAATGCTCTCGCCAGAATTCTGCAGGTGTTCGGGTCATCCCAACCTTCTGTATTCGGCCCGGCCCGCTTCGCAGCGGGCCAAGGGGTGTCAGGCCCGCACGACCAAGACGGGGATTGCGGAACGGGTCACAACCTCGGTTGCCTGACTGCCAAGTAGCATCCGCTTCAGCCCGCGCCGCCCGTGAGAGGCCATACAGATGAGATCGCAACCGAGTGCCTCGGCGCGCTCTAAGATAGTATCAGCAGGCGTGGCATCAGGCACATGCAGGGCGGTTGCAGAAACGCCCGCATGTCTCGCACGCTCTGCGGCGGCCTCAAGGATCCGCTCTGCCGTTTCGCGCTGCGCCTGATCATAGCCCTCGAGAACCGCCGCTGGCGTGTATGCCCCGGCCCCCATCGCCGCTGCTGCAATCGGGAAGGGCGGCGTCACAGTCAGGATCGTCACCGCAGCGCCGATGCTGGATGCAAGTGCAATGCCATGCTCAAGGCCGAGGCCCGCGTTCTCAGAGCCATCGGTGGTGATAAGGATGTGGTTATACATGAGAAACCTCTTGAGGTTGGGAGGAGGGATGCGAGGCCGCTTTTCGCGCCGCGCCGCGATCATTGCGGATCGGATCGGCGAGCAGCCGCAACCCGTTTAGCACCACCAGAACCGTGCCCCCTTCATGGCCGATGACGGCAAGCGGCAAAGGCAGCTCGAAAAATAGCGCCGAGACCACCAGAAGCACCATCATCGCCAAGGCAAAGCCGAGGTTCTGCCGGATGATCCGGCGGGTACGCAAGGCCAGTGTCCGGGCGGCGGCAAGGCGGGTCATGTCCTCGGACAGAAGCGCCACATCTGCGGCCTGCAGCGCCACTTCACTGCCCGCAACCCCCATGGCGACGCCGACATCCGCCCGGGCAAGGGCAGCGGCATCATTCACCCCGTCGCCGACGAAGGCCGTCCGGCCCTTTTCGGCAAGCGCGGCAACCAGTTTGACCTTGTCTTCCGGCAACAATTCGGCGTGGATTTCCGCATCGGAAAAGCCGAGCTCCCGCCCGATCCGTTCGGCCACCGGGCGGCGATCCCCGGTCATCAGGGCCAGCTGCGCCACCCCCGCCGCACGCAGTTGCGAAAGCCCGGCGGCAGAGCTTGGCCGCGGGCGGTCTGCCACCGTGACGCCGCCGATCAGCTGCTCGCCACGCCCGATCCAGGTGACGGTTTGGGCCGAGGCCTTCAGCCGCTGCGCCCCGGCCGTATCGACCCGCGCCCCCATCCGCTCCAGCATGCGCTGGTTTCCGGCCCAGATCGGCCCCTCTTCGTCGATCCCGGTGATGCCCTCACTGGGATGGGTCACGACATCCCGGATGGCGGCGGGGGCAAGCCCCTCGGCCTCTGCCCGGCGCCGGATCGCGGCGGCGATCGGATGCTCGGACTGCGCCTCCAAACCCGAGAGCAGCGCCAGCATGCGCCCCTCGGGGATCTCTGAGGTGAGGTCGGTGACCTCTGCAACTCCGGTGGTCAGGGTGCCGGTTTTGTCAAAGGAAAAGCTCTTCACTTCTGCCAAGGCTTCAAGCGCCGCGCCACCTTTGAACAACACGCCGCCCCGTGCCGCAGCCGCCAGCGCCGACAGCATGGCGGCGGGCACCGAGATCACCACGGCGCAAGGGCTTGCCGCCACCAGCAGCACCGCAGCGCGGTAGAGGGCGTCGGAGGCGGAAGCCCCCATCCCCCACAGAACCACAAAGGCCAGCATGGCCCCCAAAAGCACGGCCACGGTGTAGCGCTGCCCGAACCAGGCGCTGAAGGTCTCGGACGGCGCGCGGGCGGCTTGGGCCTCGGTCACCATGTCGATCATCCGCGCCACGGTGCTGCTTTCGACGGTGGCGCTTGCGCGCATGGTCAGCACGGAATTGAGGTTGACCGTCGCCTCGAAAAGCTTCGCTCCGGGCACCTTTGAGACGGGCATCGACTCTCCGGTGATCGTCGCCTCGTCGACCGTGCCTTCGCCGGTGACAAGCACGCCATCCACGGGCACGCGCGCGCCCGGACGCAGGACAAGCAAATCCCCCTCGCGAAGCGCCGCGACGGGGATTTCCTCTGTCGCGCCCGTGGCGCTCAGCCGCAGTGCAGTCTCGGGGCGCAGCGCCATCAGCGCCTCGATCGCGCGGCGGGCGCGGCCCATAGCGCGATGCTCCAGCGTGCCAGAAATGCTGAAGAGCGTGAGGAGAACCGCCCCCTCCAGTGGGGCGCCTACCGCAAGCGCGGCCAAAGCCGCGATGATCATCAACAGGTCGATGTCGAGCACGTGGTCCTTGAAAAGTGCACCAAGCGCGCGCAGCCCCGTCGGAAGCCCGGCCGCAAGATAGACAAGTGCAAGCCCTGCCGTGAGCCAGATCCCCGGCAGCACGAAGGTGCCGAAGAAGGCGGCCGCCATGCCGAAACTCGCCGCGAGCGTGAGGGGAAGCATGAGGCGTTCTTCAAGACTTACAGGGGCGGTGCTGGGCATAGGAAGCTTCCTGTGTTGACACGCATGCGGCGGGTTCGGCGCATGAGGAGCCGATAATTCATTCCGTCCAACGTCGGCTATGACCCAGATCAATTGCAATGATCCGGTTCACCCTACATTGTTACCGGAAGTTTAAGGAAGTCGATGGCCTCGTCAGCGTTTCAATCCATCGAGCGCGGATGAGCGGTGAAGCTTTGGCGCGGCCTGGAATCTACAGGGTCAGATCGACAGTATGAAATTGGAGCGGGACGGCCATGACCTATCAGTCAGCCCATGAAGAAGTACATTTCGTCAACCGCAGCGGTTGGTTGCGGGCCGCGGTGCTCGGCGCCAACGATGGGATCGTCTCGATCTCGGCGCTCATCGTGGGCGTGGCGGTCGCCAATCCTTCCGCAGAGGCGGTGTTCATCGCAGGCGCCGCGGGATTGGCCGCCGGGGCGATGTCCATGGCGGCGGGGGAATATGTCTCGGTTAGCTCACAATCGGATATTGAAGGTGCTGACATCGCCCGTGAGGCGCAGGCTCTGCGCGAGACACCCGCGGAGGAGGAGGCGGAACTGGCTTCTATCTGGGAGAGCCGAGGTCTCTCGCCCGCGACGGCAGCGCTTGTCGCGCGCGAGTTGACCGAAGCTGACGCGCTTGGGGCCCATGTGCGAGATGAACTCGGCCTCTCTGAGGTGCATAGCGCCAATCCCTTACAGGCTGCCTTTGCCTCTGGGCTCACGTTCACTTTGGCCGGGGCTGTGCCGATGGTTGCTGCGCTCGTCTCACCCGCAGAAACTGTCGCCGTCGTGGTTACTGTGACAACGCTGCTCGCGCTTGCCGTTCTCGGGGCTCTCGGGGCTTGGGCCGGCGGAGCCAAGTTGTTGCGACCAACACTGCGTGTGGTCTTCTGGGGCGGTGCCGCGATGGCAGTGACCGCCGCTATCGGGAAACTATTTGGGGTCGCGGTTTAGGCAGGCAGGGGGGCTATCCCCCCTTCTTGGGGATCGGGGGAAAGGTATTTTAGAGTTCAAAAGGGCCCGGTTTAACGGCTCTGGCATTGTCGAAGATTTGGTTGATGAAACTGCAGCCTCTCTATCAGCGGCGGAGGTTTGGGGGATCGCCAGCCTGCGCAAGCCCATAGCTGAGGCCCTTGCCAATCCGGTGCGCGAGGGCTGACCAATTGCGGGCCTGATCTATTGTGAGGTTAGCAGCCAGCACTGTATCAAAGAGGTCCAGCCATATTGGAAACATCTCAGCGCGTATGTCTCCTGCCTCTTTGTGAACGAACATGGGGTTTCCATCGTAGCCCTGTTCGCGCAGGATCGCGTTACGCCAGAAAGACATGATCCTGCTTTCATGCTCTGACCAATCCGTGACGTGCCGCGCAAAAACTGGCCCAAGAACTGGATGGTGGCGAATGTCTGCGTAAAAGCGAGCGACCACCACGCCGATTTCTTCGGCGGTAATGTCAAACCTACGCGCATTCATACTGGCCTCCTTTCACCGGCCTCTGTGTTACGAGCGTTTCCTCTGCGCATGGCTTCTAACGTGGCCCGGCCATCATAAGAATTATGAACTCACATCAGTGAGTGCCAGATCCATTCATCGGATCTTGGCGGCCCGATGTGTAGCGGAATTTTCGCTGAGCTATGGTCGAAAGTTGGTGACGCTTGATCAGGCGGCGGTTTGAAGTTGACGGAGGCCGTCGCGGAACTCAACCCCCTGTATGATTTCTGGGAGGCGGTGGTGGCCGTCGAGTTTTCGCCATTTCTTCTGGGCCGACATCATCAGCTTGAAGGCTATGGCCGTTTGATCTGGTTCAGGTGAACGTCGAACTCCTGCGCCAGCTCGATCATGGTCTTCTCGCCCTTGATCGCGGCTACCGCTACTTTCGCCTTGAAAGCCGGGCTGTGGTTCCGGCGCGGTCGTCTTGCCTTGGTCTTCTCCTCGCTCGCAGCATCATGCTGCCGTTACGCGGAAAATCCACTTATCCCGGCTGTTCAGATTCCCGCCGCCGCCTCTTCCATGACCAGACTAGACGAAACAGACCGACGTATTCTGCGCGCATTGCAGAAAGATGGTCGGATGCAGAAGATCGAACTGGCAGCCCAGGTCGGGCTTTCGCCCTCGCCCTGTCTGCGGCGCGTCAAGGCGCTAGAAGAAGCTGGTGTCATTCAGCGCTACGTCGCGGTACTTGACCCGGCGGAAATCGGGATGGGTATGACGGTCTTCGCCCGTGTCTGGCTGACCGGGCAGGATGTCGAAACCGTCAACCACTTCACCAATGCCGTCAGCGCCCTGCCGCAAATTGTCGAGTGCCACCTGATGGCGGGCGATTGCGACTTTCTGCTGCGCGTTGTGGCCCGCGATCTCGATGACTATCGGCAGTTCCAGATCGATCATCTGACCCGGATCAAGGGTGTTCAGAATGTAAAATCCGACATCCCTATGCAAAAGATCTAGCTCACCTCTGAACTGCCGCTCTGACGCGGTCATAGACTCCTCGCTTTATAGTGTGCGGCAGGGCGGCAGTGTCGCATGGACAAGGTGGCAGTGGAAAACTACCATGATGGCATGCTTCGCTTGGTCTTGATCCTTGCTGCCTGGCTCTCTCTTGTGCTCTCACCCGTCGCGGCGACTGCGCATGAGCTCCGCATGTCCGACAACACCGATCACCACATGGCACTGTATGAGGAAGGTCATTTCGGCAGCACTGCGGTGCTCTGTGACGACCAAAGCGACTGCAATGTCGGTGTGTCCCTGTGCAAGGCGGTATGCGCCGGGCTCCCGGTCCCCTTCCCTGTTCTGGCCGATGCTTCGCAATACGCCCCGAGGACCGATGTATATGTCGCGGGGCCCGGCGCCGACTTCCGGGAAACCCTTCCCGATGAGGATAGTCGCCCTCCCATTTCCTCTCTCCTGTGAGTGACCGGCAGGGGATTCCTGCCGTTTTCCCTTTCTTGCAAAGCGGGATCACATCCCGAGGAGAGATCATGCCTTTCGTATCCAGACGCGGCTTCCTTGCCGCAGGTGCTGCCATGGCAGCCGCATTTCAATTCAACTCCCGCGCCTTTGCGCAAGGGGAGACCGCTCTCGGGCTTTCTGCGACCACGCGAAGCCTGGACATCAACGGGCGCGCGGCGACGGTCTTTGGCCTGACCGGGCCGCAGGGCTCAGGCCTTGTTCTGAACCCCGGCGAGCGCTTCAGGGTGGATCTGAGCAACGATCTGCCGGTGCCGACGATGATCCACTGGCACGGACAGATCCCTCCGAATGCACAGGACGGGGTGCCGGACGCGCCGATGGCAGCGCTCTCGCCCGGCGAGAAGCGGAGTTACGACTTTGCGCCGCAGCCAGGAACCCACTGGATGCACAGTCATATCCCGATCCAAGAAATGCAGTTGCTTGCAGCGCCGTTGATCGTGCGCCGCCCCGAAGATGTCCGTGCCGACAGGCAGGAGGTTGTGATCCTGCTGCATGATTTCTCGTTCAAGTCCCCCGAAGAGGTCATGGCGGAAATCACCGGCGGACATGGAGTCAGTCACGGAGGCGGTCACGCAGAGGGTCATGGCGGCGCTGCGCCGGCGCCAATGCAGGGGATGGACCACAGTTCCATGGGACATGGCACCATGGCGGACATGCAGCATGGTGGCATGTCCGGTATGGAGATGGATCTCAACGACTATGACTGGGATGCCTATCTGGCCAATGACCGCACGCTTGCCGATCCCGAAATCATCCAGGTCGAGCGCGGTGGCAGGGTAAGGTTGCGGATCATCAACGGCGCAGCCGCAACCGTCTTCTGGATTGACACAGGCACTGTCGCAGGGCGGCTGGTGGCGGTCGATGGCCATGAAATCCGGCCGCGCGCGGGAACCAGTTTTGGCGTGGCCATGGGCCAACGCCTTGATATCGAGCTGGATCTGCCCGGTGAAAACGCGGCCTGGCCGATCCTTGCGTTGAGGGAGGGTGCACGCGAGCGCACCGGCATTGTGCTCGCCGCCCCGGGGGCCAGCATCAGCCGGATCGCCGGAACGGGCGAGACGGAAGCCGCAGCCTTCGACGTGGATCTGGCGCAGGAAGGTCAACTGCTTGCCCGTGATGCCCTGCCGTCCCGGTCGGTCGATCGCAGCCATATGGTGATGCTGGGCGGAAGCATGCAGCCCTATCGCTGGACCATAGATGGCGCGGTGTGGGGCGATCACCGCCTGATTGGCGCCAGAAGCGGTGAACGCGTCGAGTTGATGTTCCACAATATGTCGATGATGGGTCACCCGATGCATCTGCACGGCCACAGCTTCCAGGTCGTAGAGGTCAACGGGCGGCGGATGGCGGGTGCACGACGCGACACGGTCTATGTTCCGCCGATGTCGATGGTGACCGTTGCCGTCGACGCCGGTGAGGCCGCGAACTGGATGCTGCATTGCCACCACATGCCGCATCTGGCGACAGGCATGATGACGGCATTCTCGATCCAGGCGTGAGGCGTCATCGTCTGATTGGCGGGGCTGCGCTGCTGGGCATTCTGGCCGGGGTCGGGGTCTTTTGGGATCCCGGCGCACGGCCAGACCCGGCTGTGTCGCGCGGGCGGCAGGTCTATGCTGCAAACTGCGCGCCCTGCCATGGCGCGCAGCTTGAAGGCCAGCCGGACTGGCAAAGCCCTGCCGCCAACGGCCGCCTGCCTGCTCCGCCACATGATGAGACCGGGCATAGCTGGCATCATTCCGATGCCTTGCTGCTCTCCATCATCGCGCTCGGCACCGCCGCTGTCGTCGGAGACGGCTACGAAAGCGACATGCCAGGCTTCGCGGGTGCCCTGACGCCCGAGGACATGGAAGCGGTGCTGGCATTCATCAAAAGCACATGGCCAGAGCGTGAGGCCAAGTATCAGCGCCGGGTATCAGGCGTTGAATAACTAGACGGTCGTCGGACGCAAACAGATCGCATCAGCCTCGGCGAGGGCCCGGCTGTGTCGGGCAAATCCGGCGCAATGAACCTTAAACGGAAACTGGATATGAAGTCACAAAAAATGCCGTGGGTCCTCTCAGGCCTCATACTTGCCGTAGTCGGAGCCACATTCTGGGTAGGCCGCGAACCGGATGCCACCACCGCACCGACCGCAGCCACAGCGACAGGCGTCCGGGTGCCGGCCCAATTCTCGGAGGCTGCTGCACGGGGGGGCACCGCCTTCGACAGCACCTGTGCCGCCTGTCATGGCGTCAACGGGGCCGGGACGGATGCTGGTCCGCCCCTGATCCATCGCATCTATGAACCGCCTCATCACGGCGATTATGCGTTCCAACTCGCGGTGTCCAATGGTGTGCGTGCTCACCATTGGCGGTTCGGGAACATGCCGCCACAACCGGGGCTCTCTGAAGCCGAGGTTTCAGATATTATCGCCTATGTGCGCGAGGTGCAGAGAGAAAACGGGATCGAATGAAGTGTCGGGAGCTTTTCCACTGCCTTCAATCCGGCAAAACTATTTGACCGAAGCAAAGGTACGGACGTCTTCCGCGCCTTGAGAGAGACAGCGGACCGGTTCACCCCGGTCCGCGCTGGTTTTTCTGCGATCAAAACCGCTTTGAACGCAGCCGCAGCGAGTTACCGATCACGCTGACCGAAGAGAGCGCCATCGCCGCCGCCGCGACAATCGGCGACAGCAGAAGGCCGAACAGCGGATAGAGCACCCCCGCCGCCAGCGGCACGCCCGCAGCGTTGTAGATGAAGGCGAAGACAAGGTTTTGCCGGATATTGCGCATCACCGCCTGCGACAGACGGCGCGCCTTCACGATCCCCATCAGGTCCCCCTTGAGGAGGGTCACGCCCGAACTCTCGATGGCGACATCCGTGCCCTGTCCCATAGCAATGCCGACATCAGCTGCGGCGAGGGCGGGCGCGTCGTTCACACCATCCCCGGCCATTGCGACGACATGCCCTTCGGCCCGCAGGCGATTGACCACCGCACTCTTTTGATCGGGCAGGACATCGGCCTCCACCTCGTCGATCCCGAGCTGCCGGGCAACCGCTTCGGCCGTGGTCCGGTTGTCACCGGTCAGCATGACGATGCGGATCCCCTCCTCGTGCAGTGCGTTCAGCGCGGCTCGTGTGGTCTCCTTGACAGGATCGGCAATGGCAAAGATCCCGGCGGCACGGCTGTCGACGCCGATATAGATCGCTGTCGCTCCATCCTTGCGCAGCGCATCGGCTTCGGAGCTTAGCGGCGATGCATCCACCCCGTTCTCGGCCAGAAATGCGGCATTGCCGAGGAAGACGCGCTGCCCGTCCACTGTTCCCGAAGCGCCCTTGCCTGTGGGTGAGTCGAAATCCGCAACTTTAGGGATACTGACCCCGGCGGCCTCGGCGCGCGCGACGATGGCAAGGGCGAGTGGATGCTCGGACACGGCCTCGACACTTGCCGCCAGCCGCAGGATATCCGCCTCGGCGAAGCCCGGAGCGGCGACGATCCCGGTCACCGCCGGCTTGCCTTCGGTCAGGGTGCCGGTTTTGTCTACGACCAGCGTATCGACCTTCTCCATCCGCTCCAGCGCTTCCGCATCGCGGATCAGAACTCCCGCACCCGCTCCTTTACCAACGCCGACCATGATGGACATCGGCGTTGCAAGGCCGAGGGCGCAGGGGCAGGCGATGATGAGCACGGCCACCGCAGCGATCAGTGCATGGGCGAACCGCGGCTCGGGGCCAATGGCTGCCCAGGCGGCAAAGGCCAGCAGCGCGATGGCGATGACCACTGGCACGAAATAGCCCGAAACCTGATCGGCCATACGCTGGATCGGGGCGCGTGATCGCTGTGCATCCGCGACCATATGCACGATACGCGACAGCATGGTGTCCTGCCCGACCCGCTCAGCACGGATCACGAGCGCCCCGGTCTGGTTCATCGTGCCGCCAGTGACATGGTCGCCGACTGTCCGGGTCACGGGCATGGATTCGCCGGTGATCATCGATTCATCCAGCGAAGACCGGCCCTCTTCCACCGCACCATCGACCGGCACCGCCTCGCCGGGGCGGACGCGCAGCAGATCACCGATCACCACCTGATCGAGTCCCACGTCTTCCTCGCTGCCATCGGGCGCGATCCGCCGCGCCGTCTTGGGGGCCAGATCCATCAGCGCCCGGATAGCACCCGATGTCTGCTCGCGCGCCCTGAGTTCAAGAACCTGCCCCAGAAGGACCAGAACCGTGATGACGGCGGCCGCTTCGAAATAGACATCGACCGAACCATCCGCCGCCCGGAATGTCGCCGGGAAGACGCTGGGAAACAGGGCAGCGACCATGCTGTAGATCCAGGCCGCACCGGTGCCGATCGCGATCAGGGTGAACATGTTCAGGCTTCGATTGACGATCGAGGCCCAGCCCCGTGCGAAGAAGGGCCAGCCGCACCACAGAACCACCGGCGTTGCGAGCACCAACTGGATCCAGATCGAATAGGACTGGGGTACCAGATGATGCAGCCCGGGAACAAGATGGCTGCCCATCTCGAGGAAAAACACCGGCAGCGCCAACACAAGGCCGATCCAGAACCGCCGCGTCATGTCAACGAGCTCGGCGGAGGGGCCGGTCTCGCCGCTGGCAATCAACGGCTCCAGCGCCATCCCGCATTTTGGGCAGCTGCCGGGCCCGTCACGACGGATCTCAGGGTGCATCGGGCAGGTCCAGACCGTACCAGCGGGCTGCGGACCGTGGTTTTTGACTGCGTGCCCGACATGATGGTGGTGGTGACCTCCCGGCGGGTGGGCATGCGCATGGGGCTCATGGTGGTTCTGATCAGATGGGGGCATGGGCAAATTCCGGGCGAAAGTGAAAGAGAAGGACGACGACGCCACCATGTAACAAAACAAAGGGCGACCACCCTGCTGTTACAGAACGGCACCCTTGTACGGCGTTATTCTCCCCCGCATCTGCGGAAAAGTGTGATCGCAAAAGAGATGCCCGGCAACTGCGTCGCCCGGCATCTCGATTTCAAGGGTGTCGCGTCAGGCCGAGGCCACTGCGGTATAGCCGGCCGCCGAGAGCGCCGCCACGAAAGCACTGGCCGGTTGAGACGATGCAAAGTCGATGTTCCGCTTTTGCAGATCAACTTTCACCTGCGCTTGCGGATCCACTGATTCAACGGCCTTGGTGACGCCACGTGCACAGCCGCCGCAGGTCATGTTCCGGATGTGGAGCTGCATGAGAACCTCCTTTGTGCCACTCATGCCAAGCGATATGGGGCTTTCCACCGTTGGAAGGTCAAGAGGGCCCATGCGAAAAAATATGAGAAAATAGGTTGACCTTGACACCGTTGGAACCGCCACAAATGCGAGGCGCACGATTCGCGGCATGAAGGAGATACCACATGAACGTTCAGATGAAGGCGGAGACATCAACCGCCCAGACGGTGGTATTGCCGATTGAAGGGATGACCTGCGCATCTTGCGTGGGGCGGGTAGAGCGGGCGCTTCAGGCGGTCCCGGGCGTATCACAGGCACATGTGAACCTTGCCACAGAGAAGGCAGAAGTCCGTTTTTCCAATCCTGTGACATATGATCTTCTGGTCAGGACCGTTGAGAATATCGGTTATGGCGTGCCATTGGCCAACACCGAACTGTCGATTGAGGGCATGACCTGTGCTTCATGCGTTGGTCGGGTTGAGCGTGCGCTCGCGGGTGTCAAAGGTGTCCGTTTTGCGCATGTCAACCTCGCAACCGAGCGGGCGACGGTCGAAGGGACAGCATCCCCGGAAGACCTTGTGAAAGCGGTGGAAAATGCGGGCTATGATGCAGCCCTGATCGGGGACACCGGAGCCGCCGAAGCCGAAGCAAGCGCACGCAAGGACGCAGAGCGGGCAGGCCTGAAGCACGACCTTTTGGTCGCGGGCATTCTGACACTGCCGGTTTTCCTGCTGGAAATGGGCTCACACCTCATCCCAGCTGTCCACCATCTGGTCATGCAGACTGTCGGAACACAGACAAGCTGGTACTTTCAGTTCGCGCTCACGACTCTGGTGTTGTTCTTTCCTGGCCTTCGATTCTACCAGAAAGGGTTTCCGGCTCTGTTCCGCCTCGCGCCCGATATGAATTCGATGGTCGCAGTCGGTACGATGGCGGCCTACGCCTATTCGGTCGTCGCAACTTTCCTTCCGTCCCTGCTGCCCGCCGGAACGGTGAATGTCTATTACGAAGCTGCATCTGTCATCGTCACCCTGATCCTTCTCGGCCGGTATCTTGAGGCGAAAGCAAAGGGCAAGACGTCAGAAGCCATCAAGCGGCTTGTGCAACTGCAGGCCCGTACTGCCCGTGTCCGGCGCAGCGGGCAGACTGTCGAGATCGCAACCTCCGATGTCGCGCACGACGATATTGTGGAACTGCGCCCTGGCGAACGGATACCGGTCGACGGGGAGGTCATTGAGGGCGAAAGCTACGTTGATGAATCCATGATGACCGGCGAGCCAATCCCGGTACGCAAGACGACCGGAAGCACTGTTGTCGGCGGGACGGTAAATCAGAAGGGAGCGCTTGCGCTGCGTGCCACCGCAGTGGGCGGCGCGACAGTGCTTTCGCAGATCATCCGGATGGTCGAATCTGCGC
>NZ_JGYG01000025.1 GCF_000740795.1 Haematobacter massiliensis
AGGGCGTGCGCATCGTCCCGGACCTGCGGGCTACGGGCGACAAGGCCCCTACGCACCGGATCCTGGTGGGCCGCGCGGAGATCGGCGCCGCCTGGTCGAAGCGCTCGAACGAGGGGCGGGACTATCTGGGCCTGAAGCTGGACGATCCGAGCTTCTCGCACCCGATCTTCGCGAACCTCTTCGACGACGAGGACGGCGAGGGCTACAGCCTGATCTGGTCGCGTCCCAACGGCAACCGGGGGGACTGATCCCCCCAACCACAAGGCCCCGATCGAAAGGCCGGGGCCTTCGCATTGCTTCATAACACCCAATGGCGCTCGGCCAGCAGCAGCCGATACTTCTCCTGCTGCGTAAAGCACTGACTCGCGTCATCGCAGGGGATCGTCAGCGGGACGCCTCACTGCAATCCGCTTGCGCGGCATCGCACAAGTTGCGGCGCGTCCGGCAGGCGGCTGGAACGCGCTGATTGGTGCGACACCGATCCTACGCGGGCTTTCCTCGCCAGATAGATATGGTGGAAGGCATCCACCCGCCCGCCGGGCAATTGCACGTCCTCGCGCTGCCAGTCCCAGCCAAGCTCGCTGAGCCTGTCCTCAAAAGGATCGGAGATTTCAGCGGACCAGAAGGCCGCAATGCCGCCCGGTCGCAGAGCGTCCCGAACCGCGTTCAGACCACTTTCTCCATAGAGGCGCTGATTGTCATCGCGGACCAGGAAATCCGGTCCATTGTCGGTATCCATCAGGATCACATCGAATCCCGGGCCGCTTTCGGAAAGCAGATCCATCACATCCACGACCCGCAGTTGCACCCGTGGATCGCGCAGTGGATGATCGGCCAATGGGGCCAGAACTTCATGGTTCCATTGCGCAATCGCCGGGATCAACTCGCAGACAGTGACCTGTGCATCCGGGGGCGAGAGATCGAGTGCGGCCCGCAGGGTGAAGCCCATGCCGAGTCCGCCGATCAGCACGCGCGGTTCGGAGGCGCTGCGTAGCCGCCACAGACTGCGCTCGGCCAACACCGCTTCGGAGCGCCACATGATGTTCGACATCAACTCGATGCCGTTGAAGCGGATCTCATAGATATCGCCGCGTTTGCGCAGCAGGATATCGTCGCCCACCTCGGTCGAGGCGCGGGCCAGTTCAGTCCAGAGTGTCATGACAAATCCCTCGGCCCCGTCAGGGTGCCGGTCTGATGTGTTGCAGGGGAATGGTCTGGGGTTGCCCGGCGGTCAGCGCATGCTCAGCGCACGGGCAACCCGGGCACATGGCGTGCCCTGGTCCCGATCAGCAGCGGGAAAAGCGCTGCGCTGGATTTGCTGCCAATATGATCACTCATGACCACTCTTGTGCCTGATCAACCCGCCTGGAGCAATGGCAGGGGTATTTTCCGAGTCTGAGCTGGAAGCCGGCTGGCTGGTATCGGGCCTTTCCCTCGAGGATCGCCGTGCGTGGTCTTTTCCGATTCCTTGTGAGCGGCATGGCCTTATGTCCGGGGCCGACGGTCGTGAGTGTCTCCCGCACAATATTCATCTTCAATTTGCGGACCGGATTTCACCGCCTTCAACACGACGAAGAACGCGCCCATCTTGCTCCGAGGCCGGTGGCGAGCGGAGGCATCCCGTCACTGGGCACGGCCCCTGTCAGAGCCAAAGCCCCATCCCCGCTTCCATTCGCAAACCTTGGTCCGATCCGTCTCTTTGAAATCAACCCGTAAAGGGTCGGCTTACGCGCGCGTGCCGCCCTCGGGGATTCGGCACAAGGCCGAACGCCCGAGGGTGATTGCAGATCCGATCAGACACTTCGGGCGCCTGTCGAGCGGGGGATGGTCCCTCGTCTCCAAAGACAGGAGCCAGTCCCATGTCCAAGAAGGATGCCACCGCTTTCGCCGCCAGCCTCGCCGCCACGCTGATGGTCTCGATCGTCGTGTTTCAGGCCGGCGATGGCAGCCATGCCGCCATGCCCGCCGATGAATATGATGGCGATGAGACGCTCATCGCCCTCGAGATCGACCCCTGGCAGTGAGGCGCGCAAGCGCCTCACCCCCTCTGGGCAGGCCTCGCACGGCGAGCCGCGCCGTGCACCGGGGACGCGCGATCACCCGCCAGTGGCGCGCGCCGCGCAGAGGAGCCGGGATGGACCCCGGCGCGGGAGAGGTCGAGGAGGGATCCGGGAAGGGCGAGCCTTCCGTTCCCAGAGAGAGCGCCGGTCGGCTTCACCCGTCCTTTTGCTCTCAGGAGAAGTCCGATGACCCAAGATATCACAACATCCCCGGAAGCCAATCTCGCAGCCGCCATGGCGCAGTTCGATGCCTCGCAGCTGGCGCATCAGACGCTCAGCACCACCGCAATGGCACAGAACAAGAAGGCCCTGTTCGCGGCCATGCGCGCCGCCGGGATCACCGAGATCATCGTCACCTTCGACGGCGCCGGCGACAGCGGGCAGGTCGAAGATATCGACGCTCGCCGCGGCGATGCCGTGGTGCCGATGCCGGACACGGAACTCACTCTCGCGCAGGTCAGCTGGGGCATCAGCGAGATTTCGACGAGCAGCATGTCGCTCTCGGACGCTGTCGAGGCCCTGGCCTATGACCTCCTCTCGGATTGCCATGGCGGCTGGGAAAACTGCGACGGCGCGTTCGGCGAGTTCCATTTCGACGCCGAGGCCGGGACGATCCTGCTGGACTACAACGAGCGGTTCACTTCGTCCGAGCAGTTCAACCACAGCTTTTGAGGGCGGGGAACATGGCACATCCCTATCATCACGCCCTGTCCTCGGTGAAAAAGTGGGGCGGCGTGGTCGAGGATTACATCGAGTTGCATTCCTGGTTCGATGCCTCGAAGCAGATCCTTGCTGACTTCAGGCACCGAGCTTTGCGCCACCATGCCGAAGGAATTTTTCTGCTGGAGACCGTGTTCGGCAAGACGCTGACGCTGTCCTCGGGCCGGGTGATCCCGACGCGATGGGTGGGAGAGCAGCATGTCCGCGAGGATCTGGGGCACATCCCGAGCTTCGCCGACTGGGCACGGGCGATCCGTCCGGAGCCGTGGATGGGGCGTACTCCGAAGATCGAGGCCGAAGTGGAGCCGTCGCAGGCCGCCCCGACCCCGGCACCTGATCCGTTCTACCCCCTTCTCGGCCTGACAGCTGATGCCGCAGGTTTCGCAGTCCTGCGCGCCGCATCCCGTGCCTTCCACCCCAGTATCCGCAAGGATCCCGGCCTCAGGCTCGCCCGGCGGCGGTTCTACCGCCAGATGCTGGCCGCCCATGCGGCCGCCACGTCCTCGGTCATCTGACCGTTTCCCTCCGCAATCCCGACCAGGCCCGGCCTCGCGCCGGGTTTTCCATTTCTGACAAGGAGCCTGTCATGGCCGACTATTTCACCCATTTCTCTTGCCTGCTCGATGCGGGTTCGCCTGAGAATGCCGCCAAGGCGATGGCACTGTTCCACCGCCTGCGCGCCGAAGAGGCGGATGCCGACGAGCTTGCGTTCAACGGCTTCGATCTCGTCCAGCAAGACGGGCCGAGCGGCTCGCAACTCTGGATCCATGATGATGATCAGGGCGACGTCGAGGGCGTCATCAACTTCGTGCTGCGCCTTGCCGAAGAGCTGAACCTCACCGGCCTCTGGGGGTTCGACTATGCCAATACCTGTTCTCGCCCCAGGGTCGAGGCTTTCGGTGGCGGGGCGCATGTCATCGACCTTGGCGCACGCAAGAGCATCGGCTGGATCAGCACACATGAATGGCTGAACGCCGTTCTGAATGGCGAAGACATCGACGCCGTGGAGGCGGTCACAGGATGAACACCACGGTTACGATCACCCCCGCTTCTCCCTCCCGGCCTCTGCCCGTCGTCGAGTTTGGGCGCAGCGCCGACGGCCTGCTGGTCGCGCGTGTCGGCGACACCGCCTTCGCCATGGTGCCGGCACGGCAAGGGCGGCATTTCCTGGCGACGGGCTGGCGGCTTTCTCGTCCGCTCGAGACCTGGCGGCGCGATGACTTCTACGGCCATTCCGGTGATGTCGTCGACGAGGCCGCATTCCGCGCTCTGGTCGCGGAGAATGCCGAACATCAGCGTGAGCGCGCGGCACTCGGGAGGTGTGAGATTGTCTCCCGTGTCCATACGCCATGGGGTTCCTCGCAGGGTGCCACGATCTATGGCGAAGGCGTCCTCTGCCACTCCACGGCCGGTCATGGCGGGTTCCAGCTTGCACCAGAGCAGAATGCCCGTGTGCATCCGCTGCTGCGATCCTCCTCCGGGTTCTACGAGGAAGATGCCGAATGGGCAGCGGTTGCGCAGGCTTTTCCGGATCGCTTCACGGGTTATGAACGCCGCCTGGCCGATGAGACGCTGCGCAATCACTGGCCAGAGGCCTGGGAGGCCATGCATGGTCGCGCCCTTCAACACGGCGAATCCCTAGAGCGGGATCGCCAGATCTTCGAGCGTCAGCATGCAGGGGACTGGATCGTGATCTCGGCGGTCAGTTCTGATCGCTTTCCCGGCTTCGTGGAAACGACGGCGACGCCGGGAGCGAAGCGTGGACCGGGCGTCGAGCGCCGCCGCTTTCTTGTACCTGCGGCCGAGTATGAACCCGGTCTGTTCGGGTTCGTGATCGATCCCGCGCGGCATCAAGATCTGACCGATGGAACTGGTTGACCAGCCATGCCGACAATCTCGGCTGCGCGTGTCTGCTGCGCGGCCGAGAGGGAGAGGTGGGGTCGGGGCAAAGCGACGGGTCATGAGGTGGGAGAGAGGCTTCCGCTGCCCGTCGTGGAGACACCGCGATGACCTATTCAGGTTCAACTGAAGGGTTCCTGTCCGCCGGGCGGGTGCTGATCAGCCAGACCCTTGCGCAGCTTCGACTGGCGCAGCGCACCCCTCTGACCATCACCTGTACCGGCGAGGCGCGCTATCTCGATCCCGAGCTCGAGCGATGGGCGTTCGAGCGCAGCGTTTGCCTCGGCGCCTGTGACAGCCTCGTGGACGCGATGATGCTGGTGTCAACGCGCCTTGGAAGTGGCGACGTTGCTTGTAGCGATGATCCCGCGCTCCGCTTCACGCCGAAGCTGATTGCGGTGGTTGATGCCGATCAGGGGCTGGTGCTGGCTGGCGAGGTTGCAAATGGTGGCGTGACCTGGCTTCAACCCGTCGCAAGCGATGCAGAAGCGCGGGCGGTGGTTACGTTGGCCTGCAGCCAGCGGGCTGAAGCGCAGCATCTCGCCGATATGGGCAAACATGCCGATGCTAGCCTCTTGCGCAGGCGGGCGGCCGCGGCTGAAGGGCGCCTGGTCGATCCGTTCTGGCGTGATGCGGCGCAGCTTGCGCTTCTGCAGCGGAGGGCTGCGTGATGCCTTCGATCATCGAGATCACGATCTATCGCTTTGACGAACTGCCGGAGGCCGCGAAAGACAATGCCCGGGCCTGGTATCGTGAGGGTGCCTTTGATCACGACTGGTATGATGCCGTCTACGAGGACTTCCAGCGCATTGCGGAAATTCTCGGAATCCGTCTGCGGGCCCGGACATCCCGGCTGATGGGCGGAGGCACCAGCGAAAGTCCCCGCATCTGGTTTACCGGGTTCTGGTCGCAGGGGGATGGGGCGGCGTGGGAGGGCAGCTATGCCTTCAACAAAGGCGCTTCCTCTGCCATTCGCTCCTACGCGCCAATGGACCAGGAACTGCACCGGATTGCAGATGCGCTCCTGGCGGTCCAGCGCCGCAACTTCTACCAGTTGCAGGCGGATGTCCGGCATCGCGGCAGCACCTATCATGCTTTTACCATGGACGTCGCTGTCACGCGCGAAAGCCCGGTCGGTCAGGACATGACCGAAGATGCCGAGAGCATTGTTACCGACCTGCTGCGCGATCTTGCCCGGTGGCTCTACCGGCAGCTCGAACAAGAATACGACTATCTGTCTTCCGATGCTGCCGTCGATGAGGCAGTGCTCGCGAATGGCTACACGTTCACGGAGAGCGGGCGGAGGGCCTGATCAACCAGCTTCCAGCCGGGCCGCGATTCAGGCTCAGCGATTGCTGTCGATCCACCGGGACAGCAATTGCCGATCCCGGAAGCATTCATCCGGGATGGCGCGCCGCCGAAGCCGCGCAAGCCGTTCGGCGAAAGCGACCTGTTTCGAGGTGGGTTGGCCATCGTCCAGAGGTTTCAGCCGCGACTGCGCCTCGATCCAGGTGCTGAGACTGCGGCGATTCTGTTGGACCTCCCAGGGCAGGAGGGTCTTGTTCCGGAGCGCGAGCGAGCGGGCATAGGCGATCTGGCGCGGCGTCACCGCCAGGGCATGAGAGACAGGTTCCATCGTCGATCTCCCTTGTCGGGTTGAATCTCTATATGGAACATATAGAGAACAAAATCAATCAACGCCGGGGAGAGGCAGAGCGGGGGAGGGAGTTCTGTGAGCCATGCGGCAGACAAGAGAGCGCCGCCGGGCTCGAGGTTTTCCCTTTCCGAGGAGTTCGATCCCATGAGCACGATGACTTCTGTTGACCGGGTGGCCGAAGAGCGCCGCCCTACCTTTTTGCCCGACCTGTTCGGGCCGACCCGAATGCTTGTCGCCGAGAATATGGTCTATGCCATGATGGATAGCCTGAGCCCGCTGGACTACGGCGGTGGCCATTGGGACTTCTATGAGCAGGGCGGGCGGCCGCTCTTCATGGCCCCGACCTCGAAAGCGCGCTACCGCATGGCCTGTAGCGGCAACGGCTGGCAGGGCGAGGTCTCGGCCGAAGCGGCGGGAATTATCGCAACGCTGTTCGCCTTCTCTCACCTCTCATTCCACCATGCTGCTGATCAGTTGGTCGAGGGCTATGCACGGCTTTATGAATTTGCAGGCGACCATCCCGAGGCTGCGGAGATCTTCCAGGCCATCGACTGAGCGCCTTCCCTCTCATGCTTGCATGAGCCTTCTGCACCCTCCGACGCTTGCGTCGGAGGGTATTTCTCTTTGGCTGGCGCCTGCCGCGGTCGCACGCACGGCTTCTGCTGCGTTCCCGGCGCCGTCCGCTCTGTCATACGGTTGGCTCAGTCCACCTGCACCAAGATAGCCTCTGGACAGCCCGGCCTTTCGATCTCGGCAATCGGTTGGCGTTTTGCCCCCGGTCGTCATGGGCGTGCAGGGATCAGTCTTTCCCTCATTCCGGCCTCTTTGATCGTGGGTTCCGTGGATTGGTTGCACACTCTGATCGCGCTTTCTGCCCTGTCCCTCTTCCCGGTCAAGCGCTTGGGCGGTATGTGCCGATCCGGCGGCCCGGGCCAGTATCCGATCTGATGAATTGCCTCGCCCGCGGCCGCAGGTCGGGGGGAAGGGCGCAAGCCCGCCTGTTCGCAGTCTGGGTGATCATCGCCGTTGGTTGTCTGTCGGATCTTCCTGGCGGTTCTTTCAGGATCGCCTCTGTCTCCTGTCTCTCTGGTGTGGACGGGACCGCTCGCATGCGTCCTCTGTGATGGGCTGATCTGGCCGAAGACCAGCGCGGCAGCCGCGCTTCGACGTCTCGGCGCAACAGCGTCGCCCGAACTTTCTTCCCCTGGGCTTCGCCCATTCCTCGCGAGGCAAGAAAGCCCTGCCTGTGCTGTCGTGGTCCCGGGCGGGACTGCGCCGGCCGTCGTCCCCGGCCTGTCGATCGCCATCGAGGCCGCACTGGAGCGGGCCCGAACACGAGAGAATGGAGACAGACAATGGCGACCATCGGCACCTTCAAGAAGACCGGCAACGAATACACCGGCGAAATCGTCACCCTGAGCGTTCAGGCCAAGGGCGTGCGCATCGTCCCGGACCTGCGGGCCACGGGCGAGAATGCGCCCTCGCACCGGATCCTGGTGGGCCGCGCGGAGATCGGTGCCGCCTGGTCGAAGCGCTCGAACGAGGGCCGGGACTATCTGGGCCTGAAGCTGGACGATCCGAGCTTCTCGCACCCGATCTTCGCGAACCTCTTCGACGACGAGGACGGCGAGGGCTACAGCCTGATCTGGTCGCGTCCCAACGGCAACCGGGGGGACTGATCCCCCCAACCACAAGGCCCCGATCGAAAGACCGGCGCCTTTACAATTTCTCGCCTTGGTAGGCTGCTTTGCGGACAAAGCTGCCGCTTGCAGGTGCGGCAGACCAAGACGCACTTCGAGGTCTAAATAATCCGCCGGGCGGATAGCCGACTGACGGGTGCGCGGCATTGCACCTGCAGCAAACCCGGGATAGCGGCCATCTGTGCTCGGCGCGGCGATTACGATGCCCCGCGTCCCGTCACGGGCGGAAAGCGGCCAGCCAGGTGCCAGCCACTATTTAGTCGTCCAGGTAGGAATCAGTCCCAGGCCACGGTCGCCTGGCTGTCACAAAACCTTCGCTTGCGTCGAATCGATATATCCATATTTCATGAAGTATGGATATTGATAGCGCCTCAGCCATCTTCTCGACCCTCGGCCACCCAGGACGGCTCTCCGTCTACCGCTTGATCATGCGGCACATGCCTCAGGCTGTCCGGCCGACCGAGATCTCCCAAGCACTTGGCCTGAAGCAGAACACCCTGTCCCATTATCTTGCGGATCTGGAGGGCGTTGGCCTGATCGTCTCGACCAGAGAGGGGCGGTCGATCCTCTACAGCATCGCGCTGCCCCATGCGCGCAACCTCGTCGATTTTCTGGCGCGCGACTGCTGCCGCGGGCGCCCCGATCTGTGCGACCTCATCATAACAAGAGCTGATCCTGAAATGACCCAGCGTCCCTACAACGTGCTCTTCATCTGCTCGGGCAACTCCGCCCGTTCAATCTTTGCCGAGGCGATCCTGAACGGGATCGAGGGCGGTCGGTTCCGGGCTTTCTCGGCGGGAACCCGTCCTGGCACCAGTCTGAACCCCTTCGCGGTCGAGCTACTCGAACGAAATGGCTATGACATTTCACCGCTCCGCTCGAAGCACATCTCGGAGTTTGAAGCCGCTGGTGCGCCGCACATGGATTTCGTCTTCACCGTCTGCGATGCGGCGGCAGACGAGGAATGTGCGCCCTGGCCGGGCCAGCCGATCACCGCACATTGGGGACTTCCGGATCCGGTCAAGGCAACCGGGAATGACGCTGAGAAGGCCCTGGCATTTGCCGAGGCTTTCAGCACGCTGAACAAGCGGATCACGAACTTCGCGGCACTTTCCCTTGAAAACCTAGACAGCATCGCGCGCCAGGAAGCGGTCGACGAGATCGGCCGAACCCACCTCTGAGGACGACAAAATGCCCCGCATTGCACTGAACGGCCTTGGCCGAATGGGTAAGCTTGCCCTGCGCGACCTGATCGAGACCGGCGCCGAAGGCGATCTGGTGCTGATCAACGATGCTGTGGGCGACCCGGCTCAGCATGCGCTCCTGCTCGAGTTTGACAGCGTCCATGGCCGGTGGGCAACACCGGTAGGGCACGATAAGGACGGCCTCACCCTGAAGGGTCGGCACGTCCGCCTCACCTCTGCCAAGCGCATCGAAGATCTGCCTTTGGCAGAATTGGGCATTGATCTGGTGATCGACTGCACCGGCGTCTTCAAGACGGCCGAAAAGATCGCGCCCTATTTCGCGGTCGGGGTCAAAAAGGTTGTGGTCTCCGCTCCGGTCAAATCGGACGAGGCGGTGAATCTGGTCTACGGCGTGAACCATGACCAATATGATCCTGCCGAGCACGCGATCATCACCGCGGCCAGCTGCACCACGAACTGCCTTGCGCCGGTGGTGAAGGTCATCCACGAGAACATCGGTATCCGCCATGGATCGATCACCACGATCCATGACGTGACCAACACCCAGACCATCGTCGACCGGCCCGCCAAGGACATGCGTCGAGCCCGTTCCGCCCTGATGAACCTGATCCCGACGACAACGGGCTCGGCCACCGCCATCACCATGATCTATCCGGATTTGAAGGGGCGGCTGAACGGCCATGCGGTCCGCGTGCCGCTGCTGAACGCCTCGCTGACCGATTGCGTGTTCGAGGTCGAGCGGCCGACAACGGCGGAGGAAGTGAACGCGCTGTTCGCCGCCGCGGCGGAGGGCGAGCTGAAGGGGATCCTCGGGTATGAAACCCGTCCCCTTGTCTCGACTGACTACCTGAACGACCCCCGTTCCTCCATCATCGATGCCCCGTCGACGATGGTGGTGAACGGCACCCAGGTGAAGGTCTATGCCTGGTATGACAACGAATGGGGCTATGCCTGCCGTTTGGCGGACGTTGCCCGCCTGGTTGCACGGTCGCTGTGATGGCCGAAAGCGCCGTCTCCAACCCGCTTCGGGCCTATGCGGCGGTCACCGCCGCCTATTGGGCCTTCATGCTCTCCGATGGCGCGCTTCGCATGCTGGTGCTGTTGCATTTCAACAGCCTCGGGTTCTCGCCCATCCAGTTGGCCTATCTCTTCCTGCTCTATGAGCTGGCGGGGATCATCACCAACCTCTGTGTCGGCTGGATCGCCGCCCGGTTCGGCTTGGCCGCAACGCTTTACGGTGGGCTCGCCCTTCAGATCGCGGCCTTGGCCGCGCTGACCCAGCTCGACCCGTCCTGGGGTGTCGCCGTATCTGTGGCCTTCGTCATGGCGGTCCAGGGCGCCAGCGGTGTCGCAAAAGACCTGGCGAAGATGTCGTCGAAGTCGGCGGTGAAACTGCTCGCGCCATCCGGTGAGGGCGGGCTCTTCCGCTGGGTCGCCATTCTAACCGGCTCGAAGAACGCGGTGAAAGGCGCCGGGTTCTTCTTGGGCGCGGCGCTCCTTGGCCTTGCGAGTTTCGCGGTGGCCATCTGGTCCATGGCGGCCGTCCTGGCGGTGATCCTGATCGCCACGGCCATTTTCCTGCCGAAGGGCCTGCCGGTCGGTAAGAAAGGCACAAAATTCAGCAGCGTGTGGTCGCGCGATCCGCTGATCAACCGCCTCAGCCTGGCGCGGATGTTCCTGTTCGGGGCCCGCGATGTCTGGTTCGTGGTCGGCATCCCGATCTACTTCCAGGCCGTGCTGTCCGATGGCACCGCGGAGGGGCGGCGCGAGGCCTTCTTCCTGATCGGGGGCTTCATGGCACTGTGGATCATCGCCTATGGCGCGGTCCAGGGCTTCGCCCCGAAGATCGTCAGGTCCGCGACCGATCCGAAACGCGCCGCGATCCGGTGGGCCGGGCTGCTGGTGCCGATCCCCTTTGCCCTGGCGGCGCTCGCCTTCCTCTCGCCGGCTCCGGCGATCTGGCTGACGGCCTCGATCGTCACCGGACTGCTGATCTTCGGCTTCGTTTTCGCCGTCAACAGCGCGGTCCATTCCTACCTGATCCTCGCTTTCTCGAAGAATGAGCGGGTCACCATGGATGTGGGCTTCTACTACATGGCCAATGCGGCGGGCCGTCTTCTCGGAACGCTGCTTTCTGGCCTGAGCTACCAGTTCGGCGGCCTGCCGCTCTGCCTCGCGACCTCGGGCGTGATGGCACTGGCCAGCTGGCTCGCCATCCAACGATTGAAGCCGGACGCGACACCCGGCCTCGAAACCACCTCTTCCGCCAAATCTGCCTAGGAGAAAGCGCCGCACACCGCCCCTTCGGGCGCGCTGCGGCATCGCCACGACGACCCAAACAACAAAGGAGGCCAAAAGGCAGCCAAGCCATGAAGTGCAATCAACTGGTCGATGCGGGCCGACGCCATTTCCTGCGAGGTGCCCATTTTGTTCCGGCAATTTCATGTTTCGGTTTGCGGCACATCCTACCCGGGGGATGCATGAGGTCCATCCTGCAGTCTCTTGCCCTCAGATTCCCGCGCAACTCTGGCGTAACCGTAGCTTCATGGGCCGAGGTTTCGCCCATGAAATGCCCGCCATTTGTCAGAGCACTGGGACAGGGATGATGGCGAAAAGCAGAAATCGCCCCGCCACCACGACAAGATGAGTATCGTTTTACTCTCAGGGATCACGGTGCATCTGATCAGATCAGGCCGACAAGGTGCAACGCCATCCCGGCAAACGCGGCACCTGCAAGCACCTGGACCATGCCAATCTTTAGCCGGAACACCGCGATCAGTGCCAGAGCCGACAGGGCCGCCGCCATCCAGTCGATCGAGCCCATAACCGGCAGCTGAAGCGATACCGGCCCCGCCTGAACATCCGCCACCTGCCGCCAAATGACGTGAATGGCGAACCACAGCGCCAGGTTCAGGATCACCCCTACCACCGCCGCAGTGACGGCTGACAGCGCGGCAGACAAAGCGCGGTTCGCCCGCACCCCCTCCATGAAGGGTGCTCCGAGGAAGATCCAGGCAAAGCAAGGCGCAAACGTCACCCAGGTGGCGACCAGCCCGCCCACGGTGCCCGCTAGCAGCGGGGCCGCCCAGCCCGCCTCGCGCATCGCGCCCATGAAGCCCACGAATTGTAGCACCATAATCAGCGGGCCGGGCGTGGTTTCGGCCATACCCAACCCGTCGAGCATCTCACCGGGTTCGAGCCAGCCATAGGTTCCGACCGCCTCCTGCGCGACCCAGGCCAAGACCGCATAGGCCCCGCCAAAGGTCAGCAACGCCAGTTTTGAGAAATAGGTGGCGATGTCGGTGAAGACACTGCCGGGGGCGAGCACAACCAGCACCCCCACCGGCACCAGCCATAGCGCGATCATGGCCAGACCGGCGCGCAACGCCCCCGCCCGGGCGGCGGGCGGCAGCAAGACCTCTTCGCCCAGCAAGGTTTCAGCATCGGCGACATGCGCCTTGCCCGCCGCACCATGCTCCCCACCGCCGACAAAGGCTGCAAGTCCCGCTTTTGCACCCGCCCAGCCGATCATGGCCGCCACCGCCACGATCAGCGGGAAGGGCGCGCCAAAGGCGAAGATGGCGATGAAGGACGCCGCCGCGATCCCCCGCATCGCGTTGTTCTTCAGCGCTCGACGCCCCACCCGCACCACGGCCTGCAAGACGATGGCCAGCACCGCCGCCTTCAGCCCAAAGAACAGCGCCGCGACAAAGCCCACCTCGCCCCAGACCGCATAGATCCAGCTCAGCCCCATGATGGCCAGCATCCCGGGCAGGATGAACAGCCCGCCCGCGATCAGCGCGCCCCGGACCCCATGAATCAGCCAGCCAATATAGGTGGCGAGCTGCTGCGCCTCGGGGCCGGGCAGCAACATGCAGAAATTCAGCGCGTGCAGGAAACGGCCATCGCCCAGCCATTTCTTCTCCTCGACCAGAACACGGTGCATGACGGCGATCTGGCCCGCAGGGCCGCCGAACGAGAGGGCCGCGATGCGCGCCCAGACTCTGGCGGCTTCGCCAATGGTCGGAAAACCGGATGTGGGCGTCATTTCGCTGACTTTCCATGGCTTTGCCAGGTGTGGGTTTCCCCGGTAGCGTCGCGGCACCAGCGGTAGAAGGCGTCATACAGCGCCATCCCCGCCTCCAGCTGCTCCAGATCAGCGACATGCATCCGCGAAAGGCCAAGCGAGGCGGCAATAAGACCGGCGCATTCTGGTGCCAGATCTGGGCGCGCCGTGTCGGCCCCCCGCACGATCGTAGCCAGCCGGTCCAGTGCCGGGATCGACAGGTCAAATTCCGCAATCAGTGTATCGAAGGTGCAGGTCTCGCCGCGATGGCTCCAGAACACGCCGTCGATGTCATAAGGGGCGGCCCCGAAGGTCTCGGCCACTGCCTGAACCTCGGAGGGCGTAACATAGAGAAACACCGCGCGGGGGTCGATGAAGCGGCGGATCAGCCAGGGGCAGGCGATGCGATCAATCTTGGGGCGGGAACGGGTCACCCAGAGACTGCGGCCCGCTCCGTCCGGGCGGGGCAGCTTCGCCGGATCAAAGGTCGGCAGCCCGCCCGCAACCCAGGCGGCATGGCCGCCTTCCAGATATTCGGCGGCCAACCCCTCATGGCGTAGCCAGGCCGCGACACCCTGGCTGCGACCGTGCCCTTCAGCACAGACGACCAGAACCGGTCGACCGGGCGCTTCGCCCCTCAGTTCCCGCGCGAGGTGGGACAGCGCCTCGCGCACAAGCCCGGTTTCGGGCACGGCACGCGCGGTGGCGATCAATCGCGGGTCCGCGTTGCGCAGGGCATCACGGCGCACATCCAGCACGACAGGCGCCTTTGGCGTGCCGATTAGTTTAGACAGTTTTTCGCAGGTCATCGCATCAGGCGCAGGCATGTGCGTTCCCTCCTTGGGTTCAATGGAACGGGATTGGAACGCGAGTTTCAGCTGACGCCTCGTGGGGAGCTCGCGGATCCCCATATGGCGAACATGGCCTTATCACGCAGCAAGATGTCAAGATGGACGCCGTTCGATCTCTTGGACCTGTGATCCGGCAGGGCTGCCGGAACGCCCCTTTTTTGATGATCTTGGTTCTGCAGAAATCTGGCTTTGGCTTGGGGCTTCTGAGCGGTGAGATCGCAGTTGATCCTTTTCCTTCGAAGACCGAGCGGGCCGTGCTGGCTCCAGACCTTTGTTGCCCGGCCAATGCGGCAGGCCAACGGATGCCGCACTCATCGCCCGGCATCGAGGCCCGTGTTGACGCTCTGACGGCCTTGAGGACACTTGGCGCCATCTGTCAGAGCTCGGCACGTCAGCGACTGGTCCAAAGCCCGGAAAAAGCTGCAGACGGGTCCGTCAGACGCTGAACCTGATTTAGAGCCCTGCCGAAGCGCGGAAGCACACGAATATATATCAGTTCGGCAACCAGCTCGACCAATGTCTGCGTCACGATCACGGCCGGAAGCACAGGGATCGCACCCGGAACGGCGAGGGCCAACGGGAGCACCACCAAAGAGTTTCGGGTTGCGATCGAAAAGGACACAGCCCGGCCCGCAGCTGGCTGAAGAACAAAAATGCGTGCGGCACCCCATCCGATGAAGGGGGCCAGAACGGCAAAGGCGATGAAGATCGGCAGGGCTGACAGAGCATGGCGGCTGGCCGCTCCCAGAACCGGAACCGTCGCCGCCACGACCAAGAACAGAACCACCGCCGTCGCCGGAACCGGAAGAACACCAAGCCCGTCACTCACACGCCGCCCCGCCGCGTGTCGAGCGGCCCAGAGCTGAACAGCACCCGCACACATCAGCGGCACCGCGATCAGCCAAACGAAAGCATGGATAAACGGGCCGACATGCACCAGGTCTGCGGCCTCGCTGCCGAGGAACAGGCCAAGGAAAATCGGCAGCAGTGCCATTTGCACCACCAGCAGAAGCGGCGTCGACGACAACAGCAATCGCGCATCGGCCCGCCCGAGGTGGGCGAAAGTAATCACATAGTCGATACAGGGCGTCAGCAGCACCATGAGAATGCCAAGACGCAGCAGGGCATCGTCTATGGCGAGTTGCAGCAACAGGAATACAAGCACCGGAACGGCGATGAAGTTACCGGCGAGAAGGGCGCACAGAAAACGCATCTCCCGGAACCCGCGCCCGATGTCCGGCAAGGGAACCTGCAGAAACGTGACGAACAACATGAAGGCAAGCGCCGGGTTGATCGCGCCTTCCAGTGCGGTTGTGCCTGACACAGTGATACCGGTGATTGCGGCAAGGCCGACAGCCGCGAAGTAAATCCATACTTGTTGGCGTTCCAGAATATCGCGCATAGGGTTTCCTTGCCGTGGCCAGAGGCGGGCAGTGGTCATATAAATTAAGATATATCAGTGAGTTGTTCGCGTTGGTTTGCCTTCGCACTTGGCTAACAAGGCGATCGCCTCATCACAGTGTTTGCAGTGGCCTTGGCAGCAATCATGCATAAGGAAAGCCACAAGAGATGACAGCTGCGAGAATCGGGCGCTGTAGATGATCGACTTGCCATCGCGCCGGCTCTGGACCAAGCCCGCGTTCTCCAACTCTCTCAGATGAAATGATGTCCGCTGAGGCGAGCCATCCAGGTTTTCAGCGATGGATCCCGACGCCAACCCATCCGCACCCGCAGTGACCAGCATCCGAATGATCCTAAGCCGGGTTTCCTGGGCAATAGCTGCAAACCCACGAAGAGCTTCGCCCTGATTCATTCAAATACTCCCTTTAGTGTTTTATCGTATGATGGGTAAGATTTTGCAAGGATAGATGAAAAGTCGTGTGTCATGTGAATGATGCGATGATCACGTTCGTGACCCGAGCAACTGCGTAGGCCGACGCAATGTCAACCAAGGCGCGTTTTGGTGCAGGTGCCTCCTGGCCGATCCGGCTGCTATCCGCAGTCACCACCGTTACCAAAACAGCTTGAGCCCGGACCCGGCCAGTAGAAGCGCGAGAATGACCCGAAGCCATTTATCAGACAGAAACCGACTGCCGAGCATCGCACCGGCGAGGCCGCCTATGGCAACCGCCACCATCCAGATCGGCGCGGAACCCGATATTTGTGGCCAGAACGCATAGGCCCCGATCAACGCCGCAGCCGAGTTGACCAGGTTATAGATGGCCGTCGTGGCTGCGGTCTGGCGGGCGTCCGCCCAGTTCATCGCGAGGATAATCGGTGCCAGGAAGACGCCGCCGCCGGTGCCGGTTGTTCCGGAGATGAAGCCAATAACCGCACCGGTGATCAGCGCAGGCACGAATGGCGGATGGTCGGGCGCCCGGGTTGTGGTTGTTCCGCGGGTCAGCGCGCTGCGCGCCATCAGCAGGCCTGACAGCATCAAAATGGTGCCTACGAGCGGATAATATGCCCCGGCACCCAGATTCACGGACCCGCCAAGCACTGAGAACGGAAAGCCGAGTAATGCGAAAGGATACAGATTTCGCCAGGAAAGCTGCGCGGCCCTTTGGAACATGAAAGTCCCTATGGCAGCGACCACCAAGTTCAGCGCCAACGCAGTGATCTTCATCTCCAGTGGCGGCAATCCAAGAATGGCCATCAGCGCGATGTAGCCGGTGGCGCCGGCCTGACCCACCGCAGCGTAGATCAGCGCGACCAGGAAGAATGCCAGGATCACTTCAGCTGGTCTTCTGCGAGGTGGCGCAACCATCGGCCACCGCACCGGGAAGGCATAGGCGCCCGCCGCAGCAATCCTCCATGAGGAACCGCAGGAGGCCGTTCAGCGCATCGAACTCGGCGGTATAGAGGATCGATCGGCTTTCGCGGCGAGAGGATACCAGGCCCGCGCGCTCCAGCTCCTTCACATGAAAACTGACGTTGGAGGCGGTGACTCCGGCCTGTTCGGCGATCAGGCCAGCGGCCAGACCCTCCGGCCCCGCCACGACCAGCATCCGCAGGATGCGCAGGCGGGTTTCCTGAGACAGGGCCCCGAAGGACAAGAGCGCTTGACGTTCATCCATTATTTGACGATCCTAGAAGTGTCGAATCAATAGGTATCGCAAATGACGGTCCAAAGCAACATCGGCGCGCCGACCGGCGCGGCCGACCCGAAAGATATCACCATCGGCGAGCTTCTCGATGCCCTCCGCAACGTCGAGGATCGGCCCCTGGTCTTCACCTATGACGGCCAGGAGGTGCGAACGGGTTTTCACGTCACCGAGGTGAAGGTCGGCCAGTTCCGCGCTCTGGATTGCGGCGGAAACCCCGAGGCCTGGACGGAGATCTTCGTGCAGCTTTGGGACGTCAACGAGGATCGGGCCCATATGCCCGCAGGGCTTTTCACCCGGATCATCGGCAAGGTGATCGATCATGTCTCTCTCGACCCACAGGCGAAACTGACCTTCGAGGTCAGTAATGCGGTAAGGCCGATGCAGCTGCATCGGGCGGCTTACCCCAGCCTCGCGGACGACCGCGTGATCGTTGCGCTGTCACCGCGCCCGGCAAGCTGCAAACCACGCGACCGCAGGCTTGATGACCAGAAGGCCGCTTCGGCCTGCTGCGCACCCGTGGCGAAACAGAGCTGCTGCGGGTGATGTGGGAATGGACGTCATCATCTACCACAATCCGGAATGTGGCACCTCCCGGAACACACTCGGGCTGATCCGCAATGCCGGTATCGAGCCGCATGTGATCGAATATCTGAAGACCCCGCCGTCGCGGATCATGCTGGAGAGCCTGGTGGCGCGGATGGCAACCCCGCTGCGCGCGCTGCTGCGCGAAAAGGGCACGCCCTTCGCGGACTTGGGTCTTGGCGACCCAGCACTGACGGAGGCGCAGATCCTCGACGCGATGCTGGAACATCCGATCCTGATCAACCGTCCCATCGTAGTGAGCCCCAAGGGGGTGCGCCTCTGCCGCCCCTCCGAGGCGGTGCTGGATCTCTTACCGCCCCAGCTGGGCGCATTCTCGAAAGAAGACGGCGAGCCGGTGGTCGATGCGAATGGAAATCGCGTCCTGCCGGAAGCGCCCTGAACGGAGTCTACCCATGTCCTCCCCGCAACCGACCCGGCGGCTGTCCTTTCTGGACCGCTGGCTGACGCTCTGGATCTTCGTAGCCATGACGATCGGCATCGCCCTGGGCACCGTATTGCCCGGGCTGCCGGACGCGCTCAACGGCCTTTCGATTGGCACGACCAATATCCCGATCGCCATCGGCCTGATCCTGATGATGTATCCGCCGCTGGCCAAGGTCAGGTATGAGGAACTGCCGCGGGTGTTCCAGGATCGCCGGGTGCTGATCCTGTCCCTGATCCAGAACTGGATCATTGGCCCGGTCCTGATGTTTGTGCTCGCGGTGATCTTCCTGCATGATCAGCCGGAATACATGACCGGGCTGATCCTGATCGGGCTGGCGCGCTGCATCGCCATGGTGCTGGTCTGGAACCAGCTTGCCCGTGGCGACAGCCAGTATGTGGCCGCGCTGGTCGCTTTCAACTCGGTATTCCAGATCCTGTTCTTCTCGGCCTACGCCTGGTTCTTCCTGTCCGTCCTGCCGCCGCTGTTCGGGCTGGAGGGAAGCGTGATCGACGTGAGCTTCTGGACGATCACCGAGGCGGTGCTGATCTATCTTGGGATCCCGTTCCTGGCCGGGTTCCTGACCCGCCGGATCCTTGTGGGGCGCATGGGCGAGGCCTGGTATGAAACCGTCTTCCTGCCGCGCATCGGCCCGGTCACCCTGGCGGCGCTTCTCTTCACCATCGTGGCGATGTTCAGTCTGAAGGGCGGCGATGTGGTCGCGCTGCCGATGGATGCCCTGCGCATCGCCGTGCCGCTCGCGCTCTACTTCATCATCCAGTTCCTGGTCAGCTTCGCCATGGGCCGGATGATCCAGGCGGATTACCCGCGCACCACCGCCATCGCCTTCACGGCGGCCGGGAACAATTTCGAGCTGGCGATCGCCGTGGCCATCGCCGCCTTCGGCCTTGCCTCTCCCGTGGCCTTTGCGGCCGTGATCGGCCCGCTGGTCGAGGTGCCCGCGCTGATCCTGCTGGTCCATGTCGCCCTCCGGCTCGGTCGGCGCTGGTTCCCGGACGCGCCTCCGGCTGAGGAGGTCCGCGCATGACCGAACTGCCGAACCTGACCGATGCCGTTCAGCTGCCGTCTCTGGCGGGACTGACCGGCCCCGCATCCAGCCACCCGCCCCGCATTCTCCTGCTCTATGGCTCCCTGAGGGAACGGTCCTACAGCCGCTTTCTCACCCAGGAAGCGGAACGGTTGCTGCGACATTTCGGCTGTGAAACGCGGGTGTTCGACCCCAAGGGGCTGCCCTTACCGGATGAAACCGATGCCGATCACCCGAAGGTGCAGGAGCTGCGCGAGTTGTGCCTCTGGTCCGAGGGCCAGGTCTGGACCAGCCCGGAACGCCACGGCGCGATGACCGGCGTGATGAAAAGCCAGATTGACTGGATCCCGCTCTCCATGGGCGCGATCCGTCCGACCCAGGGCCGGACACTGGCGGTCATGCAGGTTTCGGGCGGGAGCCAAAGTTTCAATGCGGTCAATCAGATGCGCATCCTCCGGCGCTGGATGCGGATGCTGACCATCCCGAACCAGTCCTCGGTCGCCAAGGCCTATGAAGAGTTCGACGCGGCAGGAAGGATGCGGCAATCGCCCTATTACGACCGGGTGGTCGATGTGATGGAAGAGCTGGTAAAGTTCACCCTTCTGACCCGGGACATCTCCGGGCACCTCACCGACCGCTACAGCGAACGCAAAGAGGCGGCGGCCAAATTGCATGACCGCCTGAATCTCGGGGCCGCAACGTGAGGCAAGCCCCGGTCGTGGCCGCCCTGGGCGTCACGCAGATCATCGGATACGGGTCGATCTATTACGCCTATCCGATCCTTGCGCCCGCGATAGCGGCCGAGTTCGGCGCTCAGGAGCCGGTCCTTTTCGGCATCCTGTCTGCGGGCCTTCTCCTTGGCGGGCTGGCCTCTCCGGTGCTCGGTCGTCAAATTGACCGGTTCGGCGGGGCGCAGGTCATGTGCGCGGGCAGCCTGGCGATGGCGCTTCTGAGCCTGCTCATCGCCGGATCCCCGAACATCTATGTATTCGGGGGCCTGACACTTCTGATCGAGCTCCTTAGCTTTGCGGTCCTCTATGATGCCGCGTTTTCGGTGCTGGCCCAGAAGAGGCCCAATGACACGCGGCGCGCGATCACCAATCTGACCCTGATCGCAGGCTTCGCCTCGACGCTCTTTTGGCCCCTTTCCGGTTGGCTTGTCGGAGAGGTCGGATGGCAGGGGGCCTACCTAGTCTTTGCGGCCCTTCACCTGCTCCTAGCCGCTCCCCTGCACGGCTGGATTTTCGCGACGCCACATGTGAACGAAAAGACGTCACTTGAAGAGCAGAGGCCGAAACCAGACGAGAGATACGTCCCCCTCGAGGGTCGAACCGCACGGCGCGCCTTCATCCTTCTTGGGATCGCCTTCGGCCTCACCGGCATGGCGATCTCGGCCCTGGGTGTCCACCTCGTCCTCGCACTTCAGTCGCTCGGTCTCGGCAGCTCGGCCTACCTGATTGCCATGCTGATGGGGCCGGCACAGGTCGCCATTCGGGTGGTGGACGCCACCCTGTGGCGCAACCAGCATCCTCTCCTTGTCGCCATCGTGTCCAGTGCGGCCATCCCCGCGGCGCTCGCCCTCCTGCTCCTGCCGGGGCCGGCAATGATCCTGGCAGTTTGCTTTGCGATCAGTTTTGGCGCGGGTCAGGGCCTGTCGAGCATCGTGCGCGGCGCAGTGCCGGTGGCGTTGTTCGGGACGGCCGGCATGGGGCAGCGGCTGGGGCGCCTAGCCGCCATACGCAGCATGCTCGGAGCGGCGGCACCCTTCCTCTTCTCCTGGATCGCGACAGCACTCTCCATCCAGCTTGCGATCGGGTTCGCGTTGTTGGTCGCAATCACTGGCCTGGTAGCACTAATGTCGCTGCGGCTTGAGCTGCGAATTCGCGTTAACTGATCAAAGGAACGTTAACATCGGTTGGGCCTGCGCTGTGCCGTCTTTTCCAATCACGATAGAAACGACATATGTTTCGCCAGAATGCACCGAGGGCGACCGTTTCGGTGGTGACTTCGTGACCGCCATGCTGCGCTGCCCGTACCGCAGATGCTCCGCAACTCGAAATGCTGCGCCTCGTGCCCAGTGGCCGCTTCGGAGAATGCTGCCGCGCAGCAACAGTGCGGCTCGACTGGCTGGTAAGGGCCGCGCCTAACGCTGCACAAACGAGCGGCCTCTGTGCTGCGGTCTGCCTGAGTGTCGGCGATGGGCTCTTTACGACGAGAGGGCAGTGAGTTCCTCCTCTTGATCGGGGTCTTGATTTCGGCGCCTCCCGGCATTGCCGGGACCGGGCTCAGGTCCTGGCGGACGGAAGCCAGCGGCGCCGTCTTCCCCCTTTCGGGCAAAGATCCCTGACGCAGGACCCGCCAGAGGCGGGGTCCTCCGAGTGATGTGCCGCGGCGACCGCGCCGAGGCTACGAGTCTGTCCGGTTCAACGTGAGAGGTCGAGAGGGGGCCGGAACGGGCAGGTTCCGGGCGGTTGAGAGAGAGCGCTGTCCAGGACCGTCCCGCACTCTGCTCTCCCGAGGGTCTCCCTGATGAACGATCTGTCCCCCGCGACCACGGCGCAAGCGCTGGTCGCGCCCTCTCCTGTTCTATCCGCCCCCTGCATTCTCGCTGCGGCCGAGGCGCTTCTTCCGCATCTCGAACGCGGCCAGCGTATCGACAGCACGATTCTGCGTGGCGTCATGGAAACCGCTTTCGGTGCCTCAGACGCTTCCGGCCTCTGGGACTGGAAAGACGCCTATGACGCATGTGAAGTCGCCACAGTCCTCTTGCTGCGCAAATTCGGCCGCGCACTGTTCCGCAAAGCAGCAGCGCCCGAGGCGCGTCTCGCGGCGCTGACGAAAATCGCGGGTCTGCTGCCGACCCATACAAGGCGTTCCGAGGAAAGCCAGGCGCTTCAGCAGTTCAGCACGCCTCTTCCGCTGGGCCTCGCGGCTGTCACCGCTGCGGCGATCACGCCTGCGGATGTCGTGCTGGAGCCCTCGGCCGGCACCGGCCTGATGGCAATCCTTGCCGACATCGCCGGCGGCAGCCTCGCGCTCAACGAACTGGCCGAGACCCGCGCGGATCTCCTTTCCGCCCTCTTTCCGGCCCAGCCTGTCACCCGGTTCGATGCCGCGCAGATCCACGACCACCTTGATGCCGGAGTGGTGCCATCAGTGGTGCTGATGAACCCGCCCTTCTCGGTGCTGGCCAATGTGACAACCCGCGTGGCCGATGCCGCCTTCCGCCATATCGCTTCCGCTCTGGCGCGGCTGGCCCCCGGCGGGCGGTTGGTGACCATCACCGGTGCGGGCTTCGGCCCCGAGGCTCCGGCCTGGCGCGATGCTTTCATCCGGCTGCAAGAGCAGGGCCGCGTGGTCTTCACCGCCGCAATTGATGGCGCGGTCTACGCGAAGCACGGCACCACGTTCGACACCCGACTGACGGTGATCGACAAGATCCCGGCAGAGGATCCTTCCTCCCTCCCGGCCTCTTCCGGCATCGCCCCTGATGTCGCGACCCTGCTCGGTTGGATCACTGCCCAGGTGCCGCAGCGCTGCCTGGTCGATCTGCCCCGGCCACCGGCACCGACAGCACCGGCCGCCGCCCGCACGGTGCGCTCCTACCTTGCTCGGGCCGGTGCGACGAAGTCTCCTCGGGTTACATCGACCAGTTCCGATGCCGTCGAACTCGCCTATGACACGCTGGACTGGACGCCGCCCGAAGCGGCACGGCTCTCGGACGCGATCTATGAAGAATACGCGCTGCAGGTGATCCGCATTCCCGGCGCGGCCCCGCATCCGACCAAACTCGTGCAATCCGCCGCCATGGCCTCGGTCGCGCCACCCCGTCCTTCCTACCGGCCCCTGCTTCCCGCCGACATCTGCACGCGTCTATCGGACGCGCAGCTCGAGACGGTGATCTATGCTGGCGAGGCGCACAGCGACCATCTCGCGGGCTCCTGGACGCTGGACGAGACCCTGGACAAGGTCAGCGCCGCCGCACCAGATGCGGCTGGCGCTGTCCGCTTCCGGCGCGGCTTCATGCTGGGCGATGGCACGGGCGCGGGCAAAGGCCGGCAATCGGCCGGGATTATCCTCAACAATTGGCTGCGGGGGCGGCGCAAAGCGCTCTGGATCTCCAAATCCGACAAGCTGATCGAAGATGCACAGCGCGATTGGTCGGCCCTCGGGCAAGAGAAGCTGCTGATCACGCCGCTTTCCCGCTTCGCGCAGGGTAAGGCGATCACCCTGTCGGAAGGCATCCTCTTCACCACCTATGCCACGCTGCGCTCGGATGATCGGGGTGAGAAAGTCTCGCGTGTCCGCCAGATCGTAGATTGGCTGGGGTCGGATTTCAACGGGGTGGTCATCTTCGATGAAAGCCACGCCATGCAGAACGCTGCCGGCGGCAAGGGTGAGCGCGGCGATGTGGCGGCCTCGCAGCAGGGCCGGGCGGGCCTGCGCCTGCAGCACGCGCTCCCGGATGCCAGGGTGGTCTATGTTTCCGCGACCGGTGCGACGACGGTGCACAACCTCGCCTATGCGCAGCGCCTTGGCCTCTGGGGCGGTGAAGATTTCCCCTTTGCCACTCGGGGCGAGTTCGTCGAGGCGATCGAGGCTGGCGGCGTGGCAGCGATGGAGGTCCTGGCGCGCGATCTGCGCTCGCTAGGCCTCTATACGGCGCGGTCACTTTCCTATGACGGGGTCGAATACGAGCTGATCGAGCACCGGCTGACCGGGGAGCAGCGCCGGATCTACGACTCCTATGCGGGTGCTTTCGCGGTCATCCACAACAATCTCGATGCGGCGATGGAGGCGGCCAATATCACCGGCTCCGATGGCACGCTGAACCGGCAGGCCAAATCCGCAGCGCGCTCGGCCTTTGAAAGCACCAAGCAGCGCTTCTTCGGCCATCTGCTGACCTCGATGAAGACGCCGACCCTGCTGCGCTCGATCACCGAGGATCTGGAGGCAGGTCATGCGGCCGTCATCCAGATCGTCTCGACTGGAGAGGCGCTGATGGAGCGGCGGCTAGCGGAGATTCCCACCGAGGAATGGAATGATCTGAACACGGATCTGTCGCCCCGCGAGTATGTCATGAGCTACCTGCAGCATTCCTTCCCTGTGCAGCTCTACGAGCCGTTCAGCGATGGTGAGGGCAATGTCAGCTCGCGGCCGGTGTTCCGCGATGGCCAGCCCGTCGAGAGCCGCGAGGCGGTCTCCCGGCGGGATGCCATGATCGAGCATCTGGCGGGCCTGCCACCGGTGCCGGGCGCGCTCGATCAGATCGTCCAGCACTTTGGAACGGAGATGGTGGCCGAGGTCACTGGCCGGTCACGTCGGATCGTCCGCAAAGGCGAAGGCCCGGCGGCGCGTCTGGCGGTCGAGAACCGCGCTCCTTCGGCCAATCTGGCCGAGACCCAGTCCTTCATGGATGACGGCAAGCGCATCCTCGTCTTCTCGGACGCTGGCGGCACGGGCCGCAGCTATCACGCCGAACTCTCGGCGCGGAATCAGCGCCTGCGGGTGCATTATCTGCTGGAGCCGGGCTGGAAGGCCGACACCGCCATCCAGGGTCTCGGGCGCACCAACCGGACCAATCAGGCGCAGCCACCCCTGTTCCGGCCGATTGCGACCGATGTGAAAGCGGAAAAGCGGTTCCTCAGCACCATCGCGCGCCGCCTCGACACGCTCGGGGCAATCACCCGCGGGCAGCGCCAGACCGGCGGGCAGGGGCTGTTCCGGCCAGAGGACAATCTCGAAAGCCCCTATGCCCGGGCAGCCCTGCGCCAGCTCTATCTTCTGCTGGTGCGCGGCAAGGTCGACGGCTGTTCGCTCGAGCGGTTTGAATCCGCCACCGGCCTGAAGCTGATGGATTCGAACGGCGTCAAGGATGAGCTGCCGCCGATCACCACCTTCCTCAACCGGCTGCTGGCCCTGACCATTGAATTACAAGGCGTTCTCTTCACCGCCTTCGAGCAGCTGCTGGAGGCCAAAGTCGAGGGCGCGATGGCGGCCGGGATCTATGATCTCGGTCTCGAGACCCTGAAGGCCGAAAGCTTCACCGTCACGGATCGGCAGGTGATCTACGCCCATCCCGGCACCGGGGCCGAGACCCGTCTTCTGACCATCACCGAGCGGCGGCGCAACACGCCGCTGCTGCTCGATGCCGCGCTAGGCGAGTTGGATGACCCACGCGCCGTGCTGCTGGTCAACAGCCGGTCCGGTCGGGCGGCCGTGCAGGTACCGACCACCTCGATCATGCTTGACGATGGCGAGATTGAACGCCGTGTGCGCTTGATCCGGCCGATGGAAGCCTTCAGCATGTCCCTCAGGATGATGAGTGACACGCTTTGGGTTGAGACTGACAGAAAGACCTTCGCGGCCGCGTGGCGCGCCGAGGTTGCTGATGTGCCGGAGTTCTCGGATGCCACGCTGCATGTGGTCTCGGGATTGCTTCTGCCGGTCTGGAAGCGATTGCCGGAGGATGAGACCCGCGTCTATCGCCTGCAGACCGATGACGGCGAACGGATCATCGGCCGCCGAGTATCGCCTGACTGGGCCGCGAATGCCACCACGCACGGGGCGTCCAACCTGACGCCGGAACAGGCCTATGCCGCATTGCTCGACGGGCGGACCGTCCTCGATCTTGCCGAAGGCCTGCAATTGCGCCGCTCGCGGGTGATGGGCGCGAACCGGATCGAACTGACCGGCTTCTCGGAGGCGATGCGCGAGCGGCTGCGGGCTTGGGGGTTCTTCAGCGAGATCATCTCCTGGAAGCTGCGCTTCTTCGTGCCGGTCGGCGCGAATGGCGCAGAGATCCTCGGCAAGCTGCTGGCGGTATATCCGATCAGCCGCATCACCGAGCGTGAGGCGGCACGATGACCTATCCCGCCAGCGCTTTCCGCAGCGCCTCAGTGACGAAGGCGCTCTTGTTGCCGACCTCGTTCAACTTCGCGGCGATGTCAGCGTCGATCATCAGGTTCATGCGAACCTTCTTGTCGCCCGGCAGCAATGCCGGGCGTCCACGCCGGGCGGCGGCGAAGAAGCTGTCGCCGAGATCACCTACTTCGCCTTCGCTGTCGATCAGGGACTTATTCTTGCTCATAGCGCTTCCTTTCCCTTGGGTTGGCCTTGCGCAGGCTGATCACCCGCAGCGCCTTGCCGCGGATACACCAGGCAACCACGCAAAGCCGGTCCTGGATCGGGACAAGGCTGACAAAGCGGCGCTCGCCGTATTCCTCCCGCTGATCCTCGGCGGTCAGGGCGTTATCCCAACGCGCCGCGGCAACATCGGCAAAGTCGAGGCCCCGCTCCTGCAGGGTACGGGCGCGTTTGTCTTCGTCCCAGTCCAGATCCATGCGCTCAAGATAGGGCAACTTGCCTCGCGGCGCAATAAAAGTGTGTATAGTTATTTTCTGCAGGAGGTGTCGTAATGGCTCGCATCGATGCCGCCGATCTGTCGCAGCGTCTCGGCCAGCAGGCCGAGGCGGTGTGCCGGCACTATCTGTCGAATGGCCGCAGACAGGGCAATTACTGGCAGGTCGGCGATGTGCGCAATGAACCGGGGCGGTCGATGTTCGTCCGCCTCACCGGGCCAACCTCTGGCAAGGGGGCGGCGGGCAAGTGGTCTGACGGTCAGAGCGGCGAGCATGGCGATCTGCTCGATGTGATCCGCGAAAGCCTTGGCCGCAGCGACTTCGCTGATGTGGCCGAGGAAGCCCGGAGGTTCCTCAGCCTGCCGCAGCTGGCACCGGCACCGGAGCCGAAAAGGCTCAGATCGGCACCGGCACCCTCCGGTTCACCTGACGCCGCAGAACGGCTCTGGCGCATGTCGAGGTCCATCCGGGGCACGCTGGCCGGCACCTATCTGCGCAAGCGTGGCCTGACGGATCTGCGCGACACGGACAGCCTTCGCTTCCACCCTGACTGCTACTACCGCCCGGAAGGCGCGGAACCGACCGAGACCTGGCCCGCGCTGATCGCCAGGATCACCGACCTCGACGGCAAGCTCACCGGCGTGCATCGCACCTGGCTCACCCGCGATGGCAGCGCGAAAGCGCCTCTCGACCCACCGCGCAAGGCGATGGGGGATTTGCTCGGCAATGCGGTCCGGTTTGGTCAGGCGCAAGATGTCATGGCGGCAGGGGAGGGCATCGAGACCGTGCTCTCGCTGCGTCAGATCTTGCCCAAGATGCCGATGATCGCGGCTCTCTCGGCAGGACATCTCGCAGCCATCCTGTTCCCGGCAACTCTGCGCAGGCTCTATATCATCCGCGACGACGATCCCGCCGGCGATGGGGCGCGGGACAGCCTGATCGCCCGGGCACACGAGGCCGGGATCGAGGCCATCACGCTTTCGCCCATTTTGGGAGATTTCAACGACGATCTCATGGGGCCCGGTCTGGAGGCACTTCGGGCACAGGTCCGGGGGCAACTCGCCCCCGAGGACGTCAGCCGCTTCATGACCCTTCGCTGATCCGCCGGAACGGCGAGGGTGATCGGGAGGGCGCGCTCCTGCCCCGGCAGACAGGGGAGGCAGCCCCCTTCGGCAAGAGGACCGCGCCGAGGCCTTCTCAGAGGGCGAGCGGCCCACAAACGCTCCGGCCCGGCAATGGCGGCGCCCGACTGATTTCCGTCGGCGGGGCAGGCCCCGCCTTTACATCGCGAAGCATATGTGGACACCCCCTTCG
>NZ_JGYG01000026.1 GCF_000740795.1 Haematobacter massiliensis
GCCGATACACTGCAGCCGGGGGCCACGGTAAGCGTCTCGGCATGAGCAAACCTGAGGCTGCCCGCTACCGTATGACGAACTGGAAGTCCTACAACGAGTCTTTGAGGCGGCGTGGATCGCCACTGATCTGGATGGACAAGGACATGGTGTGGCTGGCGAACAAGGCGGGTCGTCGTGGTCGCCCGCCGGTGTTCTCGGGTGCGGCCATCCAGTTCTGCCTGATGGTGAAGGTGCTCTTCGGGCTGCCGCTTCGGCAGACAACCGGAACGGTGGCCAGCATCCTGGAGATGGTCGAGCTCGACTGGCCCGTGCCGGACTTCTACACCATGAGCCGCAGACAAAAAACCCTCACTGTCCAGATATCCTGCCGGCGCGCACCAGGTCCTCTGAACCTGCTGGTGGACAGCACCGGGATCAAGTTTCTCGGCGATGGAGAATGGCTGGCGCACAAGCATGGCACCCACCGCAAGCGCCAGTATCGCAAGGTCCACCTGGCAATGGATACAGACACCGGCGACATTCGGGCGGTGGAGTTCACTTCCAGCCGCGAAGGCGACGGTCCTGAGCTATCTGACCTTCTGAAGCAGATTCCGCCGGAGGGGCTGGTCGGCACCGTGACCGGCGACGGTGCCTTCGACACCCGGCGATGCCACACCGCAATCGTGGACCGTGGCGGCACGGCCATCATCCCGATCCGGAAGAATGGTCGCCTCTGGAAAGAGGACTGCCCTGCCGCTCGCGCTTGCAACGACATCCTCCGGGCGACCAAACGTTTCGGTCGGGCGAACAGGAAGGTCTGGTCCGGCTATCACGTCCGAAGTCGGATCGAGGCAAGGATGCGCTGCCTCAAATCCTTCGGTGAGCGCATCGCCTCGCAAGACCCCGACAGACAAGCGGCCGAGATCTACATCCGCGTCGCGCTCATGAACCGCTTCAACGCACCCGGCACCGCCGAAATCGAGCGCCTGGCCTGAGCTTAATGGGTAAGGGAGAGCCCTGCTCCGACGCCGAGTTCTGCAACAATGCCCAACAACGCCCATGAAAATTGCTTTTCGCAAGCATGCTTTCGAATTGTCCCCGGCGCGGGCCGGGCGTAGTCTGGCCCTCAGTCGAATGTCAGGGACCGAACCGATGAAACCTGCCAAGGCGCCCCGCCGATCCCTTCTGCCGCTGCTGGTCCTGGCCGTTCTGGCCGGGCTGGTCATCGGTGCCGTCTGGTGGGCGACGCGCCCCGGCCCCCTGCTGATCCAGGGCGAGGTCGCGGCCCCGCGGGTCGATGTCTCGGCCCGCACCTCGGGCCGGGTCACGCGGATCGAGGCCGATCTGGGCCAGCGGGTCGAGGGCGGCCAGCTGCTGGCCGAACTGTCGAACCCGCAGCTGGTCACCGCCCATGCCGCCGCAGCATCAGGGCTGGAGGTCGCCCGCGCCTCGGAGGCCGCGGCCGGCGCCACCCGCCCCGAGGTGATCCGCGCCCGCGAGGCCGAGCTGGCCGCGGCCCAGGCCGATCTGCGCCTGGCCGAGGAGCAGCTGGGCCGCGACACGGGCCTGTCGCAGCAGGGCCTGCGCCCGCAGGCGGCGCTGGACCAGTCGACGCGCAACCTCGACGCCGCCGCAGGCCGGGTCGAGGCCGCCGAGGCGCAGCTGGACCTGGCCCGGGCCGGGGCCTCGCCCGAGGAACGCGAGGTCGCCGCGGCCCAGGTCGCCCAGGCCGAGGCCGCGCTGGCCCAACGCCAGGCCGATCTGGACGAATTGCGGATCTTCGCGCCCATGTCGGGCGAGATCTCTGGCCGCACGATCGAGCTGGGCGAGAATGTCGGCCCGGGCGCGCCGCTGTTCACCATCGTCGATCTGGACCAGGCCTGGTTCACCTTCAACCTGCGCGAGGATCTGCTGGCGGGGCTGGAGATGGGCGACCGGCTGACGATCCGCATCCCCGCCCTGGACCGTGAGGCCGAGGCCGAGATCACCCTGATCAACGTGCAGGGCCAGTTCGCCAGCTGGCGCGCCACCCGCGCGACGGGCGATTTCGACCTGCGCAGCTTTGAGCTGCGGGCCCGCCCCGTCGCGCCGCTGGAGGGCCTGCGCCCCGGCATGTCCGCGCTGATCCAGCTGGACCGCTAGGGCCATGCTGGCCGTCATGGCGCGCGAGATCCGCCTGCTGCCGCGCCGCCCGGCGCTGGCGGGGCTGGTGATCGTGCTGCCGCTGATCATGTTGCTGGTCCTGGGCGGCATCTTTCGCGCAGGCATTCCCACGGGCATGGCGGTGGCGGTGATCGACCTGGACCGTTCGGATCTGTCGCGGGCCGTCACGCGGATGCTGGACGCGGCGCCCGAGCTGACCGTGACCCATCGCGCGTCCGATCTGTCCGAGGCACGCGCGCTGATCGTGTCCGGCGCGGTGCGCGGCGCGGTGCTGATGCCCCAGAACCTGGAACGCGACATCACCCGGGGCGCGCGCCCCGAGATCGTCACCTTCTACGACAACCAGCACATGAGCGCCGGATCGCTGGTCGCCCGCGGCGCCCGCAATGCCATCGACACGGCGCTGGCGGGCCTGCGCCTGTCGGTGCGCCAGGGTCAGGGAGAGGCGCCCGTGCAGGCCATGGTCGCGCTGCAGCCCATCCCGATGCAGGCCCATGCGCTGTTCAACCCGGCCTTTGATTATGTGCATTTCCTGCTGGCCGCGCTGATCCCCACGGTCCTGCAGATCATCGCCGCCGCCGCGACCGCCTATGCGGTCTCGCTGGATTTCGGCCCGGGGCGGCATCCGCGCGTGCTGATGCGGATGGCGGGCGGCATCCTGCCCGCGATGCTGGGCAAGATCCTGCCCTATACGGTCGTCTTCCTGCTGCTCCTGGGCCTGTCGGACGTGGCGCTCTATGGCTGGCTGGCGGTGCCCTTGCGCGGGTCGCTGTGGCTGATGGCGCTTGGCGCGGTGCTGTTCGTGCTGGCGTCGCAGATGATCGGCGCGCTGGCCTTCGTGCTGTCGCGTGACATGGGCCGGGCGGCCAGCCTGATCGCCATCATCACCGCGCCGGCCTTCGGATTCATGGGGCTGGGTTTCCCGCGCGAGGCGATGTCGACCCTGGCCCAGGCCTGGGGCGCGGCCATTCCCGGCACCTGGTATGTGCAGCTGCGCATCGACCAGTCGCTGCGCGCGACGCCCTTGGACATCTCCGCCATGTCGGTCCTGTGGCTGGCGGTGATCGCGGGCGTGCTGGCCACGCTGATCCTGGCGCAGCTGTCGCGCCTGGCCCGGCAGGAGGTCGCGTCATGACCGCGCTGGCCACCGCCTTCCGCGCCGAGCTGGCCGCCGTGCTGGGCGACCGGCAGGTGCGCATGATCGTCCTGCTGGCGCTGGTCATCTATGCGCTGATCTATCCGCTGCCCTATCGGGCCGAGCTTCTGCGCGATGTGCCGGTGGTGCTGGTCGATCAGGACGGATCGACCGCTTCGGCCGATCTGGCGCGGCGCGTGGACGCGTCGGAGGCCGTTGCCCTGACCCATCTCGCCCCCGACATGGCCGAGGCCACGCGGCTGGTCCATGAACGCCGCGCCTATGGCGTCATGCTGATCCCCGACGGGTTCGAACGCGCCCTGCTGCGCGGCGATCAGAGCCCCGTCGCGCTTTATGCCGATGCCAGCTATTTCCTGATGTATCAGCGCGTGATGCAGGGCGCCGCCGTCCCCCTGCGCCAGATGGGCGCCGAGGTCGAGGCCGGGCGCCTGATCGCCCAAGGCACGCCCCGCGCCGTGGCCACCGCCCAGGTCAGCCCCGCGAACCAGATCGAGGTGCCGCTGTTCAACCCCGCGGCGGGCTACGCGACCTATGTGCTGCCCGCGGCCTTCGTGCTGATCCTGCAGCAGACGATGATGATGGGGCTGGCCTTGGCTGCGACCCGGCGCGGGCCGCTGCCCGGCCATCCGGTCTGGCGGCTGCTGGGCCGGGCGGGGGCGTGGCTGGCCATCTGGGCGGGGCTGCTGCCGGTCTATCTGATCGTGCTGCCGGTGCTCTATGGCCTGCCGATCCTGGGCGGGCCGGGGGCGCTGATGATGCTGGGCCTGCCCTTCCTGCTGGCGGCCGGGTTTCTGGCGCAGCTGGTCGCGGCGCTGTTCCGGCGGGGCGAGGTCGTGCAGGTCGTGCTGCTGGCGCTCGGGATGCCGTTCTTCTTCCTGTCGGGCTTCGCTTGGCCGGTCGAGGCGATCCCGGCCCATCTCAACGCGCTGGCGCAGCTGATCCCGTCGACGGCGGCCATCGACGGGCTGGTGCGGGTCATGCAGATGGGCGCGACCCTGCCCGAGATCGCGCCCATCCTGTGGCATCTGTGGGCCTTGGCCGCGGGGCTGGGCCTCGTGGTGCTGGCGGTCGAGACGGTCAGCCCGTCACGGCCAGCAGCGCCAGATAGAGGACCGACGGCCCCATCAGACAGCCCAGCCCGGTGAAGAAGGTCGCCGTCATCGCGCCATAGGGCACCAGCCGCTTGTCGGTCGCGGCCAGCCCCCCGGCCACGCCGCTGGTCGTGCCCATCAGCCCGCCATAGGCCATGGCCGATTTCGGGTTGTTCAGCCCGATCAGCGGCGCGACCAGCGGCGTGCCGATCATCACCAGCACCGCCTTCAGCAGCCCCGCAGCGACCGACAGGGCGATGACCTCGGAACTGGCGCCCAAGGCGGTGCCGGTCACCGGACCCACGATATAGGTCGCCGCACCCCCGCCGATCGTCGCCATGCTGACCGCATCGGTATAGCCGAAGGCCGCCGCGATCGCCGCGCCCACCGCGAAGGACACCACGATCCCCAAGGCCAGCGCGCTGACCCCCGCCGCGCCGGCCTTGCGGATCTCGCGCATGTCGACGCCGTAAGCGGTCGAGACGATGGCCAGGTCGCGCAGCATCGCGCCCCCCATCAGCCCGATCCCGGTGAACAGCGGCACATCCGCCAGCCCGCGGCTGCCCCCGGTCATCATGCCGCCGATCCAGGCCAGGATCAGACCGATGATGATGGCCACTGCCGATCCGTGCAGCCGACCAGCCGTCAGCCGGTCGGACAGCTGATAGGACAGCCACATGACGCCGCCCACGAACAGGAAGGCAAAGACCAGGCCGTTGCGGGCCAGAACCTCGACGATCAGTAAGCGGCGGCGCCGCCTCACCTGGTTTCAGCTTGACGGGTTGAAGTTCCAGGGCAGCAGGTCGTCGATCTTTGCCTGAGGATGGCTGGCTGCCACCGCTTCCAGGGTTGCCTTGAGGTAGGCGAAGGGTTCGACGCCGTTGACCTTTGCGGTGGCGATCAGGGATGCGATGCGCGCCCAGGATCGGCCACCCTCGTCATGGCCTGCGAAGAGCGCATTCTTTCGCGTCAGCGCGATCGGCCGGATCAGGTTCTCGACGTTGTTGGAGTCGATCTCGACCCGGCCGTCGCGCAAGAAGGTCTGCAACCCGCCCCAGTGACGATGGATATAGGCCAGCTTCTCCCCGAGGCGCGACCTCATCGATATGCGCCGACACTGCAGCTGCAGCCATTCCCCGAATGCGGCGATCAGCGGCGCACTGCGCGCTTGGCGGGCCGACAGCCGCTGGCCCGGGTCCATGCCACGGATCTCGGCCTCGATCCGGTAAAGCTCGGCTATCCGGCACAGGCCCTCGGCCGCGATCTTGGAGCCGTCGCGATCAAAGATCTCCTTCAGTTTTCGCCGGACATGCGCCCAGCAATAAGCGACGGTGATCGGTGCGCCGCCTGTCCGGGACGGACGCGTCAGACGGTTGTAGCCGGTATAGCCATCCAGCTGCAGGGTGCCGTCAAAGCCATGGAGGATGCGCTCTGCGTTTTCGCCCGCGCGGTCGGGCGCATAGGTGAAGACCACACCGGGCGGATCGCCCCCGCCCCATGAGCGGTCATCGCGCGCCAGGGCCCAGAGGTAGCCCGTCTTCGTCCGGCCTCGGCCAGGATCGAGCACGGGTGCCGTGGTTTCGTCCATGAACAGCTTGCTCGACGTCTTCAGGTGCTCTGTCAGCCGATCGACCACGGGACCGAGGTGGAAGGCGGCGGTGCCGACCCAATCAGCCAGCGTGCTGCGGTGAAGCTCGATGCCCGCGCGGGCAAGGATTTGGCTCTGACGATACAACGGCAGATGGTCCGCGTATTTGCTGACCAGCACATGCGCCAAGGCGCCCTCAGTGGGTAGGCCGCCATCGATCAGGTGTGCGGGTGCCGGTGCCTGGGTCACGCCCTCTGCACACCTGCGGCACGCATATTTTGGGCGCACGGTCACGATGACCCGCAGTTGCGCGGGCACGATATCCAGCCGCTCGGTCCGGTCTTCGCCGATGCGGTGCATCTCACCACAGCCACACGGACAGAGCAGACTGCTCGGCTCGATCACGCGTTCTACGCGGGGCAGGCTTTCCGGAAGATGCCCGCGATTGCGGCGGGCGGCCCGGCGCGGGGGCGTGCGGGGCGCAGTCTCCGCATCCTGCCGGGTCTCGGCCTCGGCCAACGCGGTTTCCAGATCCTCGAAAGCCAGCTGACGCTCGTCGTCGTTCAGCTTCTCGGAGCGTTTGCCATGCAAGACCTGGTTCAGCTCGGCGATCAGATGCTCCAGCCGCCGGTTGGTTTCCTGCAGCGCGTCCCGTTCCCTCAGCACGGCAAGAACAGCGGCGCGCTGGCTTTCGGGGATGGCGGACAGGTCGATGGACGGAGCGGCGGACATGAAGTCATCATACCCTGATCCGACTGTAGTTGAACGCTTTTATTGCATTCAGGTCATTCTGAAACGGCTGGCTTTGGGGTTTCCAGAGGTCGGACCCGCCGCCAGTCGAGGCCGGCAAAAAGCGCCTCGAACTGCGTTCGGCTCAAGGTCATGGCCCCGTCCCGGATGGCCGGCCAGGTGAAGCTGTCGGCCTCAAGGCGCTTGTAAGCCATCACCAGCCCGCTGCCGTCCCAGAACAGGATCTTCAGCCTGTCGGCCGATCGGCTTTCATTCCACATACCAACTGCGTGATTTGCGGATCGAATATCCTTGGCACCCTCTTTACGGGCGGGTTTTACGCGCGCGCGATGGGGGACGCAGGCACGGATCGGACTCTGTGCTGGTCGAGGAACGGCAGGGGTTCTTCCGGACTTTGCCCCCCTGGATGTGCGATGCCGCCTATTGCGCACGCATGGAAAGCGGCCCGCCGGTTGTTGCTCTCGAAGCCTTGCGGTCGCTTGCACAGACACTCGATCTAATGCGTCACGGCCAGCTTGCGTCATCCTGTGGGGGATCGATTCCCGAGGAGGATACGCATGCCCTGCCGACCCCGACCCCTCTCGCAACAAAAGCAAGCGACGCCGAGTCAGCTCTGCCTGGACCTGAACGACAGCCCGAACCGCCCCCCGGCCGCGCCCGCGACACCGGCGATCCTGGAGGCATTGGCAGACCTGCTGCTGATGGCGGCGGGCAAGATTGCGGAGGGCGCAGGTCATGATGCACGCAAAGATCACCGCTGAGCACCTTGCCCGCAGCGCACTCGTCTACGTTCGCCAGTCGACGATGGCTCAGGTGCTCGGGAATCTCGAAAGCCAGAAGCGGCAATACCAGCTGGCCGAAGCCGCCCGCGACACCGGCTTCGCCGAGGTCCGGGTCATCGATGAGGATCTGGGACGCTCCGGCTCTGGTCTGATTGCCCGCCCGGGCTTCCAGCGTCTGGTCGCGGAAGTCTGTGCCGGGACGGTGGGGGCGGTCTATTGCATCGAAGCCTCGCGGCTTTCCCGTAATGGCCGGGACTGGCATCATCTGATTGACCTCTGCGCCTTGACGGGGGCCTTGGTCGTTGACCCGGAGGGGGTCTACGATCCGCGTCAAATGAATGATCGACTGCTGCTGGGGCTGAAGGGCACCATGTCGGAATACGAACTCAGTCTTCTGCGGCAACGTGGGCTGGCGGCCCGCGATGCGAAGGCGAAGCGGGGAGAACTCCGCTTTACCTTGCCGCCTGGGTTCTGCTGGAGCGAGGACGACAGGATTGAGATGGATCCTGATGAGCGGGTCCGGCAGGCCATCCACCTGATCTTCGCCAAGTTCCGCGAGCTTGGCAGCGGTCGCCAGGTGTTCCTGTGGCTGCGCGCGGCCGATGTCCATCTGCCAGTGGTCCTGCGCAACGGTGCCCTGCGCAAGATCGCTTGGCGCAAGCCTGCCTATCACAGTGTGATGCAGGTGCTGCATAATCCGGTCTACGCTGGTGCCTATGCCTTCGGCCGGACCGGTAATCGGATGGCGGTGGTCGAGGGCGAGGCGCGCAAGACCAGCGGCCATCACCGGGCGATCGAGGAGTGGGGCGTGCTGATCAAGAGCAATCACGAAGGATACATCGACTGGCAGGCCTATGAGGAGAACCGCGTCCTGCTGGGGGAGAACGCGCATATGCAAAAGCGAACGGCCCGCAAATCCGGGCGCGGCGGACAGGCGCTGCTGAGCGGCATGGCGCGTTGCGCAAGGTGCGGCCGGATGATGCGGGTCTTTTACAAGACCGGGACCGACCTGTCCCATCGTTACCAATGTCGGGGCGATGACAGCCATGTCGGGGCTGGGCTCTGCATCGGTGCGGGCGGGGGCGGCATCGATGCGGCAGTGACCGGCCAACTGCTCGAAGCGGTCTCCGGCCGCGCCGTGCAGGCTGCCCTATTGGCGGGACAGCAGGCCACCCGGGCACAGGAGGTGGTGCGGCTTGCTGTCGAGAAGGAGCTTGATGAGGCACGATACGCCGCGGAACTGGCCGAGCGGCGATATGAGCATGTCGATCCCGCCAAACGGCATGTTGCGCGCACGCTGGAGGCGCGGTGGAACGCAGCCCTGGAGCGGGTGGCCTCGGTCGAGCAAAAGCTTGCCGCTTTGGGCGCAGAACTCATCGCGAGGCCCGGGGTCGATCCTGATGTCCTCTTGCGGCTCGCCACCGACCTGCCCTCGGCATGGAATGCCGCCGGGACCGATGCCCGCGCGCGGCAGCGACTGGTGCGCCTGCTGATCGAGGAAGTGGTGATCGACATCGATCAGGCGGAGAACGCCTTCGTTCTACTCATTCACTGGATCGGCGGGCGCCACACCGAGGTCAGGCTGGCCCGGCGCCGAACCGGTCGCTTCCCGCCGGGGCCAAAGCGCACTGCTGCCGACATCTTGCGCAAACTTGGCGGGCACTGGCCAGACAGGGAACTTGCCGTGACCCTCAACCGGATGCGCTGCCGCACTGAGGATGACGAGACATGGACGACCGTCCGCGTGGCTGAATTGCGCGACAGGCTCGCGATCCCACCCTATGATCCCGAGGCCGAGGAGGAGAAGACCGTGAGCGTCGATGCTGCCGCCAAGCGGCTCGGCGTCTGCGTGGCATCTGTCCACAAACTGATCCGCGCGCAGATCCTCCCCGCGACACAGATCCTGTATTCCGCCCCATGGAAAATACCGCTGGCCGCGCTCGAAACCGAGGCGGTTCGGATAGGCTTGCAGGAAATAGCCGCGCGCAGGCCAAGGCAAGCGCTTGATAAGATTGCAGACAGGTCCATGACCCTACCCGGATTCTGAAGGAGGAGATGCATTATGAAACGTGATCGGCGCGCTTCGAGCGGAACACAAAGATCGTGCCGGTGAAGGGGTCTTCCGCCAGCATCGACTGCGCCAAGGCTGCCAATCCGTCGTGCCCCTTCCTGAAGTCCACCGGCTTGGTCGCCACCAGGATCCGCATGCCCTGCGACGGCATCAGCACGGCGCGGCTCCAAGAGCACGGACAATCTCGGCCAGCCGAACGGCGGGCGTGTCCGCGGCCAGCTCAAGCCTCACCTCCCCGATAATGATCCTGATCCCCTCGTCTGCAGCGCGCCCGTCGTAGGAATGGACAGCAGGCGGTGTATCGCAAACCACCAGCGAGGCAAAGACCGGCTCTTCGGCCAAGATGGCTGGCAGCACCAGCTTGCCCTGCTTGGCCAGCCGCCGCCACGCCGATACCTGGTTCGGCTGCACTCCATAGTGATCCGCCACTGCGTTTACCGTGGCCCCCGGCTGCAGTGTATCGGCGACCACCCGAGCCTTCACCTCATCCGGCCACCGCCGATGACCAGAGGCATAAATCTCCACGCCCAGGGAGGTGAGAAACGAATTCTTGGCACACATTGCGAAACGCACTCCCCATCAGCCGATGAAAAGGACTTCGCAGCAGCGCGTCAGCCACGCAACGTGGGGTTCAGACGCCGCTTACGATTAAGGATAGATTCCTCTGTCGTCGCCTTAGGTGTGATCTCAATATCCTTCAGAGATACGCTTTTCAGCGATATACCGAAACTTGCGATATACAGATTATGGATGACCTGCCAGATGAACCCACCACCAATCACGAAGGCAAGTAGATTGAACCAATTGGTCATGTCGAACGGACGGAAGTAGGCACCCGTCATGATCGCATCTCGCTTCTGGAATAGATGCCAACAGGCGATGACGCCGATAATCATGAAGAGAGAGGCCAGCATCGACCAACGGCCGGGCGACTGTATCCGCTTAAACCTCGAAAGCGGAAGCCGCTTCGAATCGGCACCGTAGAGCATTTGTTGCAGGATGCTTCGCTCGATCTCCTGCCTGCTCACCTTGCCGTTGAAGGACCCGGCTTCGGGTGGAGCTTCAGGCAGAAACGCTGCCAAGGATATCTGCAAAACTGGTCGCTTATACCCCTTCAAGAAAGACTTGATGATGCTGCTTTTGCCTGATCCGTAGGGTCCGGTGAGGGCAATGTTCATCACACGGGGGTTGTTGGTCGCCTTGGTCAACGCGGCTGAGTACACGCCCGCCGGGTCGGCCTGATCCGTCGGGGCGAGGTCGACGTATCGCGTTCCCGCGCCTGCCTCCTCCGGTTTCCGAGTGAGCCGATCCGCAGCCGTAATAAACCAGCCCGCTAACTTAAATCGATAGTAAGACAAGTTCTTAAAGCCCCCAGATCTGGTGTGACTAAGTACTATGTACCACAGCTTCATGGGTGAGCTACCCAAAGACTGATCTGGAAACACCTATGGTCGCATTTTCAGAGGATGCGGAAGATTATGAGCCCACCCGACGTCGTCGAACTGCGACGTCAATGCGAAGTTTCCGCCCGCAAGGTGCATTGCAAGGCTTAAGTCGCTGCATTGCGCACGAACGGCCGCTGTCGGGATCGCCGCAGTGCAGCAATGGCGAGCGTCGACCGGCAGGTAAGGGCCGAGTTTGCGCTCATGGCTATCCAGCTTCGCCGTCGGCCTTGCCCTCCAGCAACACGATCCTCTCCCTGAGCCGCATCGCAAGCGGGTCCGCGTTCCGCCCGCCTTCAACAATTCTCCTCAGTTCCTCGTGTACGAGATCCATCGAACCGACCCGTCGGCTTGCTGCGATCAGATGTTCTGTCGCCTCGTCAATGTCATGCGGACCGGCATCATAGCCTCGACCCGCAATCAGATGCCGGATGGCGCAAAGTGCAACGCTCGTCGCAAAGGCTGGCTCCTTCACGGCAAAATCCCGCGCCGCGCGCGTGAGGGTCGCCGGGGCCGCCTCACTGTCCTGCGCGCAGTCCAGCGCAATGTCCAAGTAACCGGCGGTCTTGGCCGCGGCGAACCACTTCCCCTTGCGGCCATGCAACGCGATCAGATCCTCGAGAATGCCGCGCGGGTCGGTGTCCGGATAGCGCTTCACCAGATCCCGCCACATCGCCAGCCAGGTGTTGCCCATCGCCGTCGGCAGGCCAAAGCGCCGATAGGCTTCGTCAGGCTGCCCGCGCCGGATCAGCAGCGCCTCGCAAAAGCGGGCAATCTCCTGGCGACCCCAGTTCTGGCGATCATCCTCCATCAGCGCCGCGGCGCGGGCGAGGGCCTCGTCCTCCCGCCCCTGGCGTATGAGCGCCTCGGCCGCGAATTTCTCGTCGAACCAGAGGCGGCTCCTCTTGACCTCCATCAGGGCAAGCAACTCGTCATACCGCCCTGCCTCGAGAAGGCAGGAGAGGGTCAATGTTGCGGTGGGGATGTGAATGAAACGCGCGTGATCTGCCCATGCAGCGAAAACCATGGCAAGATCCCGGTCGGCATGATCGTTGATCAGGGCGGGATACACCGAAATCTCGCCGAACCCATCCGCCAGTGGCGCGAGGTAATCCACGCCATCCTCGGCAATGGCCGTGCGAATGCGCTCCAGCCACTGCGCCCGCACGCCCTCATGCGCTGGCGCGGCAATCAGCACCGGCACGAGATCCCCCAGTGTCCGGCGCACCGCAGTGCCAAGTGCGCCGGAGGAGGTATCGATATGTTCAAAGGCCGGCCAAATTCTCTCGGCCAGGACGATAACTCCCTCGGCGGCGGCCACCGGATCGCTGCGGTTCAAGGCCCGGATCTCTGAACTGGCCGCCTTCAGGCGCTCAACGGCTTTCGCTGTCCCGTGCCAGCTGAAGGCCCCTGCGCGCATACCAGCCCGAAACGCCCATGGATGTGATGGTTTGCGCGCCAACCTGTTCTCCCCGGCCACGCACGGAGACTGCCACAGCCTCTCCAGCGGATAAAGGCATTCTGCCTGAGCAGCTTGCATGCCTTGACGCTACACCGGGTCTGGCGTTGATGACCGGTAAGTGGAAGGAGCCGCCCATGGCCGCAAACGGTGACATCCGAGAGAAACTCGCCAAGCTGGAAGCCCTGTTCGCGCGCGGCGCGACGGCAGGTGAGCGTGCCGCAGCAGGCGCCGCGCGGGACCGCCTGCAGGCGAAACTGGCGTCAGCCTCTGCCAGCGAGCCGGAAACCGAGTTGCAGTATACCCTCCCCGACATCTGGTCGGTGCGGATTTTCGTGGCGCTGTGCCGCAAACACGGGGTCAAGCCCTACCGTTATCCGAGGCAGCGCCGCACCACCGTCATGGTCCGGGTGCGGCAAGCCGAGTTCGAGCGGTTGGTCGCCGAAGAGTTCCGGACGCTGCACCGGGAACTCACCCGCTATTTCAACGAGACGGTCGATCATCTGATCGCCGATGCCATGAACTCTGACGGCGACGACGAGACGCTGGAGCAACGCCAGCTTCCGGGGTGACCTATGATGCTTCGGGGCGGAGCGGTACACATAGCCCGCGGCCTGTCATGCCCCGGGCGCATGTTGCGCGAGGATTCCTGCCGTTTTCAGCACGGCGGCTTCCACGGCCTGTCGCCCCTCTCGAACCGTCCCGAGCGCCGTGAGATCGATCCGGATCGGCTCGGGCGGAGTGGAAGCGGTCTCGCGGCGCAAGGGCGCGCGCAGTCGCGGTGCAGCGGGCACCGGCGCGGACGCGCGTTTTCGGGCCTTCTTCCCCGGAGCCCCAGCAACCGCGCTCAACGCCCGCGACAAACGTTCGACGGTTTCCTCGGTCTCCTTCAGACGCGCCTCGTACTGCCGCTTCTCGGCATCGGGATAGGGATGGCTCCCCGACTGCCCTGCGTGGATCACCTTCAGTGCCGGATCCTCATAGTATTTGATGCGCCACGCCCGGATCGGCATCTGGGCATCGATCACCAGGATCACCTCGTCTAGGTTTAGCCGGCGTGCCTCGTCCTCGTTGAGGAGCGGTGTTTCTTCGGTCCGCTCGGTCACGCTGCGCCCCTCGAAAGGGTTGCGACCCACCGAGCGGGACCGAGTGACCACCCGCTTTGTCGTCTTGCCAACAGCCTGGCTCAGCTCTTCGATGGTCTTCTGGTCAGATGGGGTCAGATAGAGTTTCACCCCGGCGCCGCCTTGCAGGGAGCGGCGGGTATTCTCGCCATAGATCTCGTCCAGCGCCGGAATAGTCTGGGTGACGATGGCGAGGTTGCCGCCATAAGAGCGCAGCGTCTTGATGCTCTCGGCCACGATCGGCATCTTCCCCAGCCGGTCGAACTCATCGAGCATGATCATCACCGGCCAGGGTTCGTCCTTCCCCGGCTCCGCGGCCTGCAGCGAGGCAATCAGATCCGAGAAGAACAGCCGGATCAGGGGGGCCAGCGGCCGGACCATCTCGGATTCCACCACCAGATAGATCGCATGCGGCTGCCGGCGGATGTCCCGGAAGGAAAAATCCGAGGTCGCCGTGGCCGCATCGATCGCCCGATTGTCCCAGGTATCGAGCCCGGAGGTCATCAGAAGAGAGAGGTAGGAGGTCAGCGTGTCATTGTTGGTCGAGGCCATGCGCTCGAAGATCAGCTTTGCCGAGGGGTTCTTCACCTCCTCTGCCCGCTTCATGAACTCCAACTGCTTGTTCCCGCCCGAGGCGGTGATGCGGTAGATCTCGCCGATGGTCGGGTTGCCGCGCTCGAAGGCCAACAGCCCGGCCGCAACGAAGAGGTCGATCCCGCCGGCGAGCAGGCCACTGAGCTTCTCGTTGTCGGTCTGCAGAAACAGTTTGGCGGTCAGCTTCAGCTCCATCTGCTGGCGGTCGGGGTTTTTCAGGGCGGCGATCCGGGCCAGCGGATTGTAGCGATGCGTTGGCCGCTCCCAGTCCGTTGGCGCAAAGCGGAATACTTTGTCCCCGGTGGACGCCCTGAAGCGTGAGGTCTCGCGGAAATTCTCGCCCTTGACGTCAAGGACCACGGCCGAGCCGCGATAGGTCAGAAGGTTCGGGATCACGAAGCCCACGCCCTTGCCGCGACCAGTCGGGGCCACGACCAGGGCATGCGGAAAGGTGCGCGAGACGATGAAAGGCTTTTTCGACTTCGGGGAGCCCATTTTGCCAAGCAAGAAACCCGCGCCCGGCCCGGCAAAGAAGCCGTTTCGCTTCATCTCGGCCCGGCTCTGCCAATGGGTGGTGCCGAAGCTGGTCAGCGCATCGCCCAGCATGGTTGCGGTCAGGAGGAGGGCCGCGAGGCCGGTCCCGAGGATGATGCCATTCACCCAGAGGAAATCCTGCGGAGCCGATGTTCTCAGCCCAAGCCAGTTCCGCGCCAGCAGGGTGAGATCGAAGCTGCGCGTCGAATAGGCATACTGGACAGAAAAATAGATCGTCGCCAGCACATAGCCGATGGCAAACCCGAGCAGGGTCAGAACCACGGCGCCAAGAAGCATACGGCCCTTATCCATGGGTGATCCCCTTCTCGCCATGGGAGAGGGAATGCCTCAGATCCTCGCCGTGGCGCTCTTCCACGATCCGCTCGAGCACCCGGTCCATCGCCGGATCATTGGCATGAACCTCCTTGGCCTCGAGATAGGCCCGCGCCAGCTGCAGCTGTTCGAGCGCATTGGGGGTGATCCGGTCCAGCACCTTAGCATCACCGCGGTGCAGATCATTGATTTCGGCCGGCGTCAGGCGATCATTGACCTGTTCGACAAAGCGTTGCTGCGCCGTGTCAGAGGCCAGATCGACCTTACCATCGGCAGCCTGGCGCAAGGCGGAGGCCAGTTGGGGCGCTGTCACGTCGAGAGAGCGGCGTTCCGCATGAGCCTGGCGGGCGCTGTCCTCAACCTCGGCGATCTTCTCGCTGATTTGGGCGCGGGATGCGCCTTCGGCATGCAGTTGGTTGATTTCCCGGCTGACGGCATCGCGGATCTGGTCCTGTGGGGTTTCGGCCCGGAAGCGCGCCATCTCGCGAACTTCCTCAGTGATCGGACCGAGCCGGATCGATGGATCACGCTGCGCGAGGTCCATATCTCCGGCATGGAGGGTTCGATGTGCGGCCCGAACGCCGGTCGCCGGTGACTGCATGACATCGGTGGCCTTTTCCCAGGCCATGGTTGCCAGTTCGGCATGCTGCGGCGAGCGCTCAGCAAAGCGATCGAAGGCCTCTTTCGCCTCAGCCACCTGCTTTTCGCCATCGCGCCGGGCGCGCGGATCATCGGAGTAGGGATAGCTGAAATCCGTCCGCGTGAACTGGCTGACCAAGGCGCGGAACTCCTGACGCTCGGCCGGGTCGAAGATGTCCGGCTCGCTGCGGGCCGCCACGTTGTCAGCCGAAACGCGATGAGCGGAAATCTCCGACCGCCGCGCCCCCTCTTCCCTTTCCGGCCCTTCCCTCTCCACCTCCTCAACGGCGCGCAGGACACGGGCCTCAGTCAGCACATCGCCCAGCTTGCCATGAACCGCCTCAAGACGGTCCATCGCCTGATCGCGCTGCGCCGTGTCACGCAGATCAAGCTGCTCTTCCTTCGCGATGGCCCGAAGATCCTGCGCCAGCCATTGCTGTTCCAGCGCGGCGTTGCCCGCCCCCTCGCGCATTCGGGCAATGACAGCGTCGCTGTCGATGCCGGTTCCCCGCATGGCCTCAGCAACGCGAGCTTTAAGGTCTGGATGATCAAGCTGATCCCGGTGGGCCTCCACCAGGTTTGGCGCGGCATAGATCCCGTCCCGGGATGCGGGTTCATGCAATGTGTCGGAGCGCTCTCCGAGGGGTTGCAGATGCGAGACCTCACGCAGCACATCGGTCAGTTTGCGCTCGATCACCGGGCGTTCGGTCGCAGAAGCGCGCTCGATCAGTCCTTCGATCTGGCGGATGTTCTGCGAGAACCGATCAATCAGTTGGTCGAAATCATGAACTTCATCAGTCATATACAACACTCCGTCTGACTGTATACGATTACCCCGGGCAAGCACATCCCCGGCCCGGGACAGGGCTTCCGCAACATCGTGGAAGTTCGAACGCGAGGCCTCGGCGGCGAGGCCCCGATAGATCGCGGCATTGCGCGCCACCTCGGCAATGGCGTGGTCAAGGTCAGCCCCGGTCCGCAGGCGCTCCACTGGTGCCCTGCCCTCCTGTTCCGCCTTGCGGATTTCGACGTCGCTGGCCGCACGGGTGAGCACACCCCGGTCCAGCCTCCGCGTGGCCTCGAGACGCAATCCGTGACGCTCGGCCGCCTCGACCATCGCTTCGCGGAAAACATCGTAATTGAAGTGATGATCCTTCCCGAGGAAGAACATCTCACCGTCCTTGCTGCGGCGGTTCAGCACGATATGCGCATGGGGATGGGCGCGGTCTTCATGGATTGCCGCAATGTAATCGAACTGCGCCCCGTCGCCTTCGAAGAACCGCTCACAGATCTCACGTGTGATCTCGCGAACCTCTGATGTGCGGGTGCCGACCGGAAAAGCCATCAGAAGATGCGAGGTGTGACCAAGCTTCGGACTGTGGCGTTCGTTCCACTGGTTCTCGAAGCGCCGCGCCACACGCTCGATCTCAGCGGGCGAAAGCACCTTCTTGCCGTCATGGGTGCCACGGGAATCGAGAATGAAACTAGATTTGGTGGTCAGATAGGTAAGCTGGGAACGCAGCTGCGCGCCCGTATGGCATCCGCCCTGCCGGATCGGTTTGAAGATCGCCGGGGCATGCCCGCGTGCGGCGCGCACCATCTGCGCCCGCCGACCAATGCCACCAGAGGCAGAGCCAGAGACCTTGCTCCAGCCACGGTCAAAGAGCGCCGGGTTGACCGCCCTTACGGCATCAGCGCGGGCCATCACGAGCCTCCCGGATCAGGGGCGCCAGCGCCTTGTCCACCTCCAGCTTGAGGGCAGCCCGCCGGTTGCGGCTCATCTCCTGGACCTGATCCGCGATGGTGAAAACCAGTCCAGCCAAGGCCCGGATCTCGGCCTTCTCCTGTGCTGTCAGGACCGCCTGCTCTGCCCTGACGCGCCCCTCGTTCAGGCGACGGGCGATCTGATTGATGTTGTTGCCCACCCGGTTCATTGCCGCGCCAAGGCTGCGCAGTTCCTCCGCCATGTGCTGATCAGGCGCGAGCAGATCAATGGATGAGAGAACCAGAGCGCGCAGAGCATCGGAACGATGCCCGATACCGCGCACCGAGAGCGCCGCGTCAAACCGGCACAGCTCAGCCGCGCTGAGCCTCAATCCGACCACCTGTGGCCGACTGCCGTTCGAGGCTCGCCGCCCTTGGGCATGGTGAACCGCATTGTAGATCGCCTTCAGGCTGACCCCGAACTGCTGCGCCAGATCGGCTGCGGACACGCCTTCAGACCGCTCTTTGGCGATCATCAGACGCTCCTCTTCGGTCATTCGGCGGGCCGGGGACATTTTGAAGTTAACGCTCCTATTTCTTGCCAAGATCGTACAAGCCCGCCGACTCCCAGCACAAGCGGAGTCGGAACTATGGGCTTGTACTCATTATGAAAAACCGTCCCGAAGGGGCGGTTTCACGTTGTCTGCGGACTGCATCACGCCCCCTGCGATTTGCATCCCGCCCAATGCGAAATGCGCCACGCTCTCTGCGATCTGGAGCATGGCTTCTGTCGTCTGCATCACGCTCTTTGCGTCCTGCATTCTGCGGAGTGGAAAGTGCCGGAAGGGGAATGGGACCTGTCCCACGTCTCCTGTGCCACGTCCTTTGGGAGCTGCGCAATGCGTGCCGCTTCCTGCGATCTGCGCCTTGCGTCCCGCTTGACGCATCCGAGTCAGCACCTTACGACAAAACGGCGTTAATGTTTGCGAGTAACTATTATTGCAGGTGCGCCATGCCGAATGACTCCTTGCGCGTAATCGCCGCCATGGCCCGCAAAGGCGGGTCGGGCAAAACCACGCTGAGCCGCGCGCTGATCAGCGCCGCTATCGCCGCAGGTCGGCGGGTCACGCTGATGGACACAGACGGAACCGATGCGCTCGGGGCCTGGTATGAAAGGGCCGAAGGTGCCGGCTACGGATCACCCCTGCTGACCCGCATCAGGGCGCTCAGCATCGCCGCCATCGAGCAGGAGATCGAGCGGATCTACGACGAGGATCTGGCCGATCTGATCTTCATCGACACCGCTGGTGTCGGCGCGGACTGGTCGGACAGCGTCGCGGTGCTGGCTGATCACATCGTGACCCCGGTGATGCTCTCGACGACCGACTTCAAGGTCGGCATCCAGACCGCAGACTGGTTCGCCCATCTGCGGACCCGTGTGGACGACCCGAGCGCCCTACCCCAGCATCATGTGGTTCTGAACATGGTGCCCGCGAAACCGACCAAGGCCGATGCGGAACTGATCGCACAGGCGGTCAACTGTTTCCCGGTCGTCGAAACGGTTATGATGCACCGAAACGCCTTCAAGGAGATGGATCGGCTTGGTCTGCTTCACGCCATCGCTCTTGCGCGGCAGAATGACCCCAACCCACTGATGAAGCCCCATGCCCGCCCGCTCGTCGAGGCGCTGGAAGAAGCCACCGACATCTTGAACACCATCATCAGCGGCTGAGAGTGACATGGTCCGCAAACGCATCCCCCTCGTGACACGGCCGGATCAGGCCTATTCGTTCAGTCTGTCCCAACAAAACACGACGAACCCGGCACAGACGCGAGACAGAGACGAACCAGCCAGCGCGGCCGAGGCCCGTGCGCCGGCGCAGCCGAGCGCCAGCATCGCATCGGAGGATCAAGCCTCAAGAGATGACTCCAATGCCTCGATCCAAGTCGACGTGCGCGTGAACGCGTTGAAGCACCAGGAACAAGGGCTGGTTGCCTGCGGCATTGCCCCCCGACAGGTGATCCGGGCCGCCCTGCGGAAGGCCGTGAAGAGGTGGGGACTCTCATCGACATATGTCCTCCCATCCAGTGACGGGCGGACAAGTCAGGCAAGCTGGACCGTCAGGACCAGCGTCGCCGTGCCAGCCGCCATCTTTGATCGGCTGCTTGCCGATCAGGATCCGCTCGGGGTCGACAGCCGCTGGTCATTGGTGCGGGGTCAGCTGGAGCCGCTGGTCTGGGCGGAAATCGATGCCCTGCTCGCATCGTTCAGCGACGACTCCGACGACGTCAGTTGACCCGCACTGGATCGGACTATTCAGGCCCTGACGCTGGCTGGTTCAGGATCAGACCGCGCTTGGTAGCGATTGCCACTGCTTGCACCGAGTTCCGCGCCCCGAGCAGATCCCTTATCCGCTCCAGGCGCTTCTTGATGGTCTCGGTGCTGACGCCTTGCCGATGCGCGATTTCTTTGTAGGGTAAACCATTCGCAAGATCAGAAAGCAGAGCGCGCTCTATGTCAGAAAGCGGCCTGGCCGCCTCGACGGCGGCAAGCAGCTGATTGAAGATGCCCTCAACCTCATCCAGCTCGCCGTCTGTCAGTTCCCGGTCCTCCCGGGCGCAGAAAAGACAGCTGAGCGTGCCATATTCCTCAATGCGGCTGCGGGAGACGCCGCAACCATAATTGAGGCCATACTCGCGCGCCCGATCCATGATCAACTTGCTGGCAGGCGAGTAGTTGTCCACCTCGATGTCACTCCATCTGACGCGACCTGAGTGGGTCCGTGCCCAAAGATTGACGGGATCGAACATCGCATACTGCCGCTCAGTGTAAGTCTCGACCCAACGCTCCGGATAGGTGGATACATAATACTCCGGCGTCAGACTGCGAACATGGATGACAAGCGAATACCCCACCGGCGCGATTGCCCGCAAACGGGCGTCCAAATGGGTCATTTCCGGAACAACAGTCCAAACCATTACCCCTCCCGCACGAGAAAATGTGCAGTCCACAAACAGCGATACCAAAAAGGGTAACGGCATGGCCGCTCCCCGACCGTTGTGTCAGGTTGTGATGAAAGCGCGCGCAAATCAACCGTGAAGCGACTTTACGTAAAGGGTTCAGATCGCCAGCCAGCGAAGTTCTACGACAGTCGAGACGAGTATCATGAACGTGCAGACCTGTGACCATCGCGGCGGCTCATGCCGCACCAACCGTATCGAGGCCCGGCCAATCGCCCGGCTGCGCCATAAAGACAATGGCAGGATCATTGGCCTGGTCTACGAATGGAACACAGGCGAAACGCAGACGGCCTGGTTCGGCAAGGCCGAGCGCAGGTTCGTGACAGAAGAGTTGCGCTGAGGGCCATTGCTCGCTGGCAAGATGAAAGGCCCCGGCCTTTCGACCGGGGCCCTGGTTGGGGGGATTACTCCCCTCGGCGGCTGTTGGGGCGCGACCAGATGAGGCTCGAGCCCTCACCGTCCTCGTCGTCAAAGAGGTTGGCGTAGATCGGGTGCGCGAAGCTCGGATCGTCCAACTTCAGGCCCAGATAGTCCCGCCCCTCGTTCGAGCGCTTCGACCAGGCGGCGCCGATCTCCGCGCGGCCCACCAGGATCCGGTGCGAGGGTGCGTTCTCGCCCGAGGCCCGCAGGTCGGGGACGATGCGCACGCCTTTGGCCTGTACGCTCAGGGTGACGATTTCGCCGGTGTATTCGTTGCCGGTCTTCTTGAAGGTGCCGATGGTCGCCATTGTCTGTCTCCATTCTCTCGTGTTCGGGCCCGCTCCATTGCGGCCTCGATGGCAATCGACAGGCCAAAGACGACGGCCGGCGCAGTCCCGCTCGGGACCTCGACAGCACAGGCAGGGCTTTCTTGGCTCGCGAGGAATGGGCGAAGCCCAGGGGAAGAAAGTTCGGGCGACGCTGTTGCACCGAGACGTCGAAGCGCGGCTTCCGCGCTGTTCTTCGGCCAGATCAGCCCATCACAGACGACGCATGCGAGCGGTCCCGTCACCCCCAGAGAGACAGGAGACAGCGGCGATCCTGAAGGAACCGGCCGGAAGATCCGACTGGCAACCTCCCGCGATGATCACCCAGGCTGCAAGCAGGCAGGCTTGCGCCCTTCCCAGCCGACCCGCCGCCACGGGCAAAGCGTTGCACCAGTCCGGATACTGGCAGCCACAAGATCGGCACACGCCGCCGAGGCGCTCGACCGGAAGCCGAGACAGGGCTGGAAGCGCGATCAGAGCGTACCACCATTCCGCGAACCCGCGATCAAAGAGGCCGGAAAGAGGGAAAGACTGATCCCTGCACGCTCATGACGACGGGGAAATCCAACACCGATCCCGGCGAGAGGCAAGAACGCTGCGCCATGACCACAGCAGGGATTGATAACAGTTATCAAGCGTGGCATTGTGAAACCAGCGATAGCGGAGGCCGCGATGATCAGTGCCGATCTGGGAACACAGCTGGAGAGCTTTGTGACAAAGCTGGTCGAAACCGGCCGCTACAATTCCAAGAGCGAGGTCCTGCGCGAAGGCATCCGCCTGATCCAGGAGCGCGAAACGCGCCTTGCCGTTCTGGATCAGGCCCTCAGCCGGGGGCTTGCAGATGCTGATGCCGGGCGGTTCAAACCGGCCGGCGACGTCTTCGCGCGGCTTGAGGCCAAGTATCAGGCGATGGGCAAACCTGCGAAATGATCGTCGAGATCACCGCTGAGGCCGAAGCGGATCTGGAAGCCATCGGCGACTACATCGCACGCGACAATCCCGCACGCGCTATCAGCTTCGTGCGTGAACTCGGCCGAAGCTGCATGGAACTCGCCGAGTTCCCCGAGGCCTGGCCGATTGTCCCACGCTATGAGACGCAAAGCATCCGGCGCCGCGTTCATGGCCGCTACCTGATCTTCTACCAGATCCGCGGGGATCAGGTGACAGTGCTTCATGTCGTGAACGGCGCGATGGACGTTGACGCGATCCTGTTCCCGCAAGGCTGAGATCAGTGAACAGCGCCGCAGCATTTCTTGTACTTGCGCCCTGAACCGCAGCTGCACGCATCATTGCGACCGGGCTTCGATGCAGCTGAGGGCGCAGCAGTCAGATTGGCGGCCAGCGGCAGACCGGGCATGGATTTCGCCGTATGCGCCTTGGCGAAGGCGTTCAGATCCTCGACCATATCGGGGATCAGATCATGGGCCTCGCGCGACAGTTTCGTGGGTTTCCAGCCTTTCCCTTCGGCGAACCCGGTCGAGATACGCGAGAGTTTGCCTGCGAGATCCAGCGCCTTCTTCGCCCGCCGGTCCTTGCTGTCCTCAATCAGATCCCAGGCGTCAGGCCGCAGTCGCATCGCCGCGACGAAACCCATCATCCAGAACTCCCAGATGATGTCCCCGTTGCGCTGATCCTCGTCGAGGACAGGGAAATACACCCCCGGGATCATCAGCATTCCGGCAACGCGGTTGTAATGCGCCATGATGAGATCGAGAGCCGCCTGAAGCTCTTCGGCGCTGTCGAACTCCGGCGGGCCGCCAGTCCCCCAGACCTTGGCAAGCCAGACAGACGGCGAAATCATTTCCGGACAGGTGATGAGACCCGCGCAAAAACCATCGAATTCGGCAAGAATCATCGGATCATTATCTTCGGGAAGAGCCGAAAGCACCGCATCGAGGCGATCAAGGTCTTCATCGCTATGCCAAAGTGCAATCGTCATGCTGAGCCCCCTGTCGAGAAAATTATCCTGCCGTCTTTTACGACAATCCGATCACGGTGAAACAGGCAACGCGGCCGGAGAAAGCCGCTGTTGTTGCTGGCTCTCGATCTTTCCGCCCCGAAAAGCCTCTCCGGCAGAAGGCCGAACCTCGCGGACACGACAGAAGCCAACCTATTGAAATATTTTTATAAAGATCCATATCACACTCAGGCTCTGCCACGCGGTGCCGCCTGATGAAGGTTTCTCCATGAACAGGTCACGTCCCATGCCAGCGATCCTGCGCGCCGAACAGGCGCATGTTCCGCCCCGGCCCTGTTAGCCCCTGCCTTTCGGCGGGCGACAGGGACCGGGGAGGATGTCCTGTTTCAATGTCCCGCCAAAAGGATAGTCCCATGTATCGCAATCTCTTGCCCGCCCAGTGCCATGCCTGCGGCGAGGAAGTCCCACGCGCCGCAGCACACCGCTGCCCGATCTGCCTGAATCCGTTTTCGCGCATGCCTCTGGATCAGACGCGAACGCGCCCCAAACCAGAGATGCGCAGGCGGCCGATGCACCGAGACGGCGAATGATCTGGCCCGACATCCCTAAACATCAGATCGGAGCATTGCTGGCACTGCTGTTGTTCGCGCTTTTCGGCGAAGCCCTGCCTGCCATGGTCGAGGGTGGCGCGGCATGGTGGGAGCCGTTGCGCAACACCGCGCTTTCGGGCGTATTGTTCCTTGGCGCGCATCTTCTGCATGCCATTTCGTCCGCGCGCCTGACACGACGACGGAAGGGCCGACGCCCCGTGCCGAAAGTCGCGCTGGACCTGCTTCGCCTCGCCCTCTTTGCCGCAGCCACGCTGGCCAGCCTGTCGCTGTTCTTCCGCCAGGATCTGTCGGGGATCCTGACCGGCTCCGGCCTTCTGCTGGCGGTGCTGGGATTTGCCATTCGCAATGTGGTCGCCGACACATTCTCGGGCCTCGCGCTTGGGCTCGAGGCACCGTTCCGTATCGGCGACTGGGTTGCGATCGATGGGCTGGCGCAGGGGCGGGTTCAGGAGATCGGCTGGCGCAGCACAAGGCTGATTACCCGCGACAGCACCCATGTGATCCTGCCCAACAGCCAGATTTCCCGCCAGAGGATCACAAACTACAGCGCCCCTCGGCCAGAGTATCGCGACCATGCCGAACTGACGCTCCCGGCCACGCTTCCAGTCGCAGAGGCGCGGATACTGATAACGGAAGCGCTTGTCGGCGCGGAGACCATCGCCACCGGCAAATCGCCTGAAGTACAGGTGGCGATGTTCGCGCCTCAAGGCATCACCTATCGCGTGAAATACTGGGTTCCCCAGCATGACCGCGAGATGGCCTGCCGCAACGAGGTATTAAGCCGGATCGACGCCGCCCTGCGTGAGAAGGGCATAAGCCTGAAGCCATTGGTTGAGGGGACGGCATGACGAACCGCATCCCACCCACCATCCAACCAGATCGGAGGGCTGCGTCATGTCGAAAGCGGTAAACGCCCGTATCGGCAAGTTGCTGTCCTCGATGGGCTATGGATCGCGCCGCGAGATCGGCGGGCTGGCGCAAGCGGGCAGCATCATATTGGACGGCGAGAAGGTCAATGACGTGACGCGGCGTATTACGGTCACGGCGGAGCTGCCCAGGCGCATGACCGTGGGCGGGGAACAGCTTGATCCCGTTGCAGGACTGGTGATCCTCCTGAACAAGCCCGCCGGTGTGACATGCTCGCACAGCGATGCCGGTCCACTGGTTTACGATCTGCTCCCGATCCGCTGGCGACGGCGGGATCCGGCGATTTCGACTGTCGGCAGGCTCGACAAGGAAACCTCTGGCCTGTTGCTGCTGACCGACGACGGCCAGTTCCTGCACTACGTCTCCAGCCCGAAACGGAAGGTCAGCAAGACCTATCGCGCGACCCTTTCCCGCCCCCTGAATGGGGATGAGGTGGAGCTGTTCGCCTCTGGTACCCTGATGCTGAAGGGTGAGACGAAACCGCTGGACCCCGCAGTGCTGAAGGTCGTCTCACCGACCGAAGCATATCTGACGATTACCGAGGGACGATACCATCAGGTGCGCCGCATGTTTGCAGCCTGCGGGAACCATGTTGAGGCGCTACATCGCGAAAGATTGGGGCAATTACACTTGCCCGAGGATCTGACTGTCGGCGCATGGAGGCTGCTCGCGGGAGTAGAGCAGCAGTTGATCTTTCGATAGCGAAATGGATGCGAAATACTCGCAGCCTAACGGGTATAGCGCGACCTCGGACAAGGTTGATGGTTTCCGCAGACCCGGTTCACGGTCGCCGCTGTTTCCGGCGGAATTTTCAAAAATCTGGAAGCATCGTGCTGAGACTGTGGACAGGTTGGGGTGGCGCTCACGCGCCACCCTTCGCCATGCGGTAGACCGGGATGCCCATCTTGCGGGCCTTGTCGGCGAGGTTTTCCTGGATGCCGGTGCCGGGGAAGATGATGACGCCGATCGGCAGGCAGTCGAGCATCTGGTCATTGCGCTTGAAGGGTGCGGCCTTGGCATGTTTGGTCCAGTCCGGCTTGAAGGCGACCTGCGGCACCTTGCGGTTGCTGGCCCAGGTGGCGGCAATGCGCTCGGCCCCCTTCGGGCTGCCACCATGCATGAGCACCATGTCCGGGTGTTTGGCGTGGATCTGATCAAGACGGTCCCAGATCGTGCGGTGATCGGTGGTATCCCCGCCCGAGAAGGCAACCTTCGGCCCCGGCGGCACCAGCATCTCGGTCTTCGCGATCTTTTTGGCAGCGAGGAAATCGCGGCTGTCGATCATCGCAGCGGTCAGATGGCGATGGTTGGCGCGTGAGCCCGAACGCGGCGCCCAATGGGTGCCGGTCACGCGCAGGAAGATGTCGGCGGCGGTTTCGCGGAAGAGTTCCAGACTCTCACGGCGCTCAATCAGATTGCCGCCGATGCCGATCAGGCTCTCGAGCTGAACGGATTTGACCTCGCTGCCATCCTGTTCCCGCTGGAGGCGTTTCTGCGCCTGCTCGTTGTCATCCAGCTTGCGCTCGATCCGCTCGGCAGCGCGGTGAAAAGTGTTGACGGTTGACCAGAGGATCTCGTCGAGGTCGAAATCGAGGCTGGTATCGGCCATGGTGGAGATGAGGGCGTCGAAGATGTCGGAGACCGCGGTCTGGATGGCCTGGTCTTCGGGGGTGGGCCGGGGATCTGCCTCGCCCTCAGTGGGACGATAGCCATAGAGCTGCATGTCCTCGATGATATGGCCGGTCGGGGAAATGCTGTGATCGGGCTCGAATGTGTCCTGGGCATACATGGGATGCATCCTTCGGCTTGGACCGCGACCGTCGCGGCCTTCTGGCGACGACAAGCCCACGGGCGCTCCGGTCGGGCAGCCCGCGCACCCGCGGGCCTTGATGGCAAAGCCCGGCTGATTTGATGATGTGGAC
>NZ_JGYG01000027.1 GCF_000740795.1 Haematobacter massiliensis
CCGCCATGATCCGCCACGAGGGCATAGAGGCCGGGACTGGCCACGCCCTGCAGATCGCCTTCGGCGGCGGCATCGGGCAGGTCTGGCTCGACAATGCGCTCATCGGTCAGGTGCAGACCGGCATCGACTGGCAGCAGAACTCCGAGGCCCTGATCGTCGGGGCCGACAATTCCCGCAGCACCGCCGGAACCCAGGATGCGCTGCGATGGGCCTTCGACGGCGCGATCTCCGGCTTCGCCGTCTATGACCGCGGCCTTTCCCCCGACGAACTCGCCGATGTGCTGGGCGCGGAAATCCCCGTCTCCCCCGGCTCCGGCGCCGGCCCCGCCCTCCGGCTTGCGGGGGTGCGCGATCTCGATCTGTCGGGCAACCTCGTGCTGCCGGAGAAGCTGGCCCAGCGGCTGGACCCGGTCACGGCCATTGCGCATGACCCCGCCCTCGCCCTGCCGGAGGCGACCATCGCCTTCGGCTTCAGCGCCGACCGCGTCGACGGCAACCGCGCGCTCTTCTCCAAGGATGCCGAAGGCACCGGCCATGGCCTTGGCGCCTGGATCAGCGGCGGCACCCTGCACATCGCCTTCGAGGATGGCCGCACCACCGCCATGATCCGACACGAGGGCATAGAGGCCGGAACCGGCCACGCCCTGCAGATCGCCTTCGGCGGCGGCATCGGGCAGGTCTGGCTCGACAATGCGCTCATCGGTCAGGTGCAGACCGGCATCGACTGGCAGCAGAACTCCGAGGCCCTGATCGTCGGGGCCGACAATTCCCGCAGCACCGCCGGAACCCAGGATGCGCTGCGATGGGCCTTCGACGGCGCGATCTCCGGCTTCGCCGTCTATGACCGCGGCCTTTCCCCCACCGAACTCGCCGATGTGCTGGGCGCAGAGGCGCATCTGCTGCTCTGACGTCGCACGATCTCGCGATAGGCGAAACACTCATCCTCATTCGCCTTGAAAGCGAGTGAGGCTGAGTCATAAAGGCCGGGAAAGGAGCCTGTTTTCATGACACCCTCCGCCTTCATGACGCCTTCCGCCTTTCTGCGCCGCTTCCGCCGGTGTCTTGCACTCGCGCTGCTCATGGGCCTTGCCGGGGGGGCCTCGCTCTCCGCCGCCTCCCCCTATCCGCCGGTTCCGGCCGTCGATCCCGGCGCTCCCGGCGGATCGGTCCGCTTCCCGGAAGGAAACTGGACATCCGACCGGGCGGGGCGCGGCCTGCTGCTTCAGCCCGGGCAGGGCATCGCCCTTGCCGGATCGGGGCGTCCGCAGGCGATCTTCGCCCTTCTGCGCCTGCCGCTCGACAAGCGCGACGGACGGCTGACGAAGGGGATCATGGGCCATGCGGGCAAGGGCGGGAACCGGTTCCGGCTGGGCCTGGGCAATCCCGGACATTCCGTCCCCGAACTCCGCAACCGTTTCACCGCCTCCCAGATGGGAGGGCGGGGCAGCGCCGTGGACCTGGCAAGCGCCCTCTGGGACGAGGAGGCGGCCCTTGTCGTCTTCTGGCACGACGGGACGGGCACATGGCAGATCGACTGGTATTCCCCCCGGACCGGCGACCGCCATCCCGGGCCACCCCTCACGGATACCGGGGTCACGGACAGCGGGGAGATCGCGCCTTTCAACATCGGCGGCTGGGGCAGCCTCACCGCTTTCGGGGGGTCGACCAATCCGGGGCGTGACCCTTTGTGGGACGGGGAAATCGGCGCCGTCGGTATCGTCACCGGGCCGCTTCCCCCCCCGGAGGACTGGTCGCGCATCGCCCGCGGCGCGCCGTTCCGGGCCGTGCTGCCCGCCGCGGACCTCACCTTCCTGCGGGAATTCGACGGAACACCCGGCAGCCTCTCCCCCGCTCCGGGAGAGGGCACGGCGCCCACCGCCAGCGTGGCGGAAACCGCCGCCGCTCCCGAAGGGACGACTCCCGGCTCCACCCTCCGCCGCCAGTCGGAGACGGAATATGTCACCCTTGAGCAGAAATCGGCGGGGATGGTCTTCGGCCTGCACTGGGGAGAGCGCGCGAGAGACGTGCCCTTCTCGGGCGAGGCCTCCGGCCCGGTGGAGCTTCGCGTCATCGAGGCGGCCACGGGCAAGGTGGTGCAGGACTGGACCCCGATGGGACCGCTGCAGGGCAACCGCTGGTCGGGGAGCCTGCCGCTTCCCGAAAGCGAGGCCGGCTGGCTCTTTGCCGATGCGCGGCTGGCAGAAGCGCCCGGGGTGATCGCCCATGCACGCAGCGAATTCGGCGTGGGCTACAAGTTCCTCGTTATGGGACAGAGCCAGACGTCCTATCCGCTCGACAACACGACCCGGCGGCTCACCCCCGACGCGCCCATGTCAGGCTCCGTGGCCCGACTCCTTGCGCTGGGAGCGCGGGAGGAGCTGGGCGATGCGGCGCGCCGGCCCGTCATGGGCCGGATCGGGGCCGGCCCGCAGGCAGGGGGCGACGGGGTCGTCGCCTTCCTGAACCAGTTCCGCCGCCTGAAACCCGGCACCCCTTTCATGCTGATCGACGAGGCCGTGGGCGGCACCTCCATGGCACGGCTGCTCGGGGGGGAAACCACCCGGGCCGACCGGCAATGGGCCGACATCACCGACAAGCTGGACCTCTGGGGACGGGATGTGACGGCGGTGCTGTGGAACTGGCTGATGAACGAGGGCGCGATGAACGGCAAGAACGTGGCGCCGCTCATGTCGGCGATGTTCCTGCCCGGTCACGCAGGCGACATGGCCCATTCGCTGACGGCCGAGTTGGAGCCGGGCTGGACGCTCGGCGTGCTGGCCAGCGACCGGGAAAGCCGCGTCAACGGGCGGGAGGGGATGCGCGCGGCCCGCGCGGCCTTTGCCCAGCAGCATGGCTTCACGCTGGGGCCGGTCGTTTCGGACTACCGGATCGGCGACAGCGGCGGGGCGCATCCTCCGGCGCAGTTCGACACTCCCGAACAGGGCCGTTATGGCCCGCCGGAGACATTCGACCATGGCAGCGCCCGCTTCATGCAGCGGCTGGCGGTGATGGCGCTCCAGACGATCGGCGAGATCCCGGATACCGCCGTGCACCCCCATTACGCCAATGCCCGCCTGACCAAGGACCGGAGACATATCCTCATCGACGTGGTGGCGGTGAACGGGGGCCGGATCTACAGCCCCGCGCCTACTGCGCTCCGCTCCTGGTATGTGAAGGAGCCGGGGAAGGACGCGGCCTTCGTTCCCACCATCGCGCTGGGGGCGAGCGCCGAACTCGACACCTCCGTCACCCCCCCGCAGGTCAGGATCACACGGGCCACCGGGCTCTGGCCCGCCGGCACGCTCGTCCGCCGCATGGACGACGGCGAGAAGCGCCCCGACAAGGATGGCGCGGCCGAAGATGCGATCCACGCAGGCGGCATCTATGAAAGCTGGTCACAGGATCCGTTCGGCTTCGGATTTCCCGTAGTCGGCATGAAGGACGGCAAGGGCCGCTGGCGTCCGCTGTTCGAGATGCGTCTCGCAGCCCCCTGATGCCAGCCGGGGCGCTGACGCAATCTCCGACGCATCCGGGCTCCGGCGATCCAGGCTCTGACGCATCCCGGGCCGGAGGCTCCGGCGACAGGCCCGTGGCGTTGTGCCAGTCGTCCAGGGGCCGATCACGGTGCAGAACCGCCGCGTGCCTCAGGCAACGCAGGCATTCCCCGGCATGCTTCCCGGGCGCGCTTCCGGGGCATGTTTCTCATGGCCGCGTCGCAGCAGGGAGGAGGCCAGCACAGTCGGGGGGCCGTCCGCTTATCGGCACCCCCTGCCGGTTCAGCCCTTGGCGCCCTGACCGCGGGCATAGACATCGTCGTAGCGGATGATGTCATCCTCGCCGAGATAGGAGCCGGTCTGCACCTCGATCAGCACCATCGGCACCTTGCCGGGGTTCTCCATCCGGTGCACGGCGCCCAGCGGGATGTAGACCGACTGGTTCTCCGTCACCAGCTTCACCTCGTTGTCGACCGTCACCTGTGCCGTGCCGGAGACGACGATCCAGTGTTCGGAGCGGTGGAAATGGCTCTGCAGCGAAAGCGCCGCGCCGGGATGGACCACGATCCGCTTCACCTGGAAGCGGTCGCCCAGAACCAGCGTCTCGAACCAGCCCCAGGGGCGGTGGTCGCGCGGGAAGCTCTCGGCCTGCTTGGCGCCCTTCTTCTTCAGCGCGGCCACGGCCTGCTTGACCTCCTGCGCGCGGGAGCGGTCGGCGACCAGCACCGCGTCCTGCATGGAGACGACGATCGTGTCCTTGAGCCCGATGCCCACCAGTTCGAGCCCCTGCGTCTCGGACCGCAGCAGCGTGTTCTCGCAGTCGATGGCGAGCGCGTCGCCCCCGGTGGCGACGCCCGCCGCATCCGGCCCCATCTCGCGCCAGACCGCGTCCCAGCCGCCCAGATCCGACCAGCCGGCCGCAAAGGGCACCACGGTGAGGTTCTGCGCCTTCTCCATCACCGCATAGTCGATGGAGATGTCGGGCGCGTCGCCGAAATCCTCCGGCCCCAGCCGCAGGAAGGCAAGGTCGGTCTTCGCGCCCTCAAGTGCCGCGCGCACCGGGGCGAGCACGGCGGGGGCATGGGCCTCGAAAGCCGCGATCAGCGTGGCGGGGGTGAACAGGAAGATGCCCGCGTTCCACAGGAAGTTGCCCGCGGCCAGCATTTCCTCTGCCCGTTCGCGGTCCGGCTTCTCGACGAAGCGGGAGAGCGCCACGGGCGCCTCGGCTGAACTTTCGGCCAGTTCGAGCCAGCCGTAACCCGTCTCGGCATGGGTGGGCCGGATCCCGAAGGTGACGAGCTGCCCCGCCCGCGCCGGCCCCATCCCGCGGGCCACGGCGGCGGTGAAGGCCTTCGCATCCGGGATCACATGGTCCGAGGGGGCCACCAGCATCGGCTGATCGGGGTCGGTTCTGGCCAGCCAGAGCGCGGCGGCCAGAATGGCGGGGGCGGTGTTGCGCGCCGCCGGTTCGATCAGGATGGCGCGCGGCTTCACGCCGATCGCATCCATCTGCTCGGTGACGATGAAGCGGAAGTCGGACCCCGTGACCACCACGGGGGGCGTGAACTCCGTTCCCGAAAGACGGGTCACCGAAGCCTGAAAGAGCGATGTCTCCCCGATCAGGGGGGCGAACTGCTTGGGGAACGACTTGCGCGACAAGGGCCACAGACGCGTGCCGGAACCACCACAGAGCAGGACGGGAGTGATCATGCAGAAACCCTTGATCGGAATGAGGCCAGCCGGAAAGGCAAGCGGCAGGAAGAGGGGCCGGGCCGGAATACGACTTGGCCAGGTCATTGCGTCCTGGCGGTCAGTATTGCGAGGGGCCGGCTTTTCGAGGCGAAGGTCGCACAGTCATGCGGTAGCGCGGCCATAATGGCAAGGCGGGGGAAAGCGTCCAGCAGACCCTGTGATGACAGGCCCCCGAAGGCATGCTGGCCCGCGTCACACAGTCCCGCGCCACGCCCCTTGAAGGACGCCCCCTGAAGCACACCGACCCGTAAGTCACGCAGGCGGCCTGACGGCGGCGATCCGGCGCTGACCCACGACCTTGGCCGGCGCGCCGACCGCAATGGCCCAGTCGGGAATGTCGCCGGTGACAACGGAACCTGCCCCCACCACCGCACCCTTGCCGATCCGGGCGCCCGGCAGGATGATCGCATAGGCGCCGATCCAGGCATCATCGCCTATGAAAATCTCCTTTTCGTCCATGGCATTGGACCGCACGGGCTGGCCATCGTTGAAACGGTAGTTCGCGGCCGTCAGCATGACCCGCGGGCCGAAGGTCACGTCGTCTCCGATGACCACACGCCCCTTCTCCGAGGGGCCGGCCCAGAGAAAGGTGCCGGAGCCGAGATGCAGCACCTTTCCGGCGGTGATGTTCTCGGGATTGGCAATGGAGGCGTTCGGCGCAATCTCGGGACGCGGGCCGATCCGCCCCCGCAGGGTCCGCATGGGCGTGACATGGGTGTAGTTGTAGTAATTGACCACCTTCAGCATATGCACCCAGGCGCGCGGATCGAAGGTGCTCAGGATGAGGCGCAGAAGGCGCTTCGGTTTCGAGGTGCGCTTCTTGTGGGCACCCTGGGAAGAAGAGGAGCTGTTGTCTGCCGGCACTGGGTCGGTTCCTTCATCCTGCCGGTCTGGATGTCCGGCCTCTTTCTGAATATCAGGCTGCCGCACAAGATCAATCGCCACAACTACAGGTGGCGGATACAGGCTGTCCCGACAACACCCCATGGGAAAAGCGCCGCCTTCTTCGGCAGTTCACGGCCATGCCTGCCCTGCAGCGTGGCTTCGACCGGCGATTTCAAGGCCGCGCGAATGAGGCCGGCCTATCCCACCCCGGATCCTTCTTTGGCAGGTGCGGTCAGGTATTGCCTGCTGGCGCAAAAGGCGCTCTCATGATAGACAGAAGCCGGGCCTGCCCCCCGGACCTGCCCGACAGCCGTCCGGCGGTTTTCGAGCGGGACTGGGCCGGACTCCTCAGGACCGCAAGGATGGCGTGCAGGACGTGAAATTCAGCGGAAACAGAGCGGTATCCGCGCAGCACGACAGAGGCTCCGGCCCCCGCAGGGGCCGAGGTCAGGCACGAACGATGGCGCGGACGGGCGCCCCTCACGGGGCACCGGTATTACGGCAACCGGGGCTTCGGGAAGCTGTCTTGGCAAAGGTGATCGGAAAATGATGGCGGTCGTTTCACTTCTGCTTGCAGGGCTTGTAATTGTGTTCATCACCTCGCTCACCAAATTCGAGCGACAGGACAAGATAGCCACCATCTGGCTGCTCATTGCCTTTGTCATAGGGGGCCTCATGATGGGCCCGGACGCCAGTGCATATCGGCCTGAGAATTCGGTCTGTGGACGGGGCTGTCCGCCCGAATTGCGGGGCAGGATACTGATCGACCTCTGACGCCTATCGTTCCGATACTGTCAGGACCGGGATCTGCCGCTTTAAAACCGCAAACCCGTCAAACCCGCCGGCCTTATCTGCCGGAAGGAATGCGAATATATCACTTGCGGCAACCGCATCGGCCCCATTCCCCTGGGAACAGGCATTGCCTGGTTCGTCCCCTGAAATGATCCCCCAGAATACCGCTGCATCAGGGGGGAACCGCTTCAGACGAGAATGAGGGGATGGGCGTCGATATAGGCTGCCAGCTCCTGTGGCGTCATGCTTTCGTCCACGACCAGAACCCCGTTGAGCGCGCCGAAATATGCCCCGTGCATCGCAGAGGTCGTCCCGGCCGCACTGTTGGAGTTCAACGCTCCCAGAATGAGGCTGTCGGAATTGTCGGTCCAGTCCATATTGGTCTCGACCTGGCCGAGATGCGTGTTGTTCACCCACACATCCGCGACACCATTTCCAAAGCTCGCCACGACGGAATAATCCTTGTAGCGTTCGATGCCTTCGTACCGGAGCGCTTGCGTGCCGTCGTCATCCTCGAATTTGACGACGAGGCTGCCGTTGCTGATGGCGATGTGGAATCCATCCCCCAGCCCGGTGGAATCCCGTGAGACGAGGCCCCTTCCGCCATTGACCAGTTCGGGACGGAAGTTCAGCGCCACGGTTCCTTCCGTCGTGGAGAACTTGTCATCCGTCTCTGTGACGATGGCATCCCTCACCGTGTTTTTGAAGTCGGTGATCCCGCCGTGATAAAATACCGTATGCGAGGTGTCCTTGGCCGCCTCCACCGCCGCGAGATAGCTTTCCCGCGCATCGACATGGGCCGAAAGCTGACTGTACGTCATTCCCTGGTCATAGATGCGCAGATCTCCGACGGTGCCTGAAAAGAACGACCTCGGCCCGTATTTTGAAAGCCCTCCATCGGCGCCGAGGATCAGATCGGAGCCGTTCTTGGACCAGTCCATCCCGGTCTCCACCTGCCCGATGGATCGGCCGTTCAGCCAGGCTGTCGCCTTGCCATCGTCAAAGGACATGACGAGATTGTAATCGGTTTTCGCGGCAATCCCGTCATGGACGATGGTCTTGATCCCGCTGTCATCCTCAAAGCGGAGGGTGAGCGTTCCGCTGTTCACCGTCGCCGAGAAACCATGATCGAGACCGGCGGAATCCTTTGACAGGATGGTGCGCGCTCCAGAGGCGGAATTGGCCGAGAAGGTCAGCGAAACCGTCGCCTCGTCGAGGTCGAGCGTGCCGCCGTCGGCGAAGCGGAACCAGGATTTGCTGTGCCCCTTGAGGCTGAGGTTATCCGTTTCCTCCATTACCAGACGTGTCACGCCGAAGTCGTTGTCCACGCCCGCCAGCAGTTCCTTCAGCCTTCCCTGAGCGCCGTAGCCGCTGCCAAAATCAATGGCCGATCCGGCGACAGGCAGGAAGCTCTTCCAGCCGATATACTGCGGGCTCTGGAAGATGTCGGTCTGATCGCCGGTGGCGTTGAACCACTTGCCGGTCCCGAAATTGTAGTTGTTCCAGGCCGTCGTCCCGTTCCCCTCGTCCCCGATGGCACGGGAGACGTTGCCGGTGACGCTGATGCCTTCGTTGTTCCAGCCGGCGAGACGGATATTGGCGCCGTTGCTCCACTGCGTGGCGATCATGGAATTGTCACGGATGACGAAATTCCCGTCCGCCCCGTTGATATAGATCGTGTTGATATGCTGCGTCCAGATAAGGTTCTGTTCGATCAGGATATCCTGGAACCCCGTGGCCCCCATCGGGCCGTTCATGAAGATGCCCTGAGGTCTCACCGATCCTGTGGAGAGATCGTCGTGCAGGATATTGCCGCGGATCGTGATGTCATGCGGCGTCGCCCCGTTCAGGCCGAACATCTGGATGAGATCGGGGTGGGTCGGCGGGCGGGCGACCGTATCGGAGATAAGGTTGTTCTCGACCACGACGTCATGGCTGTTTCCGACGATCCGAACCAGATCGGTGGTCACATCATGAATATAGTTGCCCCGGACAGACACATCGGAAGCCGCCTGCAGGACAAGGCCGAAGCTCCCCCCCCCAATCGTATTGCCGGAAATGTCCGCGCCTTGTGTATCGCGAACGGTCAGGTTGGTGATGGTGGAATTTCTGACCGCCACATTGCTGGAATTATACCAGATCTGCAGTGAGTTGGAGACATCAAGGCCCTCGAAAGCCAGATTGCTGGCTCCGCGCACATCCATCTTGGAGAAGGTCGCTTTTCCCGGATTGAGCGCCGCAATTGTGACGGTACTGTCATACTCCGGAAGCTGCCCTTTCAAGCCACTGGAAAGGTAGAGATATCCATAATCTCCATCTTCCAGAAGGATCGTATCTCCGCCCTTCACGACACGAAGAGCCGAAAGCAAATCATCAACCGAATCTACAAGTTTGATCGCCATATCGTCTCCGCATGCTCCCGCAGCTCTACCTATGGTTGTATCAAACCATGGTGAACAACTTACGGTTTTATTTCCACAACAAAAATAATAAGCGAGACATGTTCTGCAATGCAGAATGGCTCATCTGCGGAAGATTGGGCAATATTTCGCGAAACGGTCACTCGGTAAGCGTTTTCTCGCGCATTGCTTTCCATCTTGTGGAACCCTTTTCATCGGGCTGTCCCACTGCCAAAGCGGGCATTCGGGATATTTCGCCAGTTTCGCCCGAGACTTGCATTAAGGCGCGTGATTCTCCGTACGGGAGAAAGATTAAGATTGCCTGTCTTCATGGAGACAGGCGGGAAGGAACACCGGATTCGGCGCGGCATCGGCAGGAGCGCCCGGAAAGCACTTGGAAAGTCCTGCTTTGGCCCAGGACGGCGGCTGAAATCCGCCCGCTGCAAGACGGCGGGCGGATTTCCGGGAATCGGCCAAAGGGCTGCCTGAGCGGGCGGCGCGCTCTCAGGCACCGAATCCCTTCCTCACATGGGCGAAAGATCGCCAGGCCCGGCGGGTTCCTTCTTTCTGCACGCGCATCAGGATTGCCCCGGAGCATCCCGGTTATTGTATTCCTTTAGGAAACAATACTTTCAAACAGATTGCGCCAGAGACCGCTGTCATCCCGCATACCCACCACGGGGAAGCCGAATCCCAGCGGATCCTGCGCCCAGGCCTCATAGAGGCCGCCCGCATGGATCGTATCCTCGGCCGCGCCATCGTTGTCGGCCCGCTTCTCACCATCGTCCATGCGCTGCACGACAACGCCCGGCGCCCAAGTCCCGGAGGCGCGGGTGATCTCCACCTGCGGCGGGCTGACAGAGGTGTTGAGCACGGCCTGGGCGCCTTTCTCCCCCGTACTGGCGAAGGAAAGATCGCCTTCCTCCTTCACATACCACGATCTGAGCGCAGTGGGCGCGGGGCTGTAGATCCGGCCCCCGGTCACCGCCACCACGTCGATGAGGATCTTCCTCCGATCGGCGCTGAACCGGGGATTGGCGTAGCAGGGATGCACTTCCACATCGGAAAGCCCGCCGATCGTCTGGAGCGCCATCACCCCCATGCGCTGCATGAAGCGGGGGATGCCGTGATCGAAGGTTTCGGGGGGCGTATAGCCCAGGATGCCGGGATTGGTGAACTGCTTGCCCGGATGCGGGCCGCCCGCATTCTCGATCCGGTAATCGGAAACGACCGGCCCCAGCGTGAAACCGTTGTCATGGGCAAAGGCGGTGCGGGCCGCGCGCATCCCCTCCCGCCCGATGATCCGGCTTTCCCGGTCGCCGCCCAGCACGCCGAGCGTCCAGCCCGGCTCCAGATCCCGCACCAGCGAATGGGCCATGTCGCCTGCGTGACCGGGCAGGAACATCGCCGACATGAGCGGCACGACATTGCTGCCGTTCATCGCGCCCTCGTTCATCAGCCAGTTCCACAGCACCGCCGTCACATCCCGCCCCCAGAGGTCCAGCTTGTCGGTGATGTCGGCCCATTGCCGGTCGGTGGCCGTATCGACCTCTCCCGCCAGAAGCGCGCGCATGGAAGTGCCGGAGACCGCCTCGTTGAGGATCATGACCGGGGTCTTCGGCTTCAACCGGCGGAACTGGTTCAGGAAGGTCACGAAACCATCGCTCGGCGCATATCCCACGCCCGTGCCGATCCGCCCCATCACCGGACGCCGCGCCTCCGCGCCGAGGATCCGCCGCAGGCCGAGATTGACCAGCGTCGCGACAGAGCCGCTCATCGCCGCCCCCGGTTCCAGCGCGAGCCGTGTCGTCATGTTCACCATGGGCATCGCCGTCTGGCTCTGCCCCATGATCATGAACTTGTAGCCCACGCCGAATTCGCTGCGCGCATGGGCCACCACCTCGGGGGCGCCCACCAGCCGCGCATCGGCGAAAAGCCAGCCGTTCGCGCTTTCCGGCAGCGATACCCGCCCGCTCCAGATGCCGTTCTCCGGGGCCGTCGGAAGGGGCATCGGCACCCAGTCGCGGACGATCCTGCCGGTCTCCGCCTCGAACACGCGGATCTCCACCGGCCCGGAGGCGCGCCCCGCAAAGGGCACCGATGCCACGGTCTCCCCCGGCTTCAGCCCGAAGACCATGCCCGCCGACCTCTGATCGAAGGTGACGAAGCGCGTGGCCGACTGCGGGCGGAGCGTCGATCCGGGAAGGAGCATCGTCCCCCCGGCAGAGGGGGAGGCATCGGCGACGGGCACCGCGGGCCGGGTCCGGTCTGCCGTGGCCCAGGCAGGGGCGGCAAGGCTGGCCGCCGTGCCGTCGAGCTCCCGTATCCAGCGGACGGCCGGGACCGGCAGCACATCCTGCGGACGGGCGCCGCGGGCCAGTGCGGCCCATTCCGCCGGGGCGACCGTGCCGTTCAGATAGCCGACGAGCGCAATTTCACCATCCCACAACTCCTCGACAAGCGGGTTCGTATCCGTGGCGAAGGCCGTCATGTTCTGCGCGCCCCCGACGGTAAAGCCCGACAGGGCCGCACCGGAGGGGTTCACCCCGGTGAGGCTGGAGACCTCCCCCGCATGGTGCGTCCCATCGAGGAGCGAGTACCAGTCCACCCCCCACCGGTCCGTCCCGTCATGCCAGAAGACGACCAGCGCCGCATCCTCCGTCCAGGGAGCGCTGCGCAGGTTCACGCTCGCGCCCCCCGCGCCGTACTGATAGCCCTGAAAGCGGTTGCGGGAGGCGGAGGAGGAGTTGTTCGGATTGCCATAGGCAAGCCGGATGCGGTTTCCGCCGCTGCCCTCGCGCCCCAGGATCGCCTTTGTATAAGGCCCGTCCCGCTTGTCCACCGGCAGGCGCACCATGGCGAAGAGCGCGGAGGGTGTGCCGGAGCCGGTAAAGACCTCACTCCAGCCCTGATGGAGCAGGCCCTTCCATCCGGTCAGGCCCGCCCGCCCGGCATGCATGTTCCAGTTGCCTTCGGGGAATTTCAGCGAGCCTCCCGCCGCCGCCAGCGGAACGGGCGGCACGTCCGGGTAGAATTCCGGCTCTGCGGGGGGAGTGACGCTTCTGCCGCCGCGACCGGCACCGATCAGGCGGGTAAGGGAGGTTCCGATATGGATCATGCCGTTCCGAGCCTCCGCTTCCCGTGCCGCGGGGTGGTTTTCCTCGGATATCCGCCTGCCGGGGTGATCCCCGGCCAGGGGGCGATTCGCTTCCGCTGCCGTCCCATTTCCATCTCCTGCCCAGATGCGGACCCCGGAAAACCGGGATCCGGTGCAATGAGCGGGCAAGCTACCTCTTCCGGGGTAAGCAAGGCGTTGGCAGGGCGTACGCTCCTCCCCCCGTTGCGGCAACGGCCTGCTCGAAGCGGCCCGGCAAGTCAGGAGAGCCAGCACGGCGGATGGGATGTCTCTCCCTCCTCCCGTCACGAAAAGCCTGCTAATGCCGCACTGCAGCAACAGAATCGGCGCAGCGAAGGGGGACGGGGCAGATATGCCCAGGGAGCCACCGGAGGGAAACCGCGGCAGGCTGCCCGCTGCGGAATGCAACCGGAAGGATGGAATGCGAGACAATTTTCCGGGCATTCCGCCCCCCGGAAACGGCTCGTTGCCGCCTATACAACCCTCTCAGGCGGAGAGGTGCCTTGTATACTTTGCCAAGTTTAGGCAGACTCAAGTCATTGTTTTTTGAGAGTGCCGCCCCCGTGTCAGGTTTCAGTCAAATCAGAACCCGCCTCTTCAAGATCCTCGTCAAAATCACCGAATTCAAATACCGCCACCTCTATGGCATGGATCTGGGAGAGCATGTCCGCATCTCGCGCGGTGCGCGGCTGGACCGGACCAACCCGAAGGGTGTGCATATCGGGGATTACACCGCGATTACGGGCGGTGCAGCAATTCTGACCCATGACTTCGTCACCCGCACGTGGAAGGACACTTACGTGGGCAGCAATTGCTTTCTGGGCTTCAACGCTATCATTCTTGCCGGAGTGAAGGTGGGGGATGGCTGCATCATCTCTCCCAACACCGTGGTTGTCCGCGATGTGCCGCCGAACAGCGTCGTGATGGGCAATCCGGGCAAGGTCGTGGAACAGAACATCGTCACCAGCAAATGGGGCATCCGTCTCGACAAGGGCAACGACAGCCCCGTCGCCCACTGATCTATCAACCGGCCGGACCTCCCCCGGCTTCCCAAGGAGAACAACATGAACGCCATCTTGGACAAGGATGCCGACCTGAATTCCGCCATCCGCAAGGTCTTCAATGACGTCTGGGACGTGGAAGTGCCGGGCCAGCCCGCGCCGGAGCTGAACGACGATACGGTCCTGCTGGAAAGCGGGCTGGACAGCCTGGGCTTCGCCATCTTCGTCTCCACCCTGGAGGAAGAGCTGGGCTACGACCCGTTCACCATCGCGGAGGATGCCTATTATCCCCGCACCTTCGGGGAATTCGTGGCCTTCTACGACAAGTACCGCCCCGCCGTCTGAGCGGGCGGGCAGGCTGGCGGATTGCCGGCTGCATGATTTCTGAACGGTTTGCCGGGGCAGTAATGGCCACACTCAGGGAACGGCTGGCGGCACGTCCGGGAACGGATGTGCTGATCCGGGAAAACGCGCGCGACATCACCGTCGCCGAGGCGCTGGCGGAGGGGCCGAAAGGGCTTCCGCCCTCGGCCCGCGTTCTGCTCTCCATCCACGACACAGGGGCGCTGGCGCGCACGCTCGTCGCGCTGGACGGGGGGGTGGAGGCGCTGCTGCTCGCCTCCTACAGCTTCTCGCCCGAAGTGGTCGAGGCGTTGGCGGGGGTGGCGGGGATCACCCATATCGTTACCGACCGGGAGGAGCTTCTCGCAGCACGGCCCGCTCCCTCCGCATTGGAAGACGCCGCACCGGAAGACGCCGTATCGGGCGGCGGCGCCAGACCAGCCGCTGCGGCGACCACGGGGCCATCCACGGGGGTGACCACTGGGCCAACTCTTGGGCTGACCGTCGGGACAACCGCCGCCGAGGCGTCCGAAACGGCGCAGGGGAGCAGGGCGAGCGCAGAAGCCGCTGCCCCCTCACCCGGAGCGGCAAGCGCCGAAGCGGCATCAGCGGTCAACGCAACCGCGACTGCCGCGACTTCCGCCTTACAGTCCGGCTCCCCGCAATCTGGCTCTCCGCAGTCTGGCTCCCCGCAGTCTGAACCCCCACAGTCCGGCTCTACACAGTTCGACCCTACACAGTCTGAATCCCCACAATCCGACCCTACGCAATCCGACCCTACACAATCCGGCTCTCCGCAGTCCGGCCACCCGCAATCGGCACCGGCCGGCGCGGCTCCCGGCCGGAGCGGAGGCACCCTCCCCACCCTCACCCCGGAGGCGGCGCGTGGCCCGGCAGGCGCCACAGCGCCCGTCGCCACAACCTGGCTCATGACCACTTCGGGTACGACCGGCGTGCCGAAGATCGTTACCCATAGCGTGGCCTCGCTCACCCGGTCCGTTCGGGGAACGCGGCCGGAGGCTCTGCCGGTCTGGGGGCTGCTCTACGACATGACCCGCTTTGCCGGGATGCAGGTGGGGCTGCAGGCGATGACCGGCCACGGCACGCTGGCCGCGATCGACCGCGACGCCGCCCTTGGGGAGCAGGTCGCGGAGATGGCGGCGGCAGGTGTCACCCATCTCTCCGCCACGCCGACGCTCTGGCGGCGGCTGCTCATGGCGCCGGGGGTGGAGGGGCTGCCCCTCCGCCAGATCACGCTGGGCGGCGAGATCGCCGAACAGCCGGTGCTGGATGCGATCCGCGCGCGGTTCCCCAAGGCCCGCGTCACCCATATCTATGCCTCGACCGAGATCGGCGTGGGCTTTGCCGTGAACGACGGCCGGGCGGGCTTCCCCGAAAGCTACCTCTCCGCCGAGGCCCCCGCCGGCCTTGCCATGCGGGTGGAGGAGGGGATGCTCTGGCTCCGCCCCCCCGAAGCGCACCGGACCCGCTATCTGGGGGACAACCAGCTCGACATGGATACGGAGGGCTATGTCCGCACCGGCGACCAGGTGGAGATCCGCCCCGATACGGAGGGCGCGCGGGTGCATTTCCTCGGCCGCGACAGCGGTGTGGTGAATGTCGGCGGCGTGAAGGTCTATCCCGAACGGGTGGAGGCGGTGCTGACCGCCGATCCGCGGGTGAGCCTTGCCCAGGTCACGGCGAAATCCAGCCCGATCACCGGCAACCTGCTCGTCGCCACCATCGTCCCCGCCGACCCCGCCGCCGACCGCGCGGCGCTGAAGCGGGAGCTCATGGCCCATGCACAGGCCCATCTCGAACGGGAGGCCGTGCCCGCCATGTGGCGTTTCGCCGATCATCTGGAGACGAATGCCGCCGGCAAGATCGTCCGTTCCCAAGCAAAGGCCTGATCCCCCATGACGACCCCGCCGAACCTGAAGACCGTCATCGTCACCGGTGTCTCGCAAGGCCTGGGCCTTGCCATCGCCCGCCGGGTGGCGGCGGATCCGTCCTACCGGCTCGTCGGCCTGTCGCGGAAGCTGACCCCGGCCTATGAGGCGCTGATCGCCGAATACGGCGCGGACAAGGTGGAGTTCCACCCGTTCGACGTGAGCAATCTGGACGCGATCCCCCCCTTCATCCGCGAGACGGTGGACCGGCACGGGCCGATCTGGGGCGTGGTCAACAATGCCGGCATCGGCAAGGACGGGGTGCTCGCCACCCAGCACCTGACCGACATCCAGTACATGATCGACGTGAACCTCACCTCCGCCATCGTCTTCGCGAAATACGCCTCCCGCTCCATGCTCTCGGCCCGGGCGGGGCGGATCATCTCGATCTCCTCGATCATCGCCTCCACCGGGTTCAACGGGCTGGCCGCCTATGCGGCGACCAAGGCGGGGCTGGAGGGGTTCACCCGCTCGCTCTCGCGCGAACTCGGCAAGCGGGGGATCACGGTCAACTGCGTGGCGCCGGGCTACATGGTCACGGAGATGAGCCTCGGCATTCCGTCGGACAAGATGGACTCGATCAAGCGCCGCGCGCCGCTCGGCCTGCCCGATCCGGACGATGCGGCGGGCGCGGTGATGTATCTGCTCGGCCCCGACGGCGGCAAGGTCTCCGGCACCGTCATCACGGTGGACGGCGGCTCCACAGCCTGACGTTTCGCGCGCGAAACAGGGCGGCTCCGACTGCAGGCCCCAGGTTCCGGCACGGCGGCAGTCGTGCTCTGACGAGCGGGACGCGGGATGCGTCCCCGCTGGCGGAGGGGTGCAACATCAGGCTGTCTGACGGGCGGTCGGGCAGGTCTTCCGCGGCAACGCCGCAGGGGACCTGTCGTGACCGATAGTCGCGCGCGAGCCCGCTGACGGCGGCGGCGCGCGGCGATATGCTGAGCATCGCGCCTGCCTTCCCCAAAAGGTCCGCCCCAAAAGGTCCACTCCCGAAAGACCCAAACCCAAAGACCCCTGGGCCCTCAGACAGACCGGAAAGCCAAGAAACCATGACCTCCCTCCAGATCGCCACCTATCTGGCAATGGCCCTTGTCTATGCGGCCCTGATGACCGCGGGCGCGGCTCTGGGGCTGCGGATCGTGGGACGGCGGATCGGCGGGAGCGGGCTGCTTTTGCTGCTCTCGACGCTGTTCATGATCACCCTCGCCCTCTATCCCTTTCCCGACCGGGCGACATTCACCTGTGTGCCGGACGAGGTGCATACCCAGTTTCAGCCCTTTCACTTCCTGCCCGCTTTCACCCGGCTGATCGAAAACGGCGCGCCGTTTTCCGCCTGGGTGACCAATCTCACCGTGGCCTCCACGATCATGAACTATCTGGTCTGCATGGTGATCGGCCTCGCTCTCGCGGGCGTGACGGGGCGGTGGCTGCTGGCGGCGGGATTTGCCGCCACGCTCACCCTGGGGATCGAACTCACCCAGATCACCGGCAACTGGGGCCTCTATCCCTGCCCCTACCGGCTGTTCGACGTGGACGACCTGATCATGAACTTCGCGGGGGTGATGACGGGGTTCGCGCTGTGGCGCGGAGGACGGGCCCTCAGGGAAGCGCGCGGGCAACCGGCAGGCGGGCGGGAGCAGGCGCCACGGCATAGCCCTGATCCCCGAGATCGACCGTCCTGAGCACGGTGACCCGGTCCGGGTGACGTGCCTCGATCGCGGCCAGCGCCCGTGCGGGCAGGGTCGCCAGATCGAAATCATCCCGGTGCGTGCCGATGACCCGGCTTCCCGCCGCCAGAAGCCCAAGCCGCACCAGCCAGTCGCGCGCCTCTTCGCCCAGCGTGGCGGGATCGGCGATCCGGGGATCATCGCGGAACTGGACCGTGACCAGCGACCGGCCCGCCGCGACGGCCGGCACGGCAAAGGCGGTGACGTTCCGGGCGCGCTTCACCACCCCGTGCCCGATCACCTCCACGTAACCCGCGAAACCGGGGGGCGGCCCCTCCAGATGCAGGACGGCGCTGAAGGTGCGGAGGCGCAGGCAATCCTGCCAGAGCGGCTCCATCCCCGCGATCGGCGCATGGGCGCGCGACGACATGACGAGCCTCCGCGCCCGGACCGGGCCTCGTGCGGTTTCGGCCAGCACGCCCGCCGGGCCGATACGGATCCGTTCGATCCGGCAGTCCTGCACCACCCTCGCGCCTGCTGCCTCCAGCCGCGCCAGGGCCGCCGCCATGACCGCGCCATATCCCCCCCGGGGATAAAGGATCGGCAGGCCGAGATGGCGCAGCGCCAGCCCGGCATTGGCGAACGCATGGCCCGCCTTCTCCGGCTTTCCCCGGAGCGCGGACTTCCCCGCCACCAGCCCGTGAAGCAGCACCCGCGTGAGCCGCATCGGAATGCGCCGCCCGCGCCAGAGGCCGAAATCCGGCGTGTCGCGGAGGATCTCCTCCTCCGGCAGCAGGTTCTCGATCACCCGGTGGATATGGGCGCGGTTCTCCATCAGATGCACACCGACCTCGACCGAGCGGTAGCCCAGCACCTCGGGCAGGTGCCACGACCCGCCCGGGCGCGATGCGGCATCGACGAGGATCACCCGCTGCCCGGCCTCGGCAAGCACGATCGCCTGGAACAGTATCGGCGGGCCGGTGCCGATCATCAGCGCGTCGTGGATCGGCCCCGCCTCTGCGCCGGATTCGGCCCCGCATTCTGCGCCGAATTCTGCCCCGGCCCAGGGGCGGGCCGCTTCGGCGTCCTGCCCCCGATCCGGCCCGGCCTCAGGGATACCGGTGTGAGATATACCGGTGTCAGGCATAAAAGCCGGTCACCGCGTCGATCACCCGCGCGACCTCCTCCCCGGTGAGCTGGGCATGCATCGGCAGGGACAGCACCTCATCGGCCAGCCGCTCCGCCGCGGGATAACCGGCCCCGTCGGCAAAGGCGGCAAAGACCGGCTCGCGGTGGAGCGGGCGGGCATAATGGCGGCGGGTGGCGATGCCGTGGGCGGCAAGGTGACCGGCCAGCGCATCCGGGTCGGGGGCGAGCAGCACGTATTTGTGCCAGACATGATGGCAGTCCCGCGGCCAGGACAGCCGCGTGACCGGCAGGCCGGCAAGCCCCGCGTCATAGGCCGCGGCAATGGCCGCCCGCTCCGCGACCCACCGCGCATGGTGGCCGAGCTTGACGTTCAGCGCCGCCGCGGTGATGGCGGGCATCTGCGAATTGAAGCCGAGCATGCGGGATTGCCCCTCGTGCATCCCGTGATAGCGCAACGCGCGGAGCCGCGCCGCGACCTCCCCGTCATCGGTGACGACAGCCCCCCCGGTGCCGAGCGCGGAGAGGACCTTGAACCGGTCGAAGCTGAAGCTGGAGATATCCCCCATCCCCCCGGCAGGGCGGTCCCGCCAGGCGGCGCCGAAGTTCTGCGAGGCATCCTCGACCAGCAAAAGCCCGTGGCGGCGGGCGAAATCCTCCACCGGAGCGGGGTCGCCCATACCGCCGAACAGGCCGACCCAGACCATGGCCCGCGTGGCCGGCGTCAGCCGCCGTTCGGCATCGGAGAGGTCGAGGGTGCAGGGCGCCTCCTCCCGCTCCGCCTCCCCCATTCCGATATCGGCGAAGACCGGCCGCGCCCCGGTGCGCAGGATCGCCGAGGCGGAGGCGATGAAGGTGAAATCCGGCACGATCACCTCGTCCCCCGGCCCGATGCCGAGCGCCATCAGCGCGAAGGCCAGCGCATCCGTGCCCGAGGTGGTCGCGATGGCATGGGCCCGCCCCGCCGTCTCCGCCACCCCTGCCTCGAAGGCGCGCACATCGGCATTGTTGACCATCTCTCCCGCCCGCAGGATGCGCGAGATCTCGGGCAGCAGCTCGGCCTCCAGCGCGGTATTCTCGCGCGCGATACCGAAGAAGGGCACCGGTTCCGGCGTGCCGCTGGCTGTTTCGGATGCCGTCGGGCGGGATTGCACCGTCATTCCGCCGCCATCCGCCAGTCGCGCCCCGCAAGATGCGCGAGATAGGCCGGGATGCCCGCCTCCAGCGGATAGCGCGGCGCATAGCCCAGAAGCCGCCTGGCCTTCGCGATGGAGAGCGTGCCCCGCGTCGGCCGGTCGTGATCGTCGAGAGTATCCGAACCGAGGGCGAGAGCCGGGTGGAAGCTGCGGATCACGTCCACAAGGTCGATCAGGCGCCTGGCCTGGCCATAGGTCATGTTGAAGGTCTCCCCCGCTGCGGCCGGATGGGTCGCGGCCAGCCGGAACCCCTCGGCAATGTCATCGACATAGGTGAAGTCCATCGTGTGGTCCTTCGCGCTGAGCATGACCGACCCGCCCTGCAGCGCCGCCTCGCAGAATTTCTGCACCACCCGGCGATGCTGATCGGTCGGGCCATAGACCGCGGAGGGGCGCACGATCACCGTCTCCATCCCCGTGGGCTTCAGATAGGAGCGCGCGAGCACCTCCCCCGCGAGCTTCAGCCCGCCATAGACGTTCACGGGATTGCAGGGACCCTCCTCCGGCATCGGATCCTGCTGGAAGTCGCCATAGACCATGGAGGAGGAGGCATAGACGAACCGCCGCACCCCGGAAGCTTCGCGCAACACCTCCAGCAGGTTTATCATGCCCTCCGAGAGGGAGCGGGCGGCCGCCTCCACCTGCCGCGAGACGACGGTGACGAGCGGGATGGCCGCCAGATGGACGACGCAGTCCGGGCCGAAGCCGGTCAGCAGGGCGCGCAGGCGCGATTTCTCCATCGTCGAGCAGCGTTCGATCCGCGCGCCCTTCATCAGCACACTGGTCCGGTAGGCGATGTCGGTCTGTATGCGCGGCGAGAGATCCGCCGAATAGCTGAAGGTGAAATCGTCGAGCACAAGGATTTCGTGCCCCTCGTCCAGGAGCCGTCGTGTCAGGTGAGAGCCGATCAGTCCCACCCCGCCGGTGATCAGAACGCGCATGGCCTCTCCAGAGGAAAATTATGTTTTTGAACAATTAACTATCTATAAGGTAAGATATTGCCTCACCTCTGTCGATTGATTCTGCAGCGCATCGGCCAGCCCCCCGCGATAGCGGGCGCCGATGTCTTCCTGGCGGAGGAAATCGAGCGCTCCGCTGCCTTGCGCATCTGCAAGGCGGGCCTTCATCTCCCCCTGCTCCCGCACCATCCGCAGCATGGCCGCCGCGATGGCGCGGGTATCCCGGGGATCGGCGGACAGGGTGAAATCGCCCTCACGGAAATATCCCCCGATCGCCTGACCGCGCGGATAGAGGCAGGGCGTACCGGCCAGCAGCGACTCGGCAAACACCATCCCGAAGCTTTCGGCCCGCGAGACGAGCACGAAGGCCGCGGCGGCGTTGAACTCCTGCTGAACCGCCCCGTTCGGCACCGGTCCGGCGAGCCGCGCCACACCCGGCGCGCGGGCCGCGATCATCCGGGCGAGCGACCGGCGCACCTCCTGCGGCCCGTCGCCCAGGATATCCAGCGTGAGGCCGGGCATATCCCGCGCCGCAAGGGCCGCCGCCGCCACCAGCCGCGAAAGGTTCTTGCGCCGGTGATCGGCCAGTTGAAACGCCGTGACCAGTCGCGGCCCCCGCAGGACGGGGGCGATCAGCGCATCCGCCGGCCCCGGACAGGGGAGCAGAACGGTGGGGCCCGGTCTCGGCCCGAGATGCGCCACGACCCCTTCCGCCGCCCAGGGCGCATAGGGGAAGGCGATGGCCGCCTCCTGCCAGACCCGGCGCAGGAGCGGGCGGAGCAGGGGTTTCGCCCGCAGGATCCGCAGATCGGTATTGCCCTGCACCGACAGCACGAAGGGCACGCCCCAGCGCTGCGCCATCCGCCAGCCGACGATCCCCTCCACCGTCAGCTTGTGCGCATGAATGACATCCGGCCTGAGCCCCCGCGCCCCGCAATCGGCGACCAGCCGGTCGGCCAGAGCGAGGAGATCCCGCCGCAGGCCGATCCCCTTCGGCCAGCCCCGGTAGATCACCGCCCGCTGATCCCCGCCCGCCGCATCGGCGAAGTCCCGGATCGCGAGGCGCGCCAGCCCTCCCCCACGGTTGAGCGAGATCACGAAGGTCTCTGCCGCGCCGCCAAGCGCCACGAGATTGGCGATGGCGCGCGGCTTCCGGGGGTTGATCGGGTCGGGATAATCCGCGGACAGATGAAGGATGCGCATGATCGCCGGCCCCTTATGTCATGCGACTCTAGGACGCTTCCGGCCGAGGATCACGCCGGAAAATCCATTGATATGCAGAGTTCGGGTTTCACCTGGCGGGACCCTTCGAACCGCCCCGTGCAGGGCCGGCCCAACGGCCGCCTTGTCGGGCCGGCCTGACGGTGGAGCGGCGGCCCTTCCGCATGACAGCGCGGGCCGCCGTTTCGCAAACCGCATCGGGCGGGAAGCATCGGGCGGGAATACGATTCGCCGGCGACAGGCGGTAATCGTCCGGGCCGGACGGCAAGGCAGGCAGCCCTGCCTGCTGTTTGCGAAGTCTGCGGCCTCGCCCTACCAGGGAGCGTCCCGAACGCGGTCGATCGAGCTCATGGCCCATCAAGATCATGGCGGAGACCAAATGGAAAAGCAGGGAACCTTCATCATGAGCTCCATCTTTCCGCCCGCTCTGCCATGAACACGCCCGCTGTGTTTCTTTCGTGTGAACCGGGTGGCTAATTCTCCGGGACTGTTGCCAATTCCGGTCCATCAAGATGCATCTAATCCCACATTTCCCAAGTAAGGCGCTGATTTC
>NZ_JGYG01000028.1 GCF_000740795.1 Haematobacter massiliensis
ACCCGTCAGGCGGCCCTCCGCGGAGGCATACCCTTGTTGAAACGCATTACGGAGTATGTCTAGACCCGAACGGAGAACACCTCGCTAAGCTGCGGGTCCGCCGAAGCGGCCGTCCAGTCGCTCGGCAGCATTCGTCAAAAAGGGCTCGAACCGGGATTTCGCTGCGCTCTCCATGAACGTCCGCTCTCACCCTCATGCGAGCTTTTAAGCAAAAGCTCGCATGAAGATGACGCGCACGAAGTAGCAGGGGTTGACGCATTCGGCCCTTTGCGGACGATCGGCCCGTCACCATGCTGCGCGACAGCGTCCACCGAAGCAGCCCCTCAGGCACCGCGCAGCGAAACCCGTGATGAGCTGGCAACGATGCGGAACTTACTGCCATTCAACACCAAGCAAATGCGAGCTTTTTGGATTCTGGATGTTTTCGAGCAAACAGCCCACCCCCATACTAAAAGCCGTATTTTCTTCTACGCGTTGAAAACGCCTGCTCTCCGCCTTCGAGAAGCTCCTTTATCAGCTCCTGGACTTCTTCCTTGTCGATGGAACCGCACAGCTTTTGCTCGATCTTCGTCCGGTCAACCCCATCTTCAACGACTGGTGTGAGGCCAATGATCTGATCAGCGTCACCCAAAACTGGGATGTTTGGATTGTGGCTTGAGAACAAGAATTGGCGCTTCTTCTTGGCGGCACGCATCTTCTCAACTACAGGTCCTGCTATGAACTGGTTGTCGAGGTCGTCTTCGGGTTGGTCGATGATCAACGGTGAGTCCGATTCCAATAACAAGAGCATTAGAACCGCGGTCGCCTTTTGACCGGCAGACAGTCGGTCGAGTTCCTTCCAGTTTTCTACCCCGCCCCTACCAACATTTAGTTCAATGACAGCCTCCGGCGGTATCCGTGTTTCCTCTACGAGCAACGCTAGGCCTTCCCCCCCAGCGGCGATCTTCTGAGAGGATGAATCCGTGAATCCAAATTCTTCGCTGAGCGCTTGAGCCCCTTTGCGAATCGTTGCGGCGAGTTTCGAAGGTAATAAGTCCTCAAACTCTTTTAGCTTTGTTATGGCTTGACTGATCTGCCCTTCAGTTCCATCCCGCAAAACTTGTTCAAGTGGTCCGAGGTCGGAACTGGGGCGAATACTTGCGCGGACTGTGCCTTCGAGCTTGCTGCTGACCTTCTTCGCGGCCTTCTCAAGGTCACGATAGGCTTTCCTGTCGGCCTTCTCCCACTCATCGACAATGTTCTGTCGTACTTCATGTTCGGAAGCCAATTCAGAAGCCGCATACTCCTTGTCCCTCTGTTTTGGCTCGAGTTTGGCAACCTGCTGTTTTACAGTCAGGTAAGCATCAGGATCGAAGCCATCACCCTGCAATTCTTTCTTTATTGACCTGTAGGTCGCTTCAACAGCATCAGCCTTTGGTTGCCATTCAGAGCGGATCGCCGCCAAATCTGTGGCAGCCTTTTGAGCCGCTTTTTCCAGTACGCTTGCCGCTTGCACTTTGGCCTGGTGGATATCCTGCGCAATCGCTTCGATTTTGGCCAAGTTTTCTCTGTGCGGCAAATCCGCTTCTTCTTCTGACGGTAAAACGCTTGATGCCGTTTTTCCGACCGGCTTCAAGGCTTCTCCCGATTGTTCAAATCCAGTTATGGCCTTAGAAAAATCGTCCAGTATTCTCTGTTCATGCTGGACAGATGCCTGTTCTTTCAGGCGCGTCGCAAGCTCGGTCTCTTCGAAGCGTTTGAGCTGTTCCTTGAGCCCCGGCAGTGCGGCCAGAGCAAGGTCCAGTTCGGCGATTGTTTCGCTTAGGGTTGTGACCTTCTTTCGAGAGGCTCGGAAACGTTCCCTGATCCCGTCCTCACCGACGGTCGCTTCGCTATCCGTACCAACAAAGCGCTCAAGTAGCCCGGCAAGCTGACCTTTATGCCTCGTAATCTCAGAGATCTCGTGTTGGCCGTAAATCTCCAAGTCAGAAATGATGTCCTTGGGCTTCAGGTCGGCAACGATTTCCCCTGACTGATTTCTTACTCGCGCTTCCTGCTTGTAGGCGCGCTCAATCAGGTAGTAACCTGGCGACGGGCTTGGCGAATAAATTAAGACTGAAACTGCTGAACGAGAGCCCAATAGATATTTGATCATCGATTCATGGCTCTTGGCAGCATCCGCACCCACCGGTGGTACGTCGAAGACGAAGCGCAGGCTTTCAACTATTGTGGACTTGCCAGCACCACGACCACCAATCATCACATTCAATCCAGCATTCAGCGCAACATACTGCCCATCAAGTAACCCGCCATCCCAGCAAACTGCGACAATTCTCGTGAATTCGGATGGCGCATCGTCAGAATTGAGCATGATCCGGCTTTCGCCATCGAGAAAAGCTTGTCGCAAACCTTCTATCGATATATCCGTCATCTTCAGCAAGCTGGTGCTGCCGGATTTAGCGAAGTCTTCCGGTGCTGACACGTCAGACGCGTTTACGAAGCTAACAGGCCTATCCCGTTTGTGTGCTCCGTCTTTGTTAAGACAAATTTGTCGGTATTCCACAGGCACGTCACGAAGCGGCCCGGGGATAGCTGACGCCAAATGCAGCGGTGACTTCCATGCATTCATTCTAGTTTGGCCAGAGAGCGCCTTTAGCAACCCACTGTTTTGGGTCACGTGCGCCGAAATTGTGATGCCGCCACGGTCATGAACGACCGCAAGTATATCCTCAAATCCTTTGCGCGAAATTGGTGAAGGATCTTCGCGATTCCGAATATCGCATGCGCCCACATTTGCGTTCATATCTGTGCTGGATGATCCCGGGGGGAAGAGACACAGAATGTGTACACCATCAGCGGAATTTGCTTCGAAGCCCGGGAAAACCGCGATGCCGGATTCTTCCAGTTTCACTCGCAGGCTCTCCGAATGGTCAAAACGGAAATGATCTGTGAGCGCTACGACCTGCACACCATGCTCTTGGCATGCCTTGACCATCGCGTCATTGTACTGGCCTTCGTCTGCAAAACCACTGTTTTTGGAGTGACGAATTCCATACGCGAACGGGTTAACCTGAAAGGCGCATTTCACGTATCGGCTGCCAGATGAGGCTTTCAATGCATCCTTGATGCCTTGTGGTGTTGCTCCGTGGCCAGCCAGTGTGATCAGCATAGGGTCAAGAACGTTTTCCATTGAATGACTTCACTTCACCTACTTAGCGGGAACCAGACGCGCCACCATTGATCACGCGAAAGCGCTATGCATGTAAAGGTCGCATTCCGAAACTAAAACGAACGTCCACTTTGGCGCATGAGCCTTCTTCGTCTTGCTCCCGCCGCGAATGTCTGGATACCGCCCTCAGGGCTGATCCGACGGCGAGCTCGCTGCAGGCGGCTCGAACGGCCGCTCCGGCGATGTTGCTGCGGCTGCCGTGCCGCAGCGCCGTCGGGCTGCTTTCCGCCCTTTCTAGCGGTCAGGGTCGCTGAACTCTGCTGACATAACGTCTGGAACATGTGGTTTCTGCCGACATTCGACATTGATATCTCGGCCGGAAGATCATTGCGGACGAAGCCCGAGACGCGGTTTTGTCTCATCGCTGGATCACTCCTTCTGCTACGGCCATTCCGTGCACAGCCAGCTGTGCCTGGAACACCGAACAGCCGAACCTGCTGCGCAGATCTTCTACTCGCTTCTCATAGCGATCCACCCCGAGTTTCCGCTTCAGATCACTTTCGTGGAAATATCGATTGATGAACGGCGCTGGCGCCATCAGGCGCTGCAATTTGTCAGCCTGTCGCGTGATTGGTTTGCCGCTTGCGAGGGAAGGGTCGGACCCGGAAACGTCACCACCTCGCCACTTCCGCATGAACCCCAGCAGATACCCGGCTGGCACGGCGTCATGACCTCGTCCACGGTTGAACTCCCTGAATCGTTCCCAGATGTGCCGGCTGTCTGCGGCGCGACAAGGCAGGGCGGTCTTGGCCTTTCCGATCAAAGCCAGCCAGCGTGCCGCTTTCTCAGGCTCTTCACGATCAACCACTATCGTTCCTGAGAATACATTTTTGTTTGAATCTCTTATATAAGGGGTGGTGTCAGCTGTGGTTGACACTTCGCCATCTGCATCAGGTTGGTCACAGCACCCGAAGCGGAAGAGCCATGGCGCAAACCGGCCCTTACCCCGCTGACGCAGTAGGCGCAGCCCTGAGGCTGCCAGTTCTGCCAGAAGAGCGTGCAGGTGCTGTCGCGATACCGTCATGCGATCGGCCAGATCACCGAGGGTAAAGGCTGCTGTGCCATGCGGCAGGCCATTGTAGCCGTCCTTCCAGGCAATGGCGTCAAGGATGACAGTCGCAAGCTTGTGCGCGGCACAGGAAAGTTCGGTGTGGGTGATGCGGCGAAGGATGGCGCCAGTGGTGAGTTCCATGATCGTCGTCTCCGATACGACGCGCCAAGCTCACATCAATACAACATCATCGCAATCAAAAGACCATTATTGGTTGCGCAACCTCAAAGGATGGTCTAGAACACTCTGGCTAGGTGAGTGTTCTTTGAGGTTTTGGTGTTGGACCTTTGGTCTGGCGTCGTCTTCAAAAAGGGGATCGAACGTCCCCGACACAGAGAGCCGCCGGGGCCGCAAGGCTCCGGCGGCTTTTCAATAGCGGACCTCTTCCGATCCATAGTTCCCGGCATGGTCACGCCAATCCACGAAGACCGAGCGCCAGGAATAGCTGCGGCAATGCTCCGGCACCGCGAGATCAGATGCCTCCGGGACAGCGGCCACCGAGGATCTGGCCCAACCGTAGTCGCCTTGCGTGCCATAGGAGCCGAGACGGGTGGAATCGCTGCGGATGCAGTCGCCATCGCGGTTTTGATGCTGGCTGAACTGGATGTGATAAACCCGGATGCTGCGCACGAAGTCGAAAGCATCGCCGGAGATGTCGATATCGGCCTGCTCCAGGGCCTGCGCGAGGGTCAGACCCGGCACGTCGATAGGGATGGGCAGGGTACTTTCAAGCGGCTCGCGGAACGCAATGTCATAGAGCCGCTCCATCGGGCTGAGCGGCGCATCGCCACCGAGGGATGCGCCCATCGGGCAGCGCCAGATCTGCAGCGGTGGCTCGACCGGCCAGGGCGTGATGCGGCGAATGAACTCGGCGCGGGCCCGCGCGCAGGGGACAGAGGCTGGCCATCCGCCGGCGAGGCACAGAAGGATGGCGCAGTCGATCTGGTAGGTCTGTGCCTGGACGGAGGAAGGGCTCGAGACTGCGGCGGTCAGGGCCAGAGAGGCTGTCAAAACGGTGGTTCGAAGGGCAGGGGACATGGAGGCGACTCGCTCAGTTACCCTCTATCGCTACGATACACCATTATTGAATGCAATATTCTTGCATTGCTTGTCGTGTGGCTGGCGTATCCGATCTTCGCCTCAGTGTCCCACAACGCTCTGGAAGCGACCGTAATCCTGACTGACCTCCTGTGCCTCAGAGAAGGCCCGGGCGCGCTCGGCATCGAGGCAGCGGAAATACTCCTGCACCGCGGTGATGTAGCCCTCGAAGTCCTCCCGGATCAGATCGGCATAGGCCCGTACATCGGCCGGGTCGCTTGGCAACCATGGCCGTTCAGGGGGATCGCATGATGCTAAGGCGGCGGAGCAACTCACCATGATGGCGACAAGGCAGGATATCAGGCGCAGCTTCACCATGTTTCGGACGAGGCCCCATCATTGCTTTGATTTGCCACAGTCTTGGGCTATCCACCTTTATGGAGCGATGATCTGCCGTCAAGGCATCAAATAATCATTGCCATCAATAATAGTGTAATGATACGGCTATGGTGATTTGATTCCCCATGGCCTGACCCATTCTATGGAGAGGAGCCGCGGGGAGACCATGTTAGAAGACGCCCCGAATGTGGTTACAGAAGACGGATTGCGACAGCTGCTCGCCCAGGGCTATTTGGCCGAAGTGGTCTGTCGGACCGCGGCCGAGAAGCGCCTCAACGCCTGGTACGGCTCTTGGTATGTGCGGGCGATCGGGCCCGCTGGCGGCGATGAGAAGATTGTCGTCACCAGCCGCAATTACATCAGGGCCCGTGAGTTTAAGACCGTTGCCGGGCTTGTTAGCTTCCTCTCGGATATCGGAATGCGCACGGCGCATATTCCTCTCGACGAGGGCGGCCGCTCTCTCCACCAACTGCCGGAGCCTGCGCCCGCGCAGCAGGGCTGAGGCTTCATCCCTTCTTCTGGCCCTCTGCGTCCTTGCCGCGTTCGCTCCGGCCGGCGCGAACGCAGAGGGCTTTGTCTTTCGGGTGGCGCTGGACGGCCAACTGGCCACGGTGTCATCCGATACTGGCTTCATGCGCCAGTTCGGCGCCGAGAAGCCGGAGCGGCTCTTCCTCTTTTCAACACCGCGGGATGATGGTGACACTGGTGCCAGTGACGCCGCGCCTCGGCCCGCCTCCGCCAGCCCCGAGATCCTGCAAGGCATCGAAGACACCGCCTTGCGCTATGGTGGCCATGACGCGCTGAGGCGGGCGGGCCTTTCTGTCACCGACTGGGCACTTTTCTACCGGGCCAATATCGAGGTCGAGAGCGCCTATAACCCGGCGGCCCTGAGCCATGCCGGTGCAATCGGCCTTGGCCAGCTGATGCCCGATACCGCCAGCTTTCTCGGGGTCGATCCGAATGACTGGCGGCAGAATCTCGACGGATCGGCCCGTTATCTCCTCCTGATGCTCGAGACCTTCGGCACGCCGGAGCTGGCGCTAGCCGCCTATAACGCCGGACCCGAGGCCGTCAGCCGCCACGGCGGCATCCCCCCCTATGTTGAGACCCAGGGCCATGTGGCCCGTGTGCAGGCCGTTTATGCGCGGCTGAAAGGAACGAGTTGATGAAGTCCCCTTCCGTCACGGCCGTCATGACGATGGCCTTTGTGGTGCTCGCAGGTCCTGCGCTAGCACAGAGTATCGACCTCTCGCCGGTGCAGACACTGCTGCAAGGCATCGTTGATGCGATCACCGGTCCCTTGGGCATCGTGATCGGCACGCTGGCGCTGATCGGTGTCTTCTTGTCCTGGCTCTTCGGGATTCTCGACTTCCGCCAGGCGCTCTGGGTGCTGGTGGCTATCGCTGGCATCGCCGCCGCGCCGACCATTGTTGCCGCGATCTGGACCACCTGAGGTCTGAGGGTCATGGCGGAACAGTCGCGCGTCTTCATCGGCCTCTTGCGGCCCCCCAAGCTGATGGGGCTGCCGATCATGTATGCCATGGTCTGGCTCTTTGGATCGTCGATGCTGTTCCTCTGGGTCCAGAGCTGGATCATCGTCGTGGCGGCTGGGATTGCCTGGCCCCTGCTGTGGAAGGCTGCGGATTGGGATCCGAACTTCCTCGACGTGCTGGTGATCACGCTGCAGGAAACCCCGCCGACGCGGAATCGCAAGCATCATGGGGGAGACAGCTATGCCCCGTGATGCCGAGACCAAAGCAATAGATAGCGCCGATCTCGCACTCGACCCGATCTCGGCGCTGCCGGAATGGGCCGGGAAGGAAAAGCGGCTCGCACACATGCTGCCCTATGTCAGCCTAGTCGCCGGCAACACGATCCGTACCCGGGGCAACGAGTTGATGCAATGCATCCGCCTTGAGGGGGTGAACAGCACCACGTCTGAGGATAGCCATCTCGACCGGATCGGGGCACTGCTTGCGGGTGTGGTGGCGCAGGTCGGGACGGAGTTCTCCTTCTATCTGCACAAGGTGTCAAAAGCGGTGGACACGCGGCTGCCACCGATCCCGGGTGATGGGTTTGAAGCGGCAGTCGACGCCCGCTGGCAGGCACAGCTTGCGAAGAGTGGGCTGCGCGACAAGACCCTCACGCTTTCGATCCTGAAACGCCCAGACCCTGGCAGCCGGATCCCCTTCGTTGCGGCGGCCTCCCGCGCCCGGCTGGCCGCTGACACTGTGCGGCGCCTGCGCAAGCTCGATGAGGTGGTGGGCTTCATGCTCTCGAGCTTCTCCGATCTGAAGCCGCGCCTGCTGACGGCCGAGAGCGGCGAGTTGCTGGGCTTCCTCGGCAGCCTGAACACGGGCGAGGAGCACCCTCTCTTCCCGGCCTCGCGCCTCGGCATCCTCGCCGAGGACGTGGCCAACACGCGCGTGACCTTCCGCAGCGCAGAGATCCATCTGACTGATGGCGCCGTGGGCGACAAGTTCGGCACGATCTTTGCCGTCAAAAACTACCCGGCCAAAACCGACAGCCTGATGCTCGATGAGTTGAACCTGCCGGTCGATATGGTGGTCACCCATTCCTTCGTGCCGATCAATTCGAACATCATGGCCGGTCGGATCAAACGCCAGCTTCGGCTGATGCAGGCCGCCAATGATGGCGCGGTCAGTCTGGCCCAGGAGCTGGAACTGGCGCAGGACGATCTGGAATCGAAGCGGCTGATCTTCGGCGAACACCATATGACCGTGGCGGTCTATGCGCGCACCCGCGCCCATCTCGAGGATATCTGCGCCGAGATCCGCAATATTTCCGCCAGTTCCGGCATCAACCTGATCTCGGAGGGCTTCGGATCACGCGCGCATTACATGGCGCAACATCCGGGGAACACGGGCGCACGGAGCCGCAAGGCGGCAATCACCAACCACAATTTCGCGGATCTCGCGACCTTCCACCGCACCCCTCTTGGGAAGACCGGTGAGGAACTGCCCTGGGGCGTGCCGATCACGCTGTTTCCGACACCAGAGCGCAGCGGCTTCCGTTTCAGTTTCCATGAACAGGGCTCGCCGCTGAAGGAACCGACCGGCGGCCACACCCTGATCCTCGGGCGTCCCGGTTCCGGGAAGTCGGTGCTGGCCGCCTTTCTCATGACCATGGCCCGGCGGGCCGGTGCACGGCTCTTCATCTTCGACTACCGCGCCGGGATGGAAATGGCTGTTCGCGCCCTTGGCGGCAGCTACGCCACGGTCCGTGCAGGAAAGCCCACCGGACTGAACCCGCTTCAGACCGAGATCGACAATCGCGGCCAGGCCTGGCTGGCCGACTGGCTTGCCACGCTCCTTGAGCGCCGCGACCGACCGCTGACGCCGGTGCAGACCAACCGTCTGCAGGAGGTTGTGCGCCAGAATGCTGGCGCCGATCACGCGGGACTTCGCAACTGGTCAGATTTCGCCTCACTGCTGGTCTCGACCGATGATGACGGCGATCTCTTCGAGCGGATGCAGGAATGGACCGAGACCGGCCGCTATGGCTGGATCTTCGGGGCCAACCCGCAAGACGGCTTTTCGCTCGGCGGCGAGGTTTCCGGCTTCGACCTGACCGGTATTCTCGATTCCGAGAGTGAGCGCGAGCGGATGGCCGTGCTCTCTTACCTCTTCCGCCGGGTCGAGCGGGTGATTGAGGATCGACGCCCTACGGTGATCCTGATCGACGAGGCCTGGAAAGCGCTCGACAATGGCTACTTCGCGGATCGGCTGAGCAACTGGCTGGTCACCGCCCGCAAACAGAACGCGGTCGTTGTGATGATGACCCAATACGCGAGCCAACTCGAGCGCACGCGCACCGGCAAGACCATTGTCGAGGCGGTGCCGACACAGATCCTGCTGCCAAACATCCGCGCCAGCGCGGCCGATTACGCGATGCTCGGTCTCAGCGAGAAGGAACTCGATGTCCTTCTGGGTGTGGGTACCGCATCGCGCCTAGCGCTGGTGCGCGACGACCGAGGCTCGGTTGTCATCGATGCCGATCTCTCAGCCCTCGGCCCTCTCGTGACCGTCCTTGGCGGGATGGAGAAGGGCGAGCAACTCGTGGGGGCGGATTACCGCGACCGCCCTGATTTCTGGAAGGTGTAGTGTGATGTCTCGTGTAAATGGTGCCCGGCTTATCCATCTTCCTGTCCTCGGCAGTCTCCTGCTCCTTGCCGCTTGTGCAAGCGGGCAGGCCCCACGGGCCAATTGCTTCAGTTTCGCCGAGCGTCCCTCCGGCGTCACGGTCTCGACCATGGGCGGCGAGGTCTCGCGAGCGGCAGACCCCTGCGCCTTCACCCTGATTGGCGTGGCGGACTGACGGTATGGCCCGGATTCTGGCACCGATCCTGCCACAGGTCCTCATTGGGATTTCGCTGGCGCAGCCCTTGGGCGCACAAGGCGTGCCGACCTTTGACGCTCAGGGCTTTGCCAGGACAGCAGCGACGATTGCGCAACGGGATCTGGACATCGCGTTGCAACGGGATCGGCTGAGCCGCGAAGAGGAGCTGGCCGAGATCGAGCGCCAGCAACTGGCCTCACTTGAGAGCATCCTTGGCGCAATGACCACCGGAGCAAGCGCGTCCGTCGGTGCAACAGTGGCTGCACTGGAAGCCGGGAATGGGGGAGAGACGGCAGCAGCAGTCGTCTACGCTCCAGATGACGGGAACCCGGCCGCCACCCGCCTGTTCGGCGATGCCCGCGAAACGGTTGAAGAACTGATCATCCGCGGGGCCCGCGACACCTATTCTCTTTCCGGCGTGTCGCGCGCAGGGTTGACGCCGGTGCAATGGCGCTGCCTCCTGCAGGCGTTGATCTGGCAGGAAAGCCGCTTCCAGATCGGTGCCCAGTCCGGCGTCGGGGCCTTTGGTCTGACGCAAATCATGCCCGGCACAGCCGGCGATCTCGGCATCTACCCGGCCTACTACGACGACCCCTATCTGCAGGTGACCGGCGGCGCACGCTATCTCGCGCAGATGCTCGGCATGTTCGATGGCAACATCATCCATGCGCTTGCCGCCTACAACGCTGGCCCGGGCCGGGTGCAGCAATACAGTGGTGTGCCGCCCTTTGCCGAGACCCAGAACTACGTCGTGGTCATCCCGGCGCAATACAATCGTTATCTGGCAATGTTGGGCGGGCCCGATGCGCTCGGCATCATCGATCCCGTGCTGCTGGCCAATGCGAGCTTCAGCCTCTCGGCGCATGGATCCGGCGTCTATGGCGACTATTCCATGGTGTCGGTTCAAGTCGCAGCGCAGCGCTTACATGACATAATTAGTCTTATCGGAACGACAGAAGATCTGCAGGCGTCCATTGCCCTGAACACCTATGCGCGTGCCGAACTGGCCCGGATTGTCGCAATCCGCACAAGGCTCAAAGCAGCGCAGACCCAACCCCTGAGTGATGAACAGATCGCGCTGGCCGCCGCTCAGGCGGCCGAGCGGCGGTTCATGGATTTCCGATTGGAGGATTTGCGATGAGACAGTTTCTGATCAGCACAGCGCTCTGCTTTGGCCTCGCAGGCGGCGCCTCGGCCCAGGGCGTGCCCACGGTCGATACCCAGAACATCGCCCAGGAAATCCGTCAGCTGCAGCAGATGCTGGAGGATTTCGGGATCCAGAGCGACATTTTCGAGAACGCGCTGGAACAGCTGGATATGCTCCAGCAGCAGTTCGATCAGTTGCAGAGCATGTATGCTTCCCTCACCGGACCGCGCGAAATCCTCGGCCTGCTCATGGGCGGCGACCTCGATCAGCTTCTCGAGGCCAAGTTCGAAGACATCCCCGGCCTGATCCGCGGCATCCAGCAAGGCGACTGGAGCAATCTGCTCGGGGGCACCGCCGGGCCGATGCGCACCCAGATGCAACAGGCTCTGGCGAGTGCCGGTTTCGATGAAGATACCCTGCGTGAGATCGCCACCAGCGGCAATCCCGGTGCTGAGGGCATCGCGACACGGGCGACCACGGGCGCGGTACTGTCGGCCGCAGCACAGAACAGCCATGAGGAGGCTGCGCAGTCCTTGGCTCGGGTCGAGCGCCTCGTCGCAATGATCCCCGATATGGAGGATCTGAAGGCCTCGATGGACCATAACACCCGTGTCACGGCGGAGCTCGCGATCGCCATGACACGCATGTGGGAGTTGGAGGCAATCCAGACCATCGGCGCGGGCAACGCGGGCGTGGTCGATGCCGCGACCATCGCCGAGGAACGGCGCTACATGGATTTCACCATGCCGAGCCTCGAATGACGGCCGGTTCGAACATGGCCCTGCGCGAAGTCGTCGAGGAAGAGCTGGTTTACGGTGCGCTGCGCCGGGAGCGCCAGTGGCGGGTGATCGGTCTGTCCGGGGCTGGTTTCGGCGTTCTGGGCTGCCTCGCGGCTGCGGCGGTCGCGATCCTTGTCGAGCCGCCCCTGCCTGTGGTCGTGCCCTATGACCCGGAGAGCGGGCTCGCCTTGCCGAACGCGACTGTCCAAGCGGTGCGACTGTCTGAGCGCCCTGCGGTGATCGAGTCCCAGATCTATCGCTACATCCTGGATCGGGAGACCTACAATCAGCTCGACAACGACCTGCGCGTGAACCGGGTGCTGGCGCAATCCAGCGGTGCGGCCGAGGCCAGCATGCGCGCCATGTGGACCAGCGGCCACGAGAGTTTTCCTCCGACCCGCTACGGCGCCACATCCGAGATGGCGGTCGAGATCGCAAGCATCACCCTGATCGGCGAAAACCGCGCCCAGGTTCGCCTGCGCAAGCGCCTGACAAGCCCGCAGGGCGGTCAGGTCGGGCTCTTCACCGCAACGCTGATGTTCGAGTTCCGCCCGGAACACGCCCGCAGCATCGACGATGTCTGGCAGAACCCTTTCGGCTTCACCGTCACCCAATATGCCATCAGATCGGACCGGTCGGAATGAAGCTCGCCCTGCCCCGCCTACTCTTCCCTTCCCGGCTTCTTTCCGCATTCCTGATCGTTGCTGCTCTGCCAGCATTCGCCGAGACGACACCGCGCCCTGGCTCGCACGACAGCCGGGTCCGGGTTGCAACCTGGACCGAGGGACAAGTTTACCGTGTGGTCACCAATCTGACCCGTGTCACTTCGATCGAGTTCGGCGAGGGGGAAACCATCCGCTCGATCATCGCCGGTGACACAGCGGGGTTCCAGTTCGACGGCGTGCCCGGCGGCCGGGCCTTTGCCATCAAGCCCGTGGCGTCAAATGTCGCCACCAATATCACCGTCTATACAAACCGGCGCTCCTACTACTTCCATGTCGTCGAGGCGCGCGAGACCCCGCATTATGTCGTGCAGTTTCGCTATCCGGATGCCGCCGCGCCTGCCGTCAATGCCGTCGCCGCCGGCGCACCGAACAGCAATTATGCTGTGAGCAGCCAGACCGAGTTTACGCCAACCGCGGTCTGGGACGATGGCACCTTCACCTATTTCCGCTTCCCGCGTAATGCGCCGATCCCCGCGATCTTCCGCTGGACCGGCGGGCGGGAGAGAACTGTGAATTCCGTCGCGCAGGAAGAAGGCGTGATTCGGGTCTCCGGGGTTCACCGCCAGTGGGTGTTGCGCCTCGGCGAAGATGTCATCTGCATCCAGGATATGTCAGGCGCTGAAGGCGCGGCATCGTCATGAGCAGTGATCCTGACGACCTTGCCACCCGCCTCAAAGCCATAGAAGCCTCGACGGGAAAACGTAAAGCGCCCGCCCGCCCCTCTCTCTTTGCGGCCTTGCTCGGCAGCGCCGCTATTCTGATGATTGGTGGCTTGGGATGGTTGCTCCTACAGCCAAAGACCGAGCCCAGCTTGCCCACGGCGGCGGCTGAGGAGTTCCAAAGCAACGGGTCAGGCTTCGGCGAATTCCCCGCGACCCCGGCCCCAGAACCCGCTCCGGCGCCCGCGCCGGTTCCTGAAGGGCCAAGCGCTGCAGAGCTCGAGTTGCGAGAAACGCTCGGCAGATTGCAAGCGGAACTGGCCGAATTGCGTGCGCGTCCCGTAGAGACGGGCGATCCAGCCTCACAGGCAGCCATCGCGGATCTGACAGCACAACTGGCGGCACTGGACGCCTCGAACGCGGAAGCCCGCAGCGCTCTTGAGCGGCAGCTGGTCGAGCGGGACCGCGAGCTGGAGCGCATTCGCATGGATCTCGAGATCGCTCGGCTTGGAGCGCCCGGCACCGGCGAGGAAGATGCACGGCTCGCCGAGCTCGAGCGCAGGCGGGCCGCAGAGGCTGCGGCACGCGAGGCACGCATTACCTCCCCCATGCTGGCCTGGTCCGGCGTGGGTGGGGGAGCGAATGGAGAATCCGAGGTCGAGGCGGCACGTCTCAGCGCGGATGAGGCCTTCGTGCGGGGCGGCGCGGCGGCGGCGCCCGTGACCCGGGCCGAGATCATCGTGAACCCCGGCCACACCGTCGTGCAGGGCACGATGATCCAGGCGGTGCTGGAAACCGCCATGGACAGCACCCTGCCCGGCGTGATCCGGGCGGTCGTCTCGGAAGATGTGCATTCCTTCGATGGCACCCGCATTCTGATCCCGCGCGGTGCCCAGTTGATCGGGCGCTACCGCTCTGAGGTCTCGCTCGCGCAATCCCGGGTGATGGTTGGCTGGGATCGGATCATTCTGCCCGACAACCAGACGGTTCAGATCAGCGCCTTTGGCGGGGATGAACTCGGCCGCTCTGGCGTCACAGGCCATGTCGACAGCCGCTTTGGCACGCGGTTCGGATCGGCCGCGCTGATCTCCCTGATCGGCGCGGTCCCCGCCGCAGCCGCAGCGAGCATCGACGACGACACGACCTCGGATGCGGCAAGCGATGTGGCCACGGACCTTCGCGATACCAGCCGCAGTGTGATGCAGGACTATCTCTCGATCCGCCCGGTGATCCGTGTGCCGCAGGGCACCCGCATCACCGTCATGGTCGATCGCGATCTGGAGATCCTCTGATGCCGGCAAGCTACCTCGAAGCCTCGCTGGCACGGTTGGGGGATCCGATCCGCCGCCCTGATGTGATCGAGATATGCATCAACCCCGATGGCCGGGTCTGGGGCGAGTTCCAGGGCGATCACTTCATGCGAGACCTGGGTCAGCCGCTCACGCAGATCGAGATCAGGGACCTTGGCAACCAAATCGCCTCGGCGGCCAACACGACGCTCAGCAACCGCAAGCCCATCGTCTCGGTCAGCATCCTCTGGGGGGATCGACCGATCCGGGCTCAGGTCATCCAGCCGCCGGCCGTCGAAGGCGGGTTTTCCATCTCGCTGCGATTCTTCTCGACGCTCCCGCTCGAGCAGATCAGGCTTGGCTTCCTCTACGGCCGCGAACGTAGCCTTGAAGGTCTGCGCAAGGAACGCAACCTCGCGCTTCGGAAGGTGGTGGCCTCGGGCGAGATCGATGCGGCTCTACGCTTTTGTGTCGAAAACAAGCTGAACATGATCGTCTCTGGCGGCACCTCCACCGGCAAGACGGTCGCCGCCCGCAAGATCATCTCCCTCATCCCGGATGACGAGCGTATCCTGACCATCGAGGAAGCGGCCGAACTCAGGCCCGAGCAGCCGAATGTCGTGACGCTGATCTCGGACCGGGAATCCGACGCCCGCAGCGCCGATGCGCTCCTGACCTCGACCCTGCGCATGCGGCCGGATCGGATCGTTCTGGGCGAGGTGCGCGGGAAGGAGGCCATGACCTTCCTCGAAGCGATCAATACCGGCCATGGCGGATCTCTGACGACGCTTCACGCCGAGACACCGCAGCTCGCCGTCCGGCGCCTTGCCATTGCGGCCCTGAAGACGGACCTTCCGATGACCTATGCCGACATGATCACCTACATCGAAGGCTCGATCGACGTGATCATTCAGGCCGGCCGCCATGAGGGGGCCAGAGGCATCACCGAATTCTACTTGCCCGGCATTGGACTTGATGAGGTCCCCTCACGCCTTGCCTCCGAATGATGAAAGGAAACCCCCATGCGTGTCCTCGTTCTCACCGCTGCCATCTTCGCTGCCGCACTTCCGGCCATCGGGCAAACTCCCGTCACCAACGATCTGACACCCACGCTTGAGCCGCAACGGTACCGTATCTGCAACGACAGGCCCGAGCGCCCGGCATGGGTTGAAAATGTCTCTCCCCGCGAAGCCTACAAGGCGCTGACTGTGATGGCCCTCTATGAACTGCGCTCGTGGGAAACCATCGTGGCAAATGGCGATTGTTCCTGCGAAACACGTTTCCCGGATTGGACAGCTGCTGACGCGGAATATACCGAGCGCTTCGCTGACCTACCGCAGGCTGAGCACACACAGACCCAACGGGTATTGCGTCGCCAAGCCAACGACTTGCGCCATGCAGTTCAAGCTGTCTGCGAAGCGCAGGGCAACTGGTAATGGGTGTTGTCAGCTGGATGGTCGGTTCGGCCGATAGCTTCCTCGCCTCGGCTGCGGAATCGCAGTTTGGGGCTGTTGCGAGCAATATCGGCACGATCACCCTGCTGATGGTCACGCTTTCCCTGATCGGCCTCTGTATCAACATGGCCTTCCAATATCGCAGCATGGATGGCGCGACCTTCTTTTGGTACTTGCTGAAGCTGACCCTGATCGGGTTCTTCGCCTTCAACTGGACCCGCTTCAACGCGGTCGCAAATGCGGTGATCGGCGGTCTGGACTATATCGCAGGGGCGCTGGTCGCATCGGTCGGAGGCGGCGGTGCTGGCGCGACGCACTTTGCCGGTGAGTTCGACAATCTGATCGAACGGTTCTCGGCCTATCTCAATGCGATCGGCAGTAATCTGGGTTGGATGACGGGCGCGATCCTGGGCGGCATCGGCCTCATTCTGCTCAGCATCCTCGGCTTCATGACCGGGATCGTGCTGATCTTTGCCAAGATGATGCTCTCGCTGATGCTAGGCCTGGCGCCGGTGATGATCGCCCTGTCGCTGTTCGATGCGACCAAGGACTTCTTCCACCGTTGGGTTTCCACAACCGTCAGCTATGCGTTCTACCCGGTGGTGATCGCCGCGATGTTCTCGACTGTGGTGGGCATGGCAAACGCCCTCCTTGCGCAGGTCGGAGACCCGGAATCTGCCACCAATATCGGCTCGCTTATCCCCTTCTTCGTCATGATCTTCCTGGCGAAGGGCTTCGTTGCTGCAACGCCTCTGATCGTGCGCGGGCTGTCGGGGAACTTCATGGTGGTGGCGGGGCCGGCTGTTGCTGCCGGAACTGCAGCCATGACCCGTGGGATGCTGAACACCCGCGGCGTGCAGGCGCGCGAGCGAATGGGAAATCTCAGCACCGGCGAAATGGTCGGCCGCCAGATCGCCCAGAATGCGCCCGCCGTGAAATCTGCCGCTCTTGCCGCCGGCGGGCAAATCGTCCGGGTCGCAGAGCGGGCACGGAGGCTCGGGAAGTAGGCGCCCTTTCGAGGGCGAGCCTTCAATCCAGTATCGTAACGAGGAAAGATAAGATGTTGTACACCTTTGCGGAATTCCAGATTCAGGGCTATGTCGGCCGCAGAACCGAGCTTGGCGGCGGCAAGGTCCTGAAGGTCAGCATCGCCGCAACCGACAGCTGGAAGGACAAGGACAGCGGCGAGTTGCGCGAGCGCACTGACTGGAACACCGTCACCCTTTTTGAGCGCAACACGGCGGGTTTCGCCTGGCTGAAGGAGAACCTGAAGCCGGGGGATCTCGTCCATGTGAGGGGGCGGATTGGCGAGAGCAATTACGCCAAGGACGGACAGATCGTCTATGAAACCTCGCTGACGGCTGATCGGTTTGCGGTCGTTCCGGTCGGGAAGGATGGGTAAGGGTCGCACTGCCACGCGCCATCGCAACAGCCTTTTGCACCAGATGTACCTCGCTGGCTATTCGGGCCGCCAACCGCCACGCTGGCTGCGTCTGCTGCTGGCGGGCTCGTGCTGGCACCGGGCGTGGCTGCTCGGGCGATTGGGCTTCTTCGTTGAGAACGGGATAGGCTACGGACCTGCCAATCCCTATCCCGGTTACTTTTCGACCGAGAAGCGAGAGAAGGCGTCCCCTGAACAGGTGCAGTAGTGATCCGCGTCTGCCTCAAAGGCGTGTAACAGGGTCTTTCGGCTGTCAGTCACACTCTGACCCAAGGGTTAAGCAAGATCACCCCCGTGTCCTTGAAATCACCGGTGTTTCGGGTCACGACCGTGAAGCCATGGACCAGCCCCGTCGCCGCTATCAGTGCGTCCCGTTCTGATCTCGGATCAGGAACATGAAGGCCGGCGCAGCGCAGCGCCACGCTTGTATCTACCGGCAAAACCCGCTCCTGGAACTCCGGCAGGACCCGTTCTGCGAACCATGCCCGGAGCAAGGCTCCCTGCGCCGCATCGCGCCGCTCGATGCGGCGCACGCCGATATCCAGTTCCATCACGGTAATTGCAGAAATGAACAGTGCCGCGGCATCCTGACCGCTCAGCCAGGCGGTGACATTGGCATCGGCCCTGCCATCCCCCGCCTTGCGCAACTCGGAAATCACATTGGTGTCGAGCAGAAACATCAGGACAGATCGGCCGGTCGGGACATGATCTCAGTCTTGCGCGGCTCAAAGTCGATGTCCGACAGCCCCGGCACCGCAAGTGCATCGAGGATGTTGCGGCGCTGGCCGCTCATCTGCTGATATTGGGCAAAGCTCATAAGGACATGGGCCGGTCGGCCTCTGTCCGTGATGAACACGGGACCGTCAAGCGCCGCCCGTTTTGCGCGGGCCAGATCCTGGTTCAGTTCACGGCTGCTGATCGTATGAATCGTCATCGCGGCCTCCGATTGTGGTTACGTTACTACATGTGAAACCTGCGACGAAAGTCAAGGCTGGGGATCTTGGCGATCAGTCTTCTGCGGATGAGCATGACCACATAAGAGATCATCAACCCCAGCACCATTGGCACCAGAACGCCCGAGGCGATGTGGAAGAACCACCCCAGCATCAGCGCCAGCATGACGCCCAGCGTGATGTTCAAAAGGGCCGGTGGTGCGGCGGTCGGCGTGGGCTGTGTCATGACGATCCCGAAGCTCTGTCCCTATCGGGTTAGAAGGAACCGAAGGCTGTGCCAAGCACGATCACGGCCACAAGGGCAACAAGCGCGCTGACAATGGCGGCCATGACGATGTCCAGATAGCTTTCGCGATGCGTGCAGCCACAGACCGCAAGCATCGTGACCACCGCGCCATTATGCGGCAAGCTGTCCAGCGTACCCGAGGCGATCACGGCCACCCGGTGCATCAGCGCAGGGTCCAGCCCTGTGTCTGACGCGATCTGCATGAAGGTGGGGCCAAGGGCCTGCAGCGCAATGGTCATCCCGCCCGAAGCCGATCCGGTCAACGCGGCAAGGATGTTCGTCGCTACCGCCAGTGACACGAGCGGCCCGCCTCCGATGCCCAGAACCCAGTCCCGCACCATCTCGAACGCAGGCAGGGCCGCCACGACCGCGCCGAACCCCACAAGGCTTGCCACGCTCATGATCGGAAGTACTGCGGCCGTCGCGCCCGAGTCGATGCTTTCGCGCAGATTGCGAAAGCGGCGCCGGTTCATGGCAACCAGCACGATGCAGGCGACCAGAAGCGCAAGCGCCACCGACCAGACCCCGCCGACAGCCGACAGGGTGGTTTCGCCCCATGCGGGCTGCGAGAGGAAGTCGAAATCCATGCTGGGCAGCACGAACTGCGTCAGGATCAGGTTGACCACGACAACCAGAACCAGCGGCAGAATGGCCAGGCCGATCGGTGGCCGCCCGCCCCAGGATCCGGCGCGGCTGATCTCGGCAGGGTCAAACTCGCGTGCGGTGCTGGCCAGCTCGCGCGAGACGGCGGAGCCTTTTTCGGCCGCGCCATAACCCTCGCCCCGCGCCTTGGCCTGACGTTCGCGGAAGGAAAGCCAGCCCAGGCCGATGGCCGCCATGATGATGCTGGCTATGATGCCAAGCCCAGGTGCGGCAAAGGGGGTGGTACCAAAGAACGGCATCGGAATCGCGTTCTGGATCGCAGGCGTTCCCGGCATGGCCGACATGGTGAAGGTCGAGGTTCCAAGCGCGAGTGCCGCCGGAAGCAGCCTGCGCGGCACGCTTCCCGCCTTGAACAGCGCCTGCCCCATTGGCGCCAGAACGAAGAACGCCACAAACAGGCTGACACCGCCATAGGTGACCATCGCGCCCGCAGCCACCACGGCAAGGATCGCCCGCGAGGGGCCGAGCCGGCGCGTCATGTAATCGGCGATCGCTGAAACCGATCCGCTGTCGTCCATCAGCTTGCCGAACAATGCGCCCAGCAGGAAAAGCGGAAAGAACTGCGCCACAAACCCCGCCGCCGCAGGCATGAAGGTCTGCGTCCAGTGCGCCAGCATCGGCTGACCGGAAAAAAGCGCCGCCACCGCAGCAGCCAAAGGCGCCAGCAGCAGGATTGTCCAACTGCGGAACGCAAGCACCATGATCAGGGCAAGGCCCAACAGAATACCCAGCAGACCCAGCATGTCAGAGCTCGTCCGCCAGCGCGTCGATATCGAAGGTCGAACGCACCCCGATGTCCTGAATATGGGTGCGGCCGAAATCCTCGGCGGCGCGGCGCCCTTCGTCGAAGAGCATCTTCAGGAAGTCCCATTCGGCATTCAGCTTCGAGGAATGTCCAAGGTCCACCATGATGTCCGAGGTGATGCGATGCAGGCGCATCTCTTTCCAGTACCGCGCCTCGCCATTGCCGGGGTCGATGACACGGCGCAGCAGCGCCATCATCCGCAACTCTTTCAGTAGCTGGGCGTTGAAAGAGATCTCGTTCAGGCGGCTTGCGATCTCGCGCGCGGTGCGCGGCGTCTCGCGCCGCTCGACCGGGTTGATCTGCACCAGAACGGTATCGAGGCTTTCACATTCACGCACGAGCGGCGTCATCGTCGGGTTGCCCGCATAGCCGCCGTCCCAATAGGGCACGCCGTCGATCTCGATGGCCTGGAACATCGATGGCAGGCAGGCCGAGGCGAGCAGCACATCGGCCGTCACCTCATGCTTGCGGAACACCCTGCCTTGCCCGGTGTGCACATTGGTTGCCGTGATGAACAGCTTGACCGGCCCGGTCGCCAGCGCGTCGAAATCGATCAGGTCTGTCAGGATGTCGCGCAGCGGGTTCCCTGCCGCCCCACCCAGCGAATAGGGCGAGATCAGCCGCGCCATCAGATCCATGGCGATGAAGGCGGGCGAGTTGTCCAGCGTCCATTTGCCCGTCAGGACCTCCAGCGGCCCGCGCTTGAACGGGCTGAAGCGCGCGGCATCGGCCGTCCGGCGCCAGAAGGCGGTCAGCATCTCACGCGCGGTCTGCCGCCCGCCGGTGGCCATGCCGGCCGCCAGGATTGCCGCGTTCATGGCGCCGGCCGAGGTGCCGGAAATGCCATCGATCTCGAACCAGTCTTCCTCGAGGATGCGGTCCAGAACGCCCCATGTAAACGCCCCATGCGAACCGCCCCCCTGCAAGGCGAGGTCGATGGGAAGGGTTTTTCGCGTCTGCGATTTCGGGTTGCTGGCCATTTCGGCGCCTTTCAGTCAATTCATTGCAAGAAAATGGCGCCCGAAGCCGGGCGCCCTAGGGGATCAGGCGGCGGGCACCGCTTGCCCGCGAAGCCTCCACGCCATCGCACCAAGGGCCGCGCCAATGGCGATGAGGTCGAGCCCCAGCATCAGCCCGATCAGCCACAGCGCAGTGACCGGCATCGCGGCAAAAAGCACAAGCGACAGCACGACCGAGAGCACCCCGCTGGCAAAAACCCAAAGCCAGTTGGGCAAGGGACGGATCGTCAATGCGAAGACAACCTTCGACATCCCCTCGATCATGAAGAAGATGATCAGCAGAAGCGACAGCAGCAGCATCCCCTGCGCGATGTTGCGCAAGAGCAGAATGCCCAGCAACACACCAAGTATGGCCGAGATGATCTGCAGCCAGAAGTTCGGCGCATGGCGTGCGCTGATCAGGCCGATGGCCTGAATGATGCCGCTGGCGATCAGCAGCCAGCCGAACACCACGACGGCAGCAGCCGAAGAAAAGGCCGGGAAGACGATGGCGACGATCCCCGCGACGACCAGCAGCGCCGCCTGTACCAGGTGGAAGGTCGAATGGCGGCGCACCGCATCGCGCGCGGCTTCGCGGTAGGTCTGTGCAGCGGCGGCAAGACTGATCGGCATGGCATTGACTTCCTTGTTCAACAGGGTGCTTCCCGCCGGGCAGCGGGTGTTGCCTTCCCCGACCCGCAGGGCCGGATATGGATCAAAATTGGCACAGGACCGTGAAGCCCATGCCAGACAATCAATTTTTCATCGCCATGATGCGGTCGTGTCGCGAATGTGGTGGAAATTGGCGAGCAGCGCGCTCCGAGCATGTAACGTTGGCTCCGGTCAGGCCGCGAGGTCAAGAGACATCGGCACGAGAGGCTGAGAAAGGGTTTCCCAGCCATCGACTTTTCGCATCTGGATCTGCCCTGACGCCAGGAGCGCCCAGAGCAGCATCGGCACGGTTTCAGCGCAGGGCAGCACGGTCTGGGTCTTGATGCGGCGGCGGAACTCCTCGTTCAGACGCTCAATGGCGTTGGTGGTCCGTGCGGATTTCCATTGCGACGGATCGAGGCGGGTGAAGCTGAAGAGGCGATCGCCGGCCTCCTCAAGGCTATCGGCCACGGCCC
>NZ_JGYG01000029.1 GCF_000740795.1 Haematobacter massiliensis
GTCTCCAAAATCATCGAGTAATCGAAAGGCTCCGGCATGTCGGTTGACATGCCGGCCGCCGTCCCTGCGATGATCGGATCGTCGAAGGGGTTCCGCACCCCGCCAAGGGCCGTCCCAAAGGGGCGGCCCTTTTCACTTTGGCGGCGGAGTAGCGGATGATAGGCTCAGCCGGTGGCCTGGTTGCCGGTGGAGCAATAATGCTGAAGATCTATCACGGCGGATGCCACTGCGGTGACATCAGATATTCTGTCGATCTCGACCTCTCGCGCGGTACGATGCGGTGCAATTGCACCTATTGTCGCAAGGTGCGGAACTGGAGTGCGGCCTGTGCGCCCGAGGCGCTGGCCATCACCGGCGAGGACAAGCTCTCCTCCTATACGTTGTCCGGCGCGGTCCGCCATGAATTCTGCCCGCGCTGCGGAGTCCGGCTCTTTTCACGCGGGCATGTGCAGGAGCTGGGCGGCGATTTCGCCAGCGTCATGGTTTCCACGCTGGACGAAGGCACGGAGGATGAGCTGATCGCCGCACCCGTGAAATGGGCCGACGGGTTGCACGACAACTGGCGGAATTCGCCTTTGGAGGTGCGCTACCTCTGATGCCTCTTGCCTTTCCTGCGCGCCTGCCTTAGCAACCGCCCTACGGCACAGGGGTATAGCTCAGTTGGTAGAGCATCGGTCTCCAAAACCGAGGGTCGTGGGTTCGAGTCCCCCTGCCCCTGCCAGCCGTTTCCAGCATCGCGGGACAGAGGGTGAGGCGCTCAGTTGAGCGCCTGATTCCGCGTTTCCACGTTGATCGTCAACGCGGCGACTGCGCCCAGCACCAGCAGGGCCGCGAACAGCCCGACGGTCACGCCGAAGCTGTAGGAGATCACCAAACCCACGACCGTCGGAGCGCAGATACCGCCAAGCCGCGCCATCGCGCCCGCTGCCCCCATACCCGTCGCGCGGACGGAGGTCGGGTAGAGTTCGGGCGTGAATGCGTAGAGCGCGCCCCATGTCCCCAGCAGCGCAAAGCTCATCAGGAGCAGCGAGCTGGCGACGAGGGCCGATGTTCCCGCCACGGTGAACAGCAGGCAGCCAAGCGCGCTCAGCAGCAGGAACAGGATGAGCGTCGGCTTCCGCCCCCAGGCCTCCACCCCGTAGGCAGCAAGGGCATAGCCCGGAAGCTGCGCCAGCGCGACCAGCACAAGGAAGCCATATCCGCGGACGAAGCCGAACCCGCCCGTGGCAAGCTGTGCCGGTATCCAGGTGAATACGCCGTAGTAGGAGATAGAGACGAGGAACCACAGCAGCAGCACCCCGATCGTCCGTGACCGGAGCGCCGGGGAGAAGATGCTGCCGCCTTCGGTGCCGCCGGGCAGGGTGATCGTGATGTCACGGGGCAGGGGGGCGGCTCCGTTGCCGGCGCGGACCCTGTTCAGGACGTCGCGCACTTCCTCCTGCTGGCCGGTGCGCAGCAGGTAGAGCGGCGATTCCGGCACCCAGAGCCGGAGCCAGAAGCCGATGAGCGCGGGAATGGCGGCTATCGCGAAAATCCAGCGCCATGCCTCCGCCACCCCGAAAGACGAGGCAATCCAAGCCGTCAGTGCCACGATGACCGTACCAACCGCCCAGAAGCCCTCCAGATAGACGAGCCACCGTCCCCGGTTCTTCGGCGGCAGGAATTCCGCCATCATCGCGTAGTCGACGGGGAGGGTACCCCCAACCGCCATGCCGGTCAGGAACCGGGCGATCAGCAGCAGTTCGAAGTTGGGCGCAAAAACGGAGGCCAGCCCGAACACCGCGTCGCAGGCCACGGTCACGATCAGCACCTTCCGCCGTCCGATCCTGTCGGCGATTCGCCCGAACATGGCCGCGCCGATGAACATGCCGAGGAAGAACAAAGTGCCCGTCTGAAGCGCCTGCGGCACCGTCAGCCCGAAGCTTGCCGCGATGGAGGGTGCGCTGAAGCCGATGGAGAGCACCTGCATCGCGTCTGCCGCCCAGACCAGCCCGAAAATACCGAAGAGCCTTTTCTGAAAGCTCCCCACGCCGGTTTCCGACAGGATTGCGTCCACTGTGGTCGCCATGAAATATCTCCACTCCGCAGAATGCGGTGCACTGTCCTCGTCCGGAATATAAACGCAACCCCTTCTTGCTTGTAATCTGCGTGGGGAGGGCGTATCTGCTCCGCGTCCAGCCCGAAGGAACCGCAATGGCAAAGGCCAACCCGCTCCAGTTCATCCAGCAGGTCCGCACCGAAGTCGGCAAGGTCGTCTGGCCGACCCGCCGCGAAGTTCTGCTGACGACGACAATGGTGTTCGTGCTTGCGGCGGTGGCAGCGGTCTTCTTCTTCCTCATAGACCTGGCCATCCGCTATGGCCTGACATGGCTGCTGGGATTCTTTAGCCAATAACGTTTTCCTGCGCGCTGATGCACAGTCGCTGCACGTGCATCGTGATTGTTGTGCATTCGCGAAAGAACCCGATCGCCTTTACGCTGCATTTCCCCAGAATTCTCGCGTTTAAAGAGATATTTCTTGAATTTTAGCTAGTTGTGGGGCACCTCTCTGCCTTGTGTATCTTCGTGCGCGCATGCGTCGCTCCCCCAAGCGAAACGGTGCGCAAGCGGGCTGTCCGCGCGGAGTGCATGTGATTTTGGCAAGGATAAAAATATGAAAGCGCTTCTCGCAGCTGTGGCTATTTCGGCCCTTCCGTTCGCCGCGTCCGCGGCGACGTACTATATCGACGTCAACTCCGAAGGTCCCTACACCTCCGGGTTCCAGACGCTGAGCGTCGGCGACGAACTGGTCTTCGTGGTCACCCCGAACACGACCTACACGTTCGACTTCGGCATCTCGGCGCTCGGCCAGCGTTCGTCGCTGGAGCAGGTGACCTTTGGCACCAGCGTGTCCGGCAGCTATTCCACGGTGTTCAACACCTATGGTGACCAGGGCTCCTTCTGGTCCGCTGGCGGCGACTTGCCGAACCTGACGACGGGAGAGACTTTCTCGGTCGCCTTCCTGTCCAACGGCGCGACGTCCAACGTCTCCATCGCGCTCGCCTTCACCGCGACGCAGCAGAATGAGGAAGAGCTTCCGGTGCCGCCGGAGGTTCCGCTTCCGGCCGCTGGTGGCCTGCTGGTCACCGGTATGCTCGGCCTCGGCGCTCTCGCCCGTCGCCGTAAGGCCTGATCGGCTTTAGGCATCGCTGAAACCGGCAAGTCCCGTCCCTGTGGCGGGGCTTGTTCTTTGTGGAATGACTTGCACTCGCGGCCTCATACGGGTAGGAGGTCGCAGTTCCAGGGCGCAGGCGGCGTGCAGCGATTCGGCGTGCGCGCTGTTTTTTGTTCTGGAAGCAGACACAGGAAGGGTATCGCGGCATGGCGAAGCGTTGGTATTCGGTGAGCGTCCTCTCGAACTTCGAGAAGAAGATCGCCGAGCAGATCAAGCAGTCGGTCGCCGACGCTGGCCTCGAAGATCAGATCGACGAGGTTCTGGTCCCGACCGAGGAAGTAATCGAAATTCGCCGTGGCAAGAAGGTGACTTCGGAGCGGCGCTTCATGCCGGGCTATGTGCTCGTGCATATGGAAATGTCGAACCGTGGTTACCACCTGATCACCTCGATCAACCGTGTCACCGGGTTCCTGGGTCCGCAGGGCAAGCCGATGCCCATGCGGGACTCGGAAGTGAATGCCATCCTGAACCGGGTGGAGGAGGGCGAGGCGCAGCCGCGCAACCTCATCCGGTTCGAGGTCGGCGAACAGGTGAAGGTGTCGGACGGACCTTTCGAGGGCTTCGCCGGCATGGTCGAGGAAGTGGACGAGGCGGCCAACCGTCTCAAGGTCACCGTCTCGATCTTCGGTCGGCCTACGCCGGTCGAACTGGAATTCACTCAGGTGGCGAAGGTCGCCTGAGCGATCCCGTGGGAGGCGTGAGAGCGCCGGACCACTAAACCGCCCGCTTGCCGGGTTGTGAGAAGAGGAGAGGCCATATGGCCAAGAAAGTTGTCGGGCAGCTCAAGCTGCAAGTGAAGGCGGGGCAAGCCAACCCGTCCCCGCCGATCGGGCCCGCGCTCGGTCAGCGCGGCATCAACATCATGGCGTTCTGCAAGGAATTCAACGCCCGCACCCAGGAGATGGAGCAGGGGTCGCCGATCCCGACCGTCATCACCTACTACGCGGACAAGTCGTTCTCCTTCGAGATGAAGACGTCTCCGGCGTCCTTCTACCTCAAGAAAGCCGCGGGCCTGAAGCCGGTCGGCAAGCGGAACCGTCCGAAGGGTTCGGTGAAGCCGGGCCGCGAAGTGGCCGGCACCGTGACCGTCGCGCAGATCCGTCAGATCGCGGAAGCGAAGATGAAAGACCTCTCGGCCAACGATATCGAGGCCGCGATGCAGATCATCCTCGGCTCGGCGAAGTCGATCGGTATCGAGGTGAAAGGGTAAGCCATGGCAAAGCTTGGTAAACGCACCGCCTCGGCGCGGGAAATCTTTGCGGGCAAGGCCAACCTTTCGGTTGAGGATGCTCTTTCGCTGGTCAAGCAGGCGGCCACCGCGAAGTTTGACGAGACTGTCGAGATCGCGCTGAACCTCGGCGTTGATCCGCGTCACGCCGACCAGATGGTCCGTGGTGTCGTCCAGCTGCCGAACGGCACGGGCAAGACCGTCCGCGTGGCCGTGTTCGCGCGTGGCGCCAAGGCTGACGAAGCCAAGGCGGCAGGCGCGGATATCGTCGGCGCGGAAGACCTGATGGAGACGATCCAGTCCGGCAAGATCGAGTTCGACCGTTGCATCGCGACGCCGGACATGATGCCGCTGGTCGGCCGCCTCGGCAAGATCCTCGGCCCGCGCAACCTGATGCCGAACCCGAAGGTCGGCACGGTGACGATGGACGTGAAATCCGCTGTCGAAGCCGCCAAAGGCGGTGAAGTGCAGTTCAAGGTCGAGAAGGCGGGCGTCGTCCATGCCGGCATCGGCAAGGTATCCTTCGAGCCGGCGAAGCTGGCCGAGAACCTGCGTGCCTTCGTCGGTGCTGTGAACCGCGCGAAACCTGCCGGTGCCAAGGGAACCTACCTCAAGAAGGTGTCGGTTTCCTCCACCATGGGGCCGGGCGTGTCTGTCGACCTGACCTCGGCCACCGCCGAGGCCTGACAAGAATTCCCGGGCTTCGGCCCGGTGAACGGCAGGGCCACCGGGAGCAGTCCCACGGCCCTGTCCTGTCCGAGACGGCGGGTGATCCGGATGGATCTTAATATCCTGCCTGAGATGGGGAACGAGCGAATTCCGGGGCTTTCCCCGGGCGATCTCTCGGGACCATCGCGGACCCGACGCCTGCGCAAGCAGGCAGAACTGAGCCGGGGGGAAACCCCCAAACTTGGAGTGGAACTGTGGATAGAGCCCAGAAAGAGAAAGTGGTCGAGGAACTCGGCCAGATCTTCGAAAGCTCTGGCGTCGTGGTGGTTGCCCGCTACGAAGGCCTCACGGTTGCCCAGATGCAGGACCTCCGGGCGCGCATGCGCACGGTCGGAGGCTCCGTCCGCGTTGCCAAGAACAGGCTCGCCAAGATCGCCCTTGAGGGCAAGCCCAACGAAAGCCTGGGTGACCTCCTCAAGGGCATGACCGTGCTGACCTATTCCGAAGACCCCGTCGCTGCGGCGAAGGTGGCTGACGAATACGCCAAGACGACGGAGAAGTTCGTCATTCTTGGTGGTTCTATGGGCAGCACGGCCCTCGATCCGGCCGGTGTCAAGGCCGTAGCGTCCATGCCGTCGCGTGAAGAGCTGATCGCTCAGATCGTGTCCTGCATCGGCGCTCCGGCTTCCAACATCGCCGGCGCGATTGGCGCACCTGCATCGAACATCGCGGGCATCCTCTCCACCCTGGAGGAGCGGGAAGCCGCCTGAGCAACCTATGGCCTTCGTGGGGTTGAACACCCGCACGTTGGAACCCATCTAACTTGGAACGGAACAGAGAAATGGCCGATCTGAAAGCCCTTGCCGAGCAAATCGTGAACCTCACGCTGCTGCAGGCTCAAGAACTGAAAACCATCCTGAAGGACGAATACGGCATCGAGCCCGCTGCTGGCGGCGCGGTGATGGTTGCCGGTCCGGCCGCTGGCGGTGCTGCCGCTGCGGAAGAAGAAAAGACCGACTTCGACGTGATCCTCGTCGATGCCGGCGCGAACAAGATCAACGTGATCAAAGAAGTCCGCGCCATCACCGGTCTTGGTCTGAAAGAAGCCAAAGACCTCGTGGAAGCTGGCGGCAAAGCGGTGAAAGAAGCTGCGCCGAAAGCGGAAGCCGAGGAAATCAAGAAGAAGCTCGAAGCGGCTGGCGCCAAGGTCGAGCTCAAGTAATCGTATCGGGCGCATCCTGCGCCTGACGGTTTCGTGCGGCTGGAGAGGGTTTTCCCTCTCCAGCCAATCGCGTCTTGGCAAGGGCCTCCAAGGGGGCTTTTCCCAGGGCGCGGCAAAGGGTTCGGGAGCGGTCGGTGGGACGGCCGCATGAATGGAACTCTTGGCCCCCTGTTTCTAGAGCGGTCCGCGCCGGTGCCCCGACGGCCGTGGATCCGCAGATAGAAAGGTGACGACGAGCATGGCGCATTACGTTGGCCAGAAGCGCATCCGCCGCTACTACGGCAAAATCCGCGAAGTTCTGGAGATGCCGAACCTCATTGAGGTTCAGAAATCCTCCTACGACCTGTTCCTTCGCTCCGGGGATGGCCCCAAGGCGCTGGACGGCGAAGGCATCCAGGGTGTCTTCCAGTCCGTCTTTCCGATCAAGGATTTCAACGAGACCGCCGTTCTCGAATTCGTGAAATACGATCTCGAGAAGCCGAAATATGACGTCGAGGAATGCCAGCAGCGCGACATGACCTTTTCGGCGCCGCTGAAGGTCACGCTCCGTCTCATCGTGTTCGATGTCGATGAGACGACCGGCGCAAAGTCGGTCAAGGACATCAAGGAACAAGACGTCTACATGGGCGACATGCCCCTGATGACGTCGAACGGGACGTTCATCGTGAACGGCACCGAGCGCGTCATCGTGTCGCAGATGCACCGCTCTCCGGGCGTGTTCTTCGACCATGACAAGGGCAAGACGCACTCCTCGGGCAAACTGCTGTTCGCTTGCCGGATCATTCCCTATCGCGGCTCCTGGCTGGACTTCGAATTCGACGCCAAGGATATCGTCTTTGCGCGTATCGACCGTCGCCGGAAACTGCCCGTGACGACGCTGCTCTATGCGCTTGGCATGGATCAGGAAGCCATCACGGATGCCTTCTACGACACCGTGGACTACCGGCTCGAGAAAAACCGTGGCTGGGTGACGAAGTTCTTCCCCGAACGCGTCCGCGGCACCCGTCCGACCTTCGATCTGGTGGATGCGGCGACCGGTGAGATCATCTGCAAGGCCGGGGACAAGATGACCCCGCGGATGGTCAAGAAGCTGACCGACGAGGGCAAGGTCACCGAGCTTCTGGTCCCCTACGATTCCATCGTGGGCCGCTATGTCGCCAAGGACATCATCAACGAGGAAACCGGCGCGATCTATGTTGAGGCCGGGGATGAGATCACGCTCGAATACGACCGTGACGGCGAAGTGAAGGGCGGCAGCCTGAAGGTGCTGCTGGACAACGGGATCACCGAGATCCCGGTGCTGGACATCGACAACATCAACGTCGGCCCCTACATCCGCAACACGATGGCCGCGGACAAGAACATGAACCGCGATACCGCGCTCATGGACATCTACCGCGTCATGCGTCCGGGCGAGCCGCCGACCGTCGAAGCCGCTTCCGCTTTGTTCGACACGCTGTTCTTCGACAGCGAGCGCTACGACCTGTCGGCCGTGGGTCGCGTGAAGATGAACATGCGCCTCGATCTGGACGCACCCGACACGCAGCGTACGCTGCGCAAGGAAGACATCATCGCCTGCATCAAGGGCCTGGTGGAACTGCGTGACGGCAAGGGCGAAATCGACGATATCGACCACCTCGGCAACCGCCGGGTGCGTTCGGTCGGCGAGCTGATGGAGAACCAGTACCGCGTCGGGCTGCTCCGCATGGAGCGCGCGATCAAGGAACGCATGTCCTCGGTCGAGATCGACACGGTCATGCCGCAGGATCTCATCAACGCGAAACCGGCGGCGGCGGCGGTGCGGGAGTTCTTCGGCTCCTCGCAGCTTTCGCAGTTCATGGACCAGACCAACCCGCTCTCGGAAGTCACGCACAAGCGTCGTCTCTCCGCGCTCGGGCCGGGCGGTCTGACCCGGGAGCGCGCCGGCTTCGAGGTGCGCGACGTTCACCCGACCCACTACGGCCGGATGTGCCCGATCGAGACGCCGGAAGGCCAGAACATCGGCCTGATCAACAGCCTCGCCACCTTCGCGCGGGTGAACAAATACGGCTTCATCGAGACCCCTTACCGTAAGGTGAAAGAGGGTCAGGTGACGGATGACGTGGTCTATATCTCCGCCACTGAGGAGATGCGCCACACCGTCGCTCAGGCGAACGCGAGCCTCGACGAAGAAGGGCGCTTCGTGGACGAGCTGATCTCCACCCGCAAGGCGGGCGAGTTCATGCTCAACCCGGTTGAAGCCGTCGACCTGATCGACGTGTCGCCGAAGCAGCTGGTTTCGGTCGCTGCGGCCCTGATCCCGTTCCTTGAGAACGACGACGCCAACCGCGCGCTGATGGGCTCCAACATGCAGCGTCAGGCCGTGCCGCTGCTGCGCTCCGAGGCGCCGTTCGTCGGCACCGGCATCGAGAGCACCGTGGCCCGCGATTCCGGCGCCGCGATCATGGCGCGCCGGGGCGGGGTGATCGACCAGGTGGACGCGACGCGTATCGTCGTCCGGGCGACCGAACTGCTCGAACCGGGCGAACCGGGCGTGGACATCTACCGTCTGCGCAAGTTCAAGCGGTCCAACCAGTCGTCCTGCATCAACCAGCGTCCGCTGGTGAAAGTTGGCGATACGGTCGCGCGGAACGAGGTCATCGCGGATGGCCCCTCGACCGACATGGGTGAACTGGCGCTTGGCCGGAACATCGTCGTCGCGTTCATGCCCTGGAACGGCTACAACTATGAGGACTCGATCCTGATCTCCGAGCGGATCCTCCGTGACGACGTCTATACCTCGATCCATATCGAGGAATACGAAGTCGCCGCGCGGGACACCAAGCTCGGGCCGGAGGAGATCACCCGCGACATCCCGAACGTCGGTGAGGAAGCGCTGCGCAACCTCGATGAGGCCGGGATCGTCTACATCGGTGCCGAAGTGGGGCCGGGGGACATTCTCGTCGGCAAGATCACCCCGAAGGGCGAAAGCCCGATGACGCCGGAGGAGAAACTGCTCCGCGCCATCTTCGGGGAAAAGGCGTCGGACGTGCGGGATACCTCGCTCCGGCTGCCGCCGGGGGCATACGGGACCATCGTGGAAGTGCGGGTCTTCAACCGTCACGGTGTCGACAAGGACGAGCGGTCGCTTCAGATCGAGCGTGAGGAAATCGAACGCCTCTCCCGCGACCGGGACGACGAGCTGGAGATTCTCGAGCGCAACTTCTACGCCCGTCTGCGCCAGCTGATCCTCGGCAAGGCCGCGGTGAAGGGGCCGAAGGGCGTGAAGCCGGGTTCGGAAATCACCGAAGAACTGCTGGGCACGCTGTCGCGCGGCCAGTGGTGGCAGCTCGCGCTTGCCGATGACGCGGAGGCCAAGGAGGTCGAGGCGCTCAACGATCAGTTCGACGTGCAGAAACGCGCGCTGGAGAACCGGTTCGAGGACAAGGTGGAGAAGGTCCGCCGTGGCGACGATCTGGCGCCTGGCGTGATGAAGTCGGTCAAGGTGTTCGTGGCGGTGAAGCGCAAGCTGCAACCGGGCGACAAGATGGCCGGCCGTCACGGCAACAAGGGCGTCATCTCCAAGGTCGTGCCGATGGAGGACATGCCCTTCCTCGCCGACGGGACGCCGGTGGACTTCGTGCTGAACCCGCTGGGTGTGCCGTCGCGGATGAACGTCGGTCAGATCCTCGAAACCCACATGGGTTGGGCTGCGCGCGGTCTGGGCCTCCAGATCGACGAGGCGCTTCGCGAGTATCGCCGCAATGGTGATCTGACCCCGGTGAAGGAAGCCGTGCGTTTCGCCTATGGCGACGAGACCTACGAGGATGCTTTCTCCGGCATGGACGAGGCTGCGCTTCTGGAGGCTGCGGGCAATGTGACCCGTGGCGTTCCGATCGCGACGCCGGTCTTCGACGGGGCGAAGGAAGCGGACGTCAACGACGCGCTGGTCCGGGCGGGCTTCGACAAGTCCGGCCAGTCCATCGTGTTCGACGGTCGCTCCGGCGAGCAGTTCGCCCGGCCGGTAACGGTCGGTGTGAAGTACATGCTGAAGCTTCATCACCTCGTCGACGACAAGCTGCACGCCCGCTCCACGGGTCCGTACAGCCTGGTCACGCAGCAACCGCTGGGCGGCAAGGCCCAGTTCGGTGGCCAGCGGCTCGGCGAGATGGAGGTCTGGGCGCTCGAAGCTTACGGGGCGGCCTACACGCTGCAGGAAATGCTCACGGTCAAGTCGGATGACGTGGCCGGGCGGACCAAGGTCTACGAGTCCATCGTCAAGGGCGAAGACAACTTCGAGGCCGGCGTTCCCGAGAGCTTCAACGTGCTCGTGAAAGAAGTCCGGGGCCTCGGCCTCAACATGGAACTCCTGGATGCGGAGGAAGAGTGAGGGCGGCCTTCGCCCTCCTCACCCACCCCAGTTTTAAGGACTTGGCATGAACCAGGAACTCACCACCAATCCGTTCAACCCGCTCGCGGCGACGAAGCAGTTCGACGAGATCAAGATCTCGCTGGCCTCACCCGAGCGGATCCTTTCTTGGTCCTATGGTGAGATCAAGAAGCCCGAAACCATCAACTACCGCACGTTCAAACCCGAGCGTGACGGCCTGTTCTGCGCGCGCATTTTTGGTCCGATCAAGGACTACGAATGCCTGTGCGGCAAATACAAGCGCATGAAGTATCGCGGCGTCGTCTGCGAGAAATGCGGTGTGGAAGTGACGCTCCAGAAGGTGCGCCGTGAGCGGATGGGCCATATCGAGCTCGCCGCGCCGGTGGCGCATATCTGGTTCCTGAAATCGCTGCCGTCCCGCATCGGCCTCATGCTCGACATGACGCTCCGGGACCTGGAGCGGATCCTCTACTTCGAGAACTACGTCGTCATCGAGCCGGGTCTGACCGATCTCACCTACGGTCAGCTGATGACCGAAGAGGAGTTCCTCGACGCGCAGGACCAGTATGGCGCGGATGCGTTCACGGCGAACATCGGCGCGGAAGCGATCCGCGAGATGCTGGCCGCGATCGACCTTGAGGCGACGGCCGACCAGCTTCGTGAGGAGCTGAAGGAAGCCACGGGCGAGCTGAAGCCGAAGAAGATCATCAAGCGGCTGAAGATCGTCGAGTCGTTCCTCGAGTCGGGCAACCGTCCGGAGTGGATGATCCTGACCGTGCTGCCGGTGATCCCGCCGGAGCTGCGCCCGCTGGTCCCGCTGGACGGCGGCCGGTTCGCCACGTCCGACCTCAACGACCTCTACCGCCGGGTCATCAACCGGAACAACCGCCTCAAGCGGCTGATCGAGCTCCGTGCGCCCGATATCATCGTGCGCAACGAAAAGCGGATGCTTCAGGAAGCCGTGGACGCACTCTTCGACAACGGCCGCCGGGGCCGCGTGATCACGGGCACCAACAAGCGCCCGCTGAAATCGCTCTCCGACATGCTGAAGGGCAAGCAGGGCCGGTTCCGTCAGAACCTTCTGGGCAAGCGGGTAGACTTCTCCGGCCGTTCGGTCATCGTGACCGGGCCGGAGCTGAAGCTGCACCAGTGCGGCCTGCCGAAGAAGATGGCGCTCGAACTCTTCAAGCCGTTCATCTATTCGCGGCTGGAGGCCAAGGGTCTGTCTTCCACCGTGAAGCAGGCGAAGAAGCTGGTCGAGAAGGAGCGCCCGGAGGTCTGGGACATCCTGGATGAAGTCATCCGCGAACATCCCGTCCTGTTGAACCGCGCGCCGACGCTGCACCGTCTGGGCATCCAGGCGTTCGAGCCGATCCTGATCGAAGGCAAGGCGATCCAGCTTCACCCGCTGGTCTGCTCCGCCTTCAACGCCGACTTCGACGGCGACCAGATGGCCGTGCACGTTCCCCTCTCGCTGGAAGCCCAGCTTGAGGCCCGCGTCCTGATGATGTCCACGAACAACGTGCTGTCGCCCGCCAACGGCGCGCCGATCATCGTGCCGTCGCAGGACATGGTGCTTGGTCTTTACTACACGACCATGCAGCGTGAGGGCATGAAGGGCGAAGGCATGGCCTTTACCTCCATCGAGGAGGTGGAGCACGCCCTTGCCGCTGGCGAGGTGCATCTGCACGCTAAGATCACGGCGCGGATCAAGCAGATCGATGGCGAAGGCAACGAGATCGTCAAACGCTACGAGACGACCCCCGGCCGTCTCCGCCTCGGCAACCTGCTGCCGCTCAACGCCAAGGCGCCGTTCGAACTGGTGAACCGCCTGCTCCGCAAGAAGGACGTCCAGAACGTCATCGACACCGTCTACCGCTACTGCGGCCAGAAGGAATCGGTGATCTTCTGCGACCAGATCATGGGGCTTGGCTTCCGCGAGGCCTTCAAGGCCGGCATCTCCTTTGGCAAGGACGACATGGTCATCCCGGTCAAGAAATGGGAGATCGTGGAGAACACCCAGGAGCAGGTGAAGGAATTCGAACAGCAGTACATGGACGGTCTGATCACCCAGGGTGAGAAGTACAACAAGGTCGTCGATGCCTGGTCGAAATGTTCCGACGCCGTCGCCGGTGCGATGATGGGTGAGATCTCGGCTGTCCGTAAGGACGATATGGGTCGGGAAATGGAGCCGAACTCGGTCTACATGATGTCCCACTCCGGGGCGCGGGGTTCGCCTGCCCAGATGAAGCAGCTGGGCGGGATGCGCGGCCTGATGGCCAAGCCGTCGGGCGAGATCATCGAGACGCCGATCATCTCGAACTTCAAGGAAGGTCTGACCGTTCTTGAATACTTCAACTCGACGCACGGCGCCCGGAAGGGTCTGGCGGATACCGCTCTGAAGACCGCGAACTCCGGCTACCTGACCCGTCGTCTCGTCGATGTGGCGCAGGACTGCATCGTCCGGTCCAACGACTGCGGCACCGACCGTTACATCACGGCCTCCGCCGCGGTGAACGACGGTGAAGTGGTCGCGTCGCTGGGTGAACGTGTGCTGGGCCGTGTCGCTGCCGAGGAGGTCTATGTCCCCGGTACCGACGAGGTGATCGTGAGCCTTGGCGAGCTGATCGACGAGCGGAAGGCGGATGCGATCGAGACCCTGGGCGTGCCCACGGTGAAGATCCGCAGCCCGCTGACCTGTGAGGCGGAGGAGGGCGTCTGCGCCACCTGCTACGGGCGCGACCTTGCTCGCGGCACGATGGTGAACGTCGGCGAGGCCGTCGGCATCATCGCGGCGCAGTCCATCGGCGAGCCGGGCACCCAGCTGACGATGCGGACTTTCCACATCGGCGGTATCGCGCAGGGTGGCCAGCAATCGTTCCTCGAGTCGTCTCAGGAAGGCGTGGTCGAGTTCCGCAACCCGAACCTTCTTGCCAACGCTTCGGGCGAGCAGATCGTAATGGGCCGGAACATGTCGCTCGCCATCATCGACGAGAACGGCGTGGAACGGGCGTCGCACAAGCTGCTCTACGGGTCGAAGGTGTTCGTGAAGGAGGGCCAGTCCGTCAAGCGCGGCAACAAGCTCTTCGAATGGGACCCCTACACCCTGCCGATCATCGCGGAGAAGGCTGGTCAGGCGAAGTTCGTCGATCTCGTCTCGGGCATCTCGGTGCGCGAGGAGACGGACGATGCCACCGGCATGACCCAGAAGATCGTCTCGGACTGGCGGTCGGCGCCGAAAGGTAACGAGCTAAAGCCCGAGATCATCGTCATGGATGCGGAGACCGGCGAACCTGTCCGCAACGAGCAGGGGCATCCGATTTCCTATCCGATGTCGGTGGACGCCATTCTGTCGGTCGAGGACGGGCAGGATGTGAAGGCCGGCGACGTGGTGGCCCGTATCCCGCGCGAAGGCGCCAAGACCAAGGACATCACCGGGGGTCTTCCCCGCGTGGCGGAACTGTTCGAGGCCCGTCGTCCGAAGGATCACGCGATCATCGCCGAACTGGATGGCTATGTGCGCTTCGGCAAGGACTACAAGAACAAGCGCCGCATCGCCATCGAACCGGTGGACGAGACGCTTTCCGCCGTCGAGTACATGGTGCCGAAAGGCAAGCACATCCCGGTGCAGGAAGGCGACTTCGTGCAGAAGGGTGACTACATCATGGACGGCAACCCGGCTCCGCATGACATCCTGCGGATTCAGGGGATCGAGGCGCTGGCCAACTACCTGATCGACGAGGTGCAGGACGTCTATCGCCTGCAGGGCGTGAAGATCAACGACAAGCACATCGAGGTGATCGTTCGCCAGATGCTGCAGAAATGGGAAATCCTCGACTCCGGCGAGACGACGCTGCTCAAAGGCGAGCATGTCGACAAGCAGGAGCTGGATGAAAACAACGCCAAGGCGGAGGCCCAGGGTCTGCGTCCGGCGCAGGCGGAACCCATCCTGCTCGGCATCACCAAGGCCTCGCTGCAGACGCGCAGCTTCATCTCCGCCGCCTCCTTCCAGGAGACGACGCGGGTACTGACCGAGGCGGCGGTTCAGGGCAAGCGCGACAAGCTCGTGGGCCTGAAGGAGAACGTCATCGTCGGCCGGCTCATCCCGGCCGGGACGGGTGGCGCGACGAGCCGGGTACGCCGCATCGCAACCGATCGCGATCAGAAGGTTGTCGATCAGAAGCGTGCGGAAGCGGAGAAAGCCGTGCAGCTCGCCGCTCCGATGGACGTCGTCGATCTGGAGAGCGATCCCGGTCTGGTGGAAACCAGCGAAAACCGGGATTGATCTCCGTCAAAATGGAAAACGTCCCGCGCAAGCGGGGCGTTTTGCTATTCAATAAGGTGCGCCGGGGGCTCCCGAGTAGCTGCGGGGTCTCAGCCATGATCCGCAGTGGAAAGTCACTCTCATCTGCGACGGCTTTGCCCTGATGGGCTTGCTTTCGGGGCCGCGCGCCGACTAAGGTGTTCCATCGCCCCTTTGGGGACGGTGCGGGGCGCCGTTACACGGTGTCGTGCTGTTTCAGGAAGGAGCGGCCGATCTTGGCTGAGGGGCGGCCCTTCCGCACCAGCGCCCATGCCCCCGCGACGCGCGGTGCTTAAGATTTGCCCTCTCCGCTTAAACCTGCTTGTGCCTGGCATGAGGTTTCACGGGTCACCACCCGTGCTTACTGCGATTTCGCTCGGCGGGTATGTGGGATTGGCACTGACGACGATCCCTTCTGGCGAAGGCAGTTGAACCCGGCGCAGTCTTGCCCAATTTTCACTCGCCGACGCTCTACCCCCGATCAACATTCATTTTGAATTCCGCACTCCGTGAACTCGGGCGCAAGGCGCAGGTGTGGTATCGCGACAACCTTGTCGGGACGGAGGTGGTGAACGCGGATACCGGCTGGACCATCGAGTTCCAGACCCGCGGCCGAAGAAGATCGGCGGCCGGAAGGGGTCTGACCTCTATCGCATCGTGCCCACGCTCAAGGATATTCTCGAAAAGGGGAACGGGCCAGAACGGAGCAGGACGCCAAGGGTCGGGAAAATCGGGCGGAGGTGTGGCATACCTTCGCGGCGCGCGTCCTTCTGGATGAGGCCGAAAAGGATGTGATCGTCAAAGTCACGAAGACTGCCCAAGGGCAATTTCACTACAATATATCAAGATATCAAGGGATATGGGTGACGGGGCTAGGTTCATGAGAACCTCGGTTGCTGACCGGAGCCAGGACTACGGTTTGGAAGACAACCCCGTCGAGCTGAATATTGCCTTCCTTCCCGAGAATTTCAATGGGGAAACCAAGGAAAGCCGATTCACCGACGCGGTGAAGACGCGGATCGACAAGCTCGACATCGCGCCGAAGGGCGAGACGGAGCGTGGCATCCTCCAGCGGGCCATCACGAACGCCATGGGCGGCAACTGGAACCTGCTGGCCATGGTGCCGGGCCACCCGCTGTTCACGGAGCATCCCGATAACAAAGGGGCGGGGCGATGTGCCTCCCGCATAATTTTCGCAAGCCTGCGTCAAAAGCGACATCAGATGACGCAAATACGCAGTCGCTCTCCCTGCGCCGTGCTAAAGGCATCTCAAGATCCGGCGGGTTATCCACTGCGGGTTCCGGGGAGTGAAGGCTTAGTCGATGCCGAGAACGGCCAATATGCGCGGCGCGCTGCTGATGATTGCGGCGGTGGGTGCCTTCACGGTCAATGATGCGCTCATGAAGGCCCTTCTCGGTCATGTGCCGCTGTTTCAGGCTCAGTTCCTGAGGGGGCTGGCTGTCCTTCTCCTGCTCGCGCTCGCTTCAGGCTTCTTTGCTCCGCCGCGGCTCGACCTGTCGCGGAGGGACTGGACGCTCTGCCTCGCCCGAAGTTTCGCGGAAGCGGTCAGTGCGGTGCTATATTTGGAGGGGCTGTCGCGCATTCCGCTGCCCAATGCCACGGCGATCCTGCAATCCGTGCCGCTATTCCTTACCCTCGCCGCAGCGATCTTCCTCAAGGAGCCGATCGGCTGGCGGCGGCTCGGGGCGATTCTCGTGGGCTTCCTCGGTGTGCTGCTCATCGTGAGGCCGGGGCCGGAGGGATTTTCGCCTGGCGCGCTCTACGTCTCCGCCTGCGTCGTGACCGTCGTCCTGCGGGAGCTGTGCACGCGGAAGCTCTCTCCTGCGGTTCCTTCCATGACGGCGGCTCTCACCATGGGGGTGGTGCTGGTGATCTTCTCCGGCGCGGGTGCGGCGGTGTCGGGCGAATGGAGGCCACTGGCGACCGCGGATATCCTGCGGATTGGGGCTGCTTCCGTTGCGGTGTCCTTGGGTTACGTGCTCAGCATCGGGGCGATACGGCTCGGCGACCTCTCCGTTGTGGGTCCGTTCCGCTATACGGGAATGGTGTGGTCGCTGCTTCTCGGCCTCGCGTTCTTCGGCGTGTGGCCCGATCCGCTGACCCTCACGGGGGCGGGAATCGTCATAGCTGCGGGCCTGTTCACCATCTATCGGGAGCATGTCTCCGAGCGCGCGGCTTCGCGGCTTTCCGGGACTATTGCGGCTGATTGAGCCCTTTTCGACGCGGCGTCCGGGGCGGGACACCTGTTGACATCCCCCGCGACTCCCCATATACGGCGCGTCACCCGGGTGGCGAGGTGCGTCTTCTGCTGCCCCTGCTCATAAACTGATGTGGTCATGATCCGGGCGAAAGCCCCGATCCTCTGGAATTCCACCGCGTCGTTCCCCGCGAAGGGGAACGAATGCGGTTTTGGCGTTTGCGGACAGGCGCGACGCCGATGACGAGAACGGATGCAACACGGGGAACCGGAATGCCGACTATCCAACAGCTGATCCGCAAGCCGCGGCAGCCCAAGGTGCAGCGCTCTAAGTCGCAGCACCTCCAATCCTGCCCGCAGAAGCGCGGCGTCTGCACGCGCGTCTACACGACGACGCCGAAGAAGCCGAACTCGGCCATGCGGAAAGTCGCCAAAGTGCGGCTGACCAACGGTTTCGAGGTGATCAGCTACATTCCGGGCGAAAAGCACAACCTTCAGGAGCACTCGGTGGTCCTGATCCGTGGCGGCCGGGTGAAAGACCTTCCGGGCGTCCGCTATCACATCCTGCGCGGCGTGCTCGACACGCAAGGCGTCAAGGACCGTCGTCAGCGCCGTTCGAAATACGGCGCGAAGCGTCCGAAGTAAGGAGATCTGGGCATGTCCCGTCGTCACGCTGCCGAGAAGCGCGAAGTTCTGCCGGACGCCAAGTTCGGCGACACCGTGCTGACCAAATTCATGAACAACCTGATGATCGACGGCAAGAAGTCGGTCGCAGAAGCTATTGTCTACAACGCACTCGACCGCGTCGAGGGCCGTGTGAAGCGCGCCCCGGTCGAAGTGTTCCATGAGGCGCTGGACAATGTGAAGCCGGCCGTCGAGGTCCGTTCCCGCCGTGTGGGCGGTGCGACCTACCAGGTTCCGGTGGAAGTCCGCGTCGAGCGTCGCGAAGCGCTGGCGATCCGCTGGCTCATCACGGCTGCCCGCAAGCGCAACGAGAACACCATGGAAGAGCGCCTTGCCGGCGAGCTTCTGGATGCCGCGAACAACCGTGGCACCGCGGTGAAGAAGCGCGAAGATACCCACAAGATGGCCGACGCGAACAAGGCGTTCAGCCACTACCGCTGGTAAGCGGCAGGAGCACCGACCATGGCACGCGAATATCCCCTCGAGCTCTACCGTAACTTCGGGATCATGGCTCACATCGACGCGGGTAAAACCACGACGACGGAGCGTATCCTTTACTACACGGGCAAGAGCCACAAGATCGGCGAGGTGCATGACGGCGCCGCGACGATGGACTGGATGGAACAGGAGCAGGAGCGGGGGATCACGATCACCTCTGCTGCGACCACGACCTTCTGGCAGCGGACCGAAGACGGCACCCATGAGGGGCCGAAATATCGGTTCAACATCATCGACACCCCCGGCCACGTCGACTTCACCATCGAGGTGGAGCGTTCGCTCGCGGTGCTCGACGGGGCCGTGTGCCTTCTTGACGCGAATGCTGGCGTCGAGCCGCAGACCGAGACGGTGTGGCGTCAGGCCGACCGTTACAAGGTTCCGCGGATCGTCTACGTCAACAAGATGGACAAGATCGGCGCGGACTTCTTCAAGTGCGTCCAGATGATCAAGGACCGCACCGGCGCCACTCCGGCTCCGGTTGCGCTCCCCATCGGTGCGGAAGACAAGCTCGAAGGCATCGTCGACCTGGTTACCCAGGAAGAATGGACCTGGAAGGGCGAAGACCTTGGCGCGTCCTGGACCCGTCAGGAAATTCGTGACGAGCTGAAGGACGTTGCCGAAGAGTGGCGTGGCAAGCTCATCGAACTCGCCGTCGAGATGGACGACGAGGCGATGGAAGCCTACCTCGAAGGCAACGAGCCCGACGTTGACACCCTGCGGAAGCTGATCCGCAAGGGCTGCCTCTCCATGTCCTTCGTTCCGGTTCTGGCCGGCTCGTCGTTCAAGAACAAGGGCGTGCAGCCGATGCTGAACGCCGTGGTCGACTATCTGCCGAGCCCGCTGGATGTCCCGGCCTATGTCGGCTTCGCCCCGGGCGACGAGACGGAAACCCGGAACATCGAGCGTCATGCCTCCGACGACGAGCCCTTCTCGGGTCTCGCGTTCAAGATCATGAACGACCCCTTCGTCGGTTCGCTGACCTTCACGCGTCTCTATTCGGGCGTCCTCAAGAAGGGCGACCAGATGCTGAACGCGACCAAGGGCAAGCGCGAGCGCGTCGGCCGGATGATGATGATGCACGCCATCAACCGGGAAGAGATCGATGAAGCCTATGCGGGCGACATCATCGCTCTGGCGGGTCTGAAGGACACCACGACGGGCGATACGCTCTGCGACCCGGCGAAACCGGTGGTTCTGGAAACCATGACCTTCCCGGAGCCGGTTATCGAGATCGCTGTGGAACCGAAGTCGAAGGCCGACCAGGAGAAGATGGGCCTCGCGCTCGCTCGCCTGTCCGCTGAAGACCCGTCCTTCCGCGTCGAGACCAACTTCGAGTCCGGCCAGACGATCATGAAGGGCATGGGCGAGCTTCACCTCGACATTCTCGTCGACCGTATGCGTCGCGAGTTCAAGGTCGAGGCGAACATCGGTGCGCCGCAGGTGGCTTATCGGGAGACCATCTCCCGCGAGGCAGAGATCGACTACACGCACAAGAAACAGACCGGTGGTACCGGCCAGTTCGCGCGCGTGAAGCTCGTCATCACCCCGACCGAACCGGGCGAGGGCTACTCGTTCGAAACGAAGATCGTGGGCGGTGCGGTGCCGAAGGAGTATATCCCCGGCGTCGAGAAGGGCATCAAGTCGGTCATGGACTCCGGTCCGCTGGCGGGCTTCCCGGTGATCGACTTCAAGGTCGCGCTGATCGACGGTGCGTTCCATGACGTCGACTCCTCGGTCCTCGCGTTCGAGATCGCGTCCCGTGCGGCAATGCGCGAAGGTCTGAAAAAGGCCGGAGCAAAGCTGCTGGAGCCGATCATGAAGGTCGAAGTGGTGACCCCGGAAGAATACACCGGCGGCATCATCGGTGACCTTACCTCCCGCCGGGGGATGGTGACCGGGCAGGAAAGCCGCGGCAATGCCAACGTGATCAACTCCATGGTGCCGCTGGCCAACATGTTCGGCTACATCAACACGCTGCGCTCGATGTCCTCGGGTCGCGCCGTCTTCACGATGATCTTCGATCATTACGAAGCCGTGCCGCAGAACATCTCGGACGAGATCCAGAAGAAATACGCCTGATCGGCGGGGTGGCGGTCCCCGCCACCCGAACCCATTCCGCCGTGAGCGCATCCGCGATCCGGTGACACGAAACAGGAGGCCATCATGGCAAAGGCAAAGTTTGAACGGACGAAAC
>NZ_JGYG01000030.1 GCF_000740795.1 Haematobacter massiliensis
CGAGGAATGGGCGAAGCCCAGGGGAAGAAAGGTCAACGACGCTGTTGCGCCGAGACGTCGAAGCGCGCCCGCGCGCTGGTCTTCGGCCAGATCAGCCCATCACAGAGGACGCATGCGAGCGGTCCCGTCACTCCCAGAGAGACAGGAGACCGCGGCGATCCTGAAGGAACCGGCAGGAAGATCCGACAGGCAACCACCGGCGATGATCACCCCAACTGTGAACAGGCGAGTGCGCACCCTTCCCCGCCGACCTGCCGCCACGCGCTAGGCCCCGCACCAGATCGGATACCGGCCGGCCCGCTGGTCGGTCACCTGCCGACCACGCGCTCGACCGGGAAGAGGGACAGGGCTGGAAGCCCGATCAGAGCGTGCCCCGGATCTGCGAACCCCGCAATCAAAGAGGCCGGAAAGAGAGAAAGGCTGATCAATACACGCCCATAACTACCGGAGGAAAACGCCAACCAATGTCCAGGATCAAAAGGCCGGGGCATTTGGCCTCGCCAGCGCGCAAGCGGCCACAGCCAACCGCATGACAGGTCAAGATGAGCGCCTCGGCTCTCGATCGGTTGCTGCAGATCGATGGACATAATCGGCTTTGACGAAAAGTGCCGATCAGAAAGATGGCGATTAGATACTCGCCGGGGGCCGAGGCGGTTGCACTGCCGTTGTGCCGCACCCCCTTACATCTCTCACGCCTCTACCTGCGCAGTGAGGCTTCGTCGGATCTCCTGACCATCCCGTCCCGGCGGCGATCCGAACAGGCGGCGATACTCGCGGCTGAACTGCGACGGGCTTTCGTAACCGATGGCATAGCCGATCCGCGCAACATCGGCGCCGTCGGCCAACAGCAGGCGACGCGCCTCCTGCAGGCGCAACTGCTTTTGGTATTGCACCGGCGTCATCGCCGTCACGGCTTTGAAGTGGCGGTGGAATGTGGCGGGGCTCATCCCCGCGATATCGGCAAGGTCCCGCACGTTCAACTGATCCGCAAAGCCCTCACGGATGCAGGCAATGGCCCGACCGATCCGCGCCATATGACTGCCAGCCAGCCCGATCTGACGCAGCGCCGGTCCCATCAGCCCGTTCAGCAGGAGCCAGGTGATCTCGCGCCGGATCATCGGCGCAAGAATTTCAATGTCACGCGGCCGGGCGCAGAGACGCAGCAATCGGCAGAGCGGATCGATCAGCTCCGGATCGAAGGCATGGACCGCCAGCGCAGCGCCCGCGGGCGCCTCTTCCGTCTTCCCCAGCTCCAGCAAAAGGTCAGAGATCGTCGCAGGGTCCAGCGCGAGACTGAAGGCCAGATAGGGGCGCTCCGGCGTCGCACGGGTGATCTCGGCCCGGATCGGCACATCCATCGACGCGATCAGGCATTTCCCCTCACCATAGCGATAGGCCCGATCGCCGAGCATGCTGGTCTTGGCGCCCTGCACCACAACGCACAGCGAGGGGCGGTAGACAGCGTGGATTGGGCCGGTCGGTGCCGTGACCGAGGTCAGCAGCAGGCCATCGACCGGGGTTTCCCGGCCATGCGCGCGCCATTGGCGGTCAATCAGGTCCTTGAGCGGCAAGAGGTCGTTGGTTTCCATGCCCTGCAATGTAGTCGGCAGCATGGCAGCACGCATCCCGAATTCCACCCGAATGAGAGGATCGTGCAAGAATATGCGAGGATCCGCGTCGCCGGTCCGCATGGGACAGCGCTATCTTCACCCTGCACCGGCAGCGCTGCTCCCGGCCCTGCCCCACACTGCGAAAGGAACTGCCCATGCGGTATCGCACTCTCGGCCCGAGCGGCCTTCTGGTCTCGGAACTCTGCCTCGGCACCATGACCTTCGGCGGATCGGACGGCATGTGGGGCCAGATCGGCCAATTGCAGCAGGATGAGGCCGACACACTGGTCAGAGCGGCCTTTGACGCCGGCATCAATTTCATCGACACCGCCAATGTCTACGCTGGCGGCGAGAGCGAGCGGATCCTCGGCCAGGCCATCCGCAACCTCGGCATCCCCCGCGACGATGTGGTGATCGCGACCAAGGTTCTGGGTCCGATGGGCGAAGGCCTGAACGCCCGAGGCGCCTCTCGCGCGCACATCATGGCGCAAGCAAGGGCCAGCCTTTCGCGCTTGCAGATGGACCATATCGACCTCTACCAGATCCACGGCTTCGACGCGGTGACACCGATTGCCGAGACGTTGGAGGCGCTCGACACGCTCGTGCGGCAAGGCCATGTGCGCTACATCGGCCTGTCGAACTGGGCGGCCTGGCAGATCGTCAGGGCCATCGGCATCGCCGAGGCGCGGAAGCTGGCACCGATCCTGTCACTTCAGGCCTATTACACTCTGGTAGGCCGCGATCTGGAGCGCGAGATCGCGCCGATGCTGCGCGCCGAAGGCCTCGGGCTCATGGTCTGGAGCCCGCTGGCCGGGGGCTTCCTGTCGGGTAATTACAGCGGCGGCACTACCGCCAATGACGGCCGGAGAGCGAGCTTCAACTTCCCGCCCGTGGATCTGGCGCGCGGCGATGCCGCCATTGCGGTGATGCGCGGGATCGCATCGGCCAAAGGCTGCACCGTGGCACAGGTCGCCCTCGCCTGGCTCTTGCACCAGCCGGTGGTGACCAGCGTGATCGTCGGCGCCAAGCGGATCGACCAGTTGCAGGACAATATCCGCTCGACCGAGGTGGTGCTGACCGCCGAGGATCTGGCCGCGCTCGACAGCGTGACAAAACTGCCACCCGAGTATCCGGGCTGGATGCTGGAGCGCCAATCGCAATATCGGGCACCCTTCGCCCCGCAAAAAGGCTGATATGCGCGCAACGTCCCGCCACAGTTGCGGCGGGGCGTTGTTCTGCCTGTCCCCCATAGCCAGCGGATGATGTTGAGGCTTTGGCGCGAACATGCCTCGACCGCATCGGCATCCAGGGCTGGCAAGCGCCCAGTTCTTCGTCCCCGGCGCCAAGCAAGATCGTTTCGCTCCGCATCCCGCTTGCGCCTTTGCTTGATGTTTCGGCGCGCGTGTCTATCTGATGGGCCAATTGCCTGCGCCAGGGTCGGCTGGCGCATGGTCAATCATACCCATGCCCGGCGAGGCGGGAAATGTCAGCCCGGCATCATGTCACGGATGCGATCCAGCAATGCCCTGCTGACAGGGATTCCATCGCGCAGGTTCCGCTGCCGAGTGGCATGTCGGCGGCTGCCTGGCAGCCGGGCACCCTGATCCGAAATCGCGTCAAGCATCTGCTCTGCCTCGGCCTGCTCCTTGTCCCCCGCCAGCAGAACGGGATTGAAGGCAATGATCAGCTCGCCATGGCAGGGTGCAGCGTTGTGCCCCTGATCAAAGGCCGCCGAGGCCCGACTGGTGCGGCCGCCAATCAGCGGGCCCGCCAGCAATTCAATCATCGTGGCCAGCGCCGATCCTTTGTGTCCGCCGAAGGGCAGCATCGCCCCGGCCAGAACCTCTGCCGGATCTGTAGTGGGCCGGCCCCCGGCATCCAGTCCCCAGCCTTCGGGGATGGATCTGCCCATTTGCCGATGCATCGCGATATCTGCGCGCGCGGCGGCCGTCGTGGCAAAGTCGAACACATAGGGGGCCTTGCCGCCGGTCCGCGGCCAGGCGAAGGCCAGTGGATTGGTGCCCAGAACTGGCCGCGTGCCGCCCGCAGGGGCCACCCAGTCATGGGTCGGGTTCATCGACATCGCAGCCAGACCCTGTGCCGCGATCTCCTCGACCAACGGCCAGAGCGCGGTCGCGTTAAAGCCGTTGTTGACCGCCAGGAATGCGATGCCCAGACTGCGCGCACTGGTGATCAGCGCGGGAAGGCCGGCCTGCGCCGCAAGGGCCGAGAAGCCGAAACGCTCATCGACGCGCAAAACCGCCGGGGTCACCTGCGTTACCACCGGAACCGCCCCCAAGTTGAATGCCGGATGGGCCATCGTGTCGCGCGTTCCGGGCAGTCGTTGCAAACCGTGGGACAGGCATCCGTCACGCTGCGCGCGCGTCAGGAACCCGGCCATGGCCGCCGCCTGCAGCTGCGACACCCCGTGAGATACCAGAAAGTCCTGCGCCAGCGCGAGGATCTCTGCCTCGGACATCCGTATCTCGTCAGACATGATGCACCTCCCTCACTGCGGGGCGAGCATATCGCCCGCGCTTTCCCTGTCCTTTTGCCCCAGCCGGTCGACAATCGTGGCCGAGGCCGTGTTCATGCCGATGACCTCGACCTGCGCCCCGGCGGCGCGGAACTTTGCGACGGCCGCCTCCAGTGCCTGCACCGACGAGATGTCCCAGATATGCGCATGGGTCACGTCAATCACCACCCGCGCGGGTAGGTCGCGGTAATCGAAGGCGGCGCTGAAATCTTCGACCGAGCCGTAGAACAACTGCCCCTCGACGCGGTAGGTGCGGGTATCGCCGTCTTCGCTGGAGGTCACCCGGAAAAGCTGCGCAATCTTGGCCGCGAAGAAGAGGCCAGAGAGCAGCACGCCCACCCCCACGCCAATGGCGAGGTTGTGGGTCCAGATCACCACCGCCACCGTGGCCAGCATCACCACCGAGCTTGACCGGGGATGGGTTCGCAGGTTCCCGAGCGAGGCCCAGGAGAACGTCCCGATCGACACCATAACCATGATCGCCACCAGCGCAGGCATCGGGATCAGGCTGACCCAATCGCCGAGGCTGACACAGAAAATCAGCAGCATCACCCCGGCAAAACCGCACGAGAGCCTCCCGCGCCCGCCGGATTTCACATTGATCATGCTCTGCCCGATCATCGCGCAACCGGCCATGCCGCCGATGAAACCGGTGCCGAAATTCGCCAGCCCCTGACCGATGCATTCCTGATTGCGGTCGGATTTCGTGTCGGTGATCTCGTCAATCAGATTGGCGGTCATCAGGCTTTCCAGAAGGCCGACCACGGCCACCGCCAGCGCATAGGGGACGATGATCCCCAGCGTCTCAAGGTTCAGCGGCACATCGGGCAGCAGGAAAACCGGCAATGTGTCGGGCAGCGCGCCCATATCGCCGACGTTGCGCACATCAAGATCCAGCGCCAGCACCAGCGCCGTCAGCACGATGATGGTGACAAGCGGGGACGGAATGGCGGTGGTCAGGCGCGGAAACAGGTAGATGATGACAAGGCCAAGCGCGACCAGTGGATAGGTCAGCATCGGCACTTTTGTTGGATCCAGCTCCGGCAGCTGCGCCAGAAAGATCAGGATAGCCAAAGCGTTGACGAAGCCGGTCATCACCGATTTCGACACATAGCGTTGCGTCGCCAACCGGGGATATGCGCTTCTGCACCGGCATTTTTTAGCCCAGTTGGGGTAGCGCCCTATGCCTCATAACCGAATGGCGTAAGCAAAAAAGAAAGGCCCGGTCACAAGGACCGGGCCGATTTGAGCGGATCGTGGCGAGGGCGACCACTGCCGCCCTCGTGAATGGTCATTCTGCAGCGATGCTCTGCGCCGGCACCTGCTCCTCGTCTTCGACGGGCTCATCGTCCTCACCGTCGCCCGTGAGGAAGTCAGGCAAGGTTTCCGCTTCGGCGCCACCTGCATCCGCTGCATCTGCGATGGCATCCTGAGCCTCCATCCGCAGCGGCTCCGGCAACCAGCCGCTACCTGCCAGCAGCCGCTCGGCTTCCGTCGCCATCTCGCCCTTCTTCAGATGGTCGATCAGCTGTGCAGCGCTTTCGCCCACACCTTCCCGCACGGCCTCGAGAATGCGCGCCTTGGTCACGCGGCCAAGGTAATTGGCGACCGTCGGCTTCCAGCCCGTCTCAACAAGGTCGAGACCGGTCACGCGCGCGAGACGATCCGCCTCATGCATGCGCCGGTCCAGTCCATGCTGGCTGATGCCATTGCCGCCATAGGGGTTCGGACGCTCATAGAGGGCGTTGACCCCGAAGCTGAGGCAATGTGCCAGCAGCGCCTGACGGCTGGCCTCGTCGAGAGCGTGCAGCCAGTCCCAGAGCCGATCGTCGCCATCATCGAGCGGGATATCCGCCCGCCATGCCGCGTGCCGCTCGTCGATGCTCTGCGCCGGGATCGAGTCGCCAAGATCCGGAGCCTGCACCGACAGATGCACTTCGCTGACGCGGGCTTGAAGCGCATTCCCGGAACTGCGGATGCCGAAGCAGTCGAGCACCAGCCGGTGCAAGAGCGCCGTCATCGCGACGCTCGGATTGCTGGCGACAGCATCGCGCAAAGCCAGGGTCCGATGCGCCGTCAGTTCGATCACCAAGCGTTCAGGCAACGGCTTGATCGCCTCGCCTTCGTCCTCCTCCTCCTCGAGCGCAGTGGCCGGCTCGCCCCCGAGGGTAATCACCGCGCGCTGATGATGGCCCTCCGGTTCGGCGCGCTGCCGCACCTCGCCGGTTTCGGGATCGACAATCTCGGGCTCCTGCTCCAGCGGTGCTTCATCCTCGGCGCGGACATAGCCGCGCTCGATCAGCAGCGTGCCGTCGACATCGAGGCTGACGAAGACCCCGGCCCGCGCCATCTGCGCCGCATCATAGATCATGGGCCGCATCTCGAAGGCGCCGAGGATTTTCTCGATCTCGCCCAGCCGGGCATCGACCTCATCCGGGTATTCATCGACCTGCGCATACTCGGCCTCGAGCCGGTCGTACTCGTCGCGCAGCGCCTCGCGGGTGGTGCGTTCATCCTCGGTCAGATCGACCGTGGTGCCGATCAGCTGCCGCATGCCATAGGCATGGCTGTAGGGAAAGCTGACCGCGACCTCGATCCATTTCCAGCCCTCGGCGGCGATGGTCTCAGCCTCGGCCTTCAGCTTCTCGTTCACCAGCCGGTCGAGCAAAACCGGATCCTGCAGCCAGCCGCCATCGTCCTGCTGGAAGAGATCGCGCAGCACATAGCCACCCGCCGCCTCATAGGCCTCGATGCCGACAAAGGTGACGCGCTTGTCGGAGGCCCGCACCGTGGTTTCGGTCAGCAGGCGGCGGATGTTGTAGGGCTCCTTCGACCAGCTGTCCTTCACCGCATCCCAGACCTGAACCTGGCGTTCGTGGTCGGAGGAGATGGTGAAGGCCATCAGCTGCTCCAGCGTCATGCCATCCTCGGCATAGATCTCGAGCAGTGCCGGCGCGACCGAGACCAGTCGCAGACGCTGTCTCACCACCTTGGCATCGACGAAAAAGGCGGCGGCAATGGCTTCTTCGGTCATGCCCTTCTCGCGCATGGCCTGAAAAGCGCGGAACTGATCGACGGGATGCAGCGGTGCGCGTTCGATGTTCTCGGCGAGCGAGACCTCGTCGATGAGCACATCGTCGGTTGCGTCGGACACGATGCAGGGGACCGGGGCGGTTTTGGCGAGGCGCTTCTGTTTCACCAGCACCTCCAGCGCCCGGAAGCGGCGGCCGCCAGCGGGCACCTCGAACATTCCGGTCTCGGTGCCATCCTCGCCCAGAACCGGGCGTACGTGCAGGGACTGGATCAGCCCGCGCCGCGCGATGGACTCGGCCAGTTCATCGACCGAGACGCCAGCCTTGACGCGGCGGACGTTGGACTGGCTCAGCACCAGCTTGTTGAAGGGAATGTCGCGCGAGGACGACAGGGTGATCTTCTGAACGGCAGTGGCCATGTCAGATACTCCGAGGACGGGCGCCGGGGAGACCCTCTCTCCGGCTACCAACCCGTCATGGAACGCCCCTCCCCTCTCTCCCTCTCCTGCCCGCCAGATCGGTAACGCCTGAGAGCATGATGACTGTCTCGGGCATTGATTTGTCCGGGATTTCCTTGGCCGGAGGTCTGGCCTGTGCAACAGTGAGACGATCCCGCCATGCGCCAGATCTTCCCTGTCCGCCAAAAGGAATGGTAATGTATCATCACATCCTGATTTCCACCGATGGATCGGAAACCGCCGCCAAGGGACTCGACCACGGCTTGACGCTGGCCAAGACCCTCGGCGCGAAGGTGACCATCGTCACCGTCACGGAAGCCTTCCCGATCTATGCAGCGGCCGCGGGCGGGGCATGGGTCGCGCCCATCGAGGTCAGCGGCGGGTTCGAGGAAAGCCAGAAGGAACTGGCCGATGGCATCCTGAGAACTGCGAAGGAAGCTGCGGACAAGATCGGTGTAGTCGCCGAGGTTCTGCATATCCCCAATGCCCAACCTGCCGAGGCGATTGTCGAGACGGCGAAAGTGCGGGATTGCAGCCTGATCTGCATGTCCTCGCACGGCCGGCGTGGCCTTGGTCGTCTGTTGCTCGGCAGCCAGACCGCCGAAGTTCTGGCACACAGCCCGGTCCCGGTGCTGGTCGTCCGCTGAGGTCGGACAGGGATGCCTGCGATGCAAATCGACCCGGCGCCCGACGCGTCTCCATCTCCGGAGCCCTGCGTTGTCCGACGATGACCTGCCATCTTCATGGCTCGACCTCCTGTGCGACGCGGAGGGTAAGCCTGAGGGAATCCTGTCGCTGATCGGGTCGGAGGAGAACGCGGAGACAGAGCAGATCGCCGAGCGCCTGACGGATCGCGGGCTCTTCAGGGTCATAAGCGCAAAGCGTTACCAACTGACCGATGCGGGGCGCGAAGTTCTTGCCAGGTCGCCCCGGTCAAAGGTGCGCAATGCCACCGGCAAAAGCGGATGGCTCGGCAGGCTGCTGTCACGGCGTTAATGCCGTACGTGCAGGCAAGACGACATACCCTTGGGCGGCATCCCGCCCAAGGTCCACCGCAGATCCTTGCGAGCAGAAGACGCGCTCCCTACTTCCTGGTCGGGCGAATATGCCAGCGACAACAAGAACATATGGGCATGCTGACAATGCGCTATCTGCTTGCATATTACTCCGGGACCACCAGCCAATGGCGGAGCCTCGACACCGATCTGCTGCCGCAGCAGATCAACAGAGCCGAAGAGCTCCCGGCGGCGCTGGAAAACGCACCGATGATCGCGCTGTCCTGGATGTTGGAGCGCCGCCCATTCGGCAGCTATCAGGCGACCGTAGACGGTAAGAGCGATGAATGCGTGATGGTCTATGAACTGGAGCCAACGGCGGCTTCACCGCTCGGCAATGGCACGGATTATGTTGGCCCCTGGTTGGAAATGTTCATGCAGACGAACGAGCCGATCGGAACAATCGCCCTCGGGGCAGGAAAGCCGATATCGAAGGAGGCGGCTATCGGCGCACTCCGGCAACTGGCGAGCACCCCGCTGCAAGCCTCAGATGAGGCATGCCAGCAGACCATAGGCCGCATGCGTGAATACGCACCGTCTGCGGCAGTGCACGCCGAAGCCCCGCCAGCAGTAAAGAAGCAGGAAACGGCTTGAACGGCCGCGCGACCAAAAATTGACGATTCCGGTCGCGCACCAAAGCTGACATGGTCATCGGGATCTAACAGGAGCGACCCCTATGACCACGATCAACGATATCGCCGCCAAAGTCGCGGAAGAGAATGGCCTGACCAAGGCTCAGGCCAAATCCGCTGTCGAGGCGGTCTTCAAAGCCGTGACCGACGCCGCCATTGCCGGTGAAGAAACCTCGATCCCCGGTTTTGGCAAGTTCAAGGTCAAGGAAACCGCCGAACGCGAAGGCCGCAACCCGGCCACCGGCGCAACCGTGACCATTGCTGCCTCAAAGAAACTGGCCTTTACGCCTGCCAAGGCCGTGAAAGACGCGCTGAAGGCGTGAGGCCACAGGCAGACCAGGCGCCTCTGCTGCATGGACAGGTTTCCCCTTGTAGCAGAGAGCTTTATCGCTCTCAGCCCTTCTCCTTGAGCCACTTCCGAATCCGGACTCGCGCATTGGCGTAGGGAGAAGACGTATTGAACTGGATCATCCGGCCCTTCGTCCATTTCCCATACCAGGGCCCGCCGTAGAGTTCGGCGTCGGACCGTGCGGAAATCGTGTTTACCAGCCGGGTCTTGGCCTCGGTCAGGCGTGCCAACAGACTGACCCAATCCAAAGCCTCATGATCCCCGGTAGAACTTCTGGGCCAGCAGACCGAGTTCATTCCATTTGAACCCGGCCTCGGGAAAATCGACCGGCTCGCCCCGGTCGTCACGATCCAGCCACTTGAGCACCAAATCGTTCCACTCGATCAGATAAGCTACCAAATCGGCTGGGCTCATCATTGTCCCCGCCGCGTGCCCCGCGAGTGATGCCTCCCTTGCACGGTCAGTTGAACCCCTCGCGAGATCGATGGTGAGGCGATCAAATGTCGTCGCAATCGCCTCCAGTAGCTCGGCTTTTGTACTTGGAACCACCATCCGGTGTTGATCTTCATGTCCATCTCCTTCGCTTGGCCCTCTAAGATGAGGGTTCCAACCGTTGGAAGGTCAACCCGACACGAATAAACTCAAGATGATGATGTTTCGGGAATCACAACGATGGAAGAGTTCCTGGCGAACGAAGGGAACCAAGCCCACGCTGAAGTGTTTGATATACCCATATAGGGTATCGGTAGCTCATGGATCAGAAGAATGCCAAAGCTCTCCGCTCGAGGCTCAGTCGGATCGAAGGTCAGGTGCGCGGCGTCGGCCAGATGGTCACGGACGGCCGCTATTGCATCGACATCCTGCATCAGATCCACGCGATCAAGGCCGCGCTGGCCATCGTTGAAACCGAAATCCTGAAATCCCACGCCGCCTGCTGCGTCGAAGACGCGATTGCGTCCGGCGATGCCGCCGAGCAGCGCAAGAAGTTCAACGAGCTGGTCGAGATCTTCGCCAAGGCCAAGCTTTGAATCTGGAGGAAACCGCAATGGCTGCCGCCACCGCGAAACATGCCGAACTCCATCGAATGGTCATGACCGAACATACTTGTCCCTGGGGGCTCAAATCGCTGGACCTTCTGCAACGGGAGGGCTACCAGGTCGAGGACCACAAGCTGACGTCTCGTGCCGAGGTTGATGCTTTCAAGAAAAAGCACGGCGTCGATACCACACCGCAGACCTTCATCGGCGGCAAGCGCATCGGCGGATACGACGATCTTCTCGCCTTCTTCGGCAAGGAGGTAAAGGACAAGGACGCCACCACCTATACGCCGGTGATCGCGCTGTTCGCGATGGCTGCGCTAATGGCGCTAGCGGCAAGTTGGGCCGCGTTCGGGAACCTTCTCACCGTCGAGGCGGCGGAATGGTTCATCGCCATCTCGATGTGTCTGCTTGCCCTGCAAAAGCTCAAGGACGTGGAGGGATTCGCCACCATGTTCCTGAACTACGACCTCCTGGCGCAACGTTGGGTGCGCTATTCCTACGTCTATCCATTCGCCGAAGCGCTGGCGGGCGTCCTGATGATGGCCGGCGCGCTCATGTGGCTGTCGATCCCCGTCGCCCTGTTCATCGGCACCGTTGGAGCCATATCGGTCTTCAAGGCGGTCTATATCGACAAGCGCGAACTCAAATGCGCTTGTGTCGGCGGTGACAGCAATGTGCCGCTCGGCTTCGTCTCGCTAACGGAGAACCTGATGATGGTTGGCATGGCGATCTGGATGCTACTCAAGCCCATGGGCATCGGCCTCGGACATTAAGCGAAAACAAAGGAGCCACGAGATGACTCATCCGTCCCACACAAGCAAGCACGAGCACACCAACGACAGCGCTGGCCGCCCCTATTTGATGTTCTGGATCAACATGGCGCTCGGCCTGGTCGTTATGTACGTTGTGATGTTCTCGATGATCGACGGGCTTCACGACTTCCACAACAATCTCAATATGTTCTACATGGCCGTGACGATGTGGGCGCCGATGGGCATCTTCATGCTGGCAACGATGCCCGGCATGTTTCCGCGAAAAGGACTCAATGTCGCCCTCTACGCCGTCTTCGTCGTCTTGACAGTCGGTTCGTTCGCCGCCACACGCGCCCAAACCCTGATCGATGACGAACAATTCATCGATTCGATGATCCCGCACCACTCGGGCGCGATCCTCATGTGCCGGGAAGCTTCTTTAAGCGACGCTGAATTACTGGCTCTTTGCGAAGAAATCATTGAGGCTCAAAGGAGCGAGATCGAACAAATGGAGACCATCAAGGCTCGCCTCGATCAAGGAGCTTAAGATCTGCGGCCTCGCTGTTAGCGCGTCGAGAACGAAGCAAGCGGGTGCGGGCAACGGATCGATCCATAAATGGGCTTAGATACTACTCTTTGAACCAAAGCGCCGAATGGCTCAAGACGTGCCATTGACAGGCCGATTTCATAGGGCCGAATAAGCGGCAAAAAACTCTTGACCCGTGCTGCAGGTACGCTTTCGATCTTGGAATTGGAGCATGAGAAAATTGACGGACGTGCTCCTCTTCTATCGAGGGGCAGAATTGAAAGCAGAGCACTAATTGCCTTTGTTCATCTCGGGGCGGACACCAGGTGAACCGCGATGGCACAATAGTCCAGCACAGCCTGCCAGGAGGTCAGCAGCGGGTTTTGGTTGAAATAGCGCGCAAGAATCTCACGCGCCTCAAGGATGACGGTTTGCTCCTGCTCAGTCATCGGCCCGCCCTCCGGCCCCGCCGGCAAGCGTTGCGCCCCCGTTGTCGTCATCATCTGACACGACGAATTGGAATTCTTGGGAGATGAAGTCGTTGAGCCGGATCGCCAGCTCCATATTCGTGGCAACCGGAAGGCCGAGCGCCATGAAGGCGGCATAGACAGCGGTATCCACTTTTTCGTCAAAGGTTTGCATCAGGGGTCTCCCGGAATGAGTAGCCCACTGCCCGCTTCTATGACGCCGCGAGCGCTTGGGCCGGGAATGGGAAGGGACGCGGCAACCGAGGACCAGCAGTAGGGCTGCCGCGTGATGATGTGACGAATGGGTGCGCGACTGGTGTCAGCCCGCGCGCTCCAGCAGCTTCTTGGCCTTGCCCTCCAGCTCAAGCCGGGTGTCCTGTTGGGTCTTGTCCCTCGCGAGGCGGGTAATCCCCTGAACAAAGTCGAAGATGCTCTCGGGCGGGTGCCCCTCCTCGACCAGGACCTTGTCGATGATCTTGCCCGCCTCCAGCTTCGAGAACCCGCGCTTGCGCAGGAAGGTTACACGGTCCTCGTCGGTCCGGGCCACGATCTGCTGGCGGGCCGCCTTGATCCCGTTGATGAACCCCGAGGGTGAGGAATTGGCAAAGCGGGTCAGCGCCGGTGCAGCCTCATGCGCGAACCGCGAGGCAGCATATTTCGAGTGGCGGATGGTGATCTCCTGGAATTCTTCCTGACCCCAGATGTTCCGGTTCTGGCACACGGCGCGTAGATAGAAACTGGCAATGCCAAGGGTCTTGGCCCCGACCTCCGAGTTCCAGCAATAGAAGCCGCGGAAGTAGAGATCCGGCGATCCATCGGGCAGCTTGCCCGCCTCGATGGGATTGTGATCGTCTACGAGGAAGAGGAACACATCGCGATCCGAGGCATAGAGCGTGGTCGTGTCGCGGGTGATGTCGACGTCCGGATTATAGACGCCGGTCGACCAGTCGAGCGTGCCCGGCACCTTCCACCGCGTGTCGCCGGTGCCATTGCCCGCGATACGTTGCACGGCCTCGACCAGCTCATGATCATAGATCCGGCCATAATCTGGGCCGGTCACCGCGCGTAGCTCAGTCCTGCCGTCTTCGGTTTCGAAGGTCTTGATCTGCTCGGCACGGTGACCCGAGAGGCCATACTGCAGATTGATCCCGGCCAGCGGGGCCGGCAGCTGGCGCAGATACGACGCCGGCGCCCCGACCAGGCTGGCAAGCTGACCAAAGGCCCAATGGGTCGGCGCCAACGGCGCATCCGCCTTCGGCAGGATCAACTGCAGCCGCTCGGCATTGTCGCGGCTGGCCTCGACATGGATCTTCGCCGTCTCGACAATGCGCGACGTGCTGCGCTCCGAGCGAGCCTTGACCGAGGCCCAGAGGTCATCAAGCGAGAGATAGCGCTCATCATCGGGCCGGTTGAACCATTCGGATGACACCCGGCCGTTGCGCTCACCCCGGCTGACATCCACCTTATAGCCGCCGCGCGGCGGTCGCGCGGGTTCCAGAATCTGCAATTTGTTCATGACAGTCACTCCGCGACGGGCCGCCGGAGGCCTCTCCCCCAGCCCGGACCCGTCACGGGCAAACCACCCGCTCTCTCACTCTGGAGCCGACAGGACTGCCGTTACCAGTATCGGTCTCACAATCCTTTCCGGATCATCTGTGCGGCCACGTCACGCCCATCGAGCAAAGTGCACAGCCCGATGCTGCGGTCGTAGCTAGTGCACCTGGTAGCCGCATCGCCTCGCACTGTTCCGCGCTCAGCACAGTCCAACGACCCGAACCGAACGGGCGTGCCCGCCACCTCAATTGTGTCGCCATCGCAAATATGACTGACAGGCCCCTCAATCACACGACGGGCTGTCAATTCAGGCAGCGCGCCGAGATGCGCGGGAAAGCGCTCCACCGCCATAAAACCCAGCAACAACGCACCGCCCATCACAGACAAAAACTGTAGAGGCCGGTTACGACTACCCGCTCGTTTCCGAGGCCAAGGTACCGATCGCAGCGCAGTGACGCGCTTGGAAGGCAGAGACTGTCTTCTTCTGCTCATGCGGCAGCATTAGAGCACGCAACCATGTCTGACCATGTCCCCGAAAGGGGAATTGCCCATCACTGCACGCTGCCCTATCAATGTTGCAGAACAAAGTGGACCTTGATGACCGATATCAACTTCGACGCGCTTTCGCTGAGCGAACTGAAACAAATGGAAAAGTCAGTCGCCAAGGCGATCACCTCCTTTGAAGATCGCCGCAAAGCCGAGGCCCGCGCCAGGGTCGATGAGTTGGCCCGCGAACTCGGTTATTCGTTCGAGGAACTTGCCGATGCGGCAACCGCGCGCCAACGCTCTCCCTCGGTAGCGAAATATCGTCATCCAGAAAACCCGGAACTGACCTGGTCCGGGCGGGGACGCAAACCGGGCTGGATCGGTGACGCGCTGGCCTCCGGAAAATCGCTCGAAGATTTCGCTATCTGATCAACAGGGCGGGGAACGACAGGCCCTGGCTCGCATTGCGAGACGAGGAAGCCATGACCAACGACCTTGTGCGCAAGATTGCCTCGGTCATGTCCAAGGCGATGACGCTGATCTGTGTTCGGAATACGTGTCTTGAAACCCTGCATGCAGGCCCGGGAGTGGTCAGCCATACAGGGGACTATTCTGATGTGCTCGTGACGGACGCCAACGGCCGACAAATCCCATGGTCGGAGGTTTCCAGGATCAGCGATGACGAAATGCGCGACTTGATGCGCGAAATCGTCAATCGGCTCTACACATTCAAGTTGCGGGTCGGCGAACAAGAGTTTCGCGACTACCTGGACCGACAGCTCACCTCGACCCAAAACTGGGATGAACCCAGGCACGACTGGAACCTTGCAGGTCGAAAACGCACGAGGCGCTCGGGCCTGATGCGCCAGTTGCCCCCGCGACCGAAGACCCTAGCGCCTGACCAGAGCGCTATGGAACCGAGCAACGCAACATCTTGCTCCTAACCCCCTGAAACCGATACACTGCCCTTGGGGACGCCACGCGTCGTCCCTGGGGCGTGGAAACCTCTGAACCTGTCGGTATTGGCGTCGGCCGAAACGGCGCCGATTCCTTGACCATGCGGTCGGGGAGCCTGTGACGTATGTCCAGGCGCTCCGGTGCTAAAGGTCATAGGGACCGGACAGGTTCGGTTTTCCAACTCCCCGATCATGGGTCAGGAAGCGATTGCGGGGGCGTACCGCAGCATTCGCTTCTGTCCGGTATAGGGTGGGCCGAGTTGGACGGCGATCTGGATGGTTTTGACAGGCAACTCGGGGACAGGCTGAAGGCGCTGCGGACAAGACGCGGCCTGTCACTGGCAGATGTCGCCTCGGAAATCGGTATCAGCTATCAACAACTGCAAAAACACGAAAGCGGCCGAAACAGCCTAACAATTTACCGACTGGTAAGGATCGCCAATGCGCTCGAAGTAGACCCGCAAACGATCCTGGAGATGCTAAACTCGCCCGACGGCCAAGGAGAGCTATCAAGATTTTTGCCCCCGCAACGGCTCGGCGAGCGTCATAGACTTCTTAAGGCATATTTTGCGCTGCCAGAGGAAATCAGGTCGGCATTCCTGAACCTCATCGAGGGCACAGCGGCCACGAGCTGACATGGGCGGATTGGACGCAGCAGCCCATGCACGCCTTGGTTTGCTATGGTCAACGAGCCGACACAGCGGCTCGTCACAGCACTCTAATTCTTGACGTCAAGAGCCATGATGGGCCGAGAGCGGACTGTCGCTGCGCAAAGGATGGAGGTCAGCAATGCGAACAAAGCGCTAATTCGCTGCAGTTACTCGAACGACCGCTTCACGGTGAATCTAAATTCGTTCGGCAAAGCGCCTGATGCGTTGCACCAGGCGTCTCCTGTTCCTGTCACATCGCGTTACTTGATGGCGAGGATGTCGAAGTTGTGGACGTTAGCGACCACACCGTCGTCCCACCCGCCAGCGACCAACTCCGCTGCCCGTTCCTTCAGCAGCCCGGCGACTTGACCGGCAAAGTGTGCTTCACGGCCAGCATTGTTGGCGAAGATGTCGAAGATTGCGAAGGATGTTTCGTCAATCTGCAGCGCCGCCCAGAACAATGTGCCGGGTTCGGTTTCTCCGACGATGGGACCAGCTGCGGTCAGCAAGGCGGCCAGTTCCGGCCCTTTGCCGGGTGCTGCTTCGAGCGTGATATACGTGGCTGTCGTGGCCGAGTTGAGATCAACCGGTTCCCTCATCGACAGGACATCGGAATTGTTGATATTCGCGACAACACCATCGTCCCAGCCCCCGGCGACCAGCGCCTCGGCATTTTGGTTCAAAGCCGCGGCCACAGCGCCGGAGAAATGCGCATTGCGCGCTTCTTCATCCACGAAGATATCAAAGATCGCGAGCGTATCTTCGGCTTGCAAGGCAAACCAAAGCACGGTGCCTGGTTCGTTGTCCGCGACAATCGGGGCGGCTCCGGCCAGAAATTTGGCGAATGCTTCGGTCTGGCCTTCAGCGGCGGGCATGGCGATGTAGCTGGCAGTGCGATTTTCCATTGGGGCTTCCTGTGCGAGTGCAGATGTCGTGATCAAGGCCAAAGCGGCGAGTGTCTTGAGAATTTGGGCTTTCATGGTCGCCTCCTGATCGACAGGTCGTCGTGGTTGGTTTCGATGCACCCTTTTCTCATGCCGAGTGCCTCAGACACCAATCCCGAACTTCTATTCTTTGATAGACATGTGCTATGGTGAACTTCATGGCGGAAAGTGACGGAGACCGTGGCAGTGGAGATGAACCAGATCAGGTATTTTTTGGCTGTCTGCCAGCATCGCAACTTCACCCATGCCGCCAGCGCCTCAAATGTTTCCCAACCGTCCCTGACGACCGCGATCAAGAAACTTGAACACGAGCTCGGGGGTGATCTGTTTGTCAGGGACCGCGCGGGATGCAGGTTGACGGCACTCGGAAAACTCATGCAGCCAAGACTACAGAAAGCGTATCACGAAACGCAGGCAGCTAAGGCAGAAGCCGTCCGCCACGCGCGACTAGAGCGGGTTCCTATTTCTGTCGGTGTTGGCGAAACGATTGGTCACAACCGGATTTCAGCCGCCGTGGAACGCTTCCGTACACGATTGCCGCAAGCCGAAATAGAGTTGATCGTGGCGTCTGCCTCCAAGCTTCTGGCCGGATTGCGAGAGGGTGAATTTGATGTCGTTGTCACAGCGGCGACGGTCAGCGAAGACCTCTATCGAATAGACCAGCTCTATGACGAGTCCTACAAGGTTGTGGTGTCCAAGTCGCACCCGTTGTCTGAACGGGGCGCTGTTTCTCTTTCGACACTCGCTGAAACTGACATGCTCGATCGACCCAATTGCGAAATGCGCGATGCGTTGCATCGGACATGTGCAGACCAGGGTCACGAACTCTACGCGGCCTATCGGTCAAATCGCGTGGATTGGTTAGTCGAACTCGCGCGGCAGGGATTAGGCGCGGTGATTTTGCCAACCACGGCAATTCCAGCAGACAGTGGCCTCGTTTCGATACCCATCGACGGCCTTGAAATTTCGCGAACTGTTTCTGCTCTTCGTTATCGGCACCAAACGACGAGACCAGAGACAAATGATCTGATCCGTGAGATTGCGCGTGCGTAGGTGTACTATCATTGATGGCCGACATTCGCGCATAGTACATTAACTGGTACTTCAGTGACCTGATAAATAAAATATTCTGCGATCGCAACAGATATTCATCAACTATTGCCCTGAAAAGATGCTTTTGGTTGATTTAGTGCCTCAACGGCACCGCGATGCTTAAGAGATGGAGTCTCTTGCGAAAGCGGTGGGCTCGCTTTTTCAAGGCCTTCGAGAATGGGGCAGTCAGGCCGGTTATCACCCGAGCAGCAGGACGCGAGCTTCTCAAGGGTAGCTGCCATTTGCTTCAGCTCCTGAACTTTCGAGTTGAGGCGTTCAATCTGGATCAGCGCGATCCTTTTTACATCCGCGCTATGGCGGCTCCGATCCTGCCAAAGTTGCAGAAGTTCTGCTATTTCCGTGACCGAAAACCCAAGATCTCGAGATTTTCGGATGAATTGCAGAACATGAACATCCTGTTCCGAATAGTCGCGGTAACCTGAGCTTTTCCGATCCGCAGCCCTGATCAGACCCGTCTGCTCATAATAGCGGATCATCTTGGCGCTCACGCCCGAAGCTTCGGCAGCCTGACCAATGTTCATCACGCACTCCTTTCGGCCGATAGATGCCAGGTTACGAAGGCCATTATATTTTCCCTGTCACGCGCTGGCCAGTTGGAGGTGCATAGCGACGCAGGCGAAGTGCATTTCCCAAGACGAAGACACTCGAAAGCGCCATTGCGCCGGCGGCGAGCACGGGCGAGAGCAAGATCCCCCATGCGGGATAGAGGACTCCCGCTGCAACAGGAATCAAAGCTGCATTGTATGCGAAAGCCCAGAACAGATTTTGGCGGATATTCCCGATCGTCGCCTTGGAGAGCGCGATGGCGTTGGGAACCCCCTGAAGACTGCCAGACCCCACATTTCCCAAGTAAGGCGCTGATTTCG
>NZ_JGYG01000031.1 GCF_000740795.1 Haematobacter massiliensis
CGGCCCTCGGCCGCGTCGATCCCCCGGCCTGTCCTTCGGATCAGACACGAGCCGCGCCACGCGCGCGGCTTTCCTTCGATCTTCAGGACGGTGGAGCTGGTGATACGTCCTGCAGGGAGATCCCGGCCGCGCAAGCGATCGTCACCCGCAGGGCCGAAACTCGCCGCACCTTCGACCATTCGCGCGGCGCCGGCGCTGGCTCGCAGAGACAGGGGCGGGGCCTCTTGGCGCGAAGGGAGACGGGGCGAGCGAGGTTCGGGGCGCAGGCCGGTGCAGCCGGCCGGAGCCTAGAGCGCGGTCACTCGGGCAGGCAGGTCCAGGGCTGAAAGCCCTAGACCGGAAAGCACGAGGGATGCGCCATAAACAAAGACGTAAAACACGCTGTGCCAGCTCTGATCGCTGCAACAAGAGATTTGCCGAACGGACCATTTGAAGGCTAGCTTCTGCCCATTCGCCTCTTTCCACGAGAATAGTCCATGACTGACCTTGCAGCCGAAACCACGTCTCTCAAGCAAACGATCTGGGGGATCGAAGCCGAACTCGACTATCAAGTGTCATTGGCGGGGGCAAAGGATGACGATGCCAGAATCCACGCCCTGACCGACAGGCTGCGGAAAGCCCACGCCGAGCTGAAAGAAATCGAGCGCAAGGTGCCGAAGCCCTAGACCACGCGAGATGAGGGCGTTCAAAGTTGAAGCACGGGCAGTTCGCTCAGACGTGTGGTGTAGCGCGGTGAACGATGATCTGCTTTCGTCGTCCAGGATTTTTCAAATCCTTCGCGGCCCAGCACGACCGTCTTTTTGCCAAAGCGGTCGTTGAGCGCATCAAGCGCGTCCATGACCTTCGCATCGCGCGGCCGCTCGGGTGGAAACAGCATCGCGGGCTGATCCTGCTCGGGCAACAGATCATCCAGGATGATGCCCGCCTTGGTGTAGCCATGACCGTTACCTGAGGGGTCGCCTTTCCAGCCGCGTTTCGCGGCAGAAATAGCGGCCTCGACCAGCTCGAAGGTGTTGTTCGACATGGGGGAGAGACGGACGCTGCGCGAAGCCGAATGCTGCGGACGGTCGGGCTTGTGCGGGTTGGTGTGGTAGAAAACGGTCATCGCGCCGGCCACAAGGCCATGCTGGCGCAGCTTCTCGGCCGCGCGGGTCGCATGGGCGGCAATGGCCTGCGCCAAGACGTCGAACGAGGTCATGGGGGTGCCCGCAGAGCGGGTCACGGCCATGCCCTTGCGTTGCGGCGGAACGTCCTCGAAGTCGACGCAGACGACGCCGCGCAGCTCCGCCACCAGGCGTTCCAACACCACGCCGCCGATCTTGCGGGCGAGGGGCAAGGGCAGGTCGCGAAGCTCAGCCGCCACCTTGATCCCCTGCGTCATCAGCTTGGCCTGGGTGGCCCCGCCGACGCCCCAGATCTCGCCCACGGGGATGCGGCGCATGACGTAATCGCGCACGGTGTCGCCCATGAGATTGCACACGCTGCCGAAGATCGGGTTCTTCTTGGCGGCGAAGTTCGCCAGCTTGGCGAGAGTCTTGGTCGGCGCGATCCCCACGCAGGTGGGGATGCCGGTATCCAGCTTGACGGTGGCCCGCATGTCCTTGGCATGGTCCTCCATGCGGGGCCCATGCCCTTTCAGGCAGACGAAATTTTCGTCGATGCTGTATGTCTCCAATCGCGGCGAAAAATCGTGCAGCACCTCGACGACACGGCGCGACAGATCCCCGTAGAGCGTGTAGTTGGAGGACAAGGCTTTGACCCCGTGACGGCGCATCAGGTCGCGCATCTTGAACACCGGCGCCCCCATTTTGATCCCGAGGGCTTTGGCTTCATCGCTGCGGGCGACGGCGCATCCGTCGTTGTTGGACAGCACGATCACGGGGATGCCGCGCAGCGACGTGTCGAAGATCCGTTCGCAGGAAACGTAGAAGTTGTTGCAGTCGATGAGGGCGATCGGGTCTGCGGAGGCGCGGATCATGACCGCGCCTATTCGATGGCGAGGCGGCGCACGACGCCTGCGACCACGCCCCAGATCTCGGTCGTCTCGGTGACGGCAATGCTTTTGTAGCCGTCGCCTCGGGCGCGCGGGTCCAGAAACCAATGGCCGTTGCGCTTGGCGAGCTTCTCTTCCAGACTGTCGCCCGAGACGCGCCACCAGAACGTCGACCGTTCGTGCCGCACCACCCATTTGATCGGATCCACGCTGTCCTCAAGATCGTCACCGGCCGGAGATGGGAACCCTGCAGGCACGCTGATGGAGGCGAGCGGCATATGCCGGTCAACGAGGATCACATTCAGCGGGGCTAGAGTTACAGACATGGTTTAGGCGAACGAATGAGGAACATTCATTCCCTGATAGCCCGTGCCCCCCCCTGTCCGTCAAGGTCCGATTTCAGGTCGTTCGATCACAACACCCGTGTGGCAGGTCGTCAGGCACCTGTTTACGGGATCAGCGTGCCCCCTGTCTTGGTGAAGCCAAGACAGGGGGCACGGCGTTCAGATGGCGAGATCGTCCGTCGTCTTGCCAGCCTCGATCGCTTCGATAAACCAGCGCGGTTTGCGGCCGCGGCCGCTCCACGTCTCATCCGGATTGTGCGGATTAGCGAATTTGGGGGCCGCCGCCTGACCACGGGCTTTGGTGGTGCTGCTTGCGGCGTCCAGCAATTCGGACAGGGAGAAACCCTGTTCCTTGGCCGTGGCTTCCAAAGCCTCAAGGGCGGTTTTCTTCCGGCGTGTCTCGAAGGAGTCGATGGCTTTTTCCACCTGCTTCTTGAGCGCTTTCAGCTCGTTCAGGTCCATCGAATCCAGTTGATCCATCATGCGCTTTCCTCTGCTGCATCCATGCGGGCAAGGGCCCGCTCTTTGTCGATACGGAAATCTTGACGGATCTTCCAGAAAGTCATTGCCGCCATTTTAGCGAAAGGCCATATCGTCCTCGTCATAGCGCATTCTGGCTTCCGGCCCAAAGTATTGAACCCAGCGGTTCAAGACTTCTCGGGTTTCCGTCTGGGCGCGGCCGATCTCGGATTGCAGGCAATTCATGTAGCCCTCCGCCTCCTCGATATAGATCTGATACTGGTCGCGCACGATCTCGCGCAATTCCGGATCATCGGTCGGAGGCTCGTAAGGGTAGGGCTGTTCCGGCGGAAGGCACCCTTGCGCGACCGCGCAGGGTGCCGACAAGACAAAGACCATGAGGGCGAGGCGGATCTTCACGGGCGGAAGGTCACTCGGGTGCCATAACCATGGGAAGTGCTGGTTCGATAGCGTTGCACGCCATTGGTGTATTCGGCGTCGGTGCCGGGTTCGACCGTGATCTGCACCCGCATGTTCTTGTATTCGGGAGTCGAGACGCCCGTGTAATAATACTTTTCGTCACGGTTGGTGCCGTAGCCCAGGCGGCGCCGTTCATCGTAGCAGAACACCTTGATCTCTTCGCGGCTGTCGCCGTCATAGCCGTAGCTGAAATGCTTGCTCTTGCCCTCGGGACATATCCAGGCTTCGGAGCTGGTGCGGTTGGCAAAGCTGTAGTCGATCTCGTAATTGTTGTATTCCGCGCCATCCGACATGAGGCAGGTGCCGATGGGGGATTTCCCGTCGCGCAGCCGGTCGATCATGTGGTCATGGGCATCGCCGCAGGAAGAAGGAAAGCCGCCCGCCAGGCACAGGATCAGCTTGCAGTCGATGTCGTAGGCTTTGGCCTCATCGGGCGAGGCTAAGGCGGCAGCTGTGGCGACAGCCGCGAAGAGGGCGGCGCGGATGCTTTGAGACAGGAGCATGTCGGTTCCTCGTGACCTGATGAGGATAGACTAGAAGATAAAACAAGCCTTGCCAAAGCATTAGGCTCAAGACTAGTCTCCTGACGTCAAACAACCAGATCAAAGCTTCACTGTTGACTTCATAATCCTAAAGGCGAACGATTGGTGAAGGCTCCATGCGACGCGACAGGCTCTCGAATAGAGTCCATGAACTGGATCCTGATCGCCATGCCCTGAGCTACCCCCCGAATTTCGGACACTGACATGAGCTACGATTTGCAGTCTGCTGATCTTCGACGCGAAGGAGATCAGAGATGTCGAAACGAAAACAGCACGCGCCTGAGTTCAAGGCGAAGGTCGCGCTGGAAGCCCTGAAAGGCGAAGAGACGGCCGCCGAGCTGGCAAGCCGGTTCGGGGTGCATCCGACGATGATCCATCAATGGAAACGAGCCCTGCTCGACGGTGCGTCCGGCGTATTCGAGCGTGGGGGGCGCAAGATGCCAGAGATTGATGAGGAGCAGGTGAAGGAGCTCCATGCCAAGATCGGGGAGCTGGCGGTGGCCAACTCTTTTTTGGAAAGAAAGCTGAAGCCTTGGGGCGGGAAGTGAGGCGGGGCATGATTGAGCCGGACCACCCGGACCTGTCCATCGGCCAGCAGTGCAAGCTGCTGTCGATTGGGCGCTCATCCTTCTACTACAAGCCCAAGGGCGAGACCGAACAGAACCTCGGCCTGATGCGGCGGATCGACGAGCAATTCCTGGAGACGCCGTTCTTCGGTGTCCGGCAAATGACTTGGCACTTGCGCAACGACGGCCACCTGGTGAACGAGAAGCGCATCCGGCGACTGATGCGCCTCATGGGGCTCATGCCGATCTACCAGAAGCCCAACACCAGCAGGCCGGCGAAAGGGCATAAGACCTATCCCTACCTGTTGAGAGGTCTGCGGGTGGAACGTCCGAACCAGGTCTGGTGCTCGGATATCACCTACCTACCCATGCGGCGTGGGTTCCTCTACCTCGTGGCGATCATGGACTGGCACACCCGCAAGGTTCTGTCCTGGCGGATCTCGAACACGCTGGAAGCTGACTTCTGCGTCGAGGCGCTGAATGAGGCCATTTACAAGTTCGGCCCGCCAGAGATCATGAACACGGATCAGGGAAGCCAGTTCACGTCCTTCGCTTGGACGGATCGGCTGCGCCGATCCGGCGTGCGGATCTCAATGGATGGGAAAGGTCGGTTCCTCGACAACATCTTCATCGAGCGGCTATGGCGAACCCTGAAATACGAGTGCGTCTACCTGCATGCTTGGGAGACCGGATCGGAGACGAAAGCGGCCATCCGGAAATGGATGACCTTCTATAACCACCAGCGACCTCATTCAGCCCTGGCCGGCCAGCCTCCGGCGCTGGTCTATTGGCAGAGAAATGATAACAATCAACCCGATCAGCAGGTGCAACGAGTAGCTTAAATTATGCCGGATCCTGTCCAATAGATGGGGAGTAGCTCACCCCTCAGATACCGCATGCCGGGCGTACGCGAATTAACGGCGTTGATCATTCGGAGAGCTCCGCCTCTCGCCTTGCTGCCAGGGCCACTTGCCGTCGATCTCTACTTCCAGCGACAGGCTTAGGAATGTCCGGATCAGCACGATCCCGGCCAGGACGGCAACACTCCGCAGCGTTGGCTCAACGGCAACCGTGTTGATGATGTCGGCTGCGACGAGCAACTCAAGGCCGAGAAGAATGGATCGGCCAAGGCGCGAGCGGAGGGTATGAAAACGACTCCCCGGGACCTGCGGCGTCTCGGTGCAGAACCTGAGGAAAGCCGCCACGATGCCAATGACGATGACCGCCACACCTCCGATCTCGATACCGCGGGTGATCCAGTGCAGGACTTCTTCCAGTGCGGCATCCATGTCAGTCTCCCATCTCGTTTTGACAAGAACGCCGAGCCGGCGGCAGCCCGTTCCCATAGGGAAGAAAGTTTCCGCCAACGAGGAAGCTAGGCACCGGGCAGGGAGGGAACGTAATGCGGGATCATCCCCGTCAGGAACGATCTCCGACACCGTGCGCCGCACCGAGGTGCCACAGGGTCCCTTTTCCTTTTCGAGATGAAGTTCGGTCGCAATGCCCCTGCAAAATTCTGATCCACAAGCAAGAAATACAACCTCGGATTGTGGTTGATCTCAGAAGCCGACGTATTTACCGCTCGTTCACGAGTGACGCCTTGTTCAGGCTCAGGGGAAGCTCGCCAGCCGGCGGGCTTCCACCTTGAACATCTGTCTCTTGCTGGCAACATCCGGATCAAGCCCGCTTGCCGCATCGCGTCGGAAATGAGACAAGGCTCGGTCCCCTCAGGCAGAACCTCCATGTCCCCTCATCCCGCTGACGTGCCCGCATTACCGTTCGACGAACGTGCCCGGTCTCTGGCCCTGCGTCGCTACGATATCCTCGACACCCCGTATGAGGAAGAGTTCGACGACATCGCCACCATCGCGGCCGAAGTCTGCCAGACCCCCATTGCGGTCGTGAACTTCGTCGATACCGAACGGCAGTTCTTCAAGGCCGAAGTCGGCCTTGGCGTGCGCGAGACGCCGCTCGACACCTCTTTTTGCGGCAAGGCCATCCTGTCCGAGGACATGATGATCGTTCCCGACGCGCTGGAGGATCCACGGTTCGACGGTAACCCGCTGGTGACGCAGGCGGGCGGCCTGCGCTTCTATGCGGGGGCCTTGCTGAAGACGAAGGACGGCTTCCCCATCGGCACGGTGTGCGTGCTGGACACAAAGCCTCGAAACCTCGACGAGCACCAGATCCGCACTCTGCGCCTTCTCGCTCGGCAGGCCATGACGCAGGTGGAACTGCGGGCGGCACTGGCGAACAGCCAGCGTCTGGAAGCCCGGCATCGCCAGGTGCTTGACAGCTCGATCGACTATGCCATCCTCTCCCTAGACCTTGATGGCAAGGTCACCGGCTGGAACCGCGGCGCAGAGAACGTGCTTGGCTGGTCCGAAGAGGAGATGCTGGGCCGGCCCGCCGAGATCATCTTCAACTCGGTGGATCGAACCGTTGGCATCCCTGACCTGGAGATGGAGGCGGCCCGGGAGAAGGGGCGCGGGGTCGACGAGCGCTGGCACGTCCGCAAGGACGGTTCCCGGTTCTTTGCCTTGGGCGAGATGATGCCGCTGAAGGATGATGCGGATCGCCACGTCGGCTACGTGAAAATCCTGAGGGACCGGACACGTGCGCGACGGCAGGCGCAGCGCCTTGCCCTTCTGGCGCAGGCCGCGGCGGCTCTGCTGGACGCGGACGATCCCGCGGCGACGCTTCGGTCCGTTCTTGAAGGCAGCGCCGACACCATCGGCTTCGAGCAGTGCTACCTTTACGACATGGATACGGCGGACGGGCACCTGGCGCTACAGCATTCCGTTGGCGTCAACGAAGAAACACAGATGGCTCTTCGGCATGTCACCTTCGACGTTCCGCTGTGCGGGATTGTTGCGGAGACATCCGAACCCCTTATCCTCTCCGACTTGCACCTGACGTGCGAGCCGCGCCACGAGATCGCTAAATCCACGGGTATCCGAGCTTATGCAGGCTTCCCGATCTTTGTCCGGGGCGCGGCCGTCGGCGTCATCTCCTTCGGCAGCGCCGAAGTCGATGTCTTTGACGAGGAGGCACTCTCCTTCTTCCAGACGGTCGCGCGCCTGCTGTCCGTGGCACGTGAACGGGCGGAGGATGCCCGTGCGCTGCGCGATGCCGAGCAACGATCGCGTGCCGCGCAGGAGGCGGGGGGTGTTGGCACATTCGAGGTGAAGGTGGCCAGCGGCACAGTGACCGCTTCGCCTGAATTCTGCCGTATCTTCGGGCTGACGCCGGGAAGTCAGCTCCCGATAAGTGTCTTTGAAGACCTGGTGCTGGACGAGGACCGCGCGCTACGGTCCGACGATGCCGGGCGGCGGGCCGGCACGTGTCCTGCGGATGTGGAGTATCGCATCCGCCGGGCCGATGACGGCAAGATCCGGTGGATTTCCCGCCGCGCCGAATACAGGCGGGACAGCACCGGCCACATCCTGTCCATGTTCGGAACGGCGCAGGACATCACGGACCGGAAGATCGCGACCCTGCGCCAGGAGGCACTCCTGGAGCTTGGTAATGGCGTGCGCCATGCCGCGACGCAGGAGGAGATGATCGAACTTGCCTGCCACGTCGTACTGAGAACGCTGGGGGCATCTCGCGCCGGTTATGCAACGGTGGATCGCCGCGCCGGCCGCTACGTCGTCTCAGGAGAATGCATCGCCGAGGACGTGCCCCACCTCCATGGCAATTACGATCTTGCCGACTTCGCGAAGACGACCGAGCAGCTTCAGCTTGGCGAGCCGCTGGTTCTTCGCGACGCGGAGGCGGAGTTGGCGTTCACAGAGGATGTGGCAAGCTACCGGGCCATCGCCGTTGCGGCACAGATCAGCGTCCCGCTCATCCGCCGGGGTGAACTGATCGGCGCCCTGTTCGTGCATCAAAGCCATGCACGCGACTGGACGGCGGGAGAGGTCGACTTCATGCGGCGGGTGGCCGACCGGCTTTATGCCGCCCTGGCGACGGCGCGGGCCGAGGCAGATCAGGCCGTTCTCAACCATGAACTGTCGCACCGGTTGAAGAACAGCCTGTCGATGGTGCAAGCCATCGCGACCCAGACGCTTCGATCCGTGACCGACAAGACCGCCCTCCAGGACTTCCTGCGTCGCGTGCAGGCGCTTTCGGCGGCTCATGACGTGCTTCTGCACCGCAACTGGAACGCAGGGTCGATCCGGGACACGATCCAGTCCACCCTGAACACGCTTGCCGATCCGGGGCGCATATGGATCAACGGGCCGGATCTGGATCTCGGGCCCCGCTCCACGCTCAGCCTGTCGATGCTGTTGCACGAGCTGGCCACCAACGCGATGAAATACGGCGCACTGTCGGTCGACACCGGCATGCTTCATGTAACGTGGCACGTCGAGGATGTGACGGAACGCGAACAGGACCTGGTGATCCTGTGGCGGGAGGCAGGCGGTCCGGAGGTCGTGCCGCCGTCGCGGAAAGGGTTCGGCTCGCGGCTGATTCAGTTGGGGCTAACGGGAACCGGAGGGGTCGAGCTCAGTTATAACAAATCGGGATTGGCCGCCACGATCAAAGCACCCCTCTTCGAGGTGCAGCAGTCCTGATGAGGATCGAGCACGATGTCTGACCCCACTGTCCTCGTCGTCGAGGATGAACTGCTCCTGAGAATGGCTGCCTTGGCCATGCTGGAAGATGCCGGCTACGACGCGGTGAGTGCTGTCTCGGCCGAGGCCGCCCTCCGCATCATGGAGACCTGCCCGTCGATCCGCGTGATCTTCACGGATGTCGATCTCGGCCGGGGGCAGGACGGCCTCTGGCTCGTATCCAAGGTGCGGGAAGGCTGGCCACCGGTTGGAGTTATTGTCACCTCAGGTCATCGGCATGTGACGCGTGAACTGCTCCCAAATGGTGCAGCCTTTATTGGAAAGCCTTACCTTGAGGAGAAGGTGCTGGAGGAAGTGCGGCGGCTCGCGGCCTGAGGCGCCAAAACCCGCTTGGTTTGAGAGGTTCTGATCCTGCTTGGCATGGAGGAACGATCTTCCCCAAAAGGACGTCGAAGGTCTGAAACGGACTCTGAGCTACAATAACTACGCAGCCTTTTTTGTTATAATATCACATAAGACAGATTACCCGCGAAAATTCATAGCTCGATTTATCAGTAACTTAAACTGTGGAGTAAATGTGTTAGATGACCTATGAGCGACTTCATCAGTAAATATTTTGGACCGTTCACGCGCTTGTAATGCGGATATCAAACTCCAATGTAAGGCGACCCTCTGGTCTGGGTGACTTGGGTTGGACGGAAGAACACCTTGAACGACCATTTGGATCCTCGGCGCTCATGACTGCCGCCTTTCGAGAACGCACAACCGCATAATCGTCAAAGACTGCGATCATCGTTCTTCAGGTCCTGAAGAAAAATCGTCTAATAAGGCTGTTCCCAATGACCGAGACGCCTATTGATCCAGAAGATCACGCCGAAAAGGGTCGCAGGTTTGCGAGGTACCGGCAGGAGATCCACTTCGAGGCGCAGATGCTGTCCAGCCGTCTAGGCGAGTACCTGTCTGCCCAATCGTTTCTAATCATTGCCTACGCTTCTTCCATAAGCGCTGGATGGTCCAAGCCCGGAATATTCCTGCTGCTTGTGCCGTTTCCAATGACCCTTCTCGGGTTAGTGCTGTCGATCGATGCTCAGAGGTCGATCAGGGCGTCCTATGAGGTCATCGATCGCTGGCACGATCGGCAGAATGTACTCATGGAAGAAAAGCAGGATCTGGCCAGTTACTGGCCGACGCGGAGAGTTGCACAGGATACACCTGTCGACCCGAACCTAAAAACCACGTTCTATCGAGGGTCACGCTTTGCAACTCGCTCACCGTGGATATTCATGGTCACGTGGATTTATCTGGCGGGAGTCGCAATCTGTCTGTTCATCGCAGGCTAATGGACTGACCAAGCGCTGTTCGAGCCGAAACGAGGTAAGTGTCCATCATAGGCCCCGATTTCGGACCACGCGCTCTTCACGCGGTCCGAAGTTCATACTGCGAATAAATTAGCGGCAATCAGGCGGCGGCGCCTTCATCCTCATCGTAGTCCGTCGCAGCTGCATTGACAGAGTCCTCGGCAAGCTCGGTAAGCTGGGTATCGGCAGCGGTTTCCTGAGCCAGAATATCCTCGATATGCTGCCGCGCCTCATCCAATCCAAGCGCTTCGGCAAATGCACGCATGGATCCGTACCGGGTGATCTCGTAGTGCTCGATTGCCTGGCAGCTGAAGATAATTGCAGCATCGGCGGCGACGCTTGCGCCAAAGTCTTCCAGCAGACTTTCACCTTCTTCGAGGATGCCGTCAATGGCTTCACACTTCTCAGCCTTGGCGCGCTTGCCCAGTAGCTCGAAGATCGCTTCCAGCTTCTCGATCTGACCGGCGGTTTCCTCCCGGTGCGACGTCAATGCCGCGACCAGATCGGGATGGTCGGCTGCCTTGATCATCTTGGGCAGAGACTTATAAATTTTCTTCTCTGCGTAGTAGATATCGCCAAGAGCATGCTCGAAAAGATCCGAAAGGCTCTTGCTGTCTTGGGCTGCCGCTTGTGCCGCTTTCCGATTGGTAGACTTGGCTGCGACCGCTTGCGCCCGCTTTTGGCGTGTCTCTACACTTGCTGCCGGGCTCTTGCTCCCGCTCGCACGGGCGGTTTTCTTTGCCGCAGCTGCCGTAGTCTTGTCCTTCGTCGAGTCTTTCGCCGTAGCCATTTGATACTCTCCTCACACGGTCAAATGCCATTTTAGCTGGCGAACTGAAACTCTGCCGGGGAGAGAGGGTTCCAAAGGGATGGCATTGATGATGTGACCGCCCCCCCGACGGCATCTCTGTGCCAAGGTGGGTCTGCGATGATCCACAAAGGAGGACGGTCATGTCGGAGATTATCACGGTCGGGCTCGATCTGGCGAAGAATGTGTTCCAGGTGCATGGGGCGGACGCCGCAGGCGGTGCGGTGCTACGGAAGAAGCTGCGGCGCACGCAGGTGCTGGGGTTCTTTGAGGCTTTGCCGCCTTGCGTCGTGGCGATGGAAGCCTGTGGTGGTGCACATTACTGGGGTCGAGAGATTGGCAAGCTTGGACATGAGGTCCGGCTGATCCCTCCGGCCTACGTGAAGCCCTTCGTCAAACGGCAGAAGAATGACGCCGCCGACGCCGAGGCGATTTGCGAAGCTGCACAGCGTCCGACGATGCGCTTCGTGTCGGTGAAGAGCGAAGAGACCCAAGGGGCGGCGATGGTGTTCCGCGTGCGCGAGTTACTGATCCGGCAGCGCACCCAGGCGATCAACGCCCTGCGCGGTCACCTTGCCGAGTTCGGGCAGGTTGTGCCGCAGGGCGCTGCCAATGCCTCGAAGCTGATCGCCATCGTCGAAGATCCAGAGAGCGGGTTGCCCGCCGAGGCGACAGCCACCCTGCAGGTTCTGATCGGATCCTTGGCGCACCTCGAGGCGCAGATCGGGAGGCTCGAGGCCGAGATCTCACGCTGCGCCAAAGAGAACGAGGTCGCCCGACGGCTGATGACGGTGCCGGGCATCGGCCCGCTGATCGCGACGGCCATCGCGACACTTGCGCCGCCTCCCGAGACCTTCCGGAAGGCCCGGGATTTTGCAGCCTGGCTCGGGTTGGTGCCCAGGCAACACTCGACCGGTGGCAAGCAGCGCCTCGGAGCGACGACGAAGATGGGCGAGCGGTCTCTCAGGCGGCTGCTGATCATTGGCGCCAACAGCGTGATCATCAAGCGCCACGTCCATCGTGAAGCTCAACCCGGCACATGGCTGGGGGACATGCTGTCGCGCAAGCCGTCGATGCTGGTGCGTGTCGCGCTGGCGAACAAGATGGCGCGGATTGTCTGGGCTTTGATGGCCCGCGGTGGCGTATACCAGTCTCCGGCCGTGGCAGCGTAAGCAGCCGTCGGTCGCGAGGACGTCGGAGCGGAAGAGGGCAAGGAGCAGTTTGGCGCAACAGTCGTGAGACGGGATCGGGAGAACCAGTGTGCAACAGAGTGCCTTTGAGCACGCGGCTTTGATCTGGACCCGACCTTCGAACACCATACGGGCCCGCGGCATGACCAAGGCCGCATCAGAGGCCGGACACATGTCAGCACCCGGTGACGCGCGGAAAGCAGCTCTGAAATTACCCCTTGCGCAAGGGGCGGTTACACATG
>NZ_JGYG01000032.1 GCF_000740795.1 Haematobacter massiliensis
CCCGGCACGCAGAGTTTTGCAACAACGCCGACCAGTGCATTGCTTGTATACCCCGCCGCATAGATGACGGGCAGGTGTGGAAGGAATTCAGCTACGGCGTCCGCGAGCTTCAGTCATCTCCGGTATGATGATATCGGTGAACAGAAGATCGACCCTCAGCCCATTGCGGAGGAGGGTTAGTGCTTTGGGGCCGCTGGAGGTGATCGCCGACGGATACTCCGGATCGAACAACCGGGCGCCATTTATGTTCTTGCTGTAGGAGGACCAACCTATGCCCAAAGAGATCGACCAGCGTGCCCAGCGTCATGACCCGGCGTCGACGCATACTCATGACTCGAATGATCGCCCAGACAACCAAACAAAGCAGCCTGGAAAGGTCGACAAAACGCCCGTCAGTCCCGCACAGACCCTTGAGGCGGAGGATGCTACGAAGAAACACAATCAGCGCGACGATGGCCGCGGGGAGGTTACCACCGACGAACCTCTCAAGAATATCGCGGACGCTAACAAGTAAGGGGAAGTCGGTACCAAAAAGGGGAGAGTAATCATGCGTAAGATTGCCCCGACGCGTGATAAACCGCGTAGCGCGAAGGCGTTCTTTTTCGTTGTCGCAGCAGCTTTCGGCGTTGCTGCTGCGATGGTTCTGTACATGTCGAGCCAGCAAGTTCCGGCTATTACCGGGGCCCAAGGCGTGGCTGCACCAGATGTCGAAGTCAGCACGCCTTAAAAGCTTGGCCGGAGCGTCAAAGTAAGCTGCACATGCCGACCGCGCTAAGATTTGTTGCTTGTACGTAAAGGAAGCAACTAGGCCTGATCTTTGTCGATCTTACTCTTTGCCCCGGCAACGGCGGCCTGTACAACATGCTCGACTTTGGATGCGATGGTATCGCCGCCCTGAGGCACGAGACCCTCATCCTTCGCAGTCTCAACTGCTGCGGCATAGCCGGCTTTCGCGGCATCGGTTCCACGATCCGCTAAATTCGCAGCAACGTCTGTGGCTTCATCCAACAAGCGATCTCGTGCCGGCCCTACCCAGCGATCCTCGACACTCGATCTCGGCAGCGCTGCGGCGATGACAGCTCCAGCTGCAAGCGCCAATGCCCCAAACAGGAGCGGCTGAGACTCCATCTGCTGCCCGGCCCGGCGCTGGAAGTCGGACGCTCGATCGCGCACCGCATCGTAGCCCTCATGAACAGCATGCTGAGCGTCATGCAGCCGACGATTGGCCGCGTCCGAATACTCGGCAACTTTTTCGCCCGCTTTCGAGGAATAGTCCGAGGCTGCATTGCGGGCCTGATCGGAATATTCGTGAATACGGTCTCCGAGCCCCTTTTCGGGAGAGCCAGCTTGCATTGAACGAGCGGTCCGGTCGTAACCGTGCTGCGGGGTCCGTCCGGTCGGTGTATACGGGAGACGCGGATCCTGTGGCTCTCTGCGTGCTACGCCGGTTGCAAGCAAAGCGAGACCAAGGCCAATCATACCGAAGGCAACGGGTTCGGCACGGATTTCTCGGCCTACGGCGACAAGGGTGCCACGGGCATCGTTGATGCCGACGAACCGCGTCGCATCATTGACGACATTTTCCACCGAAAGGCGGCTCTTCAAAGCGTCGAGAGTACTCTCGACGTTTGCGCGATTTGCTTCGACTTCGGCTTCGATCTTATCGGGAGAGTCGGTCATTTGAGTTGATCCTTTGCGAGCTTGGCGTCGCGGCTGGTCTGCTCGACCGCGCGTTCTGGAAGCAGGGTGGAAACGGAGAGATTCTTTTTGCCTCGGACCATCAGGATGGCACCGATGACAAACAGCACGCCACCGACGATAACGGCTGCCCAAGTCGGTCCGACCCAGTGTGCAAGTGCGAGGACAAGGGCCTGAAGCAATACGATCGCTGCGAGAAGCATGATGATTGCACCAGCGGCAAGCATCTCGGCACCCGCCGCGAGTTTGCGGCCTGACTCGTTGATCTCGGACCGGACCAGTCGACCTTCGCTGCGCACCAGTTCGGTTAGGTCGCGGACAAGGTCGCTTAGCAGTGTCGCGATGCCGCGAGGATCAGAGTCCCTGTTGTCATAGGCCATGCTTATCCTCCCGGCGCAGAGCCTCGGGTGAAGTATCCGTAACGCTGGCACCGGACGGCTCGCGCATCGTGCTGCCGGGTGTGCCGAATACCGGAGGTTCGGTGCCGGGATCGCGGGCCTGGCTCGCCGTGTATCCGGACTCTCGCTGAGCCCGGTAGGCCGGAGGCTGCGTATTATCGTCGCGGCGACGATCGTCATACTGCCCCGGCCGATATGGGTTAGATTGGTTTGAAGACCCATCTGCGTTCTTATGTTCCGACGCAGTCAGCAGACGCCCGACAGCAAGACCGGCGAGAATACATCCGCCGATGAAGATTGCCGGATTGGCGCGTGCGTAGGCAGAGACTGAGCGTGTCAGATCGCTGACGGATTGCCCGTCAAGTTCCGAGCTCAGGCTTTCAAGCACATCCGCCCCTTGGCCAAGAAGGGATGACGGAGCAGCACCGATGCCGCTTTCGGCTTTCGCGGCCTGTTCCTTGGATGCGTTGCGAAGGGTCTCTGCAAGGGACCGGAATTCCGCGCCCACGCCTGCCTTACGGCGGTCGAGCTCGTCGGTAACGACGGTTTTGATCGTTGACGCGCCTTCGGTCTTCAAACGCTCGGCATGGCCCGAAAGACGTTGGCGCGCATCCTCGTACTCGTGCCGTGCGGCATCCTTTAGGTCTTCGGTAGGTCTCTGGGTGTCGCCGGTCCGGTTTTGCTCGTTATCGGTCATCGCATGTTTCCTCCATTTGCCCGCATCGGGCATTCCTATGGATCAACGGCGTCAGGCCGGTCTGGTTCACTAAGACGGGCGACTTATACGGTATTCACGATCATCGACGTCTTTGGCGTGAAGCCCGGAATGGCCGGGAGAATTGAGCCGGAACATCAGGATCGAAGAGCAAGTTCCTTTAAGGCAGTGCCGCAACGCGGCGCGTTTCAAGGAAACCGAGGACGTCATGATCGATTATCCGACACCGCCCTATCCCGAACAACAGCAAGACATGCCAGGAACGACCGGCGCGATGACCCCGCGTCCGGATCATGGTGAAGAAAGCTATGCGGGGTCGGGCCGTCTGGCCGGTCTCAAAGCCGTCATCACAGGGGGCGATAGCGGCATTGGTCGCGCGGTTGCCATCGCCTACGCGCGTGAAGGAGTTGACATTCTTATCTCGTATTTGAACGAGCACGAAGACGCGAAAGACACTGCACGTCTGGTCGAGCAGGCGGGGCGCAAGGCAGTGCTGGTTCCAGGCGACATCAAAGAAGCAGCGCATTGCCGCAAGATCATAGATACGGCAGTCAACGAACTTGGCGGCCTCGACATACTCGTGAATAACGCCGCCCATCAGGCGACGTTTGATAGCGTTGCCGACATTCCGGACGAGGAGTGGGAGCTGACATTCAAGGTCAATATCCATGCGATGTTCTACCTCGTGAAGGCAGCCCTGCCGCACTTGAGCGCGGGCGCGTCGATCATCAACACCACCTCGATCAATGCTGATAAGCCAAACCCCGGTCTGTTGGCCTACGCAACAACCAAGGGCGCAATACAGAACTTCACGGGCGGCCTCGCGCAAGCGCTGGCCGAACAGGGTATCCGCGTGAACTGCGTCGCACCCGGTCCCATCTGGACGCCGCTGATCCCGTCGACGATGCCTGCGGAGAAGGTCTCGAAATTTGGCGAGCAGGTCCCGTTCAAGCGCGCTGGCCAACCGGCCGAACTTGCCGCCGCCTATGTGATGCTGGCCGATCCCCGGTCCAGCTACACCTCGGGCGCAACCATCGCCGTCACCGGCGGCCAGCCAATCATTTGAGGAGACGGATATGAAGGCTCTTACCTGGCATGGCAAAAGCGACATGCGCTATGAGACGGTCCCCGATCCGCAGATCGAGGACGCAAAGGATGCGATCATCAAGGTGACGTCCTGTGCAATCTGTGGCTCAGACCTGCATATCTACGACGGCGTCATGGCCTGCATGGAGCATGGCGACGTCATCGGCCACGAGACGATGGGAGAAGTGGTAGAGGTCGGCGCCGACACCAGCAAACTGAAGGTCGGCGACCGTGTCGTTATCCCTTTCACTATTGCCTGCGGCGAGTGCTTCTTTTGCCAACGTGGTTTTTTCTCGGGGTGCGAAAGGTCGAACCGCGACTTCGACAAGGCTAAGAAGATGTGGGGCAATTCGCCCGCTGGTTTGTTCGGCTATTCGCATTTGCTGGGCGGTTATTCCGGCGGTCAGGCGGAATATCTGCGGGTGCCTTATGCTGATGTTGGCCATATCAAGGTGCCGTCGAATCTTTCCGACGATCAGGCGCTGTTCCTGTCGGACATCTTCCCGACCGGCTATATGGCGGCGGAATTCTGCGACATCAAACCAGGCGACACGATCGCGATCTGGGGCTGCGGGCCGGTCGGACAGATGGCGATCCGGTCGGCCTTCATCCTTGGGGCGGAGCGGGTGATCGCCATCGACACCGTGCCCGAACGGTTGGCGCTTGCCGCCGCCGCAGGCGCCGAGGTGCTCGATTTTGCAGAGGCCGACATCTATGACGAGATCATGGCCCGCACAGAAGGGCGCGGCGCGGATGCCTGCATCGACGCAGTCGGGACCGAGCCAGACACCACATCGGGCTTCATGGCGGTAATCGACAGGATCAAGGTCGCGACCTTCATGGGCACCGACCGCCCGCATGTGCTGCGTCAGGCGATCATGTGCTGCCGCAACTTCGGCACCGTTTCCATCGTCGGCGTCTATGCGGGGTTCCTCGACAAGATGCCGATGGGATCGGCGATCAATCGCGGCCTGACCTTCCGCATGGCCCAGACGCCGGTGCAGCGCTACATGCCCAAACTCTTGGGCCTGATCGAGGAGGGGCGGATCGACCCGTCATTCGTCATCACCCACAAAGGCAAGCTGGAAGATGGGCCGGAGCTTTACAAGACCTTCCGCGACAAAGCGGACGGCTGCATCAAAGTCGTGCTGAACCCCTGAGCCCAAGGAAATGACAATGTCCGAAGACAAAACCAAGACCGTGAATGCCATCTTTGCCACGCGCGAAGCCGCAGACCGTGCCGTCGAACATCTGGTGCAGCAGCATGACCTGAACCGCGCAGATGTGTTCGTCGAGGCAATGGGCCCCGAAAATTCGGCAGGGACGGAAGAATCCGGTGGCGATGCCTCACCGGCGATGGGCGACGACGACCGTTCGGATGGCGCCCTCGCCGGGTCCATTCAAATCTCCGTGGATGTCACTGAAAGCGAAGTCGCGAAGGTCCGGAAGGCATTCGCCGACACCGGAGAGAGATCGCCGACGTGAGGTGACCCCCTAATGGGCGGGCGTCTTTTGCGCGCTCGCCCTGCCGGCCGCCGTGACGATGGGGACGACCGCAAGCAATATCCCCGATACGAGACAGCCGATCGGCAGAAGCCCAAGGGGCGTCACCTCGACCTCCGCATGAAGCCCGAGGGGTCTGGTGTGGAAAGTGAACGATGCGCGGTTTGAGTTTCGTTGCATCACGCCTCCGTCCACGCAAGGCAGCCCGCCGCCGGTCCGCGTCCAACCATGACCGCCCCGTGCAGGTATAGCCGCCACCACTCCGCATCCTCGGGCATGTCGAGCGCCCATACGCCTCCCGAGGCGTCTGTGGTGATGAGGTTCGCGCCGACCGCCTCTGCCGCGCGCGTGATCGAGGCGAAACTCGTATTCGGCGCAAAGGCAACGATTACCGGCCCCTTGGGCTCAACTATAGGAACGGCGTTGAGTGCCCCCATGCCGACTGCAGCCATTAGGAGTAAGATACGGATGCCGCGCATTGGGGGCGGAGGGCGGCGTAGGGCAAGAAGCCCGAGGGCGATCGGAACGAACCCAAAGGCCGCGACCCAGCCCAGATCCCAAAGCAGCGGGTTCGCGGCAGCATCCTTGATGCGGTGGATGCCCAGAACGCCGTGCGACAAAACGGCATCAAAGACATGCCATGACCCGAAGCCGATCAGCGTGTTTGCTGCCAAACGTTCAGGGCGCACATCCCCGCGCCATAGCATCCACAGGGCGATGATAAGCGCTGCGAACATGGCAAGATGAAACACGCCATCGGTCATGATCAAGAACCAGACATTCGCGTTCCAATCGGCGTTGTTGCAAAACTCTGCGTGCCGGG
>NZ_JGYG01000033.1 GCF_000740795.1 Haematobacter massiliensis
CGCCGTCAACGATTACGAACTCGGGCCGCCTGAGGCCCCGCGCGTCCAGGTCGGCAAGGAAGCTGCCCCAGGCAGCCGTGCTTTCGCCGCCCATGTTCCTGATCGAGAGGAGCACCTTTTGTCCGTCGCGGCGGATGCCGATCGCCGCCAGCACCGAGATGTTGGTGGCCTTGCGGTCCAGCCGGGTCTTGATGACGGTGCCGTCGAGGATGAGCCGCACGATATCCTCCTCGGCCAGGTCGCGGGTGGACCAGGCGTCCCAGTCGACCTTCACCTTGCGCCAGGCCCGGCTGACCACGTCCTTGCTCACCGCCCCCTCGAACAGTCCGAACAGCGCCCGCTTGACCCGGCGCGTGTTGGTGCCGGCCAGGTAGACCGCCGCGATCAGGGCCTCGGCCTTCTTCGTCAGCCGCCTGTAGCGGGGCAGTGCCTTCGATCGCCATTCGGTGATCTTGCCGGCTTCGTTCTCGATCCGAGCACGAGGAACCCGCACCGTCTCGGTGCCGAATGTGCCGGTCAGCTGCCGATCGCGGTGCCCGTGGCGGTAGCCCCTGGCCCGCTCATTGCCGCGGCCGTAACGAAGCCAACCAAGAAAGGCGGCAAGTTCCTCTTCGAACATGGCTTCAATGGTGGCCCGGACATTCGCCCGCAGGCGATCCTCGATCGGATCATACCCGCCTGCGTCGGGCAGCGGCGAAAAGGACGAGCTATCGGTATTCTGCTTCATGGCGTGATCTCCCTGGCGGTTGCCGCCGCCGGTTGGGTGGGTGTTGGTTCACCCGGAGATTACGCCGCCAGACAATTTCTACCACTTCCGAGACACGACCGAGCGGGAAGGGCGGAAAGCTGTCTTGTGGCGGTGCGGCACCGCCATCGCAGCGACAGCCAGACAGCGGACACTCATACGGGCTGCCATGGTCAACCGGGCTGAAACCGCCTGACGGGCGGAAAGCGGCCTGTCGGCAATTCCGCGTGATGACAGCTGCCACTCTGGCACAGAGCATGCTCAAACGGGGCGAAGCAACGCCCTGCCCGACGCTCCGAGCAGGCGGCAAGCCGCCTGGCAACGGTGGAGGTCTTCAGCCTATCAGGATTTGAGCCCGCCACCTGCTATCCGCTAATCTATCTCGGCGAGGTGCCGAGAACGACCTGCTTGGGAAACTGCGATGAACGATCCTACTCACTTCCTGAACATACTCATGCGAATGTCGTCATCGAACAAGGTGCCTTTCCGCCACGATGAGATGAAGCCCCGATCCTTCAACCATGTAACGAACTCGAGGTTCACTTCGCTGCCTTCAATCTTCGGCGTTGAGAAACCCGGTTTGATGTCGGGAAGTGGATCAGGCAGTGAACGCAGGATATCTCTCACTTGCTGATCATCGAACATCCTTTGAAGCATGTTGAACAAAGTTATCTGTGTGGAAAGAGGCTGGGAGTTGACGATGACCGCACGTGCGGCGTCGACTCCGAGGTTGTCGATCTTCACGCCAGTTCGAGCGAGTATTCTGCCAACGATGGCCGCGCGGGACGATATGTCAGCCAGCAGGCTAAGATCCATCTTTTGAATTATCTTCAGCCTGTTTTCATCGCCAATGTCCGCTTCCAACAGATTCTGCCGGAAGTCGTCGGCTAGATCGCACTCGCCTTCAGCCTCGAAGAACTCTGCAATGTTCCTTGTTACGAATGCGATGCCTAATGTTGGATCGTCGCTGAGATGCAAAAGGTTGGTCGCGGAGAAGGTTATGGTATTCTGCTCGACCAGTATCTTGGTCTTTGCTGCACTGAGCTGCTGCGGGAAGACTTTGAACCGTCTCGGAAGCACTTTGACATAGGCCGAATATGTTTCCTCGCTCAATGCGTCGTTCTCTAGGATGAACTTGCGCAATGGTGCCGCCCGATCTCCGTCCGGAACTTGGTGGTCGGCAAGCGCACGCAAGGTGGCCGGTCTGTTCAAGAACGACGTGAGTACTTCCGCATCGTAGTTGCTGCTGCCAATAAACGCTAAGCAGTTTACCCAAGTCGCCTCGATCTTTGCTATCCGAAAAAGCGTGGCGTGGAGACCATCGGGGACTTGATCCAAGGTTGGGACCGATGTCGACTGCATCTCGAGGAATTCTGCAATGGATTCAACTTCCACGTCGGCCCGGCCGATGACGCGTTGAATGGTCGAAATGCTCTCACGGCAATTGTTCGGCAGACGAAGCAGGACGTTCCGAAGATACTCGCCGAAACGGCCATCGATCTTGGCTAGAAGCGGCGCGCTTCCGGACTCGAGTACCAACGTGTAGTTTTGCTCGCCTGACCGATCAACTTCCCTGATACCGAGGACGACTCGGAATATGAAATTCAGGTTGTCGATGGAAAGCTCATAGAGACCGCCGTCGAACAGGACCCTTATGACGCCCGGGTAAGCCTCCACGGCGGCTAGGTCGGTCGCTTCGACGTCGAGCGGTTGCAGTCGTTCGGCTGGGACATCGACCCCCTGCGCCAAGATGTCAGCCAACCTCTCTGAGACGAAGTTTGATATGGCCGGGTGCCTGCCGGCAAGACCCTTCAGGTCCGCATTCGACATGTGGCTCATGATGTGCGCAACATGCATCAGGTTTGCGGGACTGGTCAGTGCCGCCGCGACGAACCCAGGCCACGTCCTCGCCATTCCAGAAATGAGAGCCGCGACCGCCGTGCCTCTGGCGTAGTAGCTTGACAGGAATGTCTCGCAGCCCGCGAAATCGGTCGCGATGAAGTTGAGCAGACGCTTTTTCTGCATCCCATACGAAGAGGGATCCGCAAGCAGGCAGTCGACGATCGTCACGTTGAGAACGTAGGTTCGGCTGAAATCCTCGTCGCGCATCGCGGCGATGACCTCCTTCGGATTGTCTATCTGAAAGTTGGGATCTGGAGTTCTGAAACCGCGAATGTGGATCAGAAACTTGTTATCGCTGGGAGATAGACGCCCTGAATGGAAAAGGGATGTGTACTGGTAGTACGTGTCATCCAGATAACCCTCCAGAACCAAGAAGCGAGCCAGATCGGCGCCGTCTCCAAATTCGTCGAACAGCCCATCGACTTCATCTGAATTTTCTCGAATGACTTCGTTGAATTTAGTCATTCGCAAGTTGCCTAATTTGGCCCTCAGTTCGCGAATTTGCTTGAGTGAAGAGTCTCTAAATTCCGCAGACTTCTTTTCAACGTCCTCTTTGCGCTGTTGGAAGGTTCTATGGGGATCAACCTTCGCCTGTAAATTGCCTACTTGGAGGTGATGCTGGTGACCGTGTATTGAAGTGGTTAACAGTTGGCTCGCTCCCATTATTGCTTCAAGACGCTCATCGTTAGCAAGGTTGCTCAGAGAAATCATGGCACTATGATTGAGGCCAACACGGCTGTGTCCCTCGGGAACCATCTCTACGATGGCCATCGCATAGCTCCGGCGCAACTCGGTCAGATCGTTCGGCAGCTGCTTTTCACCTTGATCGACAAGCGTCTCGAGGCGAGATATCTCGACTTTGCATCGGGACTCGCTCGTCGCGATGTATCGATCATGACTTCGAAGAACCCCTGCCAGATGCCCCTTTCCGCGATGAAGGTTCTCGAAATCGCTTGGGAACACGTTCTTGTATATCAAGACCGCCAACAGCTTGTTGACGTCTAGGCTGGTTTCGTTCTCGGTTTCGAGATTGGCGACGTAGATAGCATACTCATTAAAAATATTCTGTATGAGCCTGAGGTCGTTCAGATATCGCGAAACCTCCCGCAGGAACCGCTGATCGAACCTATCGTCCAGGGAGAGCCGCTTGCCCTGCTCCAGCAATTTGTCGATAGAATTCGAGCTATTGATGATAGGGATGACTGGAATAATGAATTCGAAGAACTTGGTCCTATCCGTGTTCACGAACATATCGTCGCGAAGGGCGTAGAGAAACCGGATGTGTCGCTTGCCGCGCAGATTGGCGTTCACCAGGCTATTGATTTCACGCAGCGTGACGAATATTTCAGCGTTGTTAAATCTATCTAAGTCCTCGATGACGACAAGATCATATTGCGTAGACTGGAAGAAGTATATGATCTCGTCTAAATGGCGATTAAGGGTAAGCGGCGTCTGAACCCACATTTCCCAAGTAAGGCGCTGATTTCG
>NZ_JGYG01000034.1 GCF_000740795.1 Haematobacter massiliensis
ACATTGCCCCCCCGCGGCTGGGAGATACGGGTCATAGATGAACTTCGCGAAGACATTGCAGCACTAGAACATGCAGAGGCGACACAAGATGGCGCTGATGTTCTCCGATCCCTCGGTGCGATGCATCGGCTAGACAAGAACCGACGATTACTGGCTAAAGAGCTTCTGCGTTTAGAAGATTGTCTTGAAGAAGTTCGGACCATCCTAAAAGAAGGGTCTTTGCCTGAGCAGGATCGTCTTGATCGTATTTACTCGGTCGTCAAAGCCGCACGTTTCATCCCTGTTATAAGAAATGAAATCGACTGGTGCGGCTGCGACGACGATTGAAGTAACCCTTACCGCGCAAGCGATCGTCACCCGCAGGGCCGAAACTCGCCGCACCTTCGACCATTCGCGCGGCCCCGGCGCTGGCTCGGAGAGACAGGGGCGGGGCCTCTTGGCGCGAAGGGAGAAGGGGCGAGCGAGGTTCGGGGTACAGGCCGGTGCAGCCGGCCGGAGCCTAGAGCGCGGTCACTCGGGCAGGGAGGTCCAGGGCGAAAGCCCTAGACCAGACGGCGCGAGGGATGCGCCATTGATAGCATAATGGGAAAGTGCTATCATTACTGTAACTAAAGATCATCAAAGGAGTCTACACGATGGGAAATGTCACCATTCGCAACGTTCCAGATGAAGTTCACACTGCCCTGAAGCTCCGTGCCGTTCGTCATCAGCGCAGCACGGAAGCAGAGATGCGAGCTATTCTGACGGCCGCCGTTTCCCAAGAAACAGGGAATGGGCTTGGTCAGCAGATGCGGTCCGCATGGTCAGGACATCACGGCAGCGATTTTGACGATCTGCGCGACCCGTCACCCGTGGAAGGCGCAACTTTCGAATGATTATCCTCGATACGAATGTGATTTCCGAAACGCAGAAGCCGAAACCGGATCCGAAGGTCATGGCATGGCTCGACACGCTGGACATGTCGTCCACCTATCTGACTGCGATCACGGTGGCAGAGCTATTCTTTGGGGTCGATCAACTTCCCGAGGGCAAGCGAAAGACTGTTTTGAGCGATGGGGTAAGCCATCTGATAGAAACGATCTTTTACGGTCGCATCCTTCCCTTCGATGCCACGGCTGCATATTTTTTTGGGTCCATGATGGCGGACGCCCGCAAACAGGGGCATACGATCACCTTTCCTGACGGTGCTATCGCGGCAATCGCACGAGGGAACAACTTCGCTGCGGTCGCCACCCGCGATGTGACGCCCTTCGCGGCTATGAAGATAGAGATTATCAATCCGTGGGAGTGATCCGGACACGGCGTGGACGGCCTCAAAGCAGGGGTGAGCGTGGCCCCTCGGGCCGCGTCGATCCTCTGATCTGACCAGAACTATCCAAAGCCGCGCCAAGCGCGGCTTTCCTTTTGCTGGCCGGTAGCATTAAAAAAAGGCCCTGCCGAAGCAGGGCCGAGGTTCCAGTTAGCCGCAACTGGAAAAGTCTACGCGTGGGAGACTAGGCCGTTTTCCGGCCTATCTCAACCGCGCGTCTAGGCGAGGTGGAAAGGTTCGGGCTGGTCCTGAAGCCAAAGATACGCCTTCGGCATCCATGACGGGGCATCTGGATATTTCTCCTGCAACTCCCGCAAGCGGGCCGCAACGATCGCCAAGCTGCAATCGTCATCGCGCAGGTTGTGATATGCCTCTGCGACAAGCAAGGCGGCGTCGGGGCCAGGTTGCGTTCTGGTCAGCATCTGGCCTTCCAGAAGATTGCGGATGACAAGCATTCCTTCACTGAAAAGGGCTTCGTCATTGGGTCGCTCCATTCGTCGTCGGGATTGTCATGCTGATGTGCCGCCCCGTAGGGGAAGGCAGGGCCGTATCGGACGCCATCTTGTTCGAAACAGCCGGTAACGCCCAGAAGCCATGCCCGATGCGCCTGCGTTCCAGCTATCAGCTTGCGAAGGCGGCGTGGCATCTGCCAACCGCCATATCCGGCAAGATAAATGCGGTGATAGATCTTCCTCATGGGTCCACCCTTTCTTGCGGGTTCGTGTCACGCAAGGCGTTTTCGCCGTTAGGCATCCAGTCAGCGATCAAGCCGGAACCGAACAAGCCACGAGGGCCCAAGCCGATTGCGTAGGCGGTGAAGGACAGGCTCGGCGCTGGCGCTCATCCATTGCTTTCGCAGTTCCGCTTTCCAGCACCGGCCATGTTCCGATGCGAAGGCCCGCAACGCCTTGTGTTCCTGGGCTGTCACGCCGTCCGCTGGTTCGTCGTCGCCTTGGGACTGTGCTTCGATGAGGCGATACAATTCCTGGCGTGCGGCATCGAGCATGGCACGGGCTTCGAGATGCGCGAAGGGCTTCCAGAATTGCGCGCGGGCTTCGGGTGTTTGTTCGATCCCTGCGCGGCGTTCGAGTTCTCCGATGGTCATTCCAATGATCTCCTGTCTGGCGGAAAGCGGGGAGGCCGCTTTCCGTTGGGGTTCATGCGGTGGGCTATGCCTCGGGGGCGTCCAGCAGGTGACAATCGGAAAGCGGAAAAACCTGATTGTCCCGAAGGCGGCGCACGAGGGCGAGGTGTCCACCAGCGATACGCTTGGTGCGGAAGGCCAGCAGGTCCAGAACAAGGCTCGGCTTGGACAAAAGCGCGGTCTGCGCGGCGTTCAGACGGACGGCCTTCATGTCCTCGATCAGCTTGGCGCTGTAGGGGCCTTTCTCGGCGGTCGCCCCGTTGCCCATTCCGTCACGGGGCGCGTCGATCACGCCCGCCTCGGCGGCGGTGGCGGCATCCTCGCGGCGGATATAGCCAAGTCTCGTGCAGGGCCTCGTCGTTCGACACGGTAAAAGCGGTGGCGGTGGCAAGGTTGATCTGCCCTGCGGCCAACGCGTCCAGCACGGGGGCGGGCAGGTCGGCCAGCTTGAGGCGACGGTAGACATGCGCCTCGGTCACGCCGAACGCCTTGGCGATGCTCGGGGCCAGTGCGCCCGCGTCCCGCATCCGGCCATAGGCGCGGATTTCATCAGCGGGGGCGAGGGCTTCGCGGGCGGAGTTTTCCGCGTTCGCCCATGCTTGCGCGGTCAGCGCGGTCGGGGCAAGACGAACGGGCACCAGCGCCAGCGACGGGTCTGTTTCCACGGCGAGGGCGAGGGCGCGAAGGCGTCGCCCCCCCGCGACAATGCCCACGCGGCCCGCGTCGTCGCGAAGGCCCGCAAGGTTCTGAACCAGTCCGCAGGTGACGATGCTTTGAGCCAGCAGCGCGATCCCCTCGGGATCGGCCCCTGACGCGGGTTTAGGTCGGACAGGTAGAGGTCGGCCAGCGGAACATACTCGATGACGGCGGCGGCGGTGTCGGTGTTGGGCTTCATGTTCATGGGTTTTCTCTCGTGGTGTCTTGATCGTCGTTGCGATCTTCGGTTAGGGTTCCGGTGTGCCGCCCCGAAAGGGACGACACGGCAGGGTCAGATGACCCCGTGCTGGTTCAGGAAGCGGCGTCCGATTCCAAAGTCATCGCCCTTCCTGACAAGCGCCCACGCTTCCGCGATGCGCTGTGCCAGAACTTCAACTGCCATTTACTCACCCCCTTTCTCTGGTGCGGGACGGTCGGGCTTTCCCCCTTCCGCCGATGGGCTGCGCCTCGCCGGTCT
>NZ_JGYG01000035.1 GCF_000740795.1 Haematobacter massiliensis
GCGGTCACTCGGGCAGGGAGGTCCAGGGCGATAGCCCTAGACCGGTCGGCACGAGGGATGCGCCCAGAGGCTTGATCTCGCGTTCTCGAACGTGGAATAATTTATCCAAAAGGAGACGTTCATGGATAAATCGGCACTGATCGGAATGCGTCTTGAACAAGCGATCCGCAAATGCGGGATGACCCTGCGCGATGCGGAAGAACGGTTCGGCATCAGTAAAAGCGCCCTGTCCAACTATATCAACCTCAACCGGACGCCCAAGGCGGACTTTCTTGCGCTGGTCGTGTCGAAGCTGAACGTGGACGCGCACTGGCTTCTGACAGGAGAAGAAACCCGCAAACCTAACCTGCACGATCACACAAGGGTCTTCCGAACTTACCAATTGGCACGGGATGCGTTTCTGGCGGTCGAAGCGGCACCGCTCCCTTCGCAGGTGTCAGGGGAGGTGTTGGAGAACATGCGATCGGCGGGCGAAGCGTTGCACCAGCTCGGGGGCATGGACGCGATGCACGCGGCGATCCAGAACTTCTTTCCGGACGACAGCGGCCGGACCTATCGGGCCTTGGGCATCCTGAATGATTTTTGGGACGGGATCGGGGCGTGGCAGCGGTAGAAAAGGCCCGCCGCAAGGCGGGCCGGGACGCCGCTCAGGCGTCCTTGTCCTTTCGTGGTTCAGTGAGGTCGCGGGCATACCTGACTTCGACCTTGAGGAAGCCCGGAACGCTTAGGGCGACGGAGACGCTGATTTTCGCCTTGGTGGTGAGGGATTTCAGGATCGAGCGCAGAGTGGCGAGGATCTTGGTCATGATGGTAGCTCCTTTGAGTGAGTGTCGATTGCGGCTCAAAGGTGCGAAGGCTTTAAGGACTGGTGCACCCGCAGGGTCGGAACGCAGTGGAGAAGGGCGCAGCCCTTGCGCCGATCCGGGCCGAAGCAAACTGAGCAGCAATAAATCGACAGTCACTCAAAGGAGCGGGCCGCCATCAGGTCGGATGCCCAGAACGGCGCGCTCGATCCTGAAATCCCGGTGGTGGCAAATGGCCCCGGTGCTGCGTTCCGGGCTTTCTCAAGGTCGGGCCGCACCAGCGGCCTGACCTTTGAGGCGACGGCGCCGAAGGCGCCCCCGCGCGGGCAGCGCGAGCCGGTCCTGGCGCTGTCCCTGAAAGGGGCGGCGGCGGGATCGGACAACCGCCTCGCCTCCCTTCGTGCTATGGGGGCGCGTCCGGCTCGGCGGCTGCAAGCCCCGGCAAAGCCGGGGTGGAAAACCGCCCTCCAACCGTAAGCGCAATGGCAGGTGCGCTTTCTTTTTCCCGCGCAGCGGTCCCGCGCGGATAGCGCAAGGCCGGTGACAGGGGCGCCCTCGGGCGTTCCTGTCATCGGGCACCATGACCACGAACGAAAAGAGGGGCCTCGCGGCCCCCCATGTCGATCAACTGCACTGAATCCTTATGATTTTGGTATGCACCCGCGCCGCGCTGAACGTGTCGGGCGGCAGGGTTTCCAGATGCTCGGCATCGGGATGCTCGAACGTGACCGGCACCAGTGCGACCAGCGTTGCGGCGTCGTGACCGCCTCGCCCAAGAAGCGACAGCGCAGCGGCAACGTGCTTTCGCAATTCGCGGAAAGGCGGATTCATGAGGATGCGGGGAAACTCGACCTTGCTGCGCGCCTCGTCGGCATATTCCAGAAAACAGCGGTGCAGCGTCGGGCCGATCTTGTGCAGCGTGGCTGCAAGGGCGTGATGCCGCTCGATCAGGGTCAGTTCGCGCGGGCTGTGTCCGGACGCGATCAGCGCCCGCGCAAGCTGGCCGGTTCCGGCGCTTGGCTCTAGCGTCAGATAATCGCCCACGGGTCCGAGATATTCGACCATGCGCCGCGCTACATCGTCGGGTGTGACATGGCATTCCGTGGCACGGTCCACGGCGATTACCTCCGGCACGGCGTCCAGCGCCAGGGCGGGCGCGTCCCGTCGCGCCCTGACCGGAATGGTCAGGGGCTTTGCGGGGCGGGAATACATGGCGGGGCGGGTCATGCCGCGGCCTCCATGTCCTTGACGCTCTCGGGCGTGTCGTGCTGCTTCTGGTCGGTGATGAGAATAGCCGCCCATCCGGCCATATAGCGGGGGCCTTCGTGCTTCGGGTTCGGTGCGATCCGAACGCGGAAACCGCCGCAAGTGGAAAGGCGGGTGCCGCGCTGCTCGGCGTAGATCCTGGCATATTCCGCCTTGGTCAATTCGATCTGGGGCAGGTCCTGGGCCTCGCGGCGGTGCGGATTCACCACGGAAACCGTGCCGGATGGGGCTTTGAAATTGAGGATCGGGGGCTTGGCGTCTTTCTTCGCGGGGGGCAGGTAGCCACAAGACTGCATCAGGTCGCGCCATTCGTCGGCTGACAATTCAAGGCCCGATCCTTGGGCGATATGCGCGGGCAACGGGGCTTCGCATTCCACGGCGAAAAGGTCGGTGTCCAGCTTCGACCCTTTCGGCTTGTCGGCCCCATGTTCGCGGACGAACATCTGCAAAAGGGTCGGGGTGATCTCTCCATCATAGCGCGGCACCTCGCCCAACATCTCCCGTTCATAGGACAGGCGGTTGAGGGTGTGCATGATCCAGCGCGACAGGTTGCCGCTCTCGATGGTCGAACGCGCTCCGGCCATGGCCTTTTCGCGGGCCTCCTGCGGGGTCATCTCGCCCCGCTCAACGGGCGAATACAGGTTGAACGAATACAGTTCGCCAATGCCAAGCGCCGCGCGGATATGGTCGTCCGTGGTCAGCTTCTCCCATGTCGCAAGGGCTTTGTGCGCGGTGTTCAGCTTTCGTTGCAGGTCGCGCAACTCGGCCAACAGGCCATGAATCCGCCGCGCCCGCACCCTTGGATCGTTCTTGTGGTTCGCGTGGGCCTCGACGCCTTCGGCCCGATACTGCCAGTAGCCAATGGCCTTATGGGCTTTGCTGGCCTTGTCCTGTGCGCTGTGCATCCGCTCTTGCGTCTTGCGGGCCTTCCGCTCGGAATGGTGGCCCACAAGGATCGGCTGCCCAAACTCGAACGCCTTAGACAGTTCGTTGGCGGCGCGGGAAAAGGCGCTGGCCTCAGCGGCGCGTTTGTCCGCGATGGCGTCCAGCCGGTCGGCTTTCATCTGGGCGCGTTCGGCCAAGGTCATTTCCTCCGGCTCGATCTCGCCCGCCAGTTCCAGCGCCAAATCCTCGCGGGCGCAGGACCACGAGGGGGCCACGAAAAGCTCCTGTTTCGGTGCCCATTTGAAACCGGCATCCTTCACGCGCTGGAAAGTTTCGGCATCGAGACGGGCGGAAGCATAGAGGCGGATTTTGTTGTCCTCGGGCGAGTAGGTCGCGGAAATCGTGGTCATCTGGTCTTTCCTTTCGTGTTGCGGCTGGCGGTTC
>NZ_JGYG01000036.1 GCF_000740795.1 Haematobacter massiliensis
GTAAGCCCACGGCGGGGACCGCGGTCAGGCAGCCTTGACTTGGCTGTCTTCGGCGCTCCAGTGCCACGGCAGCAATTCGGGCAGTCGCGAGACAGGCAGGTCGGAGATGCGGGCGATGACATCGGCCAGCCAAGCTTGGGGATCAATGCCGTTCAGCTTCGCGCTGCCGATCAAGGAATACATGAAGGCGGCGCGATGGCCACCACGCTCGGAGCCGGTGAAGAGCCATGACTTCCTGCCAAGAGCCACACCGCGCAGCGAACGCTCGGCAGAATTGTTACTGAGGCAGACCCGGCCATCCTGAAGGAAGCGGGTAAAACCGGGCCAATGCGCCGTCGACAGAAGGTAATCGATTGCCTTGGCAACTTTGGCATGTTTCGAGAGCCGCGCCCGTTCGGACCGCAGCCATGCTTCCAGTTCGCCCACCAGTGGCGCCGACAGACGCTGGCGCGCCTCCAGACGGGCAGCGGCATCAAGGCCGCTGATCTCGCGCTCGATTTCGAACAGCCTGTCGATCCGCTTCACCGCTTCAAAGGCGATCGGCGAGATGTCTTCAGGCGACTTGCCTTTGCGGATGTTGCCCTCGACATCGGCAAGCTCGAAGAACTTGCGGCGCGCATGCGACCAGCATAGCGCGGGCAGAACAGGGCCCGGCTTGCGATTACCCTGGTAGAGCTGGTTGTATCCGGCATAGGCGTCGGCCTGCAGGATGCCTTGCCAGCCCTTCAAATGCCCAAGTGGATGTTCGCCCGCCCGATCGCGGGAGAACTTGAAGACAACGGCCGGCGGGGCGGTCCCGGAGAAGGGGCGGTCATCGCGAACATAGGTCCAGAGCCGCGCGGTCTTTGTTCCGCCGCGGGCAAGAAGCGGTACCGTTGTATCATCTCCATGAAGGCGTTCGGCGGCCAGGACATGCGCCTCGATCAGTGCCTGCAAAGGTTCCAGCAATGCGGTCACGGCGCCGACCTGGTCGGCCAGCGTCGAGAGGCTTAGCTCCACGCCTTCCCGGGCATACCGCTCTGCCTGACGGTTCAGGGGCTGATGCTGGCCGTACTTTTCGAAGATGATCATTGCCAGAAGGCTGGGTCCGGCCCATCCCCGCGGAACGGGGTGGAACGGCGCCGGGGGCTGGCTGATCTTCTCACAAGCCCGACATGTGAACTTCTCGCGGACCGTCTGGATCACCTTCCATTGCCGAGGGATGACCTCCAGCGTCTCGGTGATGTCCTCGCCCATCTTCACGATGCGACCGGAACCACAGCAGCTGCAGGCGGTCGGCGCCTCGATCACCACCCGTTCGCGCGACAGGTGGTCGGGGAAGGGTTTCTTCACCGGCTTGCGTCGCTCAAAGCCCGCGACCTGTGTCTGCCCCACTGCCTGTTCGGCCCGGGCGTTGTCCTCTGCGGCGTTGGCCACCAGTTCCTCGAGCTGCAATTCCAGCTGGTCGATGAGCCGGGCAGTGCGTTCCGCGCTCCGGCCGTACTTGTCGCGGCGGAGCAGCGCGATCTCGAGCTTGAGCCCCGCGATCATCGCTTCCGAGGTCGAGACCACCGCACGGGCCTGTGCGAGATCAGCCTCGGCAGCTGCAGCGCGCCCCTCGGCAGCGGCGAGCGCGGCGCGCAGTTGTTCGAGCTCGGAGGCGGTCCCAGACATGGCAGGACCTTACCACGCCGACGGGGGCAGGCCTACGCAAAAACTGCAAATAAAGCTGTATTATCCTGCCTTTGCGGGTCTTTGTGTCCAACGTGGATTTCGCCAGTCAATGCCTTCGAGAAGATAGGCGAGCTGCGCCGCTGATACCTGAACCGCTTCGCCCGATCCGCTCGATGGCCAGATAAACTTCCCTGCCTCTAGCCGCTTCATATAGAGCGACATTCCGACGCCGTCATGCCATATCAATTTTACCAGATCGCCACGGCGCCCTCGGAAGCAGAATATCTCGCCCGCATGCGGATCCCGCCCGAGCCCTTGCTGAACCTGCAGCGCCAGCGTGTTCATGCCTCGCCGCATGTCGGTGACGCCGCCCGCGATCCAGACAGTCACTCCCGCCGGAAACGCGATCATCGGCCATCTACCACGGAAAGGAGCCGGGCCAGCGCCTCCGGGTCCACGTTGGCCGGCACAACAAGCTGGCGTCCATTCCTCAGGGCAATCTCTACCCGCGCTTCCGGGTTCGGCGGCACCGACCTTGGTGATCTCATGCCTGTCGGCTCGGCCAAAACCGTCAGAGGGGCAAAGGATGGCAAACAGTCGCCACCAAATTCTCCATTCCGATACTGCCGGCGCCAAACCGTCAGCAGAGACCTCGAAATGCCGTGCCGCCTTGCCGTGGCACTGACCTGCCGACCTTCGTGGAGGCTTTCCTCGACGATCCGCACTTTGTCTGCATTGCTCCAATGTCGCCGGCGGACACCATCCGCCGCGGACATAACTTCAATCGGGGGTTCGAATTTAAGGTCGCGCATAAGGTCGAAGCTATCACCCCAACGCAAAACCCGTCAGGCGGCCCTCCGCGGAGGCATAC
>NZ_JGYG01000037.1 GCF_000740795.1 Haematobacter massiliensis
ACGTGAGCAGGACTTCTCCGAATGATATTAGGCGCAACTCCCCGAGGATGACGAGATCGGTTCGGTCACGGCCGATGGCGCCTATGACACCAGGCGATGCCATGGCGCGATCGTTGATCGAGGGGCGGAAGCGCGCATCCCCATCCGCCGGAACGGGCGCGCCTGGAAAGAGGATTGTCCGGCCGCCCGCGTCCGCAACGACATCCTGCAGGAGACGAGGCGCCTGGGACGGGCCAACTGGAAACGCTCGGTCGGTTACCATGTCCGAAGTCGGGTAGAGGCGCGGATGAATTGCCTCAAGGCATTTGGCGAGCGCATCGCCTCACGCGACCCGGATCGGCAGACCGCAGAAATCCAGATCCGCATCGCCATCATGAACAGATACAACACACTCGGCACAGCCGACATCACAGCCGTTGGCTGAGCGTAAAGCGGGAAAGGGTCAGTTCGGACTCCAACCGATTAACGCAACAACGCCCATTCATGCAAAAAAGGGGCAGGATTTCCTGCCCCTATAATGCTCTTCTTAACGATCAGCGATCTTTGCGCGGCAGGTCGCGATCGGTGCGGTCATCTTCCACCTCGACCTCCGTATGCCGGACGCTGTCAGAGATGGTTTCCCGGTGGGTGTCGCTGGTTTTGCGAAGGCCGATCTCTTCCACGACGCGGGCGTCTTTCGAGACAACGGCTTCCTCGCGATGCTCTTCAGCCTCGATCGTACGGTCCTGAAAAGCGTCGGTGGCGGTCACAGCGCGATCAACGGGCCGACGTTCAAGTTCGACGCGCTCTTCACGCAAATCGATGCTTTCGCTTACCGGCTCTTCGACAGTGTAGGCACGAACGCGTACATGCCCGCGGTTCGTGTCGCGCTTGCCCACGCGAAGCCGCTCCTCGACCACCGAAATTGTCTCATCGTCGCCCAGGCTGCCGGTGCCCACCGCCGCTGGAACCGCGCCGGCGCCTGCTCCCGTCGTCGCAGCATAGGGACTTGCTTCATAGCCACCCCAGCCCTCAGAGCGCCAGCTTTCCTCACGCTCGTTGATGTTGACCGTGCCCTCGTCATCGAGAATGGTCGATGCCATCTCATACTCGCCGGTCGTGAGCCCCGTCACGGTGACAAGATAGCCACCACGCGACAGACCTTCGGCGTAAGAGTAACGGTCTTCATCCGGAAAGAAGAAGTCGCCCAGCTTTTCGAAGAAACCCTTGTTTTCTTCAGGATCGACCGTCGTGCCTGTCGAGGACGAACCCTCGACGATCTGGATTTGCGATGCTTCGATGCCTGCTTCGCGCAGCCGGGCAGACGCGATGTCCGCCTCTGAGCGACTGTCGAACAGCGCAGAAATCGTAGTCGAACCGTTAGCTTCGATGTCAGGATTATAAGTCATGGTCTACTGTCCTTTCAGGATAGGTTCTGAGGATGCTCACGCGTCATCCGAAGGAATACGTTCGATGACGGCCGTTTGCTTTCGCGTCGTGACGGGCACCTCCACGGTCTCCCGCCGCTCGGTGCGCCGGATGTGGATCTCTTCCTTGAGATAAAGCTGCCGCGTGACGACAACGCGTTCTTCGACGACCGGAATGATCGTAAGATCGTCATCAACGATCACATCGGGCATATGGTCGATTGCGCGATTGATGGAGACACGCGTAACTTCGACGTCCAGCGCGGAGAGATCGAGCGGGACCAGGGAATCAATACTCGACGTTTCCGTAGTGACCCGCACGCGGCCGGTGATGCGCCGATCGGCCGTGACCGTGGCCGTCTCCGCTACAAGCGGAAGAAATTCTGTATGTTCATCGGTCACTGCATCATCCTCGTTCAGGAATAGGAAACGCGCTCGTACGCAGAGACGTTCCGTAAGCCGAAAGATTGCAAACAACGAAGGCGGCAATCCGCCGAGAGGAGACAGAGGTGGAAGCGATCGGAATATTAGGCTGAATGTCGTCGTCGTCGACACAGGAACCTGCATTCCCCAAG
>NZ_JGYG01000038.1 GCF_000740795.1 Haematobacter massiliensis
GCCCTCGATCTTCAGGACGGCGGAGCTGGTGTCACATTAGGATGATGGCAGAAAACAGTGTATTGTGAAGCCCTACACCCGGTTCAAAAGCAGCCACGATGATTATCATAGCCCACATTCTCCAAGTAAGTCGCTGATTTCGCTGTCGTAATCGTGATATTTCGCATATAAATCATGGCGTTGACGGCTGCGAGGGGCGCGTTTCATGGATCACCTGGAGGGTGCGGGCTTGGCGCGGGGAGATCGGGTTGATTTCGACCGCCGTGTGCGTCTGGAGTTCCGTGGTGCGCAGATCAGTTCAGACGGTGGCCTGCTGGTGATGCGCGAGCTTGATGACGTGCTCGGCCTGTCCAATCTGGCGTCGGAGGCGCTGCGAGACAGCCGCACCGGGAAGAACACGCTCCATCGGCTTGACGGATTGTTCCGGCAATCGGTGTTCGGACGACTGGCCGGATACGAGGATGTGAACGATGCCGACCGCTTGGCCCTCGATCCCGTGATGCGTCAGGTCGTTGGCGGCAGGGCCGTCGAGGCGCAAGCTGCTTCGGCATCGCAGATGGGACGGTTCGAGACCGAGACGCTGGCTCTGGCCGCGAACCGGGCGGCGCTGGCCGATCTGAACGGCCAATGGATCGACCGGTTTCATGACCGCAACGGGTTGAAATACATCGTGCTGGACATGGACAGCTCGGTCAGCCCCACCCACGGCGATCAGGAAGGTGCTGCCTGGAACGGGCATTTCGACTGCACCTGCTATCACCCCATCTTCTTGTTCAACCAGTTTGGCATGCTGGAGCGCTGCGCCCTGCGTAACGGCAATGTCCACAGCGCCGATGGCTGGCGGGATGTCCTTGATCCCGTCATTGCCCGATATGCTGGCCGCGACCTTGGTGGACGCTTCTTCCGGGCCGACGCTGCCTACGCGATCCCCGCGATCTATATGCGGCTGGAAGAAGCCAGGTTCTTCTACGCCATCCGTCTGCCCGCCAACGCCGTCTTGCGCGAGAAGATCGCGCATCGGCTGACACGGCCCGTGGGACGGCCTTCGCTGACCAAGGTCAAACGGTTCTTCGAGGACTTCGAGTATCAGGCGGCGTCCTGGGACAAGCCGCGCCGCGTCATCGCCAAGATCGAATGGCATCCGGGCGAGCTGTTCCCCAAAGTCGGCTTCATCGTCACCAACCTGCCGATGGAGCCAGACTGGGTGGTGAGGTTCTACAACCAGCGCGGCACCGCAGAGCAGCACATCAAGGAAGGCAAATATGCCTTTCGCTGGACGCGGCTGTCATGCCGGAAGTTCCGGCACAACGAGGTGCGGCTGCAACTGCACGCGCTGGCCTACAACCTGGCAACCTTCCTGCGCTGCATCGAACTGCCCGAGGCCATGGCGGACTGGTCGTTGACCAGCCTGCAACTCAAGCTGATCAAGATCGGCGCCCGCGTCGTCCGCCACGCCCGCGCCATTACCTTCCAGTTGGCCGAGGTCGCCGTCACCGGCCCGATGGTGCGGGCCGTCCTTGCCGCCATCCGCCGTCTTCGAACGCCTCCGTCATGCGCATGACCACGATCCATGCCCAAGCTGAACGAAAGCGGCAGGACAGGTCCGTCTGCCGCGCGGAAAAGCGGCTCTGCCGGGCCAGAATGCTGCGGGTTCGAGGCTTGATCCACCCGACTTCGGCCGTTTGCGCGACGACAGACACCGCTCGGGGCGAAAAACGCTTGCCCAGCGAGCAAAATCAGGCGATCTTGAAGTCAAGCGGCAGGCCACTTGGGGAATGTCGGTCAAGATGCATCTAATATCATTCGGAGAAGTCCTGCTCACGT
>NZ_JGYG01000039.1 GCF_000740795.1 Haematobacter massiliensis
CTAATATCATTCGGAGAAGTCCTGCTCACGTGACGGATATCTGTCCTGAATCGATCATTCACCCCCCGCCACTCCCGCGCACCCCACGCCTTTCATGTCATCTTCATATGAAAATTCCGCTGCTGCCGAACGCTTTGGCAGATCGCACCCTGTCCTGAAAAATTATACAGCAATTGATACAGCCGCCCTGATGTCGAAAAACATCGGATATATCGTCAGAAAATGTTGGACATTTCTCTGATAAACTTACAGAATTGCCTTATTAAACCACCCGGCAACAGGCTTGCTTCTGCAACATTTATACAGTTGCATGATACCCAGTTTCCCGGCGTGGACATCGAATTTGAACCCGCGCTCCCATAGGAGCAAAATAGAGGCAAGAATAATGACCACACCGGTCACTGCCCAAGCTCCGGTCGTTTTTGAAGGCCGTGGTCCCCGCATATCTCTCGGCTATAATCCCACCGTCGATTATATCCGCTTTCTCGCGGCGCTGGTCATCGTTCAGTTCCATGCCCGCGCGCCGCTGAACGTCATCGGACAGGGGGCTGTCGGGTTCTTCATCCTCGCGATGATCTGGTTTACTCTGAATGGGCTGCAGCGACGCAAGGAACCGGTGGGCGCGGCAATCGCGATGCGGGGCCGGCGACTGCTCTACCCATTCCTCATCTGGGGTGTCCTGCAGATCCTTGCAAAGGTCGCACAATCCGTAATGACGGGCGGCAGCCTCATCGAAGAGCTTCAGGCGTGGCACCCGCCGGTCGGAAGCTTCGGGCAATTGTGGTTCCTGCCCTGGGCACTGGCCGTCAGCGCTGTCCTTATCCTTCTGGCACAAAAGACGACATTCCAGATTTCCAGCTGGCGGCCGCTCCTGTTCTGGCTGGTGCTCTTTGCCCTGGCCACCATCGCCTGCCTGGAGGTCTGGTCATGGCAGGAGCTGCCCCTGATCCTCCGGCTGTCGGTGCTGTACCTGCCTTCCGTGGGCGTCGGAATGCTGCTTTTCGCCGTGCGGAACTCCGGCTGGATCCTGATTTTCGTGACAGCCATCATCTGCCTGTTCGGGCTTGTGTTGCGGGCCGCGGGGATGGATGGCACGCAGCAGTTGATCCTTGCGCCCCCGATCATGGTGCTGTCGCTGATGGTGCGGACGCCGGAATTCGGCTGGACGCGCAAACTGGGCCAGCTCTCGATGGATATCTATCTTGTGCATATCCTGATGCTGAGCGTGGCCGGCGCCATTCTCGGCATTGCCACCCATACTTTCGCCGGCGGCATCATGATCTGCCTGCTGAGCCTGGGTGCGGCGCTGGTCATGCAGCTTCCCCAGATCGGGAAATGGCTCCGCTAGCCGCGCCGGAAAAGCACCACCTCAAATAAAGG
>NZ_JGYG01000040.1 GCF_000740795.1 Haematobacter massiliensis
TTGATGATGTGGACACCCCCACCCCAACCGTCGAATCTGGTTTCAACGGTTCCCTGGAAGAAGGAGTGGTTGGATATGTCCGGAATGATCATTGGCCTCGATCTCGCGAAGAGCGTTTTCCAGGTTCACGCTGTCGACGCAGAAGGAAAAGTCGTCATCACGCGAAAGGTGCGGCGCTCCCAGATGCTCGAGTTCTTTACGAGGCTGGAACCGTGCCTGGTTGGCATGGAGGCGTGCCCTTCCGCGCACCACTGGGCGCGGGAGCTTTCTGCCTTGGGCCACGAAGTACGGTTGATGGTCGCGTCCTACGTGAAGCCCTATGTCAAGCGCCAGAAGAACGACATGGTTGACGCAGAAGCCATCTGCGAGGCTGTGACCAGGCCGACCATGCGGTTCGTCCCGATCAAATCTGAATCGCAGCAGGCTATTCTCATGGTCCACAAGACCCGCGCTCTCTTGGTCCGCCAAAGAACAATGCTTGTGAACGCCCTGCGCGGCCATCTCACCGAGATGGGCGTCGTAGCGCCAAAGGGGATCAGACGGCATGCCGATCTCGTCGAGCGGGTGCTTGCACACGGCGCAGACGAGATCGACCTGCCGCCGCTCGTGCGTGACATTGTGTTTTCCTCTGCCCGGCAGATCGGCTCCTTGAATGCCGAGATAAAGGAGCTCGAGAGGAAAATCCTGGAATGGCACCGCACGAGCGAAGCCAGCCAACGGCTGGCGACGATCCCTGGCGTCGGCGTAATCACCGCATCCGCAATGGCGGCCACTGTCGTGGATCCTGCTGCCTTCAGATCGGGACGAGACCTTGCCGCATGGCTCGGCCTGACGCCGCGATCCAACTCATCTGGTGGCAAGGAACGGTTGGGACGGATCACGAAAGCTGGAAACCGATATTTGAGAACCTTGCTTGTCATCGGGGCGACAGCTGTCGTCGGTTTCTCGAGACGAACAACCGAGGGGCCATTAATGAACTGGGTCAGAAAGCTCCTCCAGGCGAAATCTGCACGCCTGACAACGGTGGCCTTGGCCAACAAGATGGCACGGATCTGCTGGGCGGTAATGGCACACAAGACCGTCTTCGGAGAAGCCGCCGCATAAGTCACGACGCACTAGCGTCACAACAGTTCGGAGGGTCTGCCCAAGAAGCGTGATGACTACCGGTTTTGCCGGGGATCAGGAAAACCCGTTCGCGAGGCAGCGCTGAAAAGCGCGATGTTTTGATAGGGACCATGATCCGCGGATATCATCAGGGCCCGCGGCCATCCGGCCGCACTACGAGGCCGGACATATGCAAGCACCCAACCGGATTCGACACGCATTGAGGAAAGACTTGACGAAGGGGGTGTCCACATATGC
>NZ_JGYG01000041.1 GCF_000740795.1 Haematobacter massiliensis
GGATTTCGACCCTCGCGTGCGGCTGGAATTTCGCGGCACGCAGCTCAGTTCCGACGGCGGCCTTCTGGTGATGCGCGAGCTTGATGACGCGCTCGGGTTGTCCGATTTGGCGTCAGCGGCGCTGCGCGATACTCGCTCTGGCAAGAACACGGTCCATCGGCTCGACGGCCTGTTCCGGCAATCAGTCTTTGGGCGGCTGGCCGGATACGAGGATGTCAACGACGCCAACCGTCTCGCCTGCGATCCGGTCATGCGCCAAGTTGTCGGCGGCAGAGCGGTCGATGCACAAGCGGCCTCGGCATCGCAGATGGGACGGTTCGAGACCGAGACGCTGGCTCTGGCCGGGAACCGTGCCGCGCTGGCCGACCTGAACGGGCAATGGATCGACCGGTTCCATGACCGTAACGGGCTGAAGTACATCGTTCTGGACATGGACAGCTCGGTCAGCCCGACCCATGGCGACCAGGAAGGGTCCGCCTGGAATGGCCATTTCGACTGTAGCTGCTATCACCCCAACTTTCTGTTCAACCAGTTCGGGATGCTGGAACGCTGCGCCCTGCGCCATGGCAACGTCCACAGCGCCGATGGCTGGCGTGATGTTCTCGACCCCGTCATTGCGCGCTACGCGGAGCGCGACCTTGGTGGCAGGTTCTTCCGGGCCGATGCTGCCTACGCGATCCCGGCGATCTATGAGCGATTGGAAGAAGCGCGGTTCTTCTACGCCATCCGGCTGCCCGCAAACGCGGTCCTCAAGGACAAGATCGCGCATCGGCTAACGCGCCCTGTCGGGCGGCCGTCACTGACCAAGGTCAAGCGGTTCTTCGAGGAATTCGAGTATCAGGCGGCGTCCTGGGACAAGGAACGCCGGGTGATCGCCAAGATCGAATGGCATCCGGGCGAACTGTTCCCGCGTGTCGGCTTCATCGTCACCAACCTGCCGATGGAGCCGGACTGGGTGGTGCGGTTCTACAACCAGCGCGGCACCGCCGAGCAGCACATCAAAGAGGGCAAATACGCCTTTCGCTGGACGCGGCTGTCGTGCCGGAAGTTCCGCGACAATGAGGTGCGGCTGCAACTGCACGCCCTGGCGTACAACCTGGCCACCTTCTTGCGCTGCATCGAGCTGCCCGAGGCCATGGCCGACTGGTCGTTGACCAGCCTGCAACTGAAGCTGATCAAGATCGGGGCACGTGTGGTCCGTCACGCCCGCACCATC
>NZ_JGYG01000042.1 GCF_000740795.1 Haematobacter massiliensis
AGCCTTTCGATTACTCGATGATTTTGGAGACGACGCCGGCGCCGACGGTGCGGCCGCCTTCACGGATAGCGAAGCGGAGCTTCTCTTCCATGGCGATCGGCGCGATCAGCTCGACTTCGAACTTCAGGTTGTCGCCCGGCATCACCATCTCGGTGCCTTCCGGCAGCTTGACGGTCCCGGTCACGTCCGTGGTCCGGAAGTAGAACTGCGGGCGGTAGTTCGCGAAGAACGGCGTGTGACGGCCACCTTCCTCCTTGGTGAGGATGTAGGCTTCCGCCTCGAACTTCGTGTGCGGCTTCACCGAGCCGGGCTTGCAGAGCACCTGGCCCCGCTCCACGCCTTCCCGGTCAACGCCGCGCAGCAGCGCGCCGATGTTGTCGCCGGCTTCCCCGCGGTCCAGCAGCTTGCGGAACATCTCCACGCCCGTGCAGGTCGATTTCTTCGTCGGGCGGATGCCCACGATCTCGACCTCGTCGCCGACGTTGATCACGCCGCGCTCGACACGACCCGTCACAACCGTCCCGCGGCCGGAGATCGAGAACACGTCCTCGATCGGCATCAGGAACGGCTGGTCAACCGCACGCTCCGGCGTCGGGATGTAGCTGTCCACCGCTTCGAGCAGCGCGCGGATCGAATCCTCGCCGATCTCCTTGTCCCGACCTTCCAGAGCCGCAAGAGCCGAGCCCTTCACGATCGGAATGTCGTCGCCCGGATATTCGTAGGACGACAGAAGCTCGCGCACTTCCATCTCCACGAGCTCCAGAAGCTCCGCGTCATCGACCTGGTCCACCTTGTTCAGGTACACGACCATGTACGGAATGCCCACCTGACGGCCGAGCAGAATGTGCTCCCGCGTCTGCGGCATCGGGCCGTCCGCCGCGTTCACCACAAGGATCGCGCCGTCCATCTGCGCCGCACCCGTGATCATGTTCTTCACATAGTCCGCGTGACCGGGGCAGTCGACATGCGCGTAGTGACGCGATTCCGTCTCGTATTCCACATGCGCGGTCGAGATCGTGATCCCCCGCGCCTTCTCTTCCGGCGCCGCGTCGATCTGGTCATAGGCCTTGAAGTCGCCGAAATACTTCGTGATCGCCGCCGTCAGCGTCGTCTTCCCGTGGTCAACGTGGCCAATCGTCCCAATGTTGACGTGCGGTTTCGTCCGTTCAAACTTTGCCTTTGCCAT
>NZ_JGYG01000043.1 GCF_000740795.1 Haematobacter massiliensis
TCAAACGACACGCCACTTGGGGAATGCAGGCAGACATAAGGACCACGTCCGCGGTTTCAATCGCGATATCGGTACCGGTACCGATGGCAAGGCCCACATCTGCCTCTGCCAGCGCCGGTGCATCGTTTATCCCGTCCCCCACATAAGCGAGGCTGCCATATTCGGCCTTCAGACGACGCACCGTTTCAACTTTGCCTTCCGGCAGGACTTCGGCAACCACTTCGTCAATCCCGAGCTTTGCCGCGATCGCCTCGGCAGTCCGCCGATTGTCACCGGTAATCATTGCCACCTTGATGCCAAGTTCATGGAGCGCCGCAATGGCCGCCGGGGTTGAGGGCTTTATCGGGTCTGCGACGGCCACGATAGCAGCGAGCCGCCCGTCAATCGCCACATAGAGCGGCGTTTTGCCCTCATTCCCAAGCCGCGCGGCTGTGTCGGAAAACTCATCTACATCCAGCCCGAGCTTGATCATATAGCGGTCAGCGCCGACTTCGATCCGGTCCCCGTTGACGGTGGCGCGGACACCATAACCTGTATCGGATGCAAAGTCGGATACGCCAGGGATGGCAAGCCCCTCCTTCCGGGCGGCATCGACGATCGCGCGCGCGACGGGATGCTCGGACTTCGCTTCGACTGCTGCCATTCTCGCGAGAACATCGTCACGATCAAAACCTTTGGCCACCGCGATATCCGTCAGGGCCGGATGCCCCTCGGTCAGGGTTCCGGTCTTGTCCACGGCGACCACTTTGGCATCGCGGAGCAGTTGCAAGGCTTCGCCCTTGCGGAAAAGTACCCCCATTTCAGCGCCGCGGCCCGTCCCCACCATGATAGAAGTCGGGGTGGCTAGACCCATTGCACATGGGCAAGCAATGATCAGGACCGCGACCCCATTCACAAGGGCAAAGGTCAGGGCTGGTTCCGGACCAAGCACCAGCCACACAAGAAAGGTCAGGGCCGCAGCCGCCATGACCACAGGAACAAACCACATCGTCACTCGATCGACCATTGCCTGAATCGGCAGCTTAGAGCCTTGCGCAGATTCGACCATCCGGATGATCTGCGA
>NZ_JGYG01000044.1 GCF_000740795.1 Haematobacter massiliensis
GCCGGTACGGCCCAGAGGGCGCTGTGGGAATAGCCCTTGGCCATCTTCAGAAACGGGCCCACCATTGCGAAATGCAGCACGAAGATCTCAAGCGACCGGCTCCCGACGAAGGTGAAAGCGTGCTGCACGGCGACAAGGTGTTCGGAAATCAGGATCGACGCCGAAAGGATCAGCATCACGCCCGACAAGGACAGAAGGAAGACGAGGTCCAACCGGGAGGCGAGCAGAGCGGCCATCAACGCGGCCGCCAGAGCGATCCACGGCCAGCGGCACAGCGCGGACACCATCTGCCGACCATACCAGACCGCGAAGAAGAAGAATGCTCCGTATCTGACAACGCTGCGCTGGTGGGTGGACAGGCTGCTCCAGAAATCCTGCGGCAGA
>NZ_JGYG01000045.1 GCF_000740795.1 Haematobacter massiliensis
CGCGAGGGCCAGCGTCTTGTGCCTGCGCAACAGATAGGAAAGGAGCCGGTAGATGATCAGCCCCCAGAGGAACCAAAGGTGGATCTCCGGCCTGTACCAGGATGTGAGAATATAGCTTGTCGGGCGGCCCTGAACCACGGTGTTGATCACCGTCCACAGCCCGCATATCCACAGCAGGTCCAGAAGCTTCCGGTTGAAGAAGTCTTTCCATGGACCGGACAGCGAATGGGCAACGACGACGCCGGACACGAAGAAGAACAGCGGCATCCGCATGGAGAGCAGCGGCGCGTTCACGGCAAAATAAACCGGATGAGGCGTGAACCCGACCGATGAGGACACCATCAGAACATGTCAGAACACCACGAGAATGACAGAAATGCCCTTGGCGGTATCCAGAGCATGAAGACGCATGCCGCTGTGTGCGGCTGGCTTTCCAGTCACAGCGTTTATCC
>NZ_JGYG01000046.1 GCF_000740795.1 Haematobacter massiliensis
GTCCACGACAGAGACGTTCGGTGTCGGAACCCGGATCGCAACCCCGTCCAGCTTGCCCTTCAGCTCCGGCAGCACCAGACCCACCGCCTTCGCCGCCCCCGTCGAGGTCGGGATCATCGACAGCGCCGCCGCCCGCGCCCGGTACAGGTCCTTGTGCATCGTATCCAGCGTCGGCTGATCGCCCGTATAGCTGTGGATCGTCGTCATGAACCCCCGCGTGATGCCGACCGCGTCGTTCAGGACCTGCGCCACCGGGCTCAGGCAGTTCGTCGTGCACGAGCCGTTCGAGATCACCAGATCCTCCGGCCGCAGCACCTTGTCGTTCACCCCGAACACGATCGTCTTGTCCGCCCCGGCCGAGGGTGCCGAAACCAGAACCCGCTGCGCGCCGTTCTCCAGGTGCAGCGCCGCCTTGTCCCGGTCGGTGAAGACCCCCGTGCATTCCAGCGCGACATCCACCCCCTGCCAGGGCAGCTCCGCAGGGTTGCGCACCGCCGTCACCTCGATCGGCCCCCGGCCAACGTCGATCGTCGCGCCGGTCACCCGGACCTCCCCCGGAAACCGGCCATGCACGCTGTCGAACCGCAGCAGATGCGCGTTCGTCTCCACCGGACCAAGATCGTTGATCGCAACAATCTCGACATCGTTCCGCCCAGACTCCACAATCGCCCGCACGATGTTCCGCCCTATCCGGCCAAAACCGTTGATCGCCAAAGTCGTCGTCATGAGGTC
>NZ_JGYG01000047.1 GCF_000740795.1 Haematobacter massiliensis
CCCGTATCTCCCAGCCGCGGGGGGGCAATGTGAGGGGGGATATCACCCTGACCCTCATGGGAGGCAACCCGTTCCGTCCCGGGGATCGGGTCTTCATGTCGGAGGACGGGACGCTGAAACCCGGCGATCCGAACTGGGCGATCCGCTGGGGCACCGATACGCGCAGCGCGCGTCAGGCGGACAATCCCTCACCCTTTGCGGATTACCGGGTGATCGCGACGGGGCTGGAATTCGTGATGGCGGCGCAGGCGCTGGGGATCGTCCAGCCGTCCTGGAAGGCGAGCCTTGTGGAATATGCCCGCCGCACCGTTCCCCCCACGGGGCGGGAGTTCGGCGACTATCCCTCTGCGCAATGGCCCTATCCGCATATCTCCGAGGACGAGGTGACCGGGCACAACAATCCCCGCGACACATGGGGCCTGCGCCTGTGGCGCAAGCATTGGCCGGAGCTGGCCGAAATCCCGCAGAGACCCGCTTCGGCGCCGTGAACGGGTTCTGCGGGGCAGGGTCGTGATGGGCTGAGGGCCGATTGCCCGCCAAGGTCAGCGCCAGCGTCCCTCGCCATCCGGGGTGACATCGAGTTGGCTCGGGGCACGCAACGCGCCGATCCGCGCCCCGAAATGCTCCATCAGGCCCTTTGGCGCGCGGAACAGCCAGGGGGCAAAGCGATCCGTGATCCGGCGCAGCGCAATGGCCAGAGCGACACAGGCGAGCGTCACTGCCGGTACGG
>NZ_JGYG01000048.1 GCF_000740795.1 Haematobacter massiliensis
CCAACTACCTAATCCAACGCGGGCCGATCCTTCGCCGATAAATCTTTCCCCCAAAGGGCTCATCCGGTATTACTCCCAGTTTCCCAGGGCTATTCCGAAGCAAAGGGCACGTTCCCACGCGTTACTCACCCGTCCGCCGCTAGGACCGAAGTCCTCGCTCGACTTGCATGTGTTAGGCCTGCCGCCAGCGTTCGTTCTGAGCCAGGATCAAACTCTCATGTTGAAACCCACCAAAGCGGGTTCTTGACGTTCGAACCTTCGCACATCGCTCCTGACCCGAAAGCCAGGAGACCATCTGTTCAACGTGCTCAAGTCATCGCTGACCAAAGCCGCCAAACAGTGAAGCTGACACTCACATCATCGGAACCGAAATCCCTAGTGAGCCGATATGCAAGGCTTCAAAGGTCGTATGACCGAACCGCCCGCATATCTCTTCAGTAAAACCATATTGTCAAAGAGCAGAGAGACAAAAATCAACCGGTCAACCAAACTCGCGCCTGGCCTACCGCCCAACCTCATCTCCAGATTGTCACAAGAACTTCAGCACTTCCGCCTCAGTCCCCGTCCCGTCCGTCCCGGCCCCGTCTCCAGCGCCCCGTCCGTCTCGGTGAAGCGGTATCTAGGCAATCACAAACAAACCCGCAAGAAGAAAATGACAG
>NZ_JGYG01000049.1 GCF_000740795.1 Haematobacter massiliensis
GCTCTTTGGCCTGCCACTCCGGCAAACAACCGGGATGGTGGCCAGCATTCTGAAGATGGCAGGGCTCGACTGGCCAGTGCCGGACTTCTCCACCCTGAGCCGCAGACAAGGATCTTTGGTGGTCGACATACCCCACCGCCGTGCAACGGGGCCGCTGAACCTGCTGGTCGACAGCACCGGGATCAAGTTCCTGGGCGACGGGGAATGGCTGGCGCGCAAGCACGGCACGCACCGCAGGCGCCAATACCGCAAGGTTCATCTGGCGATGGACACGGCCACCGGCGACATCCGAGCGGTGGAGTTCACCTCGAGCCGCGAAGGCGACAGCCCTGTGCTGCCGGATCTGCTGGATCAGATCCCGGCCGATGAACAGGTAGGCACCGTGACCGGCGACGGCGCCTTCGACACCCGGCGGTGTCACACCGCAATCGTCGATCGCGGCGGCACGGCCATCATCCCGATCCGCAAGAACGGACGCCTCTGGAAGGAGAACTGCCCTGCCGCCCGTGCCCGCAACGACATCCTTCGGGCGAGCAAACGCTTTGGGCGAGCAAACTGGAAGCACTGGTCCGGCTATCACGTCCGAAGTCGGATC
>NZ_JGYG01000050.1 GCF_000740795.1 Haematobacter massiliensis
TACTATCGCGCTCAGGAACTCACTGCAGCTTGGCAAGAGGCCTCAGAGCAGGACTGCTGCTGGAGAGGATCGTGCTGACCTCTGACAAAACTGGGGGGATTGGTCGTCGACCCTCATGGGGCTCTTGCGGCCTGCTCTGCCTGGCGACGGGGCAGTCGGTTCATGCGATGACGGCCCAAGCCGCCAGACCGCAAACCCGAGGAAATGGGGCTGGCAAGCGCGATCCTTGCCGGCACTCCGGCGGAGGGCATGGCGGAACTGGAAGCCTGTTGGAAGAGCTGGAGAAGAAACTGTCCTTGGCGTCCCCTCGCCTGTCCGCATCCATCCGAAGATGGCCGAGCTCTACCATGGCGGCATCGGTGCTCTGCTCGCTGGCCTGACGGAGCCTACAGAAGGGTGAGGCGCGCGAAGCCATCCGAGAGGCGTTGGTGACGCCGGTGACCGCGGGCGGCAAGCCGATGCGCCCGGAGTTTCCTGGCCGGCCGCTTGTTGTGTCTTTTTGGGTATGTTTGGCTTGTTTCAGCGCTTTGGTCATCAAAAAACCTCCGTGCTTTTTGCTACGGAGG
>NZ_JGYG01000051.1 GCF_000740795.1 Haematobacter massiliensis
CTTTCAGGTGACACTTCCACATTATAAACATTGTTGTGAGAAACTAGGAGTGCACATCAGTAGCCGGCGGTAGGAATGTAAATTTTTAAATTCGCAAGTAACTAGTAGTTTGTAATGAAGTTTTCTTTATACCTATTTGTGGATTTGAAGATGTTTGTAACACAAGCTTTTGTGCTTGTACTGTAAGTTGACAATTTACATTTGAGATATTAAAAAAATCCACTTATTGAAACACCCTAGCTTCAAATCCTTCAGTCTTGCACACAGAGCTTCATGTCTGTCCAGTCCAAGGTGGTTGCGCTTGGTGCACTGATCTTCTTCCTTATCTCGTATGCCGTCTTCTGCTTGAAAAAA
>NZ_JGYG01000052.1 GCF_000740795.1 Haematobacter massiliensis
GCAGAAGACGGCATACGAGATGGAAGATTGAAAGCGCAAGATTGGTGGACCTCAGCCCAGGAGCAGCAATCGCCCCCATTTCTCAGGTAATCCACCTCAATAGTTCAAGCAAAGTCACCCTCAGGGATATCAGCAGCAGAACCAGCGTCCGCCTCAGCAGCAGTTCCCAAGGCAGTACCCTCAGCAGTGACAGCAGTACCGTCAGAATAGCCAGGCGGGAGGAAGTCAGTTCCAGAGGTAGAATAATCAGGCCTATCAGCTCAGTTTGCCAGAAGATTTGTCAGAGGTGCATGATGTCTTTCATGTGTCTCAGTTGAAG
>NZ_JGYG01000053.1 GCF_000740795.1 Haematobacter massiliensis
CTTCCGCCGATGGGCTGCGCCTCGCCGGTCTGGTCTGACGAATACGCATGTATTCGGCGGAACAGAGTGGGGAGGGCACAGCCCGACCCACGGGCCTGACCGAGACTGTCCATCGGGCGGAGGCGGGGGGTGGTGCGGCCCGCAGCGCAGCGAGGACACGGCCCCCGCCGGAGCCGACGCGCCACGGGCGCGGCGCTTGCCGATTGACCGGCTCGGGCAGGTCTGTTGGGCGGAAACACGAAAAGGAAAAACCGCAGGGCGGGGGTGAGCGCGGCCCTCGGCCGCGTCGATCCCCCGGCCTG